>NZ_JAFREP010000082.1 GCF_017377855.1 Acanthopleuribacter pedis
CGACCCTGAGTTACAGCCCGGACACGTTTTTGCGTTGGTATCGAAGGTTGGTTCATCAAAAATATAGGCCCGAAACGCGTGGCCGGCAAGGACGGCCGGTCACTTCGCCTGAGACGGTCGCTTTGGTGCAGCGTTTGGCCGAACAAAATCCAAGTTGGGGTTACCGACGGATTGTCGGGGCGCTGAAGCATCTCGGGGTAACGCTTTCAAAAAAACACCGTGGCTCGGATTCTGGAAGACGCGGGTTTGAGTCCGGCCCCGAAACGCTCGCGCTCATGGCGTTGTTTCTTGGAGCAGCAGTGGTCGAGCATGGTCGCCGCCGATTTCGTCACGGTGGAACTGACCCGTGGTTGGGGGATTCAGCGGGTGCATGTCTTGGTTATGATGCAGTTGGCGACGCGAAGGATCCACATCGCCGGCATTGTGAACGAGCCGACGCAGGCATGGCCGGTGCAGGTCGCACGCAACGAAACGGACGAGGAACACGGTTTCCTGAAAGAGGGCTCGTTTTTGATTCATGATCGAGCGGCGGTTTTCGGCGAAAAGTTTAAGGCCACCTTGGCGGCAACTGGTGTGACCACGGTCAAATTGCCGGCCCGTTCGCCGAACTTGAACGCACACGTGGAGCGTGTGATTCGGAGCATTCGTGAAGAATGTTTGGACCGATTCGTGATTTTTTCGAAAGGGCAACTTGAATACCTTTTGCGTGAATATGTGGCGCACTACCATGAGGAGCGCCCCCACCAAGGGCTGGGAAACCGGTTGATCTCCGGCATGCAGGGGAAGTCAGAGGGAAGGATCCGGCGACGAACCCGTTTGGGCGGCTTGCTCAGTTTTTATGATCGCGTTTCAGGTTAAGAGTACGGTGGATTCGGAGCGAAATCCAAGGCCAAAGTGCGCCCAAATGAAGCCTTTACATCAAAAAAATACCTCTCTCGGGCAAAGTTTTTTGCGAATTTCCAGAAAACAGAAGGTCGGTTCCTGTTGCGCGACGTGGAATTCAGGGTGATTGGGCGGCCTGTTTATTTTTGGGACACTACGGGATCAATTATGGCGATTACTTCTCCTAAAGCTTTTCGCTCATGTGACACTAAAGAAATGCGAGCTGTTTCTGTTTTTAGCTCGATAAGTATCTTGTCTCTACCAGGTCGAAATGCCTTAGTTAGTGGGGGCATGATGAATGTTTTTCGTTTTTTTTTGGATAAAGAATTCACCCAGCTAACACTGATCTTTTCGGGGTATCCGTTAAGCATGTCTATCCAAGTAGAGGATCTGTCCTTAGCTAGATGAGATCTTTTTAATACATTCTCCGTATTCGAAAATGAAACGAAGATGGTGTTGGACTCACGGTCTTGAGTAGTAATAGTGACGGGGATAATTCCTTCGGTTGAAGAACATGAAGCAAGCAAAAAAACAAAAGCTACCGCAGTTCTGCTTAGAAATAGAAGCATAGGGGATCTGTTCATCATTGTATCCATGGATGTATGTTCTTCGGCCAAAGGTTGCGTGGAGGCATAAATGAGTCGGTGTAATATATGTCTCGGGGGCGTTGGATGGTGTGGTCAAATAAAAACTCTCTCCCCCAGTCATAAAGCTTGTCATTAAACCATTTAGAGTCGTGGATGTGTCGTTCCTTGCTGTTTCCATCGATCATTTCATCATAAGCGCCCCAGTCGATGGGGGTCTTATGCCGTGGGAAAGGGCGCCAAGAAATCCCTGCCCTTTGACCTTCTTGGTACATCCAGAAAAGGGTGTCTCTTGAAAGCAAATCATCGTCTTCGTAGCTTCCTCCAATGTCGGAGTGGGCACCTCTAAACCCTTTTTCTATTTTCTGAGGGATGCCATTGTAAGTTAGTGACCCCTCTCTACTTTGAAAGAAGTCCGTATCAGGTGCTGGGAAAATACTTTCCAAAGGAAATCCCCATCTGTATTCATCCAGAGCAACTGCATGTCGCGTGAAGTTGACGTTTGGTGGTATGCTTTGTTTGAAGTCTGTAATATAATTTATATTCCTTATGGGTGTAGGGTTTGTTGCATCAACGGTATCATAAAGCCCTAGGAACCTGATTTCAGGTGACTCGACTACTGTTTCAAGATTCCCATCTTTGTCGTATATAGGAATGCCGTTTTCATTAAGGAAATTTGCAAATCTTCGAGCAGATGACGCGCCCCTGCTAAAGCCAAATATATCTATAGAAAAGTCATAGGGTTCTCCATTTTTCATTTTTTTATACTCCTTGTTGTAAAGCTTAACTACCTCTTCATATGCTAGTTTTATTTTGATGCTTATTCCGGCTCCTAGAGAACCACCCATGTAGTTTTCGAATTTTTCTTCAATGCTATTCTGAAAGGAAAAAGGAACGGAGTATTCGTGTGGGCCAGTTCCAACGCCTCGAATATAAACGGCATCTCCCATATATAAATCGTTCAAATGAGCAATATTCGTATTCTCCATTGTAGTATCTCTTTCATTCCATGTGCCATCAAAAAATATACCAATAGACAACCCATCAGGGTCCCAAAACATCATCGGGTTGCCGGCAGCGTACGCAAACGGCTCGGTGAAGGTACTCGGGTCGTAGATGTCGGGGGCGCGGAAGTCGGGGTTTAGGAAGTGGCCTAGTTTGGGGCTGTAGTAGCGGTGGTGCATGTAAGTGAGGCCGGTGTTCGTGTCGCGTTGATGGCCGCTTAGGCCGAGAAAGGGATTGTCAAATACGCTGAAGGTCGGGCGTTCGTAGCCTTTGCCTAGGTCGTAATCGGAAGTGGTTTGGGTTTTTGTTTGGGGGTCGTTTCCGGGCATGAAGTCTTTGGCTTCGAGCTGGGTCCACCAATCTTCCCCGTGGGGGCTGTAGGGGGTGTAGAACACCTTGCCGTCGCTCAGGCGTTTGTACGCGAAGGGCGTGCCTAGGTGGTCGTTGAATAGATAATAGCTCTTTTCTCGGTCTTTGAGGTCTTCGATGAAGGCCGGGCCCATTGGTCCGTGGCCGACAGCGTGGGTCCAATCCACGCCTCCTTGGTGTTTGATGCCGATGGCGACGACTTTTGAGCCGTGGTATGCGAAGACCATGGATTCCTGTTGGTTTGCCGTGGTGGCGCGGATGCGGCGGCCTTGGCTGTCGTATTCGTAGGTGAACAGTTGGTTGCCCTGGCGTAGGGCGCGCAGCCGCCGTTCGCCGTCCCACGCTAAGGACTGTTGGTCGCCCTCGCCATCGGTGATTTGGTCTAAGTTACCGTTTTCCGGGATGTAGGCCATGGTTGTGGTTTGGCCGGTGTTGTCCGCGTGGGTTTGGCCCACCACTTGCGCGTTCCACTCGGTTTGGCTGTTGACGCGGGGGCCCTCCTGGTTGGTGGCGACGCGGCGGCGTAGTTGGATGTCCCCGGTTTCGCTTGGGTCGGCCAAGGGTTGGTCGCGCAGGACGAGGGTCAGGTTTTGCAGCAGTTGTTTGTCGCCGCTGCCGTAGCTTTCGTCGAAGCGGATGGTTTCGTAGGTGGGCTCGGGTGCCGGCGCTTCTTCTCCGCCCGTTGCGGGTGGTGGGCGTTCGCCGA
>NZ_JAFREP010000083.1 GCF_017377855.1 Acanthopleuribacter pedis
GCTGCCCGTGCCCAAGGAGGTCGCGCGCAAAGCATCATCAGGGTCGCTTTTCTCAAAGCCCATGATGGTTCGTATGATCCGTTTTCACATAAAGGGCGAAATGTTCATACTCATGACCTCTCTTATTGAGAAGCAGAAATACAGCCGACAGGACCTTATCGAGCTCTACCATCAACGATGGCAAATCGAAGAATCATTCAAGTCGAAAAAGGCACGCCTGAAAATTGAAGAGATAAGCGGTCTTGACCCGGATGCCGCGCGCCAGGACTTTCATGCAAAAATTTTTGCCGAAGCCCTAACCTCGGCCCTCCTGCTTCAAGAGCAAGAGCATGTCGATGCCTACAATGACCGAACCTTAAACCATTACAAACTCTGTCTCACGCAGGCACTTGCAAAAATGAAAAACACGATAGCGCTTCTGTTTTTACGAAATAAGCCGAGGCCCATCCTCAAGGAATTGAGCGAGATATTTCGGAAGTCACTGACCGGCAGCGCACCCGGCCGAACGGCGAAGAGGCGAGCATCAGGCAGATATATCGTGAAAATTCAAATTTTCGCGCCTGGCTACAAATCAAACCGCTAGCCCATTTTCCTATCGTTTTGGTTCTTAACTTAACGGCATTGACCATTGGCCTTGGCCGTCTCGATGATTGAAAACCAAATGCCGTTTGCCGCCGCACCTTCGGGGCTGCCGCAATGAAGCCAGTTCTTCCGACCAATGACAAAGGGTCGTATTGCGTTCTCGACCAAGTTGGTGTCCAGCCGAACCTCGCTGTATTCAAAACAAGCAACCAGTTGTCTCCACCGGTTGCTCATGTAGCGAACCGCCTTCCCTAACTTGCTTTCCGGCGGTGTTTTTGGGAGGAGCGTTTCCAGCAAGTCTTTGAGTTTCTTTAATTGCGGATCGATTTTCTCCCGACGATAGTCGAGACGTTTTTCACCCGTCAAGCCGTGCTCCGCCATCGCCTTGTGACCCTTGTAAATCTTGGCGATAAGGCTCAAAACACGTTGCGCATGGGACGTTTTCTTGCTGCCCTTTTTGTTGGCTTTGATGGTTTCGTCAAATTTGCGACGGGCATGCACCCAGCAAGCCAAGTGGACAACACCCTCGGTCCGGCCGAGAAAGTCATAGCCTGAATAGCCGTCGGTATGGACCAAGCCTTGGTAGCCGGAAAGCAAACGTTTTGCGGTTTCTCCCGCGCGCGTCGGGCTGTAGTTGTAGAGATAAGTTCGAGGCCCCTCGTTCGGGAGACCGCCGCGCATCACCCACATGTACGAGTTCGTTGTATTTTTTCGGTCCTGTTCGCCATGAACACGAACTCGGGTTTCATCGATTTGCACATAATTCGATGCGAGCAGGTCGTCCTGAATTAAATCGACCAATTCCCGGCAACGAGAGGCCGCTTTTTGCGACCATTCGCTCATCGTTGTGCGCGAAAGACGCACACCCAAGCGCGCCAACTGTTTTTCTTGGCGATAGAAGGGAAGCGCATCGGTATATTTGGCATTTATGAGGTGGGCAAGCAACCCAGGACCGGCCAAGCTTTTTGGAATCATGCTCTTAGGCGATGGCGCGATTGCAACGGGTGTTTCGGTTTCCTCCGAACTCTCGCAGCAGGGACAAACATATTTTGGACGAATGTGGCGCAATACCTGAACCTTTGCCGGAATCAGGTCAAGCTGCTCGCTTGTTTCTTCGCCAATCCGCTTACGCGTTGTGCCACATGCACATACCTTCTCTTCGTCACTCAGATCGTGCAGAATTTCCACGCGCTCGAAATGATCGGGAATGGGTTGACGCTTGCCGCGTTTGCGCCGCGTGTAGGTCACCTTTTCTTGTTCAGGTTCGCTTTCATCGTCGGGCTTTTCCTCTTCTTCAAGATCAAAGAGGCTGTCTTGTTCTTCAGGGCCGGGCGCCTTGCGTGCTTCGCTTGAGCGGTGATAGAGCTTGCCTTCGAGGAAACGAATTTTCTCCCGCAAGAGTTCGTTTTCCAATTCTAATTCTGCGACTCGGGGTTCGTTCTTCTGCGTCTGGCTCATGCCGTCTGTTTTACCCCAAATCTCTCTCAATAAACAACTAATAGATGGTGTCGTAGGTGACTTTTTTATGCGCTTGGCTCAGATCTAAACCTTCGAGTAGCCAGGCGAGTTCCTGTCTCCTTAATTCCATCGCGGCTTGTTCATCTTTGGGCCACCGAAATCGCGCCTCGATTAAGCGTTTGCTCCAAAGGCAAAAGCCGTTGCGCTCAAAGTAGAGGACCTTCACCATGTTGCGACGGCGGTTGGAGAACACGAACAGATCGCCGGACATAGGTTTTCGATCCAGCTCCGCGGCAACCCAGGCGGCAAGCCCGTCGAAAGATTTGCGCATATCCACGGGTGCCAAGGCGAGGAAAACCTTCGCGCGTTTACTAACCGTCCACATCTTAAACCGCCCGCAGAACCGCGATGACCCGCGCCAAAGTTTCGGGATTGAACTGATCGTCAATGCGAACAGAGATCCCGTTACATTCGATGGAGAGACCTTGAGACGACGCCGGCTGGGACGGTGAAGCGGGCAATTCTTCCTCGGCGGCAGGATTTGTGATGGGTACAAGTCGTAAGGAGCCCTTCGCGGTGGCATGCCGCTTGGCGGGTAACCGTTGGCGCCAATAGCGAAATGTGGCGATCTTGAGCTGGTGTCGACGACAGAATTCAACCTGAGTCAAACCCGAAGCTTCCCATTGGCGAATACGTTGCGACCATACCGCCGCTTTGCCACCCGCGTGGGTTGGTGTAGTTTCAGAATCGATCATAAGTAACCCTCCTGAACCAATATCTTGATTCGGCTGGTCCTCAATTAAAAGATGCAGTTCGTCACGCGCTTACGCTGCCCGTGCCCAAGGAGGTCGCGCGCAAAGCATCATCAGGGTCGCTTTTCTCAAAGCCCATGATGGTTCGTATGATCCGTTTTCACATAAAGGGCGAAATGTTCATACTCATGACCTCTCTTATTGAGAAGCAGAAATACAGCCGACAGGACCTTATCGAGCTCTACCATCAACGATGGCAAATCGAAGAATCATTCAAGTCGAAAAAGGCACGCCTGAAAATTGAAGAGATAAGCGGTCTTGACCCGGATGCCGCGCGCCAGGACTTTCATGCAAAAATTTTTGCCGAAGCCCTAACCTCGGCCCTCCTGCTTCAAGAGCAAGAGCATGTCGATGCCTACAATGACCGAACCTTAAACCATTACAAACTCTGTCTCACGCAGGCACTTGCAAAAATGAAAAACACGATAGCGCTTCTGTTTTTACGAAATAAGCCGAGGCCCATCCTCAAGGGATTGAGCGAGATATTTCGGAAGTCAC
Source organism: Acanthopleuribacter pedis (assembly GCF_017377855.1). GTDB lineage: Bacteria > Acidobacteriota > Holophagae > Acanthopleuribacterales > Acanthopleuribacteraceae > Acanthopleuribacter > Acanthopleuribacter pedis. The sequence goes on from NZ_JAFREP010000083.1 coordinate 3,351, forward strand.
TGACCGGCAGCGCACCCGGCCGAACGGCGAAGAGGCGAGCATCAGGCAGATATATCGTGAAGATTCAAATTTTCGCGCCTGGCTACAAATCAAACCGCTAGCCCATTTTCCTATCGTTTTGGTTCTTAACTTAACGGCATTG
>NZ_JAFREP010000084.1 GCF_017377855.1 Acanthopleuribacter pedis
ACGCCGGATCGACCAACATGCATTACCTGTTCCCAGATCGTCAACGAGCCCGCCCGCTGGGAACCAACAAACAGCCGGAAATAAGAAAAGCCCGCTTTCGCGGGCTCTTCAGTGTGTGGCTCTGGCAGTGACCTACTTTCCCAGGGTCGAACCCCAGTATCATCGGCTCTATCGGACTTAACTACGGTGTTCGGAATGGGAACCGGTGTGACCCCGACGATATCGCTACCAGAAATGATTGAATCAAGTGACTAGACTTGACGCGCTCACGGCTTTGATAAGCCTCGCGCATTTGAAGGTTAAGCCTCACGACTTATTAGGACCGATCAGCTCCATCTGTTACCAGACTTCCACCCTCGGCCTATCTACCTCCTCGTCTCGAAGGAGTCTTCAGGGGTTTCCCCAGGGAGATCTCATCTTGAGGTGGGCTTCCCGCTTAGATGCTTTCAGCGGTTATCCCTTCCAAACATAGCTACCCAGCATTGCACCTGGCGGCACAACTGGTACACCAGAGGTTCGTCCATCCCGGTCCTCTCGTACTAAGGACAGCTCCTCTCAAATCTCCTACGCCCACAGCAGATAGGGACCGAACTGTCTCACGACGTTCTGAACCCAGCTCGCGTACCGCTTTAATAGGCGAACAGCCTAACCCTTGGAACCTGCTTCAGCTCCAGGATGCGATGAGCCGACATCGAGGTGCCAAACCTTGCCGTCGATGTGAACTCTTGGGCAAGATCAGCCTGTTATCCCCGGAGTACCTTTTATCCGTTGAGCGACGGCCTTTCCATACAGCACCGCCGGATCACTAAGCCCGACTTTCGTCCCTGCTCGAGATGTCTCTCTCGCAGTCAAGCTCCCTTATGCCTTTACACTCTTCGGTGGATTTCCAAACCACCTGAGGGAACCTTTGGGCGCCTCCGTTACTCTTTAGGAGGCGACCGCCCCAGTCAAACTACCCACCAGACACTGTCCCGGACCCGGCTTACGCGTCGCGGTTAGATCTTCGATGTTACAAGAGTAGTATCTCACCATTGGCTCACAGCACCCTGACGAGCACTGATCAAAGCCTCCTACCTATCCTGCACATGCAACACCCAAGATCAATATCTAGCTGTAGTGAAGGTTCACGGGGTCTTTCCGTCTTGCTGCGGGTAGTCGGCATCTTCACCGACACTACAACTTCACCGAGTCTCAGGCTGAGACAGTTCCCAAATCGTTACGCCATTCGTGCAGGTCGGAACTTACCCGACAAGGAATTTCGCTACCTTAGGACCGTTATAGTTACGGCCGCCGTTTACCGGGGCTTAAATTCAATGCTTCTCCCAAAGGATAACATCTCCTCGTGACCTTCCGGCACCGGGCAGGCGTCAGACCCTATACGTCGTGTTCGACTTCGCAGAGTCCTGTGTTTTTGGTAAACAGTCGCTTGGGACTTTTCACTGCAACCTCGTTCTGCTCCAATCGCGAAGATCTTCACATACCAGAGGCACCCCTTCTCCCTAAGTTACGGGGCTAGTTTGCCGAGTTCCTTAGCCTGAGTTTTCTCGAACGCCTTAGGATTCTCTCCTCACCCACGTGTGTCCGTTTACGGTACGGTCAACAGTCTTCTCACTTAGAAGCTTTTCTTGGCAGTCGAGGATCACTCAATGCAGGTCCCCGTGGGGTCCCACACCATTCGCATCTCAGATCAACAACACGGCGGATTTACCTACCATGTCTACCTACATGCTTAGCCCGGCGTCCATCAGCCGGTAGAGCTACCTTCCTGCGTCCCTCCTTCGCTAAAACGAAGACTGCTGGTTCCGGAATATTAACCGGATTTCCATCGACTACGTCTTTCGACCTCGTCTTAGGGACCGACTCACCCGAGGCGGATTGACCTTGCCCCGGAATCCTTGGGTTTTCGGCGGACGGGGTTCTCACCCGTCTTTTCGTTACTGATGCTGGCAGAGTCTCTTCCGATACCTCCAACAGAGCTCACGCTCCATCTTCGTCGGCCTACGGAATGCTCCCCTACTGATGCTTGCGCATCCCATTGCTTCGGTGTCGTGCTTGAGCCCCGTTACATTATCGGCACAGGCTCGCTTGACCAGTGAGCTATTACGCTTTCTTTAAACGATGGCTGCTTCTAAGCCAACGTCCTGGTTGTCTGAGCGCTCCCACATCCTTTTCCACTTAGCACGTACTTTGGGACCTTAGCAGATGGTCTGGGTTCTTTCCCTCTCGACAATGGATCTTGTCACCCACAGTCTGACTGCCTCACTGACCCTCTTGGCATTCGTAGTTTGATAGGATTCAGTAACCGGGTGTGGCCCCTAGTCCTTCCAGCTCTCTACCTCCAAGAGGAAACATGAGACGCTAGCCCTAAAGCTATTTCGGGGAGAACGAGCTATAACGGAATTTGATTGGCCTTTCACCCCTAACCACAGGTCATCCAAATCGTTTTCAACCGATACTGGTTCGGTCCTCCACTTGGTGTTACCCAAGCTTCAACCTGCCCATGGCTAGATCATCCCGCTTCGCGTCTAATCCCTGGAACTATGCGCCCTATTCAGACTCGCTTTCGCTTCGGCTCCGATATACCTTAACCTTGCTCCAGAAATTAACTAGCCAGCTCATTATGCAAAAGGCACGCTGTCACCATCCGAAGATGGCTCCAACCGCTTGTAAGCACAGGGTTTCAGGTACTATTTCACTCCCTTTCTAAGGGTTCTTTTCACCTTTCCCTCACGGTACTGGTTCACTATCGGTCCGTAGTCGTATTTAGCCTTTGGAGATGGTCCTCCTGGATTCTGACAGGATTTCTCGTGTCCCGCCATACTCGGGTGCATCTTAAGAGACTGTTGGTTTTCGCTTACGGGGCTTTCACCCTCTTTGGCGGAATTTCCCAAAACCTTCAACTAACCAACAGCTTTGTAACTCTTTGCACGTGTTCAAGCACGTACCAAGATGTCCCACAACCCCCATACCGCAACGGCTTGAACCTTGACACGGTACAGGTTTAGGCTCTTCCACTTTCGCTCGCCGCTACTCACGGAATCGTTATTACTTTCTCTTCCTATGGGTACTGAGATGTTTCACTTCCCCACGTTCGCTTACGCACGCTATGGATTCACGTACGCATGATACCGGAAACGGTACCGGGTTTCCCCATTCGGACATCTGTGAGTCGCCGGTTGTTTGCACCTCGTCACAGCTTTTCGCAGCTTACCACGTCCTTCATCGCCTACTACGGCCAAGGCATCCACCCTGTGCTCTTAATAACTTAACCTTCATCTGCGCGAGACCGATCACTCGGATCAAACCTTCGCGCAAACGCATTTTTGCTA
>NZ_JAFREP010000007.1 GCF_017377855.1 Acanthopleuribacter pedis
GTCGAGACCTTGTGGGACGTGGCCAACATCGGCATGGGCGTGGTCTCGGCGGTGGACAACATCAGCCAGGGCAACTGGGGCGCGGCGGCCATCGATGCGGGCGGTGTCGCACTGGACATCGGGGCCACCTTGATTCCGGGCGTGCCGGGCGGCGCGGGAACGGCGATCAAAGCGGCGGGCGGCGCAAGCGAAGCCGGCGCAATGTTGGCAAAACACGGCACCGAAATGCTGGCCATGGCCTCGGCTGCAGCCACCCGACTCCAACAAAACGTCCAAAAGGGTTTGGCATTTGAAAAAAAGGTCCCCCTTCCTAAGAATAAGGATCACATCCAAGTCAAAGGCAGCAAAGCGAAATACCGAGTTCCAGATTTTTTGGATGAAGATGATCGAACAATTGGCGAAGCCAAAAGCAGCGCAACGGTCTACCTTTCTAGTCAAATTAGGGACTATTATCAGTTTGCTAAGGAGGAAGGCTTCACGTTGACTTTGTATTTGACGGATAAGACTAAGCTAACCAAACCTCTTCAAAAGCTGGTTGAATCCGGTGAAATTCTTGTGGAGCGTGTCAAATGAGCAAAACGAACGAATACCAACAGCATCTTGAGCGGCTGGAAAAAGAAGAAAACCTTTCACCTCAAGACAGAAAGTTTAAAGCTCATATCGATTGTAGTCGCGTGAAATATCGTGCTGCGGCTAGGGATTTGCTCCATGAACTGGGGGGAAAGGGATTTCAAATTTCTGTCATTAAGGAACTTCGAGAAAGCAAGGTGAAATATCTCGAAGCAATCCCCATTTTAATCAAATGGTTGCCCAGAGTAACCTACCGACCTCTGAAGAAAGATATCGTAAGGACTTTATCCCAACCTTGGGCGAAGCTTTCTGCTGAGGTGCTCATTGATGAATTTAAAAATTCTACATCTGAAGAGGATAAAAATTATCGATGGATTGTAGGAGATGCGCTCGTCCCTGTAGTTCGCAAGAATCACTTTAACCAGCTCGCTGAAATAGTACGAGACCGATCTGCCGGGTTTACCCGACAAATGGTAATGGTTGCACTTGGGAAAACGAAACATCCAAAGGCGGCCGAGGTTTTGATGGAAGTATTACAGGCCGGTGATGAGGTCGGGCATGCCATGGATGGACTGCGTAGGCTGAAAGCAAAAGTTCCCCGAGAGCTTATCATGCCCCAGCTTACCCATGAGTTCCCCTGGGTACGAAAAGAAGCCAAAAAGCTACTGGCGCTTCAAGACAAACTTGACGCTGCTGAAACATAAACCCAATCAAAGTCAGGGACCCTGGCGTCCCTGGCGTTGTTTGATTTTGGCAAATGTGGCCGGCGCCAACCTTCGGTACCATGAAAACGTAACAGCACGCCGACGAACGTCAGGCCTACGAAACGCGCGAAGATGCTGCTAATAAGTTGCAAGACACCGTGAACATGACGCTAGCCATGTTTCGTTTGAAGCCGCGTGCCCCTCCAAACGAAACCCTCGGTTGCGTTTGGCGCCCTCTCGCGAGAACCGGGGGATGCGCTGAAGGTGCTGGTGCCGGCGGTTCCGCGGCCTTTTTCCGTGCTCTAGCGCCCGGCTACCGGCGCCTCGAAACAGCCCGCGGCCAGGAAGAGGGGATACGCCGGGTTGTCCGTTTCCTCCCAGTAGGCGTAGCCCAAATCGTCGAGGAACGCCGAGAACGCATCTTGCTCTCCTTCCGGGACTTGGAAGGCGCACAGGACCCGGCCGTAGGCCGCGCCGTGGTTGCGGTAGTGGAACAGGGAAATGTTCCAGCGGGCGCCCAGTTCGGTGAGAAACTTGCGCAGCGCGCCCGGTCGTTCCGGGAACTGGAAGCGGAACAGGCGTTCGTTGCTTAGGTCCGGTGCCGTGCCGCCGACCATGTGGCGTAGGTGGTCCATCGCCATGTCGTTGTGGCTCAGGTCCCAGGCGTGGTAACCCTGCTTTTGCAGGGAGGCACACAGGGAGGCGCCGTTCTCACCCGCTTTTTTGACACTGACCCCCACGAAAATCGTGGCCAGCTCGCGCGGTTGGTAGCGGTAGTTGAACTCGGTCAGGTTGCGGTGGTTGAGCGCTTCGCAAAAGCTGAGAAAACTGCCCGGTTCCTCCGGGATCTGGACCGCGAGCAGCGCTTCACTTTTCTCGCGTGCCTCGCTGCGTTCCGAAACGTGGCGCAATCGGTGAAAATCGACATTGGCGCCGCTGAGAACACCGACCAAGTTTTGGTCCCGCGCCTGTTCGCGTTCGATGTATTTTTTGATGCCGGCGAGGGCGATGGCGCCCGAGGGCTCCGCGATACAGCGTACATCGTCAAAGATGTCCTTGATCGCCGCGCAAATTTCGTCCGTGTTAACCGTAACCACTTCATCTACAAAAAGTTGGGCGAGGCGGAAATTCTCTTCGCCGATGGAGGTCGTCGCCACGCCTTCCGCGAAAATGTTGACCTGCGGCAGGGTGATGCGTTCCTTGGCGGCCAGGGCCGCGTGCAGGCAGGCGCTGTCTTCCGGCTCTACCCCGATGATGCGTGTTTCCGGGCGGGTTTGCTTGAGGCAGGCCGCCACACCGGCGATTAAGCCGCCGCCGCCGACCGGCAGGAACACCGCGTCCATGGGTTCGGAGACCTGTTGCAACAATTCCATGCCGATGGTGCCTTGCCCGGCAATCACCAGCGGATCGTCGTAGGGGTGGACAAAGGCCATGCCGCGCATTTCGCTTTGTTCGCGGGCGTAGGCCGCCGCCTCCTCAAAGGTTTCGCCGACCAGTTGTACCTCGGCGCCCAGCGCCCGCACCGCGTCGACTTTAATGGCCGGCGTTGCGCGCGGCATCACGATAATGGCCTGGAGCCCCAGTTTGTGGCCGGCGAGCGCGACGCCTTGTGCATGGTTGCCGGCGGAGGCCGCGATCACACCACGCTGCTGTTGTTCGGGGGAAAGAGAGGCGATTTTGTTGTAGGCCCCGCGCACTTTAAAAGAGAAAACCGGTTGTTGGTCCTCGCGTTTGAGCAGAATGTGGTTGTGCATTTGATCGGAAAGACGGGTCATGCGGCTGACCGGGGTGACCACGGCCGCTTCGTAAACGCGAGACGATAGGATCTTTTCTAGGTAGGAACTGACCTTCATGGCGTTGGTCCTCTTGGGTTCGCTTCGGGGGCAAAGCGCGGTTTCCCCACGGGCCGTGGGTCGGTGAAAGAAGCGAAGTCGCGTCGGGTCCTGACCCCGTGCCGGACACGACACGGCCTCGCTTCCATGAGGAGCAAAATGAGGCAAAGCGAGATTGGCCTACCTATATATAATGTAGGGAACCTGCTTTGACTTAGATTCTGATGGAATTTCAGCGTTGGGCGATGCTCAATCGATGGGGTGGGATCGGTCCTTTCGCCACCGTGACGGACCGCGATGGCGGCCCGCCGCGGCTGGGGTCGGCGACGAAAGGACCCGTGCCCGTGTTAACCGGCCGCCGCCATCGGTTGTTGGCTGAAGTTTGTCATCACCGCGCTTTTGGCGGGCGCCATGGTGAACATTTCCACCTTCTCTACGTCGTACAGCTTGTTGAGCTGTTGCTTGAGGTTGTCACTCTCCCGTTGGCCCTGAAGTTTCAGGGTCACGTCAAGGGCGTTGCCCTGGGCGTTTTGGTGGGCCGCCATTTCCATGACTTGAAAGCCGCGCAGGCGCACGACGCCGAGAACCCGCTCCAAGCCACCTTCTCGATTGAACAGGCTCAACTGCATAAAGACTTTCATGATTTCGCTCCTTCCATCATATCGGCGTTGGATTTGCCGGGGGGTACCAACGGCCAAACGCTGGTTTCGGGGTTAATGGCGACGTGCAAGAAGAAGGGGCCTTTGGCGTTTAACAATGCCTCAATCGCTTCTTCTTCTTGGTTACGGTGATCCACTTTCATGCCTTCGACGCCGAAGGACTCGGCGACTTGGACGAATTCAGGGTTGTCGGAGAGGTCGACCTCGCTAAAGCGCTCCTCGAAAAACAGTTCCTGCCATTGGCGCACCAGACCGAGGTGGCTGTTGTCCAGCAGCAGAATTTTGATGGGGATGCCGTAGCGGTTGAGGGTGGCCAACTCCTGAATGTTCATCATGATCGAACCGTCGCCGCTAACCACGATCACCTCGTGATCGGGCCGTGCCAACCAGGCGCCGATGGCCGCGGGCAGGCCGTAGCCCATGGTGCCGAGGCCGCCACTGGTGAGGTGCTGGTAGGGTTCGGTGAAGTTGTAGTGCTGGGCGACCCACATTTGGTGTTGGCCGACGTCGCAGCTAATGATGGTGCGCGTGCCGGCACGCTCGGAGAGCTTGCGCAGCAGGCGCGGGGCGTAGATGTCGTCGCTGGGGTTGCCGTAGTCCCAGGCCGATTCGGCCTTGCGGATCAGGCAGCGCGAGCGCCAGTTGCGAATGGCGATCGGTGCCCGCAACGCGGTGAGGCTGTGTGTCAGGTCGCCGCGTACCGCCACCGCCGGGCGCCGCAGTTTGCCAAGCTCCGCCGGATCGATGTCGAGATGGATTAACTTGGCCTTGGGCGCGAAGGTGTCCAGCTTGCCCGTGGCGCGGTCGTCCAGGCGGGCCCCGATCACGATCAGCAGATCGCTCTCTTGAACCGCGAGGTTGGCCGCTTTCAGGCCGTGCATGCCGAGCATGCCGAGGTTGAGCTCGTGGTCGCCGGCCAAACTGCCGATCCCCTTGAGCGTCGTGACCACGGGGATCCGGGTCGCCTCGACAAAGTCGCGGAAGGCTTCGAGGGCGTTGGCCATGCCGATACCGCCGCCCGCGTAGATGATGGGCTGCTCGCTGTCCTCGAGCAGCTCAATCGCCGCCGCCAGAGCCGCGCTATCCGGTTCGACGACCGGCTCCGGCGGCGGCGGTGTTTCCGCCGGCATCTCGATCATCGTCTGTTGGACGTCCTTGGGGATGTCCAACAAGACCGGGCCGGGCCTGCCGGAGCGCGCCACACGAAAGGCTTCCGGCAGCATCCAAAACAGGTCCTCGGGTGTGCGCGCGAGGAAGCTGTGTTTGACGATGGACATGGTGACCCCAAGCATGTCGGTTTCTTGGAAGGCGTCGGTGCCCATGTAGTGGGTGGGCACCTGGCCGGTGATGGCAACCATCGGGACCGAATCCATGAAGGCGTTGGCGATGCCCGTGACCAGGTTGGTCGCACCCGGTCCCGACGTCGCCAAACACACACCTACCTTGCCGGAGGCGCGGGCGTAGCCGTCCGCCGCCAGGGCCGCCCCTTGCTCGTGGCGTACCAGCACGTGCTTGAACTTGGCTTCGACCAAAGCATCGTAGACGGGCATGATCGCCCCGCCCGGATAGCCGAACACGAATTCCACGTCCTCGCGTTCGAGTGCTTTGACCACGAAATCGGCAGCTCTCATTTGGCCCCCTCCATCTGAGGTTTCAACCATGCCATCGCCGAACGCAACTCCTTGCCCACCTGTTCGATGGGGTGCTCGAGATCCTCGTTCAACAATTTGTTGTAATGCGGCAGGCCTTGGTCGTTTTCCTCGCGCCATTCGTTGGCGAAGGTGCCGTTTTGGATTTCGGTCAGGACTTCTTTCATGTTGGCCTTCACCGAGGCGTCCACCACGCGCGGTCCGCGGGTCAGGTCACCGTACTTGGCCGTTTCACTGACGAACTCGTGCATTTTGGTAAAGCCGCCCTCGTAGATCAGGTCGACGATCAGCTTTAACTCGTGCAGGCACTCAAAGTAAGCCGCCTCGGGTTGGTAACCCGCCTCGACCAGGGTTTCGTAGCCGTAGCGGATCAGCTCCGTCACGCCGCCGCACAGCACCGCTTGTTCGCCGAACAGGTCGGTTTCCGTTTCCTCCGCGAAGGTCGTTTGCAACACGCCCGCTTTGGTGCCGCCCAAACCGTCCGCGTAGGCCAGCGCGCGGTCGAAGGCTTGGCCGCCGGCGTCTTGGTCGACGGCGATCAGGCAGGGAACACCGCGGCCCTGTTGGTACTGACGCCGTACCAGGTCGCCGGGACTTTTGGGCGCGACCATGATCACGTCCGCTTCCTTGGGGGGCTGGATGTGTTTGAAGTGGACGTTAAAGCCGTGGGCGAACAGCAGCGCCGCGCCCGGCTTGAGATTAGGGGCCACGTAGTCTTGGTACAGCGCGGCTTGCGCCATGTCGGGGACGAGGATGGCAACAAGATCGGCACCGACCACCGCTTCACCGGGGGGTAACGGCTCCCAGCCGTCGGCTTGTGCCTTTTTCCAGGAACGGCCCTCGGGTCGCAGACCGAGTCGGACTTGGAATCCACTTTCGCGCAGGTTTAGCGCGTGGGCGCGGCCTTGGCTGCCGTAGCCCAGCACCGCTAACGTTTTGCCTTCAAAGACTTCTCGGTTGACATCCTGCTCGCGATACATCTTGGTCATGGTGTTGCTCCTCTATGCTCGGAGGCCGCCTTATTCGGCGCGCCTGTTTTTTTATCGAAGGTGTGTGATCTACACGGTTGGGGGATTGGGGTTTAGGAAGCGTTGGCCGCGGGGTATCGGCAACGCTTGTCACGGGGGGTCGTGAAGGGTTTAGGAACCAAGGAGAACCTAAACCGTCATGGCACCGAACGAAGCCGAGCCGACCCGTTCGGCGTATTTGCTAAACACGCCTGGCTGCAACTGTTGGGGTTTGGGTTGCCACTGTGCCTTGCGGGCGCTTAGGTCCGCTTGCACGTCCAGGCTGCGCTGTTCGACATCGATCACGATGGGGTCGCCGTCGCGGATCAGGCCGATGGGCCCGCCGACCGCGGCTTCCGGGGCCACGTGCCCGATCATGAAGCCGTGGGTGGCGCCGCTGAAACGGCCGTCCGTGATCAGCGCAACCGAGTCACCCAAGCCCGCGCCGATCAGGGCCGCGGTGACCGCCAGCATTTCCGGCATGCCGGGACCGCCGCGTGGGCCCACGTAACGGATGACAATCACGTCGCCGACTTGGATTTCATCTTTGGAAATCGCTTGGAAGGCGGCTTCCTCCGTGTCGAAAACACGGGCCGGACCCTCGTGGCGTTTGCGGTTGTGGCCGGACAACTTGATCACACAACCCTCGGGGGCCAAGCTGCCCTTGAGGATCGCGAAACCACCGCGTGGTTTGAGTGGTTTGTCCGCGCTGAGCACCACCGGTTGGTCCGCCGTTTCCTGTGCCGATTCGCAAGCCGCGAACAGCGAGGGGTCGCTGACGCTGGGCGTGTCTTCCAACAGGCCCGCCTGCTTGAGGCGTTGCAGGACCAAGCGGGTGCCGCCCGCGCGCTCCAGGTCCGGGGCCGTGAAACGCCCGCCCGGCTTGAGGTCGACAAACACGGGGGTTTCGGCCGCGACACGGTCGAAATCGTCGATGGTGAAGTCGGCACCCGCTTCCTGGGCGATGGCGAGGAAATGCAGCACCGCGTTGGTGGAACCGCCCGTGGCCGCAACCGAGGTGATCGCGTTTTTGAGCGAGGCGCGGGTGATCAGATCGCGGGCCTTCAGGTCCTTGCGCCAGCAATCCATGATCAGGGCGCCGGCCTTGCGGCCCGCCTCGGCTTTGCGGGGATCCGCCGCCGGGACTTCGCTCAGCTCCAGGGGCGACAAACCCATCACCGTAAGCGCCGTCGCCATCGTGTTGGCCGTGAACTGGCCGCCGCAGGCACCCGCGCCGGGACAGGCCTTGTTTTCCAAGTCGTGTAACTCGGCCTCGGTGATCTTGCCGGAGAGGCAGGCCCCGACGCCTTCGAACACATCCTGGATGGTGACGTCTTTGTCCTGCCAGCGGCCCGCGTGGATCGAGCCGCCGTACAGCACCAGTGAAGGCAGGTTCAAACGGGCCAGTGCCATGGTGGCGCCCGGCAAGGTTTTGTCGCAACCCACGATGGTGATGATTGCGTCAAAGAAGTGGCCCTTGGTGACCAGCTCGATGCTGTCGGCCACAATTTCACGGCTGATTAACGAGGCTTTCATGCCCTCGGTGCCCATCGTGATGCCGTCGGATACCGCAACCGTGTTGAATTCGATCGGGGTACCGCCCGCCTCGCGAATGCCCGCTTTGACATGGTCGGCCAATTCGCGCAGGTGGTAGTTGCAGGGCGTGATCTCGGTCCAGGTATTGGCGACGGCGATCAGCGGTTGGCGCAGGTCGTCGTCGCTGAGACCCGTTGCTTTGAGCATGGCCCGCGCGGGAGCACGTGCGATGCCTTTTTTGATCGCGTCACTGAGGTGGGGCCTCGTGGACGCGTCGTGCGACTCGGGGTCCTCGGGGGAAGGGGACTGAGTCATGGGGGAACCTCCTGTGGCGCCGGTGGGGGAAGTGGACTTGGGGAAACAGTGTGGACTTGGGGGAATCAAGCGTCTGGGGAACAAGGACTTGGGGAAGGGGAAAAAGAAAAGGCCCCGTACCTCGGTGAGGTGCGGGGCCTTTTCGGTAAGCGTTTGGTTGTTGCTTAACCGGGTGGCCCCGCGCTGCTAATCACAATAATCACCACCACGACCACGATAATCACGTCGACGACGGCGGATACAGCTAGACCTAGGACGGGTGCAACAGTGTTGGATAGGTTGTTGAAGCCGATGAGGTTGCTGTTGATCATGAGAAACTCCAGTGGGATAAGAAGGGGCCTGAAAGCAAAAAACCCGCGCTTCCGTGAGGGGCGCGGGTTTCGTCAAATAAGGTGACTGCGTCCGCGCCTAGGAGGTTAGGCGAATCACGACGACGACGATAATCACGATGGCGATAGTGGGAAACATAGTCGTCAACTCCGTAGGGGTCGCAGAATGAGGTCACCGCGAGGGTGCGGTGAAAGGGATTCTTCTTGGCCGCCATCATCGTGCAAGCCCGGAATGCGTGTCAAGCGTTTTTTTTGAAGAAAACGTGCTTTTGTTGAGCGTTATGCTCCTAAGGTGTTCTTGACAATAGGTTTATTTGTATGACGCAAGTTGGCGAAAGTTGATGTCGGTGTCCTTGCTCATGAAAAAACGGCTTTTGCATGTTTTTTCCTGATTGTCGGTGACCCTGGCGGTTGTGATGCAAATTCCCATTTGTTCACTTTTTCCTGCGCCACGGATCTTGATATCTGGTAGACTGCATGAAAATGCTTGTAAAGGCGTAGACTTACACCTAAAGCGGCTGTGAAACAGACTGCGCTGTTTGGAGCCACTCGCGTCCCTATGGGCATTTGCCGGCGTTTTCGCCCGGCTGTTCGTTCCTACCGGTTTGTCCGGGTCCTTGGAGAAGGTTGAACGCGGTCGGCGAACCGTGCCTTTTCCTTCCGATGGTTATTTTTTTCACCCCAGGTGAGGTGAGGTGTGGTGAGGGGTTGGGTAGTCCAGTATGAGTACCGATAACTTAGATCAAAGTGCATCTTCTCCCCAAGAACTTGATCTGGAAGCCAAACCGGCACGCATTTTGGTTGTCGATGACGAGCCGGATCTGGAAGTTCTGTTCCGCCAGATGTTTCGCAAAGAAACGCGCAATAAGATTTTTTCGTTCACCTTTGTCTACAACGGCCGTCAGGCGCTGGACAAGTTAGACGAAGACGACCAGTTCGATCTGGTCCTCAGCGATATACGCATGCCCGACATGGACGGGCTGACGCTGCTCTCCAAAATACGCCAGCGTTTTCCATTGCTGGCGACCGTGATGGTGACTGCCTACGGCGACATGGTGAACATTCGCAAGGCCATGAACGGCGGCGCTTTTGATTTCATCAGCAAACCCATCCAGTACGCCGATTTAAAGGCGACCATTCAAAAAACCCTGAAGTACGTCCATGAATTACGCGACTTACACCGCCACCGTTTGGAAGAAGAGCGTGCCCGCGAGCGCATGGTCACCGAGCTGCGCAAGGTCAACGACCTGAAAGACGCCTTTTTGGCCAACACCTCCCATGAATTGCGTACGCCCCTCAACGGGATCATCGGTTTGGTTGAAAGCCTGTTGCGTGGTTCCGGCGGCGATTTCAGCAGCGAGGCCCGCCGGAATTTGCAGGTGGTGCTTTACAGCGGCCAGCGTTTGGCCCAACTGATTAACGATTTGCTGGACTTCTCACGACTGCGCAAAAACGAGCTGTCCCTTTACCTCAAGCCAATCAGCCCTTTTGCGCTGGTAGATTTGGTTTTAAGCATTATGGAACCCCTGGTTGGCGACAGAGACCTGAGCTTGGTCAATGAATTGCCCAAGGGGATTGCCGCGGTGCGCGTTGACGAGTACCGCATCCAGCAGGTTCTTATTAACTTGATCGGGAACGCCGTCAAGTTTTCCGAGCAGGGGCGGGTGACCGTTTCCGCCATGGTCGAGGACGATTGGATGCGCATCAGCGTCTCCGATCAAGGGCCCGGCATTCCCGAGGAAAGGCAGGCCGATATTTTCGAACCCTTCCAACAGGGCGACGGTTCGGCCCAGCGTGATTTTGGTGGGACCGGTTTGGGACTCAGCATTTCACGTGACATTGTGACCAAACACGGCGGCGAAATCGGGCTGCGTTCCAAGCTCGGCGAAGGTTCCCAGTTTTGGTTCAAAGTGCCGCTTGCCGGCGAAGACGCACAACCGCTCGAAGGTTTTGAAATCGCGCTGTCCAAGCCGGTCGATCTGGTGGGGGCGCCCGAAGAATTTATGGAATCGGCCGATCCCGCGGTGTCGACCGCCCCCGTCGGTGAAACCCTGAACCGCCGTTTGGCCGGCCTTCAAACCGATAACTATCAAATACTTGCCGTCGACGACGACGCGGTTAACCTGCAAGTGCTCGAGCAGCATCTCGCCGGGTTCCAGGTGACCAAGGTGTCCCGTGGTGCCGAGGCCGTTGAACTCATTGAAGACGGCAACATGTTTGACCTGGTGTTGCTCGACGTGATGATGCCGCAAATGAGCGGCATTGAGGTATGTCAACGGATTCGCGAGGTCTACGGACCCCACGAGTTGCCGGTGCTGTTAATTACCGCCAAAAACCAGGTTGCCGACCTCGTAGCCGGACTGGAAGCCGGTGCCAACGATTATCTGACCAAACCGATTTCGGCCACCGAGTTGATTGCTCGCGTGCATACCCATCTTCAGTTGTTGATTACTACCCGCCAGTTGCGGTCCGCCCAAGAAGAGGCGCGCACCAATGCCCGTGCCGCCGGTAAAGCCAAATTTGCCACCTCGGTGCTGCACAACATCGGCAACATTCTCAACAGCATGAACGTGTCTATGAAAAACATCGGTCGCGTCGTCAACGGATCGCGGGTCGACGGCCTCCACAAGGCCAACCGCATTCTCGATGAGAACAGCGGCAACCTGCCCGAATTTTTTGCCAACGACGAAAAAGGCGAACAACTGCTTCAGTACTATCGCCACCTCGGGAACCTGTTGCAAAAAGAGAACGACGATGTGGTGGAAGAGCTGGACAACGCCGAGAAGAAAATTGGCTTGATGAAAGACATCATCGAAACCCAGCAGTATTACTCAAAAGAAAAGAAAAGCCTGACCACGGTGAACCTCGACATTGCCGTCGAGGAGAGTTTGGCCGTCCAAAAAGATTTGATCGACGAACGCGGTGTCAAACTGCAGGTCGATTTCAAATGCGACATTCCGATCATGGCGCACCAGGCGGTTTTGGTTCACGTTTTGGTGAACCTGATCAAAAACGCCGTCGAGGCCATGGACGCGGTCGAGGAGCGGCGCCTGCTGATTGAAACCGGTACCCGCGACGAGGATGTGCCTTTCTTCCGCATCACCGACAGCGGCGAAGGCATCGTCAATACCGAAGAAATTTTCCAACACGGTTTCACTACCAAAAAGTACGGCCACGGCTACGGCTTGCACTACTGCATGAAAGCCGTCGAGTCGATGAATGGTGAGATGAAGGTGGCCAGCGAAGGCAAAGGCAAAGGGGCCACCTTTGAGTTGGCGTTTAAGCCCTTTCTTGGCGGCGATTTACGCCACGACGATCCTCGTTACCGTTCCAGTAACTAAGCAGCGGGCGGCTGTTGCGCCGCGATAGGGTGCCCTGGCCGGGCATGGTTCACGATGGGCATCGGCAGGGCCGGGCGGGGTTCACGATGGGCATCGGCAGGGCCGGGCATGGTTCACGATGGGCATCCGTTAGGGCAAGCGGGGTAGGTGATGGAAATCGGTATGGATGGGCGATGATCCGGCGCCACCTGAAGGGTGCGCACATCGCCATCCGCGGGCCATGGTTTTATGCGATGCGAGGCGACGCCTCGCCACCCTGGACGCCCCCTGAAGGGGGGCACTATGTTAGCCCCGGGTTAGGCCATTGAAAATGGGCTAACCCTGGGTGCTTGGGGTTCCCTTTTCGTAAACCCCGACGGGGTTGGCATACGACATTTTACGAAACGTGGATCCTGTCGTGTTGGTTGTGGCGAAACCGCATGGATCACGAGGGGTCGTGTTGGGATACGGATCGGCCGTGCATTCTCGGTTTTTTTTTCGTTGGGATGCCAACCCCGGTGGGGTTTACCGTTCGTGAACCCCCGGGGACCCTGGGTAACGCCGCCGGCGTAACCGGAAGTGGTTCGCCTAGGGCTCACGTTTTAAATTTGGTGTGGTCCTCACGTGGCGGTGTGCCTACCCCCGTGGGGTAGGCCGGGTGGGCACCCACACGAAGAGGGCGTCGGCCGGGTGGGCACCCACACGAAGCGGGCGTCGGCCGGGTGGGCACCCACGCGAAGCGGGCGTCGGCCGGGTGGGCAGCCACACGAAGCGGGCGTCGGCCGGGTGGGCACCCACACGAAGAGGGCGTCGGCCGGGTGGGCACCCACGCGGAGAGGACAAGGACAGGACCTAACGCCACCCAAACAAGATGATGGTCGGATCAGAGGCCGGGGAGACGACGTACCGGCGGCATGCCGCCGCCGACCATCGCCGGTCTGTCCGTGTAGGCGTCGATTAAGTGCCATTCCGCGTGGGTTAGCGTGACGTCCAAACCTTTTTTGAGCAGGATCCAAAGCTGGTGCAGGACCACCAGAAGCCAACCGTCGTGGGGCAGGAAGGGGCGTAGTTCGAACAGGCTGAACCCCAACAATGCGTACGCGGTCCCAAAAATGAGCAGGAAGCCCAGCACCGCGCGGAACTTGGCGAAGCAAAAAACCAGCGCCGCCGCCAAACTCGCGAGACTGGAGCGATGCGGATTGCGCACCATGTGCAGGCGCGCCAAGGCGAAGAGCTGCTTGAGGGCGAATCCCGCCAAAACCAGGACCGCCAGGCGGAGTTGGAGCGCCAAACCGCCGAGTTGGTCGTCCGGGTTCGCGCCGTAGATCAGCGTTAAGATGCTTTCTAAGGTGATCATGGCGATAGGGATCAGGGCCGCGAAGGGGAGCATCCACAGGGCGAGGATTGCGAAACGCGGCAAAAACGCAAAACCCGCGCGACGGAACAGGGCCGGCTGATCACCGCGTCCGCGCGCGACCACCACCGCCACGCCGCCCGCCAAATACAGGTTCCCAACCAAGGCGAGGGCACCACAACCGATCAACCACACCATCGCCAATTGAAAACCGCCCGCCTCGGCGGCCCCGATCTCGATGAGGTGATGGCCGTTCATCAGACCACCCGGCAAGGCGTCGATCAGCGACCTTTCCGCGTGACGGTTAAACAGAAACCAAAAGGGATAGAGGCTGATCAGGGATGCAAACAGTTGGAACAGGTACAGCGCAAGCACGGTTCCTGGATAGCGATGGGCCTGGCGCAAGCCGTGTTCGACGGCGTGGAGAAAACGGGGTTTGGTCATGAAGGATCCCATCCAAAGAATTGACTAAAGCGCAAACAGTTCTAGGAGCCATTGAAAGCGACCGAACCAGCGTGACGCCAGTTGATCGCTTGCCGCGCCGGAAGCTTCCAGGCGGCGGCTGTTGTTGGTGAAGTTAACGTCGAGCAAG
This sequence comes from Acanthopleuribacter pedis, assembly GCF_017377855.1. Classification (GTDB taxonomy): domain Bacteria; phylum Acidobacteriota; class Holophagae; order Acanthopleuribacterales; family Acanthopleuribacteraceae; genus Acanthopleuribacter; species Acanthopleuribacter pedis. The sequence continues at coordinate 13,868 of NZ_JAFREP010000007.1, forward strand.
ATGGTGTATTCGGGATCGACCTGGGCGGAAACCAGGCGGCTCGGCGCGTCAAAGCGCAGTTGATGCCAGGCGTCGCGTCCGTCCCACTGCTCGCGGCGGCAGCCGCCGTCTTCGAAGCACAATTCGATTTCGACCGGGAACACAAAGGTACCTAAGCGACGCAGATCCACTTGGTTGCTGAACAAGGGGCTGTCTTCGCCGGAGTTCGTGACGTCGCGCCCGTGATGCGAGGTTTTGCGCGATGACCGCACACCGGTGACCGCGTAATCCAACGTGCCGTTTTCATGCATCAACTGTTCGAAGAACGGATTGAGGTTGCGGCCCGAAACCACATTGGCGATGACGATAAAGTCTTGGGCACGCGGCTGTTTGAAACGGTACTGCTTGACGTAGGTGCGCAGGATTTTGTCAAAGGTTTCGCGGCCAAGTACCCGTTCAAGCGTGCCCAGCGCCAACGCCGGTTTGGAATAACTGTTGACCCCGTAAGAGCCGTAATTCATGAATTCCCAGCTCTTTTTCGCCATGGCGTCGCGTTCGCCGGTTGCGGCCAAATTCGCGCGGTTGAGGTGGCGGTCCGAAAATTTGAAATCGGCAAGTTCGAGGATGCCGGTCTCCGTGCCGAACAGCGATTCGGAGAGTCGCCCCTCCACGTAAGAAGTGAAACCTTCGTCCAGCCAGGGCTCCTCGAACTCGTTGGTTGCGACCAATAAATAAAAGTACTGATGGGCGAATTCGTGGATGAGCGTGGCTTCCATCAACCGAACCGCCTTGGGCAAACCGCGCCGGGTGCCGACCGTGAACAGGGTTGGGTACTCCATGCCGCCGGTTTCCCGCGCGCGCGGATGGGGATCGACCACGGTTAGCGTGTCGTAGGGGTATTCACCCAGCAATTCTTGACCCGCGCGCAACGCGTGGCGGGTGGCGACCATGTGGCGTTCGATTTGACCGCGGTGTTGCGGTTGGATCAGCAGGCGCACCGCGACATCGTCAACCTGTTCTTCGTGGACCACGAAATCGGGACTGGTGGTCCAGGCGAAATCGTGAACATCCTCGGCCCGGTAGCGATAGGTCAGGCTGCCGTCCTCGTTTTGATCGGGTGGACCACCGCGACCCGTGGCGCCGAGGTGGTAGTTGGCGGGCACCGTCATGGCGACATCGTAGACCCCGAAATCGGCAAAAAACTCGCTGAACGGATGGAATTGGTGGCAGTTCCAAAGCCCGTCCTGCCAGACGCCGATTTTCGGAAACCACTGGGCTACAAAAAAATAATCGGCCCCGGCGCCCGTGCGGGCAATCGGCGGATCGGGCAGGGTTGCCTCGAATTCAAAATACACCCAAATCGAGGCCCCCGCGGGCAGGGCGTTTGGCAGCGTTAACTGCATTACCGTTTGATCGTGGATGTTGCCGTCGTCCGGCCAAATGAACCGCTGCTGATCGGTGACGTCGACCAGGGTCGCCGCATCCGGCGGCTGCTCAAAGCGGTTGGCGTCCGGGCGAATTTCTTCACTGACCGCATCGTTCATTTCGATTCGTGACCGTGCAGGCGGTTGCAGCTTAATGGTTTGAATGTCGAGTGCACCCCAGATGCGGTCAAACGGCCGGGCGTCACCGGGATTATTGCGCAAAAAGGTCGACTGGGTGTGGCGAAAGGCGTTGAGGTACAGATGAAACTGAAGGTCCGCCACCGGGTGACGGCTTTGGTTGTGCCACAACAGGTATTGGCTTGCGACGACCTTGCGTTCTTGCGGGTGGAGGCGGGCTTCGATGCGGTAATTGGCAATGCGTGGGCTGAGTGGTTCCGTGCTAAAGGCAAGCGGCTGGAGCAAACAGAGGAGCCACAGCCATGGGCCGAAATGGGTGTTCATCGTGTTTCCTAATCAAGGGGACCGTTGTTCAATAAACCATTCAGTTTAAGGTAGTCGCCGATGATTTGGAAGTTTCGCCCGGCGAAAAGGTTCCCGCGTAGACAGAAAAAGCCGCCGACGTTTTGAGGCGCCGGCGGCAAAGGGGATGTCCTCACCGCGGCAACCGAGGGTTGGGTTTACCGCGAGGTGGAGGATCGCTTGTGAAGATCGTGGCCTTATTCCGCGCCGGGATCGAAGCGTAGCCCGACCCGTTGGCGGTGCAACAAGCTGCCGCGGTCCTGGTGAACCAAACGCAGATCGCGCAACTCATAAGGCGCGCCCGCGTCCACATCGGCGGGCAGTTCAAACTGCAAGTCGAGGCGGTGCTCACCCTTGGGCAGCAGGTCGGCGACATGGGCGACCGAAACGGGGACCATCTCACCGGCGGCATCCGTGGCGAAGAGCACCGCGCGCGCTTCGAAGCGACCAGTAACCGCTGTTTCGACAGCAAGATCCGCGATGACCTGGGTCTCGGTTTGATCGAAGGCCACGTGACCCCCGAACCGGGCACCCGCTTCACTGATCGCAACACCCACGTGGGCGTCGCGGCGAATCAAGGTGTCACCGTGGAGACCCGCCGCCTGAACGTCCACGCGCCAGAGGGCTTTGTGCTGAGACAGGGTTTTCGGCAGTTGTGCCGCGGCGCTTGAGCCGTCGGCGCTAAAGGTCAACGGGAAACGACGTCCGTCGGGGCTGATCAGGTGGCCCTGCATGGATTCCGTGGCGATCTTGCCCATGTCGGAAACCCAGCCGGTGTTAATCCGCAAGGTTTCACCCGCGAAATAAGTGTCGCGTTCCGTTTGCAGGCGCAAAGCCGCGCCGGCGTGTTTTTCGAAGACCTGGATCACATAGGTGCGTTCCCGGCTTTGGTCCACATTCTGTGCGAAGAGGTGAACCGATTGGTGACCGACCTCGTGGGCCAATTTGAACATGGTGGTCGCCGGTGCAAAGCGCTTTTTGTGGGCGCGCTGGAGATCCTCGGCCGCGGCGGGCATGTCGACACCCTCGGTGCCGTGGTAAAGCGTCCCGTTGCGGTCCACCAAAATCAGGTCTTGGGGCTGGATCGCGTGGTTGACGTTTACTTTGCCGTCAACGGCTTGGGGCGAAATTTTGATCAAGGGACGCGAGCTTTCCAGCGGCAGGGCGATGCCTTTTTCGAAATCGCTGCTGCTCACCACCAAGCGGTAAGCCTTGCTTTGCGCCTGATAGCTCTCGTAATCGAGGTTCAGTTGTTTGGCCGGGTCCAAGGCCCAACTGAAGTGAATGCGGTCCTGGGCCGTGGGGGGAAGTTGGGGGGTGGTTTTTAGGGATTGCGCCTGAATGACGGTTGCGCCAAAATCACCTGCTTCCGGCGGCATTAAAGCGCCCTCGTCGGCACCCATGGCGAAACTCATGCCCAAGAGAACGGAAGAACCCAAGCGAAGCCATTGTTTTACACGTTGGTTTTTCATGATGGGCCTCCTATAAATCGTTGCGCAGGACGACGTCGAGGCCGAAGCACTTGCGTCTGCTCTGGTTGTGGCTTAAGGGTTCGTTCGAAAGCTGGGTGTCGTAAAACCAGACCTGGCCGGCGCCGGCTTGGCTGCTGCAGTTCAGGAAACCGTCGGAGCAGTTGTCCAACCACTCTTGGGTGACCTCGAGGCCGAGGTTCAGGGTGTAACCACCGCAGTAGCTATCACCGTCGAAAGGCGAGGATTCAACATCGCTGCCGACCACGTTGTAGAAACCGACGGGCAGGCCGGGGCGGCCGTTGGTGCCGTAGAGGTTGTTGGCGTTGTAGTGCGCCATCCAGCTTACCTGCTGCTGTTTGACCGCATCCGAGGCGTAACCGAGCAACCAGCCGACGGCGATCTCGAACACGTTGCCGTTGGTGGCGGCGTCGGCAAGCGGCGTGCCCAGGCTGGATGCCGCGAGGGCGTTAACCCAGCGGATTTTGCTAATGATTTGAGGATAGCGGCTGTCGAAGGTCGGGTTGGACAAAATCCACCGCATGACATTGCCGCCGTTGGAGTGGGTGATTACCACCAGATCGGTGATGCCGCGGTTGTTAATGAAGCTCAAGAGTTGGTCGGCCAAGCAGCCCGCGGCGGCGCTATCCCACATGAACTGCTCGAAATCGCAATTAATCACCGTGTAGTTGCTGCTGTTGGGTAAGCCTTGACGAACCGAATCGACCATTTCGCGGGTCCAGTAGTCGTTGCGTGCATCGGTTTGTTTGCCCGTCCCGTGGACGAAGGCGACGCCGGTATTGGCGAAGAGCAAGGCGGGTGTGGTCAAAAGGAAACAGAACCCTAATATGCGTGACATGAGTAAAAACTCCTTCCAAAGATTACGATGGATAGAATTGGCACACGGCACAATGATTGGCCGCGGCAAAACGTGCGCGGCTCGAACGGGGAAGGACGGTGTTCAAGCCGAGCCGCATGGATGACGCGAATAAGATCGTCGGCGTCATAAGCTGGGTGCGCTCAAAGGTTGTTGTTCCTAGAAAAGCGCTGAAGCTGAATATTGAATGCTCGCTCAATCTATCAAAGGCTGTTGAGAAATGTAAATAAAATTTTACCGAAAATTTATTCAAGTAGAAGATAACCCTGGTCGGTGTGGTGCTTTTGGTCTGCTCTTTGTTGCTTAAGCTATTTGAAATTAATGTCTTTGATCTTTTGTAAAGGTGTTCCTTTTGGTTGTTGAGGTGTTTGGGTTCTTAACAAAAAACTCACGGAAATATCTGGTCTGTCCAGTGGGTGTCAATGGTAAATTATCAGATTGGTAAAAAATGGGCGACGCGGAATCGTGGCCGGCCGGGTTCCTCTTTGCTTGTTGCCTCGGGGACCTTCGGAAAAATCCGGTGGATGGAACCGCCTGTGCTAGCGTGAACGTTTCAGGTCATTTCTTGCGGAAACCCCGATAAAAGCGTGAGCCGCGCGCGACATTATCGGCGTATTCCCGCGGTCTGGGTTGGTTCGATCATTATGGACAGGAGCGTGATTTGTTTGTACCTCTGCCGACTTCCGACCGACTGCAATTCCGTCTTTTTCAGGAAGCCGACCTACCCTTCTTGGCTTCGATGTTTGCGGATGAACGCGTCATGCAGTTTTTCATCGGTGGTACGCGTGACTTGGTTCAGACCCGGCGTTGGTTGGCCAAGCGCCAAGATCAGTGGAACCGGTTCGGCCGCACCTTGTACGCGTTAGAAAAAAAAGAGGGCGGCTTGGTCGGTTATTGCGGCTTTATTCGTTGGGAGATTGACGGTGTCGCGGAGACCGAGATTGCCTACGGATTAGCCCGCGAGGCGTGGGGACGGGGCTACGCCGTCGAGGCGGCGGTTGCCTGTCGTGATTTCGCGTTTGCGCGATGGACGCTAGCCCGGCTGATCGCTTTGATTCACCCCGAGAACACGGCCAGCAGCAAGGTGGCTCGGCGGATCGGGATGGTTTTGGATCGACGCTGTAGGGTGAAGGGTGTTTCGGTGGATCTTTATGCGATTGATTGCGCCGGTCGGCCCGAGGGTGGCACCGAATAAGGGCGATTCGCGTGGGTCACTGTTTGTGAAAGGCGGTCGAACTGGGTTTGGTGTGGGGAGCCGGAATCGAGCGAACCCGACCTTTTTGGTGTGTTGCGGCTGGGCCGGGACCGTTGCGGTTGGGGTTAGCCCAATACGCAACGATTGACGGCGTTTCGTCGGTGATAGAGAAACGCCGGCTTTTCCGCAATAAGGGTTGAACTTCTTCTGTTCAGGCGGTGCGTCGGATGAAGCCGTCGGCCCGTGCCGACGCAAAGGTGAACGCGTGGGGTTGCGGCCTTCGCGAAGGGCGGAGCTGTCGTTGTCCGTTTACAGCGATGCGTGTTGCCTTCCTGTTTGTGTTTCCTGGAATAGCCAGGTTTTCGCAAGTTTCCATTTTACCGCAATTAGTTTGTTGGAATGACCCGTGAGCCGGGCAACTTCTTCGAGATCAAGGCCCAAAAAGTACCTCAGTTCGACGATTTCACACAGATCGGGGTCCAGTGCCTCGAGTTGGAACAGTGCCCGATCCGTGGCCAGGACACGTTCGCGTTCCGCGTCGGATAGGCGGTGAAGCGGGTGTGTTGGTTGTTGATCGGGGCCGCCTGGAAGCGGATTCTTAAGGTGTTGGACCAGAAGCGCACGCAATACCTTGGCGGCGATTTTCTGTTGATCCAAACCTGGCGGTGGGTCAGGTGCGACCACGGTCTGGGTCTGGTGGAGGAAATTGAGGATGCGGGTGAGTGCCCGGGGGCTGAGGTCGTGAGTCTGTCCGTTGCCGGTAAAAAGGTTGTTGTCTTTTTCGGTATTTTGGGTTTTTTCAGAGAATTGCGTGAGGAAGGATAGTGCGGTGTGGAGATCAGGCAAGGACATATGTTCACCTTTTTTTGGGGTGTTGAATTTTTGAGGTAGGCGAGATTGTTCTCTGTTTCTTTTATTCATAAAAATCGAAGAAAAAATGATTCTGAATTGTGTTTTTTTTAGTTTTGGTTATTTTCATTATATTTTGCGGTGATGAAGTGTTGTGTTTGCGGTGTTTAAAGTGAACTAAATAAGGGATTTAGTGGATCTTTTTATTTGTGGATATATAGATACAGAAAACCTGTGCCGGAGACGTTGACGGGCACCGGAATAGGTCGGATTCAATCTAGGCTTGAAAAGGAGAATCGTTATAATTTTCGATGCTTCTCTGTGATACTTAATCTTAACGTCATTGTTGACGATGGACTAAAGTTTAGTGAATGGTTGGGCCTGCTATCGAATGCCGAAGTGAATGAAACCTAAGAAGCGTGCGATTTGGGCCGGTGCCGTCCCATGAGGGATGGCGCGAAACGCCCTGCCGGGGTCGGTGGAAAAGGACGAGGACTGTTGGGACCGTTTTGTCGCGGTGCCTTTCTGGCCGACCCATGGTGGGATTTCGACGCCCATTCAATGCTGATCGAAGCGAGGTGCCGTGCGCGTGGGAAGTCGATCCTGGGGATCAAGCCCTTCCGGCGCACGGGGTTTCCTTCCACTGGTTCGGAGGCCGGGTTATTGGGGCGGCCTCGATGGTTCGTGCGGCGTGGTAGGGTTGGGATTCTCCACCGGTTCAGGTGGCGGTTTGGTGGGTGGGATGAGCTTTTCCGGCCCCTCCGTGTCGGGTGTCGACAAGTGGGCGGTTGTTAACACAAAGAATCGGGATAGTGCGGCTTGACGTCGCATTGATTCACCTCAGAACGGTTTGATTGAGATCTACCGAACGCAAGCGCGTGAGTGCAGAAAGCAAGCGATGAACACCCTTCGCGGAATTCGACCAATCTGCCCCTGGAAGACCGAAGTCCCCAGGAAAACCGTCGTGCGGTTTCGTGTGTTTTTCATTAAATTTCGGTTGATTGGGAACCGGCAGGTGTCTTTGTGCTTGCGCGATAGACCCTTACTGATTCATCCGCAAAAACCGGTGGTTCTGTATCAGGGCCGGTGTTTTTTCAGTTTCCCGCTAAAAGGGGATGAGGGTGTGAGGAAGGCGTCTGGGAAATGGATTAAAGCTTAGGGATAGCGTGCGTTGTGGGGCTGGGTGAGGGGTGAAGCCTGTTGTGGTTTTTACCTAAGAAGCGCGATAAGTCGCGGTGATTTTAACTAAATCTCTGGGCTGCAACGGCCTGTAAAAATGCGCACCGCACCCAGCGGGTACGGTCGGGCGCGACCCCGGTTTTTTTTCAAGCTACTTCGATACAGACCTTTAGAAAAAATACCTCGCGTTTATCGAGCCTGTTGTGGTTTTTAGCGCTGTTGGGTAGGACGGGATTTTTTTCGTTCGATGGCTGCCGTGATTTGCAACGAAAAATCGGAACTGATTCATGCGTCCCATGGTCGCCGCGGCGGAACGAACGACCATGTTGGCACAAGTTCGCATGGTGGACGGAGCCCTGGGCCGTACCGACACGGAAACCGGCAAAAGGGATTGATTGGCCGTTTTTAGAAAACCCATGGGTTGTGCATCGTATTTCGTTCTCAACATGTCACCCAATTCTCGCGCTAAGGGCGGGTGGGCCGTGGCGGAAAAACGCCGTGTTGCCTTCCCTGCCGGCGTGTTCCCGCATCGCGGTTACCTGGAGGAAGCATCGTGGAGTCTCCGTTCGATCATGGATCTTCAAAAGAAGTTGAATTGTCTCGTCAAGCATTACGTATGGCTGAAAAGGCGTTGTTGCATCCGAAAAGGGGTCGTTTAAATTTTATTAAAGAGCAATGTTTGTTGCGGCCGGTGCTTTTTGAGCGGACCTGCAAGCTGGTCTTTGACTCGGGCATGCCGGCTAACTATTTGGAAAACTCGCGCTTACCCGAGGTGTTAGACGCCGACTTTTTCGATGCCTACTTTAAGAATCAACCGGTTCGGGTCGGTCCTTACCGGGTTATTCGCGAGTTGGGTCGGGGTGCCATGGGTTCCGTTTTCCAGGTACGCCAAATCGCCTCACCCAACCAAGACTATGCCCTAAAACTATGGACGCCCAACCTTGATGCCTCGGGTTTACCCGCGGATGAAGATCGTTTCCTCAAACGGTTTCAACGTGAGGTGGCTGTTCTTCGCGCGCTGAAGCACCCCAATGTGGTCGCCATTCACGATCACGATGTGTTTGAGGGGCGCCCCTACCTGGTCATGGATTATGTTCCCGGCCAACATATCGACGATTTCGTTGTGGAAAAACAACTTTCACTGGAGACCCGACTCCAGCTTTTTATTCAAGTTTGCCTCGGTGTGGAACACATTCACGAGAAGGGCTGTTTACATCGCGACTTAAAACCATCCAACATTCTGGCGGGTTACCTGGGTCGCAAAGCCCATGCTTGGATTGTCGACCTGGGGATTGCCAAAAACTTGGCTGCACCGATGACCCTGGACCACGAAGACACCCTTCCGGGGCATCGGCCGGGGACACCCTTGTACATGGCCCCGGAGCAGTTGGTTTTCGGCGGCGGTGACGACCATGTTCGTGCCGACATCTATGCCTTGGGATGCTTACTTTATGTGTTGTGGTGCGATCAAAAACCCTACGCGCGTTTTAAACCCGAGGAACTCACCCCGGTCGAACTCAAAGAAGTGCTGCTGCGCGAGCCGATGATCTTGCCGGATCAGCACGGCGGCTTGCAGGGGGCGTCCGCCTACGGCCCGACCCGGACCTACGTTCAAGCCGTGATCCAGCGCGCGACCGAGAAGTCGTTCGAGAAACGGTACCCCTCCGTTGCCGCGTTGCGAATGGATTGTGAAGCCGTTTTGAAGGGGGCTTTTCCCGCCGGCTGCCTTTCGGAACAGATGCCGGCGCTGGTGGTGCCGGCGCTTCCCGTGGGACGTCCCGGCGGATCGTTGCTTGTGATGCGCCATTTGATGCCGTCGCCGCGGTCCGAATCATTCGGTTATCGAATGGAAGGTGCCCACGATCCCGTCGGCGCGCTCTTACTAAGCCGGTTTCGCGAACGAAAAGGTGCCTGCCTGCAGGACCAAGCGGACTTTTTGCTAGAACTGGACACCTTGGGACGGCAGCCCGTCGGCGCCGCCTTGTCGCCGATGTTGGTCGCCTGTTATAGGGAAGTGGCCGAGGGTTACCTTGCCCTAGGTCGGGTCAATGGCGCCCTGCGCCAATTCGAAGCCTTGGAAGCGCGGGCGCGGACCTTGCTCGGTCCGTCGGCGGCCGATTGTCTGTATGGACAAATCACCATTGCATGGGAAATTGGGCGAAACCATCGCCGCCAGGCCGAGAAATGCTTTGAGAAACTCCGTCACAGGGTGCGTTTGGAAGAATATCCCGAGCTTTATGTGCAAATCGAGTTGTGGTTTATTCACCAAGCCGCGCGGGTGGGCGCACCCCGCCGGGCCTTGGAGCGGGCGCGTGTTTTGTCCGCGGCCTGTTCTGCACACCAAGCCGATTGGCCGGCGGGCCTTTTGACCGCCGAACGCACGGTTGCTTTTTGCTTGTGGCAGGCAGGCTGTTTTGATCAGGCTGAGGCTGTTTACCGACGCTTGGTGGACGCGCTTCCCGAGGACACACCGGACGATCCCCGTCATCGGATGATTGCCGCCCGCGATTACGGTTTTTTCTTGATTGAGCAAAATCGCCCCCACGACGCCCGCGAGCGCTTGCTGCGTGCGTTGGCCTGGGCCGAGGTCGGCGATCAAGCCCTGATGCGGTTATCGCTGCGGTTGCGGGTCGGCCTGTGTTTGGCCGATTGGCAGTTGGGCCGGTTTGAAGCGGTTTGCACCGCGTACCAAACCATTTTGGCGCCCTTGCGTGCCGCTTTCGGCGGGGACGATTCCGAGGTGAAGCGGATGATTGAGCTTCATGCTCTGGCCCTTGCCCATCAAGGTTGCTACGAGGCGGCCCTTTGCGGCTTGGACGAATTACTGGACCGCGAGGGGGGTGCCGATCAGCTGAGCGAGGATCAGTGTCGTTATTACCTCAACAAAATGAACATTTTACTCCGTCAAGGGAAGCTGGAGCTCGCCGAGGCCGTTTTGGAGGGCCCCTTGGCCGGGTTTGAAACGCGGTTTCGCGACGCCGCCTTTCTCCTGACCGGTGGACGACTCATTAAGCTGGAGCTGTTGGTGAGCTGCAACCGTCACGAGGAAGCGCTTGAATTGGCCGATCTGATGTTGGCGGAACACGCGGATGAAACCGTTCAAGCTCAGATTTTCCTGTTCAAAGGCGCCGCTTTGGCGCGGTGCAAGCGCCTTGCCGAGGCCAAGGCGCTGCTGCTGAAGAGTCGCCGCCACCTGCGCGAGGATCCGTGGCTGGGTCGTGTGCTCAACGAAGAAATGATCGGCGTGTTGGCCGCCCTAGAAGCGCCGTCGGGCGAGGACTAACCCCGCCGGCCGACTGCACAGCCTATTCTTGGGTTGCACAGTTGATTAAAGCCGCGTAATCCGTGACGAACCAGTTGGTTTGCCAGTGGTTCAGGCGTGCGCGCAGCAGGGGCGCGCCACAGTCCACCGTGAAGCCGGCAAGCACGTGGCTACCGCCGACGAAAATCTCGCGGCGGCCGTCGCCGTCGGGATCGGCGATCAGCATGTGGTTGCCGCTTGCAACCGAATTCATGCCGTACGCACTCTGCCAGATTTGTTCGGCCGTCCCGTCGCTGGTCACCGTGACCGCGCCGCCGGTGGCCAAAAACCAAAATGGATCGGTGAACGCGTCGATCCGGTCGTAACGGATGCCTTTAATCGGGACACCCAAGCCGGGATCACGGGTTGTCACCCATGCCGGAGGACTGCCGCGATAGATCTCGATCATGCCGCTTTGGGTACCTAACAGGATTTCGTTTTCGAGGTCGCCGTCGATGTCCGTCACCGTGACCGCGCTGTAGCCGCCTTCGACAAAGTCTTGTAGCTGGTTGGTTTGACCGTCAAAAAACAACACGTTGGTACCGTCGCCGCCCACCAAAATTTCCAAGGCCTCGTCCCCGTCGGTTTCGGCCGTGGTCAGGTGGGTGATCGGTGAGAAACCCAGCGTTGGCGAACGCCAGACTTCCGCCATGGTTTCGGTACGAAAGCGATGGAGCCGTTCGTTGCTCGCCGCGATGATGTCGACCACCCCGTCCGCGTCCACATCGGCCGTGGTGATGCGGTTGAAGTCGTCGTCCAGGTGGGCGCTCGTTGCCTGGACCGCACCCGTGGCGCCGTCGTAGATGCGGATGACCGTGTTAAAGGTTTCCGAGGCGACGAACACCACTTCCATGGCCGGATCGCTGTCGAGGTTGTCGACCGCGATTAAGGTGACACCATGCACCGTAAAACCGCCGCCCAGGAAGCGGATCGTGCGGGACAGCGCGCGGCTTGCACCGTTGAACACCAGCAGGCGGGGATCCACGCTGGTTTCGTATTCCGGCGGGGCGACGAGGATTTCCTCGCTACCGTCGTTGTCCAGATCCGCCACGGCGAATTGATGCAGCGCCCCCGGCACCTTGCGGTTCTGGTAACGGGGGAGGCCGGTGTTAAAGTCCGCCACCGCCATCGTGGCGGTGCGCTCGAAGTTGCGAACGCCCGCGGCGACGATGTCGTCTTGACCGCGGGATTCCAGGTCGCCCACGGCCAACCCGGAAATGGAATCCAGCTCGTCAAAAATCAGGGTCCCCATCGCCGCGCCTGAAGCACCCGCAAACAGGGCGAGGCGGTTGTTTTCCGTGTTCCAGGCGATGATTTCGACTCCCGTGGTGCCGTCGACATTGCCCATGGCGAAACCACTTGCAAACAGGATGATTTCGGTTTCCCATTTCACCGCTTGCTGCTCGACGTCGAAGGCGATCACGCTGCTGCTCAGGTCGCCGACCAGTTCATCGCGACCGTCCGCGTCAATATCCTGTGCCGTAATCGCGCGCCCAAAGCCGAGCAAATATTCCCATTGGACCGAACCATCGTATTCGATGACATAGCCGCGGTTCCCGCCGGACAGCGCGATTTCGGGCAACAGGTCGTCGTCCATCTGACCGACCGTCATCTCGTGGTCGGTGTAGGTCGCATGGGTCTGTTCCAGGGCAAAGGGCGTGCTACCCGAAAAAATCGACAGGCCTTCCGCGCCGACCACCAGGATTTCGAGGACCCTATCGTTGTCGATGTCGGTGATCTGCACGTCGTTCCAGGTGCTGAGGGTGACACCGAGGTCGATGGTCACCAAGGGCGTGTCGCACAAGGGGTCGAACACCTCGATGGTGAAGTCGCTGTAGGCTACCCAGATTTCGTCCAGGTCGTCGCCGTCGTAGTCCGCCGTGCGCAGTGCCGTGATCGTCCGTGTGGTCGATAAGCTGCTGGTGGTGCGCGTTTCGATCAGGCCGTCCTCGGTCAAGGCCGAAATGGACCAGAAGCGCTGGGCTGTTGTGTTGGACAACGCCGCGGTGGCGACCAGGTCAAGGCCGGGGTTGCCGTCGAATTCACCGATGAACAAACCGGCCGCGCCAATCGTGTCCCCGCTGCTTGCCAAGGTCCAGCTAGGAAAGGGTGTGGTGGACGTGGCCGCTGTTTTGGCGGCCGCGACCGGGTTCGTGCTGAAGCAGGGTGAAAGCAGGGCGACAAACAGAAACAATAGGGCCGACAGGTGAAAACCAAAACGCATGGGGTGACCTCTCTGAAATGCGAAAGCGCCCGCGTGGACCAACCGAGTTGTCTGGTCGGGACCCAGTCCGCATTTCTCACAAGGCTTCAGCTTCTTGCGACGAATCCTTGTGAGAAATGCGGGGGAGCGCGGGCTGCCTTCATCAAAGCGGAACAATGTGGAAGAAATTTGAGCTTTTGGGGAAAAAGCCCCGTCGCGATCCGGCTGTTTTGCGAAACGGGGTGATGTGAGGGGTCGGCTTCTGTTCGCTTAAGCGGTCAGCGCCCGGCCCAAGGCCATGTCGATCAAGCCGCGCAACTTGCCGCGGCGTTTGGCTTTGACCATGGGGGGACGGCGCGGCGGCGGCACATCCTCGTCGCTGCGCTGCTCTTTGGCCGGCTTGCTGAAATCCTCAAACAAGGCGTAGAGTTCCGGGGTTGCTTGAATGTGTTCCTGCAGGGCGTGGGCGTCGAGAAAACGGTCCTCGAAGTTTTTGGTCAACATGCGGAGAACGAGGGTTTCTAAGCTGGGGGGCAGGTTGGTGTTGTGATGGGACGGCGGCGTGGGTTCCTGGTGAAGGTGGGCCAGCACCACTTCTTTTGGATTGGCGCCGGTAAACAGCCGTTGGCCCGTCAGCATTTCGTAAAACACCACGCCGAGTGAATAGATGTCGGAAGCAGGGCCGACCTTTTCGCCCAACAGTTGTTCGGGGCTGGCGTAGGTGGGGGTGCCCAAACCTTGTCCGTGACCCTCGGCCCCGGCCTCGTCGGCCAGCCAAGCGATGCCGAAGTCGGCGAGGTGGGCGTTGTCGCTTTCGTCAAACAGGATGTTGGCGGGTTTAATGTCGCGGTGGGTTAGCCCTGAATCGTGCGCGTAAGCAAGCGCGCCCAGCACTTGGTGAAAAATGCGCAGGGTTTCGCGCAGGCGCAAACCTTTTTCGATGCGTTTTTTGAGGTCGCCCGCCATCATCGGCATGGCCAGGTAATGGAACTTGGCGATTTCCCCCGCATCGTAGATCGGAATGATGTGCGGGTGGAACAATTCGGCCAGCAGTCGCGATTCCCGTTCAAACTGGGCGACCGTTTCGGGATCGCCCGCGCGGTCCAAAGGCAGCACTTTAAACGCCATGGATTCATCGGTGCGGTTGTCGACAATGTGGTAAACGCAAGCCATCCCGCCGTCCGCTAATTTACCTTGGACGCGGTAGTCGGGGGCCAGCACCCGTTGGAGAATTGCCTGGTTGGTGTCTTCTATAAGAAGTAGGCCGCCTTCCATGACCGCCAAATTGACCAAAGGGGCGCTACAGACCCCGCAAAATAGGGTCCCTTCACCAAATTCGTAGTTGCAGGAGATACATTTCATGATGTTCACTCTGAGTTATATAAGCCATAAACGGGGGGTGAGGGGTGTGATCGGTGATGGACCAAGCACCGGCCTTTATAGGGAGGCGGCGATGCGTCTGTGATCACTAGGTTCCTGGGGGAGGTCATTCAGATACATGGGCGGCTTGTGGCCAAATGGAAGCAGGGAAAATGAGGTAAGTTCACAAGCGTCATGCCGTCCTATCTTGCCGTAAAAGCGAGGGCGCTTTCAATAAATTATTGCAAGCAAGTATCGAATAACGGTTAACTTTCTGAGGTTTTTGGCGGCTAACCCTAATTTTATGTGGTGGTTGGCGTGTGGTTGTGAATTTTTCTTTGAAAAAATCGGCGTTTAAAAAATACTGCTATCAGTCTTTATGTAGACGACCGATTGACGCGGTTTAGCCGTGTTAGGAAAAGCCTGTTCCGCGCGGAAAACGTGTGTTGTTGGGATGTTGTTAACGCTTCGGTGCCGGGCAAGGCTTGTTATGGCTCAGAAAAAATCGCTGAGACAAGCGGTAAGTTTCTGATGAGACTAGCTTTGTGCCTCCGGCTAGACTTTGAGGGTTGTGGAATCCGTCGACATGGATTCCCGTGTACTGTTTAAATACGATAAAAGTAGTAAAAATGGATGTTTGCGTTAATGGTGTTGTTTTGTGGTTGCGTGTGTTTTGCTTTCGCCCGCGAATTTCTGTCGGCGGATGAAGCGCGCCCCCGGAAACGCGTTAATCAGCCGTCTGTTGCAAAAAACCGCGAGGGGCGTGGGAATCGGTTATAATCGGAACGACATCCAGCGAATCCAACAACGTGAAACCCGAAGGCGCGGAACCAGCGATGATTTTCCTTAAATTCATGGAACAAAGTGGTTTAGCTAAGACAATATCGACCCGCTCGCCGGTCCGTGGTTCGCGTGTTTCCGCGAGTCGCGGCAGCCCCCAAGATTGAGGCGGGCTCCCGCCAAGTATCGCGGTTTTTGGGCAGAAACCTTATGTTCGGCAGTGATTTAGCTACTGGTTGGGATATGAAGATTCGCGGATGGCGCGCTACAGTCTATGCTTTGTTCGCCCTGATCCCGGTGTTTTGGGGGATGCCGCTTGAGGCACGCGAGCAACAGGTGCGTTTTCAGCCTATCGCCGCCGATGAGGTTCCATCCCTAGGTGCCGTCTCCGCCGTGGTCCGTGACCGTCAGGGTTTTATGTGGTTTGGCACCGCGGAAGGGTTGGCGCGTTTTGACGGCTATGAAATGAAACGGTTTCGCCACGACAAGGCGGATCCAGACACCATTCCCGGTGGTGGGGTTGTCGCTTTATGTGTGCTTGACGACGGCCGTTTGTTGTTGGGTACCGCGACCGGCGGCTTGGCGCTTTTTGATCCAGGATTCGCGCGCGCCATCCATCGCCGCCCACCCTCGCGGATGGGTGACCTGACCGCCGGCATCGCGGCCATGGTGTCCGCCGAGGACGGAACCTATTGGGTCGCGACCCGCGGCGCCGGCTTGCTGCGCTTCGATCCTGACGACGGCGTATTTAGCCAATACCGCCATCATCCCGATGTGCCTACCTCGCTGGGGAGTAACCGGCTTCACGCCCTGTTGGTCGACGGCCGTGGTCGTCTATGGATTGGCGGCGACCACGGACTGAGCCGTTACCGTGGGGAAAGCGACGATTTTGTCCATCTACTCGGGGACCCGGGTGGGGGCGTGGTTGCCGCGTTCGGCCCTGTTACCGCGCTTGCCGTCGGGCCGGACGGCGCCCCATGGGTTGGTACCCATACCAAGGGCCTTTTTCTCCTGGACCCGGTCACCAACCAGGTGATCCTAAACCTGCGTCGTGAAATCGGGAACCCCCGCGGCCTGTCGTCCAATCATATTCGCGCCGTCCAGTCCGACGGGGACAACCGTTTTTGGATCGGCACCGACGCCGGGCTCAACCTGTTCGATGCCGGTACCGGCAACAACCTGGGTTACCGCCACGATCCGGCCGATCCCGGCAGCGTGGGTCACGATCACATCCATACCTTGTTGCGTGACGAGGTTGGCAACCTGTGGGTCGGTACCGACGCCGGCATGGATTTACTCACCGTCGCCACGCGCCAATTTGGCCGCTACCTCCATCGACCGGACCGGCCCGACAGTTTGATCGACAACCGGGTGACCGCCATGGTTCAGGACCCTTTCGGCGGTCTCTGGATCGGAACCCGCGGCGGACTCAGCCGGTACGACGCCGCGCGCGAGCGCTTTTTCCATTTTCGCGCCAACCCCGGCAAACCCGGCAGCCTGCCCTCCAACGACATTCGTTGCCTCACCGCCACCCGTTCCGGGGTGATTTGGGTGGGGACCCGGGATGCCGGTCTCTCGCGTTTTGATCGAGCGACCGGTACCTTCACCCGTTTCCCCGTTCGCGAGGACGGCGTCAACCATGCCGATGTGCGTTGTCTTTACGAGGGTCGGCTCGGCAATTTTTGGGTTGGTACCGGGGGCGGCGGTTTGTTCCGCTTTGACCGTGACTCAGGCCGCGCGACCGTCTACCGTCATAACCCCGACGACCCCCGCACCTTGGCAAACGACGTCGTCACGGGGGTGTATGAGGACCGCGAGGGCCGACTCTGGGTGGGTACCCGCGGCGGCCTGCATCTCCTGGATCGCAAAACCGGTCGCTTTGACCGCATGGTGCATCATCCCAGTCATGTTTGGACCTTGAGCAACAACCATATCACCGCGCTGTTGGAAGATTCGCAAAGCCGCCTTTGGGTTGGGACCGTTGACGGGTTGCACCGTTTGAAGCAGGTCGACCCCGATTACCCCGAACAAACGCGCTGGCAGACCTTCGGGTACGCCGAGGGTTTGCGCTCCACCGATGTGCGCGGCCTTTTGGAAGACAGTTTTGGGGATCTCTGGATTGCGACCGGTAAGGGGCTCTCAAAATGCAACCCGGAAACCATGAGCATGCAGCACTGGACCCCTGTCGACGGCACCCAGCCGCGCGGTTACCATCAGG
The DNA here is from genome assembly GCF_017377855.1 of Acanthopleuribacter pedis. GTDB lineage: Bacteria > Acidobacteriota > Holophagae > Acanthopleuribacterales > Acanthopleuribacteraceae > Acanthopleuribacter > Acanthopleuribacter pedis. The sequence goes on from NZ_JAFREP010000007.1 coordinate 31,181, forward strand.
GGGCCGCGATCCGTACCCTTAACGGCGAACTCTGTTTCGGCGGCCCCAACGGTGTCACCGCTTTTTTGCCTGGCGATTTGCAGCGCGATCCCCACGAGCCCAACGTGGTCCTCACCGAGATTCGCGTCGGTAACCGGCCGCTTCAACCCCGTGCGCGTCGGTTTGACGCGGGGTTGGCCGCGCCGCTTGATCGGCTGCAAAACCTGGTACTCGGCCACCGAGATCGGGTGGTCACCTTTAAATTTGCCGCGCTGCACTACGCCTTTCCCGCCGGCAACCGCTACCGCTACCAACTCGTGGGTTTTGACCGCGATTGGGTCGAGGTCGGCGCCGACCAACGTTTTGCCACCTACACCGAGCTTGATCCCGGCCGCTACACCTTTCGTGTGCTCGCCGCCAACAAGGACGGCAAGTGGCGTTCCGAACCCCGCGAGTTGCGCGTGCGCATGCGGCCCGCGCCTTGGCTGTCGACCCTTGCCGTCTTGGGGTACGCCACCCTTTTGGCCGCCTTGGTTTACGGTCGCTACCGCGTGCAACGGGGGCGCCTCATTTATGAACGAACCATTGTCCAGCGGCTCAAACACACCGATTTGATGAAAAACCAGTTTTTGGCCGACACCGCCCATGAACTGCGCACCCCGCTGAACGGGATCGTCGGCTTGGCCGAGTCTCTGGCCGAGGCCCAGCGTGGCAAGCTGCCCAAGGATACCTTGGCCCAGCTTGGTTTGATTGCGCGCGGCGGACGTTACCTTGCCGGCTTGGTTGACGACATACTCGATTTCGCGCGATTGTCCACCCAACAACTGCCGCTCCAGCCGTGCCGGGTGGAGCTCAAAACCGCGGTGGACCAGGTTGTTACCCTACTCACCCCCCTCGCCCCCAAGGACGCGGTACGCTTGGAAAACCAGGTCGCCGAGGGCTTGCCCCCGGTTGCCGCCGACCCGCGTCGCCTCTTGCAAATTTTGGTGAACTTGGTTGGCAATGGGATCAAGTTCACCGAGCAAGGCACCGTCTCCGTCAGCGCCGAGGTGCAGGGCGCGCGGCTCCACATCGCCGTGACCGATACCGGGATCGGCATGAGCGACCCCCAAATCGCCGACCTGTTTCAAGCCGTTCCCCCGCACAGCGGGGTCCCGATCCCGACCGCCGCCGGCGCCGGCTTGGGGCTTGCGATTACCCAGGCGTTGGTCGACTTGCACGGCGGTAACATTTGGGCCGCGTCTCAGGAAGGCCGCGGCAGTACCTTTACCTTTAGCCTCCCGCTCGCCGATGCACAAACGCCCGCCGCCGAAGGGGAACCGGTTCGTGCCGTGACGGGCCCGCGCTTCAACGTCAACGAGGCGAAAGCACCCTTTTCCGACGCGTTGTCCAATCCCGCGGCGCGCCCGCTTTCCGACGCCCAATCCTTCACCCTGCTCGTGGTCGATGACGAACCCGTGAACCGCCGGGTGCTTCGCAATCATTTGGACGGGCGCGGCTACGAGGTGCTCGAGGCCGCCGACGGCAGCGAGGCACTGAGCCTGTTAGCCGAGAGCGGCCAGGTCGATTTGGTGTTGCTGGATGTGGTGATGCCGAACATGTCCGGTTACGAGGTGTGTCGCGCCATCCGTCGTCGCGCCGGTTTTGAGGTACTGCCCGTGGTTTTCCTCTCCGCCAAAAACCAGGTAGAGGATTTGGTCGCGGCCTTTAACGTCGGCGGCAACGATTACATCACCAAACCTATCGCCGCCGGTGAGCTGTTGGCGCGGATCGAATCGCACCTGCAACAACTGGATGTGACCCGTGTTCTGTCGCGCAAGGCCGCTGACCTGGGCGATGAGCTCGCGCGGTGCAAAGCCGAATTGGCCGAGGCCAATCAAACCGCTGAAGTGTTTGACCAGATCATCCAAAGCATCAACCACCACGAATCCTTGCCCCACTTGTGGCAGGGGTTGCCGATTCAGGGGGCGGCCCTGTTCCCGGGCGCAACCCAGGGAATGGTTTGGACCTGGGATCGGGAGGAGGACGCATTTGTGTGTGTCGCCGCCGTTGGCCGCGCGTGGGAGACCTTGCAGCCGCTTCGTTTCAGCTACAACAAGCTGGTGAACATGCTCGGCGAGGGCGCCGAACCCCTGGCGCCCGGCATTCACGGGGTGCGTCACTTCAACCTCCTGCACGATCCCGACTTATTTGCCGGTCAGCCGTTACCCAAGGCGCTGTTGACCATGACCTTGAATGACGACCAACGCATATCCGGCTTTTTGGTGTTGGAGAACATGGTGGATCCCGAGTGTTTTGATCAGGTTGATCCCGCCAAGTTGGTGCGTTTCCGCGAGGCCGCCCTTTCGGTTGCCGCCAAAGCGCGCGCCGCGTTGGATGTGGCGGCACAAAGTGAGGCGCTTGTGCAGGCGCGCCGGCAAATGATGGAACAGGAAAAAAGTGCGTCGCTGGGGACGCTCACCGCCGGCATCGCCCACGAAATCACCAACCCGCTTAATTTCATCAACAATTTCGCCGGCTTGACTTTGTCGCTTTCGTCTGAATTGGCCGAGACCGTTCGAGGTTTGCAGGGCCGGGTCCTTGAAGGTGACAGCTACCGGCAGCTCGCGGGTGATCTCGCCGACCTTGCCGAAAACGCCGCCGTGATCGACAAACACGGCAAACGGGCCGACGCCGTGGTGGCGAGCATGATGGAGTTGGCGCGCGCGGCCGGCGGCCACCGCGAGGCGTGTAACCTCAACGGCTTATTCGACGAATACGTGTCGCTGACGTACCAGAGCTTGCGCGCCAAGGACACCGCGCTCGTGATTCAGTTCACCCGTGACTTTGACGAAACGGTCGGAATGGTCGAGGTTGTCGCGCAAAGCCTGAGCCGGGTGTGGGTCCATTTAACCAACAACGCCGCCGAATCCATTCGCGAGAAACGCGACCAGATCGGCGACGACTTCATGGGTGAGATCCGCTTGCAGACGCGCAACTTCGAGGATCGTGTCGAAGTGCGCCTGCGCGACAACGGCATGGGCATCGCCCGCGACGATTACGAAACCATCTTCAAACCCTTTTACACCACCAAAACCGCCGGCAACCGACATGTGGGCCTCGGTTTGTCCATTTGCCGCGACATCATCGTCCAGGAGCACCGCGGCACCCTGAAGGTCGCCGCCACCAAAGACATATACGCCGAGATGATTGTCACCCTACCCAAAAAGAACGTCTCCGAGGGCTAGCCCGTTTTGTCCGGTTTCGTGGTGCGCGCGTCAGCGGATTGGGCGAAGGGTCAAACACCCCGAAAAGGCCGTTCCCGCGCCGGCTCACCAGAGGTTTTGTGCGTTCGCCCCGGTTTAGTCCGTGTTCTGCTTGCGATGTTTTATTTGGGCGGCAAGATTTTTCACGCCGCGTTCGCCCAGCCATGTTTGACGATCATGCGTGTAATCGCCCCAGCCATTTTCGGTTTGTTGGAAGAATCGCACCATGCCGATGGTGCCGAGGTTGGCCGCCAAAAGTTCGAGGCCTTTGGTGCGGATTGGGTCATTGGTTAACGCGGCTTCAACGCTCAAGTTTGTCCTCCCATAGCCAGGTAACCGGATGTACAAAGGTTATTGCAAAGTGGGACACCCACCAAATCGGCAAGCTGTACCAAGCATAGTGGGACAGCCACCAAATAGCACTGTGGGACACCCACTAAATAGCACTGTGGGACACCCACTAAATAGCACTGTGGGACACCCACTAAATCGGCATAGCAAAGTGGGACACCCACCTTTTCGCCAGTCCCAGTTTAGGACACCCACCTTTCCCAGTTTAGGACACCCACCCATTTCAAAGGGCTGGTTTGGGACACCCACCTTTTTCACCAGTCCCAGTTTAGGACACCCACCCATTTCAAAGGGCTGGTTTGGGACACCCACCCATTTCAAAGCTGGTTTGGGACACCCACCCATTTCAAAGGGCTGTAGGACACCCACCCAACTCAAGTCGCTTTTTTAGTGGCCGCGGCCTTCTTGTTGGTGATGCTCCAGCGATAAGTAGGTGTCCGAAATGGGTCGCAACGTAGACGGCGAAAGGTGGGTGTCCCCCATTCGAAAAGCGCCCAGGCTAAACGCTTAAGATTCTTGAAACATTAAATTTGCAAATCCTCCCAAGGGGATTTCGACATTTTTTCCGACAACTCGCCAGTTTTCACTGCGTGAGTTGTTTTTTTACATTTTATTACTCATTCTTTGCGCAGGGGGCGATTTCCTTATAGCAAATCCCAGCAGCGTTTTGTTGAGGACGCGGTCTGAGCTCCTGCGGCTTGACTCTGGTGCTTGGCAAGGTTTAACCCACAAGGCACTTGAAAGTGTCGCTGCTTTTCGCTGTAACAAAATTCTCCTATGGATTCGGGTTCTTCTACCGCAGTCACTGCTTTTCCCATTCACAAAGCTCATCCATCGATGAGCTGTAGTAGTGCATGCTCGATGAGAGCTTGGAGAGAAAAGCGCCGGGCTACGCTATTACCAGTCTTCGAATGCTTTCATGACTTCTTTAGTTCCGACCAATGCCGAATTCTGCGTTCTACGAGACCTCTGGTAATTACCCCAGTAAAGTTAACAGGTCAATAAACTTGTCGGAAGACCGAAAAACAAAACGGCGATGAGACATTTTGATTTCTCAAAACAGCCCGGCGGTTGCTTTCCCGGTTTCATATGAGCCCATTTGCAAGAGTTAGGCTTGTTTCAATCAAAATGGACGTGTCTATTCTGCTTTGACAAGATGAGCCATGATCAACAGGTACGACCTTGACGACAATACCGTCTACATTGCTATTTCCTTTGCTCGCAGAACGCTTGACGAGGGGGACTCAGTTAAGCGTGCCAAGCTTGAGAAAGGTGTCAGTGCTGGTCAATTGGTTCAAAGCTGCGTTGGGGGGTGAAAAAAGGAGACGGATGGGTTTTACCCTGCGACAAGAAAAAGGCAGCCAACATGCTGTCATATGAGAAAGTTTGATTTACCGCACGGAAGAACCTGAACGGATCTTTTTCGGTTCGCGTTAAGGACCGACGTCGCCGCAGTCGGGTTCTGCGCGGTCGTCGCTGATGCCGTTCACCTGCCGACGGCGCCTTTAAGACCTGCGCCTGGCCGTCCTGCTGGGCACGCCCGTCCCGACCGACGCCGTCGCCACTGGTCGACCGGGTCGATGTAGCACGGCTTTACCAAATTCGAATCGTTCAGCTTCAGGTGGCAACATCGTTGAGTTCCGCCAACTGTGCCATCCTGGCCAACTGTGGGAGCGACGAGGGCGAGTTCATTGCGCTTATTTTTCCTTTGCGCCAAAATAAGCAATAAAGCTTGGATGAGCTGGAGTCCTTTGTGAGTAAAGAGGGTTTTGAAATCATTTTTTGTCAAGCAAGCACAGGCATATTGCTTAACTCAGACGGAACCTTCCGCCGCAAAGGTCAATCCGCGTTTCGTCCGGTTTTCCCCTCATTCAGTGACGCTAAGGTGATGTCAGATGCGCTGCTCGCCAAATTTGTTTTTGCTGAGGTGTGGATTAGGGACTTGGAAACAGGAACGGTCGAAGGGCCCTTTCAAAGCGCGCACCTTTCAAACTAATTATCGGTGTTCGCTCATTTAGGCGATAAGTTCGCACGCGCGTGCAAAGTGGGACACCCACCTTTTCGCCAGTCCCAGTTTAGGACACCCACCTTTCCCAGTTTAGGACACCCACCCATTTCAAAGGGCTGGTTTGGGACACCCACCCATTTCAAAGGGCTGTAGGACACCCACCCAACTCAAGTCGCTTTTTTAGTGGCCGCGGCCTTCTGGTTGGTGATGCTCCAGCGATAAGTAGGTGTCCGAAATGGGCCGCAACGTAGACGGCGAAAAGTGGGTGTCCCGAATTGGGTGCGTTTCGAACATCCTCCTCTCTTTAGGTGGGTGTCCTTTTGGCTTAACGGACCGCTTAATCAGGAACCAGGTGTGGTTAACAGCCACACGTCCTCGTCGGCCGAGCCGATGGTTTTTTAACCGCCCATCACCGGCTGTCGATGCAGGTGTTTGATGTGATCGGTGTCGCCATCGTGCTGATGCACCTCGGCCTCGCTGATGGAGAAGGGTGGACCCGGCAAGCGTTGTTGGTCGTATTCAAAACTGATGAGCAGTTGGGCCGCGCCGCCGGTGAGTTTTCGCAGATGGTGGGTAGCGCCGACGCATTTCCGCGGGCAGCGAAACCAAGGCGGCGCGATCATAAACAGCGTCGACCGCGCCCAGTTGCGCCGCGCTTAGCGCAAAGATATCGCCGACGAACAGGTCCAAATTCACCGCGCTGTAGCGCGTGAGGTCGCCGCTCGCGCCGATGGTTGGGTTTACGCCCAGGCCGTCGATGAATTGACGCACCGCGATTTCGCTTAGTTCTGTACCCACCATGCGGAACCCGTTCGCCAACAGCCAAGCCATGTCTCGGGTTTTTCCGCACAGGGGCACGAAGATGCGGCGGCCTTTTAATAAGCGGCTTCCTTTTAAAAAGTTGAGTCGATCAAAATGGTGGGCGAACAAGGCGTTCCCCTCCGGTTGGTGAAAACCAAGGTCGTTGGTCTGCCGGCATTCATACCAATATTCGGCTTCCATAACCACTCCTTCCAATCTGGATTGGGCCTGTTTCGGCGACGCCGATTGCCAGGCCCCGTGCGTTGGGATTAAGATGCAAGTTCAAGTCAATTTGAGGTCAAGCCCCAATGAAACCAACCCTCGATAGCGGCGAAGTCGTGAAACAATCGGGTTTCCCCGCCTCGACCCTGCGTTAAGAAAAAGGCCTAATTGAATCGGTCGGTCGTCAAGGCCCGCGGCGACTCTTTGATCCCGCGGTTCTGGACCGCCTGGCCCTGATCGCGCTCGGTCAAAGCGCCGGTTTCTCCCTGGACGAGCCGGCCTCGGTTCTGACCGGCGGGCTGGATGATCGCAAACGGCTGCTGACCAAGGCGGAGGAATTAGACCGAACCATCACGCAATAAACACCATACGCGACGGCTTACGCTCTGCCGCCGCCTGCACCGCGCCCAACCATTTCGTCTGCTCGACCTTCCAACGCCTCATGCGCATCGTGGTCAAGCGCAAGGTGAAGAACCGTCGCCAAAGCGGCGGTAATTAGCGGTGATTTTCCGAAAAAGTGGTTTGTTTTAAGCTTTTTCCGCTCGAAGTTCATCAATGGGTCGGTGTCCCGAACTTGGCTACGAAATCGGTGGGTGGCCCTCACTGCTTCTAGGCATCATTCATTCCTTATACGGGTAGAAATGTTTTTGAAATCAGGGAAATACGATGAAAATGGGGCATAGTGTCGCAATAATAGGAGGTTTCATGGCCAATGAAATTCACATGATCTTTGAGAATCGACCCGGTGTTTTTGGCGCTATGGCAAAGGCCTTACTGCTCCCGCGCAAGGGTTTTCGTGCCGCGACCGGTCTGCCACACATTGAAGTGCGTTGGGCTCAGGTCCAAGTGGATCAGGAGAACTTGGACCGCTACCGCGAGGTTTGTGGCTTGGAGAAAAAGGAACGGCTGCCCCTGCTCTTTCCGCACGTTTGCAGCCAGGGTTTACATATGGCAATGCTGACTCACAAATCCTTTCCCATTAAACTTTTGGGTTCAGTGCATTTACGCAACCATATTCTCGCCCATCGCGCCATTTCTGTGTCTGAAACCCTTGCGTTGGTGTGTCGGTTGGGTGAATTTCGCATCATGGAAAAAGGCATGGAGTTCGACTTCACCACGCTGGTTCATGTGGATGACGAGCGGGTGTGGGAAAGTGTTTCCACCTATTACGTGCGAGGCCGCTTCGGCGAGCAAGGGACACCTTCGCCCTTAGCCAAAATGCCTGAAATAACAAAAGAAACCCCGGTATCCGAATGGCATGTAGCGGCTGATTTAGGCAAAAAATACGCGCCGATTACCGGAGATTATAATCCCATTCATATGTCGAAGATGCTGGCGAAACTGTTTGGTTTTAAACGCGATATTGCCCATGGTTTTTGTGTGTTGGCGACTTGTTTGGAACAATTTGGCAGTAATTTAGTTGAAGGTGCCTGTCGCTTTGATGCGGCCTTTAAGGGACCGGTCTTTTTAGACAGCCAGGTCGTTTTGAAGGCATCAGCGGAAGGTGACAGCGGTCGCTTCAATCTTTATTGTGACGAAAATGAGCGACCCAGCATTTGCGGCCTGGTTCAACCGGCAAAACCCGGCGAGAACCTGGTGTAATCACGTGACCGCCGCGGCTCCAGGCCTTGGCTAACGTTCGGTTTTGAGTTGGTGCATCACCGATTGGCGGACGTCTATCTAGCTCGGGCACTGAATGGCGAGACCCAAAAAAACAAAGAAGGGTCTCGGTGAAAACAGCCGTGGCGGGACCTTTCAGGCCTGTACCTTTGCGTTCGACGAAAGATCCCTTATCCGCCCGGATCGGCGTCGCCGGCCGGTGTTGCAACCAGCCCGGAAGCACGCACCGACCGCGGTGACTGCCACGCCAAAATCACGCGTAATGCACGGTTGCGTCATGAGCAGACCGCGCACCGTGCGGTGGTGACCGGGAACCTGACAGACGAGGACACCCACTTTATACCAACGGACCCGTATTCTGACCGTCTCGTGAACGATTTACGGCGCGGGTTCACGCCAAAACCCTTCTTAACACCGAGAAGGGTTTTGGGGCGAAACCGGTTTTTTCGGGACCCCAAGCTCTCTACCCTAAACCAAAAGACGTAGGCGGGAAACGGGTTAACAGCCGGGGGTTAACGAGGACGCGGTCCTATGGGCCGACAACCCAAACGGGTTGAATAGCGTCACCTTTTGTTTGGGTTAACCGTGCCACGGTGCTTCCGTCGACGGCCGCCACGTAAAGGTTCAAATTTAATGCGCCGTTTTCTTTTTCCCCGGAAACAAACACCACATATCGGCCGTCCGGGGACCAATCCGTATTCAATTTCCAATGGAGGTTTTCCTTGCTGTTGGCAAGGTGGTAACCCAACTTTCGCGCGCCGGTGAGGTTGATCGGGTTGCTACCGTCGGCATTCATGACCCACAGGTCCAAACTGTCCTTGGCCACCCTTTGAAAGGCAATGCGTTTTCCATCGGGCGAAAAGGAGGGTACCAAATCGTGTTCAGACGTATTGGTCAGGTTTCGCTGGTTTTTTCCGTCCGCATCCATCAACCAGATATCGTAGTTACCGGCCGCCGCGCTGTCCCAAACAATCGATTTCCCGTCCGGTGAGAAGCTCGGGTTGGTGTTGCGCCCTTCATTATGGGTGAGCACTCGGCGCTCACCCGTGGCGACATCCACCAAAACGATTTCCCGATGACCTCGGAAATAGGGCGGCCCCTCGGTGATGACTTGATTGCACACCAATTGTTTGCCGTCAGGATGCCAAACCGGGTCGTATTCGTACAGCGGTGTTTTGGTCACCCGACGCATATTTTTACCGTCGAGGTCGGCGATGGCGAATTTCCATCCGCTGTACTGGTAGGTATTAAACGCAATCTGCTTCCCATCCGGCGAAACATGAGGTTGGTGGGAACCACGCCCGCCGACCTTCCCGGGAACCAAGAGGCGCTGTTGGGTGCCATTGGGCTGGATGCGGTAAATACTTAAAAAGCTGTTATCGCCGTAGGAAGCATAAACAATATAACCCGGCATGTCCGCGGGGCGGTCGTCTATTTTTGGCGTGGGGAGCTCCGTTCCGAGGGTACACATATTTAAAAACCACAATAAGCAAAGGTTTGTTTTCATTTTTAACAGGCGCATCGACCGATCTCCTTCATTCAATTGGTATGGGCAATGAGCACCGCCGTTTATTCACCGGGGTGTCTCATCTTTTTGGTTTTTCATTGAGCGGGCTTCGTATGTGCCAGGATCGTTGTCGTCGAGGATTGAGGTTGAAACACCCTCAGGAGAAAGCTTGCCGTCGCGGCAAAAACCATCCAAATAGAAACAACCGTTTCCTCCGAGATGATGCGGCCGCGGCGGATGTCGCTGCGATCCACGGCGAAAAGGGAATAGCCAAACACACACGTTACTAATAGCGTACGAACCCACAAGCCAAAGGATTGATCGCCGAGGACATTGGCGCGAAGTCTGAGCCGCGGCGTCCAGAGACCACGCGCGGCTTTGACCCCTATGTGTCTTTGTGAGAACCGCGGGCTAGTTTCACCTGTTTTTCTGGCACGCAAAAACTGGACGATGGCTATGCCAAACCTTCACCAAAATGGTGGGTGTCCCGTCATTCTTTGGTTACGCCTGCCCCGCTTTCAAAGCGCCGGCTCGTTTGGCTCGTAATCCTGGCTAAGTTCTCTATGGAGCAGCTAACCGAAAGGGACCACAGCTGGTGCTTCCGGGCAAGAGGTCGACCATTCATAAACTTTACTTATGGAACCATAAATACATGAAATTAGAGATGTTTGGATGAAGATGAGATAACTCTTTCAGCGCAGGACGCCACCCATTCAGGGACTGACGAGGCCAATCCAACCCGAATCTTGAGAGAGGTTAAATCATGAGCCAACTTTTGAAAACCATCACCATCTTTTCCTTAATCACCCTAACCACCTTCGTTTATGCACAGGAGCAAGCCATGAAAAATTACAAAGCCAGTTATATTGAAATGAACGCGGCCGCCGGCCAGACCGACAATTTTGCAACCTTCCTCACCAATGCCGCGCCTTTGGTGAAACAAACCGAGCCTGGCACCAAGCTTTGGTTTGCGTTGCAAGCACCTGAAAACAAACTGGCTATCTTTGACATCTTTGTCGATGAACAGGCGCGCAAGGCCCACTTTTCCGGGGCGGTCGCCGGGGCGTTGAACCAACATGCGAACACCCTGGTCGCGGAAGGATGGGACAACGGGGTTGTCGCCAATATCCATCATTCCGCGGTCTTGTCGGCCAAAAACCCGGTTGATCTTTACAGTGGAACCACCGCGACCTATATCAAGCTCAAAGCAGCCCCGGGGCAGGGTGAAAACTTGGCGGCGTTGCTGTCGGCGGCAGGTTCCATCGTTTCCGAAACAGAGCCTGGTACCCTGTTTTGGGTCGCGCTCCAAATCGACGAGGACCACTTTGCCATCTTTGACATCTTCGCCGGTGAAGCGGGTCGGGAAGCGCACTTTGCCGGAAAAGTCGCGGGCCTGCTCAACCAAAAGGCCGCCGTTTTGGTCGAGGGCGGTTGGGCGGACGGCGTGGTCGCCAATGTGAACAACTTCGACATCCTTGCGATCAAGTAAGCTTCGCCAAACAGGTTTCAATAAGCTCACCGTTCATTCGGTGGGCTTTTTCAGGTTTAGCCCGCATTGCTCACAAGGATTCGTCGCGAGAAGCTGAACGCCTTGTGCGTACGAAGATGACGCCCAAGCCACGGAACAGGGGGCCGACCTTTCGCGGGGCCGACCTTTCGCGGGGCCGACCTTTCGCGGGGCCGACCTTTCGGCGTAGCAGCTGAGGCGAAAGCGGCGCGACCGAGTAATGCGGATGACCGCCCCGCGGAAGGAAAACCCTCGTTATCGCAGGGGTTGCCTCGTAGCAGAATTCCTTGTGGGAAATGCGGGTTAGCCGGGTTCGGCGTCATTCTCGCCGGGTAAGGGCTTGCACCAACGCTTGGAGCTCGGCACGAGCGGGCTGTTTAAGGTAACGCAAAGCAACCAGTGTGCGGCTAACTCGCGGCGCCGTGAGCGGCCGCGTGGCAATGCCCGACATCGGATCCGGCACACAGCTTTTGGGTAGAATCGCCACCCCGACCCCCTCGGCTGCAAGCAGCAACAGCCAACTTTCCCGGTTGCTTCGGTAAGAAGCGTAAATTTCAATACCGGACTCCTTACAGCGGGACAGCAATTCTTCGCGCATTTCGCAGTTCGGTCGATCCAGGTAGGTTTCCTTTGTCATCTCTTTCAAAGGGACCTCGTCCATGGCTTCGAAGCGATGGCCTTTGGCAAAAACAACCTGGTAAGGTTCGCGCAGTAAGGTGTCGGCGCTGTAGATCTCTGACGAAAACGCTTGATCCGGTGCGATCACCACGTCCAGCAATCCATCGCGGAGTTCTTCTAATGCGACCTCCGCGCGCCGGTAAATGAGTTCGATTTCGATGGTGGGATTGGCTGTCTGGTATTGCGCGATACTTCGGGCTAAAAGGTTGCCGCCCACCGTTTCAAAAAGGCCGATTCGGATGGGAATTCGGTCGAGCCGAATATGACGAACCGCATCAGCCAGTGTCGCCGCGGCCTCGTCTTGAATGTGTTGGAGGCGCGGGCGTACCAGTTCGCCCAGGGGCGTCAGCGCACATCCCGAGCGGTCGCGCAGGAAGACGGGGCCGCCGAGTTCCTCCTCCAGCTTTTTGATCGCCGCTGTTAAGGCCGGTTGAGAGACGTGGGCGGCATGAGCCGCCTGGGTGAAGTTGCGGTGTTCGCAAACGGCAAGAAAGTATTTAACCTGGTGCATTTCCATAGTAGTTTCCTATGGTACAAGAGCCCGAATTCATTTGATACAGCTTAATGATTGGGACCCCAATCGGCGGTCCGATTCTCCTTACCACACGGGCGGCCATCACAGCCTGGCCCGCGGGGTGGCGGGGTAAGGATCGGTCGCACGGATCAGGACACCCACGTTTTAACAATAGGTGGGTGTCCTTAATTAGGGACGGTGTGTTTGGGATGTGGGTGTCCGGTTTTGCGGTTGTGGCCGCCGGTGCGTCGGATGGGTATTGAGATAAAACAGGTTATGCCGTTCGTTTGCCTGGGCACGATGCTTGGATAGGATTGTGGTTCCCGCCCATGTACAATGAAATAACCAATCGGGAGAACGGCATATGGAAGAACAGATCGGACCTTATCAGGTGGTCGCCGAGCTGGGGCGCGGCGGCATGGGGGTTGTCTATAAAGCACGCGACAGCGCCCTGGAACGTTTTGTGGCGATTAAGGTGTTGGGCGACAAGGTCGCCGACGACGCCGAATTGATTGCCCGTTTCCAGCGGGAGGCGCGCAGCGCGGCCTCGTTGAACCATCCCAACGTCATTCAGATTTACAACATCGGCGACCACCAGGGGCAGCCCTACTTTGTCATGGAATTCGTTGAAGGTTTATCCCTTTCCCAAATGATTCGCAAGGAAGGGCGCATTGAACCGCAAACGGCGGCACGCATTTTGGTCCAGGCCGCCTCGGGTTTGGCCGCGGCCCATGAAAAAGAAATCATCCACCGCGATATCAAACCCGGTAACTTGATGATTGACCGCCGCGGCAACGTGAAAATTGCCGACTTTGGTATCGCTTACATGGCCGAACTGGGCAAGAAATTGACCGGGACCGGGCAGTTCCTCGGCACCCCCGGCTACCTTTCGCCCGAACTTTGCCAAGGGCTTCCGCTCGACGGCCGCGCCGATATCTTTTCCCTCGGCGTGGTGTTTTTTGAAATGCTGACCGGGCAACAACCCTTTCAAGCCGACAGCCCCTTCGCCATGATCCACAAAGTCGTCCAGTCGCCGCTTCCCGATGTGGCCCAACTCAATCCCGAAGTGGACGCCCACACCATCGACATGCTTAATCGCATGGTTGCCAAAAAACCGGAGGATCGTTATCCCGATTGCGAGCTGCTGATTCGCGATTTGGAACAAGGCTTCGGGGTGCAGACCTACCGCACCCTCGGTGATCGTCCCGCGCGGGACCTCGCCGCCGCGGGTCCGGCCGTGGATGAAAGCAAAACCGCGACCGATGCCAACATGGTGCCCACCGAATATGTGCCCGCGGCCGCCCCGCCACCCTTACCCACGGAGGCTTCCTTGGGGCCGCCGCCACCGCCCGTGCCGCCGGCGGAAACCGTGGCAACGCCGTCTGCTTCCGGTCCGCCGACCAATCCCTCAACGAGCGCAGCAACCGGCCCCATTGCCGGTCCGTCACCAGCAGGAAAGGTTACCGCTAAACCGCAAAGTGCGCCGCCAACCGGCCCGCCTCCTCGGTCTGTTGCTTCCTCCGGCGGACGTGGCAAGGCCGGGCTGATGATTGCCGCCGCGGCGTTTCTCGTGTTTGGCGTTGGCGCGGTTCTGTGGTGGGGTCGCCAATCCCAGGAAGCCGGACCGACAGAAACGGCGGACACGCGCCAGGCACAAAAACAACCCACCGACACCGCGGCCGCGGCCAATCAGAGCGGGGTGCTACCGACCGAGCCCGCTACCGACCCGCAAAACCAGGCATCACCCGAAAGCGATGCGACCGTCATCGGTGCCGATCCGCAACCGAATAAAAAAGGACCGACTGCCGACATGCCGCCGCCGATCCAAACACCTCAAACCGCGCGTGCCGCCGGCGAACCCGCCGCAATCCCGCAACCGCAGGCGCAACCGAACAGCACGGCTATGGCTGCCAACCAACCGGATGAACCGGTCGAAACGACGTCCTTTCCTGAATCCGAACCCGCGCTGCAAGCTTCCGATGCGGATCAACCGCAAATCACCCGACCGCGACAGCGCATGGCCGCCAAAAGCGATCAACCACAACCCCGCGTTCCCGGTCAACGGGCGGTCCGTGCCAAACCCGAGGTCCCCAATGTGGTCGTGGCGGTTCTGGGTGATCCCACCATCTCGGGACCGATTCGCGTTCACCTGGAGAACCACCTTTCCCGCGATGATTACCCCATTCTCGCCCTGGACGACATGCGCGATCCCAGTGATTTGATCCAGCAGCAACCCCTGCCCATCCTGCGCCTGCGCCAAGCACTGAAACGTCACGAAACCGATGTGCTCGTGCTGGTGCGGGTTGATGAACGGGGCGAGCGCAATATCAGCTTCCGAGGACGTAACCAAACCGCGTGGCAAGCGCAGGTTCAAGTGTCGGTGTTGTCCCTGCACCAAAAACGGCCGCTCGGCCGCCTGCAAGGCACCGAAATGTTGGAGTACACCAACTTGAGCGCCGGTCCCAAGGCGAAGATCGCGGCCCTCAAAATTTACCAACAAGTTAGCGAATACATGGAAGCGTACTAACCCGTAAGTAAGGATGCTAAAAATGAAAATGCGTGGCCTTCTAGAGGGACCACGCATTTCGTAGTTATCATGAACACCGTGGGTGGGGTGTACCCACGATTGTGTGTGTCGACGCGCTGAATCGGGCGCGGAAAAGTTCTGCCCAGGTTCGCTTAACAGTCGGCCGTACCACAAAGCGATTTCGTTCCTGCTCTTCCAGCGACGCTCCGTTGCGTCATTTGCTTTCCACTATTAGTAGCGAGAACTAAAGACTGATCGGGACAAAAAAACGGATTTCTGTATCAACCGGGGTTTCGCCAATGATTGCCGGGGTAAAACTGAGCTCGTCCAAGAAGAGATCGACGCGACCGCGGATGTCGCCCGGATTGCCGAAATGGGCCAGGGCTTGTTCGTCCACGGACAGCTCGACGATCTCGCCGCCGGATGCAACCTGGACCAACACGGGGATCTGGACTTGGGTTTGATCGGCGGCTTTTTTGTTTTCGGTGGTGTTGTGATTGACGATGCGGGGGAGGCGCACGCTGCCTTCCAAGCCGGGGTTCAGGTTGCGCCACCGCGTAATGGCGACCTGGCGGGTTTTCTTGGGACCGTCCAACACGAAATCGATTTTCAGGGTCATGCGAACGTCGACGGCTTCGCCGTTGCGGGTGGCGGGCAGGAATTCCCACTGTTTGATGGCGGCGGTGGCTTCTTCTTCGAACTGATAGCGACCTTTGCCCAGGGTGCGCAGGACAACCACATCTTCAACCACACCGCTTGCACGCAGGGTCGCTTCCAAAATGACGTAACCCTGTAGTTGCATCTCGCGGGCGGCTTCCGGGTAGTTGGGCGCCACTTTTTTGGTGAAAACGGGCGCTTCGACACCGGCCTGGCCGACGCGAGGGATGTCCCCCGCGAGGGGGGCCTCGGCGGCGAGACCGGTTAGGGTGCCGGCGGCGAGGGGGGCCGTCGGCCATGTCAAGCGACCGGGCGCCGCAAGCAGGGCCGCGTTGACCAGAACCAAAACCACGAGTACGCTGATATATCCTTTTCTCATCTGAAAACTCCCATCGATCATTTTGATTCGTGTGAGGTTGTGGCGTTCTCCCGTACCCCAAGCCGCGGCCAAGCGTCGGTTTGGGGTCGTTAGCCGTGCGACCTTGAGCATGGTCGCGGCCAGCGCCTCGCGATAGGCCTGTTTTTCAAAGCGGGAACAACAGGATTGATCGCAGGACAGTTCCAGGTAGAAACGCATCCGCTCCGACAACACACCCATCAAGGGGTTCCACCAAAACAGGCGTTCGAGCAAACGCACCAAAAGCAGGTAGGCGTTATCGCCGCGGCGGACGTGGGTGAGTTCGTGGGCAAGCAGGGCGCGAAATTCAGGTTGGCGGATATGATCGGCGCCGATCCAAACGCTGGGGCGCAAGATGCCGGTGGTCATGGCACCGCTCCCAGCCATTTGGAATACCGCTACCTGAGTTCGCATCAAAGGAGAAGGCAACCGAATCGCATCCTTGCGCAAGGCGGCAATCGTCCGCCGCTGTTGGTATAAATCGCGCAAGAACAACAGGCTGCCGAACAGGGTCGCCAAAACAAACAACAGCGAAAACAGGGTTTCGCCGGTGGCTTCGGGTGACGCCACGCGTTGATGCGTCATCTCTGGGATCACCTCGGACCCGCCGCCCTGACCGACGACCAGGAAATGGTACATGGTGGCAGGGGCCGAACCCGCAACGGCTTCACTAACCGGTACGTGAAACAACGGGAAGGGAATCAGCCAAATCACCATGCCGAACAAAGCGACGAACATATTGACCCGCGGTGGTGCCGAACGCCCGGTTTTCAGGGCGGCCCACACCATCAGCGAAATCAAACTGTGCCAGAGTAAATAACGAATCACCGGTCACTCCTTCTCTTTTTCAAGCTTGCGCCGCTTTTGATCCAAGATCTCTTGAAGGTAGTCGACGTCTTCCAACGACATCTGCTCTTCCTTGAGTACATGGTTAAACAGCGGACGCACATTGCCGCCGAACAGCTTGCCGATAAACGAATGCACCATGGGTTTGGACAATGACTCGCGTGTCACCGCCGCCCCGTAAAGGATGGTTCGTCCGTAGGTTCGCTCACGCACCAGGGCCTGTTTCTCCTCCAAGCGATCGATGATCGTTTTGACGGTGGAATAGGCGACCTTGCGTTGTTCGGCGATTTGCTTGTGGACCTCGGGTGCCGTGAGGGAACCCTGGTCCCAAAAGACCTGCATGACCTCAAACTCAAAATCGGAAAGTTTCACAAAACACTCCTCGAATGCTGTGGCTTTAAAACTACAGATGTAGATTTAAAGCGTCAAGTGTCGTTTCAAACCTTTTACAGATAGGATTTTTTGGATGGGTGGGTTTTACAAATTTTGGTTGATTGAGGGGCGCGGGTTGGTAATCGTTATTTCTTAGGATGTTAGGGTGATTAGAGGATGGGCGGTTTGCAGCCTGTGGTGGCGGGCGGGGATCGCGCCTTGGATGGATGGGATGGCGATGAAGGCGGGGTGTTCGGCCCCACGGGATCGCGCCCGGAAAAGAAATAATCTTTTGGGCGATTTACCAGGCGGAATCCTGTCCGGTGGAGCAACGGCTCGGCCTGAATCGGGAAGAGGTCACCAAGGGACGAAACGCCCATCCGCATCCAGAAAACCAGACCAACGAAGTGACGGCTTCATCCGCGGCGGGGCCCAACCAAATGGGGCGACGGGCGAAATCGCCCATCCTCAAAATATCGAAGCATCCTAAGAAATAAAACAAAGCACCGACCCAATCCGCAACGGGAAGCGGCAACCAAGAGCCGAAACGCCCATCCGCTACCCGCTCCAAAGCAATGACCCCGCCATGCAACTGCATCCCAGCCATCCCAAACAGAAAAGGGCGCACCTCGCGGCGCACCCTCTCTGCAAATTGGTTTCGGTTATCCGGCTAGTTGAAGACTTTGTCCACCGGGATGATCTCAACGTTTTCTTTGCTGAGTTTGATGGGGTACTTCTCGATGATTTTGTCCTCTTCCAGGATTTCGGCGGGTTTTTCGCTGCCGTACTGGATCGGCGTCGGCTCACCCGACAAAAGCTGGTCGGCCAAGCCTTGGGCATCCTTGGTGATGAACACGATTTTCATGTTATCGCCCTGAAGGTGCTTCTTAATTGCGCGGTTCACGTCCTTCAGCTTCAGCTTTTTCAGCGCCGCGACCATCGATTGGTTGAAGTCCTTCATGCCGTAGAATTCGCTGTCCATCGCGTAACCCAGGCGGCGGTTGTCCGAGCCGGTCAGAACGTTCACGAACTTAATCAGGAAATTCCGCGTGGCCTCGAAATCTTTTTTGCTCATACCGTCTTTGACCAGCTTATCCAGCTCGTACTTGGCGATGCGCAACGCGAAAGCAGCCTGCTCCGGTGGCACCGGGCGCACCCAAATTTGGAAAATTTGTTGTTGGCGCGCGTAGTTGGGGTTGGGTTGCGTTAAGAACATGCCGTTGGGGAAATACTCGATGTAGGCGTAATCCCCGTAGTTCATGCCGCGCAACTCGCGCATGCGCTGGAACAGGTAGCTGTTGGTGGAGCGGTGCTCACCGAAGTAGGAGCGCGCCAGCCACAAGGCCGCGAAATCGGGATGGCTGCGGTTCACCTCGATGGGGAACCCCATGGAAAGTGCCGTGGCGCGGGTCTCTTTTTCCACGATCTGCACGTGCAAGCCGTCGATGGTTTTAGGCGCGGGCAGTTCCATTTTGGCGGCCGGCTTGCCCTCGGGCAGCGCCGCGAAGTCGCGTTTCACGCGGTCCGCGAAACCCTCGGGGAAGTTGCCGGCCATGCCCACCGTCAGGTTGTTTTGGGTGAAGTGCTCCGCGTAGAAGGCTTTCAAATCAGCCAGGGTCAGCTTGTCAATCTTGCTGATATGGCCCGCGTTAAGCGTGCCGTAGGGGTGGCCCTGGTAAATGAATTCGTAAAGAACTTCTTTGCCCAGTTCCTCGTCGTTGTTGCTGCGCAGGTTGATGGTGATCGAGCTTTTCAGTTGGTTTTTGACCCGTTCGAAGTCGTCCTCATCCCACGCCGGTTGCAACATTTGGTCTTTGATGATGGTGTAGTAGGTGTCGAGGTTGTCTTGGTGAATGGAACCGCGGAACACGGTCATTTCCTTGTCTACCTGGACGCCGAACCCGGTGGCCATGGGGAAAAAGGCTTTTTGAATCGCGCTGTAATCCAGGGTCTTGCTGCCGCCGTTGGCGATCATGGCCGTGGTCAGGGCCGCGATGCCCGCGTGTTCGGGCTTTTGGACGGCGGCGCCGGTGTGGAACATAAAGCGGAAGTTCAACACGGGAGACGGGCTTTCGATCAGGTGGGTTTTCACCTTGGAATCAACCGTTTCCTTGCTTTTGGTAACGATGCCTTCAATCGAGCCGTGGCCTTGGAGGTCCTCGGCGATTTCGCCTTGTGCCACGGTAACCACCACCAAACCATGATCGACAAAGTAGGTGTTGGCGACGCGGTGGACGACGTCCGGGGTGATTTGGTCGTAGAGGCGATAGTAACGGTTAATCGATTCGGGATCGCGGGTCAGTGCCAGCCAGGGAACCAAGGCCGAGGCGATGTCGTTGCTGCTCGTCAAACCCATGGCGAAACTGTATTTCAGGTTGTCTTTAATTTCGTTCAGACGTTGTTCCGCGACCTTTTCGGTGCGCAGGTTCGCAAACGCCGCCAGGATATCGTCACGGGCCGCCGCGATATCGTCGGCCGACTTCAACTGGGCGAAGGCCGTGACCAGGTAGGGATCGATGCGGTTCGGGAAGTAGTTTTGTACCGAGTTGGCTTTTTGTTCTTTGAGCACCAGCTTTTGGTAAAGCGGCGAGCTGCTGGAAAACGCGATTTCCGCGATGATGTCCATCGCCGCCATGTCCAGTTCCGTTTCGGAAACCGCGGGGCCGCGGAAACCGACCGCAACCATCGGCAGCGTGGGCGCGGGCCAGGCGATGTGCTCGTATTTGGGGCCGGTGGGGGCTGGTTCGGTGGGGATGTCACTTTCGTAAGTGCCGCGTTCCCAGTCGCCCCAGTACTTTTCAACCAAACCAAAGGCGCCCTCGGGGTCGACGTCCCCTGCCAAAACGATCACGATTTTTTCAGGGCGGTAGTAACGCTTGAAAAATTCGCGCGAGTATTCGAATTGGTTGGGCATGTCCTTGATGTCTTTGAGGAAACCCATGGTGGTGTGTCTGTAGGTGTGGTTGCTGAATGCCAGGTCCCGTTGGCGCTCCAGGATTTTCATGATTGGGTTGGCCGAGTTTTTGTTGTACTCGCCCAAAATGGCGCGTGCCTCGGTTTTGAAGTCGGCCTCGGGATAGGACAGATAGCGGAAGCGGTCGGCTTCTAAACGCATGACCGTGTCCAGGTCGTCCTTAGAGAAAGTGATGTGGTAGTTGGTGAAATCGTCGGTGGTGTAGGCGTTTTGGTCCGCGCCGATGTTTTTCAACGTGGCGTTGTACTCTTCCGAACTGATGTTCTCGGAGCCGCGGAACATCATGTGTTCGAAGAAGTGGGCGAAGCCGGATTTACCCGGTTCGACCTCGTTGCGGGAACCCGTTTGCACCGGGATCTGCAGCGAAACCAAGTTGGGGATCCCCGTGGGGATGACAATCACACGCAGGCCGTTATCGAAATCTTTGAGATGGTATTTGTAGGGAAAAATAGCGGTGCCCTCCTCGTGATCGTCTGCTTGCAGGGTTGAGACGCCCAGAAAGAGACTGAAAACGAGTGCCCAAACGAGACAGCGGGAAACGTTCATGAAAACCTCATGGCGCGGTAGGTGGTTCGGGTGTGTGCGGTTGAACAACCGCCGGCCCGATAAAAAAACCGCATGGAAGAATAATGAAAGGGTCGGCTTGCCTTTTTGAAGGGGGGACGCGATTCGTGTCCATGGTGGCAGGGGGTGCGCCCTCCCGCCCGCATTTCTCAACAAGCGTGCCGTCGCACGACGCTTGCTGAGAAATACGGGCGAGGCGAAACCGATCCGCGGAGACCGGGTGGGTTGGGTGTCGGTTGACACCTTCGGCTGCTGTGCCCCCTGATTTGCCCGTATCGTCTCCGTGACAATGGTGACCATTTTAGCTGAGACAGGCGAAGCCGCCGGGGAAAATCTTAAGCGCCGGACCAAAAATCTGGAGCGAAATGGTGTGGGAAAAGCGGGCCGGGGTCGCGCACGACCGCACCCGCCGGCCTTGAGCATTTTTACGGACCGTTGCAGCCCAGGCAAAGTGTTTTGGGTTTGGTTGCAAGGGGAAATCTCTGGTTCCACCGTTTTTGTTAGATCCGGGCAGGTTCCGGCCTAGCAGCCGATGCAACGGCCGCGTTCAGCGGGGGCATTTTTTCTCCTCAAAAACCTTCTTTTTGTGAAAGGCTTTTGAGGGGGCAATGCTGTTGGGATTGAGGTTAACTTGCCGCGGCGAATGCCTTGTTGCTTTCATTCGAGGCGCGATACGGTTCTCCCAAGCCCAGAGGTTTGGCTAATATCACCGCGATGGATTGCGCTTCTTAGGTTAAAGCAGAATGCGGTCCAAATTTTCGGTGTGGGTGTCGGCAAGTACCTGATCGCGGCGCGCGTGCTCAAGGATCCGGCCCATTTGGTCGGCACTGTAGGGGCGGGTGGTGAAGTCGAGGCGGAAGGTAGCCACGCCCAGACGGCGGAACCATGCGAATTGCCCGCTCCAGCTCAAGGCCTGTTCGCCGATTACCGTGCTGCGACAGCGGTCGTGGCGTACCTGGAATTGGTCGCCGTGTTCGTTTTCGATGAACAGCGTTTCGTGACCGCATTTTTTGGCGCCGGGACAACCGCCGTAAAGGGCCGCCAAGCTGCAGGCTTCCGCCACAAACAGCGGGGTGTCGGTGTACCCGATCACCTCAAAGCGGCCCGCATCCGAGGCGCGCAGCAGCGCTTCCATGTTGGGTTTGTCGTCTTCCAGCGAAAGCGTGAAGCGGCCGTCGATTCCCCGTTGTTCCAGCGCCTCAACCGCCCAGCGATTCAGGTGGTATAGCGAGAAATCCGCGTGTTTGCGGCGTGGGTCGCCCGCGAGCAGATCGAAGTGGGCCGGGTTGGCCAGCACAAATTCACAGTCGAAATCGGCGAGGTTGGGCAGGCGATGGCGGATCACCCGTAAATCCCATTTGCGCAGCACCATCGGTAAGGCGAAACGCACCGGTTTGGTTTGGCCGCGCAACATGTCCAATGCCTTGCGCCAGTCCGGCGTCGACAGGGTCGGCCGCATGACGAAATCGATTTGGTCCGTTTCGGTTTGGTGCTTGAGGGCGTGTTCCAGGGTGGCGAGGTCGGCCACGCGCAGTGCGAATTGGGTCGTGGTTTCGGCCGAGGTTGTTTGTTGTTCCGGTTGTTCCAGTTTAATGAGTGCGTCCAGCCAATCGGAGCGACCGCTTTTCAGTGTTTCGTTTAATTCGCCCAACAGATCGCGGCGCAGCTTTTTGAGTTGGGAAAACGGCAGAAAGCCGTCGATTTCGGCCGGGCCGTGGTATTCGCCCGCCTGGAAGGCCGTGTCGCCGAAGCGGAACAACTTGTCGCGCAGGGGGAGGGCCCGTTTTTGGTCGCCGCTTGGAACCGTCAGGGTGCGGCTCACCGAGCCGTGTCGTCCGTAGGCACGCACGTTTAGGTCTCGGGTGGTTTCGTCGAATTCAACCGCCATGTGGACCAGCAACGGGAGTTCCGCCACCCTTTTGCCGAGGAACCGGCTTGCGGGCCGGTATTGCTGGTTGACCGCCTGGGAATTAACCCACATCACGTGGGTTCCCGGCGGGAAGTTTTTGGCGAGGGTGACCCGTGCCCCTTTGGCGGGGCGCATGCGGTCGCCGTCTTCCACCGTGTACTTATTAAATGATAAGAGGGTTTCGTCTCGTTGCGGGGTCACCAACCGCAGCCCGTCGTAGCGTTGTAAACCGTCTTGTTCCAACACGAAGGAACAGCCGTCGGCTTCAATCGTGCCCAGGGGCAAGCCTTTGCTGCCGGTCGCGGTCAGGTCGATGGGATGGTCGCCGAACTGGCCGCGCTGATAAAAAGCCGCCGTGTAATCGCGGCCGAAGGCCAGTTGCAAGTCGCGCTCACGCGCCGCCGTGGCCGCCGTTTCCATGCGTTCCCGGTAAGCGCGCACCGAGGCGTGTACATAAGCCGGGCCTTTGCGGCGCCCCTCGATTTTCAGGGAATCAATGCCCGTATCCAGCAGTTGCGGCAGCACGTCCAGCGTGTTCATGTCCTTCATACTAAAGAGGTAGTTCTTAAAACTGCCCTTTTCCGCCGCCATCGGGAATTCGGTTTCGTTGTGGATGCGGTAACCCTTGCGGCAGGTGTAGGCGCATTCGCCGCGGTTGCCGGAGCGCCCGCCGACCGAACCACTGAAGAAACACATGCCGCTGTAGGTGTAACACATGGCGCCGTGACAAAAAACTTCCAGCTCGATTTGGTCGGCCGGGTATTTGGCGCGGATCGCCGCGATTTCGTCAAAGGTCAGTTCGCGCGCCAAAACCACGCGCTGAAAACCCTCGTCAACACAGAAGCCGACGCCCTCGAGGTTGTGGATCGCCAGTTGGGTCGAGGCGTGGCGGCGCAGGTGGGGGAAGTGTTTGGCGATGGTGCGGCCCAAACCGATATCTTGCAAAATGACGCCGTCGATGCCGCAATCGCTTGCCTCGGCAAGCGCGTGCAGAATCGGGCTCATTTCCGACATCTTAACCAGCGTGTTGAGGGTGAGGTAAACCTTGGTGCCGTGTTGGTGGGCGAGGGGTACGTAAAAAGCGAGATCGGCCACCGAGAAGTTGACCGCGTTGCCGCGCGCGTTGAAATCCTTGAGACCGCAATACACGGCGTCGGCGCCGCCTTCTAAGGCCGCAACCAACGATTCGGGCGAACCGGCCGGGGCTAGGATTTCGACTGCTTGCTTCAACTGAGGACTCCTTCATATCTTTTCAACCGAAAAGACGCAATAAGACGCGGTGATTTTGGCGAAAACTCTGGGCTGCAACGGTCCGTGAAAATGCTCAAGGCCGGCGGGTGCGGTCGTGCGCGACCCCGGCCCGCTTTTCCCAAGCCATTTCGCTCCAGATTTTTGGCCAAAATCCCTCGCGCTTATCGCGCCTCTTCGGTTTCAGGCCGTGTGAGATGCGGGTTAGGCCTTTTCTGGGCAAAAGCCCCCGCTCATGATACGGCTAATTTGGTTCTCCCGAAAGTCTCAAACTGGTGTCACCAGAGATATTTGAATGCAATTTCAGCGGCAAGTTCCCTGCTGAGAACAACTTGCTTGTTGTTGCGAATGTTCGCTCTGAGTTATAGTGAAGGGCGATTTTCGAAAAAATTTTCCAGACCTTTACTGAGAGAACCATGAGAAGCAACCGAGCTTGTTCCCCAGTTTGTGTCTGAATATCTGGAGGAATCCATGTCCCGCCGCCTCCGTATTACCGGCGCCCTTCTGTCCCTGTTTGCAGTATTGTTCATGACCGCTTGTTCCGACGACGAAGATCACGGCGAATTTCTGTTCCAAGAGTTCACCTACGTTTTCTTTGATCCTGCTTCCGGCAGTCCCGCCGATATTGCGATCCCCAACAACTTGCTGATCAACCCCGCAACCGGTTTGGTCAACCTTCCGCTCAGCGGCGAGCCTTTTGACTCCGCCAACACCCTGCGCGGTTTCTCTACCCTGGCCCCCCTCGTGCTTCCTTTTGAGGGTCAGCTCGATGCTTCTTCACTGAGCATGGAAACCATGCCCGTGTTCCGCCAGACCACCGATTTGGCTTCGCTCCAGCCCGCGCCTATGGCGTATGCCGCGACCTACGACGCCGCTTCAAACCGCACCACCGTTACCGCCACCCCTGTTTTCCCCCTGGCGCCCGGCAGCACCTACATTGCCATCGTGACCCGCGGTGTTTTGGACAACAACGGCCGTCCCGTTGAGTCCCAATTGACCATCGACGTCTTGAAGCGTTTCGAGCCCATCGATCCCACTTCTGCGAGTGCGGCCTTGGAGCCCGTTCGCCAGGCCTACCAACCGATTTGGCAATTTGCCGAGGCCGTAACCGGCCAACAACGCGGCAACATTCCTTTTGCTTGGGCCTTCAATACCCAGCCGCTGTTTGCACCGGCCGTTTCTCTGCGTACCGCCGCCGGCGCCACCAACCCCACGCCGACCATTGAAATCCCCCTGCCCACCCCGGAAGCGGTTGACCAGTTCTTCCAATCGCAGGGGCTTGGTTCCGTACCGCACAACGCCATCGGTTCCATGTACAAAGGTTCTTTTGAAGCGCCCAACTACATCGGCCACCCGCTCGTCGGTCCCATGCCGCGTGACCCCCAGGGCAACCCCACCGCCACCGGCACCAGCACCATTAACTTCTGGGCGGCCTTGCCCGCGCAGTCCGCGATCAACCCACCGCCTACCGTGATTTTCCAACACGGTCTCACCGGTGCCAAAGAAAACGTGTTGGCGATTGCCAATACCTTGTGTACCGCCGGCTTCGGCGTGATCGCCATCGACATCGTGCTCCACGGTGAGCGCACCATGGACTTCCTCGACAACGAAACCGGCGCGATCATCTTCGAAGTTGACGCTTCCGGTAACGTCGTTCAGCAGGGTGACGGCATCCCCGATCCCTCCGGCAGTAACTTCATCAACTTGGGCATTCCCCGCATGACGCGTGACAACGCACTGCAAACCTTGTCCGATCAGTTTGTGCTGACGCAAATGATCCAATCCGGCAACGCCGACTTTAACGGCGACGGCCAACCCGAGCTGGGCACCAACGTTTCCTTCGTCGGCCAATCCTTGGGCGCCTTGTTCGGCACCGTGTTCGCCACCATGCAGGAAGGCCTGAACACCGCGGTACTGAACGTGCCCGGCGGTCGTTTGAGCGGTATTTTGACCCGGTCCCAGAGCATCAGCCCCGGTGTGAATGCCGGTTTGGCCGCACAAGGGATTGCGACCGGTTCCGCCGATTACAACCTGTTTTTCCTGATCTTCCAAACCGTTTTGGACGATGCCGACCCCATGAACTACGCTACCCAAACCTTGAATGCCGGCTTGAAGCCCGGCGGTCAAGCGCCCAACATCCTTTTGCAGGAAGCCTTTGAAGACCAGGTGATTCCCAACACCGCCACCGCCGACCTGACCCGCGCCATGGGCCTGGCCCAGGTTTCCGCATCTTGGGAATACCCCTTCCAGCCGCAAGTTACCGCGCCTCATGTGGGTTCCGGTCACTTCCAGTACACCAACGCCGCCCACGGCTTCTTGTTGATCCCAACCGATCCTTCCGTTGCCGCCGGTCAGTTGCAAACCGCAACCTACCTCGGCACCGCCTTGCAGGGCAGCCCCACCATCATCGATCCCTTTGCCGCCGGCAAGACTTTGCCTGAAGTCGGTTACATGGACACCCCTGAAATCGATACCAAATTCTTGGTGACCTTCCCCAAAGCGGTGAAGCTCGCACCCCAACCCTAAAAAAGGGTTTCCGCCTCGGGCCCAACCCGGCCTGAATCGGTTCCATCCCTAAAACAAGCCGCGGCCGTTGGAAGTTTTTCGCTTCCGGCGGCCGTTTGCTTTTTGGTGGGAATCATGGTTTTATCGGTCGGTCCCCGAAACCCATCGCCCTGTTCTCGCGTACGTTGAGGTTTTGGCTCTGGTTCCCGTCCTAAGCTCGCTGTTGCGTGGGAACCGGTTTGAAGTGAAGCATTGTTTAAACTCGGGCACGGCCCCTTGGTATCGGCCACCCGTTGCCGTGGGTTTGCGACCATGAAGGATTCGATTTGCAGATTTTTTGGCGCTTCTCGAAACGCTACCTAAGGCCTTATCTACATTGGTACTTGGCCGGCTTCGCTTGCATCTTCCTGACCCAAGGCATGGCCGTTCTCATCATCAACACCGTTAAAAATGCCATTGACGCCGTCACCCTTGCCGACGCCGATGCGCAAACCGTGGTGCCCTACGCCGTCAAGATCGCCCTTTTTGCCGTGTCGATTATTGTGGTGCGCACCGCCTCGCGGTTGCTGGTGTTTACGCCCGGCCGTTTGATCGAATACCACGTCCGCAACGATTACTACCAAAACCTGCTGTTCTTGCAGCGAGGGTTCTTCCAGCGCCACGAATCCGGTGATCTCGTCAGCCGTTGTTCCAACGACATATCCTTTGTGCGCGCGGCTTACGGCTTTGGTTTTTTGCAGATTGCAAATGTAACCATCACCTTAACACTTGGCATCGGCGCCATGTTTGCCATGGATTGGCGCACCACCCTGTACCTTGCCGTTCCCATGATTCTGGCGTTTACCATTATTCAGGTCAGCATCAATTACATGCTGGTTTATTGGCGTTTGGCCAATGAACAGGTCGGTGGCTTGTCCTCGCTCTGTCTCTCCGCCTACAAGGGTGTTTCCGCCATCCAGAATTACCACGCCGAACCCGCGGTGCTCGACCGCTTTCGCGGCATTAACGCCGACTACCTGCACACCCAGACCGTGGTCACGCGGGTGCGCTCCTTCATCATGCCGATGGTGCAACTGGTGGGGAACCTCAGCGTGTTTATCGTCCTGTTGATCGTTGCACCCAAGGTGTTACAGGGTGATTTAACCCTTGGCGAACTCAACGCCTTTCTCGGCTACATCGCCATGATTATGCCGCCGTTGCTGTCCTTGGGCTGGATGCTGAACACCTTTAACCGCGCCGTGCCCGCCATGGAACGCTTGGAAGAAATCATTACCGCCGAACCCGATTTACCCAAAACCGTTGCTGAAACAAGTGAGAAACCACGGGGCGCCGTCACCATTTCCGCGCGCGACCTCGCCTTCCGTTTCCCCGAGGATCCCAAGAACCCCGAACCCTTTGAACTCAAACCGGTGAGCCTCGAAATAACGCCCGGAAAAGTGGTCGGTGTTGCCGGCCCACTCGGTTCCGGCAAATCCGTGTTCCTCGAAACCCTGTTGCGGCTTAACCGCCTCGAACCGGGGCGGGTCTTGTTGAACGGTGACGACGGCGCGGTCATGGAATTAAACCGGTTCCGCGCCTTTTTCTCTTTTGCGCCTCAGAAACCCCTGCTGTTTTCCACCACCCTGCGCGAGAACCTGTTGGTTGCTTTAACGCCCGAGGACCACGATCAGCCCGATGTGGAGCAACGCCTGCGCCATGCGCTCGCCGCCGCCTGTTTCGATCTCGATCCCAAGGTGTTCCCCAAGGGTTTGGAAACCGAGGTGGGCGTTAAAGGGGTCATGTTGTCGGGTGGTCAGCGTCAGCGCATCGCCTTGGCGCGTGCGCTCTTGAAAGAGGCCGACCTGTATGTGTTGGACGACGTGCTTTCCGCCGTCGACCACGAAACCGAAAAGAAAATCATCCAAAACCTGCGGCGGATGGAACCGAAACGTTCGTTTTTAATCGCTTCCCACCGCATTTCCGCTATTCAATGGGCCGACGAAATTCTGGTGTTCGAGCAGGGTTCCGTCGTCCAGCGCGGCAACCACGCGCAATTGATCCAGCAACCCGGTTTTTACCAAGATATTTACCAATACCAGGCGGAGCATCCCGATGAATAAAACCATGACGGGCGAAACGCCCGAGAGCGGGATCATCAGCAATCGCGGTTTGGTAGAACGCTTTTGGGCCATTGCCAAGCCGGAACATCCCGTTTACCTGTTTTCCTTTTTCATGATGGCCCTGACCTCGATGACCGACCTCGCCCGACCGCTGGTACTCAAGTGGGGTTTGGATCAAATTGAGGCGGAAAACATTGCCGCGTTGCAATCGGCGGCCTGGCTGTTTTTGGTGGTGGTTCTGCTGGATTACGGTTCGCGCAGCGGTTTTAGCTATTTGATTAGCGTGTCCTTCCTGCGCACGATTAACCGTTTGCGTTCCAAAGTTTTCGAGCACGTCATCCACATGAAAATGGCCTTTTTCGACCGCCGCCCCGTCGGCGCGCTGATGACCCGTACCATCAACGATTGCGAATCCTTGGCCGAAACCTTACGCGCCGGCATTGCCACGATCTTGGTCGATGCTGTTTCCGTGCTGGTCTACCTGGGCGTTTTGATCTCATTGGATTGGCACCTGAGCACCACCTTGTTGGTGGCCGCGCCGCTCGTGTGGCTGGTGGTACGTTGGTGTGGTCACCGCTTGCGGCTCAAGTACTTAGACGTACGCAAGGCCTTGGCTGAATCCAACGGTTGGATGGCCGAGGGCATCGGCGGCGTTGAAATTTTGCAATTGTTCAGCCAGGAATCCCAATCCGCCGGCACCTACAAAACCATTAACCGCAAGTACCGTCATGCCACCATTACCAGTAACTTCTACGACGCCTTGCTCTATTCCTTCATTGAGGCCATTGCCGGCTTGGTGACCGCCGCCGTGCTCATCGTGGGTTTCAACATGCGTTTCGGATTGTTGGAAATCAGCACCATGATTGTGTACCTGGACGTGGTCAACCGTTTGTTTACGCCCATCCGCGAACTCAGCAACAAGTACGCGACCATTCAGCAAGCGTTGGCCGCCTTGCAACGCATTTTCGAACTGGTGGAAACCAAAGACACCATCCAGCAGGGCGAGGAGAAATTGCAGGAGCGCCGCTTGGATGTTGCCTTTGACAAGGTTTCCTTCCGCTACGGTTCCGACGGACCGCTGGTGCTGAAAAATATTAGTTTCGCCCTCAAGCCCGGCCAAGTTTTCGCTTTGGTCGGCCAAACCGGCAGTGGTAAGTCCACCATCGGCAAGCTGTTAACCCGCGCCTATGACGGCTATGAAGGACACGTGCTGGTGGGTGGCAAGGAGCTCAAACAACTGGATGTGCATTCTCTGCGCGGTCATATCGCCGTGGTCCACCAAGATGTGGAATTGTTTCCGGGCAGCTTGCGCGAGAACATCAGCATGTTCGATCCCACCATTGACGACGAAAAAGTCATGTGGGCGATTCGCTTGGTGAAGGCCGAGCACCTGGTGGCGCGTTTGAACGGCGGCCTGGATTATCAGGTCCGTGAGGACGGCGGCAATTTGTCCAGCGGCCAGATGCAACTCATTGTGTTTGCACGTGCTTTGGCCCACGATGCACCCATCGTGCTGATGGACGAAGCCACCGCCAGCGTGGATTCCGTGACCGAGGCCTGGATCCAGGAAGCGATTCAGCAGATCTTTAAACACAAAACCGTGTTGATCGTTGCCCACCGTTTGTCGACCATCGCCGCCGCCGACCAAATTTTGGTGCTGAAAAGCGGGGAAATCATTGAGCAGGGTACCCACGAGGAACTGCAAACCCTGCCCGGTGGTTATTACGCCGAGTTGGTGGAATCTTCCAAACTCAACAAAAAAGACAGCTCGGTTTTTGTATGAGACGGCGTCGCGACGGCAACATCGCTGACCAACCCTGGTTCCGGCAACCGTCACCCGTCGCCGCGCGCCGGGTCGTGGTGCTGGGTGCGGGCGTGGCCGGTGCCGCGGCCGCGTTTTCCCTAGCCGAGGCGGGTTTTGAGGTGCGCGTGTTGGACCGACGTCCGGCGCCTGCCATGGAAACTTCCGCCCATCCCGGTGCGGTTGTTATGCCGATCATCTCTCAGGCGCCCGCCCCGGTAAGTAGTTATCATTGCCATGCTTACGCGCAAACCTTGGCGCGCATCGCGCTGTTGGAGGCGCGTGGTTTGGATCCCGGTTGGCATCCCACCGGTGTGGTTCACCTGCTGACCAAAAGCCGATTACGCAAACTCTATGACGGCCTCGCCGAAACCGGTTATCCCGATGGGTTGGTGCAGCGTGGTTCCGCCGAACAGGTTGCGGCGCTGACCGGTTTACCCGCGGCGCAGCCGGGCTTGGTTTTTCCCAAGGCCGGCTGGGTCGACGCGCGCGCTTATGTGGCCGCCCAGTTAAACCACGCGCGGATTACCTTTGTCGGGGACGCCGATATTGCTGAAATTGAAGCGGATTCTTCCGGTTGGCGCTTGTTGGGCCGCGACGGCGGATGCGTTGCCGAAACGCCGCTGCTGGTATTGGCCGCCGCCGCGGACTGCGTGCGTTTTCCCCTTTGTGATTGGTTCCCGCTCATTCGCATTCGTGGCCAACTTGCTTATGTCGACCCTCAATCCTGTGGGCAAGATTTGCGTGCCGTGGTTTGCCACGACGGCTACACCATCCCCCACACCGATGCCGGTCACCTGATGGGCGCCACCTTTGATTACGACCGTACCGATACCGCACTGGATCGCAACGACTTCGAAAACCTCGTGTTACGCAACCGAGACCTCTTTGCGTTCCGGGGTGAAGCCGCTGACTTACCCCTGGCCGGCCGCGTTGCCTTCCGCGCCAAATGCCACGATCATTTGCCGATGGTCGGCGCCGTACCCGATTACGATGCTTATATGGGTGCGTACGGGGATATCACCAAAGGCCGGGCCTACGTTGATTATCCCGATGCGCCTTATGTTCCCGGTTTGTATGTCACCACCGGACATGGCTCGCGCGGCATGATTTCAAGTATTGCCGCCGCCGAAATTTTGACCGCGCAACTGTTGGGCCGCCCCGCGCCCGTTACGCCGGGGTTGCTTGCCGCCGTTCATCCCGCCCGTTTTATCATTCGGCGGCTGTTGCGGCGTCAGCCTTCCTTGCGCGAGGATGGTGCGCGGCGCCGCGGCGATGCCACGCTCAACGCGTGGCGCTGAGACCGCTTACCCGTTCTGTTCGGACGTTTTACCATCGACTTGTTGTTCAAGGAGACGGGGGATTTCCTCGCGGGGCAAAGGTTTGGCGAAGAAAAAGCCTTGTCCGAATTCACAGCCCATGTCTTTGAGCGTTTCCATTTGGATTTCGCTTTCGATGCCCTCCGCGATGACTTCCATGTTCAGGGCCATCGCCAGCATTTTGATGGCGCGCACGATTTCCAAATTCTCCTGGCCGAGGTGTAGGTTGCGCACGAAGGATGCGTCGATTTTGACCACATTCAACGGGAAGCGGTGGAGGTAGCTGAGCGAACTGTAGCCCGTGCCGAAGTCGTCGAGCAGGAGGGGAATGTTCATGCCGCGTAGTTCGGAGAGGACCAGTCGGACCACGTCCAGTTCTTCCATTAATAATGATTCGGTGATTTCGAGTTTGAGGCGTTGCGCTTCCAGGCCGCTGCTGTCGAGGGTTTCGCGAATGAGGGGGACCAGGTCCCCCTCGAGGAATTGGATCGTGGACAGGTTGACGCTCATGGAAAGCGGCGGGGTGTGGGGAAAGGCTTGTTGCCAGGTGACCACGTCGCGACAGGCGCACTGCAGGATGTGGCGGCTGATATCGTTGATAAGCCCGGTTTCCTCCGCGATGGGGATGAATTCTGCCGGGGGAACCATGCCGCGTACCGGATGTTTCCAGCGGGCCAGCGCCTCGAAACCCGTGATCTTGCCCGTGCGTAGGTCGACGATGGGTTGGTAGAAGGGGAGGATTTGTTGCTGCTCCATGGCCAAGCGCAGGTCGTACTCGAGTTCCAATCGAGAAAGCACCTCGAGGTGAAGGCTTTTGTCGAACACCTCGAAGCGGGCGCGGCCCAGTTTTTTGGCGCGGTAGAGGGCGATATCGGCGTCGCGCAGCAGTTCGTCCGGGGTTTCTTTGTGGGTGATGGGCAGGGCGATGCCGATGCTGCCGCCCGTGAAAACCTCGTGGCGTTCCAGCACAAACACCTGTTGCAGGCGTTTGAGGATGAGTTGGGCGATGTCCTCCGCCTGGGCTACTTCTTGGATGCCGTCGAAGAGGATTGCGAACTCGTCGCCGCCGAGGCGGGCCACCGTATCGCCGTTGCGTACGCAACCTTGCAGGCGGTGGGCCACTTGTTTGAGGAGCAGATCGCCAACGTGGTGGCCCAAACTGTCGTTGATAATTTTGAAGTGGTCCAGGTCGAGGAACAGAATGGCGAAATGGTAGTTGGGGCGGCGGTGGCTGAAGGCCAGGGCTTGGCGCAGGCGGTCGATGAAGAGCGTGCGGTTGGGCAGGCCCGTTAGGTCGTCGTGGAGCGCACTGTAGGTGAGTTTTTTCTCCATCGACTTGCGTTTGGTGATGTCGACGTAGGAGACCACCAGGCGCTGGGGCTGGTTGTGTGCATCGCGGTGGAGTCGGCCGCGCAGGGCGAACCAAATCACGCTGCCGTCGCGGTGGAACATGCGGTGTTCCCATTCGATTTGGTTGGCTTGGTTGTCGAGCAGTTTGTCGAGTTGGTGTTTGAGGGCGCCGCGGTCGGCCGTGTGGACCAGGGCCATCCAGGTGTCGAGGTCGCTGTTCAGTTCGTCGTTGCCGTAACCGAGCAGTTCTTTCATGTTGGGGGAGAGGTAGAGGTTGTCGGTTTGCAGGTTCCAGTCCCAGATGCCGACGCGGCCAGCCTCGACTGCCAGCGCATAACGTTCCTCGCTGTCGCGGAGGGTTTGCGTGTGTTCTTCGACCTTGCGTTCCAGCAGTTTGTTGAAGTCGCGCATCGCCTTGATCAGGTTGTAGTTGGTAAAGGCCAGACCTGCTTGGTCCGTGATGAGTTCGAGCAGGCGTTGGTTCTCCATGCTGAAGGCGCCGATGTCGGGATGGGACATGTTGAAGACGCCGAGCACGTCCCCGTGTTCGCCCATAATCGGCAGGCACAGGAGTGATTTGATGCTGGTGATCTCACTGCGTTTGGGTACGAACCGCGCGTCCTTCGCCACGTTTTCGATGAGGAGTGAGCGCTGGTTTTTGGCCGCCCAACCCGCGGCACCTTCGCCCATTTTCATGCGCGGCGCATCCTGGGCTTGTTTGAGGAACAGGCGCGGTTTGCGTTCCTGTTGCCCTTGCGCGGCTGTAAGCACCAAATCCGAGCTGCCTGGCTGAACCAACCACAGCGAGCAATTTTCGGCGTAGGTTTCGTCGATGATGATGTTCACAAAGCCGGCGACCAGTTGCGAGAGCTGGGGGTTCCAGCGCAAGAGGGCGCCCATCCGTTTGATGAGGGAGAACTCCTTGACCTTGGTGACAAAGGCGTCATTGGAGATCTTCAGCGCTTTGGCGAACGCGTCGCGTTCTTTGCGCAGTTGCTCCAGCTCATCTTGCAGGTTGGATTCAAGAGGCATGGTTTCGCACCTTGAACAAATCGCTGCCGGTTCGGCTCGGAAACACGTCGGTGCTGCATCAAAAGAAAAACTGCCAACCTGGCGAAGGTTGGGGGCGGAAGGCAAGCAACAAACGTGGGGAAAAAAGCGGCGAGTGAAATGAATGACCGGCCGTCCAAACAGGTGTTGGGGGAGGGGCCGGCGACGCCGTTAAATGAATGGTGAACCGATGATGTGATTGTGGATGTTGTTGTGTGGCGGCAACAACGGGGCTTGGTGTTGAGTTGTAACGGGAGCAGGCATGTTACGGCGAGAATTGAGGTAAAAGGTTAATCCGGTTGTGTGGTGGTATGACCCCATCATACAGGGAGGGGCCTGTCTTCTGTAGTCTTTATCGCCTGGTGAATGCGCTTTGTTAAACCCTTAATTCCGGTCTGTGACAAATTTCAAGTAGGCGAAAATAGGGCTTGAAGTTGTTTTTTTGTCGGTTCTTGAACCTTAAACCCATGTCATTCCAGCTTTTCGCCGCCTATCGTATTCCCCAATTTCACCCCGTCCCAACCCAGGACACCCACCAAATCGGAAAGCCGTACCATGGCAAATTGGGCTGCAAATTGGGACACCCACCAAATCGGCAGGCAAATTGGGGCAAATTGGGACACCCACCAAATCGGCAGGCAAATTGAGGCAAATTGGGACACCCACCTTTGGCAAATTGGGACACCCACCAAAAGGCAAATTGGGACACCCACCAAAAGGCAAATTGGGACACCCACCAAATCGGCAGGGCAAAGTGGGACACCCACCAAATCGGCAGGCAAATTGAGGGCAAATTGGGACACCCACCTTTGGCAAATTGCAAATTGGGACACCCACCAAATCGGCAGGGCAAATGGCAAATTGGGACACCCACCTTTGGCAAATTGGGACACCCACCAAAAGGCAAATTGGGACACCCACCAAATCGGCAGGGCAAAGTGGGACACCCACCTTTTGTTAAACGTGGGCCAAATTGGGACACCCACCAAATGGCCCACCAGATCGTGGCAAATTGGGACACCCACCAAATCGGCAGGGCAAATGGCAAATTGGGACACCCACCTTTGGCAAATGGCAAAGTGGGACACCCACCAAATCGGCAGGCAAATTGAGGCAAATTGGGACACCCACCAAATGGCCCACCAGATCGGGACACCCACCTTTTTCGCCAGTCCCCCAGTTTGCCAGTTCGGGACACCCACCTTTTTCCAGGCAAATTGGGACACCCACCAAATGGCCCACCAGATCGTGGCAAATGGGCAAAGTGGGACACCCACCTTTTGTTAAACGTGGGCCAAATTTTGCAAATTGGGACACCCACCAAAAGGCAAATTGGGACACCCACCAAATCGGCAGGGCAAAGTGGGACACCCACCTTTTGTTAAACGTGGGCCAAATTGGGACACCCACCAAATGGCCCACCAGATCGTGGCAAATTGGGACACCCACCAAATCGGCAGGGCAAATGGCAAATTGGGACACCCACCTTTGGCAAATTGGGACACCCACCAAATCGGCAGGGCAAAGTGGGACACCCACCAAATCGGCAGGCAAATTGAGGCAAATTGGGACACCCACCAAATGGCCCACCAGATCGGGACACCCACCTTTTTCCTGCCAGATCGGGACACCCACCTTTTGTTAAACGTGGGCCAAATCGCCAATTTAGGACACCCACCTTTGGTTAAACGTGGGCCAAATTGGGACACCCACCAAATCGGCAAGCCGTACCAAGCAAAGGGGGACAGCCACCAAATAGCAAAGTGGGACCCCCGCCAAATCGGCATGGCAAATTGGGCAAATTGGACACCCACTTTTGGGTCATCGTGGTGGTTCGACCTGGTCGCGGCGCACTTTGTTCTCGGGGGCGTGAAAAAGAAGGCGGCATTTTTTCTCCCGTCGGTAAAACCTGTGCAGGTGGGCCGGCTGCAAGAGAAGCCCGGCTTGAGAAATGACAGCGAGATGGTACAATCTGGTGATTTTCTTGTTGTATCTTGTCGGGTCCACGCTGACTTTGGTCGGATTAAATCGTTAACGCTAAGACCTTTCTTTTTACGGTAATACACTCAATTAACATGGGAACACCTTATGCCTATGCCCCCGTCCTCACCCCACCTGTGGCTGATTCTTAACCAGAAAGCAGCGGCCTCTGAAGAACTGCGAATCGCGGTTGAAACCCTTCGCGGCAAGGGGACCGAGATTAAGGTCCGCGTTGTTTGGGAAGGCGCGGATATTGTGCGTTACACGGAGGATGCCGTGAATGCCAAGGCCGAGCGGATTGTTGCGGCAGGCGGGGACGGTACCCTCAATGCCGTGGTTTCCACCCTGCTGAAGGTCGGCGCCGCCGCGCGGCCCGCCTTGGCCATTCTTCCGAGCGGCACCGCCAATGACTTTGCCCGTGCCTGCCAAATTCCTTTAAACGATCCGGTCCGTGCCTTGGAACTCGCGGCCGAGGCTGAAGCGCGTCCGGTGGATGTCGGCACGGTTAACGACAACTTCTTCCTCAACATGGCGACCTGTGGCTTTGCGGCCAAGGTTACCGCTGAAACCCCCAAAACCCTCAAAGACTTTCTCGGTGGGGCCGCCTACACGGTGATGGGCATTCTTGATCTCGCCAACATACCCAGCTACCGCGTCTCGCTCCATTTCCAAAAAAATTCCGATACACCGCGTGCCATGCAACCCTCCAGTAAACGCATCGAAAAAGAGGACGTGGTTCTCATTGCCGTCGGCAACGGTCGCCTGGCCGGCGGCGGGCATTCGCTCGTTCCCGAGTCCTACATCAACGACGGTCAATTGGATGTCTTGCTTATTCGCGCCTATGAGCCAAGCGACTTGGGCAACGTGATTAATGAAGTTCTGAACCCGGTGGCCGGGGACCGCGAATTCGTGAGCTATTACCGTGTGCCGCGTTTTGAGGTCCGGCTCAATGCACCCATGCCTTACAACCTCGACGGGGAACATTTTAAAGCCGAAAGTTTCCAGTTCGGTGTTCAGTCGGAACAGATCCGCCTGGTGCTTCCCGATGATGCGCCGGTTCTAAAGAAGGGTTGAGCCGCTCATGACAGTGCTTGCGCATCGATGGTCTGTTGAAACCTAAGAAGCGCTTAGAAACAAAACCAAAATCGGTCGAAATGGAGCCGGCTCGGAAGGAAAAAGCCTTGGTCGAGGTGGCGGCACTCGGTGTGCTTCAAAAAAGGTAGATGAAGGGTAAAGAAATTGTTAACGATTGAACTTAAAACCCAGATCACCACGGCGATCAATAGCAATAGAGATCTATTGGAAATTCGGAGTATATTAATCAAATTTAAAGACAGCGGAGGAACCCAAAAGGATGCTGTCGAAACGCTTGAATCCATACGACAAGATGCATCCGAGGAATTCGAAGATAAAATACTAGAAATCCTGGACATTGCAGTTGGTTGGTGCAGTAGCAGAAATAAGGTATGGTGAACATACCCCATGGATCACCAAATCCCGCGAGCGAAATGAATTAATACGCTTTTCAGCCTCAGCGGCGCTGAAGCGAGGTGTTTTGGCTAAATACATGAGGTAAAAAGGTTTGAAAAAAGCGAGCAGGATTGCGCATGGCCGTACTCAGCGGGTGCGATGAACATTTTTGCAGGCTATTGCG
This sequence comes from Acanthopleuribacter pedis, assembly GCF_017377855.1. Lineage (GTDB taxonomy): Bacteria > Acidobacteriota > Holophagae > Acanthopleuribacterales > Acanthopleuribacteraceae > Acanthopleuribacter > Acanthopleuribacter pedis. Next base: position 68,865 of record NZ_JAFREP010000007.1, read on the forward strand.
GCCCAATTCGTGTGTTGAGGTTTTGATTGTTAGGGGGAATCTCAGGTCCCACCCTAATTGTTAGCGCGGGGCATACTCCGGCCTACCGCCCGCTGCTACCGCCGCGTTCCGCGTGGGCATTTTTTCTCCTCAAAAACCTTCTTTTGGTGAAAGGCTTTTGAGGAGAAAAAATGCTGTTGGGATGAGGTCTACTAGAGACTGAGGTTAACTTGCCGCGGAGCCTTCCTTGCTGCTTCCTGAGTGAAAGGGGGGAGGGCCATGACTCATGTGGGAAAACCAAATAGGGACACCCACCAAATCCAAATAGGGACACCCACCAAATCCAAATGGGGGCACCCACCAAATCCAAATGGGGACACCCACCAAACCGCCAAGCCTTACCAAGGGCAAATAGGGACACCCACCAAAACGCGGGGGCAAATAGGGACACCCACCAAAACGCGGGGGCAAATAGGGACACCCACCAAAACGCGGTGTGGAGCTGAAGTGATCTCGTTTGGATCAACGCTTCAGGTCGCGGCTTGGGTGGGCGCGAGGAAGTCGGCCAAGGTTTCGATGGTTTTGGTTGGGGTGCGTTTTTCTTTGAGGGTGAGGTCGATGACCGCGGTGATGGGTTCCGACCCAGGCAGCGCCAAGACCAGTTGACCCGCTTCCAGCTCTGTCTTCACCATGAACTCGGGCAACACCGCGAAACCCATTCCCGCTACCGCCGCCGCCTTTAAGCTGGGATCGTCCGCTACGGTCAGGCGCGGTAACTTGCCGCGTAAGCGGGGAACCAACCGCGGTTCGTTGCGTTTTAGCCAAATGCCGAAACCCGGGCAATCCTCCGCGAAATCAACCAGCGGCCGGTTTAGCACCGCTTCCACCGATGGTGGCGTCCCTGCCTCCGCCAGCAGAGCGGGGGCCGCGTAAAGCCGGTAGGGGACCTTGGCAAAAGGTCTTCGTTCGAACAGTTTTCGTTGCGAGAACTCAACGATGAAACCCATGTCGATCACGTTGTCCCGCAGCCAGGCTTCCACCGTGGCATCCGGTCCGAGGTTCAACTGGAAACGCACGCCCGGGTGTTGTTGCTGAAACGCGGCCAAACGCGGCAACAACAGGGTTGGCGCGTATTCACCAAAAATACCGAGGCGCACCAAACCCTCCAGGCTGCCCCGGCGTGTTTGCATGCGGTCGACCACCCCGTCGATAGCGCGCAAATGCTTGGCTGCTTCCGCGACAAGAATGCGTCCCTCGTCGGTGAGGAACACGCGGCGATTGGCGCGGGTCAGCAACGCCATGGCTAGGTTTTGCTCCAACCCGGCGATTTGGGCCGACACCGCTTGCTGCGTCAGGTTGAGTTGACGTGCGGCGGCGGTGACCGAACCGGCCTCGGCAACCACCAACAGGGTTCGCAGTTTGTTGTAATCCATCGGCGCCTTCTCCTTGGTTTGCTCGGCTGTGTGTAATCAACAAATTCTAGTTGAAAAAATTCAAGAAAGATTCGTTTTTATTTGTGGAAGTATGCGCGTAGATTAGGCCCAGCTTCACCGGCGCACGTCCCACGGGAGTGCGCTACCCGGGTCGGTGAGCACCAAAACACATTTGCGAGGTAAGGTTATGCTCATCGAATTTGCCGGCTATGCGACCCACAAAACGACGTCGGAAGCCGCCCATCTCAAGGTGGCCGACGCGGCCCATCGCGCCGTGATTGCACCGCTTGAAGGTTTCAACGGGCGTGTGTTGTGCGCCCGCGACCCGCAAGGCGCTTGGACCGATATGGTGCTTTGGGAGGACCAACACCGCTTTGAACAGGCGTCCCGTCAGGTGATGGAAAACCCGGCGTGCCAAAACTGGACGGCAAGCATGCAACAGGACAGCGTTGTGATGCAGACCGCGATCCTGCTACCTGGTTATGGACCCCGTGATCTTCACCTGGAAGAAGCGGGCTGCTGGTTGGTGGTTAGCTGGTGTACCTTGGCCGGAATTGATCACGCCGAGCACCAGGCCTTGAATCGCGAAATTCAGGCGGCGCTGATGCCCGATCAGGAAGGGTTCCTTGGTGTGGTCACCGCGCGCGATCCCGAAAGCGGCCGTTATTTTGAAGTTCTGGCGTTCCGCGATAAGGCCTTGGCAAAAAAAGGCTTGGAAGAGTTAACCGCGGCTTGTGGTCAACACCCGCGCTTCCAGCAACATCTGCAGGATTGCGATCCTGAACAGGTCACCACCGAGTTGATGGTGCCCCAACAAAGGTGGGTGCCCGCGGCCGCCCGGGTATAAAGTCAGATCGCGGTGGTTTGTTGATTGGGCACCCAGGCTCCGATTTCTGGGTGCCCGCTTTCGTTGGATTTAGCCCGCAATTCTCACAAGGATTCGTCGCGAGAAGCAGAAAGCCTTGTGAGTACGAAGATTACGACCGAGAGACTGCATAGGGGGCCGGCCATTTGGCGTAGCAGCTGAGGCGAAGGCGGCTCGACCGAGTAACGCGGAAGGCCGCCCCCACGCAATCGCATGGCTTTCTGCTTCGTAGCAGAATTCCTTGTGAGAAATGCGGGTTAGGGTGCCGGCAGATCGGCGCCGGGGACCAAGCGTTCGAGGATCGCGGTGACGCAGGTTTCCTGATGAAACAACCAATCGGCATAAGCCAGGGGAAGAAGGGGAACACCCGCCCGCGCCAAGATGTGGTAACGCTGGATCGGGAAAAAGTCGGCAAAATCGCCCGGATAACCCACCAAGTCCAAACCCAAAACCCGCGAACCTTTCGCCAGCAATAGGTCGAGTTTCATGCCCGCGACCACCACCCCGGTTTGAACCGATACGCCCGCGGGCGCCAAGGCCGCCGCCACGGCTTCACTGAATGGGTCGCCGCCGGCTTGAGCCGGTGTCTGACGGTCCTCGGTGCTTAGGCTGTTGATGTGAACCAGGTACTGTCGCAGGGGCGAATGGGGCGGCAAACCCTCGGGTTCGACGCTGCAGAAAAGCGTTTGGAACTGTCGTGCGCGGGTGATGCTGACATTAAACACCCCGCCCCGCGCTAGGTAACGCGGGGCGGCGAGGTGATCTTCGCGACACAGCGCGCTCGACAGCAGCATGCAATCGCGTTCCTGACCTTGGAAGCTGTAGGGGGTGCCGACCATGACCCGATGACGCTGTAGCATTTCCACGGGAAAGGCCTCGGAAATCGCGGCATTCAGGGCGTCGGCCTGTTTGCGAAACGGACTCAGCACACCGACCGATAAGGGCGGCGCTTTCTCCTGGCCAAAGAGGTTCTGCAAGTGACGGATCACGGCCGTCACCTCGGCCGCGTTGACGCCGTCCTTGTCGCGTTTGGGTTGGTCGCATTGGGTGATGCGCAGGCGGGGTTCATCGTGGATGCCGGGTTTCTCGGTCATGACACGCAGGCTGTCGCCGTAATAGGTTTGGTTGGAAAAGGCGATGAGTTCGGGATGGCCGCGGAAATGTTCATTGAGAAAAATCGGCGTGGCGCGTGTTTCGGCTAGGTCCATCGCGCTTTTGGCGCGGAAGTCAAAATGGTCTTGTTTGTCCTCAGAGAGTTGGTGGCGCCGTGCGAATAAGGCTTGGCGGTCGCGTGACACAAAGGAGAGATGGCGCAATTGGTAGGGATCGCCCACGATGCACAAGCGTTTGGCCCGCTGGGCCACCGGAAGAAGCGAGGCCATGTCGCACAGGGTTGCTTCGTCGACAATCGCCACGTCGAACAGGCCGGGTTTCAGCGGCAAGACCTCGTGGCAATCGGTGATGCGCCCTAACCAAATGGGCAGTACCGAAAACAAAACGGACCAGTCGAGTGCTTGGGTTCGTTCCGCAAAAAGACCGCTCTGGCGGGCACGGACCGCGGAAAGGAAACTTTGCAAGACGGGACGATGTTGGTGATAGGCCTCGGCCAAGCCGTTTTCATAATGGGCGCGAAGGTAGCCGCGCGCCAATTGGGTTTGTGAGGCGTAGGCATCTTCCAAGGTTTGGAAGGCCTGCCACAGGGGCGGCTCTCGTTTGGCGCGCAGGCGGGTCCAGGCGCGTCGCACGCGATCTAGGATTTTTGAGGACGGGTCCGCGAGCAGACCGCCCCACGCGAGCTGTCTGCTGCAGGCCGCGCTTAACGCGGCTTCTTGGGCTTGAATGTCCTCGGCCATGTCTTGCAACCGACGGCGCAAGGCGGGCAGATCATGGCTTTGTTGGGCGAACATGCCGCGCACCATGTGCTCAAGCTTGGCTTTAAAGGCTTTTTTGGTGTCGGCTTTGCCGAAGCGAATCAAGCCGTCTTTGAAACCACTGATGGTTTCGCATTTCTCCGCGATCACGTCGACCCCGTCGTCCATGCGGGTGGTGATGAGGACGGCGTGACCGCGCGCGGCTTGGTCCAGAGCACAGGCCGCGATGGTAAAGGACTTACCGGTGCCGGGCGGGCCGATCACGGCGCTGAGTGGTTCGTTTTCGCAGGCGGTTAAAATCGCCTGTTGTTGCTGACTTAGTGAAAGCGGCAAAACGCGCGGGAGATCGGCGGTCCCCGCTCCTTCCGTAGGGATGGATTGTTGATGATCGAGTAATTGTTCCAAGGCCGGGGAGATCGGGCCGCCCTCGGCGAGGTGTTCGAGTTCGGTCAACACACCGCGTGCCGCGCTGGGTTTGGGGACCATCATGGTGAGCGCGGCGGGGAGGAGTTGAAGCGGTGTTCCGGGTTTGGCGCGGCGTCGGGCCGCGCGCACCGCGGCGGCGTCGGCAAGGGTGGGGTAGTCGAGGCAGGGATCGTGGTTCAGACCGTCGATGTGTTTTTCGAGCAGGCGGCAGGCTTGGAACAGGCGGTCCTTGTCAATCGGGGGGACCAATAATCCGTGTAGCGCTTCGATCAGAACCTCGGGTTGGTCGCTTAAACCCGCTAGCAAACTGTCGTTGCAGTGCAGTTCGTCGCCTTCAAGGGCCAGGTAATAATCATCCTCGTATTCGGTGATTTGGGCCGGGCACCAAATCAGCGGGGCTGTGATCAAGGTGCCGGTCTCGCTCGTTTCTTCGGTGGCTGACCCAATGAGAAACAGGAACGAATAGATCAGTTGCTTTTCCTTGCGGTAGAGAAAGGCCTTGCTCCGCACGGTTTCGGCCCAATCCTGGGCGACAAAGGTCATCGGGGCTTGCCGGAACAGCAGTTCCTCTTCGACCGAATGCCACCAGCGGTGCTCGTACTTTCTTTGAAAAACATCACTTAAGGCGCTTTGGCCGAAGTCTTCTTGGTAACAATTGCGCAAATAGCGAAACAACGGGGTGTGGTCCATCGCGAGTCCTGTTTCTGGTTGAATCCGATGGTTCCATTTTACAGAGCCGGCCCCGCCATGGCACCTAAATCAGCAGTGGGTGCGGATGCAACGCATGTGAAGGCTGGGCCATGCCGTGTTCTGGTTGCGACTACAATCGATGGGTTTGGCGATGCGGCCGCACCATGCCGACCGCATCGGGGTTTCTCCATACCCGCGGTATTGTTACTCGGCCGCGCGACCCTCCCCGTAGTAGCGTTGCTGCATGCGATCCGAATAGGCGACGAGGTTGTCCAATCCTTGAAGATGGACGTTTAAGGGTGATTGAAAGGGAACATACAACAGGTTGGCGAGGAAGGCGTGGGCGGTTGCATCAAGGGCGGTGACCTGATCGCCGAAAAAATAGGGCTTATCGCCCAGAAAATCAGACAGTGCGCTTAAATCACGGCATCCCATTGCGTACATGTCGGCTTCACGATGGCGGCCCAGACCCTGGCCGGCCAAATCGCGGCGGATACGCGGACGAAGGACAGCCAAGATTGGGGTTTTGAGGAGCTTGGGGAAATCAGGAAAGTAGACCGCTTTCATAACAGCATCGTTGCGCCGATCAAGCCAGCGTGAATACAGCAGCACCCAGTAGAGGTGTTCTTCAATGAGCCGTGACCAGGCCAATGCCTCGGCCCGTTGCTTCGCGCTTAACCCCTGGTCGGGGTCCACATCAAAGGTTTTTTTGATGTAGGCGACAATCAAACCGGAATCACTGAGAAGGGTTTGGCTGTGCATGATGTAGGGCATTTTCTGTGTTGGCGATTTTTTGACGTTGAGGGTGTATTTGATTTCGTAGGGAACCTCGGCCATTCGCAAGAAGGTCTCAAGCTTGAGGCAGAAGGGACTGTAGCTGGATACGCCGTGCCCTCCCAAAAACTGATACAGCGTAACCATACCCATAAACCTAAGAAGCGCGATAACTCGCGGTGATTTTGGCTAAACCTCTGGGCTGCAACGGCCTGTAAAAATGCTCACCGCACCCAACGGGTGCGCCTCCGCTTTTTCCAAACCATTTCGCTCCAGATCTTTAGCCAAAATCCCTGGCTCTTATCGCGCCTCTTAGGATAAAACCTCCTGAAGTTAGCACGCGGCTTTTGTTTTGACGCGGAACTTGCCGGGCTGCCTGCTGAGCATCGAACCCATGGTTGGCAGAACCAGGACACCCACCAACCGCAGTGTAGCAAGTGTAAGACACCCGCCAAATAAGTGTAGAAAACCCATCAACCGGCAAAAGTAGGACACCCACCAATACGAAGCAAAATTTAGAACAGTTACCCCTGCCGGCAAAAGTAGGACACCCACCTTTTTGGTCTGCGGCAGGCATTTCAGAAAGCTGGGTATCCTGAATTGCGTTTGGAAACCGCCACGATATTCACCGCGTACAAACTGGAGCAAATGCCGGCGGATGGGTTTTTCCGATATACCCTTTCACTACCGGGGACAACCCCGGGCGTCTCGAAAACAAAGGAGATCTGATTGCGAACCTTCCTCGTTTTGGTCCTGATGCAGGTACCGCTAATCCTGCTGGGCCAAACCATCGAACCCGAACAACGCATGGTCCAGGGCGACCATGGCAAACTATTCACGCAAGCCTATAAAAGTAAGGACTTTGGTCGCGATCCCCGCTTGCTGGTCGTCCTTCACGGTGACGCGCCTCGCAACAAGCCTGGTTACCACTACCGTTTTGCCGAGCGTGCCGCCGACGCCCACACCAACCTGGTCGCGGTCGGCCTGTTGCGACCCGGTTATACCGATCCCGTCGGCAATCGCTCAGAAGGTAAACGCGGCAATGCGGTCGGAGACAATTGGCATGGGGGCAATACCGACACCATCGCGGCGGTCATCGCCCAGTTGGCCAAAGATTACGGGGCCGGCCGGGTGATCGTAGCGGGCCATTCGGGCGGTGCCGCGCTTTCCGCGAACATACTTGGTCGCCATCCCAAGTTGATCAACGCCGCCCTGTTGGTGGCCTTGCCTGCCGATCTCGAGGCTTGGCGCAAACACATGCTCGGCCACACCAAGTCGCAAATATTTGGAAAACCCATTAATTCCCTTTCCGCAATTGATCTCTTGCCAAAGGTGGATCCGGCGACCCAAATCCATCTAATTGTTGGCGAAAAAGATCGCATCACCCCACTCTGGCTTAGTCGTCGTTATCACGAACAGGCCGTCAAACACGGTAAGCAAGTCGAGATGACCGTGCTACCGGAAAAAGGCCACGAGGTATTTCTTCATCCCGCGGTCTTCGAAAAACTCGCAACACTGCTCGCCCCCTAAGAATTTGTCGGCTTATTGCAAGCGTTGGACACCCACTGTCTTTACCTCTGCTTGGGTTTTCGATCGCCGGAACTCTGTATGAGACGCGAAAGAATGGGTGAGTGAATCTGTAACCCGTTGTTACCCACTTGTTGGACACCCACCTACTTGAATCCCCAACTTGGAAATCAGAAAGGTGGGTGTCCCAGATAGGCCCACCAGCTTGGAAATCAGAAAGGTGGGTGTCCCAGATAGGCCCAGAGAGGCCTTCAACAAAAGGTGGGTGTCCCGAACTGGGGGACTGGGGAAAAAGGTGGGTGTCCCGAACTGGTGGGGATGCCGGTTGGTGTGGCGCATTTGCCGGAAAATGACCGCTGTTGGCTCGCCGCCGGGAAACGGTGGCGGCTTTTTTTCAAAAAACGTTGGTTGGTGGCTTTCCTCCGGGGTGGCAAACCCTGTATTCTTTGCTTTTCAAGCTGCATGCACCAACAACGCTCGCTCGGGGGGGCGGGTTTCCAGGGGAGGACTCTTTGACAGGAAAACGGGCCCTTGTGGCCTTTGGGGGGAATGCGCTCATTAAATCGGGCCAAGCCGGGCACCAAAAACAACAAATCGAAAACGCCAAGGAAGCCGCCGAAATGGTCGTGCGCTTGGTTGAACAGGGTTACCAACCCATCGTTGTCCACGGGAATGGACCCCAGGTCGGCAACGTACTCATCCAACAGGAAGAAGCCGGCAACCGCGTGCCACCCTACACGATGGACATCTGCGGCGCCCAAACCCAAGGCAGCATGGGGTACATGCTCCAGCGCACGATTGAAAACCTACTCCACATGAAAGGCCTCGACCAACCGGTGGCCGCGGTTTTAACCGAGGTCGTGGTCGACCGCAACGATCCCGGCTTTCGCGCGCCGAGCAAGCCGGTCGGTCCCTATTACGAAGCCTTTCGGGCCGAACAACTCGAGGCCGAAAAAGGCTGGTCCGTCAAAGAAGACGCGGGACGGGGCTGGCGCCGTTTGGTGCCCTCTCCCAAACCCCGGGAAATTGTTCAATTACCCGTTATCCAACGGCTGGTGGAAGCCGGGGTGATCGTCATCGCCTGCGGTGGCGGCGGCGTGCCCGTGGTACGCGATCAACAGGGTTACCTGATTGGGGTTGAAGCGGTGATCGATAAAGATCGGACCTCGGCCATGCTGGCCCAACATCTCAACGTCGACGCGCTGATTGTGTTGACCGGGGTCGATAAAGTCTTCCTCGATTTTGGCAAACCGAGCCAACGGGCCGTCGATACGCTCAGGGTGAGCGAGGCGCGAACCCATCTCGCCGACGGTCAATTCCCGCCTGGCAGCATGGGGCCCAAAATCGAAGCCGCGGTGGATTTCGTCGCCGCCGGCGGCAATCAGGTGCTGATTACCACGGCCGAGGCCTTGCTTAGCCAACCGATTGAATCGGTCGGAACCCGCATTGTCCCCGATTAAGCCCGTGGGGTTTGCCCGCGCTTTATGCTATCATCAACGGCCTTTTTTCGGCGGTGCGCTTGCGCCCCCGGCCCGGCAAGTCTGTTTTGAGGTGTTTTTCGCGGAGCCATGATTGTCAGTTAAAACGTTAAAACACAAACGCAGCCAAACTTTTTTGAGACGTTTGGCCGCTTTTCTCCACCGTCGCCACGGCCTGGTACTTTTTTGCTTTTTTGTCCTCACACTGTTTTTTGCAGGCTTCGCCGCCCAACTCGAACAGAAAACCACGGTGCGCGATTTGTTGCCCGCCGACAACGAGGTAGTCCGTCGCTTTGAAGAAACGGTCCAACATTTCGACCTCATTGACCGTGTCGTGGTCGCGGTCCAATTCGAACCCGAACACCTAGAATCGGCCGAGGTGTTCGCCGAACTGTTGGTCGAACAGGTGGAAGCGCAACCCGAATCAGCCCAATATTTCCACTGGATTCGCGCCAACCTCCTCGCCGCGGGGCAACGCACCAATTGGCACGCATTCCTCAAATACCTGACCCGGCTGATGCCGGAAGAACACATCCCCGACCTTGCCAAGCGGCTGAGTCCCGAGGGGATCGCGGCCCGTGTCGCCGAGAACCGACGCGAGCTGGAATCCGGGGTCGCGGTCAAAGCACTGATCGAAAAAGATCCACTGAACCTGCTCGAATTCGCGGGCGGGTACCGCAACGAAATCGCCGGCAATTACCAAATTAGTTTTAACGACGGCTTTTTGGTGAGCAAGGACGACCGCATGCTGGTCATCCTCGCCAAACCGACGGATTCACCCGAAAACGTTGACTTCAGCGTGGCCCTGACGGACTTTCTCAAAGGCCAAATCGAAATCACCAAACAAGCGTTTGCCGAGGAAGAAGGTTTGGACGCCGACACGGTGTTCTCCATCGGCCTGACCGGTCCCCACCCGATCACCGCCATAGAAAACAGCATCATCAAAGGTGATGTGGTCAGCATGTTCCTCAGCTCGTTCGCGATGGTGGTGTTGCTGTTCTCGCTGGCCTACCGGCGACCCTTGGCTGTCTTTTATGTAGGGATTCCGCTTTTTGCCGCCCAAATCTGGACGCTCGGCAGCGGCTACCTCCTGTTCGGCCGTCTCAACCTGATGACGGCCACCTTCTCCGCGATCATTGTCGGGCTTGGGATTGATTACGCGATCCACATTTTTTCTCGTTACCTGGACGAACGTGGGCGCGGTAAAGTCGCCAAAGAAGCGATGGAAACAGCGCTGGCTGAAACGGGGCTGGGCACCTTTGTCGGCGGACTCACCACGGCGTTGGCCTTTCTGGCCCTGGGTTTTAGCGATTTCTCCGGCCTGCGTGAATTTGCCATCATCGCCGCGGTCGGTATCTTCTTTTGCCTGTTGCAAATGTTTGTGCTCTTGCCGTGCATGCTGTTTTTTCGCGAGGCGCGCCGTCGCAATACTGAATTTAAACCCCGCGCTCAGTGGGACTTCCACCTTGAAGTACTGCTGAAAGCCATCTTGAAGTTTCCTCGTACGGCCTTGGCCCTGCTCATCGCGGGCACCTTGATTCTTTTGGTGCAGGCCGTTCAGCTTCGCTTTAACACCGACCTGCGTTCGGTACGTGCCAAGTCCAATGAAGCAATTAACTTACAAAGTGAAATCACCAACAAAATCGGCGGTAGCCTGCGCTCACTGACCTTCCTTCTGGAAGCGCCGACCGAGGTGGATCTCTACGCGGCCCATGACAAACTGGTGCCGGTGCTGCGGGGCCTCAAGGAAGAAGGGAAGTTGGTGCGCTGGGACAGCTTGCTTTCCTTTTTGCAAAGCCCAAGGGCGCAAACCCGCAATACCGCGAGCCTGCGTGAAAACGGGCTCAACGGCGATCAGGTGCGCGAGGCGTTTAAGGCGGCGATGGAGGCGGAGAATTTTCGCGAAACTGAGGACAGCACCCGGTATATCGAAAACCTCGCCGCCGGGCTCGATGCCGGCGGCGCCATTTCGTTACAAGATATCCTGGCGACCCAAAGTCCGTTTGTCCGGCCGTTTTTAAGCCGGCACGACGGCAAATACAAGGCCTTGATCCACGTGTACCCTTCCAGCGGGCTGTGGGATAAAAACGCGGTTCGCGCGCTGACCCAAGATCTGTTGGACCGGGTTGGCACCAAGGGCGACACCCAAATTCACGTAACCGGAATTCAGACCATTTCGGAGGAACTCAAAAGACTGGTCAAACAGTCGTTCCAATACTCCACCTTGCTGTCGGGCTTCCTGGTGATTGCCATTATGTGGTACCACTTCCGCAAACCCAGCTTGATGATGTTGACCCTTACCCCACTGCTGATGGCGGTGGTTTGGATGCTGGGGACGATGCGTTTGCTGGGCATCGACATCACGGTTTTGAATTTCGTGGCGACCCCGCTCATTATCGGCATCGGCATTGACGACGGCGTCCACATTGTCGAGAAGTACCTGCACCGCAAGTCCAACGATACCGCGGAGTTGGTGAAACTCACCGCCGATTGTGGCAAAGCGGTAACCCTCACCTCGCTGACCACCATTTTTGGTTTTAGCTCGCTGTTTTTGGCCAACTACTCCGGCTTTCGCAGCCTAGGTCTGTGTGCCATCCTCGGGGTGTTTTTCTGCTGGCTCGGGTCCGTCATCATGTTGCCCCTGCTGATGGACGTATTTAACGTGCGCTTCGTGCGTCACGGGGTCAGTCACGGTAACGAACCGGTCGATTAGTCGTCTGAGACTTCTTTTTGCAAGCTGGCGTGATTGGACGACCCTTGTTAAACTGACAAACGCGCCACCGCGAAACCGCGCCAAGGAAAACCATTATGATTCGCAGTACCAAACAACGTGCCGTTATACGCGAGGTTTTTGAGAAGTCCGACCGCCCGCTGAGCCCTCAGGACGTCATGGAAGCGGTAGAAGATCAGGACCAAAATTTGGGCATCGCAACCGTCTACCGCACCCTGAAAATGATGAAGGAACAGGGTTACCTGGTCGCGGTCGAACTCCCCGGCCAACCCACCTTTTACGAGCGGGCCGAACACGAGCACCACCACCATTTTCAGTGCGACGAATGCGGCATTATTCTCGACGTGCCCGGTTGTCTCAACGTGGAGAAGCTGACGGATCGGTTGGAAAATTGCGAGATCAACCGCCACGAAATTTGGCTGTTTGGTCGCTGTTCCGAATGCCGCAAAGCGAGTTAGCCCCGGCACCGTCGATGACACCGGGGCAAAGGCCCCCTTTACCAAGGGATTTCGCGACCGTCGTAATTAAAATATTTGCCGCGGTCCTTGGTGGTTAACTGATCGATTTTCGCGCGCATGCCGCCTACCGAGGTGGTCACATCAATCAGCGCATTGGGGCCGCCCATATCGGTTAACACCCAGCCGGGGTGGAACAAAACGCAGGAAATACCCCGCGGTGCCAGGTCAATCGACAGCGATTTGACCGTCATGTTGAGCGCGCTTTTACTGGTGCGGTAAATAATGGAACCGCCGCTGGTATTGTCGGCGATGGAGCCCATTTTACTGGTGATAAAAGCCATGGTCCCTTTGGCGGCGGCTACCTGGTTCTGAAAGGCGAGTGCGACGCGCAGGGGCGCCATGGTGTTGACGCGAAACACGGTTTCCCACGCGGCCATGTCGGCCTCAATGTCGTTTGCGCCGAAGCTGTTGCGGGGGCCGTAAACGCCGGCGTTGTTAAGCAGCAGGTCGATCTTTTGGTCACGCCACCGTTCCGCGGCGGCGTCTACCTGCTCGGGTTGGGTTACGTCAAGCGCGGCGACCTGTAAATCACCCATTTCCTTTAACGCGGTTAGCGCCTTGGCTTTTTGAGGATCGCGACAGGTGGCCAGCACCCGAGCACCCTCCTGCAAGTACTGTTTGACGAATTCCAGGCCGATGCCGCGGTTGGCGCCTGTAATTAAGACTGTTTTCATGAGACCGTCCTATGGAAAAATTCGGCTCCCATCATACCCGATTTAGGTTTTTGCCGGGGTGGATCCCGTGGGTTTTAGGGCGAGCCAGGTCCCATACAGGACCGCCGCGATGTTGGTGACCGTGATGATCGAGGCAAAAACCACAAACCAGAAAAAAGGCACGGTTTCCGGGCCGGTCCAAAAGGTGCCCGCGATCATGCGTGCGTCGGAATAGCCGCCGCCGGCAAGAGGTTCGTACATGAAGATGTAGCTGTTGGAACTAAAACCGGCCAAGCAACTGATGACCCCGAGGAATTGGATGAAATAGCGTTGGCCGACCTCGGAAAACTGCATGAACTTGAGCGTGGCGGCGAGCAGGGCGACCGGCACCAACAGGGTGGCCAGATAGGAAAGCTGCCAGCGGTCGAGCAGGGGATCGCTGAAGCCGGTGAACAGGTACCACAGCGGTTTCACCATAAAAAAGATGCCCAAGACAAAATACAGGGCAAGGGTGATCATGACCCAGCGCGGTCGGACCCGGGTGGAAACCGCCAGAAGCACCGCGCCGGTAATCGCCGGTCCCAAAAGGCCGCCGAGGAGAATCATCAAGCGCCACCCACCCGCGGTAATCGCCGACCCGCCGCGAAAAAATTCGATTTGCAGCCACAAAAACGAACCGCCCGTGGCCAGGGACGCCAGCCCGTGACCCATCTCGTGGATGAAGGTGCCGATAATCGTGATCGGGTACAGCGCGAGGTAGGTATAGCGGGCGGCGGGCGGGTAAATCACCGGCAGAATGAACCAAAAAAACAGTAAGCCGCCGATGAGGCCTAACAAGAAGCTTCGGTCGTGGGCGGGGTCGGGGTTTTTGGTTGGTGTTTCGCTGGGCAAGGTGTCCATTCGATCTCCTGGCTGCCAGGTTTGGCGGGGGTGTTGGTTGATGAGGCGAAAAAAAAGATGATTGGGGTAATGGATTGTGGCTGATTTTGCGCTTAATCATAGGGCGTCGTCAGGACGGAGGAAATTGCTTTTTGCGTTCCCCGGCCCGGGGCCGCACCCGCATTGTTCATCAGGGCATTAGCGACGCGCTGAACGCCCCGGTGAGCGATACGGGTTAGATGTCACGTAATACCCCTTGTATTTTATGTGATGCCGTCATAGGTCGCGGCATCCCGGGGGTGACGTGCGAGGAGTTAGCTATGTCCGAGAAGCCATATTTTTTCGCGGTGGTTGGTGATGTGCACGGCCACTTTTTCAAAATGATCGAGATGTTAACCGGCTGGGAAGCCGCGACCGGAAACCGTCTCCGCTATGTGTTGCAGGTTGGCGATATTGAACCCCACCGCGGTCGCGAGGACGCGGACAGCATGGATGCACCGGAAAAGTACCGTCAAGCGGGTGACTTCCGGTTCTTCTACCGCGGTGAGGCGCAAATCCCATGGCCGATGGTGTTTATCGGCGGGAATCACGAACCCAACGCCTGGCTGGAACAGCATCCGCGGGGTGCTGAACTGATTCCGGGTTTTCACTACCTGGGTCGCTCCGGGGTGTTTACCCTGCCGGACGGGTTGGTGGTCGCCGGCTTATCCGGGATTTACCGCCCATCCGTGTGGCCGGATAACCGACCGGCGTGGTCGCCCGAGATGACCTTGCCTTGCAAAGACCTGATTGGTTTTACCCGAGGTGACATTCATCGGCTGATCGACTTGCTGGATGTGTCGCCCGATTTCCTGTTGCTCCACGATTGGCCGGTTGGGATTGATCATGTAGAGGGCTTGATTACAGAACCGCGTGGGAACCAGCCGGCGCGCGACTTGGCCGAGGCGCTTCAGCCGCGGTTCATTTTCTGTGGTCACCTTCACCGCAAACATCGCACCGTACTGCCGTACCGCAACGGCGCCATGAGCCGGGTGGCCTGCATGCGTGCGGTTTACCAAGGATGGGAATCACTGGCGATTTTCGAAGGTAACGACGGTGAAATTCGCGAGGTGAATGCCACCCAATAACCGGCCCCCCGACGGGGCCGTTTTGGTTAAATCTGCGAACGCCAGTTGTTGTTGCATTCGAGGAAGCGGTCGCGCAGGGTGTTGACCATGTCCTTGGGTAAGGCGCCTTTGTTGATCGCGGTCAGGTTCTCGCGAATGTGTTTGAGGTTGGTGCTGCCGACGATGATGCTGTCAATGCCGTAGGTGAAGGCCGCGAAACGGAGGGCGACCTCCTGCATGGGCAAATCAAAGTGAAGGTCCATCGTTTGCAGGCGTTCCCAGTAGGGTTCGCAATAGTGACCGCGCGGTTGTTCCGCGAAACGCCAGGGCGCGTTGGCCACCGGCCGTTTGGCGATGACGCCCATGCCCCGCTGTTTGGCTTCCCACAGACCTTGGTTGATAAAACGCTGGTCGCACAGGTTCACCGAGGCAATGGCCGAGCCGAAGGCGCCGCTGTCAATGGCGTAGAGCAGCGGTTCATTGTCGCCCGCGTAGCCGATGACGCGGACCTTGCCCGCTTGTTTGGCGTCTTGCAGCGCTTGAGTGACCTCGCCGCGTTGGAGGGTGGGCAGGTCGCAGGTGTGTAGATGGATGATGTCGATGGTGTCGGTTTGCAGGACTTTGAGCGCGCGCTCCACGCCGGCCGTGACACAGTCGTAGGTCCAATCGGGGATGCCGTCGATGCCGTAACCGACCTTCGTTGCCAAAACCATTTCTTGGCGTCGGTGTTTGAGGAAGCGACCAATCCGCTCTTCCGACCGGCCATACCCGATGGACGTATCGATCAGGTTGATGCCGAGGTCGAGGACCCTGTTGAGTAGCTTTTCGATATCGGCATCCTGTTGGTTGTCGGCGCCGATGGAGCCCGCGCCGAAACCGAGCGCGGAAACGGTGAGCCCGGTGGTGCCTAAATCACGCATATCCATGAGGTTGTCTCCTGGTGGAAGGGTTTCTCTTTTCCGCCTGCCGGGTTTTTGTAAGGGATAGGGCGTGACGACTCGTGCGGCAAACCAAGCAGGTAAAACGACGGTACGAACAAACCTCCGATTTAATCGCAACTTGCGATGGGAAACCACCTTTATTGTGGCCAATGGTGGCCTTCCAGGGTGTGAACGGTGACTCGGCTTTTCCACGGCGGTCCGGTTGAATTGCGGCGGCGCCGGCGAACTTTTTTGACGCTGCCGTTAAGCCTCGCCCGCATTTCTCACGAGGATTCGTCGCGAGAAACAGAATTCCTTGTGAGAAATGCTAAGGGTACAGCCAACAAGGGACTCCTTCCTTGTTATCGTTGCTTGGCGTGTATGAGACGCGGCACCGCTTTTTGTTAGCTTGATTTTTTCCATGCGAAGGGGTATTTTTCAGGTTTTCTTACCCTTTCTCTTTTAACCCGGCTTACGCGATTCAGGACGCGAGACGTGCCGATCCATGGGCGCAAAACGGCAATGTTGAACCCATTTCATGCCGATCTTTGCTCTGGTTTTGATGGCAAGTCGTTTTATATCAAGAGTTTGGTTGTTGGTGGCAGTGCTCTCCGTTTGGATTCGTGTGTTCGCGTCGGCGCATTGGCGGTTCACGGCGGTTTTCGCCACCGTGGTCAGCGTTGTTTTCCGGCCTCGCGCGTTTGTGAAAGGCGGCTTATTTCAGCCCGGCTCCCGCGGATCGCGCCTGAACCCCGTTCACCATCCGCCCCGCCCTCGTCCTGGTTTCGGTCCTTTTTTGCGAAGCACTTTTTCCGTTGAGGCTTTCGATGAATCATCCATCATGCGACCGTTTTCCGTTGACACTTGCCCAGGCGGCTATTTGGCACGAACAACGCCTGTTCCCCGACAGCACCCTCTACAACATGGGTGGCTTTTTAAGCATCGACGGTCCGCTGGATCCCCAACGCTTTGAAGCGGCCTTGCGCCGCGTGGTTGCAGACAACCAAGCCTTGCGCACCAAACTGCATGTGGCCGAAGATGTGCCCCAACAATCTTGGCCGACCTTGTCGGAATGGGACCTTTTAACAGCGGATGTGGCCGACGCCGAGGATCCAGACGCGGCGGCACGTGCTTGGCTGGAAGCTGAGTTTGCCAAACCGTTCGCCCTCTTGGAGGGGCCGCTGTTTCGATTCGCGTTGGTGCGGCTCGCCCCCGACCGCCGTGGATGGTTGCTGGCCTTTCATCACGTGATCGCCGACGCGGCGACGGTGTCACTGGTGGCGGAACAGACGGCGGCCGTGTACAACGCGGGCGATACGGCTGCCTCGCCCGCGGTCAACTTCGGTGAGGCTGTTGTGCGCGATCTCAGTTACCGCAACAGTGCGGCCTTTACCAAGGATCAAAGCTACTGGCGCAATCAGTTTCGCGGCGTGCCTAAGTTATTGTTCCACCAAGCACCGCGCTTCGCCCGTGACCAAAGGATTAAGACGACCCATCGCGTTTGGACCCCGTTGGAAACAGATCGGTTAAAGGGGTTGGCGGAATCAACGGGTACCTCGATGTACCAAAGCTTTCTCGGTTTGGTGGCCACCCACTTTTTCCTGGCCGAGGGCCGTGATGAACTCGCCTTGGGTCTGCCGGTCGCCAACCGGAGCGGCCGGTTGCGCCGTGTCCCCGGCCTGTTTGCTGGCGTGATTCCGCTGTGGCTGCGTGGGGATCGCAACCATAGTTTCCGAGCCCTGGTGCAACAGATCGCCGCCGACCTGCGTCGCCATTATCGCCACACCCGCTTGCCACTTGACCAGATTCAACGCGAAGTCGGCGGCATGCGTGATCTGTACGATCTGGAGGTCGGCTTCCAGTACCAAAACTTTGATGTCGCCTTTGGCGGCGGTTGCGCCAAAATCCATCCCCTCAACACCGGCCAGGGCAGGGCGGCGCTGGCGATCAATTTGCAAGAACATCATCAGGGGCAACCCGTTACCGTTGAAATCAGTTACAAACCAACCTTGTTCAGCGAGCAGGATATCAACCTGCTCGACCAACACCTGCGCCGCGCCGTTGTTTTGCTCGGTGACCACCTGGACCAACCCCTCCACGACCTAGCGGCTTTATCCCGTCGCGATGCCAAGCCAACCTGTTTCCCGGTCTGCACCTCTTTTGACGCGCGGCAAACCCTAGCCGAGGCCTTTGAGCAACGCGGCGCGGCGCAACCGCGGGCCGTCGCCCTGCGCGCCGACGACGCGTCGATCACCTATCAGGCACTCAATGAGGCGGCCAACCAATTGGCCCGCATCCTTCGCGCCGAAGGAGCCGCGCCCGAGGTTCGTATCGGCGTTTGCCTGCCGCGCTCACCGCAACTGATCACGGCCTTACTGGCGGTGCTTAAAGCGGGTGCCTGTTACGTGCCGCTGGACCCAGCTTACCCGCCGGCGCGTTTGGCCGGTTTGGCCGGAGACGCCGACCTCGCGATGGTGATCGTCACCACCGAAACAGAGACCGCGCCACCACCGGCGATCAAACGTATCAATCTGGACCGCGACCAGGCGGCGATTGCGGCCGCCGGCCGCGACAACCTTCACTGCCCGGCCACCGCCGATCAGGCCGCTTACATGATTTATACCTCCGGCTCGACCGGAAAACCCAAGGGCGTCGTGGTCAGCCACGCCAACGTCGGCCGGCTTTTGGCGGCCTGCGCACGGGTCGTGCCCTGCGATGAGCAGGATGTCTGGGCCCTGTTCCACGCCTTTTCGTTTGATTTCTCAGTGTGGGAAATCTGGGGCTGCTTGCTGAGTGGCGGCACCTTGGTCCTGGTTCCGCCGCACACGGCCCTCGATCCACCCGCCTTCTACGCCTTGCTTAAGCGCGAACGGGTCACGGTTTTGAACCAAACGCCGTCGGCCTTCGCGATGTTTGTCGGCGGCAAGGGCCGCCTGCCCGCGACCGACCTTGCCCTGCGCATCATTATTTTGGCGGGCGAGAAATCGAACCCGGAAACCATCGCGGCCTGGCAGGCCGAAACGGGCTGTGCCGGTGCGGCACTTATAGATATGTACGGCATCACCGAGACCACGGTGCATGTGACCCATCATCGCATCGGCGGGGAACCGAGCAACAGCCGTTTTAGCGCTGTCGGCCAACCGCTCCCCGATCTGGGTGTTTACCTACTGGACCGCCACATGCGACCGGTGGCGGATGGTTATGTCGGCGAGATTTACGTGGCCGGCGCCGGCTTGGCAAGGGGTTACCACCGCCGACCGGAGCTGACGGCCGCGCGTTTTGTGCCCGATCCTTTTGCGGCGACGCCCGGTGCGCGTTTGTACCGCAGCGGCGACTTGGCCAGGTGCGGTTGGGGCAGCGAAGGCGCGCAACTTGAGTACCTGGGCCGTGCCGACAACCAATTACAAATTCGCGGCTACCGCATTGAGCCGGGTGAAATCGAGGCGGCCCTGCAACGGCTGCCGGGCATTACCTGGAGCCTGGTGCGCGCGGAGGGTGACGATGAAACACAGCAGCGCCTCACCGCCTACGTTTTGCCCGCGGCCGCCCATTCCCTGGAGGCCGCGACGGTTCGGCGCCACCTGGAACGAAGCCTGCCGGGTCACATGGTGCCCGCGCAAATCGTCATCCTGACAGCACTGCCGCTGACCCCGAACGGCAAGCTCGATACCCGCCTGTTGCCGCGGGAAGCCGCCGTTGGGTTGAAAACAAGCCGCACGGCCACCCCGCTCGAGGCCTCGGTGCTGGCGCTGTGGCGTGCCGTGCTCGATCAGGACGTCAACGACCCCGACCTGCCCTTTTTCGAGGTCGGCGGTGATTCGATTAAGGCAACACGGTTTTTGTCGCGCTGCCGCGAACTGTTTGGCACCGCGCCGACGGTCGGTGCCTTCTTTGCCGAACCCACGGCCGCGGCCGCGGCCGCTTTTTTGTCCCAAAACAACAGCCAACAACGCCGGTCCTTGCCTCCGCTGACGACCGGCGACGCCGACGCACAGACCCCGCTTTCCTTCGCCCAAGAGCGTTTGTGGTTTTTGGACCGACTCGAACCCAACCACAGCTTTTACAACATCCCAGCTTCGTTCACCTTGAGCGGCGCCGTCACCAGGGACCAACTGCAGGCCGCGTTGGGTGAAATCGTCAAGCGCCACGATGCGCTGCGTACCGCGTTCTTCGAAAAAGACGGCGTGCCCTATTTGCAGCTCGTCGACCCGGTTCGCCTCGACTTGCCCGAAATCGACCTGAGCCAACACCAGGGTTCGGAGCAACGGGCGGTTCTGCGGCGTTTGGCCGACACCCACCACGCGGAACCGTTCAACCTGGAACAACCACCGCTCCTACGTACCACCCTGGTTCGGCTTAACCCCGAGCAAAGTGTGTTGTTATGCACGCTGCACCACATCATTGCCGACGGTTGGTCCTTGGGCGTGTTGCTTTGCGAGTTGGCCGCGTTGACCAAGGCGCGCGCCGACAAGCAAGCGCCGCCGCCGCACGAGGGCCCGCGCTACGTGGATTTTGCCCGTTGGCAGCGATCCTGGCTGAAAGGTAGGTTGCTAGAGGACCAAAAGGCCTATTGGCACCAGTACCTGGCCGATCTGGTGCCGCTCGATTTGCCAACGGATAAAGCGATACCGAGCCACGGCAGCCATGTGGGCGGCAAGGTCGCGCTACAGTTCGACCAAGCACAAACAGCAGCCTTGACGGAACTCGGCAACCAACGCGGTTGCACCTTGTTCATGACGCTGCTGGCCGGGTTCACGTCGCTCCTGTCGCGTTTTGCCCGTCAGCCTGATGTGGCCGTTGCCTACCCGATCGCCAACCGACACCATGCTGAACTGGAAAAAATGATCGGGTTTTTCGTCAATACCCAAATCATGCGCACCCGGATCTCGGCCGAGACCCGTTTCTTCGACTTAATGGACCAAGTGCGCGACGACGCCTTGGCCGCCTATGAGCACCAAGACGTCCCCTTTGAAATGCTGGTCAAAGAGCAGGGGAAACAACGGGTCGGCAGCCGTAACCCGCTGGTAAACGTCATTTTCGCTTTACAAAATGCACCGATCCCGAGCGACAATAGCCACGACTTCGCCTTGGCGCCTTTTGAAGGGGACCGCCTCGCGGTGCGCTTTGATCTAGAGTGTCATCTGTGGTTTCGCAACGGTGCCTTGCACGGTTGGTTGCTCTATGACCAGGCGCTTTTCGAGGCCGAAACAGCGGCAACCTTGGCGGCGGTCTTCCAGCACTTGCTCAACGCCGCCGTCGCCGCGCCGCAAACCCCGGTCACGGCCTTGCCCCTGATGAATGCCGCCGCCGAAGCCCTTGTGTTGCGGCGCGCGGCCGGGCCCGCGCCGCCCGCCCAGGCCGAGGTACCGATTCACCGCTTGTTCGAGCGGATGGTGGCCCACCAACCGCGGGCCGTCGCACTCGCGTGGGGCGACCGGCAATGGGATTACGCGCAACTCAACCGCGCCGCCGACGGCATGGTCCGCGCCCTGCACGGTGTCGGTGTCGGTCCCGGTGACGCCGTCGGTCTTTTGGCCGAACGCGGTCCCTGGGTGATTGCGGCCATGATGGCGGTGCTTAAGGTCGGCGCGGTGTATGTGCCGCTCGACCCAAACCTGCCGCAACAGCGTTTGGCGCACATGGCGCGCGAGGCCGACTTGGCGTTGGTCATGCGGCCCCCGACCGAATCGGATCGGCACCTGCCGGCCAAGCGGCCCGCCTTGGCCGTGGCTGCCGCGGACACACATCGTGTCGACGAAGCAACACCCGCCTCGGTCGATTCGTGCGACGGCGCTTACATCATGTTCACCTCGGGTTCAACCGGTCGCCCCAAAGGCATGCGGATCCCACACCGCGCCGTGGTGCGTTTGGTCGTCGCCTGTTCCTTCGCCGACCTCAACAGCGACGACCGCTTCCTTCAGTTGGCGCCGGTTGGGTTTG
This sequence comes from Acanthopleuribacter pedis, assembly GCF_017377855.1. Taxonomy (GTDB): domain Bacteria; phylum Acidobacteriota; class Holophagae; order Acanthopleuribacterales; family Acanthopleuribacteraceae; genus Acanthopleuribacter; species Acanthopleuribacter pedis. The sequence continues at coordinate 90,655 of NZ_JAFREP010000007.1, forward strand.
ATGCCGCGACCTTTGAAATCTGGGGTGCCTTGCTCAACGGTGCGACGCTGGTATTGGCCGAGCCCGGCCCCGTCGCGCCGGCGCGTATCGGCGCCTTCATCCGCGAACGTCGCGTGACCGTGGCTTGGCTCACCGCGGGTTTGTTCCACCAAGTCGTCGACCAGGCCTTGGCGGACTGCACCGGCCTGCGTTACCTACTCACCGGCGGCGACGTTGTCTCCCGCGACCATGCCCACCGCGCCGTCGCCGCCTTGCCGCGGACCCAAATTATTAACGGCTACGGCCCCACCGAAAACACCACCTTTACGTGCTGCCACCCCGTTGACGGCCAGGCCGTTCCGTCCCTGCCGATTGGGGTGCCGATTGCCGGTAGCCGGGTGTATGTCATGGGATCGAACCTCCAGTTGCTTCCCATGGGATTCGTCGGTGAACTCGCCATTGGCGGCACCGGTTTGGCCGAGGGTTACTTGCAGCAGCCCGCGTTGACCGCCGACCGCTTTGTGCCGTCGCCCTTCGGCCCGCCAGGTTCCCGCCTCTACCGCAGCGGCGACCTGGTGCGCACCCGCCCCGACGGGAGCCTGGCCTTTTTGGGCCGTATCGACCGTCAGGTCAAGCTGCGCGGCTACCGCATTGAACCCGGGGAAATCGAGGCCGTGTTGGCGGCGACCCCCTGGGTGAAGCAAGCCGCCGTCGTCGTCGACCGGGATTCCTTCGGCGAAAAACGCCTGACCGCCCACGTCGTGGCCGACACCACCGCCACGCCGCATGCCGGCCACAACGAACCCCATTGGGAAGACGGCCATATCGATCATTGGCGCTTGCTCTACGAGGACACTTACGGCAAGGAACCGACCGCGGATGCGGCCGATTTTGACATCGCGGGCTGGCACAGCAGCTACACCGGGGCGCCGATCAGCGCGGCGGCGATGCGCGAGTGGGTTGAGGCAACGGTTGCGCGGATCTTGGCCCTCCAGCCTCGCGGTATTTTGGAGATTGGCTGCGGGACCGGGCTGCTTTTGGCACGCTTGGCGCCTCATTGTGCCGGCTACCTCGCCATCGATTTTTCGGAACAGGCGTTGGCACGCACGGGCCGGCTCTGTCGGCATCGCGACGCGCTGCAACACGTCCAATTACGCCAAGCCGAGGCCGACCAACTGGACGGCCTCGACAGCGACGGTGTCGACACCCTGGTGCTGAACTCGGTCAGCCAGTACTTCCCCAGCGTGGCTTACCTGACACGGGTGCTGCGCACGGGGATTCGTTTTCTCGGTGAGACCGGCACCCTGTTCATCGGCGACGTGCGCAATTTTTCTCTGCAGCGGCCGTTCCACGCGGCGGTGGTTACGGCGCGGGCGGCTCAGGGCTTGTCGGTTGGCGACGCACAGCGCGAGATCAATACCCGGCTTGAATTGGAACACGAGTTGCTGGTTGACCCCACGTTTTTCACCCAAGTTGTCGCAGATTGGGACGGCGTGGCCGATGTGGTCGTGCAGCCCAAACGCGGTATCCACGCCACCGAAATGAATCACTTCCGTTACGATGTGGTCGTCAAGCTCGCGGCCGACGCCTACCCGCGACGTTGTGTGAACACCCAGCCCTGGTCCGGCATGGAAGATGTGCGTGCCTTGGTCGCGCGTGTGGCGGCCGAACCCGAGCAAACAGCCGCCTTGGTTCGGGCTGTGCCCGATGCACGCCTCGCCGGGTTTGCGGCGACCGCGGCGCGCCTCGCTCGCGGGCCGGCCGCCGCCGAGGCCGACGCACTTTTCAGCGATTGGGTGGAGCAGGTCACGTCGGGGCGGAGCGACAGCGGCGCCGATCCAAACGACCTGTGGGCTTTGGCCCACGAAGGCCGTTGCGCCGTGACCCTGCTGCTCTCCGCCAGACCGGGTTGCCTCGATGTTTTGGTGCATCGCGGTGCTTTTGACGGGCAACACGCCGCCTTGTTTCACGGCGCTGAGACCGAGGGCGATGACCCCGTCTATACCAACCATCCGCGCCGCGATTTAGCCATACGCGACCTGACCGCGCTCATCCAAAACGACCTCAAGACCCGCCTACCAAGCTACATGCGGCCCGCCTCGATCATCGTGCATGAACAGATGCCGCTCACCACCAACGGGAAGCTGGATCGTGCCGCGCTGATCGCCGCCACAACGGCGCCGGTTATGCGTGATGAAACCGCCCCGCGCGACGCCTTCGAGGCCTCGGTCGCGGCGATTTGGTGTGATGTGTTGGGACGCGAACGTGTCGGCATCCATGAGAATTTTTTCGAAATCGGCGGCCACTCCCTTCTGGCGACGCGCGTGGTCTCGCGCGTCGCGCGGTTGAAGCGCGATTGCCCACTGGTGTTGCTGTTCCAAAATCCGACCGTGGCCCGTTTCTGCGAGGCCTTGCGCGATCCCGCCAACAGCGACCTGCCGGTCATTCGCCCGATTCCCGCCGGTGAATCAGGCGAGGACGCACCCCTCTCGTTTGCGCAGGAACGCATGTGGTTCCTCGACCGGTTGGCACCCAATTCGACCTTGTACCATTCCAGTGGCGGCTATTGGCTCGAAGGCGCCTTGGATGCGAACGCCCTGGCCAAAGCGTTGGACCGGATTTTGGCGCGCCACGACAGCTTGCGCACCTGCTTTCCCAGCCGCAACGGCACGCCCGTGCAACAGGTGGTCGCCCATCAAACGGCGGGTCTCGACCACGAAAGCGTGGCGCCGAAGGATGTTGAGGAACGCGCCTTGGCCTTCATCCGCCAACCTTTTGACCTGGCCGGCGGCCCGCTTTTCCGCACCAAGCTGTTTCAGGTCTCGGCCAACCGTCACCTGTTGGTGATCGCCATGCACCACATTGTATTTGACGGTTGGTCGCTGGTGAACCTGGTGCGCGAGTTGGCGACCCTGTACGCCGCCTTCCGTGCCGGTGAGGTTCCCACGCTCCCGCCCTTGCCTTGCCAATACGCCGACTACGCCCGCGCCCAGCGCGATTGGTTGGCCGGCGAAAGCGGCGCCCGCCAACGCGCTTATTGGCTCCGACGCCTCAAGGATTTGCCCGAGCGGCTCGACTTGCACGGCGCACGCCGCCCGCCGAAGACAGCGACCTTCGCCGGGTACACCCAGACACGTCGCCTATCGGCCGACCTGCACCAAGGGTTGCAGCGTCTGGGGCGCGAACAAGACGCCACCTTGTTTATGGTGTTGCAAGCCGCCTTGGCGGTTGTGCTCGGCCGCTTCAGTGGGCGCGACGAACTGGTTATCGGTACGCCCGTCGCCAACCGCCGTCATCGCGACATCGAACCCTTGATCGGCTTTTTCGTCAACACTTTGGTGATGCGGACCGACCTCGCCGGCGCGCCGAGCTTCCGCGACCTGCTGACGCGGGTACGCCACGACGCCCTCGCCGCCTACGCCAACCAAGATGTCCCTTTCGATGCTTTGGTGAAAGACTTGGCGCCGCGACGCGCGGGTGGGGCAAGCCCCCTGTTCCAAGTGATGTTGGCCTTGCAAAACAACGGTGACGACCGGCTTGTTTTGCAAGGCTTGACCACCCAAGCCTGGCGTCCCGACGATCAACTCGCGCGATTTGACCTGGTGCTCAACGCCAAACCAAGTGACGCCGGCCTCGAGCTTGCCCTGGAAACCAGTGCCGATCTATTCGAGGAACCCTTCGCGGCCGTGTTCCTCGACCATTTCCAACGTTTGTTGGTCGCCGCCCTCGCCGCGCCCCATCTGGCGATCAACCAACTGGACATCGTCAGCCCCGACGTGCGCCGCCGCCTCCTCCAGGCGGGTACGACCCAGGCGCGCCTGAACGCGCCGCGACATCTGCTCGCCGTTATGGCGCAACAGGCCGCTGACCGGCCCGACGCCGAAGCCGTGCGCCTTGCCGATCAGGTTTTAACCTATGCGACCTTGTGGCAACGGGTTACCCGGCTGGCCCACGTCCTGCGACGCGACCTCGACGACGCGGCCCCGGTCGTCGCCGTTTGGGCCGACCGCTCGCCGCAATGGGTGGTTGCCTGGCTTGCCTGCTTGCGCACCGGGGCAACCTACTTGCCCATTAACCCTGACGAACCGGTTCATCGTCGCGAGCAGCAGTTGGCCCAGACCGATTGCCGTTGGTTGTTGGGGCCGGCTCGCTGCGCCGCCCTGGTGGCGAGCGACGACACCAACACCCCGCGCGGCTTCATCGATTGGTCGGCCGGCGCGGACGGCGACTCAGCCGCCTTTCCCGAGATCCATCATCAGCGCCGCGCCTACATCATCCATACCTCCGGCTCAACCGGCCGGCCCAAACCCGTGGCCGTCGGTTACGGTGGCTTAACCCACCTGATCGCGGCGCTCACCGGGCACTTTTCCTGTGACCCGGGCGACCGCGTCTTGCAATTTGCCTCAGCCGCCTTCGATGCCTCCCTGTTTGAGTGCCTGCTGGCCTGGAGCCACGGCGCCTGCTTGGTGCTGCCCGAGGCCGAGGCGCGTTTTCCCGGACCTGGACTGGCGCGTTACCTAAACCGTTGGCGGGTGACCCATGTGGTCGCGACGCCCTCCGCGCTGGCCGTGCTGCCGACCGCCGCGGGGCAGACCTTGAAAACCGTGATCGCCGTGGGTGAGCGCTGTGACCAGACCGTTGTGCAGCGCTGGGCGCGGGTGCCGCATTTCTTCAACGCCTACGGACCGACCGAGGCACACATCATGACCAGTTTTGCGCCCTGTACGCCGCGGGCAACGCCGACCCTCGGTCCCGCGATCCCCGGGGTACAGGTTTACATTCTGGATGAAGAAGGCCGCCACCTGCCGCCTTACGTGCCGGGTGAGTTGTACATCGGCGGCGCGGCGCCGGCACAGGGTTACCTGGGCATGCCCGCCGTAACCGCGCGGCGTTTTCTCCCCGATCCCTTCAGCAACGAGCCCGGTGCCCGCATGTACCGCAGCGGCGACCGCTGCAGTATGGCGCCCGACGGAACGCTGCATTACCACGGTCGCTGCGACAACCAACTCAAGATTCGCGGGTTCCGCGTCGAGCCGGGCGAGATCGAAAGCGCCTTGTGCTCCTTGGCGGGGATTGCCGAGGCCGCCGTGGTTTTGGCGCGCCAGGCGACCCATGCCCGCGCGCTCGTCGCCTACCTGGTGATGACCACCGACGGAGCGCGCACCAATCCCCGCCAAGGGCTGAGCGCCTTGTTACCGGCCCACATGATTCCCGACACCTTCGTCGTCTGCGACGCCCTGCCCCGTACCGCCAACGGCAAGCTCGACCGCGCCGCCCTGCCGGAGGTTACCGAAACGGCCGCGCCGCCCGCCCCGGCCGCACCCGTCGCGGGCCCACAAACCCTGCAGCAGGTGCAGCGGCTTTGGTGCCAATGCCTGGAAAAAGAGCAGGTCGGCCTCGACGACAATTTCTTTGATCTGGGCGGGCACTCGATTCTGCTGGTGCGCTTGCAGGAAGAGTTGGAGCAACACTTTGCGCGCGAGATCCCCATCCTGACCCTGTTCCGTTTGCCGACGGTACGCCTGATGAGCGCCTTCCTCGACGGACACGACCCCGAGGACGCCGTGCCGGATGAAAGCCCTGTCGCCCATGTGCCCCCACGCAACGCCGACGCCGACGACATCGCGGTCATCGCTATGGCCTGTCGCTTCCCCGGCGCCGCCAATCTGGCGGCCTACGCGGAACAAATCTTTGCCGGCACCTGCGCCATCACCCGCTTTAGCGAAGAGGAGGCCGTGGCCGCCGGTGTCGCGCCCGAAACCGTTCGGCAGGCGAACTACGTCGCCGCCGGCGGGGTACTGGAAGACATCGATCAATTTGACGCCGCCTTGTTTGGGATTTCACCCGGCGAGGCTGCCGGGATGGATCCGCAACACCGCATCTTTTTGGAACTGTGCCGCGATCTGTTGGATCAGGCCGCCTACGACCCCGCCCGCTACCCAGGTGCCGTCGGCGTTTACGCCGGTTCCGGGTTGAGCAGTTACATGCTGCGCCAAAGCGAGTTGGGCCTGCACCGGCGCGGCCAAGGTGATGAACTTCAGTTTGTGGTTGGGTGCGACAAAGACTTTATGCCGAGCAGGGTCGCCTACAAGCTGGGCTTGCGCGGACCCGCGATGAGCATCAATACCGCCTGTTCCTCTTCGTTGGTTGCCGTGCAAACCGCCTTCCAAAGTTTGCGGAGCGGCCAGTGCGACATGGCCATTGCCGGCGGTTGCACGATTAACGCCATGCAAAAGCAGGGTTACCGCTACCAAGAGCAAGGTATTTTGTCGCGCGACGGGTTGTGTCGGCCCTTCGACGCCGCCGCCGGTGGAACCGTGCCCGGGAACGGTGCCGGTGTGGTCTTGCTTAAGCGCTACCAAGACGCCCTTGCCGACGGCGACACCATCCACGCCGTCATCAAAGGGGCCGCCGTTAACAACGACGGCGCCGCCAAGTTGGGTTACACCGCGCCCGGTGTCGACGGTCAGAGCCAGGTGATCAAGGCCGCGCTGACCATGGCCGGCGTTGATCCCGCAACCATTGGTTATGTTGAAACCCATGGTACCGGTACCGCGCTCGGCGACCCGGTCGAGGTTGAAGCCCTGACACGGGTTTTCCAACGCGACAGCAACATGCGCGCGACCTGTGCGCTCGGTGCTTCTCGCGGTGCCATCGGCCACGTCGACACCGCCGCCGGCGTGGCGTCTCTGATCAAAGCCGTCTTGGTCCTGCAACGGGGGGTGGTGCCGCCGCTGGTTGGCTTCCGTTCCGCCAACCCCGCCATTGATTTCGCCCGCTCCCCGTTCACCGTCTCGGCGCGTGGCGGTCCTTGGCCGCAAACAACAGGGCCGCGTCGTTGTGGTGTCAGTTCCTTCGGTATCGGGGGAACCAACGCCCACGTGGTTTTGGAACAAGCGCCGCCCGCCGCCGATGTGCCCGAATGTCGTGACGAAGCCCCGCGGGTCCTGCGTCTTTCGGCGGCTACCCCGGCCGCCTTGGACCAGATGCGCCTGCGCCTGGCCGAAGATTTGGCAGCGGGCCCCGCGCGGCGCTTGTGCGACATCGCCTATTCGCTTGACGTGGGTCGCAAGCCGCTGCCGTGTCGCGCCGCGGTGGTTGCACGCGACCCTGAAGAAGCGCACCGCGCGCTGGCCCTCGATCAGGCCCGTGCAACCGTCGCCAAAAACGGCGTGCCGCCGGTCGCCTTCCTCTTTCCCGGCAACGGCGAGCAGTATGCCGCCATGGCCGCGGGTCTGTACCGCGAGGTGCCGCGCATTCGCGCCGAACTCGACGCCTGTGCCGATTTCCTTACCGCCCACACCGGCAGCGATCCACGACCCCTGTGGTTCGACCCGGACGGGGCTCAGCTTCAGCGTGCCGGCGTCGCCCAGCCCTTTTTATTTTCCGTCAATCTTGCATTGGCGCGGTTTTGGATGGGATTGGGGGTCGAACCCGTTGCCATGATCGGCCACAGCCTGGGCGAGTACAGTGCCGCCTGTCTGGCCGGCGTTTTCTCACGAGAGGACGGCCTGCGCATCGTCGTTGAACGGGCGCGGCTGTTTGAAACGCTACCCGCCGGTGCCATGCTGGCCGTTAACCAGAGCGCCGATCAGATCGCCGCCGACCGCGACTTGCCCGCCGAGGTTAGCTTGGCCTGCATCAATACCCCCGAGCTTTGTGTGCTCTCCGGGCCCGTGGCCGCTGTGAACCAGGTGGCGCGGCGTTACGCGGCCGAGGGCGTCACCTGCCGTCCCGTCGCTACTGGTTACGCCTACCATTCACCCATGGTCCAGGCCGTCCATGAACCCTTTGAGCAATTCCTGCGCACCATTCCGTTGCAGCCGCCGCAACGGCCGTTTTTTGCCAACCTCAGCGGGGACCTGATCCGCGAGGAACAAGCCGTCAGCCCACGCTACTGGGCCGACCAAGCGCGCTACACCGCCCATTTTCACCCGGGAATGGAAAAGCTCCTCGCCCAAGTGGGCGACGGCGTGCTGCTGAGTGTTGGGCCCGGGGTCGCCTTGGGTCGCTATGCCACGCAATGCGAGGCTTTTGCCGCCCCGGCGCGTCCCAGCATTCTGGCGAGCATGCGTCACCGCAAAGATCCAACCGACGACCTGCTGCGCTTGCGGCAAACCCAGGCCGAACTTTGGACCGCCGGGGTCACGCTCGGAAGCGATACGCCGGCGTCCGCTACGCCTATGAAAAGGGTTGCGCTGCCGACCTATCCCTATCAGCGGCAGCGCTATTGGTTTAGCGAACCCGAATTACCGCCGTTGCCGCACAAGGCACACGCGGCGGCCCCGGCCTCCGAGACAAGCGCGGCTTCCGTTGCCGCGGAATACGGCTTTTCCGCGCCGTCCTGGCAACGCCGCGTTCCGCCGCCGCAACCCGCCGCGGTGCACGGTACCTGGCTGCTGTTGGCCGACGCGGACGGCGTCGGGGCCGCCTTTGCCGAGCACCTCCGCCGTTTGGGCATCGAACCCATTGTGGTTTTGCCGGGTGAGCACCGTTTCCGCAAGTTGGACAACCATACCTTTTGCGCCGATTTCAGCGATACCGACGTCTTCGCCGCCCTGTTCGATGCCTTGACGCAACAAGGTACCGAGGTGGATTTCCTGCTCCACTTTGTCACCTGTCCGCCGCCGGATCCCGAGGCCGTGATCACCACCCCGCCTTCCTTTTTCGCACCGCTTTTCCTCGCACAGGCCGTTGCCGCCCGCGACGATATCCGACCCGAACGGCTCATCTGGGTCACCCACGGCATGCAAGCCGTGACCGGAACCGATCAGACCGCGCCGATTGCATCGCTGGTTTTGGGCCCCAACGCCGTCGTGCCGCGCGAACTGCCTTTCCTGCAAACCCGCTGTGTCGATCTCGAATGGGACGGCACGAATGCGGGGTTTCAGTGCCGCATGCTTGATTACCTGTTGCGCGAAAGCGTTTTTCAAGACGATGCACGGGCTGTTGCCTACCGCGGTCGACGCCGCTGGATCCGCGGTTTTGAAGCCGTTTCGCCAACGGCCGTTGAAACCGGCCCGGCCCCCATCCGGCGCGGCGGTGTTTACCTGTTTAGCGGCGGTTTGGGCGGCATCGCCCTTGGCGTTGCGCTGGAATTGGCGCGTCGTTTCGCCATTCAGCCCGTCCTTTTGGCGCGCAGTCCCTTGCCGGAGCGCGACACCTGGGACGACCTGCTCGCCGACGAGGGCGGTAACCCGCATCTGTGTGAGCGTCTGCGTTTGTTGCGCGAGCTGGAAACCCTGGGGCCGGTCCATATCGAAATCGTCGATGTCTGTGACCAAGAAGCCCTGTGTGCGGCGCTGGCGCGCATTGATCAACGCTTCCCAGATGTTCACGGCCTTTTTCACACTGCCGGTGTGGCCGGGGCCGGTCTGATCCCGCTCAAAACCGTGGCGGCCGCCCGCGCCGTGCTCGCGCCCAAGGTGTTGGGTACACTTTTGCTCGACCAATTGACCGCCGAACGGGATCTCGACTTTACCCTTTATTTTTCATCGCAAAACGCCTTCATCGGCGAAGTTGGTCAGGTGGATTACTGTGCCGCCAATGCCTTTTTGGGGGCCTACGCCGACTACCGCCACCACGTTTTGGGGCGTCGTACCCTTTGTCTCGACTGGGGGGCTTGGCAGTGGGACGCTTGGAGTGTCGCCAACGAAGCCGAGGTCGCGCACGCCGTTCGCCTTGCCCGTCAGGGAACCGAAATAGGTTTTTCCGAGGGTGCCGACCTGATCCTGAAGGCCTTGGCCGGTGATGAGCCGCGTTTGGTTGTGGCCGCCGGTGACTTTGCCGCGCGGGAAAAGCGACATCGTCGGGCGCACAACCCGCTTACCGACCTAATTGCCCTGGAGCAGCCGGCGACCGCCGTGCCGACGGCCCGCGCGGAACGGCCCGCCTTGGCCGGCGCTTTTGTGGCGCCCGCGGGCGATCTGGAAACACTGCTGGCCGATTTGTGGGGCGAAGTACTTGGCTTTGGGAAGGTTGGTGCCGAGGACGGCTTCTTTGAGCTGGGTGGCCACAGCCTGCTCGGTTTGAAACTGTTGGCGCGGCTGAACGATACCTTCGCTGTCAAACTCAAGCTAAACCATTTGTTCCAAGCACCGACCGTGCGGCAAATGGCCGAATTGGTGGAACTGACCTTAATCGAAGAGCTTGAAGCGACGGAGCGGCGGCAGACGCCCGCCGGATAAGCAAACGCCGCCCTGAGCGGCGCCATGAGGAACCACCATGCGCAAGGAATTGGATGACCGCACCGCACAACTGTCTGGGGAAAAACGTCGATTGCTGGCGCTGCGCCTGCAGGGGCGAAGCGGTGACGCGGGCGCCGCGTTAGGCACAGCCGCCACCCCAGGCGAAACGGCCTCGGCCGAACCACCGACGCACCCTGAGGCGCCCTTGTCGCCGCCGCAAAAGCGGTTGTGGTTCTTGGACCGTTTTGCCGGCGCTGGCGCCGCTTACCATGTGATGGCCGCTTGGCGCCTTGACGGCGTCGTCGACCCCGCCGCCTTGGACCGCGCCTTTTGCAAACTGATCGCCCGCCAAAGTGCCCTGCGCACCGGGTTTCCCTTCGTCGACGGCGAGCCACGCCAAGTCCTCGGGCCCGTGCCGAAACGGATTTTGCAAACCCGAGCCGCGACCGGAACCGCGTTGGGCGAATGGTGTCGTCAAGAATTGAACCGCCCTTTTGATGTGGCCGCCGGTCCTTTGCTCCGCGTGACCCTGCTGCAAATCGAACCCTCACGATCCTTGCTGGTTCTTTGCGCCCATCACCTTATTATTGACGGCTGGTCGGTCGCATTGCTGCATCGTGAGTTGGACCTGTTTTACCAGGGGCGTGGTCACGAATTACCGCCCTTGGTGGACGACTACTTGGCGATCAGCACCCGCTGGGACCATGCTTTGCGCGCCGGCGAACTGGATCGGCAGCGTGACTATTGGGTCGACCAACTTAAAGACGGCCCGACCCTGCACAACCTGTCCTTGGATAAGCCGCGCCCGGCTCGGCCCGGCTACCGCGGGGCCCGTCATTGCTTCGACCTGGGCCGCACCCGGCGACGCGCCCTGCAGCAACTGGCCGGCGCTCAGGCGGTTGGTATGTTCTCAGCCATGAACGCCGTCTTTGTGCTTTTGTTGCACAAGCTGAGTGGGCGGGACGATCTCGTCGTCGGCGTGCCCTTTGCCGGCCGTACCGAGCCCGCGCGCCAGCCGCTGATTGGTTTTTTTGTCAATACCTTGGCCCTGCGTTTCCAGCTCGACCGGGACACGCCTTTTTTAACCCTATTGCAGCAGGCGCGCGACCTGACCTTGGCCGGCTCTGAAAACGGCGAAATACCCTTTGATCAGGTCGTTGAAGCCGTGGCACCGCCGCGTGACGGCGCCGTCTCACCCCTGGTGCAAATCATGTTTGCTTACCAGACCGAGCCGGAGACCGCGACCAACTTAGGCGATATCCCAATGGCGCCCTTTGCTTTTGACGCCGACACCGCTCAGGTCGATCTGACCCTGACCGTTACCGAGACCACGCAAGGCGGGTGGGTCGCTGACTACGAATACAGCACCGACCTCTTTTGCCCGGCGACCATCGCCGCCATGGCCCGCCAACTAACCACCTTGCTGGATGCCTGTCTCGACCGGCCGACCGCGACGCTTGCCGCCCTGTCGCCGCTTGCACCGTCGGAAATCCCCGTGCTCTGCCGTCCGCATCACCCGTTGCCGACCCCCAATGCGACCGAGGGGCTCCACGACCTCGTGTTTCAAGCCGCCAACCGGGATCCCGACGCTGTCGCCGTCCACGACGCCGGTGTCTCGCTGACCTACCAAGAGCTATGCGAGCAGGCGCGGCGCGTGGCCCACGCCTTACGCGCCATGGGTGTCCGTGCCGATCACCTTGTCGGCGTCTATTTGCCAACGACCATCACCCGTGTGCCTGCCGTGCTCGGGATTCTGGCCGCCGGCGGTGCTTTTCTGCCCCTCGACAGCACCAATCCCAACGCGCGTTTGGCGGACATCCTCACTGACGCATGTCCACGTGTTGTCGTGGGTCGGGATCTTCCACCGCCGTTGGCCGCCATGCTCGACCAAGCCGGAATCAGCCTGCTCGACCCCGACCGCCTTGGTCCTGATGGGGCCTGTTTCGAACCCCCGGCCACGCATCCCGAACAGGCCGCCTATGTTATTTACACCTCGGGTTCGACTGGACGGCCCAAGGGCGTGGTGGTTCCCCATCGCGCCGCCGCCCATTACACCGCGGCCATGGTTCGGCGTTTTGGGACCCGACCGGGTGATCGTTTGCCGCGTTTCGCCAACTTTGGCTTCGATGTTGCCGTCGAAGACATCTTTGTGACCTTGGCGGCGGGAGCGACCTTGGTTGGCACCGCCCACGAGGCCCTCGATATTCCTGCTTTGCCGGCGTGGACCGAGACCCAAAAAATCACCCTCCTCAGCTTGCCCACCGCCTTTTGGCGCGCCCTAACCGAGGCCTTCGTTGCCGGTTCGCTGCACTTACCCGCGAGCGTTAGGCTGGTGGTCATCGGCGGGGAAAGCCTGCCGCCCGCTGATTTGGCCAAATGGCGCCGACATCTTGGCGACCGTATCACCCTGATCAATGCCTACGGCCCCACCGAAACCACCGTTTCATCGGCGATGGCAACCGTCGCCGGACCAAATGCCTTGGCAACCGACCTGCTCGAAGGGCGAGCCGAGGTGCCGATCGGCCGCGCCGTCGCCGACAACCAATTGTTGGTCGTCGACCAACACCGAAACCCCGCGCCGCTAGGCGTACCTGGCGAATTATGGATTGGGGGGCCGACCGTGGCGCGCGGCTACCTGGGCGATCCGCGGCGCACCGCTGAAGCCTTTGTGCCGCATCCTTTGGCGACGAAACCGGGGGAAAGGTTTTACCGCACGGGTGATCGGGTGCGGCATTTGCCTTGTGGTGACCAGGTGGGCGCTTCCGCCGTCTACAGTTTTCAGGGTCGCATCGACCGTCAACTCAAGCTGCGTGGGTTCCGGGTCGAGCCGGGCGAAATCGAAGCCGCCCTTCAGCGTCAACCCGGGGTTGCCCACGCCGTCGTTTTGCCGGTGGGCGACACCGCATTGGCCGCGCACTGGGTCGCGAGTCCGCGGAGTACCGCAACTTCAGAAACGCTCAAAAAAGACGTGCGCGCCCATTTACCCGCCTACATGGTGCCTCGGATTTGGCACCAGTGGCCCGCGCTGCCGATGCACAACGGCAAGTTGGATCGCAATGCCGTTCGTGCCGCTTCATTGCCGACCGGGCCCCATGCTGATCAACCGAGCCGAATACCACCGCGCAACATGCTTGAGTTTCAACTGCATCGGCTGTGGACAGCGCTGCTCGACCAAGGGGTGCTTGGCGTTACCGACGATTTCTTTGCGGCCGGGGGACATTCCTTGTTGGCCGTGCGTTTCATGACTCGCGTGCGGCAACAATGGGGTGCACACCTGTCGCTGGAAGACTTTTTGAAGAACCCAACCATTGCCGGTTGTGCCGCGGCGCTGCAGCAAGCCGGCACCAAACAAGCCTTTTCTTACCTGGTACCGCTCAAAAGCGAGGGGCGCCGGGCGCCGCTGTTTTGTGTCCATCCCCAGCGCGGCCAGGTGTTGAGTTACGCCGCTTTAGCGCGGTCTTTTGACAGCGATCATCCCTTTATCGCGGTGCAGGCGTCTGGTCCCGAGTGCGGTGAACCCGTCGCTGACTTGGAAAAGATGGCCTGTAGCTACTGGGAGGCTATCCAGGTGCATCACCCGGCCGGCCCCATCTTGTTGGCCGGCTGGTCGTTTGGGGGCGTCGTCGCCCACCACATCGCCGGTATCGCCGAGGCCGAGGGCCGTGAGGTCACCTTTCTGGGGTTGTTTGACAGCGAGGTACCGACGCAAGAGAGCCGTCGCGACAGCGACATCGATCTCCTCGTGCGCCTACTGGGCAAAAACGGTGAAGCATCGCGGCCGACCCTGGCAAACCTGACTCCTGAAGAACGGGTACCTTGGGCCGTCGCCCAAGGGTTGCAACATCCAGACCTCTCGGCCTTTGACGACCGCGCGGGTTTGGTGCGTTTGTTACAAACGCTGCTGGCCCACAACACGGCCTGGCAGCAGTACCGGCCGAAACCCATCATGGCCCCAATCGACTTCTACAAGGCCGGCGCCCCCGACGCCGACGACCGCGCCTGGCGCCCCCCAAACCCGGAGGCGGATTGGCGGGACCTAACCCGCTCGGGCCTGACTGTCCGCACCCTACCCTGCAGTCACATGAACCTCATGCAGCCCCCATTCGTCCAACAACTGAGCCAAGCCGTCGCCGACCGACTCAGCGCATGCCCTGTCCTCTAACCACGCCGGCCGAAGGGTTTTCCGGCTTCCTGCCAGGAGTGCGTGGTCGTGTCGGCCCGAGTCCCCCTGAGCCCACCGAAAAAACACGGCAGATGAGAAACGCGGCTTTCGTTGTCAAAACAGGCGGCTCACCCAAACCAAGTCCCACCAAAGCCCCAAAGAAGGACACCCACCAAATACGGCCAAGGCCAAGAGTAGGACACCCATCAAAGGCCAAGCAAGAGTAGGACACCCACCTGGCCAAGAGTTAGGACACCCACCTGGCCAAGAGTAGGACACCCACCTGGCCAAGAGTAGGACACCCACCTGGCCAAGAGTTAGGACACCCACCAAAGGCCAAGAGTAGGACAGCCTCCGAAAACAGGCTCAAAAAAGGACACCCACCTAATTCCGATGGCTCAAAAAAGGACACCCACCTATTTCCGATTGTTATATCGCCGGATCAAATGAAGAAAGTGGAAGTCCCAAACTGTGCGGGGAATTTGGTGGGTGTCCCGATTGCCTTAAATGGGTTCGAAATAGGTGGGTACCTCAAAATGACTTATTTGGAATAGCGCGGGGTTACTTAGGGCGGGGTAGGGGGCGCTGATTTTTGAAGTGGGTCTTTCATATGTCTGAGGGGGGATGAACGCGGCCTGGTGCCATGATTGGCGCGGAGTATGCTACACTACCGCGTTTCAAAGTTATGGGCCTAGCCCGCATTTCTCACACGGATTCGTCGCGAGAAGCTGAAAGCCTTGTGAGAACGAAGATTACGACTGAGAGACGGCACAGGCGTAGCAGCGCTACGGCGAAGGCGGCTCGATCGAGTAATGCGGAAGGCCGCCCCCTCGTAATCGCATGGGTTGCCCCGTAGCAGAATTCCTTGTGAGAAATGCGGGCTAGGTCCGAATTTTGGCGCCGTCCTCATCACGATCCCGATATTGGAACGCTTATGCCTAAACAGTCGTTAACCCCCGCCGCGGTGTCGGAAAAGCACGAAAAACCGTGCCAGCCTCGAACAGGGCTTTTCCCGTTGTGGAGTCGTTTGGATAGCTATATTTTTGGTGAGATAAACCGCCCCTTTATGATGGCAATGTTGGTTTACAACGGCATTTTCTTCATTAAAACGCTTGCCGCTGTTGCTGAATTGAGTGGCGGTAAATTTGAGATACCTTATTCTTTGTTAATTTTGTTTTTTGTGTCAGAGATTCCTGAGTTTCTTTTTATTACCATAACCATGTCATTTCTTTTTGCAGCTTTAGCGGGAATGGGACGGCTTAGCACGGATTCCGAGATACTTGCGCCTCAGGTTGTGGGTGTTAGTTTTTGGCGTTTGAGTCGACCTGTTTTTGTTTATGGCGGGTTGCTGACACTTTTTTTGTTAGTGATAGCGAACTGGATTGGTCCGATGTTAAACCGAGTATGGCTTAATGAGAGTCGGAACTTTAGCGAGATCGCCATGCCGAATATACAGCCAGGCGTTATTAACCCACTGGGTAAGAGTATGCTGTATGTTGATCGGGTTGAGGAAGATCGTTTGGCGGATCTGATTTTTGTAGATGTTTCGGAAGAAAAAGAAGAAATTTTAATAGCGGAGCATGCCTCTATTTATGAGAATCGCGATTTAGATTTATTTCGTGCGGTTAAGATTGATCTTCTAAAGGATCAAACGATGAAGACCTATGCGACCACGGAGATGACCTTGTCGTTACCGATGCCGGCGGCATTAGACGGCCTGGGGTTAAAAGGGGCGCCGCGTGATTTATTAGATACGCCGAGGCTTAAGCGGTATTTGGCGCAGCAAACTGATCCAAAACGGAAGCGGGATCTTGAGATTGAACTTTATCAGCGTTTGTTTAACCCGTTGATATGTTTGGTTTTTGCCTTATATGCCGTCCCCTTGGGCGCCAAACACGCGCGAATCCGCAAGGGCAGTGGTTTTGGAACCAGCTTGGTCCTGATTGGTTTTTATTTTATTGTGTCCAAGATAGCGAGAGATGCTGCTTCTCAAGATAAGATTCACCTTTTGGTGGGGATGGCCGGGCCGACGCTTGTGTTTCTCGCTGGTGGGGTGATCCTTCAGGTAGGAAAGAATCGCTGGTGGAGCCAGCCGTTGCGTCGTCTGCAAGATCGAATTTTGTATGTGATGTATAAGCCAATTAATAAGTTATTCAATACATTAAAGAAAAAGAAGACGCAGGATGCGCCTCAAGGTGGTGCCGCGCAGACGTTTATCTTTCCAAGTCGCTTGGATATTTATGTGACGCGCAGCTTTTTGTCAATTTTTTTCTTGGTTCAGTGTTCTCTTCTGGTCTTAGCACTGTTGGTTGAGTACACTCAAGTAGGAAAGTATGTGACGCGTAACCAAATTGCACCGGATGTGGTCTTACGGTATCTTGGCTTTAAGCTTCCGGAGATGTTAGACCTGACATTTTTTCTGTGTCTGCTGATTTCCACTTTGATTTTATTTGCCGTGATGTCTAAATATCAAGAAGTGACCGCGGTTCGTGCGGCGGGTGGTAGTTTGCAGCGTTTATGTTTACCGCTTGTTTTTTGTGGTCTTGGTGCATCCATTTTTAATTTTTATATTTCTAATACATTTTTACCTTATGCGAACCGTCGTGCCACGGTGTTACGCAATGAGATTCGACAAAAAAGTGAGTCAACCTTTAGCCAAGACGTTTGGTTAAAAACGGCTCCTGGCGAAATCGTTAATTTCCAGGTGTATGATCACCGTACCAAGCGTCTTTTGGGTGTACGCCGTTTTCGAATTGGTAAGGATCAACCTGCGATGGTGGAACGGACTGAATTACCGCAGGTCGTGTTTCGGAATAATCAATGGAAGGCGGCCGTACCTGGCAAACGCTGGGCGTTCCATCGTGATTCACCGGATCAGGCTATGAAGCCAACCGTGAGCGCCATTGCTGAAAACGATCCTGTCAGCCTTAATATCAAACACGAGGACTTGATGCGAAAACGACGTAAGCCATCGGAATTCAGCCTTAAAGAGCTTCGTGGTTACATTCGGTATGTGCGTGAGTTGGGGTACGTAGAGCCGAGTTTTCAGACCGAACTCAATGTCAAGTTCGCGCAGCCGCTCGTTCCGCTGATCATGATGATGTTGGCCATGCCGCTTGGTTTTCAATTCGGTCGCCGCGGCACCTTCTTTGGGGTGGGGATTGGTTTGGTTGCCGGTCTGTTGTTTTTGGGGTTGTTTGAAGCGCTCCGACAAATGGGCGGTTCCGGGTTGGTCCATCCCATCGTCGCGGGTTGGTCCGTCGTTGTTCTGTTCGGCTTTTTCTCGCTCTACCGGTTCGTTAACTTAGAATGACCACGGGTTCTACCTAAAAGAAACGTTGAAGGACAGATTAAATATCTGGAAAAAAATGGCTTGTGGAGTTGGTCGGGAGGCGCGTACGACCGAACCCATTGAGTGCGGTGAACATTTTTACAGACCATTGGAGCCATAGGTTTCGCCAAAATCACCGCGAGTTATCGCGCTGGAACGGTTCTAAGGTGTGGCGCAAAGGCCGGCTCGTTCTGCGACGAGGGTTGTCACTTTTACACTTGGCCATTGGGGGAGTAGGGCCGACCACTGGTTTTGTGGTTTACAGGAGGGCAATAACACCGGAATCGTGTTCCAGCTTGTTTCGCCCGTTTCCAAATAAGTAACTTGCCCATTGCCTAATTCGGGAGCCAGCGCGATATCAAAGCTGAAGCTGATGAGGCGGCCCCAATCAAGCCCGGTCTCGGTTGGGGCGGTCCAGGTAATGCCCATTTCATTTTGGGATACTTGCCAATCATTGGCTGCCTCCGTGTCTCCGTCAAGAAAGAGGAGATTGCTCATTTCAAAGCCCGGTGGGATAGGAATGTGAAGTGTGTTGAGTTGACGGTCGAAATCGTGGTTGAAGAGGCTGTAATGGTAGCGGGTGGCGGTGTCAAGCGATTCGGTGCGCGAAGCAATACTGTAGCGCCCTTCGCCGGTATCGATGACCTGGTGCGTCTCATCGGCGCTTGGTTCTAGAGGGTCGACCCACATGTCTAAAACAGAGCCGGTCATTTGTGAGCTGATCAGGGTAAAGCTCCAAATCGCGCCGTTGAGGTTGGGTCGTACCTCTCGATAACCCATGTTGTTGAATAAGTTGATGTCCTCGCCCACGACATACCAGGCGTCGACAAAATAACGTGCATTTTCGGTGGAGAGTTCGGCGACGTCGACAACGAGTCGATGGTCGAAGGCGTCATGATCGCCGGCGAAATGGTCGCGGCGATTGTCAACCGGCTCCCCGTCAAAGTGGGAGCCGAGGCTGTCCCAATCGCCCGTGAAGGCGTGGACTTCGTCGCGTGGCGCCAGGTGGAAGAAATCGCCGTTGGTGGAGGCCGCGTACAAGTCGGTGCAGCCCGCGAAAAGGATTTGGTCCCCAGGGCAATCGCAACCGGAGTTGATAGCGAAAAAGGCGTGTTTGACATCGGAGCTTCCGATTTGTTCGATGCGGCCTTCGTGCATGCGGTACATATTCATGACGAGGTAGGGGTGTTCGCCCACGGTGCCGTCGGGTTCGATGGCGCGGAACCAGGGAACGTCCGCTTCACCGACATTGCGTAACTCCGCGCTCGGCGCCAAGGCGACACGTTCCGTATTGGCGACCAGCTGGCCCACGAAGTTGATGTTGGTGAGCTCGATATCGATGGCGCCTTCGTAATCGGGTGTACACATCTTCAAGTGTTTATATAGGGAGTCGGGGACGCGTACCGCGAGTTCGACCTCTGCAATCCCCACGTGGTAGCCCGCCAGGGTTGGGTGGCCGATTCTTTTGGCCAGCGCGGGCCCCAGGCCCAAGTCCATATGGCGCATTTCCAATTTTGCGCGACCCAGCATGAGTTCTGCATGGGGAAATTGCATGGTGAACCAAATCTCATCCTGTGCGTCCCGCAGGCTAAAAACCACCGTGCCGGGTTCGGGTACGAGGCGAAACCCTGTCAAATCGATGGTTTCGTTTTGGAATGAAAGGACAAAACCTCCCTCGTGGGTGAATGCCGGACCGATCCCGTCGAAATGTTCGAAGTCACCGCCTTGTGCCACAAACTGGAAGGGTTGGGCGGCAGTGCCGCGATAACCGGTGAAGCCGGGATAGAAACGGCGTGGGTTGGCACTGGGTTCCTGGGCGATGATGGCGAGGCCGCTTTTTTCGAGGAAATCGGGGTAAAGGTGAATCGAAGTGGTGATTTCAGAGACCTCAAAGACATCCTCGACAGGAGCTGCTGCAAGGTAAGCAGGGAAAATAAAGATACAGATCGGAAACAGAGTGCGTAAGGACTTGCAGAATACGGACATGACAGCTCCTTAGGTCCCGTAAAGGACGTTGGGTAAACGAATAGGGTGGCCCTATTTGTACCATAAACGTCGCGGGGGAGGTTCGCATGCCACCGGAAACCAGATGCCGCCAAAGAAAAGGACACCCACCAAATGGAAGCCGGAGAAGAAGGAAAGAAAAGGACACCCACCAAATGGAAGCCGGCGAAAGGTATGAGAAAAAGGTGGGTGTCCTGAAATAGAATAGTGGCTGCTCGGCGGAATGTGGGAAAAAGGTGGGTGTCCCAAATAAGAATTGGCCAATGTGGCTGGAGGAAAGAAAAGGACACCCACCAAATTGAAGACGGCGAAAGGTATGAGAAAAAGGTGGGTGTCCTAAATTGGTGGGGGTGGACTGGTTAAAAGGCTGAGCTCGTTGTAGCTGGGGCCTTGGCCAATGTGGCTGGTGGTCGAAGAACAAGCGGTGCCATGCAGGTTTGCACCGTTCTTCCGGGTCTGGTTTTAATCCTGCTCGACGACGACTTTATAGCCGCTCTTTTCTTTTTGGTGTTCGGCTTTTTCGCTTTGACTCCTCGGGTGTTTCGGCTTCCCGTCTTGGTTTTTGGGTCATTCTACTTATTCCTCACGCGTTCCGCGAGGTTTGGAGAGGCGCGTTATTGGGCCGGCTTTTTTACCGATTGGATTCCTTCCGTGTTTGTGATGAAACTCCGGCTACTTGATCGGGTACCCTGAAACCAGCGGCGACGGCATTTTTTTGCCTGTTCGTCCATGTGATCGACGGTTCCCGCCGCTTTTTTGAAGCGTGCGGGGAAATTGGCCGATGTTTCCAGCCAACATTCGGGATTGACAGCCAAACGCTCCAGGATTGGTGCCAAATCCTCTGGAATGTGGCCGGCCTTTCCCGCCTGTAATTTGCGGCCGGTCCAATCCAATACCGCCAAGTAATCATCGAAATCGATGTCCAAGAAGCCCATTTGCCGCCCTCGGTCACGGAAGGGACAAAGCCATGTCGGGGGTGAGGCGTTATCCTGGCCGCTACTGGTCGCTCTGTTCTTTAAGCGTTCACCAAGACCGATGAACGGTGACTCCTCCGGCGCTCGATTCGTGCCGGAACGAATTGGGTTAAGGTCCACGTAGACGGAGCAACTGAGGACGGCCGGCTCATCCAGCAAAATGATGCTTTTGAAACGGCCTTCCCAGAACCGGCCGGTGCAGCGGTCTTCCTCATTGGCCAGGCGAGCAACGAATTCTTTGATCGATTTCATAAACCAGGAAATCGAGGCCAGCCGTCCACGCAAGGTTTCAACGCGGCCCGGCTGATCAAGGATTGCGTCGACTTCCGCCCGGTTCGGTGTCTCTGGTTGGCCATGTGCGTTGCGGCGCTTTGGGTAAAGCTTTAGCCAGCGCTTGGCGATGTCGGCCGGACGAAGTTGTGCCGCTAGGTCCGGTCGGTTGCGCAAAATGAGGTGAAAATGATTTTCCATGATCGCGAAATTACAAATATCGATGGTGAAAATGTCGGCCAGTTCACTCAGTCTGGCCAACATCCAAAATCGGCGGTGCGTGTAATCGCGGCCGCTTTCCTTGTCGAAACCGCATAACCGCGTACGTCGGACGCAACGAGAAATGCAGTGGTAAATGTGGATTTCAGTCTCATTGATAAGGTCACGGCGAGGTTCTGTCATAAGTGCTTCTCCTTCTGTTTGGGGGTCTCCCTCCAAACATAGGTTCGGCCCAATGACAGCCCGTGTCATGGGTGCGATTTTTTTTGAAAAAACCTAAAAGTTTTTATGGTGCTAAAAACCGTCGGGGTACCAGGCGCCGACTTCCCAAATGGATAACCCTTCAAAAATGGAGGCCGTTGCGAGGAACTTCCCGTCCGGGCTGAAGGCGATCGAGCACACCTCGTTTTGGAAATAAGGGAAACTCAGGAACTCGGTCAGCAAGTCACTGCTGTAGATGCGCACGGTATTGTCGGCCCCGGCGGTTGCAAAGGCACGGCCGTCTAAGGTTGACTTAATGTCGTTGATGCGACCCTCGTGCGCCTTTTTATTCATGAGCTCCATGCCGGTATCGATGTCGTGCAAGGTGAGTTGCCCGTCGGCGACACCGGTAACCAGGAAAAACTGATCGCGCTTTAGCGGACACAAATGGACGATCTCTTCCTTAAAGCAGGTCAGCGAGTAGAGGTACTCTTTTTCTTTTAAATCAATGAGATGTACGAAGTTGTCGAAGGATCCGCTGGCAATAATGTCATTGGGACCCCACGCCACGGCGGTGTTGTGCTCGTAGTGCTCCACGCCCTCGTATTCAACCTCAAAGGATTCGGCGTCGCGAATCTGAGGACGACAATCGGGACCGTCAACCAAGATTTTGGTGCCGTCGGGAGACCAGACGGGATACAAAATTGGTTCGTTTAACTCAAATTCTTCGATTTCTTCGCCGTCCGAAGTGTCCCAAATACAGAAATATTTATCGACGGAAGTGGAGATCAGTTTGGAGCCGTCCGGCGAAAATGTAACGCGGCGAACCTTGTCGTCGTGGGGCTCGACCAAACGCCAAACCGACTCACCCTCGGGTGTAATGAGCTGGACAACCCCATTGTCGAACCCCAGGGCTAGGTATTTTCCACAAGGGGACCAGTCGATGTGGACGGGGAAAATTCCGTCGTAGCGAATGTTTTTTACTTGTAAATCGAAAGACATGCGTGCCTCTTCAGCGGTTTATATGAATTCGTCGGCGAATGCCAAATTTGGACCATTCTACCTTAATTTCGGGAGCGCCCGCGGGTGAAAACAGGGCGGGCGAGGACCCGCCCTGGCCCGTTTGCGAGCCTATTGCGCCAAGGTGGCCGCCAGGTATTTACCGTCGAGCCGACCCATCAATTGGAAACCGGCCAGGGGTTCGGTGGAAACCAAACGAACCCAGCTGGTGCCTGCCGGTAGGGTGCCGCCAAACAAACGCTCTACCAAGGCGACATCTTTTTGCAGCGGGCCGATATTACGTTCGCTTGTGCCCAGCAAGGTTCCGTCGGCGCCGAAGGCCTCGTAGGTCAGGGTTGCGGTGTTTTGGTTGGAGAGGTTCACGACCGCGAGGCCGGTAAAGGTTTCACCGGGTACAAAATCAACCTTGGGGAACATCAACTCCCGCGCACCACCGGTGGCAGCTGGAAATCCGGCGAGTTGGGTGTTGTCGCCGTCGTTGTCGCCGAAAAGCGCATAACCGTGGACATTCCCCTCGGTTTGCAAGCGGATCCAACTGATTTTGGTGCCGGCGGCTAAGTCGGGGAAAAAAGACGGGGCTAAACCGACTTCTTTGCCGTTGGCGGCCATGGTGATGGGCTGTTGTGAAAGGATTGCGCCGCTTCGATCATAAGCGGTGAGCAGGACTTGGGTGGTGAAGTCGGCATCGTTCACAAACGCAATGCCTGTCCAGAAGCTGTTGGTATCCTCGGCAACATGGGGGAAATAAATGTCATTGCCTTGAAAAACGAAGTTGGGGTTTTTGGTGCGGTTGCTGCTCAGGTTGAGCGCGCAGATGCGCGGGCTTCCTGTTTTGGTGCCGAACAGTTCTACACCGGTAAGCGCCGCGTTGGCTTGTTGCTCGACAAAACGCCCCCATTCAGAGCCGCTGGGCGGGAGACTGCCGCCGAAAAAGGTCTCAAAATCGAGGAGCCTGCTTTGGTGTTTTCCGGCCAAACCGTCCACGGTGAAACGGCCGGCCGAGGCGTGGAAGGCGGTGTCCAGCGTTTCGCCGCTGCCATTTACCACGGCGGCTTGGGTAAACCATTGCCCGGTTTCCTGGGCGATATGGGGGAGGATCAAACTGTCGAGGGTTCCGGTAACGCCGGTTTCGGCCACGGCCGTTTCCCGATCACGCCCAAGGGTGATCGCCAAACCCTCGATTTTTTGGTCGGAGAGCACTTGGACCCACCCGATATCCAAGGTTTGAGCGTCGGGAAACAACAGATCAACCGCGTTTTCCAGCACGCCGTTTGCGGGAATTTCAAACACGTGTTCGGCCAAGTTTTGGCCATTGTTGCCATGGGCCGCAAGGGTTACACGCGCCGCCGCGTTGGAGGGATTGACAAGGGACAAGGTGGTTTGGTCGATCTCGTCCGTTTTGGGGTAGGCAAAGGTAAGACGGGGTTGACTTACGCTCACGGTGAATCCGAACGAAAGCATTCGCTTCAGAGTCTTGCCCGGCGGTTGGCCTACAAAGAGGAAATACTCGCCGGCTTGGCCGCCGTGAAAACTGAAGGGATGTTTGGCACCGGCGGCGAGGGAATCGCGGTGAATTAAGGTATCGCCGCGGTAAATTTCCACCTCTAAGCCGTCTTCGCTGTTGCGAAGGTCGAGTTCCATGTCCAGCGTGGCGCGGTCGGTCGGCAGGTTGAAGCGGTACCAGTCCCCACTGTCCTCGGGGCCGAGACTAATCCCGCTGTAATGGCCTAGATCCAGGGCGGAGGCCTGTTCGCGTACGTCATTGGGCTCGAAACTTTCGTCCGGGCGAGGCGGCACGACTTGGATGGTAACGGTATCGGGTTCGCTTGCATTTAGGCCGAGACTGTTGGTGGTCTGAAGCGTTACTTGATAGGTTCCTTGTTCGGTGAAGGTAACGGTTAAGGGTTCGTTCTGTTGATAACTTGCATAAGCAGAACCATCTAGGGTAATGACCCAGCGCATTTGGTTTTTGATTCGTTGGAAATTGGTGTTGGGGTTGCCGCTGATGAAGTTGGGTTCGGTGGTAAAGCCTTCGAAGGTTAGCGGGTGGTTGGGTTCGATGGTGAGGGTCTCGGTGCGCGGTTTGGTAATGGTGGTGGTCGGTGGGTGGTCCGGTCGGTAGGTTTGCACCCAGAGGGACCAAGCGACGGCGGCCCGTTGGGATTGGTCCGGGGTGACGGCGTTAAACTGGATGTCGGCAAGGCCGAAGCGTGAAAAGGTCGTGGGCGGGGGCACGCGTTGGTCTGAATCGAGAATCAATTCTGTGATCGCATCGCTATAACTTGCGCGCCAAGAGTAGGTTAGCTCGAGGTTGTCGGGGTTGTCGATCTGTGGATCCAATTCCAGACTTTCGCCGACGGGCACATAGAGAGTGCTGCCCGTGGTCAGATTATTGGCGCTGAGGCGTGGTGGAATTCGATCTGGATAGACGCGGATATCGTAAAGGAGTGGGACATCGGTGACTTTGCCCTGAGCGTCCACGGCGGTGACCTCAATGCGCCGCTCTGAAATGCCTTGGTGGAACACGTCGGGTTCGAGGTTAAAGGTGGTTTGAAAGGTGGGTTGACGGGTCGGCGCCTGGAGTATGCCGTCAAGGATCCAATAAAAGGTAAGGGTTTCTGGATTTTCGTCTTCAACGGTGACACTTACTTCAATGGGTTCGCCGTTTTTGACAAGACGTTGAAAATCACCGACGTAGTTCAGCTTCGGCGAAGCGTTGGTGTCGCGGTCGTGAACGGCAACCCAGCGAACATTACCGACGGTTTTCGCGCTCTCGCGGCCGAATTCTTCGAAGAAGTAAAAAACCTCGTACAGGCCGGTCTGGTTGATGGGAAAGCGGCCGGGACGATCTCCATCCAACTGACCGATCACTTCCCCGGTTAAGGCGTTGGTGATGCGCCATTTGCCCTGCTGGGAGGCGGTCCCGGAAGGAACGCCGTTTAGGATCAAGCTTTCACCGGTGGCAATGCGGGTCGAAAAAAGCGGCTGAAAGATGGTGCCGGTGCGAACCTCATCGCCGCTTTCATCGAGCACTTCGACGATGACGGTATTGCGCGCGGGGTCTTGGTTGCCCCTTGCATCGACGGCTTCAAGACGGACGGCGAAGGTGCCGGCCTCGTTGAATTGGTAGCGTGCGGGATTGTCGGTACTGCTGGTGAGGTCCGGGAAATGCCAGGTAAGGGAAATGGGTGTGTCGCCCTCGGGGTCGGAGGCTTCGGCGCGGAAGGTGACCTCGCTGCCTTTTAAAACGCGAATGTTTTCCTCGGAAGGTTCCAAGATGGTTGCCCGCGGTGGTAGGTTCGAGCCTTGTGGCAGGACCTGGAAGCTGGAGAAACCGGGGCTAAATGAGGGATTGCCCTCCGTGTCGACAACCACCAAGGTCAGTGTGACTGGGACGGCGAAGTCCTGGCTGAGGTTGGGGGTGATCGCCGCGACCGTCTCGTTGGATCGTTGTGCAACCCCGTTCTCAAGCCAAAACCAATGGTAGGCAAAGGGAGGATCCGAGTCCGCGTCGGTAACGGTTGCTTCCGCGAACAGCGTCTGGCCGTCGATGACCGCGTTTGCCGACAACTGAATGCTTTCGATAACCGGGGAAACGAAAAATCGGTCGGGAACATAAACGAATATGATGCGGTCGTCCGGTTGACTGACCTCGCCCGCGCTATTGGTCGCGGTGAGTGTGAAGGTCAACGGGCCGGCTTCCGTCGGGGTGTAGCTCGGGTTTTCGCCGGTCAGGGTTTCGCCGTTTGAAAGCGTCCAGTTGTAAGTAAGGTTGGTTTGGTCGGCGGTGACCAAAAAGGTGATCGGCACGCCCAGCGCCCAGGAAAAATCGGATGCGGGAGAGAGAATTTGCACCTTGGGCGGCACCGCAAAGAGGGGGACGAAACAAAAAAAGGCGAGGAACAGGTACCGCATGGGCGCGACGGGCGTGTGAGAACCAAATATGGGGGAGAACCGTAACATAAACTATCAACCTCTGGTGTACATGGCGCGAAATAGAACGGGTGATGGGTTTTCTTTGGCTGTATTTCCAATGTAACAGTCCAGCATGAACCTGGCCAGTGCTAGACTGGGGAAAAGTCTTAATTATTAGGTGGGCGTTTCCGGCGGCACGTTGCGGATCGGGGATGCAAAAGTGAGGCATTAATGGCGGTAACGACGATTCTGGCACCCATGTTCCTCATCGCAACGCTCGTGATGTCGCCCGGCGACGCCGATCAGATGTTCGCGGCGTTGGAAACGCGCTTGTTACAGGCGGAAGAAGTTCGCCTCGATGTGCAAATCACCGCGACCGGCGCGGTTTCAGCCGAATATGAAGGGACGTTCCAGGTCGATAAGCAGGGTATGTCCCTCAAACAAGACGGCCACTTCATGAAGGCGGAATCCCACCTCCACCTCAGCGCCGGACAAAATACGCTGCAGTTTGGGAATGGTGCTCAAAGCAAAAAGGTGGATCAGCCCGTCTTTCTTGCCGAGGCGATGTGGATTGGTCTGACACGAATGGGTTTATTGCACAATCTTGCCAGGCTGCACGCCGGACAGGGGCCGGACCACGCCGAGGGGGGTGTAAACGACTGGGTGCGTGTCCATAATTTCGAGGTCCTTGAGGATAAAACCTTTATGGAGCGCGAAATGATGCGCATTAAATTTGATATCCGGGTGAGCAAGATCCCGGTTGGATCGGCGACCATATGGATCGACAAACAAACCGGGCTACCCTGTTTGCGAGAACAGGTGGTTCGTTTCCCCGAGGGGGAGATGGTGGTTCGCGAAACCTACAAAACCTTTGTGATCCAAGACGGCATGGTATCGGCACAGAAGCATTAAAAGGGCGTTCTCTTCTTTCTGAGGCGCGCCCTTTGGTAAGTGTGGTGGCTTAAAGAGGATCGCGCTGCAATGGGAAAGTCATACAGCGTGCGCCGCCGCGTGCACGGCTCAATTCGTTGCCGGCGATCATGACCATGGTGCGTTTTCCGTCCAGTAGATCGACCGAATCGGATAGGGCTTGTTCCGTGGTGAGAATGCGGTACCCGACTTTTTCCAGTTCTTCGGCTGTTTTGATGTTGCGGCTGTAGCCGAGAATCAAACCGGGCGCCATGCAAAACGCATTGGCACCGTCGGTCCACTGTTCCCGTTCTTGATCGAGCCGGTTGGTTCCCCCGCAGAAAACCGGCTTGAGGTGGTGCCCCTCTTTTTTCAAAGCGTTGAGGAAGTTGTCTTCCAGGGTAATGTGTAAGGAAGAGGAGGTGAGGTCCATTCGGATCACGGGCAGGCTCTGGATGGGGTTGTCCTCGCGGAAAAAGGGTGGGAAGACCAGGCAGTGTTCCGGGTCAATTTGGGTGAATACGGTGTCGAGGTGCATGACCGCGCGGTCGTGGGGCATCAGGACGGCAAATACCGTTTTGAACTGGGTATGGCGGCGCAATTTTTCGGCGAGCATGGTGACGGCGCTTTGGGTGGTGCGGATGCTGATGCCGATGGCGAGAATATCTTCGCTGAGGACGAGGGTGTCGCCGCCCTCGATGGTGTTGTTGTGCTCGGGGATCCCGCCGATGTAGCTGGGGATGGCGTCGAACCAAATTTGTTTTTCGTTTTCGATATGGTATTCGGGGTGAAATCGCAGCACGGTATCCAAAATAAAGGGTTCGGGACGGCGGGCGGCGGTGGCCATGTGATTAATGGAGACGCCGTTGCCGATGACGGAGGCGGGATCGCGCATGAACAGAAGGTTGGGGACGGGTGGAAAGCGGAATTGGTAGTTGGTTCCGTTGTCGATGTCTTCGTACCAGCCGGCGACGGCGGTTTCGGCAAGCTCTTTTGGATCTAGGTCGCTAAGGCGTTCTTTGTCCTGACCGTTGAGTTTATGGAGGATGCAAAAGCGGTCTAAAAAGTGTTCCCGCGCGCGGGGTTGGGCCAAGCTATCGGCGAGCATGTCTTGAACGTCAAAAACGCGGTCGGCTACTTTGTTCAGCACGCGCGAGAAGTCGTCGTGCTCGCCACGCGCTTCACGGCCGAACAGAATGTCGTCGAACAGTAAATCGTGCATCAGCGAGGGGGTCATGCGATCAACCTCAGGTCCGGGACGGTGGACCGCAACGGCACGCAGACGGCCGATTTCTGAAAAGATCGATAACTGACTCATAATTCCTCCCTGGTTTGGCGTGTTAAGGATCTGTTGGATGATGGCCCCGATTCTAGCAGGAAGTGGTGTAACGAAGAGATTAATGAAACGCTTCCCGGCAGAAGGTTGAAGCGTAGGGGAACCCCAAGGTGGGGTGTTACCTATTCACCCGTGAGCCAGATGATATTTCATTCGGTGTCGTGGGTGAAATAATTTTTTCATGCAGGGCGAAAAGTTTTCATTCGTCGCGGATCAGTGGGTGCCCTGGCGGGGTGTGCCCATGGCGTTGCGGGTGTTTTTTGACCTCGATGCAGAAAGGTCGGCTTGGGACACCCACCTTTTCACCCTCCATCAAATTTAGGACACCCACCTTTTCACAGCCCAATTTAGGACACCCACCTTTTCCTCTATTCGTTTCGGACCCACGTTCTACCTGCCCAATGAAGGACACCCTCCTTTCGGCAACCCAATCGAGGACACCCACTCTTTGGCGCCCCAATCGAGGACACCCACTCTTTGGCGCCCCAATCGAGGACACCCACTCTTTGGCGCCCCAATCGAGGACACCCACCTTTCTGATTTCCAAGCTGGGGATTCAAGTAGGTGGGTGTCCAACAAGTGAGTAGGTGGGTGTCCAATAATTGGGTACCTATGGGTTACAGATTCACTCACCCATTCTTTCGCGTCTCATACAGAGTTCCGGCGATCGAAAACCCAAGCAGAGGTAAAGACGGTGGGTGTCCCACTTTGCCCTGCCGATTTGGTGGGTGTCCCAATTTGCCATTTGCCCTGCCGATTTGGTGGGTGTCCCACTTTGCCCTGCCGATTTGGTGGGTGTCCCAATTTGCCACTGCCGATTTGGTGGGTGTCCCAATTTGCCATTTGCCCTGCCGATTTGGTGGGTGTCCCAATTTGCCGGGTGCCAACTGGGATTTGGTGGGTGTCCATAACTGGGACTGGCGAAAAAGGTGGGTGTCCGAAATTGGAATAACTGGGACTGGCGAAAAAGGTGGGTGTCCGAAATTGGAAAAAAGGTGGGTGTCCGAAATTGGAATAACTGGGACTGGCGAAAAAGGTGGGTGTCCGAAATTGGATGTCCTGAATTGGGTCTGAATTGGGGTGGGGGCGGTTTTTTTCTTTTCTGGACGTTGGGGATGGTTGATCGTGGTTTGGTCCACTTTGGTCCACCTTGAAGGTCCACTTTGGTCCACTTGGTTGTCCGAATGGGGGATTTTTGAGGCTGTGCCAATCCTTGATTTGGTTATCCGCCGTTTGCTTTATCTTGGGTTGGGGGCTTAGTGGGTACCTATATATAGTTGCTTTTTGTTTTTTTTGGCTGCTTGTGGTATGAATAGTTGATAAAGCCAATCCTTTAGGGTTCTTGAAAAAATTAAAAAAGAGCTTGTTTGTAAGTTCTTTAAAATGAAGTAGGTGTGTTTGGGTTGAGCGCCGGTTGAGCGCCGGTTGAGCGCCCTCGATTTGCGCTAGATCTAACATTTACTGGGGTTTATGTGATGAAAATCGCGACGTGGGAGGTGGTGGACTAAAGCGGACTGGTTTTGTTGACCTAGTGGACTGGGGTGGACTAGAATGGACTGCACGGGATAATTCGGATATCGTCTCTTCCGAAAGACCATCCTCGGTTGGGTTCTATGGCTACCCGGTTGCGGGGGCATGCTGAAGCGCGAATCGATGAGAAGGGCCGCCTCAAAATGCCTTCTGTCTTCAAAAAAAACTTGGAAAGTACCTATGGCAGTACCCTGTTTGTCACCGCCCTGACGGACGAGTACCTCCAGATCTATCCGATCCAGGTTTGGGAAGAAATCGAAGCGCGCGTCAACGCGCTGGGAGCCATGCATCCGCTAAAACGAAAGTTCCTAACGCGGGCCAACCGCTGTGGTGCCGAGGTGGAAATGGACAGCCAGGGACGCGTTTCGATTAAAACCAACCAACGCAGCCAGGTGGGGATTCTTCAAGATGTGGTCCTCATTGGTTGTACCGACCACATCGAGCTTTGGCCAGGGGAAGCCGTGTCCGAACTCGATGGTCAAGACGATTTCTCCGCGGAAGATTTCATGACGTTGGGAATCTAAGCGGCCCGCCCGAAATCGGAGGCGTGGTGCCGCCGTTCAAGGCATGAACCCAGGCAAAACGACCCTTGCAGGGACGGGTTGCCGCAACGAGATCGGGCCCCGGGGCGGAACAACGCCTTACGCCGAACCGGAAAAGCCCGCGACGACCGCAAAACACGCCGCCCGTGTTGATGCGGTTTTGTCGTCTCCAGTCCACGCTCGCGCGGGACGCCTTGCGCCGGTCCCGACCGACGCTTGCCACACCAGACGGGGTAAGCAGAAAGTGGTTCAACATATACCTGTTTTACTAAATCAAACCTTAGAAGGCCTGGCGATTAAGCCGGACGGCCGCTATTGGGACGGCACTTTTGGCGGTGGCGGTCACTCGGGCGAGATATTGTCGCGACTGAACAACGACGGTCGCCTGCTTGCCACGGATCGCGATGCGGTGGCGGAAGAACGCGCCGGCCGGTTCAGTGAAGATGCGCGCTTTTCCTTTCAACGCGGCACGATTCAGGTGATGACGGAAGAAGTCGCGGCGCCCCTGGACGGATTTTTATGGGATCTAGGCACCTCGATGATGCAACTCAAAGACCCGGAGCGTGGGTTCAGTTTTAAAGACGACGGCCCGCTCGACATGCGTATGGACCGCCGCCAAGAAACAACAGCGGCCGATTTGGTGAACGAAATGCTCGAGGAAGACCTGGCCAACCTTATATATAAGTACGGTGAAGACCGACTTTCGCGCCGCATCGCACGGCAGGTGGTGATGGCGCGGCAGCAGACACGAATTGAAACGACGCGCGAACTTGCGGAATGCTGCAAACGCGCTTATCCCAAAAAGCATCACCGTATCGACCCGGCCACGCGTACGTTCCAGGCGCTGCGCATCGCGGTGAATGATGAATTGGATCAAGTCAGCGATCCGCTGCCCAAGGCGGTGGCCAAACTCGGCGTCGGTGGACGCGCGGTGATTATTAGTTTCCACAGCTTGGAAGACCGAATCGTTAAACATTGTTTCCGCGAGCTGGCCGCCAACGGCCCCTATCGCATTGTGACCAAAAAACCGCTTGTCGCCGACGAACAGGAAGCACGAGAAAATCCTGCCTCGCGCAGCGCCAAATTGCGCGTTCTCGAACGTATGCCGGACGGCTGGACTGCCAAAAGAAAAGGAGGCCGCTATGAGTAAAGCATCTCAAGACTCGATTCCTTTCGCACGTGCGGATCGCAAGGTGGCGCCGACACGCCGACGCTCCTGGCAGATTTTGCAGTTCACGGCGGCGATGCTGTTACTGGTCTGCTGCATGATGTTTGTGGTTTACAAACGCAGCAACGTGGTGGATTTGGGTTACAGCATTTCGGAGTTGCGGCGCGAAAACGCGGAGCTCAAACAGGAGCAAATTCGCCTGCTTGGCGAAAAGGCCCGCCTGGAGCGTCCCGGCCGCATCCTTAAGAAAGCATTGGATATGGGCCTGCGCCCGGTACCCGCGGGACAGCGGTTTGAGGTGGTATTCCTCAACCAACCCTCGGCGCCGCGGCCGGAGCCTTCCCCGGAAGAACTGGACCAACTGGTAGCGAAAATCGAAACGGAACCCTGACCTTATGAAAAAAAAAGACCGCACCTTTCCAATCAGGATGAACATTCTGCTTGTATGCCTCTTCGCATGGGGTGCGGTCATTGTCTATCGTTTGGTAGACCTGCAAATTTTGCGTCACGAGGAAATGATTCAAAAAGCTGAAAATCTTCATCTTTTTGAAGAGTCGATTCCTGCGCGGCGCGGCGAAATTACCGATGCCCGCGGTCGTATTCTCGCGATAAGTCAAAAAGAACCCTACATCTTTGCCGATCCCAAGCTGATCGAGGACGCCGAAGCGACGGCGGCCCAACTAGCGGAGGTATTGGGACGGGACCGTCGTTGGGAGAAAAAGCAAGCGGCGGTGTTTGCCAACAAAAAGCGCCGTTTTTCCTATGTGGCGAAACGGACGGGCGAGGCCCAGGCACAGGCGGTTCGCGAGCTCAAGCTGAAGGGTGTTCACGTGCGTTACAAATCGTGGCGTACGTATCCCGGTGGCTGGTTGGCCTCGCATGTACTGGGTTTCATTTCCAGTGACGGCCGCACGAAGGAAGGGCTTGAGTCTCAGCTTGACGACGTGATGCGTGGGACACCGGGAAAACGCATTGTGATGCGGGACGGCCGCAAGCAACGCATTACGCTGAGCGGGGAGGACCCGGTCCTGCAAGAGCCGGAAGACGGCGCGGGCGTCACGCTGACACTGGACGCCAACATCCAGTTTTTTGTGGAAAACGCCTTGCGCCGCGCGTTGAAACAAACGCGTGCTAAAAACATTACGGCGATTGTGATGGACCCGCGCGACGGTCGTATTCTGGCGATGGCGAATGTGCCGGATTTCAACCCCAACCAATTCGGAAAATACAGCGCATTTGAGCGCAAGAACCGCGCGGTGGTCGACGTCTACGAACCCGCCTCGGCATTTAAAATTGTGACGGCCGCGGTGGGTTTGGAAACGGGACGGGTGCGCTTGAACGAAGTCATCGATTGCGACAAAAAACGAGGCGGGATTCAGGTTTACGACAAATTCATCCGCGATCACAAACCATTTGGACGGCTGACGGTGGCCGAGATTTTGTGGCACAGTTCGAACGTCGGTTCGGTGAAAATCGCCCAGCGGGTGCCGGAAGAACAGTTTTACACCTACATCAAAAAGTTCGGCTTCGGCCAGGAGACCGCGATTGATTTGCCGGCCGAGTCGAGCGGGATTTTGCGACCCTTGCCGCGGTGGTCGAAGGTCTCCTCGTCGTTTTTGTCCTTGGGTCACGAAATTTCGGTAACCCCGCTACAAATGCTGCGGGCGGCCTCGGCGGTGGCGAACGAGGGTCGCATGGTGCATCCCTACATCGTGGAACGGGTGAGCTACCCGGACGGTACGGTGGTCTCCGGGCGGCCGAAAGCGGCACCGATTCAGGTGATTACACCGCGGACGGCGGCCAAGTTGGTGACGGCGTTGCGCGGGGTGGTAACGGACGGAACGGCCCAGGCGGCAGCGATTGAGGGGGTGTCGGTTTTCGGTAAAACGGGTACGGCGCAGCGGTTGCAGGGCTCGCGTTACTCGCGCAAAAGTTTCAACGCTTCATTCGTGGGGTTTTTTCCCGAGGAGCAACCGCGCTACGGTATGATGATCGTCGTTCACGATCCCAAGGGTCGCAAGAAACACGGTGGTGAGGTGGCGGCGCCGATTTTTGCCGAAATCGGCGAGCAAATCGCGGCGTACGACAAGTCGTTGTCGCCCCGCACCAGGCTGCCGGTTTACGTCGACACGCCGGATTGGATGGAACGGGCGACGATCCCGAGTGTCGCCGAAGGAACCATGCCCGACCTAAACGGGTTAGGCCTCCGCAATCTCATGTATCAATGTGGCTTACTCGGCCTTGAGGTAGAGATCGACGGTCGCGGCAAAGTGGTGGGCCAGTGGCCGACCGCGGGCGAGCCGATTCCCGAGGATCGCCGCTGTCAGGTCGTGATGGGCTCGGATGTTGCCAAGGTGCGCTAGCCGAAACGTGGATGAGCAGGTGTTAGGAACGAAGGAAGACTTATGAAGTTGCGCGATCTAATTGAGGGTGTCGGGACGTTGATGACCGAAAGCAGCGGCGACCTCAAGATTTCCCACATCACCCATGACAGCCGCAAGGTTCAGCACGGCAGCATGTTCGTCGCCCTGGAAGGGCGCAACCGTGACGGCCACCAGTACGTGGGCTGCGCGACCCAATTGGGCGCGGTGTGCATTTTGACGAACCAGCCGGAGAAAGTGCCCTTCAGTATTCCGATTTGCAAGGTAGACGACCCGCGCAAAGCGATGGCCCTGTTGGCACGGCGCCTCAACAGGTACCCGGACCAACAACTCAAGGTTGTGGGTGTGACGGGGACCAACGGCAAAACCACCACGACCTATTTGGTGGCCGGCATCTTGCGCAAATTAGGGGTGACGGGGCGCATCGGCACGCTTAGTTACTTCAACGGAACCTCGGAGGAGCGCGCGACCCACACGACGCCGGAGTCCTCGGCTTTTTACCAAACCCTGGGTGAAATGGCGTTAAACAAGTGCCGTTATGCGGCGGTGGAGGTTAGCTCCCACGGCTTGATGTACGACCGTGTCTTGGGTCTTGAACTGCAATACGCCATTTTTACCAACCTCAGCCGCGACCACCTCGATTTCCACGGCAATATGGAATCCTATTTCCAAGCCAAACACCGCATTTTCTCCCTGCTCCGCAAGGGGGGTACGGCGATCATTAATTGGGATGATCCCTACGCCAAACGCATCGTGGTTCCAGAAGGCCGTGAAACCATTCGCTACGGTCTTACGGAGGACGCGGACCTGCGTTTTGAGGTGGTGTCGCTGGGGATCAAAGGCGCCGAGTTCGACATTTTCTTCCGCGGTGAATCGGCCCGTTTCCGCATTCCCTTGATGGGCCTTCACAACATTTACAACTATTGCTGTGCGCTGGCGGTGGCGATGGGCGAAGGGATCAGTTTGGCCGAGGCGGCTGCTTCGACCAGCGAGATTCGCGCGGTGCCGGGTCGCTTGGAGTTGATGGATTGCGGCCAGCCGTTTGGGGTGGCCGTCGACTTTGCCCACACGCCGGATGCCCTCAAAAGCGTGCTCTCGGCTTGCGCGGAAACCAACCCCAATCGACTAATCACGGTATTTGGCGCGGGCGGCGACCGCGACCATAGCAAACGGCCTGAAATGGGTGCCGTCGCCGGGCGTTACTCCGACCTTGTGATTCTGACCACCGACAACCCACGCACCGAGGATCCCGAGGTTATTATGGATATGGTGCAGAAGGGGATTAAGCGGCCGCTCGGCCCCGGGTTCATCCGCCAGGTGGACCGACGCCAGGCCATCCACGCCGCCATCCAAGCCGCCGAGAAGGGTGATTTGGTGGTGATCGCGGGGAAAGGCCACGAAACCACCCAGGAAATTCACGGTCGTCACTATCCCTTTAACGATTGGGAAGTGGCTCTTGGTTTTATTCGGCAGCGGTTCCCCGCCCAGCAGGCGCGGGCCGAGGATCAATGAGGAGAAACCCATGAGTCAGGTTCCCTATTCATTCAAAGATGCGCCGGCGATGGCGGTAGAGCGTTTGACGGATGTCATTCGCGTATTGCAGCCCAAGGCGCACGGCTGCACCGAGGATGTCGCGGTAACCGGATTTAGCATTGATAGCCGTAATGTACAGCCGGGCGAGATTTACGTGGCGATCCAGGGACAGCGTGTCGACGGGCACCAGTTCTGCGATGAGGCGATGAAACGCGGCGCGGTCGCATGTTTGGTGACCCACACGGAAGGGATTGAACAAAGCAAGCAATGCATTGTGGTTGAAGACAGTATTCGCGCCTTGGGTTACCTGGCGGCCTGTCACCGACGCGCGATGAAAGCGAATGTGATCGGGATCACCGGCAGCGTGGGCAAAACCACGACCAAAGAAATTTTAACGGCGGTGTTGAACACCAACTGGCGCACCCGTAAAAGCCAGGGTAATTACAACTCAACCATCGGCTTGCCGATTGAACTGTTGAAACTGCGGCCGGACGACGCGTGGATGGTCGCCGAGATGGGGATGTCGACGGCGGGAGAAATCGCCCAACTCGTCGACATCGCCAAACCCCAGGTGGCGCTTTGGACGGCGGTTCAGCCGGTGCATCTCGCCAATTTTGAGAATATCGACGGGATTGTGAACGCCAAGGCCGAGTTGATGGAAGGTTTGGGCGAAGACGGTTTGCTGATTTTTAACGCCGACGATCCGCGCGTCGCCAAACGTTGCGCGGCCTTCGCGGGTCGCAAGTTTTCCTACGGTATTCTCGATGCCCGAGCCGACGTTCGCGCCCGCATCGAACCTTTCTCGGATTGGGACAGCACACCCTTTATGGTGGAGTTCGGAAAAGGCAAACACCAAATGTTGAACCTACCGATGGTGGGGCGTTTTAACGTGGGCAATGCGCTGGCGGCCTGCGCGGTCGGGCTGGCACTCGGTGTTTCCGGCTCGGATTTGGTCGCGGCCTTGCGCTACATTAAACCCAGTGACCAGCGTTGCAAGCTTTTGGCTTACACCGGCGATGTGTTGGTGGTGGACGACTCTTACAACGCCAACCCTTACGCGGTTGAGCAGGTACTGCGTTCCTTCGCGCCCTTGTCGCCGCGATATTTCCGCTGGCTGGTGCTGGGTGACATGCTTGAACTGGGTGATGAGGAAGAACAAATCCACCTCGAACTGGGTTACCGTTTGGCCGGTTACGGCTTTGATCGCATCACACTGGTGGGCGACTTGGTGGAACGTACCTACGAGGGTTTAAAAACCCGCGCCGCGGACGGTGTGGAACTCGAGTACTTCAGCTCGGTCAACGAGGCCGCCGCCGCCTTGAACGGCCCGATACCGGAAGGCGCACGTATTTGGTGTAAGGCCAGCCGCGGCATCCGCCTCGAACGCTTCGTTCAAGCGCTAACCGCGAAACTCGCATAAGGCACAAGGAAGTCCTCCATGCTTTTTTATCTGTTGGCACCCTACGCCGACTTATACAGCATTGCCAATTTCTTCAGCTACATTACGGTGCGTTCCGCTTTGGCCGGTGCCACCGCTTTTTTGTTGTGTCTGTTGCTGGGCCCGATGGTGATCCGCAAATTGCGTGCGCTCAGCATCGGTCAAGAAATTCGCGAAGAAGGCCCGCGGAGCCACCAGAAAAAGGCGGGCACGCCCACGATGGGCGGGGTGCTGATTCTCACCGCGGTGCTGTTTAGCACCCTGTTTTGGGCCAATTTGGCCAACCCGATGGTGTGGATCCAAATTTTTGCCACGGTTGGCTTTGGCGCCGTCGGCGCGGTAGACGACCTGTCCAAGGTCCTCAAGCGCCGCAACCTGGGTCTCACCGCCAAACGCAAGTTCGCGTTGCTGACCTTGGTCGGCGCACTGGTTGCGGTTGCCATGATGTATTTGGCGTTGCAAGGCGACTTCACCACCAAGCTTTACTTGCCGTTTTTCAAAAACATCCACCCTGAAATGGCGCTGTTGTTTTTGCCTTTTGCAATGATTGTGCTCTTGGGTTCCTCCAACGCGGTTAACCTGACTGACGGGCTCGACGGTTTGGCGATCGGCGCCTCGGGTGTTGCGTTTTCCACGTACACGGTTATTGCTTACTTGACGAGCCACATTACCATGGCCAACCACCTGGCCATCCCCCACGTTCCCTTGACGGGTGAACTGGTGGTTTATGGTGCGGCCATGGCCGGTGGCTGCATGGGTTTTTTGTGGCACAATGCGCACCCGGCAGATGTTTTCATGGGCGATACCGGCGCGCTTTCGTTGGGCGGCGCCTTGGGCACCATGGCCCTGTTGACCACCCATTCGGTGCTCCTGGTAATCGTGGGTGGCTTGTTTGTGATCGAAGCGCTTTCGGTCATTTTACAGGTGGCCAGTTTCAAATGGCGCAAGAAACGCATTTTCCTGATGTCGCCGATCCACCACCACTTTGAGCTAAAAGGCTGGCATGAATCCAAGGTGATTGTTCGTTTTTGGATGGTGTCGATTTTGTTTGCCATCCTCGCCTTGAGTACCTTGAAATTGCGATAGGGACGGAATCTTGATGAAACCTGTAATGGTCGCGGGCCTCGGCCGCAGCGGTCTGGCGGTGGTTGACCGCTTGAAAGCCGAAGGCCTGCCTTTTGTAACCTACGACGACCGCGAAGCCATGGCGGAAGGCGTCGAAGGGACCCAACAACACTACCAACATGCCGCCGCCGTCGACTGGTCGTCGGTGGCGGAGCTGGTGGTTTCGCCCGGGATGGCGATCACGCATCCGCTGATCATCGCCGCGGGCAAAGCGGGGGTGTCGGTCATCTCCGAACTGGAGTTTGCCTTTCGTCGCTGTCGGGGCACGCTCGTGGCGGTAACGGGATCCAACGGCAAATCAACCACGGTCAGCCTGATCCACCATTTACTGGAAACAGCGGGACGCGCGGTGCGCTTGGGTGGGAACATCGGCACGGCGTTCAGCGCGATTGTCGACGACCGCGAGGATGTGGTGTACGTGGTGGAGGTGTCCTCCTTTCAACTAGAGCATGTGCAGACGTTTCGGCCCGATATCGGCGTGATCCTCAATGTTTCGGCCGATCACCTCGACCGCCACGGGGATTTGGCCACCTATCGGGCGGTCAAAGAACAACTGTTCGCGCGGCAAAACAGCGAAGACCTGGCCCTGGCCGCGCCGGAACTGGCCGCCGGTTTGCCAGGCGATGCGCGAACGCTGGCATTGCCGAATCGAAACGATACCTTGACCGAGCATGCCTTGCGTGTATCCGGCTTGGGTTATTTTGCTTACAGTCTCAATCCGCTGCTGGTGGGACCCAACCGCACCAACGCCTTGTTCGCCTGTGTTGTGGCGCGGGCCTTGGGACTTGACGGCGCATCGATTCGTGCCGCTTTGGCCTCGTTCGCGGGGCTGGAACACCGCATGGAGCGTGTCGGCACGGTGGCGAACCGCTTGTGGATCAACGACACCAAGGCGACCAACGTCCACGCGGCCCAAGCCGGGATTGATGCAATGCAGGGAAAATACGTGCTTATTTTAGGGGGCAGCGACAAAGGGGAGCGCTTCGACGGCTTGAAACTTGCACAAAATCCTCCGCAACACATTGTCGCTTACGGTGAGACGGCACCTTCGATTTGTGCCGATTTGGCGGATTTTCAGCCGGTTCGCGTCGACGCCTTCGACGCGGCGTGTCGCGAGGCACACCGTCTGGCCGCGCCGGATTCGGTGGTTTTGTTGTCTCCCGCCTGTGCTTCCTTCGATCAATTCCAAAGCTTCGTTCATCGCGGTCTTCGTTTTAAACAGTTGTTTTCCCAAATCGATTCATCCACCGCACCTTCGTGCTGAAGGTGAGGAGCCCACACCATGCAATCCGTCCTTAAACCCAAAAAACCCGATTTGCTACTGATGATTCCCGTGGCCGTCCTGCTCGGCTTCGGTATGGTCATGGTGTATTCGGCCTCGGGGATCCAATCCCGCGAGCTGTACAACGATTCCGGCGTGATTTTTTTCAAACAATTTGTGGCGATGATCATGGGGTTGGCCGCGTTTGCGGTGGGTTTTGCGGTCCCTCACAAGGTGTACCGCCGCAAGTCGGTCCTGCTGACCGGTGTGGCGATTGTGACGCTGCTGCTGATCGCGGTGAAATTCCAGTCGGCGGCCAACGGGGCGACGCGCTGGTTCTACATCGGACGGTTCGGCTTCCAGCCTTCCGACCTTGCCAAACTCTTGGCAATTATGGTGGTTGCCGCCTTTGCCACGGCCCAGTTTGAGGGGCCGAAACTGTGGCAGCGGCGGCTGATTCCCATTTTTATGATCGTGGGACTGTTTTGTAGCCTGATCCTCATCCAGCCGGATTTCGGCACCACCATGATCATTATTTTTATCGTGGGCCTGATGCTGTTTTTGGCGGGGATCCCCAAAAAATACCTCATGATCGGCGGCTTGCTGCTGCTGCCGCTCATTATCGGATTGGTGCTCACCAAGGGCTACCGCTTCAAGCGCATCACCGACTTTATTTACAACGAGCACTACCAAAACCGGCAGGCCAAAATCGCGATTGGTTCGGGTGGTCTCAACGGGCTCGGGCTTGGTCAGGGCAAGCAAAAACTGTATTACCTGCCCGAACCCCACACGGATTTCATTTACGCCACCCTGGGTGAGGAATTCGGCTTTTTGGGCACGCTGAGCGTGGTGCTCTGTTTCTTTGCCTTCCTGCTGCGCGGCATTTACGTGCTGAACCGGGTGGATTCACCGCACTCCCAGGTGCTGGGAGCGGGTTTGCTGCTCCTGATAACCACCCAGGCGTTTATGAATATTTCGATCACCCTGGCGTTGTTCCCCAACAAGGGGATTACCTTGCCCTTTATGAGCGCGGGCGGAACCTCGCTCATTCTGATGCTGGGTATTTGTGGCATTTTGTTGAATATCAGCCGTTTCCGCGTGGTCGATAACCGGGTGGCGGTATGACGACAACCTACATGATTGCCGGCGGTGGTACCGGCGGGCATATTTTCCCGGCCTTGGCCATTGGTCAAGCATTGCGCGACCAGGTACCCGAGGCGCGCATTGTGTTCGTGGGCACGCGCTACGGGATGGAAACCAGCCTGATCCCCGACGCGGGCGAAAAGCTGCTGACGTTGCCGATCCGCGGTTTGCTTGGCAAAAGTATGCTGAAAAAGGCCGCGATGATCTGGCGCATTCCCGCCAGTTTCTTGCTGAGCGTGATCTACCTGTTGCGTTTCCGCCCCAAGGTGGTGATCGGGGTGGGCGGCTATGCCTCGGCGCCGCTGTTGTGGACCGCGGCCATGTTGCGGATACCGACCTTAATCCAAGAACAGAACGCCTTTCCGGGTTTGGCCAACCGCATGTGCGCCAAGGTGGCCCAGCTCGCTTGCCTTGGCTTTGAGGAAGCCGGCCGTCATTTGGCCTGTGCCGGCATCGTTACCGGCAATCCGGTGCGCCGCGATTTTTGCGAGGGCAAACCCTGGTCGCGCAAACGGCCGCTCCTGCTGGTTTTGGGCGGCAGCCAAGGCGCGCGTTCCCTCAACGAACGGTTGCCGGTCGTGCTGCAGCGCGTGATCGAGCCCGAGATGCAACTGGAAGTGGTTCACCAGTGCGGTCGCAAGTACGTGGCCGAGGTGGAGCAAGCCTACCGCGATGCGCCCTTTCCGGTGCGGGTGGTTTCTTTCATTGAAGATCTGAGCAAATTAATGGATGATGTGCGCTTGGTTGTTTGCCGCTCCGGCGCCTCGACCATCGCCGAGCTGAAATTGGTGCGCGTCCCCGCGGTTTTGATTCCCTTTCCCGCCGCCACCCATGATCACCAAACTTTTAATGCCAAGAGCTTGGCGGCATTGGGCGCTGCTGAACTGGTTCCCGAAAACGATTTGGACCGGCTCGAATCCCTGCTTCAGGCGTTACTCGGCGAACCCGAACGCCTTCAAAAAATGGTGACCGCCTACCCGCGCACCCGGGTCAACAGTGCCGACCAAGTCGCGCGTTTGGCGTTGCAGCTTCAGGAACGCCGTCCCGTCAAAGATATTTTGAAGGAGCAACAAGCTCATGTTTCGTAAAATCAAAGCCATTCACTTCGTGGGCATCGGCGGCAGCGGCATGTCCGGCATCGCTGAAATTCTCTTGTCTTCCGGTTACACCGTTTCCGGTTCCGACATGCGCCGTTCGGACACGACAGACCGTTTACAAGAGTTGGGTGCCGAGGTGTTTATCGGCCACGACCCCCAGCACATTGTCGGCCGCGAGGTGATCGTGGTTTCGAGTGCGATCAAACGCGACAATCCCGAACTGATCGCGGCCCGCTACCGCAACATCCCCATCATCCCGCGTGCGGAGATGTTGGCTGAAATTATGCGGATGAAATACGGCATCGCCGTGGCGGGCGCGCACGGCAAAACCACGACCACCAGCATGTTGGCCCATGTGTTGGGCGATTCGGATTTGGATCCGACGGTGGTCATCGGCGGACGCCTGAACAAATTTAATTCCAACGCGCGTCACGGCAAAGGCGAACTGATTTTGGCCGAGGCCGATGAATCGGACGGCAGTTTTATGCGCCTGTCGCCCACGATCAGCATTGTGACCAACCTCGACGAAGAACACCTGGAACACTACAAAGGCGGCATGGACGAGATTGCGGAAACCTTTTTGGCTTTTATGAACAAGGTCCCGTTTTACGGATTGGTGGTTGCCTGCAAGGACGACGAACGCCTGAACCAATTGTTGCCGCGTGTGACACGGCCGTTGCTGACCTACGGTCTGCACGGTGACGCCGAGTTGTCCGCCGCCAACATACGCAGCGAAGGTTTTTCGATGAGCTACGACTTGATGGTGCGCGGCGCGTCCTTGGGTCGGATCGAGCTATCGGTCCCGGGCATGCACAACGTGGTGAACTCCCTGGCCGCGGTGGCGGTTGGTTTGGAACTGGACCTGCCGATTGATTCGATTCGCGAGTCGCTCAAAAAGTTCACCGGCGCCGACCGTCGTTTTTTCCGGGTCGGCGAAGCCAAGGGTCGGCTAATTATGGACGATTACGCCCACCATCCCACCGAAATTACCGTGACCTTGGACGCGGCCAAGGCGGCCTACGACGGTCGGGTTGTGGCCTTGTTCCAACCCCACCGCTACACGCGTTTGCGCGATACCTGGGACCGCTTTTTGGACTGTTTCGGCAAGGCGGACGAGGTGATCGTTTTGCCGGTTTTCCCCGCGGGCGAGGCACCGCTGCCGGGGGTTGATTCGGCAACCTTTACGGAAAAGTTGCAACAAAAACACCCGGCGGTTCGCTATCTTGACGACGCCGAGAAACTGCCGCAATTCCTGCTGGAACACACCGGTGAAGGCGACATGATCATGGGTTTGGGGGCCGGTTCCATCGGCGCGATGACCCGGCGCCTGCACGCGAACTGGACCGGCGCCTAATTCCCGGTTGGAAAAACTTAACTCACTGAAAACAAGGAGAATAACCAGAGGGAGAAAAAGAGCTTGAGGAATGGCCCGCGCGTGCTTCGGCGCTTCTTTTTTCTCTGTAATCGGTTGACGTCTTATGGTAGCATTCCCACAATATTGCAATCCCAGGCTCACACGTCCGTGTCGGCCGCGTATCGCGCGGAACGGTCGGCCTTTTGCCGGATTACGGGGCGGTAGCAAGCGCAAGCGGCGGTCGCAAGGGTTTCTAAGATTCGCCGGGTATTTTTTGTTTTACGGGGTTCTGGTTATGGGATTGTCCACACTAGTAGGTTACGGTTACCGAACCCTGCGCAGCCACCCCCGCTTCGCGATTCAACAGATTGAGATTCAGGGTGCCGGCCCCAGTGCGGAGCGTGAGATTCGTCAAATTTTGGAGCCTGTGCTTGGTCACAATGTGTTTTCGTTGGACTTGGGTTCCTTGCAGCGGCGTATACTCGATTATCCACGGGTTAAAAGCGTGGTGGTGCGGGGTGAAGTTTCAGGGACGCTGCGCCTGGATGTGGTGGAACACGAGCCGGCCGGTTTGGTTCAAATCGAAAACCGCATTTTGGTGGTCAACCGCGAGGGCGACATGCTGGGCTCCTACGAACATTTCGGCCGTCCCTTGGACTTGCCGGTTTTGGTGGGCCTGGAGGGCAATGAGGACCTCACCGTCCTGATCGAACGCGGTTTGGCCACGCTCGCGGCCTTGCGCGACACGAGTTTGGTGTTTTGGGACAACGTTGAAACGCTGAATTTGGGTAACCCCGAGAACATGATCGTGACCTTGCGCAGTGAACCGGCGCCGATTTATTTGGGGCGCCGGGTGATCGCCGAAAACATTATGAATTACTTGTCAATTGCACAACGTGTGCGTGAGGATTATCCTCAACTTCAATACATCGAGTTGGGTTACCCCAACCAAGTCGCCGTGATGCCGGTGAGGGGAGAAGAGTAGGGACCCATGGCCAGACAGGAAAAATACATCGTAGGGCTCGACGTCGGCACCAGCAAAATTTGCGTGGTCGTTGGTGAAATCAAGCCGGAAGGCGAACTGGACGTGATTGGGATCGGCAGCGCCGATTCATCCGGTTTGCGCAAAGGCGTGGTGGTTTCATTGGACAAAACCGTCGAAGGCATTCGCCGCGCCGTCGAAGAGGCCGAACTCATGGCCGGGATTGAGATTAGCCGGGTGTTTATCGGCATTTCGGGCAACCATATCCGCGGTTTTAACAGCCGCGGCGTGATTGGTATTTCCACCAAACAAAATGAGATTT
This sequence comes from Acanthopleuribacter pedis, assembly GCF_017377855.1. Classification (GTDB taxonomy): domain Bacteria; phylum Acidobacteriota; class Holophagae; order Acanthopleuribacterales; family Acanthopleuribacteraceae; genus Acanthopleuribacter; species Acanthopleuribacter pedis. Next base: position 135,038 of record NZ_JAFREP010000007.1, read on the forward strand.
TCGGCGAAGATATAGAACGGGTGATTGAGGCGGCCCATCCCGCGGGGATGCCCGCCGACAGTGAAATCATTCACGTGTTGCCGCAAGAATTTAAAGTGGACGACCACGAGGGCATTATGGACCCGCGCGGCATGAGCGGACGCCGTTTGGAAGTGAACGCGCATATCGTGACCGGTTCCACCACCGCGATTCAAAACATGATTACCTGCGTCCATCGCACCGGACTGAACTTGGCGGGCAAGGTGTTGGTTCAAAAAGCCAACGCCGAGGCGGTGCTCACCGAGGACGAGAAGGAGATGGGTGTGGCGCTGGTTGACATCGGCGCGGGTACCACCAACATTGCGATTTTCGAGCGAGGTAGCCTGTGGCACACCGCGGTGATCCCGGTGGGTGGTTACAACTTCACCAACGACATCGCCATCGGGCTGCGGATGCCGATTCCCGATGCGGAAAAAATAAAGAAGAAATACGGGTGCGTCCTGAGCAGCTATATCGATGACGAGGCGGTCATTGAAATTAGCGGCGTGGGCACACCTAAAACGCGCATGATTCCCCAGGGAACCCTGGTGGAGATCCTGCAACCTCGAGCGGAAGAACTGTTCGGCCTGGTTCACGAAGAAATTCGTAAAGCGGGCTACGAATCCGTAATTAACTCGGGATTGGTCGTGACCGGCGGCGGGGCGTTGCTGACGGGCATGGCGGAAATCGGCGAGTTAGCGTTCAACCTACCTGCGCGGTTAGGCAAACCCACGGGCATAGGCGGCCTTGTGGATGTCGTATCCTCGCCGATTTACTCGACCGCGATCGGGCTGATCAAGTTTGGTCAGGTCCAAAGCGATCAGGGACATCGGCAGCCGGAGACCGGGGTACGCAAGGTATTCAAGCGGATTAAGGAGTTTTTCTTAGCCGACTACATTTGACTTTTGGGGGATGGGCGGATCCACCGAAGTGTGAGTGTCCCCGAGGGGGCACGTCCTAGCACGAGCGCGGCGCTTGAGACACGCGGCGCTTGTGAGCAGCGGATAAAGCATTTCAGGAGTGGGTGAATGATTGAATACGGCGAAGATCAATCAAAAATCAATCTACAGTTTGAGGATGAGGTAAATGCCCAACCCGGCGCCAACATTAAGGTGATCGGGATCGGCGGCGGCGGCGGTAACGCGGTTGACCGCATGATTGAGGCAGGCGTGAGCGGGGTCGACTTTATTGTAGCGAATACCGATGCACAGGCATTGCGCCGCAGTCACGCGCCCATCAAGATTCATATTGGTTCGAAAATTACCAAAGGGCTCGGTGCCGGCGCCAAACCCGAGGTCGGTCGTGAAGCCGCGCTGGAAGATACCAACGCGATTCTCGAGCAACTCGAGGGTGCCGACATGGTGTTTGTCACCGCGGGCTTGGGCGGTGGGACCGGGACCGGGGCCGCGCCGATTATCGCGTCACTTGCCAGTGAATTGGGTTCACTGGTGGTTGCCGTGGTGACCTCGCCCTTTTCGTTTGAAGGGCCGCGTCGGCGTCGCAATGCCGAGTCCGGCTTGAAGGAACTCAAGGGCAGCGTCGATACCGTGATTACCATTTCCAACGACAAATTACTGCAAACCGTGCCCGACGATACCCCGTTTACCGAGGCTTTTCGTATCGCGGACGACGTATTGCGCCAAGCGGTGCAGGGCATCAGTGATTTGATCAACGTGCCCGGTGTGATCAACCTTGACTTTGCCGATGTGAAAACCATCATGCAGGGAATGGGTGTGGCCTTGATGGGGAGTGGCAACGCTTCCGGCGATACCCGCGCGGTGGAAGCCGCCCAAAATGCGATTTCCTCGCCGTTGTTGGAAGAAGCCAACATCAACGGTGCACGCGGCGTGCTGCTGAACATCGTCGGTGGCCCGGACCTGACCATGAGCGAAATCAACGAGGCGGCCTCTTTGATTCACCAGGCCTGCGACCCCGATGCCGAGATTATTTTCGGTGCGGTGACCGACGAGAAGATGACGGGCAGCGTGACGGTGACCGTGATCGCGACCGGCTTTTCAACGCCGAGCCGCGAATTGCGCGAGTCGACCAACGACAACCTCGAATTTTTCCCGCGTGGTTCCGAGCCGGGTGTTCCGGTAGCCGAGGCCCATTCGCGTCAAGCGCAACCCCGCCAAGCGTCTCCGCGTCAAGCGCAACCGCGTCAAGCGCAACCGCGTCAAGCGCAACCGCGTCAAGGGCCACAGCGTCAAGGGCAACAGCCGCGCCGGGTGCAACAGCAGCCGGCGGCGCAACCGCCGGGTCATGGTGCCGCGGCTCCTGCAAAACCCAGCGCGCGTCCCATTCCGTTGCACGCGGAAGAATCTCAGGCCCCGCGCAAACCCCGTGCGGAAGAGCCGGTCGGCAAGTCCACGGAGCAAGCGGGCGGTGGACGTAAACCGATGGGTCGCAAAGCTGCTGCTGATGCGCGCGCCTTCGCCCGTCCCAACAAGCATCAATCGCGTACCAAAGATGTTGGTCGCGAGGCCGGTATGGCTGATGAGCCGGCCGCGCCGCGAGGTGGCGAAACCGCCAATATGTTGCCGATGGATTCCGTGGATTACCCCACGCCGGAAGCGACCATGAAACACGTGCTGATGACGCCGCAGGGTTACGGTGCCAACAACATGGGTTTCGAGGACGACAACGACCTGGACATCCCCACCTACCTGCGTAACATGCGCAAACTCAAAAAGTAAAACCAACCCTTGGGCCGTGCATTTGTGCGGCCCTTTTCAATTGCCTTCAGGATACGGGCCTGCTGCAGTAGGGTCCCGCCGGAGGTGTATCTGCTGCTTGATCCTGTCCCCAAACGCGGGCGCCGGTTGGGCCGACCCTGTCTCAGTCGGCCGGGAGCCGTTCGCGGCTTTGGTGGTCGGCTTGGAGTGCGTCATTCGCCGTGCACTCCAAGCCGGCCCACCCTCATTGAGGATGGTTTGAGACGGATTTGGTTTTTAGCCCGCATTTCTCACGAGGATTCGTCGCGAGAAGCTGAAAGCCGTGCGATTACGAAGATTACGACCGAGAGCAAACGGAGGCGTAGCAGCGCTACGTCGAGTCGTGCTCGACAGAGTAAACGAAGTCATCGCATGGGTTTCATGCTTCGCAGCAGAACGCCTTGTGAGAAATGCGGGTTAGGGCAAGCCTGGCTTGGAATTCCTTATTTATCAGGGTTTTAAGATGGTTAGAGGATGCGGCCGAGCGTTGGGAGCCCTCGTTTGTAGGTTGCCGCCGCGGATGAAGCCGTTGCTTCGATGAGCCGGGATTGGGTTGGGTGAAATGTGGAGGTGGGTCAGACTGAAGCCTGTGACCAAACTGCAAACGACTTTTCCGCCGCCACGTTCACCCGTGAAGTTCTAAACACTCACCTTGGGACGCTGGATCAAACAACAAAGAATGTGTCACCACCGATGCGTATCGAAGTGACGGCTTCATCCGCGGTCGGGAACGGGAAAAAGAGGGCGTGGCGGCTTCATCCGCATCCTCAAATCATCCTGCCCATCCTGAGAAATAAAGAATCCCGAGCCAAGCTCAAAACCCTAGCGGACTTGATCGGCATCCTCAGGCCGGCCCACCCTCAAACCAAAATTTCACCCGGATCAACAATCCCGCAAGCATCCTTGCTCCATGTAGGCGGATCGTTGCGGTGTTGGGTGAGGATGTCGAGGTAGTCGGCACGCGGGATTTCGACGCCGCCCATGCTTTTGAAAAAATCGTTGGCGACTTGGCAGTCGATGAGGGGGGCGTCGCGGTAGATGTGGACCAGGACCGCCAGCGCGACCTTGCTCGCCTCCGGGACCAGGTGGAACATGCTTTCGCCGCAGAAGAAGGGGCCGAGCGCGATGCCGTAGAGACCGCCGACCAGTTTGCCGTCTTGCCAGGTTTCAACCGAGTGGGCGAAACCGCGCCGGTTGAGTTCGATGTAGGCCTTGATCATGTCCTCGACAATCCAAGTATCCTCTTGATCTGGTCGGGATTGTTTGGCGCAATGGCGGATGACCTGCTCAAAGGCCGTGTCATAGCGAATTTCGAACAGGCCCTTGCGCAGGGTTTTACGCAGGCTGCGACGAAGTTTGAAATCCTTGGGGTAGAGTACGAACCGAGGATCGGGTGACCACCACAAAATGGGTTCGTCTTTGCTGTACCAGGGAAAAATGCCGTTTTGGTAAGCGAACATGAGGCGGCGTGGGTTTAAATCCCCGCCGAATGCCACGATGCCTTGTTTATCGGCCAAGCGTGGGTTGGGGAACCAAATTTCTTCGTCGAGAATGAGCAACAAGAACCTCGGGGAGCCAAGTGAAAAGAAACAGGGGACGCTCCCGTCATTTCTTCGGTAGGGAAGCGGTTCGGCTTAAATGGCCCTCACGAGCCCTTGGGCAGAACCATTTTGCGGCGCAGGAACCCAAGCGCTACCTTGAGTTCGGCCTGTACCTTGTATTTGGTAAGGTTGAGCTCTTGCATGATGCCGTCGACCGTGTAGTCCTCGTAGAACCGCAGTTTGATGATTTTCTCCTGCTGCGGTGAGATTTGGCCGAGCAGCGCCATGGATTTTTCGAGGCTGAGCACGTGTTCCAAGGTGATGCCGGCGGGATTGTATTCGATTTCCTCCGCTTCCTGTTCGTCTTTGGTCGGTGATTCGCGGCGTTGCAGGCGGCGGTTGTAATCGAGCAAGGCACACAGCATGATTTTTTTGGCGAGTGCAAAGAATTCCTTGCGGTTTTGCCATTCGCGGGATGGGTTGGCGCCGTGGCGCACCAGCTTGGGGTAGGCCTCGTGGAGCAAATCCAAGGTGCTCAGCGTGGCGCCGCGTCCTTGTGCGAAAATGAACTCGCGCAGCAATTTTCGAGATATGTTTTGGAGTGATTCGGAGAGATAAGGCCAAAGTTCTTCCAGGTAGGCCGTATCACCGTCCCGCCATTCATTAAGTTTTCGTGTTAATCCCTGCTGATCCTGGTCTTGATGAAACACCCTTTGCTCCCTTCGGGAAATAGCCCGACGCACCGAATTTTAACCCAAGCCTTTTGAGACGGGCAAAAAGATGTGTTCTTGGATTCGCGGTTGCATATCTTTTACTCCGCTTCAAGGTTTCATCTTTTTAGCTGAATATGCTAGTTTACGTGATCTGGAACACGGCACAAAGCTGTAAGATCCGTCACGTTAAAATACGTAGAATCTGATAAACCGATCCACCCTTAGCTAGAAGTTGGGAACCCCCTATATACCTATCCGGTCCTAATTTTGACGCACCCTATTTTTATCGACAAAGGAGGGCGCTATGCCCGCTAACGAGTTGTCTCGCTCGTTTGATCCTTCGTGTCTGCCTCCCAATGACGAAGTTGCGCGCGAACGTTGGTTTCACCAAGTCTTGATGTCCGCAATGGGCCAACAACGTTCTCGCCGGCGTGCCTTTATTGAAGCCGCTTGTCTCGGACACGATCAGTTTTTGAATACGTTAATGAGTCGCCTCGACGAGGCCGAATCCTTTGAAACCAATCCCGGCGATGAGCCGGAAGAACCGTATCGTACCCACGTGGGGCCCTATCGCATTGAAGGTGAGTTAGGGCGTGGCGGCATGGGGGTCGTTTATTTGGCCACCCGCGAGGACGATTTCACCATGCAGGTCGCCGTAAAACTGGTGCGTGCCGGCTTGGACTCCGAGCGCTTGCTGCGTGCGTTCCAGCAGGAACGGCAAATTTTGGCTTCCCTACAACATCCCTCGATCGCCCACATCTACGACGGCGGTACGACCGACGACGGGCGGCCTTATCTGGTCATGGAATACGTTGAAGGGATGCCGCTCAATGAATACTTGGATGCGCATAAACTCGATATGCAGGAGTGCTTGAAGCTTTTTGTCAAAATCTGCAAAGCCGTTTCCTTCGCGCATCAAAAGATGGTGATTCACCGCGACCTCAAGTCTTCGAACGTGTTGATTACCCCGGACGGCGAACCCAAATTGCTGGATTTCGGGATCGCCGCGTTTATGGATCCACAAACGCGGGCGCCGCTGATGCGCACTTTTGACGAAAACGGTCGCATGACGCCTGAATACGCCAGCCCGGAGCAGGTATGCGGCGAGCGTTTGACCGCCGCCGCCGATGTGTATTCGCTGGGTGTCATCCTTTATGAAATGTTGAGCGGTTGCCTGCCGTTCCGGTTTAAAACCACCAACCCGTTGGAATGGCAGGAAAAAATTTGCAACGAGGAACCGCTTAAACCGAGTGCGGTGTTGCGTTTGCGTCGGCGGCACCAAGAAAACTGGCGCTGGGGTCGGCTACCTGCTTGGCGGCGTATTTCTCGTGACTTGGACGCGGTGGTGGCCAAGGCCTTGGCGAAGAAGATCAACGACCGTTATGCCTCGGCCGACGCCTTGGCGCGCGATATCAAACGCTCCTTGCAACATCGGCCCGTGGCCGCGCGTCCGGCCGGCCTGGGTTATTCGCTGCGGCGTATGTTCCGGCGCAACTACATGCAGATCGCCGTCTTCCTCATCATTTCGGGTTTGGCGTTAACCGCGTGGCAGCAGCGCGCGGAGGCCATCCACGAACGCGATGTGGCCGACCGTGAACGGCGTGCCACCATGGATGTGACCGAGTTCCTTAACGACCTGTTTCGCGAGGCCAACCCCAAGCTGAACCGCGATAAACCGCTGACCGTGCTCGAGATGTTGGATCGCGGGATTGAGCGCATCGAAAGCGACATGAACGACCACCCCTGGATTCGCGCCCGCCTCTATTTCGGGATGGGCGAAACCTTCACCAGTTTTGGTGACATGGGACGGGCCGAGGACTTGTTCCGCAAGGGTTTGGCACTGCGGCGAAGCATGGACATTCCCACCGACCGATTGTTGTTCCATTTGGAGCGGCAACTGGCCGTGGCCTTGCGTGAAAACGGCAAGGTTGATGCGAGCCTGGACATGCTGTTGCAAGCCGCGCGCACCCAGAAAGAATTGCCGGTGTTGCACAAAAAAGACGCCGCCGATGTGGCGGTTGAGATCGGCCAAGCCTATTTCTCGATGGGTTGGTACGCCGAAGCCGAAAGCGCCTTTCAAAAAGCCGTGCAGCTTTTGGATCAGGTTCAGGGGCGTGATTTACCGCGTGGTGCGGCGTTCAACGGTTTGGCCAACATTTGTTACTACACCGGTGATGCGCCCAGTCAAGAGGTTTACCTTGCCGCGGCGATGGAGAACTTTTGCCGCATTCAAAACGAAAAACCCATGGCCTACCACACCTTGGCCTCCAACCATGCGCACCTGCTCTCCAGCAAGGGTTCCCTGCTGCGGGCCGAGGTGCAATACCGCGCCGCGCTTCAATTTGTTGACAGCCATGCCAAGGACGGCGCGCATCCCTCCACCGTGTCGATTACCGAGGGGTTGATGGGTGTGCTTTTGAAGCAGCAACAGGCCGACGCCGCCGAGGCGTTGGTCCATCGTGAGGAAGGGCTGATCTTCAAGATTTGGGGTGAGCGGGGCCGGGGCTTGTTGTTTTACCCCTTGACACGTCGTGCCCAGATTGCGGTGCAGCGCGGCCAGTTTGAGGCGGCCTTGCAACTGTTTGGCGAGGTTGCCGAATTGGTGGATCGCGGCGATGGTCGCCCCTACAGCCATCCCGATCTGGTAAAAACCCACATCATGTTGCATGAGTACGATCAGGCGCGGGCCTTGGCCGAATCCGCGGTCAACTACATGATCGAATCGAACACCGCCCAGGATCCCAAAATGGCCGAGTACCAGCTTCTGCTGGCGGAGATCGCGGCCCATAAGGGCCAACATGAAGAGGCGCGTTGTCACCAAGAGCAGGCCAAGGTGGTGATGACATCCCTGGGTATGTGGGACTTGGCCTGGGGCGGTTTGTTGCGCGTGGAAATGGCGGGCACGGCTTTGGCCCAAGGGGATTTGCTTCGCGCGGCGCGGTTGTTGGATGAGGCTAGGCCGTTGGTCAATCATTACTTTCACGCGGGTCACACGGCGTTCGGAAAAATGTTCCATTACCAAGCGGTTTTGTTGATTGAAAACGGCGACCTCGACCGAGCGGTGCGGTTATTGGACCGGAGCACGCGGATATTGGCGCGTCATGCCACGCTCAACCGTCACGAGTTGAACCAGGTCCGGTTGTTGCGACGGCTGATCAACCAACGGCTGCGCCAAAGCTGGGTACGCAGCTAACCCAAAGCAGGACACCCACCAAATCCGCCAAAGTAGGACACCCACCAAATCCAACCCAAAGCCCGAATTAGGACACCCACCAAATCCGCCAATCCAAAGAAGGATACCCACCAAATCCAACCCAAAGCCCGAATTAGGACACCCACCAAATCCGCCAATCTAAAGAAGCCCGAATTAGGACACCCACCAAATCCGCCAATCTAAAGAAGCCCGAATTAGGACACCCACCAAATCCGCCAATCCAGAGAAGGATACCCACCAAATCCAACCCAAAGCCCGAATTAGGACACCCACCAAATCCGCCAAAGTAGGACACCCACCAAATCCAACCCAAAGCCCGAATTAGGACACCCACCAAATCCGCCAATCCAAAGAAGGACACCCACCAAATCCGCCAAAGTAGGGCCAAAGAAGGACACCCACCAAATCCGCCAAAGAAGGACACCCACCAATAGCCCAAAGAAGGACACCCATCAATTGGTTGATCGAAACACCAAAGCAGGACACCCACCCTTTAAATCCGAGTATGGGGTACTCGTGAAACTTAGGGAAAGGTGGATGTCCCGCTTAGGTGGCAAAGAAAAAGAGAAGGTGGGTGTCCGATTTTAGCCGGAAAGTTGAACAGAAAGTGGGTGTCCGAAACTTGGTCCGAAACTTGGGCATTGAGCAAAAAGTGGGTGTCCGAAATTGGGAACTTGGAAATTCAGTGGAAAGTGGGTGTCCGAAATTGGGAACCCGCAAAATACAGGAAAGGTGGGGGCCGTCTTAAGTCAGTCGTTTTCGGGGTGTTAGAATGATGGCAATTGTTTTCGAGGGGAGTTACGCATATGAAAAAGTTTGTCGTAATGTTGCTGTGTTTGTCTGGAATTTCAGTGCTACATGCTGGTGAAACCGCCGGTCAGGCCGAGGTTCGTACCTTGATCGAAAAGGCTTACCTGCATGGGGCGTGGAACGAGCAGAATGTTGCCGATATGGAGGCCGGCTTTCACAAGGACTTCGCGATCTTTTCACCCAAGGGAAAAGAGATGGCCCGTTATGAAATTGCCGATTGGGTTGCCGGTATTAAAAAACGGAAAGCAAGCAAAGACTATGATCCGAACCGCTCCAAAGTGGAATACAAAATCACCCAGCTCGATGTCACCGGCGGCGCGGCATCCGCGCGGGTCGAACTGATCCAGAACGGCAAGCTGATTTTCACGGATTACCTTTCGTTCATCAAGTTTGAGGATGGCTGGAAAATTGCCGCCAAGGTCTACCATCGCCACAAGTAAGTGGTGTAGGCATTGTGCCGACACCTGAACGGAAACATTAAGAAAAACGGCCGCGCCGAAGGGGAGTGGCCTTTCCAAATTCTGCTCGGGGGTTTGTGTTTTTCATAGGTTCGTCGTTGGTATAGAAGTCCTTGAAAAATTGTCCGGAGAACCCTGTAACTTTCTGGATGGCCGGCCCGTATTGCTTGCCTCAGTTCCTCGCCGGCCGTTGAAAAAGTGGTGAGTGTGAAGGTTAGAACCAAAGTCGAACGGCGCGGGGCCGACCTTTCGGCGTGGGGGATCCACGTTGAGGTTTGCCTAATCGATTGGCGGGAGGCCGCCTGCTCGTAATCGCAGCTCTTCACCTAAGAAGCGTGATAACTCGCGGTGATTTTCGCTAAACATCTGGGCCGCAACGGCCTGTGGAAATGCTCGCCGTACTCGGCGGATGCGGTGGTGCGCGACCCCGGTCCGCTTCTCCATGCCATTTCGCTCCAGATCTTTAGCGAAAATCCCTCGCCTCAGCGCCGCTTAGGTTTCAGTTTCGCGGCAGAACTATGGTTGAGATATGCGGGTTCGGGTCGGTTGTTCGTGGGTTGAATTGGGGGCGGCCGCGGCGTACAATTTAAAGGCCGTCCTGGTTTCGGTGCTCGTTTTTTGCCGCCATGGTTGTCGGTTGGTTTTTTTCCGCCGCTTATTTCTCGCTTCTTACGTTCCTTGTCTGACCACCCTTACCCATTTATTTCCCTCGCTTGGCGCGCGTCCGTCGTCGCCCTCGTCTGGGGAAATCAACCCTCGGAGGCGCGATTCTTCGGGCTTTCTTAGGTGTTCGCGAGGTCGATGATGCAAAGATCCCATACGCTTCAGGTTTCTTCGGTGAAAGCGCGACATTTTCGCCATAAGTCCCTTTTTTATCAGCACCAGGTGCCCGAGCTTTATCCACTGTTTGCCTATGACGACAGCCGCATTCGCGCCGCGCAGGATTGGATTAACCAGGTTCGCAACCAGTACGGCGCCTTTCCGAAACCACCCGCCGGCCTTGGTGATTGTGAATACCTCGAGGGTCTGATCACCACCCAACGTCACTTGGAACAGCATCGCCTGGAAGTGTTGCTCGCTGAAAACGCGGGTTTTGCGCTTCAGTACGCGGGCCGCTTGAACGACCACCTTCAGGTGAACCAGACCCTGCTTCTGCAAATGGCCGAGGCACGGCGGCTCGATAACTTCCTCAATGGGATCCTGGTCGGCGCCGCGTTTTATTACCGTTGGCTCGGTCGCCAACCGGAACAATTTTTTACCGGCTCACTCGAATGGTGGCGCCTGCTTGATATGCTGCGCGCCTACGAAATAGAAATCCCTCTGGAACAATACAATCCGATCCCCAAAACCGGGGTTCTCCACGGCGAACTGTTCTGGGAAGCGCTCGCCAACATGATCCACGGCCGCATTTTTATTCCCCTCGACCAACTCAATCTGGAGGGGGGCGCGGGTGATTCGGCCGGTGGCGGTGGCGGCGCGGGCTCCGGCGGTGGTTCGGGATCCGGTGGTGGCTCCGGCTCCGGTTCGGGTTCCGCGAGCGCGCCAATCGCCGCGCCTCCGTCGCCGGCGGCGCCGTCCGGCCCAACCATCGGTCCCGACGGACAAATCCAGGGCGATACCAACCCGCCCGTCGAACCCGAGACGGAGGAGGAATCGAGTTGGTGGTCGGGCCTGGCAAATGCGGTGAGCAATCTGTCCCTCTCCGATATCGTGCACACGACGCTTGACGTGGTCGGTCTGGTGCCGGGCCTGGGCGAAATCGCCGACGGCCTCAACGCGCTGATTTACCTGGCGGAGGGGAACTATGCCGATGCGGCCCTGTCCGCCGCGGCGATGATTCCGTTTGTCGGGATGGGGGCGACGGCGGCCAAACTCGCCAAAAAAACCGGTGTCGGCAAAGCGATGCTTTCAGCGGGCAAAAAAGCGGCCTCCAAGCTGGACAACGCGGCCTCGAAAATCAAAAACGGGCGCGGCAGCGACAAGGTCAAAAAGACCTGTACCGGCGGTTGTCCGATCAGCATGGTTACCGGCGAGGAACTGCTCCAATTCGTTGATTTCGAGCTCCCCGGCCGCCTACCGTTCCAATTCGAACGCACCTACCGCACGGGTCACGACGATGACCTGGGTCTCGGCCCCGGCTGGACCTTTAGCGGTTGTGAATACCTTGTTTCCGAGGACGACCGCCTCCTCTACCACACCGACGAGGCCCGCCAGGTGTCTTTTCCGTACGCCGTTGTGGGTGAAACGGTTGGCAAACCTCACGAGCAATTGACCTTAACCCGTGTCGCCGAGGACCGCGTTGAACTGGAAGACAGCGAGGGTTTGACCCGCGTTTTCACCGCCCACGGCAAGGTTTGGCGGTTAACCGCCCGGCGCGGCCTGCACGGTGGCACGGTCCAGTTCCACTACCAAAACGGCAAGCTGGACCGTATCGCGGGTGGCGACGGTCGTGGGTTGCAGCTGCAGTGGGACGGCGGTTTGTTGCGTGGGCTGGCGTTTGAGAGCGGTGCCGGCGTTGAACCGGTGATGACCTTTGCGTACAACGAGACACGCGATCTGATCGCCAACCGCGACGCGCTCGGTCTGGGTGAAAACTACCGTTATCGCAACCACGTCTTGATCCAGCGTACTTTGCGCACGGGTTTTAACTATTATTTTGAATGGGATCGCTACGACACCCAGGCTCGTTGCCTGCACAACTGGGGTGACGACGGCAATTACGACGTGCGCTTCCGTTGGTTCCCCGAGCAAAATCGCAGCGAAATTACCGACAGCCGCGGCCACACGATCACCTACCGCTACAACGCGCTGGGTCAGTTGGTCAGCGAAACCAACGCGGAGGGCCACACTACCCATTACCAGCGCAACGCCTTGGGCGCGGTAACCCAAACGACGGCGCCGGGCGGCGGGGTTACCGAAACAAGGTATGACGGCTTTGGCCGTGTAACCGCGCGCATTGGGGCGGACGGCGCGGTCTGTGAAACGGTCTACAACGAGCAGGGCGACCCGGTCCGGTATACCAATGAACTCGGTCATGTGTGGCGTCGCGTCTACAACGGTCGCCGTCAAGTGACCGACAGCATTGATCCACTTGGGCATCGCGCCTCGGTGACTTATGGTGACGACGGCTTGCCGGCCCGAGTGGTGCGACCCGACGGCCAAGTCATCCGCCTGCGCTGGAACCAACGCGGCGAGTTGTACGAGGTCCACTGGCCGGAAGGCGCGGTGGATCGCTACGAATACAACGCGCGCGGCCGGGTCGTTGCCGCCCATGAAGGCAAACGTTGCACGCGGTTTGAATACGATGTGCTTGGCCGGATGATCGCCGAACACCATCCCGACGGCGGTTGCACCCGCTACGGCTACCACACCAACAATTTGATCAATCAGGTGGTTGACCCCGCGGGCCGGGAAACACGCTACACCTACGCGGCGGGCCTCAACCAGGTCACCGAGAAAATCGATCCAGACGGGACCCGGGTGCGTTATCTCTACGACACCGAACGGAACCTGACGGCGTTGGTGAACCAGAAGGGTGAGGAACACCAGTTTTTCTACGACGGCAGCGAACGGCTGGTGAAAGAAGTCGGCTTCGACGGTGTGGTACAAACCTACGAATACGATGCGGACGGTTTGGTGGTCGCCGGCCAAAAAGGACCGCGCCACATTCGCTACGAGCGGGATGCGACGGGTCGATTGTTGCGCAAGGTTTCGCGCCATGTTGAAACCGGCGAACAGGAAACGGTAACCTTTGCCTATGACGCGGCGGGCCGCATCCTTAAAGCCGACAACGCCCATCGCCGCTTGCGTTTCTTCTACGATCCGCTCGGTCGCTTGATCGAGGAATGGCAGGACGACCAGGTGTTGCACCATCGCTGGGACGCGGTTGGCAACCGCATCGGCGTGACCTTCCCCGACGGGCGTCAGCTCCGACAGGATTATGACGGCAACTACCATAACCAGGCGACCTGGTTTGACGAGCGCCTGATTGCACGGCGTCAATTCCTGGGGCAAGGCTTGGAAACCGCGCGCCAGTGGGGGAACGCGCTGAGCGAAGAACGCGCCTATGACCCGGCGGGCCGATTGGCTGAAATTCGTTTGGTGAATCGCGGCGAGGGCGGGCTCGAGCCGGTTAGCCGGCGCCGCTTCACCTTTGACGCCGCGGGTTGCCTCACCCAAATCAACGATCTTTTGCGCGGTGTCACCGATTTCACCTACGACGCGGGGCGTCGTTTGACCGAGGTGTCAGGGGCGGTCGGTGAACGCTTTTGCTACGATGCCGCCGGTAACCGCGTGGCGTTCGGCCTCGATGAACCCGCGGTGGCCGAGGCGGCGCCGGCCAACCGGCTGCAGGCCTTGGGCGACGTGCGGTGTGCTTACGATGCGGTAGGTAACCTGACCGAACTAAAGGACGAGGGCGGCCGGGAAGAAATGCGGCTGCTATACGGCGCGGGCCAACGCTTGGTCGCCGTCGAACGCGACGGTTTGACGACCCGTTACCGCTACGACGCTTTTGGACGGCGCATCGCCAAGGAGATAGGTGCCAAAACCACCCACTTCCTCTGGGACGGGGATACCCTGGTCGGCGAAACCCTGGACGGCGAATCAAATCGTTGGAAATGGTACCTTTATGAGGATGACCGCCAAACACCCTTGGCGATGATCGACGGCGAGCAGCACTTCTATTACCACACCGATCATTTGGGGACGCCGCAAGAAATGACCGACACGACCGGCACGGTGGTTTGGGCGGCGCGTTTCCTTGCCTTCGGCGCGGTGGCGGAATACCTGAAAGAGGATGTCCACAACCCCCTGCGCTTCGCGGGTCAATACCACGACGAGGAAAGCGGCCTGCACTACAACCGTCACCGTTATTACCACCCGCGTCTGGGGCGTTTCACCCAATTGGACCCGATTGGCTTACAAGGCGGTGCGAACAACTACGAATATGCACCCAACCCCACCAACTGGATCGATCCGTTGGGCTTGCAATGTTTCGAGTTTAACCGACCCTCCAAACGCCACAATCTGCGCAGCGTGAATCAGAAAACGGTGGCCAAGGACAAAAATACCGTGATCGCGCCCCATGTCAACGTGGCCGACGATGTCAAAGCCATCAACGACGGCAAGGCGCTTCAAAAAGGGGAGACCTTCGAAATCAACGGGCGTACCTACGGCCATCACGACGGCACCCTTTACCCGATTGACGGCGACGGCTTCTTTCCGCTCAACCGTCCGCAATTCAAGGCGTTGGGTGTACTGAACAAATTCGGTGATACCGAGCGTGCCCACACCATTCTCGGCAAGATGGGCACCTCACCCGACGATATCGACAAGGCTTTGGAAGCTTGGAAAGCGGGGCAGTGATGACTTTTTCAGGGATCGATGTAGTGGTAGGTCGGCTCGAGGCACCTGAGCTGATCCGCGACGCGGTGGCCGAGGCTTGGTCTTTACCCGCCGCGCAAGTCGCGGTCATCAACGACCTCGCTGATTACCCGGATGACGAAGAAATCGTTCTGGTGGTGGTGGCTTCCGCCCTCGAGGGTTCCTTCGGCGGCATGTTGTCCCTGCAAAAATCAGCGGCGCCGGCCATCGATTCCCAAAACCTGGCGCCGGTCCAAAGTTTGGCCAAAAGGTTAAATCTGGCCTGCTTGGTCCCCATTGAAGAAGACAACCCCTACCTCATGCAATTGGTGCAACCGGAGGGGACGGTGACCCGGGTTGCCTTGGACACCGCGGCTTTTGACGGGGAGCGTTACGAGATAACAAGTGCCTTATAGGTCCATGGGTGATTGCGTGGTTGTTGTCACATTTGTTGCTCCTTTGTGCGTCTTGTGAGAAAAAATCATCGCGCTAGTTGGTGGCCGACCCAGTTTAGGCTTTTGCCGTGCCGATCTGGTATTTCTGCGCTTCAAGCGGGTGAAACCGAGAGCCAGGCCGAGGTACGTACATTGATCGAAAAAGCCCACCTGCATGGGGCCTGGAACGAGCAGGATGTTGTCGATATGGAGGCCGGGGTTCTTAAGGATTTTGCGATCTTCTCACCCAAAGGAAAAGAGTTGGCCCGTTATGAAATTGCCGATTGGGTGCGGCCTTCTTTTATTTGCCCAGCGCAGTCGGAAAACGAAGATGAATGCCTCATCAAGCTGCCTATAACCATCGTCACTCAAAAATAGCATGGTCGCGTTGTCCACCTTTTAAGCCGCGTAGCGCGAATACTCAGTGCGCGCAAACCTACTCGGCGGTTCCGTTTCGTGGTCCGTCAAACGGGTGATGCACGGGTGTATCGGTTGGTTCCATAAAGGCCTGGTTTTTTGCGCCCGCGCCTTTCGGGCCGCGGCAATGCAACCTTTGCCCGCGGCAGGCTTGAACGCCTCCCGCGTATCGGCAAGCCGGCGTTGTTCCAAGGCGATGAGCGCATGATCTGGATCATAATGGCCGGTCGCAAGAGCGTCTTTAATTGGAAAAAAGGAGGCGCTTGTGACACAGATAATCCATAAAGACGTTGGGACCCTGGGTGATCTGGTGGGCTGCCACCCGGAACTCATTCACCTATGCGATGAGAAACAAATAGATTTTTGCTGCGGGGGGGATCGGTCGATTACTGAAATTTGTCGGGCGCGAGGTTGGGATGCCGACGATTTTTTGGCCGAAGTCCGCGCCCGAATTAAGTCCGGCGAGGATGGACCGGTTCCCACGTTCGAAACAGGACAGGTCGCACCCCTCATTGACTACATTCTCGACCGCTTCCATGCGGGTCATCGGCGGGATTTCGAAGCGCTGGTCCAAATGGCCGGAAAAGTATGGGAGGTCCATGGTGCTAAATGGCCGCGAATGGGTGTGTTATCGCAACTGATTGACCATTTGATCAAAGATATTTGTCCCCACATGTTGAAAGAGGAACAGATCCTTTTTCCGATGATGCTGACCCAGGATCAGGGCCGGCAAGGACCGGTGATGTGCCCCTCAGGTGGTCCGGCAGGGCCTATCGCCGTGATGCGCAAAGAGCATGAAAACGTGGGCGAGCTTTTAGCGTCGTTGGCGGTGGTGACGGATCAATTCACACCGCCCACCTGGGCTTGCCCCACCTTTCGGAGCATGTTTGCCCTGCTCAAACAGCTGAGCGAGGAAATCCGGCTCCATGTTCACTTGGAAAACAATGTGCTTTTTCCCATGGCTGCGAAGGGAAAAAGTAACGTGCCGGGAGGCTAAGATGATTGATGTCTGGCTGGGGTTGATGTTTCTGGTTTTTGCCGATTCGGATGCGGTGGTGAAACCGCCGCCGGGGGAGCATGTCGCACAAAAAGCGGAGGCAGACCCTTCTATACGTGAGCACCTGGTAGTCACAGCACAATTCCGACCTGAGAGCGCAAAGGAAACCATCATCCCGGTCGAGGTCATTAAGGCGCCGGCGATGAATGGCGACCGTGATTTACGGGAACTTTTGTCCGCCGAGTTGCTTCTCGATGTGACGCAAAACACCGTTTTTGGGAGCGGCCTCTCGATTGGCGGTGTTTCCGGAGAAAATGTCCAAATTCTACGCAATGGCATGCCGGTCGTCGGTCGTCTGGATGGAATCATTGACTTGGAACAACTTGGGTTAAGTGCTTATGACCGGGTTGAGATCATTAAGGGACCTACATCCGTTTATTACGGCAGCGACGCCATGGGTGGGGTGGTAAACCTTATCCCAAAGCGGCCGGCGAAGACCCCTGAATGGGAACTGACCGGTGGGTACCGTGATCAAGGTGATGAGGAACAGACACTAAAGGCGGGGTTCGCATTGGGTGAGTCGGGTGTGTTGGTCACCTTGCGTCGCCGTCATTTCGACGGGCATGACGAAAACCCCCAAACCCGCAACCGGGACTGGGCCGAACGCCGTCAACAGGACGGCAGTTTTCACTGGCGCCGCGATTTTAAGAAGGTTTCGGTTTCCTGGTTATCCTCGGTTACAGATGAGAAACTGACCGATCTGGGAGAATTCACGGATGACGTGGCCTGGGATCAGGCGTATCATACCCGCCGTACCAGCCACCAACTGGTCTTTGATCACCACGGGGACCGCATGGCGGTTGATTTTTTCGCAGGGTACTCTGACTATACGCGCGATCGTACTTCCCACCAAGTAAACGCTTTGTCTGCAGCATCCGGCGCCTCGGTGGTGGACCCCGCCTTTGATAACGCCTTTGACATGTGGATCGTCAAAGGCATGGTTAGTTTTAAGGATTTGCCTGCCGGTCTCGAGGGTCAGTTGGGGTTTGACTGGAGTCGGGAAACAGGATCCGGGGGACGCATTTTGGAAGGGTCCCAAACCATGGATAACGGTGCCTTGTTTGGTGGTGTGCGTCGGCAGGTTTCTGGGTTAGTGGTTCAGGCAATGGTCCGCGTGATGGAGAACTCGGTCTACCAAGTACCGTTCACGCCAAGCCTTCATTTTCGATACGATGATGTGGGTGGTCGGGTATGGCGGCTTGCTTACAGTCGCGGATTCCGCGGACCTTCCGTCAAACAGCTTTATCTGGACTTTTCATTTACCGCCGGACCCTTTCAATACCAGATTTACGGCAACGAGGAATTGGACGCGGAACGGGGCGACCACTATAACGCGTCCTTAAATTGGTCCCTTTGGGAACGAGGCACCCACACCCTCGAACTGGAGAGCCGGCTCTTTTTCAATGCTATTCAGGACCTAATCGCCCTGTCGGCCACGGTCGCTGACGGCAACGTGGTTCGCAGAAGTTATGTCAACGTGGATGAACATCGCGCGCGCGGCGGCGATCTCTCCCTGTCGTGGAAACAGGGCACGACCGCGGTGATGTTGGGTGTAGCGCGGACGGAAACGGCCAATGCACTCGCCGACGGCGGTAGCCTTCCTTCTTACAATGGGCGGTGGGATGGGCGCTTGCAGGTGCGGCAATCCTTTGGCCTCAACCACCTCTCTTTGACGGCCAAGCACGTCGGTGATCAACCGGGTTTCTTAGAGGTTTCGCAGGGCCGAAACAAACCGTCGGTCATAGAGGAAATTCAAGTCCCTTCTTACAACTTGGTGGACCTGTACTGGCGTCGTGTGCGGACCGGAGCCGGTCCCATTTTGGGGGCCGGGATTAAAAATGTGACCGACGTTCGAAACCGCGAGAGCATTGCGGTGGCAAGTGGGACGGCGCACGCGGACCATCAGATTGATCGGGGCCGGGTGTTTCAATTAGAAATGGGCTGGCGCTGGCGGGGCCGAAGCAGGTAAAAGGCCGCAACAAGCGGGAGGAAGCTGGAAAGGGGGGGTCCATAAAGGACCGCCCAACCGCCCGCGTTGAGAAGGGGGCTGAGCAACAAAAGGGCGGCCATGTTGCCAATGGCGGCCAGATGCCAGAATACAAGCCCGTCTCGCCGCACATAACCTTGGGTGTAACCATGGGCGAGCAAACATCCGCTGACACCGCCTAACATCAGGAGATGCAGGTAAAAGCGTTTGTAAGCAAGCACCTCGGTCAGGTGGGTTTTTCCCGTCAAACAAACGAGCAGGAGCAGGATGGCTTTTAAGGCGAGGCAAAGCAGTGGCGGCATCCAGACCAGGGAACGAAAACGGCGTGACCGTAAGGCGGGCAGGATCAACGTCAGAAGGCCCAGGCCGGAGAGGACACCCCCCAAGCAACCCAACCAGGCCCATTCCGGCAGGTTGATCAAAAAACAGAGCGGCGTTCCCAGGGCCATGGATGCGAGGGCGAGCCGGGCCCCCTTCCCCCGGGTGGAAGGGCCCAGTTCGTGCAACAGAAAACCCGCCACGGCAAACAGGCAGAATCCTTCCTTGAAAATGAATAGAAACCAGGTAGAGAGAAGTTTCGGTGAAAGGTGCCAGGTGGGAAAGCGATGGATCAGGGTGATCCCCCATGCGCCGAGACAAGCCAGAAAGAGAAAAACGAGGGCTAAATCGAAACAGCGGATGGGCAAGGTGCGTTGTTGCGATCGGGTCACCCATACATAGGCGGCACCGAAACCGTACCATGCCGCCATGTTCAGGGTGGAAACGATGACGGCAGGCGGCATGGGCAGACCCAAACCCTTGCCGTAGCCCCAACGCCAAAAAAGAGGGAAGCTGAGGGCGCCTAAAGCGACGGAAAGCTTGGCCCATCCCAGCAGGGGTTTTCCGTTTATTTGAGGAAGGATGAGAAGCCAAACGGCGGGGATCACCCAGCCAAAAGACATGAGGTGGGAATGGGCGTGGCGGACGTGGCCGAGATGAAGGGAAAACCCGGTGAGCAGGCTCATGCGGAACAAAAAGCCCGCGCCGACGGCCACGGCGAGACAAAGGATGACGCCACGCCAGGTGGCCGGGGATAGGGGGGTCACAGGAAGGCGCCTCCGCGAATTTGGTTTTTCATCCTAGCTTATGTTCGATGGAAACGGCCATAAGCGGTGACGACCGCATCGGTTAGATCACCCGGTCTGCGCAGGACTTGCCATCCGGCTGTGCCGAACATGGTCGGTAAGGTGCGGCGCGCCTTGGGATCGAGTGCCAAGGCGTGGGTGTGGATACCAGCGTCACGCGCTTCTCGGACCGCCATACGAATATCGTCGCGTCCGTGGTTGCCCTCGTACCGATCATAATCGGTGGGTTTCCCGTCGGTAATCAATAACAGACCTTGTCGATGGGCGTCGATGCGTTTAAATCCGGCGGCCGCGTGGCGCAACGCCGGTCCGATGCGCGTGTAGCCGCGGGGTTCCACGGCGGTAATCCGGCCCAGGCATTGCCGCCAGGGCTCACGCCAATCTTTGATCTCATAAACACGACAATGATTGCGGGTGTTGCTTGCAAAGGCCAAGATGCGCAGGGTATCCCCGAGATTGTCCGCGACTTGGCCGAGAACGAGGACGGTTTCACGGGTGACATCCAACACGCGTCGGCCGTCAATCCACGAACCGCTGGAGAGGCTGATATCGAAGAGCAGGGTAACCGCGGTGTCACGCAGCAACTTGCGCCGCGAGATGTACAGTTTTTCGCCGGGGTCTCGGCCCGCCGCGCGGTCGGCGCGGGCATTGACCACCGCGTCCAGATCCAGTTCGTCCCCATGGGATTGGCGTCGGCAGAAAGCATGTTTGGTACGATGGGCTAGGAGTTGGTCGCTAAGATGTCGGATTCGGCCGCGGTTGTGGTTGAGAAGGGCGTGGGCCTCCCGGTTTCGTGTGGCGCGGACTTGGGTGGGATATACGGTCACCCAATCGTGACGGTAGCGACGGGATTTGGCGAACCATTCCGGATAGGTAATGCCTTGTTCGCCCGGGTGGACATGGTGAACGTCGGGAATGGTTCCTTCTATATCGATCTCGACCTTGTAGAAGCCTCGCGTTTCTCGGCCGCCGCGGATGACCTGCCTCAAATCCAATTCCTGAAGCGCTTCTTCGTGTTCGTTCAGCTCGTCGGCCCCGTCCACGGGGCGCGCACCCCCGCTATAGTCGTCGAGGGTTTCGGTTTTCTCAAAGGTGTGAATCGGCAAAGGCGGGGTTTCTTCAGTTTTTTCAAGAGTTGTCAGGGTGATGTGGTCGCGTGGCGGTGCTTTAATTTCGGTGCCGTCGCCGGCGGCGGTCATCGTTTCCTGTTCCCGGACCTGATCGGCTAATTTGAGGTCGGAGGCGGTCAGTGACTCGCCCCATAAAAAGAAGCCGGCAGGAAGGTCGACCGGTTCTTCCCATGCTTTGAAACGGGCCGTTTCAACCGCTTCATCCAGCGTCTCGCCGGCGGCAAAACGAAGTCGCAGCTTTTCCAGTGCGGCTGAGCCTGTGGACAGCTCGGATGGGTCTGGACGCCCGGCCAATTCCCAACCAAGCGCCCGGGTATGAAGCGCTTGATAGCGGTCAAACAGATTGAACAGGTCGTGATTCGCGCGCTGCACGGCAAATAGGTAGTGGACCCGCCCCGGCATGCCGGGGATGGGGCGGTCTGGGATGAGGTTGCGTCGAATCATGGCGCCCGCGAGGACGGACCGCAAGAGGTACAGGGTGCGGTTGTCCGTTGGTGTCGGTGCCGCGTCCACCACCGCGGGTAACAGCAGGACCGGGCCGCGGATGCCGCCTGCTTTTTCGGCGGTGCGCAAGTGCAGAGGCCGTCCCGCCACCAGTTGGGCCAAGGTCAGACAACGGTCCCCCATTTGATCCAAGGTCACGGCGCCGGGTGGGACGGGTTGGCTTTGATAACGTTTCCAAAGACCGTGGATGCCGCGAAATATACTTTCTTCCCAATCGAAACTTATCATGGATGTTTCCCCTAGGTTGATTAGAAGCAAAGTGCGGCGAGATCACACATGGCGGTGACGGTCGGAGGGTCGTCGGTGAGCGGTTCGATCACGGCGGTGCGACAGGCGTCGCGGGGTGGGAACCCTGCATGGATCAGCCGCGCGGCATCTACGAGCAAGCGGGTCGAAGGGATTTCCGCCAGACCAAGTAGCTCCGCATTCCGTAGTTTGCCGGCGAGAGCGGTTAATTTGCGGGCCACCGCACGCTCGCAGTCCGTTTCACCCATCAGGATTTCTACTTCTTCCGCGGCGGTGGGATAGTTAAATGAAAGCGACACAAATCGCTGACGTGTGCTGGGTTTAAGTTCTTTGAGTCCTTGCTGGTAAAAGGGGTTGAAGCTGGCGACCAGCATGAAATCGGCGGTGGCGGTGACGACCTCGTCGCATCGGTCTAAGTACAGTTCCCTCCGGTGATCGGTGAGCGGGTGGACGGCGACAACCACATCGGGACGGGCCTCCGCGATTTCATCGAGATACAGGACCGCCCCGCGTCGCACCGCCCGGGTCACCGGCCCGTCGCACCAGACGGTGTCGCCGTCGCGAATAAGGAACCGGCCCAGTAAATCGGTTGCGGTGGTGTCGTCGTGACAGGCGACCGTGATGAGTTCCCGACCGAGCCGCGCGGCCATATATTCGACGAAACGGGACTTGCCACAGCCGGTAGGGCCTTTGAGGAGCAGGGGCAGTTGTTGTTCGGCGCAGGCCTCAAACAGCGCGACCTCTTGCGCCACGGGCCGATACCAAGGTAGCTGGATTTCGGTCATAGTCCGGTTCGCGTTCATGTGACCGCCTCCTTAAGGGGCTGTCTCTCTGTTTGGTCGGGTTCGTCTTTCAGGTCGTCCGCGGGAAGGCCGAAGCTGATGAAGTTCCAGACGAACAGCGCGATGCCCAGCGCGAAAAGAGCCGCCGCCAATACCAAACCCAAAAAATGAACCTGAACCGCGTCTTGTACATCCAGGAAATCCATCCCTACCTTGCGTTCCAGATAGACTTGGGTGATGCCCGCCACCGCGAAGGCGCCGGTCATGGCCAACATGCCGATGTTGGAGGTAAGAAAGGCCCACTCGGGAATCCAGCCCGTGTAGCAATTGCGCCCGGTCATCTCCGGCATGGTATACATGATCATGGCAAACACGATCATTGCGTAAGCGCCCCAAAAAGCAAGGTGTCCGTGCATGGCGGTGACCAAGGTCCCATGCGTCCAAAGGTTGACTTGGGGTAAGGTATGGGCCATCCCCAGGAAACCGGCGCCCACGAAAGACAGGACGGCACAGCCGATGGTCCAATGCAGCGCGCAGCGATTCGGGTGGCGGCGACCGCCTTTGCGCATCATTGCCATGGCAAAAATGGCCATGCCTAGGAAGGCGAGGGGTTCCAGGGCTGAAAAAATGCCGCCAATCATAAGCCAGTATTCCGGGGCCCCGATGTAGTAATAGTGGTGCCCCGTTCCCAAGATACCGCTCAAAAAAGTGATCCCAACGATGACGTACAGCCACTTTTCGATGATTTCGCGGTCCACGCCCGTTAGCTTGATCAACAAATAAGAAAGCAGTGCGCCCATGATGAGTTCCCAGACGCCTTCAACCCACAGGTGAACGACCCACCAGCGGAAATAGGAATCGTGGACCTGGTTGTCAAAGTGGTACATCCCCGGTAAGTACAGCAATGCGGCGGAGACCAGACCCAGTAACAGGGTAATACCGGTTGTTGTGAAGCGGCGCCCTTGCCAAGCGGTGGCCCCGACAAGGCCGATAAAAAGCAGCACGTTGACGACAACCAGATAATCCAGTGGTCTTGGGATTTCTAAAAACTTGCGGCCTTCCCACCAATTGAAGTGGAAACCGATGACGGCGACGACCCCAACCAGTACGAACGAAGCCCACTGAACAAGGGCCAACTTGGGGCTGACCAATTCGCGGCCGGCTTCCTCGGGGATGACCCAATAGGCCGACCCCATGAAGCCGCTCAAGAGCCAAACCACCAGGAGGTTGGTATGAACGGCCCGCGCGGTGTTAAACGGAATCCATTCGTGAAAGACGTCGTAACCCATGTGGGCGAACCCCATGATGAAGCCATAAAGAACCTGCAGCACGAGGAGGACCAGACTGGTCGCAAAGAAAAGCCAGGCGATTTTTTGGGAACGGTACTTCATTCGTTGCCTCCTTGGTATGAAAGCAGGAAGTCCACCAACTCCCGACGGACCGTATCGTCCATGGGGAGTTTGGGCATCGAGGTACCCGGCTTGACTTCTTGCGGGTTTTTAAGCCAAAGGTCCAATTGCGCCCGGCTGTATTTGGCGGCAACGGTGTCCAAGGCGGGGCCCACGACACCGCCTTTCCCGCCCAAGGCGTGGCAGCTCATGCAAATGGTTCGAAACATTTCCGGTTGTGGTAACGCCTTATGGTCCGAGGTTGTTTGGCGAGTGACCACCTGGGTGGCCTGGATCTTTTCTGCCAGATCCGGCTCGGGTGGAAAGCCATTGGTATCGATCCGGCCAACCCATTCAAAAAAAGCGAGAAGGTCCTCAATCTCGCCGTCGTTAAAGCCATAATTGATCATCTTGCGACGACCTGGGAACATGGCTTCCGGGTCTTTAAGAAAAATGCGAATCCAGGGTTTGCCGCGGCGTTCGACGACCTTGGTGAGTTCGGGCGCGTAGTAAGCGCCCTCGCCGAGGAGCGTGTGACAGCCCATGCAGTTGTTAAACGTCCACAAATCGTGGCCGCGTTTGACGGCATCGGTCATGTCCTCCGCGTTGGAACGTTTGGGAATCTGACGGAGGGTGTCGATGGTGAGCGCCAGGAAGACCAGAGAAAAGACGGCGGTGCCGCCGAGGAAGAACAGCCGAGCGGCAGATTTCGATAACATGCGTGCTCCTTATGAAGGTCTGGTAGGTGGGGGGTCGCTAAGCGTGTAAAAGTTCGCTGTGAGGCGGGATTTCACGCATGCCGAACCAGCCCTTCTGTGTGTTTCTTTGCGGTAAGTTGTTTTAAAGAAAAGGTCTGGGGGTGTGCGGGTTTTGGCATTCGAATTGCTGTGAATCCCGTGTAAAGTGAGGTGGCGCCGTGACCCAAACCATCAAACCTAGCGACGTGTTTCTTGACGGTCTGGATGATTTGCCGCTTTTTCATTGCTTGCCGGCCAAGCAGCGGCGGGCCTTGGCTGAATGCGCGTCGGTGGTGTCTTATGAGCCGGGTGAATTCCTGTTCCGTGAAGGCGAACCGGCCGAGCGTTTTTTTATCCTCAAGCGTGGTCGGGTCAAGATGCGGCGCCTGTGTCGTTCGGGCAAGGAGGCGGTGCTTCATCTTTCCGCGCCGCCCCATATGATTGGTTGCAAGGGTTTGACCATTCCCGGTAGTCGTTTTCCCGCCGACGCGGTCGCCGTGGACCCCGTGATTGCACTTGGCTTTCGCCGCGAGGTCTTCCTCAAGCAGGTTGCCCATATTCCCGAGGTCTTTTTCAGTTTGTTGGTGGAATTGAACCGTCGTCTTTCCGAGATTTACACCCTGCAGGCGACCCTGTTGGAACCTACCGAAAAACGCATCGCCATTCTTCTTTTGAACCAGGCAGGTGTGGATCCTGCCCTGCCGGACGGGCGAGCGCCGAAGCCGATTCACATGACCAAAAGTCTGATTGCCGCGATTGTAGGAACCACGACCGAAACGGCGATCCGCGTACTTAGTCGCTGGAAAAAAACGGGATTGATCTGTTCCGAACGGGGCAAAATTACCATTCGGGATTTGGCCGGTATTTATGCGATCGCCGAAATTGAGGCGTCGCCGCCCGGTCCCGTTTTGGGTTTCCAAGTGTGACAACACGGGATCCTCCCTCAATTGCCACAGGATAGTCGCCGCTTCGGGTGGCGCTGTATGATCGAGATCATACGGGAATTCAGTTGGGATAGGCGACAGGGACCGTGGTGATCCCACGACGATACGGATGGTGTTCCTCTATGACTCGGGTCATAGTCGGTCGTGGCAAGATCCTGGAAAAATAGGCACCAAACCCAATGCCTACTAAGGGGGTCTTATTATGAAGATGAAACCCTGTTTTCTGTTTCTTTTTGGTTGTCTATCGCTGATGGCACAAGATGTTCACAAGGCCGAAACGGCTTCCGCCGCGGGGGAGAAGGCTTACCTCGCCAATTGCGGCGCTTGTCACCAAGCCAATGGTCGGGGTTTGCCGGGCGCGTTCCCACCTCTGGCTCAGTCCGATTACCTTCTTTCCGATAAACAGCGGGCCATCGACGTCGTTCTTAAAGGGTTGAGCGGCGAAGTGGTTGTCAACGGCCAAACCTACAATACCGTGATGCCCGGCCAGCATCATCTTGACGACGAAACCATCGCCCTCATCCTTAATTACGTCTATTCAGCCTGGGGCAACGCGGGTCCCACCGTCACGGTCGAGGACGTGCAGGGTGCTCGTTCCGGCAAGGATGTGCCCAAGGATCTCGCGACCGTGGAGCGTCATCCCGGCGCCACCGAATCCGAGTTGGCCTACGAAGGCGGACCTTCCCAGGTCACGTCAACCGAGATGGTTATTTCACCTGAAGCGCCTACCATGACCCGTTCCCAATATGAACATTCTCGTCAACTCTACTTCCAGCGTTGTGCCGGGTGCCACGGTGTGTTGCGGAAAGGGGCGACCGGCAAGCCCTTAACCCCCGAAATCACTCGTGCGAAAGGGACCGATTACCTCAAGGCGTTGATTCGGTACGGCTCTCCCGGCGGCATGCCTAACTGGGGAAGTTCCGGTGAGTTGGGGGAAGATGAAATTACGGCGATGGCCAAGTTCCTACAACACGAGCCCCCTTCGCCGCCGGAATTCGGCATGGCGGAGATCCGAGAAAATTGGCGGGTTTTGGTTCCCGTGGATCAACGGCCGACCCGAAAAGAAAACGATGTCGACATCGCCAATATCTTTTCCGTTACCCTGCGCGATAGCGGTGAAGTGGCCTTGATTGACGGCAATACTAAAGAAATTGTCACCATCATCAAAACGGGATATGCGGTACATATCTCGCGAACGTCCCACTCCGGCAGGTATATTTACACGATCGGGCGCGATGCCAAAATCGACTTGATCGATTTGTGGATGGACCCACCACAAAAAGTTGCTGAGTCAAAAATCGGGTTAGAGGCCCGTTCCGTCGAAACCTCCAAATACAAAGGTTACGAAGATCGTTATGCCGTGGCCGGGGCTTATTGGCCGCCCCAGTTTGTCCTGATGGACGGTGCCACCCTCGAGCCACTAAAAATCGTTTCGACCCGAGGCATGACGGTGGATACCCAAGAGTATCATCCTGAACCCAGGGTGGCCGCCATTGTGGCTTCCCACCAACATCCCGAGTTTATTGTGAATGTCAAAGAAACCGGAAAAATTCTCCTGGTGAACTACCGCGATATGGAAAACCTTAAAGTCATTACCATCGACGCCGCGCGCTACCTCCATGACGGGGGTTGGGACTCCAGCAAACGGTACTTCCTAACAGCGGCCAATAAATCGGATCGCATCGCCGTGGTTGATTCAAGGGAACAACGTCTGGAGGCCCTGATTCCAGTGGATAAAATCCCTCACCCCGGGCGGGGTGCCAACCTGATCGATCCCGAATTCGGACCCGTGTGGGTTACGAGTGCGTTGGGTAACGACAAAGTAACCTTCATTGGCACCGACCCTGTGAAGCGGCCCGATCTGGCCTGGAAGGTGGTTCGTGTGCTGCATGGCCAGGGTGGCGGTTCCTTATTTGTCAAATCTCACCCTAAATCTAAAAACCTGTGGGTTGATACCCCGCTTAACCCAGATCCGTCCGTTAGCCAATCGGTTGCCGTCTATGATATCGGCCGACCTGAGAAAGGGTTTGAGGTTCTGCCGATTGCCGCCTGGGCGGATCTAGGTGAAGGTCCCAAACGGGTGGTGCAACCTGAGTACAACAAGCAGGGGACCGAAGTTTGGTTTTCAGTTTGGAACGGAAAGGATCAACAGTCCGCGATTGTCGTCGTGGATGATAAAACCCGAGAACTTGTCAAGGTCATCAAAAATCCAAGATTGGTGACCCCAACCGGTAAATTCAATGTCTTTAACACGGTGAATGACGTCTACTAAATCAGTGAAGACCCGCCTGATCGCTGCTCCGATTTCCGTGTGATCGAACGAATTGCGTTCCCAATGGCGAATCGACCGAGCCGGCGGCGCTGGGATGAAAAAGCAAACGAAGAAACGGGGTCGTGCCGATGGGGTGCGGCCCTCTTTTGCTTGGCATGCGCTTGAGGACAGCCGGCCCAAAGTCGGGACCGTGCCCATCCCCCCGAATGTCCTTGGCGAAAAATCGTCACCAGCTGCCTACGCCGGTCCCTCTAGGACCGGGTTGGTGGAAAACGAGGTGATCAAGGATGAGGCACCGCTCCCTAACCCCGGGCTGTCATCGTTTGCTGTTCACGACAGCCGGTTGTGGCTCGGCTTCACCGCACGGTTAAAAGGGTGAAGGGTCCCCATCGCCTGAAGGGTGTGATGTGGGCTTATAAAATCGTGTAGAATTGGGCACACCCTGCGTCAAGGTTCACGGCGAATCGTGGCGGGGCCATGCGGGTGCGGATTTGAAAGGTGTGGTGAGCATTCCCGCGGCCCATTGTTGCCCAACAGATGAGGGGTTTCTCCGCCAAGATTCGTTTCCTTCGCTTTGGGCACGGCTCTTATGACGAAATTGTGTGGTTTTTGTCACATTTATTGTTTCTTTGTGCGTCTTGTGAGAGAAAATCATCGTGCTAGTTGGTGGCCGACCCAGTTCAGGCTTTTACTTTGATGCCGTCCTGTTGCCCTCCCGCGCCTTGAAACGGTCGTGAATTACTATCATTTATTCCCCCTTACGGTCCCTGATTTTTGCTCAAGGAGAGCTAGATGCCCACTAGCGACCCGTCCCGCGTCTTTGATACCACCTGCCTGCCCGCCGATGATGAACTCGCCCGTGAACGATGGCTTCACCAAGTTTTAATGGAAGCGATGGAGCAGCAAAGCGATCAACGAAGGTCCTACATTGAAGCGGCCTGCGAGGGTTGCGACGAATTCCTCACCACCCTTATCAGCCGTTTGCTCGATGCCGAATCCTTCGAAGAGGAGAGCAGCACGCCTTCTCATCGAGAGGTGCGCACCCATATCGGCGGTTACCGCGTGGAGCGCGAGTTGGGACGCGGTGGCATGGGCGTCGTTTACCTCGCCACCCGCGAGGACGACTTCACCATGCAGGTCGCGATTAAGCTGGTGCGTGCCGACCAAGACGCCGAACGTCTGGTCCAGGCCTTCCACCGCGAGCGACAAATTTTGGCCTCGCTGCAGCACCCCTACATTACTCAAATTTACGACGGGGGTACCACGGAGGACGGTTGTCCCTACCTGGTGATGGAGTATGTCGCCGGCTTGCCGTTGACCCAATACATCGAAACCTATTCGCCCAGCCTCAGTGAATGCATCGAACTGTTTATCAAAATCTGCGACGCCGTTGGTTTTGCGCACCAGAACATGGTCATCCACCGCGACCTCAAACCGCAAAACATCCTCATTACCCGCGACGGCCAACCCAAACTGCTGGACTTTGGGATTGCCTCGGTGCTGGAACAAGAGGCGACCTTGCCCCCGGTTTCCATCCAAACCGAGGTTGGTCGCCTGACCCCTGAATACGCCGGCCCCGAGCAAATTCGGGGGGAGCGGCTCACCGCGGCCGCTGATGTCTATGCGCTGGGCGTCATTCTTTACGAATTACTCACCGGTAAACTACCCCATCGCTTCAAAACCCATAACCCGATGGAGTGGCGTGACGTTATTTGTAACCAGGTTCCGGTTCGTGCCGGTGTCGCCATTCGCCACCGCCACCGTCGCAAGGGAGAACAACACCATGATGGGCGTCTGCCTTCGTGGCGGCGACTTCCCGGCGATTTGTGTGCCATCGCCTGTAAGGCGCTGGCCAAAGACCCGCGCCAACGTTACGGGTCGGCCGCGGCGCTGTCCAGCGATCTGCGTCGCTATGTGTCGCGGCGTCCGGTCGAAGCCTGTCGCGCCGGTTTCGGTTACCGCCTCAGCCGCTGGTTCAGTCGCAATCGGGTGCCGGCCGCCGCGTTTCTCGTTGTTGCCGGCGTGGCGCTTACCGCCTGGGTTCAGCGGGAATCCGCCATTCGGGAGCGAGACGAGGCCTTGCGGGCCCAGCGTGGTGCTGTTGCCGAGAGCGCGTTTCTGCGTGACATGTTGCAGGCAGCCGATCCTCGCTTGAATCCCGATCAACCGCTAAGCGTACTCGCGATGCTTGAACGCGCCACCGCCGAAATCGATCAGGGAGAGGACAAGCCGCCTTTGCATCGGGCCCGTTTGTATTTGGGGCTAGGCGAGGTTTACCAAAAGTATGGTGACGCGGCCCGCGCGGAAACCCTGTTGCGGCGTGGTCTTTCTCTGCGTTCCGATTTGGGCCCGCCCGCCGACGAACTTCAGGTGCAACTCCAAAAGCAGTTGGGTGTTGCGCTGGGTGCCGGCGGCCGGCTGGATGAAGGTTTGGCGCTGTTACACCAAGCGGGCGAAGATCTGGAGGCGCTGTCGGGTAATCGGATGATGCTTCGCGCCGACATCGAACGTTGGCGAAGCGAATTTTATTTTGCGAAAGGTTGGACCGCGCGGGCAGAAAGCTCGGCCCAACGGGTCGTTCGGTTGCTTGTTGGGGAGCCCGGTGCGGCACTGATGCGTGGGGCGGCCTATCGAATTTTGGCCGATGTCGCGGGTGACGCGGGTGATGTCCTCGGGCGCGAGGCCAATTTGCGCCACGCCTTGGATCAGTACTGCGTTGTTGCCGAACAAGAACCGGTTGCCTACCACACCTTGTCGGCGAAATTTGCGCAACTGGCCGCCCACAAAGGGCAATTTCAGGGGGCGGAAGCGCGTTTTCAAGAGGCGCTTTCTGTTTTGTCAAACCGCCCCGGGCAAGCGGATCTCATCGCGCGTCTCATCGTGATGGATGGTTTGATCGGGGTTTTGCTGGATCAAGAACAGGTTGGTGCGGCCGAGGATTGGCTCGCCCATGGGGAACACCTGATTGTCGCCCGTTGGGGGGCGGATTCGGTGGCTTTGTCTCGATACGCCTACGTGCGTCGCGCCCAGGTGGCTTTGTTGGACGGTCGCTACCAAGAGGCTTTGCAATGGTTTGAGCGGGTGCTTGAGGTTGAAGAGGTATTTTTTGCGCATCCCGCCTTGGTTGAAACCCACCTTTCCTTGGGTCGTCTCGAGGAGGCGCAGTGTATGGCGGTGGCGGCGTTGGACCGGCTCAACGGTTTGTCCGTACCCGACCCCGGCCGACGGGTTGCCTACTACCGTCTCCTGGCCCGTATCGCCAGTGAGGCCGGCACCTATGAACAAGCCTTGGCTTATCAGCAGGAGGCCAGGAGGATTTTGCGCGCTTTCGGCATGTGGGATTTGGCATGGGGGGGCTACCTTCGCGTGGAAATGGCGGGTACCGAGCTGGCGCTGAACCACGACGGCATGGCCGCGAACCTTTTAAACGAGGCCGAGCCGCTGATTCGCGCTCATTTTCAACCGGACCATTCCGTTCACGATCTCTACCGGCACTATTGGGCCGCTCAGCTCTCGCGTCGGGGGATGATGCGCCGGACCGAATCGCCGGTTGAGCGCAACGTGCGCGGGCTGTCCCGCAAGATGTTGCGCACGGGTGAGGCCGAGGCGACGGCCGCGGACGAAAAGACCGCGACCGTTGTCGACCCGCGCTAGCGACGACCCATGCGGAAGCCGAAGGTAACCAAGTGGAAATTGATGCCGGGGTTGGGTGCTTCAATGCCCGCGTTGGAGAGGTGTTGGAAAACATAAGCCAGTTTGTAGGCTTGGTGTTTGCCGAAATAGGCGCCGACGCCGATATGGTCGCCGAATTGGAAGTTGGTGGAGAAGGACTTGTAACCCACATTTTTTTCCGTCAGGTAGTGCAAACCAATGCCCATTTCCACGAAGGGCGAGAGGTGGCGGTTGCCGACCCGTTCGGGAATAAAGGTGAATATCGGGGTCAGGCCGATGTCACGCAAGCGGGCGTGGGTGCCGTTTTCGCGTTCGGCACCGTTAAAAACCGAGTAGTTGGGCGAAAGCGAAGCGTCGATGGTCCAACCACCCTTGGGCGTGGTGTAGGTGAACCAATCCCATTGCAGGGCGAGGCGGTAGTTGTCCGAACCTTCGCCATTGCCGAGGATGAAATCAACGCGGTCAAGGCCGATGGGGCCCTGTTCTTCACTGATCAAAGGCGCGTTGGGATCGAAACGATCAAGGCCGAAGGTTGGGTCCGCGGCCACAAGGAGAGGGGACAGCAAGAGGAGCAGGAACGTCAATGCAAGCGTGGGTTTTCGCATCAGGCGGGAAAGCGGCGACGCGAACAAAGTCCGAGTTGTCATAGATATCCTCCGCGGCGCGCACCCACATGGGTCCCAAAGGCTTCCGTTAGGTAGCAGAAACCTGGTGGGCAACGTGGGTTGTGCGCCGAACAAGCCGTTCCCGTCGGTGGGCCCGCACCGCACGCCCGTTGGGTGAAAAGTGCTCGCGTGTGGAGCCGTGTGGTGGGCGTGGTGGGCGCGGAGCCGGCCAGAGGGGATGTGGGGCAAGTTGGTCAAATGCAGCTCGGCGCGGCGCGTAAGGATGGGGACGCGCCGCACCGAAGCAATCGCGGGCAAGGGAAGTGCCCGGCATGGAGGGTAAATTTAGAGTAGACCGGTCGGTCTGTCAACTGTTGGTGTGCATTTTCTTGTGGCTCTTGCAGGAGTGTTGCTCTGCCATCTTTCTTTAAGTGGTTCGTTCCTTGTGTGTTTGTGGTTCTTTGGGGCGGTTTGGTTGTGCGCATGAAAAAAAAGACGCTCAGGTGAGCGTCTTGAGGGATTTTGCGGTTTTTTGTAGACTGATTGGTTTATTTTAGCAGGTGCTCAAAAATCATCTTCTGGAAAAGTTCCAGGGGCTCGGAGGAGCGGGTGACCTTCATTCGAATCATGGCGCCCTGCCAGCTGTTGAGCATGAAGTCGGCCGTGTCGTCTGGGTCGAAATCGCCCTTGATTGCGCCGTCGCGGCGCGCGGCGATCAGGCAATCGGCAAAAGCGGCGCGGCTTGCCTGCCATTTGCGCTCCAGTTTTTTTTCAAAAGCCGCGTTAAGGTCGCCCATTTCTTGGCTCATGTTGCCCATCAGGCAGCCGCCGGAGAAGTCGGCGGCTTCCATGGCGGCTTGAGTCGATTGGAAAAAACGTTTGAGGCGTTCGAGTGGTGGGTGGCTTTCGTCGTTCAGGAAGCTGTTGATGTGTTCGCGGGATTGGGCGGCGTGGTAATCAATCATCTGCAGCCCGAAATCTTGTTTGCTTTTAAAGAAGTGGTAAAAAGAGCCCTTGGGAGCACCCACCGCGTCGAGCACTTCTTGAATGCCCGTGTTGTTAAAACCTTTGCAGGTGATGATCTCAAGGCCCTTTTCGAGGAGTTGGTTTTTTGTATCGCGTTTCATCTGAACCGACCGGTCTAATAAGTTCGTGCTTCTCGATTATACGGGAGATTGTCCCAAAATCGTGCATTAATTGCCGGTCTCTTGGTTAAGTTGCTGGGACGAAATCGTTTTGGCCGTTACCCCCGCGAAGAACCCGCGTGTTCTTCCTCTTCGACGGCAAGGAAGAACTCGTACCAGGTTTGCGGTGCATAGGTCAGTCGTACCCCGAAACCGGTGTACTCGACGCTGCGCAAGGGTGGCGGCACCCACTTGGTCCAAACCACGACCGCCTGCATCTTGATCTTGCCAACATCGGGAACCTCGACCTCTACCTGAAGCGTTTGGCCGACTTTTTCCAAGCGGTTGGACATCACGAACAGACCCATGGCGCCGATGTCACGCGAATAGGCATGACGCGGTTTGGTTCTTTGGCCGGGCAAGCTGTAATACATGGACAAGCGACGGCGGTAGCGCGGTAGGCCGCGCCTTTTGCCGCCGCAGTTTTCCGGTTCCTGTTCCGGTGCCGGTTGAATCACTTCTTCCAGCGCGGGAATCAACTGGTTCTGAAGCAATTCAATGTACTTGTCGAGCACCAACTCAAGCCGTGCATGTTTCTCGAGTTTGGTACCCAGGGTACTTTCGACCAAAGACTTCTTGAGCGTGCGCCCCTTGGAGAGCATATCGCCCGAAGAACTCTTTAGGTCCTCCAGCGCTTTTTTTAACTGCGGGGTTTTGGTAAGCATGAAAGCCTCTATGCGGAACGGGAAAGAGGGGTATTGTTAAAATTATCGGTTAAAGGCGCGGGAAATTCAAAAGAAGTGCCGTTAAATTTCGACTTCATCTCGCTTTTGTTCGCAGGGTGGTCTAAATAAACAACTAAGGACAGAGTGGGGAAATGTCAAAGGATGTGCTTTAGCTCACAAAAACCAAAGCCCGACATCTCGTCGCCGTTGCCGGCCATTCTTTGGCGCCGTGGTTTGAACAACGCGCTTTTTCTTTTAGCTTGGCTTATTTGGATTTAGCGGTAACTTTCTCGCCGTAAATCGCTACCTCCGGTTTTTCGCCGGATCGGTAATAACCGCGGTACATGCCCGCCGTGTTAAACGAATAGGCCGCTCGTCCATTGCGATCTAGGACGATCACGCCGCCCGTTCCGCCGAGTTCGGTCAGTTTCTTGTGGATCACCGCATCGGCCGCTTGTTGGATGGTTTCGCCGCGGTACGCAACCCGCGCGGCGATGTCGCCGGCCACATGGGCGCGGATGAAGTACTCACCTTGGCCGGTCGCGGAGACAGCGCAACTTTTGTTATCGGCGTAGGTACCCGCCCCGATGATGGGGGAGTCGCCGATGCGGCCGAACTTCTTATTGGTGATGCCCCCGGTCGAGGTACCGGCGCACAGGTTTCCGGCGGCGTCCAGGGCGACCACGCCGACCGTGCCGAACTTGACCGGCATGGGACGCCGCCCCTGCTGTTTTTCCTTCGCCAGTTGATCGCGCCATTCCTGAACCCGTCGCTCCGTGCGAAACCATTTTGGATCCACCGGCTTAAAGCCCAAGGATTGTGCGAATTGTTCAGCGCCCGCGCCCGACAAAAATACGTGTGGGGATCGCTCCAGCACCGCGCGCGCCAGCAGAATCGGATTGCGCACCGTGGTTACCCCGGCCACGCAACCGGCTTGCAGGTCGTGCCCGGTCATGATCGAGGCGTCGAGAGAGAAGCCGCCTTTGTGGGTGAGCACGCTGCCTTTGCCCGCGTTAAACAGCGGCGCGTCTTCCATGAGCACAATGACTTGGCTAACAACCTCAATCGCGGGTTTTCCCGATTCGAGCAGGCTCATGCCGTGTTCCAAGGCTTCGCGCAAGGCCGTGGTGTAGGCGGCTTCTTTTTCCGGGGTCATGTTTTTTTTGAGGATGGTGCCCGCGCCACCGTGGATCACGAGGGCGACCGGCGGCGTTGGGTTGGTGGCAAGGGCCGCGCTCAAGCACCACAGGCTGAAAAGGAACGAAAATCGAACGGCGCGGTCGTACCTTCGCCGTAAAGAACGCAGGAGTCGCATGATTCACCTTTGTGTCGTGACCGGTTGTTCCCGGGGCGGATGGAGTTGATTCCCTTCCACCGCGCGGGGTGAGGCCTAGGGCGGGCGAAGCCAAACAGTTAGGTGGTAAAGCAAGGTAGCGTGAGATAGACGGCGGGGAAGAAAAGAACCCCGGCTTCGACTGGATGGTTTGCGCCATGTGTTTTCAGCACTTTATCATGGGACTCGGCCGACCGCCAAGCGCATCCGCGTGGAAATACGGGCTATGTGGGTCGGCAAGCCCGCTTTTATTTGGACAATTGGTGCGGCACGGACATGGTTTGCGTTTGCTTGCGGTTCAGAATAGCGGTACCGTGTTTTTCCATGAAGTGATCACTAGCGGTTTTCGGCGAAACCCTCGGTGGGTATCCCGCCTGTTGCCAGGCCGGCCGCTGCCTTGATGGGATTTCATCCATCCGCATCCCCTCCACGAGGTGCTAATATCGGGACCGGCCGTGTTTCCGAGGTGACCGGCATCTCGGTCGCGGTTTTCCCTTTCCACCTTTATTGCGAGGTTTCGAAAATGGATTTAATTCTTATGCTGCTGATTGGGCTGGCCGCCGGGTTTGCCGCCGGCAAAGTGATGAAAGGCGGCCTTAACGTGTTCGGCAATTTGATCGTCGGGATCGTCGGTTCCTACGTGGGCGGATACGCCTTCCGGGTCCTTGGTTTGGCGCCCACCGGTGGTTTGATCGGTCAGTTGGTGACCGCCTTCGTCGGCGCGGTGATCCTCTTGGCTTTGGTTGGTTTGATGAAAAAATAAGCCTTCGCGGCGCGGGATCGCGGTTCCGCGCGCTTCGGCCATTGTAGAACCCGGGTGATTGGCGCTAACATACGGCAAGCCCGCATTTCTCACAAGGATTCGTCGCGAGAAGCTGAAAGCCTTGTAAGTACGAAGATTATGACCGAGAGACGCCACAGGGGTCCGACCATTCGGCGTAGCAGCGCTACGCCGAAGGCGGCTCGATCGAGTAACGCGGAAGGCCGCTCCCTCGTAATTGCATGGCTTTCGGCTTCGTAGCAGAATTCCTTGTGAGAAATGCGGGCTAGCCCCCTGAATGACCCGCGGACAGGACGGCCGCCAGGCCGCTTTCGGAAACGCGTGTTTCGGTCGTGTCCGTTTTTTGGACGCGGTCGTGCTCCCGGTTTCCGTCGGGCCACCTTTGCTTTGAGTCATGCATGTCGAAAACGCCTCACCCCGATCAGCGCCAATCTTCCGACGAGATCCCCTTCTGGAACACCATTCTCCACTACCTGGGCATTGATATCCGCGCGGGTGAGGGGTGGATCGCCACGCTTGTGCTGCTGTATTCCGGTTTGCTGTTCGCCTGTTTCTACACCGGCAAGGTGGTGCGCCAGTCGACCTTTGTCGATTCGCTGGGTGCCGTGCAACTGCCGCTGGCCTATTTTGCCGTTGCGCTAACGTCCTACCCGATCCTGCGGGTTTACGGCCGGTTGGTCGACCGCTTTCCTCGTCGCCATCTATCGGCGGGCAGCAATCTATTCCTTGCCGTGGGTTCGCTTGCTTTTTGGTGGTGGTTCCGCGAAACCACCGAACTGGTTTCCTTCGCGTTTTACCTCTGGGTAGGGATTGCCTTCGGAATTTCTGTGAGCCAGTTTTGGTCTTTCGCCAACCATCTCTTCGATCCCCAGCGCGCCAAACGTTTGTTCGCTTTGATTGCCGCCGGCGGCGCCCTGGGCGGCATGTTTGGCAGCCAATTGGCCCGCTTGATCGCGCTGCACGGCGAAACCCGCCACGTGCTGATCGCGGCCGCGGTGATGATGGCCTGCTTGTCTTTGCTGATCTACGCCATTGACGCCCGCGCGGACCAACGGGATGAAAAGTCGCTTCCACCGAAACCCTCCAAGGGAGACCAGGCCCGGGGCGGCCTGCAATTGGTTTTTGGGGACAAGTACCTTAAGTTGGTGGCACTGACGACCTTTCTTTCGCTGGTGCTGGCTCAGTTTGTCGATTTGCAGTTCAACTGGGTTGTCGAAAACGCGACCAATGACCTCAGTGAACGGACCTCGCTGTTCGGTAACCTCTTTTCCTTAATCAGTATCTCGGCTTTTGTGTTTCAAATCTTCCTCACCTCGCGCATCCACCGCAACTTGGGTGTGGGGTTCGGCATGCGCGTGTTGCCCTTCACCATCGTGGCGGGGACGAGCTTGGTTTTGTTGAGCTTCGGCATGTTACCCGAGGTTCTTCTGGCCACCGTATTTTGCCTGAAGGTGGGTGAGGGTGGCTTCCGCCATTCGATTGAACAGGTGACGCGCGAGCTGTTGTTCCTACCGGTACGGCCGGAAATTCGTTCCAAGGCCAAGGCGTACATCGATGTCTTTGTGACCCGCTTTGGTCGCGGCGCCGCCGCGTTGGTGCTGCTTTCTGTAAGTTTCGGCTTGCTTCACCCGATGCACGTCGGCTGGGTGACCTTGGTGCTGGGGACGGTGTGGTTAACCGTCACCCTGTTTACCCACAAGCACTACATTCGCAGTTATCGGGACTCACTGCAAACCGCCGCTTTGACTGAGCCGATCAACTTTAATGTCAATGACATGGTCTCGCTGGAATTGTTGTTCCAAGGCCTGGGAAGTACCGATCCAAAACGGGTGCTCAACAGCATTGATCTGTTGGAAAGCAATGAAAAGAGCCATTTGATTCCCGCCCTGTTGTTGCACCACGAGAGCGCGCAAGTGCGCATCCGGGTGTTGGGTGTTTTGTCCGCCGAACGGCGCGAGGAGGCGCTGCCGCTGATTCGCCGCTGCTTAAGTGACAGCGATCCCGAGGTGCGTGCCACCGTGGTTCGTACCTTGGCAGGTATGCAGGGCGAAGATGTGTGTGCGCTGATGCAACCCGAAATGACCAATCCCGATTTTAGGGTGCGCGCCGCCGCCATTGCCTGTTTGGCCTGTTACGGCGATGAGAAGATGGTGCAGCAGGCCGGTCAGAGTTTGGTGGAAATGAGCCGTGACGCCGATCCGCGGGTACGCGCCGAGGCTGCCAAGTCCCTGCAAGAAATCCCCGATCCTCATTTCCAAATTCAACTGGTGCAGTTCCTCTACGACCAAGACCACATGGTGGTGCGTCAAGCGATTCGGGCCGTGCAAGAACGGGCCGAAACCGGTTTTCCCAACCCCATGTACGTGCCTACCCTGATCTCGCTGATGCGCGAACGGCGGCTAAAACATGTGTGCCGCCAAGCCCTGGTTGCCTCGGGTGAAGCCGTGATTCCGGCGCTGGTTCACTTTATGAACGACACGGAGGAACACGTATGGGTGCGTCGTGCCATCCCCAAAACCATTGCCCAAGTTGGGGGGTTGGCCTCGGCCACCGCCCTCATCGAAAACTTAACCACGCGCGACTCCTTTCTGCGACACAAGGTGATTGAGGCATTGGGAACCTTGTGTGGCAAAAAGGTCAACATGACCTTTGCCGCGCGCAAAATTCGCGAGGCGATTCATGGCGAGGCCTCGCGCTACATGCGCAGGCTCGGTGATCTGCATGTGTTGCGTTTCGAGCGCTTTGGCCGTTTGGAAGGCCCGCTCGTGAAGTGGAACTACCGCGGCGAGCGTCAGCCGACGCTGTTACACCAACTTCTGGCCGAGCGACTGGTATCCCAGCTTTCCAACTTGCTGGGTTTGATTAGCTTGCTTTATCCAAAGCAGGATCTTCGGGCCGCCGAACGCAACCTCGTCAGCATTAAACCCAAACGGCGCAGCAATGCCGTTGAGTATTTGGACAGCGCCATCAGTGGTGATGTTCATCGCTTCATGATGGCCGTGATCGGCGACACCCGTCTTAGCGACAAATTGAAAACCGGGGCCAAGTTGTTCCAAATTGAATCGGAACCGCTCGAGGTGGTGCTGACACGCCTGATCCTCGAGCATCATCCCGGCGATCCCGTCCAGAACGCGATTGCCGCCGCCGCCGTGTACCGGGTTTACGCGGAGGAGCACCAAAGCTTGTATCCGCTGGTCGAACGCATGGCCGCGGAGGCGACCAACCATTTTGTGCTTGAAACCGCCGAGTGGGTGTGGAAACAAATACGTGCCGGGCGCAAATCGCCGACCCCTTAAACTTAGGTAACATTCCGCCGGGAGCCGCTTATGACCGACATGGCCCAAATCGAAAAAATCCTTTTCCTCCGCGAAGTAAACCTGTTTCGTTACTGCACCGCGGGGGAGGTGCTCGGTATATCCAACCTGGCGGAAGAAACCCATTTTGAGGCGGGTAAAACCATTTACACGCCGGGTGACAGCGCCGAGTATTTGTTTTGCGTTGTTTCCGGGGAGGTGGTGATTGAAGACCAAGGTTCTTCTCAAACGCTCGGCCCTCATGACGCCTTCGGCCACCAGGACATCCTCAGTGGGCGGTTGCGGAGCTGCACGGCGCGGGTGGCCCGCGACGTGCACCTGATCATCGTGGACGCCGAGGACTTTTTTGATTTGATGTCCAACAATATCGACATTGTTAAAGCCCTGTTTCGGCAGGTGTTATCCGCGGTCGGTTAGTGATTGCTTCGTGGACCCCGGTGTTCTTTGGGTTTGCGGCCTTCTAAACCCACGTGGCGCTGAAGCGAGGGGGAATTTTCTAAAGATCTGGCGTAAAATGATTTGGAACAAGCGGAGCTGTACCTGGCGGGTGCGTTGAGTCTTTTTGCAGGCCGTTGCAACCTAGGGGTTTAGCGAAAACCACGGCGCGTTATCGTCTTGCATGAGTTAAATTTTGGTGAGATTTTACCCGCGATGGTTTGGTAGACTGACGCTCTGTGTGTTTTCAACCGATTCGGTAATTACCGCATGGGATTAGCCCGCATTTCTCACGAGAATTCGTCGCGAGAAGCTGAAAGCCTTGTGATTACGAAGCTTACGACCAAGCGCAAACGGAGCGGGGCC
This sequence comes from Acanthopleuribacter pedis, assembly GCF_017377855.1. Classification (GTDB taxonomy): domain Bacteria; phylum Acidobacteriota; class Holophagae; order Acanthopleuribacterales; family Acanthopleuribacteraceae; genus Acanthopleuribacter; species Acanthopleuribacter pedis. Next base: position 175,247 of record NZ_JAFREP010000007.1, read on the forward strand.
GACCTTTCGGCGTAGCAGCGCTACGTCGAGTCTTGCTCGATTGAGTAAAAGGGAGGGCCGCCCCCTCGTAATCGCATGGCTTTCGGCTTCGCGGCAGAATTCCTTGTGAGAAATGCGGGCTAGGCGTCGATCTACCCCGGTTTGTTTGATCCCTCGTGGCGGGATAATTAGGTTTTCCGCCCGCATTTTCGATGAAAAATCATACCCAATGCGCTTTTTTGGGTTTAGCTAACCATTCCCTCACGCGCCGGAGGTGCGTTCCCTTGAACAGAATTTTGCTGCTTGTGTTGTTGTGTTTCTTCCCCCTTGTCGCTGGTATTGCCCCCGATGTCGTGGTGCCCAAACCCGGCCAACGAATAGTCGCCGTCGGCGATATCCACGGTGATTACAACGCCTTGGTTTCGATTTTGAAAAAGGCCGGTCTGGTTGATGAACAACGCAATTGGACCGGTGGTGACACTATTTTTGTGCAAACCGGGGATATGACCGACCGTGGTCCCGATGTGCGCAAGGTGTTCGATTTGTTGATGGCCTTAGAAGAACAGGCGCCCGCCCAAGGCGGTCAGGTTCATGTGTTGCTGGGCAACCACGAAACCATGAACCTGTCACTGTTTATGCGGGATGTGGGGCGCGAGAGTTACGCGGCCTTTGCCGGCGAGAATGCCGAGAAGTTACGCAAAAAAGCCTACAATGCTTTTAAGCGGTTGCGCCGTAAGTCCGATACCGTCATGGGCTTACAAGCTCCCCATTTTTCCAAAGCCTTTGAGAAAGAATGGTATGAACGACGTCCGCTTGGTTACCTAGAATACATCGACGCGATTAGCCCCGACGGGGTTTACGGCAAGTGGTTGCGCGGTAAAAACGCGGTGCTGCGCGTGGGGCATACCGTGTTTGTCCACGGGGGGATTGACCCCGATGCCTACGGCGAGGATTGGACCGAGGCCGAGGTTAACAAAAACTTGCGGGCGGATATTGCCGCCTTCGATGCGTTTCGCGCCGCCATGATCGAGGCTGGGAGCATTACCCCTTACGACGATATTTCCGAAATGCTGGGGTCCGCCCAGCGCCATCTGGAAAACCCCAAACGCGATCCACGCGGCAACCGCATGCGGTTAAGTGCCAAGGAACGGGCTTACAACGAGACCCTGCTCGCTTTTATCAAGTTTCAGACCGAGATGACCCAACTCAACAGCAAAAAGGCACTGTGGTTCCGCGGCTTCGCCGATTGGCACGAAACCAACGATCTGGCCAAGGTGGAGACTTTGGTTAAACGCGACGAGGTGCGCCATTTCGTTGCCGGTCACACCCCGCAAGGTCAGGGGATTGCGATGCGGTTCGGGGGGCGTATCATTTTGGTGGATACGGGCATGTTGCATTCCCATTACGGCGGTCAGCCCGCCGCGTTGGAAATCATCGACACCACCTTTCGGGCCATTTATTTAGATCGGACCGAGGTTTTGTTGCGCGACGCCGCGCCCGCGGGCGAACCCCGATTGGTCGGCGAGGGGCCGATTGAGTCGATTATTCCGCCCGTCCCCGCGATCTGGACCGGGGTGGGTGTGCTGACCAACGGCAAAGTCGCCATGGAAAAAACACCGGATCACGAGCGTACCTACATCACCAAAGACGGGAACCCGCAGCCGTTTCGCGGCGACAACCAGGTGTTGCAGTTGTTGCGTGAGGCCGAGATCGGGCGATTTAAAGAACTGGGTAGTGGCAAAACCCTGCCGCGGCGCGCCGAGATGCGCCACAACGGGGTTCACTTCCGCGCCATTTTCCGCACCGTGGACAGTGGTGGGGAATTCAAACGCGGTGTTGCCAACCGCGTGAACGACCATTACGGGTACGAGGTTGCCGCCTACCATCTCAGCCGTTTGATGGGTTTGTACCGCGTGCCGCCCGTCGTGCTGCGCGACCACGGCGGCCGCCAGGGTTCTTTTCAGTTTTGGATTGAGAACGGCATGACCGAAACCGTTCGGCTTGAAAAAGGCGTCGCCATTCCCGACGAGGACCGCTTTTACCTGCAAGACCAGAGCATGCGTGTGTTTGACGCCTTGATCCAAAATCTTGATCGCAATCAGGGAAACTTTCTCTTCGATCACAATTGGAACCTTTGGTACATCGACCACACGCGCGCTTTTGACCGCAACCCGACCCTGCGCGACGCCAAGAACATTCACCGCTGTGATCGTACGTTTTTCAAAAATTTGCAGGAAGTGGGTGACGACCAAATTGCCGAGTTGTTGGCCCCCTTCTTGAAAAAGTCCGAAATCAGGAGCTTGCTCAAGCGCCGCGCCAAGTTGGTTCGTCACTTGGAAAAGAAAATTGCGAAAAAAGGTGAAGCGGCTGTTTTATACGACCTGAAATGGGTTGATTAGCCCGTGGTTCTCACCAGGATTCGTCGCGAGAAGCTGAAAGCCTTGTGAGTACGAAGATGACGACCAAGCTACGGTAGAGGGGTAGCAGCTGAGGCGAAGGCGGCTCGACCGAGTAGGGCGGAAGGCAAACCCACGTAATCGCATGGGTTGCCCCCTAGCAGAATTCCTTGTGAGAAATGCGGGTTAGGCCCACGCCGAGCGCGTCGCTTGCCGGAATCTCCGCGAAGCACTTTTAAACCGGGGCTTTACACAGGGATTTACGATGTTTTGGCACTGGTCTTTTCTGTTGTCCCTGGTTTTTTTGGGTCTCGTGGATGCTCTTTAATTCCCTTGCCGGTGCATTTAGGGGGAAACTAAGGGTTCGTTTAATTCTCGCCGAAAGCTAAAGAACTGGCGGAAAACAGCTTGATAAAATTCACGATCCCGCTGTAGGGTGATGTTTTGCGTGGGTTATGCCAAAGCGGGTTTTTATCGATAAGTTTTTAAATACCTTCAACCTAAGAGGCTCGAACCATGTGGTAGATTTTTTTTAAGCCGTTGTTATTCAGGTGCTTCTTGAAAATCAGAGCTAAGTAGCGTGCCTTGTAGGTTCTCGTGTTCAGGGTGTGCTCGTTTTTTGAATTGGGTGAATGGGGCCGGCCGTTGTGCTTGGTTCGCTTGCGCCTGTTTCCTTTTGAGATTCTAGATCGTGGGGACTCGATGTCTGTTCTCTTTACACAGACGATGCGCGCCATGCGCGCCGACCATCCAAAGTACTTAATTGCAGGCAAACTTTTGATTTTGTTGGTGATGGCGATTTGGGGCTATTGGTTTTTCAAGTCGTCGATTGTGTTGTACGAAACGTCCGCCGCCTGTCGGCTCGAACTGCGGCCCGCGCCCATGCGCATTGAATCCGAAATCCAAGGGTCCGTGGCGAGTCATACCCTCGAACTGGGACGGGAGGTACAGCGGGGCGAGGTGTTGCTTACCCTGGATGGGCGCCGCCTGTCACTGGCACAACAAACCACCGCCGCTGAATCGGCACTGCTGGAGACCAAGTTGACCGGATTACGCCGTCGTTTGGAAGCCGAGGCCGAGGCCTTGCTGCTGCTCCGTAAATCAGCGCGTTTGAAGCGGGTGGAAAATGAGGCCCAGGTTCGCGAGGTGGAAAGCAGTTCCCGCCAAGCCGTGTTGGAGCAGCAGGCGGCGAGGGCGTTGGCCGAAAAGGGTTTGCTGCCCTCCGTTGAATCCGCGCGCTTGGACAGTGAGGAGAAGGGGCTGCGCGCGCGGCTTGAGGCCGAGCAAGTGCGCGTGGAGCGCGAGAGCGTTGGTCAGAATCGCGAGACCGCGCTGCTCCAGGCGCGTATTTACGCCTTGGAAGGGGAGATCGCCGAGACCGAGGCGCGCGTGGGCGTGTTGCAGGGCCGCCTGGCTGAATTTGATTTCCAATTGGCGCGCTTGCAACTTACCGCGCCCAGCGACGGGGTGTTGGGTGCCGTGGGGCGTTTTCCGGCGGGTTCTTTTTTGGAAGAGGGTGAAACCGTGGCGACCCTGTTGCCGCGCGGTCATCTGACCGCGGTCGCCGATTTTCAGCCGCACCAGGCCTTGGGCCGCATAGGCTTGGGCCAGTCCGCGCGCATCAAACTCGACGGTTTTCCCTGGACCCAGTTCGGCTACCTGCCCGCGCGCGTCGAACGCATTGCCGGAGAAGTGCATGGCCAGGGCATTCGCGTGGAGATGGCGCTGGAAGACGCCGCTTCCTACGGGGCACCCCTCCAACACGGCCAGCCCGGGCTCGTTGAAATCGAGGTTGAGCGGGTTTCGCCCGCCCAGCTTTTGTGGCGGATGTTGGGCAAGGTTGCACTCGGCGAGCAAGAGGTCGCCGTGGACGGGAGTCGTTGATGGGTATCCCCAATCGGCGCGCTTGGCTGGTTCCCGAATACATCCAAAACTCCGCCATGGACAGCGGGCCCGCCGCCTTGATGGCTTTGTTTGCCGGTCTCAAAATCGATGTACGGCTCGATCAGTTGCGCCGACTCAGTCAAACCGAGGTCGACGGGACCGATCTTTCCGAGTTGGCGCGTTTGGCCGCCCGCTACGGCGTGGTCCTTCAAGAAGAATACCTGCCGCTTGAATTCCTGTTTCTCGATCACGACGATACCGGGCCCTTGATTCTAAAAGCCCGCGGTGGCGGTGAAACCAACCACTTCTGTGTGTACTGGGGTGGGTTGGGCCGTCGTTTGCAAATTATGGACACCTTTCGCGGTCGTTATTGGCCCGAGGTGGGTGCCTTTCGCGAGCATCTGCGCGAGGAAGAACGCCTGATCGACGCCGAGGCTTGGCGTGTCTGGGCCGGCGACGTCGACTTTTTGCTGGCCCTGGAACGCTGTCATGAATCGCTGGGCATTGCCCAGTCCGTGCGGGAACAGTTGCGCAAACGCGTGTTGGGTGGTTCGGATTGGTTCTGTCTGGCGGCCTTGGAAGCGGCCACCCGTTTGATGTTGAACTTCTGTAGTTGTGGTGCCTTAAAGCGGGGAGAACCCGCCGCGCGGGCGCTCGTGCAATTGTTTCAACGCTGCCTCGACCGGCCGCGCCAGGCCCTTGATTTGATTCCCCGCGAATATTGGAGTGTCGTTAGCGCGCCCCCCGACGCCACCGGGCGACCGCGGCTGCGCCAGCGCGGTATTTTGCTGCTTCGCCTCGTGGATGTTCGCCCCGTCCCGGAAGAACGCCGCAAAACCCAAACCAAAAGTGGCCCGGGCAATGCCGGGATGCCGCCCCCCTTCCGTTACCTGATGCACTTGATGCTGGCAGACGGTTGGTTCCTGCCCGTCTTGTACCTGGTCTCGCTGGCCGTGCTCGCCATGGGCACCATCATTGAGGCACTGCTGTTTCGCGGATTACTGGACATGGGCTTGCACCTCACCGCCGGCCAGCGGTTTGTCGGGATTTCGATCATTCTGTTTTTCCTGATTGTGCAGCTCGTTCTCCAGTTTCTCATCACCCAGGTGCGTTTGCGGATTGGTGGCAAGATTGAGAGCCGTCTGCGTATGGCCTTTTTGTCAAAACTCCCCCGTCTCGGCAATAACTACCTGAGTACGCTCTCGCTTGGCGACATTTCCGAGCGGTGCCACAGCGTGACCGATATTCGCCAGATCTCCTCCGTGTTGAGCCGCATTGTGAACAATGGGTTCGGCCTGTTGCTCACCACCGCCGGCCTGATTTGGCTGGATCCCAAGGTCGCCGTGCCCGCCGTCGTCGGTACCAGTTTGTTTTTGATTTTGCCACCTGCTTTGGCGCCCTACCTCTCCGTGCCCGACATGCGCAACCGCACCCACGGCGGTAGCCTGACCACCTATTACTTGGATGCGTTGCAGGGTTTGATTGCCTGTCGCAGTCTCGGGGCCGAGGGGGCCGTCGCCCGTGAACACGACCGCTTGCTGGGGGAATGGACCCGTTCCGGCCGCGCGCTGCAATGGCGCGCCGTGTGGTTTGAGGGGGCGACCACCTTGTCCGGCTACGCCCTTGCCGCCACCTTGGTTGTTCTCCACCTGCAGACCGACGCCGCCCAAGCCGGTTCCGTGCTGTTGTTTGCCTATTGGGCCCTGCGCGTGCCCGTCGTTGGTGAAACCCTGATCGCCGGTATTCGCGGTTATCCCGGCATTCGCAACCGAACATTACGGCTGATGGAGGCCGTGTTCGCCGACGAAGAAAACTTCGTCGAACCCACCGAGGCCACCTACGATCCGCGCATGCAAATGGAGACCGTACCGGGTGTTGCCGTGAGTTTCCGCGACGTCTCCGTGAAGGCCAGCGGACAAACCATCCTCAAAGACGTCCATGTTGAGTTGGCGCGCGGGGAGCAAGTGGCTTTGGTTGGGCCGTCCGGTGCCGGGAAATCAACCCTGGCCAATTTGCTGTTGGGTACGGTCCAGCCCCAGGCCGGCCGGGTTTTGGTGGAAGGTAATATGCTCGACGGCGAGGAGTTGGAGCAGCTGCGCCAAACCACCGCTTGGGTCAGTCCCGAGGTTCATCTTTGGAACAAAACCTTGTTGGAAAACCTGCAATACGGTTCCGATGAGTCCGTCCGTCTTTCCCTCGCCGAGGTTTTTGAAAAATCTCAGCTTTACGATGTTCTGGAAGGATTGCCACAAGGCTTGCAGACCGAGTTGGGCGAGGAAGGGACCTTCATTTCCGGCGGCGAGGGGGCCCGGGTGCGCCTGGGTCGCGGCATGATGCGTCCCTTGGCCCGACTCGTCATTTTGGACGAGCCGTTTCGCGGTCTTGACCGCCATTCGCGGCAACGGTTGCTGACCGCGGTGCGCCGTTGGTGGCCCCAGGCTACTTTGCTTTTTATTACCCACGACGTGCGCGAGGCCATGTCTTTTAAACGCGTGCTGGTGATGCGTGACGGGACTTTGGCCGAGGACGGCGATCCACGCGTGCTCGTTAAACAGAAAGGCAGCCGTCTCAACCAACTGATCCAGGCCGAGGAATGGCTGGAAAAAGAAATATGGCAATCCCCGAGTTGGCGTCGCGAATTCCTGGAAAAAGGAACCTTGGTCGATAAAAACGCCGCGGGGGACACCCCATGAGCGCCAACAAAATCATCGACAACTACCGCGAATGGACCTGGCCGTTGGACAAACTCGGCGATTGCCTTGAGATGATGGCGCGCGAATCCGGCCTGGCCCCCAAACTGGTGCAGGCCCCCCACATGCCGCTCAGCGTCCTGGAGGCGGGCCGCGAGAGTCGTGATCGCTGGGTTGAGGGGGCCGCGCGTTGGCTCCGTGTCGAGACCGAGGCTGTCACCGTTACCTTCCACCATTTGCAACACTTCCTCCAAACCGGCGGACCCGCAATTCTCGAACTTCAAATCAACGGCCGCTTGCGTTACCTCGCTGTATCCCGCGGCACCCGACGCACCGTTTTTGTGTTGGGCCCCAACGGACAAACCTTGCGCTTACCCGTTCTCCAGATGGTGCGTTGGTTTGAAGACCTCCATTGTCGTGAAAACGAGGATCTTGGCGAAACCGTGTTTGAGGTCGTTGGGATACCCGATCACAAACGCGCCGAGGCTCGTGCGCGCATGGCTCGCGCCAAATTGGCCCAACAAAGCCTACCGCGCGTCTGGATGCTGCGGCTTCCCGCTCAGGCGCCGCTGTGGAAACACCTGCGCCACGCGCGTCTGTGGCATCATTGCAGCGCCTTGCTGCTTTTTTACACCATTAGCCATTTGCTTTATGTGGGTTCCTGGTGGGTTCTCATTGAAGCCGTGCTCAACGGCCGTCTCGATTCCGCCACCGTTCTGGCTTGGGTTTTTATGTTGTTTTCCATCATCCCCTTTACCATGCTGGCGAGTTGGGCGCAGGGCATGGTTTCGCTCGGTTTGGGCGGCGTGTTCAAGGAACGGCTGTTGCGCGGTATCCAACGCTTGGAACCCGAGGAAATCCGCGGCCGCGGTTGGGGCCAACTTTTGGGATTGGTGCTTGAATCGCGTACCTTCGAGTCGCTTTCTCTAAATGCCGGTTTCGCCGCGCTGTTTTCGCTGGTTGAACTTGGGATTGCCATGACCCTGTTGTTTCGTGCCGATGCCTGGTGGCTCGGCTGGTTGTTGGTTTTGTGGTTGATCCCCATCAGTTTTTTCTTCCAAAACTTTGCCAATCGTTGGCAGCGCTGGACCGACATGCGCCTGCAAATGACCAACGACCTGGTCGAAGCCATTAACGGTCACCAAACCCGCTTGGCCCAAGAAAACCGCAACCGCTGGCACGTTGACGAGGACTGGACCCTGTCCCGTTATTTCCAACTCTCGCTCAATATGGAACTCCACGGCTACCTACTGATGAATTTCAGCAGCCGCGGCTGGCTTGTACTGGGGATTGGTGGTTTGGTTCCGCTTTACGCCTGGTACGACCCCACCGCCGAGGCCGTTGTTTTTAGCCTGGGCGGCATCTTGCTTGCATTCCGCGCCCTGTTCAAGCAACGCAATGGGTTTCTCAGCCTGGTTAGCGCCCTCAACGCCTGGCAGAACACGTTGCCGTTGATGAAAGCCGCCGGTCGCAGCCCCGTTGTTTCGCACCCCTCGCGCGAACTTTCGCCGGTGGACCTGAGCGCGAGCATCCGCCGTCGCAACGTGTTGCTGGAGGCCCATGACGTCGTGTTCCGTTACTCGCGCACCGGCCAAACCATGCTGCGCATCCCCAATTTCCGCATTCGTGAGGGCGACCGCGTGCTGATCGAAGGACCCTCGGGCAGTGGGAAAAGCACCTTTGCCGCGCTCATGATGGGCCTGCGTTTCCCGGAATCGGGCCTGTTGTTGATTCACGGTCTCGACTACCACACCTTGGGTGACCTGGGTTGGCGGGCCAGGGTTGCGGGCGCCCCGCAATTCCATGTCAACCACCTATTCAGCGGCTCCCTGGCCTACAACCTGTTGATGGGCCGCCATTGGCCGCCACTCGCCGAGGATTTAGCCGAGGCCGAGGAAATTTGCGAAGAGCTGGGCTTGCGTCCGCTGCTGAGCCGCATGCCCGCGGGTTTGATGCAGCTTGTCGGCGGCAACGGTGGCTGGCGCCTTTCCCACGGCGAAGCCAGCCGCGTGTTCATCGCCCGCGCGCTGCTGCAAAACGCGGAGATCCTCATTCTAGACGAGAGTTTCGCGGCCCTCGACCCAGAAACCTTGAGCCAAGCCATGGCCTGCGTCTTCCGCCGCGCCCGCACCCTGATCGTCATCGCTCACCCGTAGCTAAGTTTTTTGAAATGCGTGGCTTGGTGGTTTTTTTAGTTCAGGGAAACTTACTTGGCCCTGTCTCGAATTGACCTTGTTATACGTATGTGGGTATAATTCTTTTACCCCTTTTACAGAATCAGCAGGAGTGAGAGGTAGAAATGAGCCTACAGGAACTCGATCAGGCAAGCCGCTCAAAACTGATTGCGCCCGACGGCCAACGCCTTAAATCGATTGAAGACTTTCAGAGTGATGTTGAGGCCTATTTTAATTACCTGTCGTCATTTGATATCCATGGAATTATGAAAAAGAGCTCAAAAGAAATGAGTCCTGCTGAATATTTTATTAAGACACATTATGTTGTTTATTCAGAGGTTCGGGAGTTGAATCGGGTTTGCCGGTGAATTTTGTTTCTTTTAAGCAGGAAAGGTTTTTCTGGTCTTGTTTGAGTATTCCGGTTTTTTTTAGGTTATTATCGCAGGAGCGCGCACTTGGTTGTCTCGATCTCCGATTATTGGCAATCCATCGACTTTGAGATGAAAATCGAGCTCTATCGAAGTTACTTGTTTGTCGGACACTGCTACTTCTTAAAGCGCTACCTTGCGCAAGGTGCCATATTCACGGAACGTCGCCTCTCCATTGGTGCGATCCATGTAAACACTTGTTCTGAGAGTCTAAAGGCTTTGGAACGCGCTGCCCGGAACTATGACATCGAATTCGATGATGATGTCCTGGAATTAAAGGGACGCGCTTTTGCCGCCTTTTTTGACGCATCTCTTTTAACTATTCTAATGCATGAAGCTTTAACGATGTCGGATGTTCGAAAACTCTTTAAAAGTTCAAGGATTTATTATACTGAAGAACATCGCACGGAACCTATGGCGGTTTGGTTTCCTGCCACATTGCGTTCTTCTAAAGATTTTGATGAACGACGAGATGGGCTCACTCTGCACAACCTTGTTACTTATGCCAAACAACTACCTAAAGACGATTCTTCTTTGATGCGGGAACGAATTTTGACAGCGCTAAAGAACGTTCAACCTTTTTCTTATCCTCGACTCTTTATAGCAATGTTAGACACGTTAAGTTGATTGAAAGCGAGGCATTGTGACCTTAATCGATGGTTATGTATGGCAATTTCTCAATGCGGAACAACGTTGCGATCTCAACATTTCGATCAACCCCAGCCAGGAGCCGGTGCTTCATGATTTGCTTGCTGCCGAAACGTTTGCCCATGTTGTTTACCTTCGCTTCAGGAAGCTCCCCAAAAACAGCCCGCGCCATCATGATGATGTCGTGGCGCTTGAGGAGCGGTCTCATCTAATCGATCTAGAAAGCCTGCAGATAACCATTGATCCCGACCTCACCGGTTTGATTCGGGGCGTCGTTAAGAAGCATGAATCTCATCTTCAAATGCATCCGCTTTGGATTAATGGTTTCGTTGGCGGTATCAATGAGTGCCAAGAGAATGCATACATCTTCGAAACAAAGATTCCGCTTCTTACGGAGCAGGGCGAGGGGCATATTTTTTATTGGACCTGGTACCGAAAGGAAGTCATTTTCTTGTGAAGGCCCGGCCCGCCCTTTTCCTAAGGAGATCTGCTACCTGGCAACCCTCGCGATGACCAGGGGACGGCCTTTCGCATCACTCGGTCGAACCGCCTTCGTCTCAACTGCTCCGCCGAAAGTATGACCCCTGTGATGTCTTTCGGGTTTCATCTTCTTACGCGCAAGGCTTTCAGTTTCTCGCGACGAATTCTTGTGAGAAATGCGGGCTGGGTCTGTTTTGTGGGTCGGGGCGGAGCGGGCTCGCCTGCCTTTTTCTGTATGTGTCGGCGTCGGCGCGCCGAGACGAACGCGCCCAAAAACAACCCGCCACTACCCGGTGTTCGCCGTGGTAGGGGGCAGGGTGCCCTGTCTTGATTGGGAAACGATGTTGTTCGCATTCTGAATACCTCGCGGCGCTCCCCGGTTCCCGAATGGCGAACAGGCTGTTTGGGGAAGCAAACAAATCACCGTGTCCACGCGGGATTTTGGCCGGAAATTCCCCCAAATTGGGTGTTTTCAAAGTTGGCACGGTGCCTGCATTAATGCCTCAACGTCGAAACGAACTTTTTGAGGAGAATCCCCCATGACTGTTTATTCTTTTATCAACTGCGGCGCCATCCCCGGCAAAGAAGCAGAAACCGGCCACGAAGCCCACATCCGCGTTCACGAATTGCACCTCAGCTCCAACTTGCCTGTTTCCGAGTTGGACAACAAAGTTAAATCCAAGCGTTCACGTCAGCCTTTGACCTACGTTTCTGAAATGGGCAAGCACACGCCCGTTACGTTCCAACACCTGTTCAACAACGTTGAAATCCCCGAGTTGGAGTGCTTGTTCTACCGCCCCGACATCACCAACGGCGACATGGTCAACTACTTCACCATCAAGTTTAAGCGTTTGAAAGTCGTTTACTCCGGCGTCACCAAGCGCAATGTGTACCTGCCCGACAGCGACAGCTTCCCCGATGAGCACACCACCAAAATGGTTTACGGCAACGTTGTTTACAGCTACAACGAAGACGGCATCGAAGCTGAAGACGAAGTCAACGATCACTAGATCGCTGCCCGCGAGTGTTTCCTGTGAACCTTGCAGCGTCGGCTTAATTTGAAACCCCTTATCGGTTTCCCGACGTACCACGCATCCTATAAAAAGGCCCCGGCTAAAACCGGGGCCTTTTCACGTTTAAGTGGGCGCAAACCCTGGTGAAGAAGGTTGTACCAACGGGAGCCGGCCGACTTTGGCTGGTTTAATCGTTGGGGATGCCGAGGCTCTGTTCTACGGCCCGCGTTGCTTCCAAATGGCGTTGGGTTTGGGTGGCGAGCTCCTGGAGGTGTTGTTGGAAAGTGGAACTGATTTCGGTCCATAGGGTGAGCACCTGCAAATAGGTGTCGAAGGGGGTGATGCGATCGGCCGCCAAGGGTTGGGCGATGTTTGCGGCGGCCTCGGCGAGGCCTTCCAATTGGGCGATAACGACTGCTTCTTGGTCCCAGACCGCGCGCTGTTCTTCGAGGGTATCGGCCACGGCGGTTAAACGTTGCAACAAGGCGTCGGCAATGGTCGGTGCTTCATGGGTGGCGAGCAAGTCGGTGATGGTTTCCAGGGAGAGTGCATAGGCGATGAGCCATTGGCGGCTGTCGACCAAAAAGGTGAGATTGGCGTGCATGCGTGGATGGGTGGCCAGGTTCATATCGGCCAACCGGCGCGCGAGGATCAATGGGTCGGGGTTGTTTTCGGCGGGCGGGTCCTCCGCGGCCGAGGATTCACCTGCTTGGATTTGGGCTTGAACTGTTTCGCTTTGCGCGGCCACGGATTTGGCCAATTGGAGGGAAAGGTTGCGCAGCACTTTGAGGTCGGCAACCAGGGAAAGGGCCGAGGTCGTCAGGGTTTCGCTCAAGGTCGTTGCCGCTTCGAAAGCGGGTAGGTCCGCGATGATGGGATTGCGGTTTAATGCATGGGCGTTTGCGCGGGCCTTTTCCAAGCGAAGTCGCATCGATTTCAGGAGTTTCATGAAGGGGTTGTTCCTTTGTGGGTAACCGAATCGTCGGGTGCTTCCCATTTTACGTTTGAAACCCTCGGGACGAAAAGCGGCGTTCCGGGGTTGGTGCATGAAAAAAAAAGGCGGGCCGGCCGGGAGGCCGATCCGCCAAGGAAGGATCGAAGGAATAGGCGAATTGTGGGCTAGCCGAGTTCGCGGGCTAGGCGGCGGAACTGCTTGCGCAGGAAGGGATGGGTGCCGGGGAGTCTGCGCGAGAGGGCGTCGAGTTTGGGTTGCATGTCGGTGAAGACCTCGGGGCGGGCCAGGTCACGGCGGTGCTGGTTGAAAGTGTGGACCAAGTCGCCCAAGGCGGTGCGTTTTGAACCATCCTTGCGGTCTTTTTTGTAGGGGTTGCCTCGCGCTGCAATGGCGGCTTTCCAGTCGACGCGCATCCGCTCCAGCATCAAGTCCTGGGCGCGGTTAACGGCGGCGTGGTGGTGGCGACCGCGACGCGGTTGTTCCGCCAATTGGATCATGTACAGCAGCAAGTCGCGGCGCTGCAGGTCGGTTGCACTTTGTGGGATTTGGTAGTCGCGGTGTTCGCGGCTGTGGCGACCGGCGGTGAGTTCGATTGGGAACCGTACCGTGCCCGCAATTAAATCGAGTGGGGCCAGATCGTTGCGTTCGAATTGGACCCATTCTTCTTGTTGCGGATGCAGGTTGGGGATTTGTTCCCGGCGACCGTCGATGGTCAGTTGAATGCGGCGCTGGTTGCGGTTGCTGACGTTGCGCACGGGGATCGACAGTCGGATGCTACCGCGCAGGTCGGAACGCTGGTCGATGTGAATCTCGCCCAGTTGGACGGGGTACTCAATGCGGCGTTCGAACGCTTGGCGGGCGGCACCGAGGTCCAGGGTGAACTGGGCCAGGGTAGGGGAGGGGACGTTGTCGCGGATCGTGCCGCGTTTCAGCACAATGCGCATGGTGGAGCGGGCGTCCAGGCGGACCGATTGCTGGACGGTGCGGTGCATGGCTTGGCTGACCAAATCGAGCCCGAAGGAGCCGCCGCGCCCGCCGTAGTTGATCAGCTCGGCTTCGACCTCGAAGGTTTCACCCGGCGCCAACACGCCGTCGTCGTTGCCGTCACGCAGGGACAAGGTGCCGATTTCGGGTTTGGCATTGTGGTACCAATCATCGAAGTGCTGGTCGTAGTGGCGGCGGAAGGCACGGTCATAGGTGCGGCGGAAACTTTGGTTGGCGGCTTCCAGCAAGGCTGCTTGGCTGTTTTCGTAATAGCCGAGTTGGTAATGGTAGGTGGCGTACAGGTTGGCGGCGTGGTCCCAGCCGGTGTGCCAGCCGTCGCGGTAGGCGCGGCTGTCACGGTGGAAGGCGTTGGTGTAGTAGGGCGGGAAGCTGAGCATGAAGATGTTTTTGAAGGTCAAGCGTGCGCTTGAGGGCAACTGTTCCCAGATGTGACGGCCGCGACGTGAGTCACACCAGAATTCGAAGGCACGGGTTGCTTGGGGCGTGCGGGGTCGGGGCAAGTTGCGGTAGGAGCGGGTGGCGATCAGTTCGGCGGGCGTGCCGGGTGTCCAGCCGTTCAGCGCCGGGTGGTTGTGTTCGAACGGATATTGGCGGCTGTAATCATTGATGAAGTGTTCCAGGGAGGTGGCTTGTCCGAAATCGATCAGCTCGGCGTAGTTAGGGACGGGCGCACGCGGGACCAAGGGGTTGCGTAAGGGGGTGCGGTTCAGGTTTATGAACTGTTCGCGAACCCGGTGGGCGGCGTCCTCCGAGGCGAAACCTTGGGCGTCCTCGCGGCCGATCAAGCGGCCCTCGCGACGGGCCTCTTGGTTTTGCTCTCCGTCGTAGCGGCCTTCGCGTAAGTCGTGTTGGAACAAGCGGTTTTGATCGCGGGCGATGCGTTTGAAGGCGCGGTAGTAACCCAGGTGAAAGCTGGCGCGGTAGGCCGCGCGGCCGGCCAGGCGTTTGGCCGCCCAGCGGGATTCGCGGCGGGCTTCTTCTTCCCAGCCGTCGGGAATGCGGCGCGGGTGGCCGGGGACGGTAACACCGTCGCGGTCACGGGTGACGCGGGTGCCGCGTTTGCCCCGGGATTCGGCTTGGTCGCCCCGGGATTCGGCGCGGTCGCCGTCGGGAACCTGCACGCGGGGCAAGTATTGGTTGGGCATGGGCTCGGGTTCCGGGGCCCGGGTGGCGCGGTGGGCTTCCACTTTTTGCGGAGGGGCCAAGGTCACTTTTTTGCGCTGGGTCGCGGGTCGGTCTTCGGCGGAAACGCCCTGAAGCGCCGTCAACAGAACACACAAGAACAAGGTAAAGAATTTCATAATGCCACCTCTCGGGACGTGGGGTTCAACGCGTCGCCTTGCCTTGAGCAAAGCCCGTGCCGCTTCTGAATGGGACGTCCAAATATTTGTGGTGGCGGGGGTTAAGCTCCGTAGAGGACCTGTTCCGGTTTGAATTGGGGGTGTCCTGAAAAGGGGTCAATGCCTGCGGGGGTTGGTGGGTTTGTGTGGCGATGGGTTTGGTGTTGCGGGTTTCGGTGTGCGCCCCCGTTGTGGTGCGATGGATCAGAGTAGATCCAGGCATTCCGTTGTGCATGTGTCGGCGTCGGTGGGGTTTAGACCTCGCCGCGTTCCCAGCTTTCGGAGAATTTTTGGCGAATGGCGAGGAACTTGTCGAGGTGCTCTTCCAAGAGGTTGACCAGGCGGGGATCGAAATGGCGGCCTTTTTCCTCGCGGAAATAAGCCATCACCTTGTCGATGGGCCAGGCGTCTTTGTAGACGCGGCACACGCTCAGCGCGTCGAACACGTCGGCCACCGCCGTGATGCGCCCGAAGATATGGATTTCTTGTGCTTTTAAACCCATGGGGTAACCGGCGCCGTCCCAGCGTTCGTGATGTTGGCCGGCCACAATCGAGGCGGCCTGCATGAGGGGGCGTTTGGAGTGGCGCAACATTTCATTGCCGATACCCGCGTGGGTTTTCATGATTTCCCATTCTTCGCGGCTGAGCTTGCCGGGTTTGTTGAGGATGTTGTCGGGGATGCCCAGCTTGCCCACGTCGTGCATGGGCGAGGCGAGGCGGAGCGATTCAGCCTCGTGGTCGGTAAGGCCGTAGAGCTTGGCCATCAATTCGGAGTACAAGGCGACCCGACGGACATGGTTGCCGGTTTCGCGGGAACGGGCCTCGGCGATTTCACCCAGGGTGTAGATCACCTCGCTTTGGGTTTCCTCGATTTCCATTTGTAGCATGATGTTGTCGTGGGCCACGGACACGTTGGTGAAAAAAAGCGACACCAAGTTGCGGTCCCATTCGTTGAGTTCTTCCCAACCGTTTACATAAATAATGTACTCCTGGTCGGCGCGGCCTGGCAGGTAACTGACGTAGTGGCTGCCTTGCACAATGTTGCGTTTTTCGACCAAGGCTTGGGCGAGGAGGACGGCGACGGAATCGGGGACGGTTTCTTTGACGAGGCGGTCGATCATCACCTCGTAATCGCCGGTCGCGGCCACAATCCGCAGTTCGCTGGCCTCGTGGGTGGCGGTAAAGCCTTGGCAGAACAGGGAGTTTTTATCCATGCTGAGTAAGGTGGTAAGCTGTTCCAAAACGCCGCGGGTAAAGTTGTTGAGCGATTGCAGTTTGAAAATGGTCGGCGAGGCGTCGATGACGCGCCGCAAGCCGCGTTTGTTGTGTTCGATGATCATGATATCGCGGTAGGAACGCAGCGAGGTGACCACGGTGGTGAACAGCTTGGTTGCGGTCAGTTCGGTTTTGGCCTTGTAATCGTTGATGTCGTATTCGAGGATGACGCGGTCCTCGGGCGCCTGGCCGGGTTGGCCGGTACGCAGCACGATGCGCACGAAATGGTTGTTCATTTCGTTGCGGATGAAGTCGGCAAGCTTGAGGCCGGCGTCGTCGCTTTCCATCACGACGTCGAGCAGGATCAGCGCAATATCCGGCTCGCGGGCCAGAATTTGCTTGGCCTCATGGGCGGAATAGGCGTCGATGAAACACAAGGCGCGACCCATGAATTCGAACTGGGCCAGGACCATTTTGGTGACCGAATGGACTTCTTCCTCATCATCGACGATCAAAACCCGCCATGGATCGCGATGGGGATTCACAACCTCGTTTTCTTCCTCATCCGCAAACAGCAGTTCGTCATCATCGTCAAATAGGTTGGTTTCGACCATGAGGACCTCCAGGTTGCGGTGAAAAAGGGAGTCGCAAGGTAAATCGGGTGAAAGCGTCGGGAACGCTTTCGCATTGGATCGTGCCGCCAAGGGTTTGAGTGACAATATTATAAACGATATGCAGACCTAAACCAGAGCCGCCTTCACCTCTTTTGGTGGTGAAAAAGGGATCGAAGATTTTTTTGAGATGGTCTTGGGGGATGCCGCGACCGTTATCCTCGAAAACCAGGATGATACCGTCACCGTCGGGGGTTACATCAATGCGAATACGGCCTGACGCTTGTGCGCCGATGCCGTGCAACACCGCGTTCATGGTGAGGTTGCTGATGATTTGGCCGAAGGCGCCGGGGTAACTGTCGAGGGACAGCGCCGGATCGCAGGTGACGGCCACTTCGATATGGGTTTTCTTTAGGTTGGGGCGCAGGCTGAGGATCACCTCCTCGAGGTATTCCCTGACTTGGAAGGTACGCCGGGTTTCGCTGGACTGATCGACGGCGACCTGTTTAAAGCTCTGAATGAGTTCCGAGGCACGGTTGAGGTTGCTCATGATCATGTGGGTTGCTTCCCGAGCGGTTTGCAGGAAGCTGTGCAGGTCGGAGCGTTTCATGGTTTTGTTTTGGTAGGCTTCCAGGAGGTCGTTGGTTTTTTGGGTGAGGTGCGAGGTGGCGGTCACACCGATGCCGACGGGTGTGTTGATTTCGTGGGCGATGCCGGCGACCAGGCCGCCGAGCGCGGCCATTTTCTCGCTGGCGACCATGTGCTCCTGGGCTTCGCGCAGATGGCCGAGCGCGTCTTGTAAAGCCTCGTTTTTTTGCTGGATTTCATGGGTGCGCGCTTCGATGCGGGATTCCAGATCTTCGTTGAGGGCGCGCAATTTGCCCTCGGCCAATTCCCGTTGTTGCACCTCGATCTCGAGGCGCTCGATGGTGGCCTGGGTTTGCCGTTGCAGCTCCCATTTTTTGGTAAGCGAAAGGGCCAGTTGTTGGATGCTGACCATATCAAAAGGTTTGCGCACAAATTGCAGCTTGTCGCTGACCCCGATTTGGGTCAGCATTTCGCTCCACGAATAGTCGGAGTGGGCGGTGCAGATCACCATTTCCACCTCGGGATGGCGCTGCCAAATTTCGCCCGCGGCTTTGATGCCGTCCATGCCGGGCGGCATGCGTACGTCCATAAATACAAGCGCGTAAGGATCGTTTTCCGCGGCGGCTATGTCGACCATTTTTATGGCTTGTTCGCCCTGAAAGGCGTCGTCGAGGCGGTAGGAGGCGTGTACCTTGGGCGCGGGGCCGAGCGCGTCCTCGCCGAATAATTCCAGTTCGACGCTGCGTAATTTGTCCTTGGCGCCGCCTTGCAGGACCTTGCGGAAATCGGCGTGAATGCTTTCGTTGTCATCGACGATTAAGATGCGGTTCATAGCCGGATGCCTCCTGCATGGGGTGGCCGGGCGACAGGGTGGGCCGCGGGCGTGGTCAGGGTGCCGGTCACGCACGTCGGGTAGCGCGCGGGGTGGCTGAAAAACGATAGGGATCGGAAAACGTGATGGTTCATTGTAACCGAGCCGGGGGATGACCGCGAGCCCGGAAGTTTTTTCTTATTTTTTCTTGCGTTCTTTGGGGGCAAAAGCTATGATCACGCTTCGCGGCCGCATGTGGCTGCATCCGCGGAAGCTCCGCTTCCCTTAGCAACACCGCACACTTTGTGCGATTTCGAAGGACACCACCGTGGCTAAAGCAAAAAAAGGTAACCGCATTAACATCCTGGTTGAATGCACGGAAGCGCGCAAAGAAGGCAAACCGCCTTCACGTTATTCCACCTCCAAAAGCCGTCGCAATACGCCTAGCCGGTTGGAAATTAAAAAGTACAATCCTTTCTTGAAGCGTCACACCGTTCACAAGGAAGTCCGCTAAGCGCACGTGTTTGACTCAACCAATGGCGATGTGTCCCCGAACATATCGCGCAAAAAAGGATGCCGAGGCATCCTTTTTTTGTGCCCGCATCCGGGTTTTTTTGCCGTCCGCTCCGCGTTTTTCGAGCGGTTTCGCCCTGGTTTTCGTTGAAGGGTCCCATCGGGCGGCCTAGAATGGTAAGGCTTTTTGAAAAAAACACCTGCCTCGGTCGGCCCCTTTCATATTAGGCGTTTTCGGGTTTATCGCGAAACTTCCGACCGCGGCCACAAAAGGTCACTCAATGGAATCATCGCCAGACGGACGTTCTTCCGCGGCGTCGGGAGGGGTCGAGGATGTCGACCTTGAGGGTGTCGTACCCAAGGCCGGCGCAAGTCGGGCGCGACTTTGGTTCATTAAGGTCTACCGCTTTTGCCGGCGCCGCCAACACTGGTTGCCGGTCATCAGTTTTATCGCCGGCGTCTGCAGTTTTTTGTTTGTTGATCGTCAAAAGGAAATGGCGACCGGGATTCTGGTGTTCCTGCTCCTAACATGGCTGTTTTTTGAAGCCGAAGTCTGGGTGTCACAGATCGTAAAGCGGTTTTGGGGCCGTGCGCTACCGGACTTCGTGGTTGGTTTTACCGCGCAAAGCCTGCACCAGGAGACGCTGTTCTTCGTAATTCCTTTTCTGTTTTTTCATACGGCATGGAATACGTCGCACGCGCTGTTCACCGGATTCGTGATCCTGTTGGCCTGCATTTCGGTTTTGGATGCGGTTTATTTCCCGCTGGTGGCGCGCCGCTGGGTTCGCGCGCTGTTACACGGGTTTGTTTCTTTTTTGGTCATATTTGTTTCGCTACCTCAGCTTATGCTTTTAACCACGACCACCAGCCTCGTCATCGCTTGTACCATCATGATGCTGATTACCCTGCCGAGTTTTTTCCGGGCTGTTTCCGGGCACTGGTTCAAACGCGTGGGCACGGCGGTTTGCATCTCACTGGTAATCGGGTTATCGGTATGGCTATTACGCCCGATTATTCCGCCGACCAACTTTCGCGCGACGGTGCTGTACCCCGCCAAATCACTTGATGCGGCCGCGCGAATCGCGGAACCGCTTGAATCCACGACCTTCACCCCCGATTTTTTGGCGGGTGGGATCTACGTTTTTTCGGCGATTCGCGCGCCGCGTGGGTTGGAAGAGCCGATTTACCACACCTGGTATTGGAACGGCAAGCTGACCGACCGAATCGAGTTGCCGATTGTCGGCGGCCGTGAGGCGGGATTTCGTTCGTGGAGCCTCAAAGAACATTTTCCGGCCGAGCCCTACGGTACCTGGCAAATCGTGGTCACGACATCCGCGCAACAGCACTTGGGCGGCACCCGTTTTGAGGTGGTGCGGGGTGATAATGAAGCGGCGGAACACCGCGATATTCCTTTACAAACGCCGCCCGAGCCCGCGCAAACGACGGGGTCGGAGACCCCGGACAGCACGGTGTCGGAGCCGTCTTCCGGGAAAGCGGAAACCCGGCCGGAAACCGCGGGTGTGGACGAACCGAGCGTGTCCACGCCGAATCAGCCCGACCCTGCCGGCGGATCAGACGAGTAAGGCACCGACCGCCGACCGCGGCGCAACCACCACCAACATGCCGGCACATCCGGTGGGCGGCGTCCGGGTTTCGGTGGCCGGATCCCGTTCGGGATGGTGCGTTCGGCATAGGGTTTTGCGCGCGGCCTGCGCTGGCGAGGGCGTTATTCGAAATCCGGCATCGTCAACAAGGCTTTCAGGTATTGGCCATAGCTGTTTTTGGCCATGAGCGCGGCGCGTTTTTCCAGGTCTTCCGCGCTGATCCAACCTTTGTGGTAGGCGATTTCTTCCAAACAGGCAACTTTCAGCCCTTGGCGTTCCTCAATCGTTTGAATGAAGGTTGAGGCGTGGGCCAGGGATTCAAAGGTGCCCGTGTCGAGCCACGCCAAGCCGCGGCCCAGTTTTTGGACCTTTAGCTTGCCCTGCTCAAGGTAGATTTGGTTGACGTCGGTGATTTCCAGTTCGCCGCGCGGTGAGGGCTTGAGGTTGCGGGCGATGTCGACCACGCTGTTGTCGTAAAAATACAAACCCGGTACCGCGAACGGGGACTCCGGTTGTTTGGGCTTTTCCACGATTTTGGTGGCGACCCCGTTGTCGTCAAAGGAAACCACACCGTAGCGTTCGGGGTCGGCGACCCAGTAAGCGAAAATGGTGGCGCCTTCTTCTTGGGCGGAGGCGGCGGCGAGGTCCTTGGTGAAATCGTGACCATAGAAAATGTTGTCACCCAAAATAAGGCAGGCGCCTTCGTTGCCGAGGAAATCGGCCCCGATGGTGAAAGCCTGGGCCAAACCTTTGGGTTCGGGCTGAACCGCGTAGGTGAAGTTGACGCCAAACTGGGTGCCGTCGCCTAACAAACGCTGAAAACTGGAGCTGTCTTCCGGGGTGGTGATGATCAAAATATCGCGAATGTCGGCGAGCATGAGCACCGAAACCGGGTAGTAAATCATGGGTTTGTTGTAGATCGGCATCAGTTGTTTTGAGATGCCCATGGTGATGGGATAAAGACGGGTTCCCGAGCCGCCGGCCAGAACAATACCTTTCATGTGAGCTCCTGTTTGTGCGCTTGGCCCGCTCCCGCGATGGATGAGGTGGCTGAATGGGGGCCACGTGGGCCGGGCCTGTTGGATAGGGGATTCGGCGTCATCATACCGCCGCGTGAAGGCAAGGGCTACCGTTACTTTGCAGATTTGGCCGAGCGGAACAAAGGGGCTTGGCCAAACGGGCGCACCTTTTCGATTTTCGCGGGACTTTTACCTAAGATGCGCGATCTTCCGCGGTGATTTTAGCTAAACCTCTGAACTGAAACGGCCTGTGGAAATGCTCGTCGCACCCGGCGGTGCGGCCTGCCTTCCTCCAAGCCCTGTTACTTCAGATCTTTAGCCAATATTCCTAGTGCTCATCACGCCGCTTCGCTGCGATCTTCGTCTTGCGTCCCGTCGACACTTTGGGTAATGATTGTAAGCTCGTGAATATGCGTTGTTTATGCGGGTTCTGCTGGAAGTATGTGAACGCTTGGTTCCGGGTTGTTCTCGGGTCTTGGCGCCTCAACGCCTTAGGAAATGTGCGTGCTTGCTGTGGACGGCGCTGTTTTGCAGTACAATAATGAAGTCATCCCCCTTTACCATTGACCGTTTGGGTTGCGGCAGCGCCGCTTGGTTGCCGATCCCTATTCCCGGCACGCCGATGATCGTTTCATCCGCCGGGTGGGTCGAACGAACCCACCGCGTGGTTTCCTTGCCGGTAGGTGCTGGAAACGCGCGGAACGGCGCGGGTTTCGCCCCGGAATGGAAGGTGGGGGACTGATACGAATGATGTGAACCCGCGCGGCCGGCCCGTGCTTGGCGCCGTCGGGTTCTGCCGAATCTTCCTGGAGGACAGAATGAGGTTTTGCCGGTTGGGCTTGTGCCTGCTGTTTTTTGCGTTATTACCGCTACAGGCAACCACGGTTGCCGCCGTAAATGTTGCCGATTTGTCGAAAACCGCGACCCATATTTTCGAAGGCCGTTGCTTGGAAATTGAACACATTACGGTGAAAGACAGCCGCGGCGAGGTTGACTTACCCGCGGTGCGCTACACCTTTGAGATTCTTGATTCGCTGAAAGGCAAACAATCCCAAACCTTTGTGTTTCAACAATTGGGGAATGCGGTGAACGGTGTTCACTTTCCTATTTCCGCTGACAAAATCGGTGTTCCCAAGTACAGCAAAGGCGAAACCTACCTGATCTTCCTCGGTGGTCTGAGCAAAAGTGGATTGTGCTTGCCGGTCGGCTTGGCCCAGGGCCTTTTTGTGATTCGCGAACAAGAGGCGTACAACGGGTTTTCCAACGCCCATATTTTTGCCGAGATGAAGGCTTCCGACCAAAACAGTCCCCACCAATCCCTGATTCTGGCCGCCCAGCAAACCCCCCTGCCCAGCAGTGGCAAACGCGCGGAGGGGATTTCAGCAACCGCGCTCAAAGCGATGGTTCGCGATTTGGTGCGTGGTGCCTTTACCGCGCCGACGCGCCTGGGAGGTGACCAATGAGTGTGAAAAAGACCATTGTCCCCCTGTTGCTTCTTTGCGCCGCGCTGCTTATTGCCGGCGGTCCTGTCGAATACCTGCCCGATGGTCGTGGTCTCAAGCAAGACCCCTCGCGACCCTTTGTTTTCCATGTGGAATCGGGTAACTTAACCACCGCTTACAACAACGAAGTCGTCAACCGCTTTACCAACGAGGGGTTTGCGACCTGGAACGCGGTACCCGGCAGCACGTTGCAAATTCAGGCCGGCGCGCAAGACCCGGAAGACATCGCGACTTTGGCGCAACTGAACGCGGCCATCGCGGCCGGGCGCAACACCATCGTCTTTGATGAAGACGGCGCGCTGTTTGAAGAATTTGGTTCCGATAGCCAGGTGTTGGCTTTTGCGTCCCATACCACCGCGCGTTCCGAATACTTGGGTGTGGGTTTTGTTATTTTCGGCGGCCCCGCCATGAGCAGCTTCCAGGATCAAGGCGTGCGCCGTATCATGATCCACGAGTTTGGTCACCTGCTCGGTTTGGGTCACTCCATTGTCAACGGCGATTTGGATTCCAGTGGGCAGCAGTATGAAAGCTTTGGTCGTGCCCCCGCCAACACCGTCGAAATTATGTACTGGGTTGTGAGCAATGGTTCACGGACCGCGCTGCAAACGGGGTTAACCCGCGACGACATGTCCGCCTTTTTGGCGCTTTACGGCACCCATGCCCAGGGCGGTGCCGGGATGTCGGCTGTTTCCGGTCGTGTGGTGATGCCTGACGGCGGTTCCCCCGCGGACGGGGTCAACGTGATTGCGCGCGACCGTTCCGGTGGTTCCGATACCGTGTTCCAAAACGCCGCCTCGCGTATTGCAACGCCGGGTACCGGGACGTACGACATCGGGCTGCTGCCGCCCGGGCAGTACAGCGTCGAGGTGCGTGATATATCCGAAAGCAGTAACGGCGCCTACAGCCCGCCGATTCGTTCGGATCGTCAGGTTCCCGGAAACCGCGTGATTGGTGAATTCCCCGGTCTGACCGAGTTTTACAATGGTGCCGATGAAAGCAGCGATCCCAATACGGACGATCCCAGCACCATGGCGTTGGTGACCACGGTCGCCGATCAAACCACACCCGGGATTGACATCATTTTTAACCGGCTACTGGGTTCAACCGTTCGTGGGACGGGGTTGACCCATGTCAACACCGTCGCCGAGGTGCGCAACGCCGCCGACGGTTCCGAGCAAACCTGGCTCGGTGTGGTAAACAGCCGCGGCGTGCCGGTTTATATTGATGTCTACGGGTTTAACGACAGTGGCGAGGTGATCGCGCGCGCGGCCGACCTCACCTCCATCCCCGCTTTTGGTAAGTTGTGGGTGAACTCGGCCGAGGTTTTTGGTAGCGCGGCCTCCGAGGTGACCTGGATCCAAATCGGCAGCACCGTGCCCCTGGTGGTTTACGCCGAAATCCAAAATGCAACCGTACGTTCGGCCTATCTGGCCGCGGACAGCCGCAACACGCGCACCTTTATGCCGCATATCGCGGTTGATACCACTAACTTTGAAACGGTGTTGTCCTCGGTTAATGTGGGCGATAACGCGGCCGTGACCTCGATTACCCGCCAACCGAACGGCGACGCCGCCGGCATTGACGGTTTGAATCTGGCCTACGGACGTGAGTCGCGGGCGATTCAGGACTATTTCCCTGAACTGGGCAGCGATCAAATTTGGGCGGAAATCAACAGCAGTCAGGCCTCGGTTTCGGCGATGGAGTATTTTACCCGTTTGCCCAACCGCAGCCAGTTTGCCTCCCTGGGGTTGAACGACCAAAGCAGCAATACCCTGCAGTTCTTGCACGTTGCCACCGATACCGGCCAGTTCTGGACCGGCATGGTTTACATTAATGTCGGCACCGGCGCCGCAACCATCACCGAAACCTACTACGATGCTTCCGGCAACGTGATTCGTTCGAGCCAACAGCCACCCCTGGACGCGGGCGGCAAAATCACGCTGCTTTTTGATGCGAACAACCAGGATCGGGTTCCCGCGGGCACCTCCTGGGTAGAAGTATCCGGGGATCAGCCATTAATTGGTTACGAGTTGTTTGGGACACCGGTCACCTCGGCCAACGATACCTTCACCGGGTTGCAGGGCAACACCCAAGGCGGCCAAGAATTGATCTACCCGCATTTCCAAATGCAGGGCACCACCTTCACCGCCTTGGTTGCAACCAACCTCGGCGATAGCGCGGCGAACATTGTTTTTGAGGCGATGTCCGCCGACGGGCGCGTGCTCCAGCGCAGCGCCGCCATGGCCGTCAACGCCAAATCGAAATTTACCGCGGTTTTGGACGGTTTGTTCCCCAACGCGGATACCTTGAGCAACGGGGCTTGGATTCGTGCCGTGGCCGATGGTTCCACCTGGGCCGGTTTCACCTTATGGGGGGATCACTTGGTGCCCGAGCGGAACTACCTGTCGGGTATCACCGCGCAAAGTTCGGCGCAAACCTCCGGCAACCTGATCATGGAAACCAGTGAGCCGCACAATACCTTTGCCACCGCCCAGGTTCTGCGCAAAAGCGGCGACCAATGGAACATTAACGTGGTGGGTAACTTGGACGAGGCGGGCACCTCGCCGGTCAATGTCTACGGTAACGGTTTCAGCGATGATTTCGAGGATATCTACACCTTTACCTTGGACGAACCGACCGCGCTGGTGATTGGGGTTGCTCCCAACAATTCAACCGTCGACCTCGATCTGATTGTCACCAACGGACCCTATGAATCCTTCAGTTTTTACAATGTTTCGGACAACAACTCCTTCTCCAACTCCATGTTCAGTGCAACCGCGACCGGGGACGAAAACGTGGCCCGCGTCTTTCCGGCTGGGACCTACTTCATTCTGGTCAGCTACTTTGACGGCACGGGTACACCGGCGACGGATTACGGGTTGGTTGTTACCGAGGCGCCCTTGTTGTTCGAAACCTTTGACGCCGGTACGGTACCCCCGGGTTGGTCGACCTTGCAATTTACCGACGATGCCGACGGGCAATCCAACTGGACGGGGTCGACCGAATTCGGTTCAACGCTGTTTGGCAACGGGTTGAAGAACGATTCCTTGGCGACGCCGGGCGTTGAACAAACCGGGATTGTGTCCCCGCCCTTTAATGTTCCCGCCGACGGGGTGACCTTGTTCGGTTTTGAAGTGTTATGGGGTTCGGAAGGCGCCAATGCGGCGACGGCGACGGTTGGGGTTGGCACCGTGATCGACGGCCAGTTCAGCCAAGTCGACACCGGCATCGCCTTCCAGACGTCGACCATTGCGACGGCCTATCGCGATACGACCTTAAACGCTTCCTTCTGGTGGCCTTATACCAACGCCAAGCAGGGAAATCGCGCCGGTCTGTCGTTGACGCCGGGCCTGCAAAATACCTCGCTGGCGATTTTCACCCAGCTAACCAACAACGTGTTACACCTGGACAACGTGCGGGTGTTCCATATCCAAACCACGATGAGCGGGAAATCGCGCAAGGGTGGCATGGTGCTTGCCCCGAGCGGGTCACCCAAATACGGGACCGCGGTGCTTGCGCCGGCCAACCTGGAAGTGGTGCCCCAACCCTAACTTCGTGGAAATGCCGAAACACCCCGGGGTGTTTCGGCGGTCCCGTTCGTGCGCCTCGGTGCACGAGCGGGATTCAGTGTTTGCAAGAACCCCGCGTAACGAATGAAACGCGACGTTCAGTGAGGGATGGCGTTCCATGGCGAAGCCAGGCTGGTACCTCGAAAAAAAAGGCAAGTACTACGGACCGTTTTCGCGTCAAAAGATTCAGCAATACTTTGACAGCGGCAAAATAAGCGAGGAAACCAAGGTTTCCCTCAAGGCGGACGGGGCCGGCGCGGTTCCCTTTGCCCAAATCGACAATCTTGCCCCGCCCAAAAAAGCGAAAAAAGCAGCCGCGCCACAACCCAAACCCGCGCCGGGCAAGGCCGAGCCCGCGGTGGCCGGTGCTTTGCCGACCCACTTCTTTTTACAGGAAGCGGATCGTAGCCAAGGGCCGTTTGAATTGGAACAATTGGGTTTGTTGTTTAAAACCGGGAAGATTAAAGGGGATACCCCGGTTGAATATCCGGCTGAAGACGCCGCCGCGGCGGACGTGTCGTCGTTGTTAAATTCCTTCAACAAGCCGGTTGACCGGGTACCGCAAGGACCGGTGCATTTGCTGCAGGGCTCGGAACGCAAGGGGCCTTATGATTTAGCGCGGGTTAAGGCGATGCAGGAGGCGCACCAGATCCATGCGCAAACCCTGATCGATGTTGCAGACGGTGGGCAGGTGGTGATGTCCGCGCATCAATGGTTGCAGCAGATGGAGCAGGCGCGTGGGGCGGTCGAAAAGACGGAAGCGCGCGCCGCGCAGCGGGATGTTTCCCCCGGGGAAGCCGAGCGGCCCGTGCCCAAGCAGGTCGCGGGGTCGCCCGTTAGCCGACCGGTGCCCGCCCGTGAACCGCGCGGGGTTAGGGACTTAGGGCCGCCGAAGCGATCCCCGGCACGTGTTTTTGGGATGTTTCTCATTTTGGCACTGGTTAGCGCGGGAGTGTTCGGCGTGTTTCAAGGTCTGCAGATTTGGCGCGCGAAATCTGGGCCGGAACCGATCCCCGAGGACCCGAAAAGCTTGCGCGCGTTGATGCGAAAACGCGCGTTACCCAATTTCAACGCCCTGGTCCTGCCCGTCGTTCAAAATGCGCTAAACATTCCGTTAAAACAAGTGAAACGCCGCCATTTACCGGAGCAGCCGATTTCTGAAAAAGCCGCGCCCGGCCTGGACTACCAGGTATTTGTGGCAGAAGAGATTCGACGCGAGTCGCGTTTCCGTGTCGACGGCCCCTTCGACTACACCTATCTAACCAATCCCCGCGGTTTCGTCACCGCGATTGTGATTGAAGGACCCAACTTTCACAAACTCTGGGAACAGCAATTTGAAGAAACGGCGTTCGCACCCCAGGCGATGCGCCTGGAAGGGCCGGGCCGGATCATATGGCGCGCTCAGTTTGGCGAAGCCGTGGTGATCGAGGTCCATTGGCAGAAAGCCGAGCAAGGTTACCAGATGGCCTTTATCCTGGTGAAAAACCAGGCCGGTCCTTAACCCGCGTTCATCGCGGGGGCCACGTCCGACCCGTCCTCTGTTGCAGTCCAAACCCTAACCCGCATTTCTCACAAGGAATTCTGCTACAGGGCAACCCATGCGATGACGAGGGGGCGGCCTTCCGCGTTACTCGGTCGAGCCGCCTTCGCCTCAGCTGCTACGCCGATAGGTCGGACCCCGATAGGTCGGACCCCGATTGGTCGGACCCCCGCGCCGGCTCTCGGTCGTAATCTTCGTACGCACAAGGCTTTCAGCTTCTCGCGACGAATCCTCGTGAGAAATGCGGGCTAAGGGTCGAGCGCCGCCCAGATTTGCACATTTCCGGCCGGATCCGCGCATCAACCGGGTTCCGTTTCAGAGGGGAACCCTGTAGTATGGGCCAAACCATCAAGGGCGAAGCGGTTGGCGTGGGATCCTTCCCTGTCCGCCGAACATGGGCTGGAGGAACTATGCGTGTGCGTGGCGCGGGACTAATCATTCGCGACGGTCGGTTACTGGTGTTGGTTTACCACTATCCGAAAGGCGATGTGTACGCCATACCCGGTGGCGGTTTGCACGAGGGCGAAACGCTGGCGGCCTCGGTGACACGGGAGTTCCAGGAAGAATTGAACCTCGACATTCAACTCGGCGCGCTGTTTTGTGTGGCCGATATGATGGCCCAACCCAAAATTCCGCAAACGCTCCATGTCGTTTTTCGCGCGGAGATCCTCGCGGGTGAACCCAAGCTCAACCCCGCGGAGACCAGTGCCGCATCCTTCACCTGGCTACCCCTGGCACAGGTCGGCGAGGTGCGGCTGTATCCGGCCATCAATCGCCAGGTCCTTGAGAATCCCGCCGCCGGTTTGGGCTACATCGGCGAGTGCCAACACCGTGAATGGGCTTAACCCGTATGGCTCACTAGCCCGCATTTCTCACAAGGAATTCTGCGACGGGGCAAGCCATGGGATTACGAGGGGGCGGCCTTCCGCGTTACTCCGTCGAGCCGCCTTCGCCTCAGCCGCTACGCCGATGGGTCGGACCCCGATAGGTCGGACCCCGGGTCGGACCCCGATAGGTCGGACCCCGGGTCGGACCCCGATAGGTCGGACCCCGAATGGTCGGGCCCCTATGCCGCCTCTCGGTCGTAAACTTCGTACACTCAAGGCTTTCAACTTCTCGCGACGAATCCTTGTGAGAAATGCGGGCTAGGCGTTCAGCTTCTCGCGACGAATCCTCGTAAGCGAGGTACCTCAAATGCGGCTTAATTGCCTTGTTTGCGCTCGGCTTTGAGGATTTCTTCTAAATTTTGCAGCCGTTGGTTGAGCTGGGCCGAGCGCTGTTGGAGCCGGTCGAACTGATCGCCGTCCTCAAGTTTTGAGGATTTGCCGCGCTGTTTTTTGGGCAAGTCAACTGACTTGTCGCCACGCTCGATGGGACCGTACTTGGTTTCCAGAACCAACTTGGTGGTTTTGTAGGCGAAAAACATGCCTGCAACGCTGATCAAGAATATAAAGGGAAAAATATCTTCCATTGAGGTACCTCGATTGGTTGGATCCTAAGCGTGGTGCAACCTAAAGCGTGTGATTATGTTGGGTGAAATCGTGCCTTTTCGTTAAAACCTAAAGTGTCCGATTCGGGTGGATGCAATTGTGCAAGTATCGGCGCAGGACGCGCCGAGGGTTGGCGCGAAGGGTGTTGGAAAAAGCGGACCGGGGTCGCGCACGACGCGTACCTGGAAGGTGCGTCGAGCATTTTTACGACACCTTGCAGCCCAACAGGTTGCTCAAGTGCGCCGCCAAGAATCGCTCAATTTAGGTAAAAAAGAAGCGGCTTCTCTCTTCCAATTTAGAAAGGTGCGCGTGACAAGGCAAGAAATGAATTGGAGAAAGAGAAGCCGCCTTAACCCGTGGGGTTTACCCGTGTCTTTTCGGAAGGCTTGATCGGGCGCTGTTCGCTTCGGCCGTGGTGGCGTGCCACGGAAAAAGGCGGGCGGCCTATCTGACAGGTAAACCCTACGGCTTAAGTGGGTTTCGGGACATGGGTCCGTGGTTTAAGGGGAACCCGGCGAGGAGAAGGGGGTGGTGGTCGGTTCTGCGATGCGAACCGCGCCTTGCTCCTGCGCCGGTATTTCGGTGTAGGCTTTGCCGGCAAACCAATTGATGGAAACCCAGGCCGTTACAATCATCACAGCAGGGGCCGCCAACGCCGCGATGAGGACCGCGCCGGCCAAATGGGATAACATAATGTGCCGCCTCAGGGCGCGCGCCTGTTTTGGGCGCGCCGCCGTTTTAATCTTTTTGTTCGGTCGGTTTGATGTTGATTTTCAGATTTTTGAGTTTTTGTAATTCCGCTTCAATGCGCGAGGATTGTTCCAGCTCGGCAAACTTTTGTTCCAAGCTCTGCTCTTCGTTTTGCCCGTAGCCCATGACCTCGGTTTCGGCCTCAAGACGGTCCAAGCGGCGGTTAAACTGCTCAAATTTGTTGAAGGCATCTTGGGTGTTGAGGTAGGAATCGACCTGCTTGCGGTTGCGCGCCTGCTTGTTTTTCGCCTGTAACTCGCGTTGGCGTTGGAAAGCACTGTTGAGCTGAGCTTCCAGGCGTTCGATATCCAGTTGGTACTTGCGGACCACGTCTTCCATTTCGGTGACTTTTTTGCCGGCCTCGGCGGCGCGCTGATCGTAGGTCAGTTTTTGTTCCAGCGCTTCACGGGCCAGATCGTCGCGACCCTTGGTGACGGCAAGGGTGGCCTTGTTCTCCCAGTCCTCGGCGCGCATGCGTAATTCGTCCCGTTCGCGGGACAAACGAATGCGGTCGGCAATGACCTCGGCCGCGGATGATTTGACGCGGGTGAGCGTATCTTCCATTTCGTTGATCATCAATCGGACCATTTTGTTGGGGTCCTCGGCCTTATCCAGCATCGCATTGATGTTGGCGTTAATGATCTCGCCGATTCGTGAAAAAACACCCATGGAAACCTCCGGTAGCAACACACCGCGGCTTAAAGCGAATAGCTTGCCAAAACTTGAAATGGAGAGTTAAGGCTATTTAAATGAATCACTTGGGTCTGTTGTTGTGCTAGTCCCGCGATTGGGAGTTGGCGAATGGTAAAAAGGGCTTGGTGTTTTTCGCAGGAATATGGCGAAAGGTTTTGGTTGCTGAGTGGGGACGTCTCGTTTGCCCGCGCGCAACCGCGGTTTTTAAACTTTCAGTGATGGGGCGGCGGTTGGCGCGGGGCCTTTTCGCTAGCCCGCATTTCTCACAAGGATTCGTCGCGAGAAGCAGAAAGCCTTGTGCGTACGAAGATTACGACCGAGAGCCGGCGCGGGGTTGCGACCATTCGGGGTCCGACCTATCGGGGTGCGACCATTCGGGGTCCGACCTATCGGGGTCCGACCTATCGGCGTAGCAGCTGAGGCGAAGGCGGCCCGACCGAGTAATGCGGAAGGCCGCCCCCACGTCATCGCATGGCTTGCCCCGTAGTAGAATTCCTGGTGAGAAGTGCGGGCTGGATGGTTGCACCATGTTTGTTTTGAATAACTTATAGATAATTCTTGGTTCCTGTTAGGATTGGCTTCTAATTGAATCCTCGCTTGAATCCTGAGCGGCGCAATGACATAATGGACGCGAAATTCCTTGTATGACAAAAAAACCGCTTTGCGGAGGCTTTGAGATGAATGCGGAAGAACGCGAACGCAAGTCTCTGGGTTTGGTGCGAAAATTTGCTTTGGCCTCCGTCGGCGTTGGTGTCGTTGCCGGCCCGGTGTTTGATTTTGTGGCGCTCACCGCCTTGCTGGTCCTGATGATTGAGAAAATTGCCGGGATTTACGGCCGTCCTTTTTATCCCAGCTTGGCCAAGTCCTTGGTTGCCGGTTTACTTGCCGCCGGGGTTCACAATGTGGTCGCTTTCGGGATGCTGGCCTCGCTGCTCAAATTTTTGCCGGTAGTCGGTTGGGGGCCGCTTCTGTTGGTGAGTCCCGCCGCCTGTTTTGCACTGACCACCGCGGTGGGTTCGTTGTTTGTGATGCACTTTGAGTCCGGCGGCACTTTGTTGGATTTTAATGTCGACCGCATGCATGAAGAATTCGGCCGTCGTTTCCGGGAGGGCATGGCCGGGGCCGAGGGCTCGCCGGCGTCTTCCGATGAGCCCGCCGTGGTCCAAGACGCCGATTCGGCCCCCCGGGTGTCATCTGAAGAAACGATTTTAGAATCAGAGGAAGAATCAGCGGTGGAACCTGCTGAAGCAACGGTGGATGAACCCGCTGGAGAAACAGCGGACAAACCGGCTGAAGAAACAGCGGACGAACCGGCTGAAGAATCAGCGGACGAACCTGCTGAAGAAACGGCGGACGAACCGGCTGAAGAAACGGCGGACGAACCGGCTGAGGAAACGGCGGACGAACCGGCTGAAGAAACGGTGGACGAACCGGCTGAAGAATCAGCGGTGGCGCCTACCGAAGAAGCGACGGAGGAACCGGCTGAAGAATCAGCGGAGGAATCGGCTGAAGAAGCGTCGGTCCCGGCCACTTGGGAAATAAAAGACCTGGTGGTCAAGGCTTATCGCCAAACCAGTTATGGCGAAATTTGCGCCGGACCCACCGATGCGGTTTACGGTGTATCGGATCGGGATGCTCAGATATTGCGCGAGGTATTTGCCGTCCACACCGTGGCCGAATTTGCGTCTTTTTCCTGGACCGAGGTGGCCGAAACCTTGTGTGAAGCCGTCGCCCATGCCGACGATCCCAGCTTACCCGACAACACCCTCAACGCCCGTTATTTGGACGCCGACTTTGAAGCGACCCCGCTTCAGGCGTTGCCCAACTGTCCGGTGACCGCGCTCAAGGGGATTGGGGAAAAACGGGCCCAAGCGCTGGATGAGTCTTTCCGTGTCAAAACCATCGGCAAGCTGGCTCAGCTTAAATTTGTCCACATGGCGCGTACCTTGGTGTCCCGTTGTTAAGTCCATGTCCCGTCCTAAGTTGGTTTCCTCGAACGGTGTTTGTGGGTTGGTTTTGTGCCCGTGACCGCCGGTTTTCACCTTGGTTACCCATCCCATTAACACCTAGTAATGAGGTTTATCATGTCTGATACGGTTTCAACAACGCCCTCTCAACAAATGGTACCCGGTATTGAATTGATCGGCCGTGGTTTATGTTTGTGGCCAGGTCAACCCTACGAACTCAAGGCGCATGTTTGGCGGTTGGGTGAGCAACTGAAACAGTTTTCTTGTGTTGATACAGGGCTGTGCTACGGGGTGCCGGATAACATCGAGGTCAACCCGTCGCCGCCCATGCCCAACAACGCGGCCCTGGGACAAACCCAAATTAGCGAGTCTTTCGAACACCTCAGCAAGCAGCTCGAGGTCGACAGCACCGTTGCCGCGGAGGCCGGCTCCTTTTCCGTGGATATGAATGCGTCCCAAATTGCGCAACTCAAAACCGATGAAAAAGTCTCTTACGCGGTGAACCAAAATTTCATTCCGCTTTACGAGATTTACATTCCCGATTTGTATACCTTGGATGATGCCATTTTTGACATCGATATTCCCGTTCCTTTTGACCCCAAACACAAGCGGGAATACGACCGCTTTTTTAACCGATTCGGCACCCACGCGGTAAAACGGGTTTGGGTGGGTGGTCGCGCCATGATCACCTTGGTAATGCGCGAGAGTTCTCAGGTTTCTTCCAATGAAATCCGCCAGGGACTCAATATGAAAACCACCACCGGCTCGGTTTCCGAACAAGAGCACTTGAGCGAGGTTCGCGAGAACCTGAAATCCAACTCCGATGTGGTTGTGATTGGCGAGGGTGGTGACAAATTGAAGCTGGGCGCGCTGCGTTCCCTGAGCCAAGAAGGGTTTGATGCGTGGGTGGCCTCCATCAAGGACAACCCCAAGGTTATCGAAATGGAGTTGGTTGGGATTTGGAACTTGATCGGCGATCCTGACAAGGCGCAGGCGTTGTCCAAGGCCTATCACCGAGCCGTGACCTTCGAGGAAATTTCCTCGCTGTTCTTCAAAGACAACGATCTGTTCATTGTGCGGGGTTCGGTCTATTCGCGCTACGATCTTGAGAAGAACAAGGTGGAGGAAACGGGGGACTACAGCACCTTATGGCCCGACATGCCCGACCGCCTTCATTTTGACGCATCCTTTACCTGGCATAAAAACGATCCGGGTCCGGCCCATCGCCGCAACCGAATCTACTTTTTCAAAGGGCGCGAATTCTTCAGTTTCAACATGGATGACAACGCCATTGAGCCAGGATATCCCAAGCAGATTAATGCGCTTGATGAATACGGTAATCCCTACTGGCCGGGCCTCGAGCTGGGTCATATTGACGCCGCGGTGAACTGGGGCGACGGGACCGCTTACCTCTTCTCCGGGGGTCAGTATGTGCGCATTGATTTGACCGACGGCTCGGTAGACGAATCCTATCCGCGTCCATTGCAACCCTATTGGGCGGGGCTCCCGTTTGAGCGAATTGATGCGGTGGATACTTGGAATGGCAACAAATGTTACTTCTTCCGCGACAACGCCTATGTACGTTTTGATATGACGGAATACCGTGTTGACCCCGGTTATCCCAAGTACCTGCGCGGTAGTTATGTTGAAGATTGGCGTATTGAGTAATGGGTAATAAACGTGAATCCAATGAACAAAAAAGCGACATTCTCTCGTTGTAATGGATAGTGAGGAAGATGATGAGTCAAAAGCAAAAAGAATCGGTCGATGTTGAAGAACGCCAAAAAAAGGCAATGCAAGTTGTTAACCGTTACTCCTTTGGGTCCACCGCGCTTGGTTTACTGCCATTGGGTGTGGTGGATTTGCTGTTGGTCGGAGGGGTCCAGGTCAAAATGATCTCGGAACTCGCCAAAGTCTACGATCTACCCTTTCGCAAGTCGCGGGTGGAAACCCTGATCGCGGTCTTGACCGGGGCTTTGGTTTCATCCCCGATTAATGCGTGCACCGCCAGCCTGGTTAAAATGATTCCGGTGGTTGGCGCGGTCTCCGGTGCGATTGCCGGTGCCGCGACCTCCAGCGTCCTGACCTACGCGCTAGGGGTGGTGTTTGTGCAGCATTTCGAAGCGGGCGGCAACGTTCTGAATTTCGACCCGGAAGCCATGCGCGAATTTTTCCAACAAACCTACGGCGCCGCGAGCGGCGAACGTCCCGTGACCTACGCGGGCATCAAACCCTAACGCGACGGGTTTCGGTTAGGGTGATGATTCGCCGCGGCCGAGGCCCCTGTACCTTCTTCGTGTTGTTGCGAGTTTTTCTGAAGTGGGTTGTGATTCCTGGTTGGTTGCAATCGTGCAGGGATGTCTTCTTTTGTGAGTAAAGGAATTATCTGTACTTGCTAGTAATTTTGAGCGGGCGATTCTTGCGCCTTTGTGATATCTCGCGGTATTTTGCATGGTATAATCCGCTCATCGCGATTCATTCCTAAGTTTCTGTTTCCTTCTCACTGACGACCTGTTCTTGCGATGCATTCTTGGTTTTTGGTGGGGTTCTGAATCGTGTTCGGTCAGTTGGAGGTCTCGGCCTCCCTAACATTTCCAGAATCAGAGGCAAAAAATGACAGACACTCAAGATAATGTAAGCTACGCCAGTCCTCACCAGGAAAAGGCCAACGGCGTCGTGAGCCGCAACGTTCTGTGGGCTGCCGGTGTTGGGTTATTCCCCATCCCTGTTGTCGACTTCGTTGGTTTGACCGCTGTTCAACTCAAGATGATCCACGAATTGTCTGAGCTGTACGAGGTTCCTTTCCGCAAAGATCTCGGAAAATCAATCATCGCCGGTTTGATTGCCAGCGTAGGTGCACCTGCTTTGGCGTTTGGCTCCGCCGGCGCTTTGCTGCGCGGTCTGCCCGTGATCGGACCTGCTCTGGGCTTTTTCGCGTTGCCCGGCTTTGCCGGCGCCCTCACCTATGCTGTTGGCAAAACCTTCACCCAGCATTTCGAGACCGGCGGTAACATGCTGGACTTTGATGTGGCCGGCATGCGTGAACATTTCGCCAAACACTACGCCGCCGGCCAACAACAATTCAACAACCCGCAGCCAGCAGACGCCACAACCTAAATTTGGTTAAAACGCTTCCCCGTAAGTGACCCCTCGCCACGGTTTGCGGAACTGGTGTCCGAACAAAGTGAACCCCGTGTGAATGGCCCATTCACACGGGGTTGCGATTCAAACCGGTGATTCCTTTGAATTGTCGGTCTCATCCCACAAGAAAGCGCTTGAACTCCTCGGAGCCAAGCGCTTTTTTTGTTGTGTCGGTCTCGTTTTTTTGGTCTCTATTCCCGCGTCCCGCTATTCCTGCGTCCCGCCGGACAGCACGATTTCAAATTGGCTGAGGCGGAAGGCCATGATGCCGAGCGGGACCGCCACGAAAAGCGCGAGGACGATCAGCGCGTTGAGCGAGGCGACCCCGGTGGTGATGTCCTGAAGGCTGGGCGTGAAGCGCGGCAAGGGTTCCCAGTAACTGTTCATCATGCGGTAACGAATGCTGACAAACAGTAGGGTTTTGTTGGGCAGGTTGGCGAAGAACCAGTCGATCAGCAGGAACACAATCGAAATGAAGACGGCGGGTTTCTTCCAGAAGGTACCGAACATCGCGATGGTGCAGAGATAACCGGCAAAGCCGAAACAGAGCACAAACATGATGTTCAAGAGATGGGGTAGGGTGGCGAAGAGTTCGTCGATTTGGAACATGATGTTGGCGAGGTAGCTACCTGTAATCGCGGTTATAAGGATCAGCCAGCCGACCAGCATGTGACCGAGCACGCGCCCGGCGGCAATGCCGATGCGGTGGATCGGACGGACCAAGGTGAAGGTGATGTTGCGGGATTCAATTTCCTCGGAAATCACCCCCAACCCCATGGCCAGCGCCAGAACCGGCAGGAAAAAACCTTGGAAGTATTGGCCCAAGATGTCGCGGAACATCCCGTAGGGGCGGGTGTGGACGCCGATATCCGGCGAGAAGTTGACCACCACCCAAAAACCGGCGATGGTGGTCGGGCCCAGGCCGAGGATCAACATGATCCAAAACAACTTACGGGACAGGATGCGTTTGGCCGTGAGTTTGGCGAGGGTTAGGGTGAGGTAGACGGGGTTCAGGTTGGCTTGCGGACCGGCGGCAAGCGCGTGACGGGGTTCGGGGACGGCGGTCGTACTCATGCAAGGCTCCCTTACTTAATGAGATAGTTGAAGACGGCTTCCATATCCTCGTCCTCGGCGTGCAGGCTGGTGATGGCCAGATCTTCCGCTTCCAAAATTTCGTAAAGGTCTTGGAAGAATTGGTTTTGGTGCTGGGTGAAAACCAGGACCCGGTCTTTTTCGTTGGGATCCAGTTCCACCTTGACCACGTGGTTTTTGGCCATGCAGGCGCGCGAGAAGCGGCGCGGATCGCTGACCCGCAGCTCGAGCTGGAGCGGGTGATCCGCCAGCAACTCGCGTATCTCGTACACGTTGCCGCGCGCGCGCAGCGAACCTTGGTTGATGATGATCACTTCCTTGGTGATGTTTTCAACCTCGTGCAAGACGTGGGAACTGATGACCACGGTGACGCCGGTTTCACCCAGTTCGCGCACGATGTCGGCGACCAGGGTACGGCTGGTGGCGTCGAGGCCGCTCATGGGTTCATCGAGAAAGAGCACCTTGGGTTGGTGGGCCAAGCTCTGGGCGATGCGTAGCTTTTGGCGCATGCCCTTGGAATACCCGCTGACGCGGCGTGTGCCCGCCTTGGTCAGATCAAACAGGCCGATCAACTCGTGGGAGCGTTTGTGGGCGTCGCGGTGCGGCCAACCTTGGAGTTCCAGCATTGCCGTCAAAAACGAGGGGCCGCTCAATTCTTCCCACAGGCTGTCTTGTTCCGGGCACAAACCGATGTGGTGGAACAGGCCGGGGTTGTTTTGGAAGCGCTGACCCAGGATGTGCACGCTGCCCAGGCTGGGCTCCAGTTGCCCGCTCATCAACTTAAGCAGGGTGGATTTGCCCGCGCCGTTGGGGCCGAGCAGGCCCGAAACGCCGGGACCGATGGTGAGGGAGACGTCGTTGAGGGCCGAGACGTCGCCGTACCATTTGGAGACCTTGTTAATTTCAATGGTGTGTCGGCCTTGTTGTTGAAATGCTTCCATTAGCTCACCACCGCTACAGGTTCGATTCGGCGTGACAAAAACACCATGGCGGCGACCGTGTAGGCCGTTACCATCACGCTTTGCCAAAAGAGCAACCCGCCGTCGGCTGCTTCTTGGGCCAGCAAGGCGTCGGCAATACCTTTGATGGAATCGCTCCAGCTAAGTGCTGTAATAAAATCGCTTGCGCCCATCAGTTTGCTGATCAGGAGGGGAACCAACTCGACCACCATCAGAAAGCCGAAAAACAGCACCGAGGTGCGGGTACTGCTGGTTTGAGAGGCCGAAAAAGCCAGGATGACGGAGCCATAGGTCACCGTGTACAGCAGCCAAAAGGCCGTAATGATGAAGGGGACGTACCAGGCTTGGCTGATGTATTTCATAAAGTCCGGGGTGACCACCAGACCGGTAACCAGCATGATCGCGCTGGGGACCAGGGTGGCCAATGCCATGATCAAGCCGATGGCGAAGAATTTGCCGAGGATGTAGTCAAAGCGGGTTACCGCTTTGGAAAAGTAGATTTGCAAGGCGTTGGCGGCTTTGTCCTTGGAGATCAGTTGGGCGCCGTAGATGATCATGGCGATGAAGGCAAACGCCGCGGTGGGGTTGGCCAGCATGTAGGCGTGCCACCAAATTTCCGGGTAATCCAAGTTGAGTCCCGCGAAGGCCTCGACGAAAGGGGCGATGGCCGGTACCGAGCGCAGGTTATCGGCTTGCAGGCGCAGGACGGTGATGCCGAAACAGCCCAGGTAGTAAAACAGGAACAGCGAGAAAAAGAAAAATTTGGTTTTTTTACCCGACGATTCGAAGAGGTTGGCCAATCCGGCCTCGCCGATCAGGAACCAGGGCGGCGTTTGTTGTTTGCGTTCGCCTTCCCATTTGCGGTAACCCTGCGAGTAAATTTCACTCTTGGCTTCCATCTTGACCTCCAATCGCCACGTGTTTGCGGTAGATCTCTTCGACCGTGAAGGTGCGCGGTTTCATTTGGCGAATTTGAATTTCCGCCGCGCCAAGGTGTTTGAACAAATCACGGGCACGGTAGCCCTCGCGCAGGGTGACCTCAAAAACCGGTTCGCGCTTGTGAACATGGCCGACCTTGAGCCCTTGTTCTTGTAAAATGGCGGCCGCTTTTTGCACGTCGCCCGCGACCCGCAGGCTGAAGCGGTCGGCTTGACCGGCGCACAGGTCCTTGAGGTAACCGGAACACTTAATTTGTGCTTGGTCCATAATGACGATGTAATCCGTACAGCGTTCGACATCGCGCATCAGGTGAGAACTCAGTACGATGCAGCGATCTTCGATTTCCGCGATCTGGCGAATCAGGTCGAGCATTTCCTCGCGACCCTCGGGATCGAGCCCGTTGGTGGGTTCGTCCAAAAACACCAGGTAGGGATCGTGGACAATCGCTTGGGCCAGTTTCAGCCGCTGGCGCATGCCCGTGCTGTAGGTGCTCAGATCACGGTAACGGGCCTCGCCGAGGCCGACCAGGTACAGCACTTGGTGGGCGCGTTTGAACGCCTCGCGTTTGGGTAACCCGTTGAGTTGGGCCGCGTAGGAGACGTAACGCACCGCCGTGAAGCCGGGAATCAAACATTCGCTTTCGGGCATGTAGCCCACGTATTGGCGAATGCGGCGGTCGTTGCTTCCCAACTGGAAATCCAGGAAGCGACCGCTGCCGCTGTCGGGCGTGATCAAACCGAGAACCGCTTTAATCAGCGTGCTTTTGCCCGCGCCGTTCGGGCCCAGGAGACCGACCGCCGCGTTGGGCAAACTTAAGTTGATGTTGTTCAACACTCGGTTTTTGCCGTATGAGACCGAGAAGTCTTTGATTTCTAGTAGCAACCAATCACCTCGTCGTACTTGGTTTGATGTCGGTCGTCAGTCCGGCTTGCACGCCAAAGGTCTGCCGAGCATCGAGGGGCGTGACAAAAAAAGCACCTGATGGAAAAAAGAGACGCCATGCTGCTCCGATCACATAAAAATGGGGATGGGTAGGAAGGGATGGAATAAAGTCGGCCGGTTACGCCGGGGTCCTTGATGGGCGTTGAATCGGCCGTGTTGGTCGGCACGGCGTGATTGCCGCTCAAGAAGGGACAGGGGGCGAAACACCGGTCACCGTGGTTAAGTCTGTACCCGGGAAATGCATACGCCCATCATAGCAAAAAGGATTAGTGCGATGTTTTGCCAAAGTGGTTTGGCGGGGCGAATCGCCCAGCGCGCAAGGCGTTCGGGCCGGGGGTCGGTGCTGAAAACTCGAGGTGAGGCTTGGTGCGGTCGTTTCTTTCATCGCTTAAGGGATATTTACATACTAACTTATCGGCGCTGGTTTTAATGGGTTTGTTGTATGTTTTTGATGTTGTTGAAAGGTTTACGTGAATCAATGTGAGTATTTTAATATCCGCGTGTTAATGCTGACACGTACGCTGAAACACGATCATTCGATGGTTCAGACAAAGCTTTGTTTAACTTAATCACATACTCTTTTTAAGCCACAGGAGATTGCTCATGTTTGTTGCTTTGACAAGCTTGTTGACCGCGCTTGTAACCGCCCCGCCCACCGCTTTACCCGCCGCTGTTTCGGCAGAATCCGCACCCGTTTCACAAACCCAAGCCGCTGTTCCCAATGCGGTTGTGTCCGATCCTTTGGGGGTCCCCACAACCGGCATTTACTACATCATGCCCGAGTATTGGAATCCCATGGGGGATCAGTTCTTTCGCTACCCTTTCCCGCGTGGCAAGGGTTAATCATCCGCCCTTCTTTCATGGATCGCATCAATCATGATCTTCAAAAATAACATCCCATCATAACCAAAAATTGGTTGCGAAGGGGACGCAACTTTGCGGCAAACGTTTCGGCGTTTTGCCGCTTTTTTTTATGGGTTCTCGGCTGGGTAGGCTTTTTCAAAAAAAGCGAAAAACTCGGCCGGTAACCGCACCGCGGCTTTGGTTCCTTGGCTAAACAGATGTTTGGATGTGCCGGTGAACAGCAGTTGGTTTTCCTCGCGGTTGCGAATTTCGTATTTGAATTGAATCAGCTTGGGTTTCAACACCGCGATGCCCGTTTTGATATACAGTTTTTCCCCATAACGCGCCGGGGCACGGTAGCGGCCGGTGAGTTCCGAAACCATCAGGTAATAACCCGCCTCTTCCAGCACGTGGTAGGGCAGACCCAGGTGCTCGCAGAAGTTGATACGGCCCATTTCACAATAAAGTAGGTGCGAGGCGTGGTGAATCACGCCCATTTGATCGGTATCGGCATAGCGCACGACAATTTCGGATTCATGCCAACTCATGGTGACGCCTCCAGGGGCGTGGTTTGGCCCGTGCGATCCACCGCGATGTAGCGGTCCGCGCGGTAGAAAATTAACGCGGGCAGGGCACATTCGCCGCGCCGCGTGCGCAGGATCGGCGTGGCCCGGCCCGCGCGGTAAATGGCGAGTTGTTCGCTGTCGACCACCGCCACCTCGCCGTTTTTCAACACGGGGACCACTGAAAAACTCGGTTGCACCTTGGTTCGCGGCGAACCGCTGTTGGAGGTGGAAAGCTTTAGGTGCAAGGGCATCTCGCTGAGTTTGATCGTTTGATTGCTCGGTTGTCCGTAGTTTTCTTGGAGGAAATTTAGCGTCACATCGGTGCGACCCGATTTCCAGGCCGCCATCATGTCGCGCCAACCGTCGCTGAACCCAATCAGCCACACGCCGTCCGCGGCCGCGAGCAGCGGACTGTAGCGATTGAGCCCTGGAACGCGGGTTTTTTCACCGAACCTGTCGGGATCGGCCCAGTTCACCTGGGAAACCCACTGGTCGTTGGGGGCGCCCAACCACAGCGTCTGATTACCGATGGTGACCAACCGTAAATCGTCCTTGGTTTGGGCCCGTCGGACCTTGCCGGTGCTCGGTCGCCAAACCAGGGTTTCGCCTGATTTGGGTTGGTAAACCAGCCAAGAGCCACCGTTTCCGTTGGTGATCAGCGGAAAGCGGCCGACCAAACCCTGGAGCGCACCCGTGGCCGGGACCGCCGCGGTGAAGTCGTACCAAATTGGGACGGCCAAGCGCTGCCAGCGGTTTTGGTGCAAGACGTGGAGTGCGTCCCGGCTCAAAAAGGCCGGACCCTTCACCCACGGCAATTCAATCATTAAGGGCGGCGCGGGTGGATCGGGAAGGGGCGTGCGGCTTCCGTCCACAATGAGGTAGAACTGGAACCCATCCTTATCGCGAATGATCAAGCCGTCGCCTACCGCGGTGATCAGTTGTGTTTGCGCAAGCACCTGGCGGATCGGTTCAGCGGCGGGATTCAGCACCACCAGGTCGTCCGCTTCCTGGAAAAACACGCGGTCCCCGCGCGGAATGAGCGCGCTTTCCCCGGGCGACAGCCACAGGCAACACAGGAGGA
Source organism: Acanthopleuribacter pedis (assembly GCF_017377855.1). GTDB lineage: Bacteria > Acidobacteriota > Holophagae > Acanthopleuribacterales > Acanthopleuribacteraceae > Acanthopleuribacter > Acanthopleuribacter pedis. The sequence goes on from NZ_JAFREP010000007.1 coordinate 217,674, forward strand.
GCAGGCCGGCGGTCACGGTGACACCTGCTGGAGGAACCAGTGGTCCTCACGGCGCCACGCCAGCCAAAGGCGGTCGCCGTTGTGAATCGCCCGGTGGAAGGCTTGGTGCGCCACGTTTTCGGGGTTTTTTTCGAAGCTACCGTCCGGCTTGCTGAGGTAAACGCGGGCGTCCCTGCGCGCATCGGAGATCAGGAGTTCTTCAAAACCGTCTTGGTTGCGGTCGGGGACGGGCAGCATCGCGACCGGGCGGCGCGGCTTATCGTCGTCCTTGGAACCTTTGAATGTGAATTGGCCGAGCGTGGTTTTGCTTGGTTCAAAAACCACCGTATCGCAGTGGAAGTTGGTGAATCCGCGCAGGCGCGACATCGCATGGGCCGTGAGTTGGTTGGCGACCGTGAACACCAGCAGGCGCGGTGTCGGCGCCCTATCCAAGAGCAGGTGTTTGACCAAAATGCCTTCGCCGGCGGCGAGGCGACGGCCGTCCGTCGTATCCAGGTGCCAACCGAACTGGTTGAGTTTGCCAAACTCCCCGCCGTAACTCAGCCAATAGGGTTCCTTTTGGTTGGAAAGCCAGATGGGCACCACTTGTTCCAGGCTCCGGGTCGCGGGCAAGGGCGTCTCGCTTGCGGTGAGGGTGATCTGTTCAGCGCTTTTGTCAAAGGTAAGCACCTTCACCGCGGCGGGTCCGGTTGCATAGAACAGCGTGCCGCGCTGCAGAAAAACCGGTTGGAGGAACTGCTGCTGGTCGGGGTCGTCGTTTTCCGGCATGGGGACGGCGGTTGTTTCAAAGCGTGGGCCGTCTTTTTCCAGGGCAAGCACCAGCAGGCGGTTGCCGTTTTGGATCAATGTCCAACGCCGTGAGAGCAAGGCGAAGGACGGGGCGATCAGACAGGGGTGGGTGTACTTTAGCGGCGTTTTAAAGGGGATGAGCTGCTGATCGGGGACCAGGCGTCCCGCTTCCGGGCGCAGGCTTACCAAACCCTCGCGGGTTATGCCGTAAAGCGTTTGCCTGCCGTCACCGGTGATAAAAAGCAGTTCCGTCGCCGGCGTGTAGGCCTTTTGTTCGCCGCTGTGCCAGGGTTCCGGTAAGGCGCCGTCGGGTTGACGGACCCACCAGATGCCGTCGGCGGGGGTTAAACAATGGGTCGGCGTGGCGTGCCCGGGGAGTTTGAGCGTGGTTGGCGGTTGTTGGAGCAGCAGCAGCAAGAGGCCGAGCCACATCACGCTTCCTTTTTCAGCAGGTGCGCTTTTTTCTTTTTGCGGGGACGGGCGCAAATGCCGAAGGCTTTTTTGTGCTTGAGCCCGACAAAAATGCGGGTGGGTTCGCGGTAGGACTCAAAAATGTAGTCTTCGAATTTGCCGATACGAATGCTGACGCCGGGGTAAACGCGCGAGGCGATGAGTTCCGCCTGCATCACGTAAAAACGCGGATCTTCCAGGTGCTTGCGAATCGCCTTGCCTTTGGTTTTGGCCAGTTTGTTGTTGATCGAAACCGCGTGTTTCCAAAAGTGTTTTTTGGTGCGTTGCCAGGATTCGTGGAGCAGGGGCGGGGCCAGTTCAATTTGGGTGTGGGTTTGTTCCGCGTCGCCGACGATGGCGAAGCCGATGTGTTCGCAGACGCGAATGATGCCGCCCACCAAGCGGGAATCTTCGCCGAACGCCACCATGTGTTGCATGACGTAAACCGCGCTTTTGATGCAGTGGTGTTTGAGGAACAGGTTTTTACCCGCTACCACGTGGGCGTTTTGGATCTGGCCGACGCTGAGGTTGGCGCGGGCGAACACGCCGGGTTCGCGGCAGTCGCTGAGGGCGCCGGTGATGAGCAGGTTACCGCGGCAGCGAATGTGGCAGTCGCGCACGCTGCCCTGGATGCTGAGATCGCCGTCAACGTAGAGGTTTTTGACGCCTTCCAAATCGCCGATGATGACCAGGTGGCCCTTGTGTTTCAGGCTGCCGCGTTGCATGACCTCGGTGGCGATCAGGCGGGTGTGGTGTTGGGCGGTGGGTTGTTCCTGCCAGATGTGATTGGGGACGAAATCGTTGAGGGTTTCGTCGCTGATGTCGGAGAGATCCTCGAGTTCTTGGGTGTTCAGGCGGGGTAAATCGCGCACGGAAATGGGGCACTGCAAGACGCCGTAGGCGCCGATGGCGCGGGCCTCGTCGAGGGTTGCCTCGTTGGGATCGTCGCTGAGCAACCAAATAGGGAACTCTTTGTGCATTTCACGCAGGGCCTGCACCAACACCGGAACCGGCATATCGGTGAGACCGGTTTCGATCAAAACGATACCGGGTTTGAAGGTTTCGAATTTAGGCACGCCTTCCATACCGGAATGGATACAGGCGGCACGAAACCCGGCGCGCTCCAAAACAGTTTTGACTTGTTGGGCCTTCGCGGTATCGCGGTGGATGACCAAGAAGCGATTTGAATCGAGCATGAATCACATCTTTCTTTATTTCAGGTCGATAGGGGCAAGGGGCGGAAACAGGGAGCGATGCGGGGTCGGGGCGGTCTCTACGGAAAAACAGATTTATTTTAACGGAGGCCGGGGCAAAAACCAACCGCAAGCTTGGCGGAGGATGGATCAAGCGGTCGGGGAGCAGGGTTTGGCCGGGTGTGGGGTGATCTTGTTCACAACAGCCTCACCTGAGGGCGGGTTTGCGGCGGGCTTCTGCCTCGGTGGGATCGCCGGCCATTGATGCAGGCGCAACCGCTTGAATCGCGGCCCCGCGTGTCGGGTAAGGAAAAAGGCCGCCGGCGGGTCCTGCCGGTGCACCCTTCCGGGGGAGGGCTGTCGCGAGCGGTGTTGTACAGCCTGTTTGCGGTTCGGTGTTTGGTGGTTCCTACCAAATAGTGGGTGGGGACCGCTTTAGCCCGCATTTCTCACAAGGCGTTCTGCTGCGAAGCTGAAACCCGTGCGATTACTTCGCTTACTCGGTCGAGCCGCCTTCGCCGTAGCGCTGCTACGCCTGTGCCGTCTCTCGGTCGTAATCTTCGTACTCACACGGGTTTCAGCTTCTCGCGACGAATCCTTGTGAGAAATGCGGGCTAGATGGGGATATCTTGGTGTGATAATTTGGCAAGTTGATTATTCGCGTTTTAGACAAAAGTTATACAAGAGGGAAAAAGACGGCGTCGTGATATGGCAAAAAGGTCGCATGTGTGCTGTAATGTGACCTAGCTCAAGTCTGGAGTGAAACTTGATTGCCTTCTCGCGCCGGGCAAAGTCGCGATGAATCGTAAAAAAGCACGCTTTTGACGGCAACTCAGCCAGAAAAGGACGACCTTTTCCGTTTTTTTTATCGAAGAATGGTAAAAAAAGCGACGAACCTGTCAGGGTTCTAACGCCTTGTCCTGAAACGGTTTTTCGAGATTTGCGGTCGAAGTGGTGTGTCGCGAACTTTGATGGGGTGTCAAGTTTTCCTCGGGAAGCGTCGATAGGATGGGTACATCAGGAACAACCAGGCGTTCACGTTCGGAAAGCCTGTTTCTGGTGGGTCGACCCGACACAGGTTTTTTGATTGATGTGACCTGTGTCACTTCTGTCCACCGAGTTGGAGAGTACCCGATGCTTCCAAGGCTCACAACGCATCGTTCATCGACGGAATAGGAATCAAACTGTTTGACGTTTCCTCATAACGTTGGCACAATTTTCGAAAATCTCGGTTCCTGTTTGCTCTTATCCTGCATTGATTGCCGTCGATTGAAATCATGTTGCGAACACTAACCATCGTCTCGTCCTCAAGGAGTTGCCATGATCGAAAATTCTTCTTTAGCCTTATCCGCTCTTAATCCAAACGCGGTGAGCAGCCAGGGTCAGGTCCAAGGCGCGTCCCAGAACGCCCCCCGTAGCGAACAAGCACAATCCGTCAGCCGTTTCGACACCGATGACTCCGTTTCCTTTTCAGCGGAAGCACTCGAGGTTGCCTCCCAGGACTTCGGGCCTCCGACTAACGATGTCCCGATAGTCGACTGATTTCTTTATAAAGTCCGATGATCCAAGGAAAGCTCTTTCAGAGGTTGATCGCTCTGGAAGAGCTTTTTAGTTGTTGACAACCCGTTAAGGGCATGGTGTCTTTAGGTGCTATCTCCAAGATTGAGTCCTTCTGATCTCAAAATGAAGAAGTTGCGTGTTTATGCATCAAAAGGCTGTTTGTCTATATTTTAGGCTGTTTTTCTTTCACCTTGTCCTTTTGTTTTCTGGTTTCAGTTTCGCAAAAAATACCACTGTTTTATTTCAGCGACTTGATGGAAAACAGGGGTTTAAGCCCTCTAGCGCGACGTCTTTTTTTCAAGGTCCTAATGGGTTTATTTGGATCGGGTCGCCCACCGGCTTGTATCGTTATGACGGCTCTATTTTTAAGGACTACCGAAGTGAATTTGGGAATACTGAGAGTCTATCGAGCAATTATATCACCTGTTTGGCAGGAACTCAGTCTGGCTCTCTATGGATCGGAACCCTATCTTCAGGGATAAATAGGTTTAATCCTTTATCAGGATCTTTTAAACGTTACCCTATGTCCTTTAGTGACAAGGCTGCATCTATCCGTACCCTATATTTCGATTCTCAAGAACGATTATGGGTAGGAACTATGAACGGGCTGTATCTCTACCGAGAACAGCTTGACCAATTTGAGCAGGTTTTTTCAGGGCACAATGTTCTGGCTGAGGGCGTTGTGCGAAACAACCGAGTGGAATCGATTTTGGAGCGGCCAGACGGCTCCCTTTGGTTGGGAACAAATAACGGTATCGTGATCTTGTCGGGCATTGATACTCAAAAAGTCCTAGTTACAAGAGAGATGCCGGAGGGGCATATTGATATAGCGCCTCGTTTGATTAACTCGATGTATCAGGATCAAAACGGACTGGTTTGGATCGGCTCTGACCAGGGTTTATATTTATTTCAACCCTCCAGAGATCGTTTTGTTAAAGGATTATCCTTGTTTTCTCACTTTGAGGAAGCAGGTGAGTTTTCATTTACTTCGTTCCGAGAAGACGATGTTGGTAATCTTTGGATTGGGTCCCGGCAAGGCCTTTTTTGTTATAGACGAAAGAAGGGGACCTTTGAACACTATCGTGCGGATCGATTTGAAGCAAGTAGCGTTTCGGGTAACAATGTTGTTGAGTTGTTGGTTGATCGTTCTGGGGTAGTGTGGATTGCAACTACAGGATCTGGGATATCCAAATATTCCTATTCTCGACAGATGTTTAACCTTTTGACTAGTTATCCACATATTAATAACAGCTTGTCGTCTAAAAAAGTTTGGTCAATTGATGAAGATCGACGAGGGATGATTTGGATCGGTTGCGGTTCTGATATTAATTTACTTGACCCGAAAACTGGTCGTGTTTATAGAACCGCGTTAGTTGGTCAGCAAGAATTTCCACTAAGGGAATCGATTCGCTCGATTTATCAGGACGAGAACGATGACTTTTATATAGGTACATCTGGAAGTGGTCTTGTATTTTATGATTCAAGATCTGAGAAGTTTTCCCAAATACCTCTATCTTCAAAAACCGATGAAACTTTATTAACGGTTTTCAAGATCCTTTCAGGTCCTGATGGACGATTGTGGGTAGCAACTCGAAGAGGTTTGTTTCTTCGAGAGCCGGGTTCTCAGGATTTTAAAGCGATAGATTTGCGGAAATTTCGAAAGGTTCAAAATGATTCGAAAACTGTGAATACTTTCAATCTAAAAATGGATCAAAGGAATCGCTTGTGGATAGGAACCTTGAATGAGGGGTTGTATTACCAGGTTAAATCCGGTGGCCTAGATTTTCGCCAGGTTCCACCGATACGGGGCCCTGAGGAGGGGATTGGGCTGTCCCATTCCATGGTGGACGCCTTCGCATCCTTAAACCCCCAGGAAATGTGGGTTGGCACTTATGGTGGAGGTCTAAATCGAATTATTTTTAAAGAAAATGGCGTCGATATAAAGCGAATTGAGTATGTGACCGAAAAAGAAGGGTTCATAGACAACAATATTTGTGGCCTTTTACCAGAAGGAAAAGATGTGCTCTGGGTGAGTACAGCGAACGGGATTGCCAAATACAATACGAGAACACGGGATATACGTGCTTTCGATTCACGAGACGGTCTTCAAGGAGAAGATTTTCAGGCAGGTTCTTTTTTGCGTGCAAGCGATGGCACTTTCTATTTTGGTGGTGATCTCGGTATGAACTACTTTAAGCCTGAAGATGTTTTGCTTTCCGATTTTCAATCCGAGGTGATTTTTACTGATCTTGAGGTTTTTAATGCAAGTGTTGCAGAGAATAACAAAGTACTTGACTCTTCTGTTCCCATAGAGTTATCGCATAAGGAATCTGTGGTTGCTTTTCGGTTTTCGGCCGATGATTATAACAATCCGAGCAAGGTCGATTTTGAATATAAAATGACAAAATATGCTAATAAATGGCTTCCTGTGCCAGAAAACCGGTTGGTTACTTTTACCGAATTGCCTGCTGGTTCTTACCAATTGCGTGTTAGAGCGACTAATCATCATGGGGTTTGGTCAAAAAAAGAACTTGTGTTGAAGATTAAATCGCTTCCTCCTTTTTATTTGACTTGGTGGGCTTATTCGGTTTATCTCGTTTTGGGTGTGTCCGCTGCGACGGCTTTTGTTAAACGAAGAGAGCGTGATTATAAAATTCAGATTCAGAAACGCGAACAAGAGTTACTTAATGAGAAGTTGGTTGCCGACCGGCTGAAACGGGTTGATAAGATTAAAGATGAAATCCTTGCTAACACGTCGCACGAATTAAGAACACCCTTGAACGGTATGATTGGCCTTGCTAAGTCGATGCTGGATGGGGTTACTGGACAACTTTCCTATGACCAGCGTGATAATTTATTGATGATTGTTTCAAGTGGTATTCGTTTGAATAACCTCGTCAACGATATTCTCGACTTTTCCAAGATGGTGACCCGCGAACTTGAATTGAATCTCTCTTCTCAGGATGTCTATTCGTCTGTTTCGATGGTGCTTAATTTGTCGAAACACTTGATCGGCGATAAGGATGTCGTTCTTATTAATGAACTCTCGACCGACTGTCCTTATGTGCTTGCCGACAATGACCGTTTACAGCAGATTCTCTATAACCTGGTGGGGAACGCGATTAAATTTACGGAGCGGGGATCCGTGCGCATCGGTGCGCGTCGTGATGGGGAACATCTGTGGATTGATGTTCGAGATACCGGTGTCGGCATCAATCCCGACCAGTTCGAACGCATTTTCCAGAGCTTCGAGCAGGGCGACGGCTCCACCTCGCGGAAGTTTGGTGGTACCGGCCTCGGTTTGGCGGTTACCAAGCAGCTTATTGAGCTTCAGAATGGGGAAATCAAGGTGGAATCCAAGGTCGGTCGCGGGTCCTGTTTTTCCGTGCGGCTGCCGATTTCCACCGTTCCCCTGTCCGAATATACCTTGCCCGGCTTGGAAACGGTTTCCAAGGTGAACAACCTTGATGCTTCGCTTGAAGAAGAAGCGATGATGCGCAGCCGCGATTTCGAAATGGAAATTACCGGGGACGGCATCTTTAAAATCCTGGTGGTTGATGACAATCCCGTCAACCAACGCGTGTTGGTGAACCGTTTGGTTTTGGAGCGCAAATTTACCATTTTTAAAGCTTCCTCCGGTGCCGAGGCCTTGGACATCATTTTTTCCGAAATTCCGCCCGATTTGGTGCTGCTCGACATCATGATGCCGGAACAATCGGGTTACGAGGTGTGTAAACGCGTTCGCGAAGAATATTCAGCCGACGAATTACCCATTCTTTTGGTGACCGCCAAAAACCAGGTTGGCGATCTCGTGGAAGGTTTTGACGCGGGTGCCAACGACTTTCTCACCAAACCCATCTCCCAGGAAGAATTGATCTCTCGGGTCGGCGTCCACCTGAAAATGTTGGAATTGCACCGCGATTTAATTGCCTCCCATGAGAAATTGGTTCACATCAACCGCAACTTGGACCAATTGGTTCAGGACCGTACCCGTGAGTTGGAACTCAGTAACATTGAATTAAAGACCCTGGACCAAATTGTTCAGGTGATTAACCAGGAAACCGATCTGCCCAGTTTGTTGGCGACCATTCTGCGCCAAGGCTTCCAAATTTTCCCCCAGGCGCAACGCACCAAGTTTTGGATGCTCGATGCCGCCGGCGCTTCCTACAAGCCGGTGGCCTGGGCCGGTAAAGGCACCGAAAAAGTTCCCGCGCTTGCGCTTACTTTTGACGAACTGGACCAACGCTACGTTCGCGATATCAACCACGCCCACGAGGACGTGTTCATCACCCGTAACACCAAACTCAAAGATGTGCCGGAGCGCATGCGCGAACTACCGCTCAGCAAATCCAGCATGGTGTTGGTGATGGTGATTGACGAGAAAAAACAGGGCTTTTTGGTATTCGAAAATGATCACGATCCCAGCGCCTTCACCGAATTGGACGCCCGTAAGCTGTTCCGCCTGCGCGGCCACGTCCTCTCTGCCCTGGACAAGGCGCGTACCCTGCAAGAGTTACAGTACAAAAACGAGGCGATTCTCAAAGCGCAAAAACAAATGGTGACCCAGGCCAAATTGGCCTCGCTCGGCGCGCTCACGGCCGGCATTGCCCACGAAATTCGCAATCCCCTCAACTTCATCAACAATTTCTCGGTGCTCTCCATCTCCCTGGCCGAAGAACTCAAAGAAAGCCTGGCCGACCACATGGACCAACTTGATCAAGAAACGGTTCAGGAGATCAACGATTTGGTTTCCGATTTGGAAGAAAACGCCTCGCGCATTTCCCACCACGGCCACCGCGCCGAGGATATCGTGCAACGCATGCTCGACCACTCCCGTACCGGCGTCGGCGAAAAACAACGCAAGGAAATGAACTCACTGGTGGAAGAATCGGTGAATTTCGGCTTCCACGGTGTGATTTCCCGTTATCCCCAGCTCAATGTCGACCTGGAACGGCTGTACGATCCCGAGGTTGGCGAGGTTGAGGTGATGTCCAACGACATCAGCCGCGTCATCATCAACATGGTGGAAAACGCCTGCTACGCCTTGCGCGAGAAGAAAAACAACCTGGGCGAGATCTTCAAGCCGCGGCTGCTGGTGGAAACCCGCAAAAACACGGATTCGGTGGATGTGGTGATTCGCGACAACGGGTTGGGCATTCCCAAGGACGCCGTCGACCAAATTTTCATGCCCTTTTACACCACCAAACCCACCGGTGACGGCACCGGGCTCGGGCTTTCGATTAGCTACGAAATCGTTACCCAGGGCCACAACGGGCAGCTTTATGTGAATTCGGAAGAAGGTTCCTTTACCGAGTTCATCGTGCGTTTGCCGATCTAGCCTGTATTTCTCACAAGGCTTGCTGCTTCTCGCGACGAATCCTTGTGAGAAATGCGGGCCAGGCTAAGGGTCGCAAAACCGGTGGTTGGTTGCGGGTAGGGTAGTGGTAACATGGGGGTCGCCCGCGTGTCGTCTCTGTTGCGAGGCCGGGCAAATTGGTTAAGCTGGGTGTTATGCAGTTAAAAAAGATTGAGAACATTTTGATTGTCGGCGCCATCACCATTGTGGTGGTGCTGGTGGGTTTGGCGGCTTACGCCTACAACATAGGGATTTAACCTAAGAAGCGCGATCAAGCGAACCCAATTCCCGTTTCAAACGGCGCAAGGAGGACCGGCCATGGTGAACTATCGTCTGACCCAAGCGGCCCGCTCCGCCGGTTGAGCGGCCAAAATTCCGCCCAAGGTTTTGGGTGATGTCTTTAAAGCGATGCGGCCAGGCATCGATGAACGTTTGCTCGTGGGTTATCAAGACCGCGACGACGGCGCCGTGTACCAACTGGACACGGAAACGGCCCTGGTGCAAACCGTCGATTTCTTTACCCCGATCGTCGACGACCCGGTCGATTTTGGCGCGATTGCCGCGGCCAATGCCTTGTCGGATGTCTACGCCATGGGCGGGCAACCGCTGACCGCGCTTTCCCTGGTCATGTACCCCTACAAGACCTGGCCGCTCGAGCTGTTGCAGCAGATCGTGGCCGGGGGCACCGAGAAAATCGCCGAATCAGGTTGCTTGGTGGTCGGTGGGCACAGCGTCGGCGATGAAGAAATTAAGTTCGGCTACGCGATCACGGGCCGGGTGGCACCCGATCAGGTGTGGCGCAACCAAGGCGCGCGGGCCGGCGATGCCCTGGTGCTGACCAAACCCCTCGGCACGGGGCTTCTGGCGACGGCGGTCAAACGCGACCTGTTGCCCGCCACGGCGCTTGAGGATGCCCTTGTTTCGATGAAACGGCTCAACCGCGATGCCGCCGCCTGTGCCAAAAAGTTTCCGATCCACGCGGCCACCGACATTACCGGCTACGGCTTGCTCGGGCATTTGGTGGAAATGTTGGCGGGTTCCGGTTTGGGCGCGCGGGTTCGGGTTGATGCGATCCCGCGTTTCGCCGCGGTGGATGAAGCGGTTGCGGTCGGGGCGAAAACGGGCGCGGCGCGGACCAACCGTGCTTTTGTGGTTGAGCACGGGTTAATCGAAGACGCGGTGCTCGAAAAGCACGCGCCGGTTTTGTTTGATCCCCAGACCAGCGGTGGTCTGTTGTTTGCGTTGTGCGCGGATGCGGCCGAGGATTTGGTGCGCGACTGTCGAAAAAAAGAAATCGATGCGGCGGTCATCGGCACGGTTTCATCGTCACCCGGCATAGGCTGTCTGGCCTGACCAGTTAGCTTTCAAGGCTTTGCGGTTCTAGGCTTTAGGCCGTTTTTGAAGCTTCCTTCAATCGCGGCAAAGTCAACGGCCCCAGGGGTTGAGCGCGTTTGATGAGGGCTTGGGGAATTGTTCAAGCGGGTGTTGTCAGGGCCGATTGTCATAGGTTATAGTGACGCTAAACCTAAGAACCGCGAAAAGTCACGGTTGTTTTAGCTAAGCCGCTGGGCTGCAACGGCCTTAAAAATGCTCAGCGCACCACCTGGTGCGGTCGGGCGCAACCCCGGCTCGCTTTTTAAAGCCATTTCGCTCCAGATCTTTAGCCAAAACCCCTCGCACTGATCGTGCTTCTCGGTTAAATCCAACGTTCCGCAAATGAACGATGTTACCGCGCCTCGAAGCGATTCACGCGCTACCTTTGCGAACGGTTGTCTTGTGCGACGCGACCGGACGAGGTGCCCCGAGGGTTTCGGTCTGGATCGAAGCGGAACCAGACCTTTTGACAATCGCGATTTTAATAGAGATTAACTTGATGGAGTGTTCTATGAGCCTGCGTTTACGGCAGCTATTTTTGGCGGCATTGGTCGCCCTCGCGTGTTGGGGCTGCTCCAACGACGACGAGGATATTGAACTCCAAGAGCGGCAGATTTTTACCGATTACACCTTTGCCTTGTTTGATCCCCTCGGCGGCGACCCGACCCGTATCCCGCTGCCCAACGACTTGCTGCGCGACCCGGACACCGGCCAAAACGCCGTGCCTTCCCTGAACGATCCCGCCGTGGATACGCTGATCGCCCAGTTCAACTCGCTTTCGGGTTTTTCCACCTCGGGCCCCTTGATTATCCCGATGGAAGGCGGCATTCGTGCTGAAACCGTCAACGCCCAAACCTTGTTGGTTGTTGATCTGGAAGACCTCGCCGCCGCCCAGACCGGGCAGGCGATTAATCCGATTCGCGAGATGACCTATTCCGTGGTCGTTGATCCAACGACCGGGAACCCCACCATTTTCGCGCGTCCCGTAAGGCCTTTGAAGCCAGGACGTACGCACGTGGTGGTGATGACCAATGGGGTAATCGGCGACAACGAGGAGAACTTCCCGGTTGAGGCCCAGGCCATCACCCTGCTGACACGCAACGCCTTTCCGTTGGTCGACGACCAGGGTCGTTCCGCCGTGGACGGGCTCGGCGACAGTGAGGCCGCCGGCCTGGAACCCTTGCGCGAGGCATTTCAACCCTTGTGGGAAGCCGCGGAGGCCGTAACCGGCTTGCAACGCAGCTACATTCCGCTGGTTTTTTCTTTTACCACGCAACCGCTTTTCGAAACCATGACCGCGGTTCGGCGCGATGTCCAGAAACGCGATACGCCGATTCAAATTTTACAAGCCGTGGAAGGCAGCGCCGCGGTTGACGCCTTCTTTAACGCGATTGGTGCCGGCGCCGTCCCCCACGACGCCATCGGCGCGGTGTACATCGGTGCCTTCCAGGCGCCCCGCTGGATTGGTGATCCCACTTCCGAACCTTTTGCGCCCGGTGGCGCCGACGGGTTGCCGCTTTCGCGCGGCGAGGTGACCATTCCGTTCATCGCCTGTATGCCGCTCGGCGCCCAGGCCGCGACCCCGATGATGATTTTCCAGCACGCGATCACGCGTTCCAAGGAAGACATGTTCGGTTTGGCCAACGGTCCCTGTTCCAACGGGGTCGGCGTGATCGGCATCGATATGTGGCTGCACGGCGACCTGACCTTCGGTCTTGATTTGATCGACAACGCGACCGGTTTTCCCGGCCCCGACGGCATCGAAGATCCCTCCGGCGCCAACTTCGTGAACCTCGGTAACCTGTTGTTGTCCCGCGACAACATTCGCCAATCGGTCAGCAACCTCTACACCTTGACGCGGGTGATCACCAGCGGCAATACGGATTTTAACGGCGACGGCGGTGCTGATGCGGCCACCTTCGGTTTGACCTTTCTGGGGCAATCGCTGGGGGGCGTTTCCGCGGCGCCTTTTGTCGCCACGGAGACCAACATTGGCGTGGCGGCCTTCAACGTGACCGGCGGTCGTATTGCTTCGCTTTTGCGGAATTCCCAGGTGTTCGGTCCGCAGATCGCGGCCGGTTTGGGTGCGTTCGGCATTCCCGAGGGTTCCTTCCTCGCCGAGTTGTACTTCTTTGTGGGTCAAACGATTTTGGACGATGCCGACGGCTTTAACTACGGTGCCGAAATGCGGAGCGGTAACCTCGCCAACGGCGCCCCCAAAACGGTGCTGTTACAGATGTCGCTCGACGACGATACCATCCCCAATGACAACACCTTGGATTTGGCGCGTGCGATCGGCGTAACCAAGGTTGACGGCACCGCGGTTGACGGTTTGGCTTCCGCGTCCGCGCCTTATGTGGGCTCGGCTTTGTTCCAGTTCGACAACGCGGGCCACGGTTCGTTGTTGGACCCCAGCGAAGGGTCCACGGTGGAAATGCAGGTGCAAGCGGTGACCTTTCTCTTGCTTGGCTTGCAGGGGAGCCCGACGGTTATTAATCCCTTTGGTCCCGGTAAAAAAACCGTGGATGTCGGGGATGGGTTGTACACGCCGGTTGGTGTGATGAACTTTAATGTGGTTCCACCGCCGCGTTAAGTGCCTTGTTCCATTGCTGAAACGGCTGGGCTGTTGCGGTTTGTGATGGTTCGGCCGTTTTTGGTTGGTTTATCCGGGACAGATCGGTGCCGCCCCGCGACGATGACCGAGGGGTTGGGCCCACGGGTACAACGGTATCCTTGACCAATTGGTTGATGGCGCTGTAAGGGCTTACGCCGACGAGGAATTACTGGATAGACAACACAGGTTCTCGTCGGGCTGCCTCATGATAGCGCCATAAACCAATTCCTCAAGGACCACTCCAGGAAATTTGGGCCCCTCCCACCGCCGCTTCGCTTTGTGGGTCCCTCCCAATTTTCCTTCCGTTTACCTCGGTTTAAGACGGGCGTTTTCCGCCTCTGCTTGGAACCCTGGATATTTTGGTCGTTCCGTTTAGTGGGGTCTTTTCGTTTTTGGTAGGTTTATCCGGGGCAGATCGGTGCCGCCCCGCGATGATGACCGAGGGGTTGGGCCCACGGGTGCTACGGTATCCTTGACCAATTCCTCAAGGAGCACTCCAGGAAAATTGGGCCCCTCCCACCGCCGCTTCGCTTGGTGGGTCCCTCCCATTTTTCCTTCCGTTTACCTCGGTTTAAGACGGACGTTTTCCGCCTCTGCTTGGAACCCTGGATATTTTGGTCGTTTCGTTCAGTGGGGTCCCTCCGTTTTTTCTTCTGTTTGTCTCGGTTTTGCCCGTATTGCTTGCGAGGATTTGTTGCGAGAAGTTGAAAGCCTTGTGTTCGAAGATGATGATCAAGCGCAAACGGGGCAGGGCCGACGTTAGCGGCCGCGCACCGTTCGGCCCGCCGGCCAGGCCTTGGGTTTCATGCGCTCAAAGTCGCTTAGCTCGTCGTCGACCATGCGGATCCGTTTTTCGATGCGCGGGTAGTTCGGCCGCAGTTTGGCGACGATTTTGTAATGTTTGGCCGCCTCGCGGAGCTGGCCCTCCTGCGCCAATAAGGTTCCGAACAAATAATGGAGCTCCACGTTGTTGGGGTCCATTTCCAAGACCTTGCGGATGACCGGGGTCGCCGCCGCGTAGTTTTCCATCGCGCCGTAAGAACGGGCGATCCCCAAGTACCCGTCCACTTGGTCCGGGGCCACCTCGACCAGCCGTCGGTAGGTGCGTAAAGCCTGCTTGAAGTTGCCCTGGTCCGCGAAGATGTTGCCCAGCATCTTTAATGCATCAGGTACCTTCGGGTTCTCTGACAACAGCCATTCCAATTCCTCCACCGCATCGTTGATACGGCTTTCGTTGAGGTGGATCTCGGCCAAACGCAACAGGGCGGCGTAGTTGTTGGGGTTGACCTTGGTGAGCAGGCGCAAGTGGGGGAGGTAGGTGGGCGACTTTTTGTCGAGGTACTCCTCCATGTACTTGTTCATCTGCTCAACCGAGGTGTCGTTGTCCCCTTTGGCCGAAAGCGCCAAGGCCAAGTTCAGTTGGGCCTCGGGAAAAATCGCCTGGTGTTGCAGCGCGGTTTTTAGGTTCTCGACGGCCTCGGAGAACTTGCCCTGCGCCAATTGCGACCAGGCCAGGTTGTAGATCGTCTCCGGCGATTTTCTGCGCGAAAGGGCTTCGGTGAGGAATTCTTCAACCTGTTTGAAGTCGCCTTGGCGTTGCTGTAGGTCGGCGAGGCGCAGGCTGACCGCGGTGTGGTCGTGCCCCGTCGCCAGCGCGATTTGGTAATGGGTCAACGCCTCTTCCAAGTTGTTTTGGTTTACGTAGATTTCCGCGCTGTTGACCAGCGACCAAAAGTGGTCGGCCTTGCGCTCCAGCGCTTTTTGAAACCAAAGCAGGGCCTCGTCCTCGGCTTCCATGTGGGCGAACACGAGGCCGAGGTTGTAGTAACCGCGGTAAAAACCGGGGCGAATTTCGATGGCGGTGCGTAGGTGGAGCTCGGCGTCTTCCAAATGCCCTTGTTGAATGTAAACCGCGGCCAAATTGATATGGGCCGGTTCGTGTTCCGGCTCCAGGTCAAGCGCTTGGCGGTAGGCGTTTTCCGCCTCGATCAACATGCCGATGCTGTGGGCGCGCAAGCCGTCGTTGTAGAACTTCTCGGCCTCGCGCCAGTGGGGGTTGCGCATGTGGTCGAGCAACCCGAACAGCGCGCCGAGCCGCCCTTTGAACGGGCGCATCACGAAGGTTTGCCGCGGAGGCGGATCAAAAGTGAGGTTGATCGGGTGGTAGGGCGCCAATTCGGCCAAAAGTTCGCTCATGGGCTCACGCCTTCGGTGCGAATTTATTGAGGGCTTTGATGAGTTCGACTTCACCAACCTGCATCCCTTTGTCGCGGGCGATCTGTTGCACCGTGGTGCCGTCCGCCAAGCGTTGCATGATGTCTTTGACGAGGGGTGATTGAAAACTGCCCAGGATTTTGTCGGCCACGCTGTCGGCGACGGGTGTGGCCGGTGCTTCTTGGACGGGCGCCTTCGCCGCGGCGGCTTTGGCCTCCAAGGCTTCGAGGCGGTCGCCCCATGGCGTGAAGGTCTCTTGCAACGCGGCCAGTTGCTGTTGCTGCTGTTGGCATTCACGGCGCAAACCGGCCGTGGTTTCGCGTTCGGCCTTGAGGGCCTCTTGGCAATCGGCAAGTTCGCGTTCGAGCTGTTCCTGTTGACGGCTGAGATGTTGGAGGAGTTGTCGGTCGGCGCCTTGACGCTGGGTGATGCGGCGGTGGAGCAGGCCGATCACAGCCGCGAGAAGCAACCAAGCAACGGCGTTGAGAACGGTCAAATCAACTCCCTCGTGCTTGGCGAACCAACTCGCGGGCCTTGTCGATTTCATCGTCCATTTCTAAAAGAAGCCGTTCAAAATCAATATTTTGGGCGGCGAAACGCTGCTTGAGGATTTTCCAGCAGGGTTCATCGTCAAAAACCACGTCGGTGAATTGGTCGCCGTAGACGGCTTGAAGTCGGCCCTTGGTAATGAAGTCGGCGAACTGAAGAATGGCGGCGAAAACGTGGTCGTTGGCTTTTTGGCATTGATGATGGTAGGTGATCGCCTCACAAACGGAGGACGGGAGCTGCCACTTCTCGGCGAGGACGCCGCCGATTTCGGCGTGGGTGAAACCGAGGATTGCCTGCTCGGCTTGCACCATGGCGCAATGGTTTTGCTCCATGTAATCCACGATTTGCGACAGATCGTCGGGGTAGTGACACTGAATGATGATTTTTCCGACGTCGTGGAGCAGGGCGGCGAGGTATAGATTGGGCGCCTCCCCGAACTTAAAGCGTTGGGCCAAGCTCTGGGTGATGGTGGCGACGCCCAGACAATGATCCCAGAAGTTGGCCAACTTGAGGGGGCTACCCGGGGGCTCTTCAAAATGATTGACGCTTACCATGGTGACGACCAGGTTGCGTACCTGCTGTAAACCGAGCAACACCACGGCTTGACGGACATCGGCGATTTCACGACGCAAGCTGAAGTAACCGGAGTTGATGAGCTTAAAAATATTGGCGGTAATCGAAAGATCTTTTTGGATGAGATCGGCTAATTCGGCGATGTTCGGCCGCGGGGCGTCAGCGAGCGCGATGACTTTTTGCGCAATTTCCGGGAGGACAGGCAAGTTGTCGATGTTCGCTACGTATTGGCTGACTGTTCCTGTCATCACCATCCCCCCGGCGCGTTTGTTTGTTGACGGGCGTCGTTTCGCCGTGGGCGGCGCCCGAAGGATTTAGAAACTGTTGATAATGGCTTTATCCTGTTCCATTTTCTCGGTGATGATTTCTTTCCAGCGCATCAAACGCGCCTCATCAAGCTTGAGAATTTTGGGTACTTCGCCGAGTTCTTGTTCTTCCAGCGGCACCGCCGTGGCCACGCCGAGTCCGAGGTCCAGGCAGTAATGGGTGGCCAAGCTGATGATGGCGGTTTGCACGCGGTATTCGGCCGGGGCGTTTTCCGGGGCCAGGTAATGGCGAATGGATTCGGCCAAGCTTTCGCTGAGGTTCCATTGTTTGACGATGCAATAACCCAGCTCGGCGTGGTCGAAACCGAGGTGCTGGCGTTCTAACAAGTGGATGGGTTGCCCTTCGTTGTAGGCGGCCACCATGATTTCGCTGTACTTCTGCGGGAGTTTCGCGTTGAGCACGGTTTTGCCGAGGTTGTGCATCAATCCGCCGATGAAGGCTTCTTCTTTATCCATGCCTTTAAACTGTTCGGCCAGACCGCGGGCGACGAGGGCGGAACCAATCGAGTTCTCCCAAATCAGCTTTTCTTTAAAGCCGGTGTTCGCGGCGCCTTTGTTGGCGTACATTTTTTTACCTGCGGCGGCAAGAACGATGGAGCGGATGGTGTTGAAGCCCAGGATCATGATGGCGTGGGTCAGGGTACGCACCTCGCGTTTGAGGCCGAACATTGCCGAATTGGAAATTTTGAGAATCTGGGCGGTCATCCCCTGGTCGGTGATGATGGCGTCCTGCAAATCCTTGGCCGAGGTACCGGGATCGGAAACCAACGTCATCACCTTGGTGGCGACGTGGGGCAGGGTCGGCAAGTCCCCTGTTTTTTTTACGATATCTTCGGGGGTAATGGGCATAGGATTCTCCTAACTGAACATGATTCGCATAGATTACTCAGGATTTCAGGTAAGCCAAGGCACGTGAGAAGTGCTCCAGTTTGAAATCGCGGTTTATGTTGTGAAGACTTTCGGAATGTCCGATGAGTAAGTAGCTGTTGGTGTTTAGGTTATCGTGAAAACCACTGATGATCTTACGTTTGACCTTGGTGTCAAAGTAAATCAGCACGTTGCGGCAGAAGATAATGTCCATGCCGCGGAATTTGCTGTAATTCTTGTAGTCTACCAGGTTGAAATGGCTAAGGGTGACTAAGGTACGCGCTGCACGGGAGACGGTGAACTCTTTGCCGTTGGGCTCGAAGTAATTCTTTTTGAAGCTGTCGGACAAATTACGCATGGTATAGGGTGCATAGGTCGCTTGGCGGGCTTTTGCCAAGACTTCTTCGCTAATGTCACAGCCGTAGATGCGCGGCATCAGGCCGCGCAGCAAATCTTTTTTCTCGAGCAGGATCATCGCCAGGGTGTAGGGTTCTTCGCCCGAGGAGCAGGCCGCCGACCAGATTTTTAAAGTGCGCTGGCCCCGGGCACGAATGGATTCGACGACCTTGGGCAGAATGTGATCGGCAAAGGCGTCGACCTGCGGCGGGTTGCGGTAGAAGGAGGTTTCGTTGGTGGTGACGGCGTCGAACAGGTGGCGTAACTCGCGTTCGTTGGTGGGGTTCTTGATGTAGCGAAGGTAGTCCCCGTAGCGCGTCATCTTGTGCGCAATCAGGCGTTTGGAAACACGGTTTTCGATGAAGTAAAGTTTGGCGTCGGAGAAAAACAAGCCGCTTTTTTCGTAAACGAACTCACGTATCGCCTTGTAGTCTTCCGTCCGTAATTTTTCGACGGTTTCCATGCGGTCTTCCTCGAAAAGCGCCCCATCTGAATGGTTACCAACCCAGGCTCGGACGAAAAGGTCGTCTTAAGAGAACCGATCAGGTTGTGAGGGGGGATTGGTCGTGCCTAATGAATATCATACTCTAACCTATTTTCCGCCAGCCACCGAAGATTTTCCAACGGATTTCCCGAAAGAAACCGGGATCGACGGGCGGCGGCTTGACCTGGGCCAAAACGGCGCGTGGTTCGCAGCCGAATTGAACGCAACATTCGAGGACAAAGCGGTGTAACGCACGGGGCGAAAGGCGCAAACCCAGTTTTCCGGCGGAGCGGGACATGCGGTTGAGGGCTTTGACCAAAAAAACCTCGCCGTCGAGTTGATGGGGTAAACGGCCGCGATCAAAATCGATCAGCCAAACCCGGCCGTCGCCAATTAACCAGTTGTTGAGGTTGAGATCGCTGTGCCAAATGTCGCTGTCGCATAATTGCTTCAGCAAGGCGGCGACGGGTCGGGTCCAGCGCCGGGCGCCGCCGGGTTGGCGCAGGGCCGACGCCAGCCCGATGCTGTCGGGCAACCAAGCGCTGTAGTAGGTCATGGTGAACAGGCCTGGCAGGCCGGTGGGTTGCCGTGCCCAACCGATGGGTTCCGGTGTGGCCAGGCCCCGTTCAAAGGCGTGGCGGTGGATGCGGTATTCCTCGGCGGCGCGTTGGCCCGCCGCGAAATGACGTGCCAATACCAGCCGGCGCAAACCACCGTGGCGGTAATCGCGGGCGACGACGGGGCCGCGCGGGTGGTCGATGAGCATCACGTCCCCACGACCCGCGCGGCGGTCGAGCGGGCGCCGCGGTAGGTTGTCCCAGTCGGGATGTTGCCAGGCTTCGGCCAATTCGATCATGGTTCCTCAACGAAAAGAGCACCCGCTTCGGGTGCCGAATCGGGTGCTCCTGATGATGGTTAACGGGCTTCCTGGCGCTTAGGCAAAGGCCGGAATGCCGGTGATCGCCTGACCGATGATCAAGCGGTGAATGTCATGGGTGCCCTCGTAGGTTTTTACCGTTTCGAGGTTGAGCATGTGGCGAATCACCGGGTATTCGTCGGTAATGCCGTTGGCGCCGTGCATGTCGCGCGCTTGACGGGCGATGTCGAGCGCGATGGCGACGTTGTTCATTTTGGCCATGGAGACTTGGGCGAAGTTGTAGGTGCCGTCGTCTTTCATGCGACCCAGGTGCAGCGACATTAACTGACCTTTCACGATTTCGGTCAACATGTCGGCCAGTTTTCCTTGTACCAACTGGAACGAGGCCAGCGGACGGTCGAACTGAATGCGGCTTTTGGTGTAGTCGACGGTGGCGTCGTAACAGGCCATGGCGGCACCCAGGGCACCCCAAGAAATGCCGTAACGCGCTTGGGTCAAGCAGCCGAGGGGGCCTTTCAGGCCTTCGACGTTGGGCAGGCGACGGCTGTCGGGAACCACCACGTCGTCCAACACCAGCTCGGAGGTGACGCTGGCGCGCAGCGAGTATTTGCCCTTCATTTCGGGGGCACTAAAGCCTTTGCTGTCGGTGTCGACGATGAAGCCGCGCACGACGCCTTCTTCATCTCGGGCCCAGACAATCGCGATTTGGGCGATGCTGCCGTTGGTGATCCACATCTTGGCGCCGTTGAGGATCCAATTGTCACCGTCGCGTTTGGCGTTGGTTTTCATGCTGCCGGGGTCGGAGCCGTGGTCGGGTTCGGTCAAACCGAAGCAACCGATCATTTCGGCGGTGGCCAGTTTGGGCAAAAATTCGTTTTTCTGTTCTTCGCTGCCGTACGCCAGGATCGGGTACATCACCAAGGCGCCTTGAACGGAAACAAAGGAACGCAGGCCGGAATCGCCGCGCTCTAGTTCTTGCATGATCAGCCCGTAGGCCACGTTGTTCAGGCCGGGACAGCCGTAGCCGTCGATGTTGGCGCCGAAGACGTTGAGTTCCGCCAATTCGGGTACGAGGTTCATGGGAAAGGTCGCGTCGCGGTTGTGCTGGTTGATGACGGGTAAAAACCGTTTGCTCACCCAGTTTTTCACGCTGTCGCGGACCATTAGCTCTTCTTCGGTCAGCAGGTGGTCGATGCCGAAGAAATCGGCAGTGTTAACCCCTTTTTTCATAGTTACTCCTTCCAAAGGTGTGGTTGGGCCTGTCAGGACAGGGTGCACACCGCGGCGGCGGTTGGGTCGGGGCGGGTGAGCCGGATGATGGGTTCGGCTCATGAATGTAAGGTCGTCGTTTACCCGTCGGCGCGATTCAGGTTATCCAAAAAATGGGGTGCGCCCTGATGTGGGTAACGGTTGCTTCC
Organism: Acanthopleuribacter pedis; assembly: GCF_017377855.1. Classification (GTDB taxonomy): domain Bacteria; phylum Acidobacteriota; class Holophagae; order Acanthopleuribacterales; family Acanthopleuribacteraceae; genus Acanthopleuribacter; species Acanthopleuribacter pedis. Next base: position 238,714 of record NZ_JAFREP010000007.1, read on the forward strand.
CGCTCCGTCCTCCGTCGTGGTGTGCGCGGCGGGGCACGCTCCCGGTTGTGGCGCGGCGAATGCCGACGGGTTCAACCTGGAGGGCGTGTCCGTTAAAAGGTATTCAAAGGATCCGTGGGGACGGCATCGGTGATTTCGCCCGGGTCACGGCCTTCTTCCTTAATACGCTGCCAGCGTGTCAATTTATCTTGCACAAAAGGCATGTAATCGCTGTCGGCGAAATTGTTCGCAAGGTTATTGTAATAGAAAATGGCTTCTTTGTACTTCTCGCGGCGCCAAAGGGTTTCGGCCAGGTAGAAGTAGGTTTTTTCGGGATCGTACTGACCCTCGTAGTTGTTGATGATGCCTTTGAGGCGTGACTCGGCCGACTTCTCGAAACCGCGACCGCGGCGGAAGTAGTAATAACCCACGGTGAACTCGTGTTCGGCCATGCGCAACAAACACAGGTCAATTTTGTCCTTGGCTTTTTCGGCGTAGGGGCTGACCGGGTAGCGGTCGATCAGATTCTTGAACTCGGTGTAGGCGGTTAAGGTACTGGTTTGGTCGCGGTCGGCGCTTTCAATTTCGGTGAAAAAACACATGGCGTATTGGTACTGCGCGTAATCCGACTTGGGATGGGTGGGGAAGTGGGTCAAGAAAGACTTGTACTCCACCGAGGCTTCGATGTAGGTGGCCATTTTGTCGAAAAAGTAGCTGTCGGCGATGGACAGTTTGACATCGGGTAAAAGTTTGCTGTCGGGTGCGTAGGTTTCAATAACGCGCAACCAGCGGCGGGCGTCGACGAACTTGCGCTTCTGGAAAAGGGTGGTGGCGCGGTTGAACAGTTCCTGGGTGGTGACGTCGCCTTTTTGGAGTCGGTCGGCCAGGGTTTCTTTTTTAGGACCGCCGCAGGCTGTAATCAGCAGGGCGGCACCCAGCAAAAAGAGCAGGGGACCGCGACGGTAAATCGAGTTAAGCATCGTGTTTCTCCACTTCGGCCAGCAGTTCGCGTACCGCTTGACCCGGATCGCCTTTGCCGAAAACGCTGGAGCCGGCGACGGCGCAGCGGACGCCCGCTTGGTAAAGTCGGCCGATGTTGGCGACCCCGACACCACCGTCTACTTGGATGAACGGGGTGTTGTCGCTTTTTTCGATCAAGGCATTGAGTTGGGCGAGGCGTTGGTAGGTTGCCTCAATGAACTTTTGACCACCAAAGCCGGGGTTCACACTCATGAGCAGCACGAAGTCGACATGGTCGATCATGGCTTCGAGGTGAGCAATCGGCGTGCCGGGATTGATGGCGATCCCCGGCTTGCAGCCCGCGTCACGAATTTGTTGGCTGACGCGGTGGGCGTGGGTCGCCGCTTCAACGTGGAACGAAATCCAGTGGGCGCCCGCCTTGGCAAAATCGGTGATGAAATTCTCGGGGTTGGTCACCATTAAATGAACGTCCAGGATTGCATCCGTTTTGCCCGCGAGTGCTTTGGGGACGATGGGACCCATGGTCAAATTGGGGACAAAATGTCCGTCCATGACGTCAATATGTAATACGTCGGCACCCGCTTCAACCGCCGGCAAAATCGCTTTTTCCAGATTCCAGAAATCGGCGGCCAGCAGGGAGGGGGCCAGTTTAAATTTCATAGGGTAGACCTCAGGCAATCAAACAATCCCTGCACCTTATCACATCTCAGTGATCCCTGTTGACCACCAAGGTAATATTCTGGTTCTTGTTAATCGGGTAGCCGGGATGCGGCCGTTGTTCAAGCACCACTTGGCCGAGGCCGCGGTCAAAGGATTTGTATTTGGTGACCACGCGGAACTCGTGTTTGTCCAAAAAGGTTTTGACCTCGGCGTAATCGCGGTGGGCCAAATCCGGCATCACATACCATTCCGCCTGTTGCCCGTCGGAAACCAACAGCGACACACCTGAGCGGATGCCGAGATCGCCGCCGGGTTCGGGATGTTGGGCCAATATCCGGCCGCGATTATTCGAGTTCGTCGGAATGCGGGAGATCAAGGCCACCTTGCTGTCGGCGCGTTCCAGCAGGGTTTGTGAGAAACCCAGGCTTTCGCCGACCAGTTGCGGGATGGCTTTGACCTCTTCGCCGGCGGACAGAATCATTTCGATCTCGCGCCCTTCTTTGACGCGTTGCCCGGGGCGGGGGATTTGCAACAGCACCCGCCCGGCTTTAACCGCGCTGCTGTGAATACCGGCATCCTCGTCGACGACGACCACCAAACGGTGATCTTTGAGGATTTGTACCGCCTCGTCGCGGGGCAAATCGTAGAGGTCGGGGACTTCAACCACGCGACCGGCCACCATGTGGCGCAAATAAAACCAGGTTCCGGCAACGGCGCCGACCCCAAAAAAACAACAGCCCAAAACGACAAGGAACGTTTTCAGCAGCAATTTCGTCAGTGTTTTTCGAAAAGCCATAAACGTTCGTTGGGTCCTTGTCGTTTGGGCGTTGGTGCGGACGGTGAGACGGGCTCAACCGACCGATCTAACCAAAAAAAGGTTAGGCAATGATTAGTTGGCTGCTTGGGTCAGGCGGGACTTCAGGCGAGCGGCGGCGTTATCGTGAATAAAGCCTTTTTTTGCAGAAACATCGATCAATGAGTAAATCGCGGGGAGCTTGTCTTTTGCTTCGCTCGACCCTTCGGCGATCAATGCGCGGATCTTTTTCAGTTCCGTTCTCAGGCGGCTTCTCCCAGAACGATTGCGGTCGCGGCGGCTGATGTCTTGCTTGGATTTTTTGGCCGCTGACTTGTGACTTGCCATTAAGTTGTCTCCTTATTGTCGTGGGTGGGTTTGATGACCGTGGAACCCTCGGATTTCCGGCCGCCGATGGGGGTCTCCCCTGTGGGCGACATCAAACCGCAGATCGACACAGTATAGAGGAGTGCTCGCGGTGAACGCAAGCCTTTGGTTTAAGAAATCCGAGTTGCGCGCCGATCCCTTTCATACGCTCCTTCTCTATTATGATGTTCCGCTTTTTTTGTAGGTGAGAACCTGCCGGCTCAAACAGCTGATTGTGTTGCATTTTTGAAACGGGCAACCTATATTTGTTAGCAAAGTGTTAATCAATTGTTGGGAAAATGTTAGAAAAGTGCCTTTTCGACTGCCAATCACGTGCTGCTCCCGGCAGGGCCGGGGTCATTTTTCATGGAGGTCAAATGATTCGAATTCTATTACCGGTTTTTCTGCTTTCGATTGGTGTCAACCTTCTCGCGCAACGCGATCTGAGCCGCTATTCCGATCAAGATCTGCGCTTGGCAGCCCTCGAACTTTTTGATCAATTGGCGACCGACCCGTCGCCCTCATTGGCGCCCTACTTCTCCTCATTCGAGAACGGGGCTTTTCGCGATGATTCGCCGGCGGTCGATTTATTGGCCGACGCCTTGGTTCATGGCGAAGTACCACTTTATAAAGATACAGGGCCGTCGACACCCGTGACCGCCCACCTGTTGGCGGACGGCCTGTTGCGTGTCTATCAACTATTGAGTGTCGGAAGCGACCCCGTGGTTCGCTTTGAACATGACAATCCTGTTTCCCTCGCTGTTTTTTTCGTCTTGGCCGACCGATTGGACGGGGTTCTTGACGGGCGATTGGACGCACCCGATTTAACGGGTTATTACGATTTGTGGGTGAAACAAGCCGTACCACCCGCCGCCTTATGCTTTGACTGTCGCCTGGATGAACGTTGGGCCGACCGTCGCGGCCTCATCAATACCAAAGGGCTTGGTGAACTGTTGCCGCGCCGTTTACGCCGTCAACTCGCCGGCAACTTGCCCAATGCGCAAAAAGTAGCCGTGCTCGGCCGTTTTGTGCGCGAGCAGGTTGTCTACAGCGATGAATCCTACAATGAAGACTTTTGGCAAACCCCGTTTGAAACGCTTTCCAGCGGGAGTGGTGACGCCGAGGATTTGGCCGTTCTGTTTCAGGCCGTCGCCGAGCACTATGGTCTGGGCACCAAAATGGTTGTCGGTACCTTGTTTTTGTCGGGCGAGCAGCCCCGCGCGGTGCGCAACCATGCCTGGGTGGCCTACGAGGGTGAGGTCGTCGACTTGACCAGTTTCCTCGGCAAACACGAAACCGCCGTTTATGAACCCAAAATGGTGTTGGATTCCGAGAACAGTTGGTTTTTGACCGCCGGTCGTTAGTTCGTTCACACCAACGAAAAAGGCGGCGTCCCTTGGGATGCCGCCTTTTTCGTTTTGTGGTTAGGGTTGGGCTAACAGAACTCGCAGATGGTTTCCAGCAATTCGCCCGCGTGGTCGACCTGCTTCTTTTCGAAGTTGCGGTACTGTTCCGGGGTAAACACCTTGCCGTCGTTGAGTTGCAGCAACTCGGCGGCCGGGTTTAAACCGCGGTGGGTGTAGTTTTCGTAAAACTTCTCGGCCAAGGCGACCAAGGAGCGATCCTCGGAGCCCGCATGTTTGAGTGCCAATTGGAACAACTGGTTTGACAAAGCGGCGATTTGTTCGTCCTCAAGGCCCTGGACCGCGGCCTGCTGGAGCAGCCCCGGGAGTTGGGTGCGGTAGGGCAGCAGCATGTCGATGGTTTTTTCGCGTGCTTCGGTATTGTAGAGAAGGAAGGTGAGCAGGATTCCGGGTACGGCGCACCAAACCTTGGACTGGGCGTCGAGGAAACGGCATTCAAAAAATCCGCGGGCACGGACCTCGGGGAACAAGGTGCTCAAGTGGTTGACCCAGTCTTCCATGTCGGGGAATTGCCCGTTGTAGCCGTCTTTCATCCATTGACGAAAGTTGATAAAACGGCCGTCGAAGGAAGCCTCGCCGTTGGGTTGGGGGAGGCGCATCACGTTGGCGTCAAGGGCGAACTCGGTGTATTGCTGGACCGGGCAAGGTTTGTATTCCGGGGTCAAGAAGCCTTTTTGAATGCCGGTACGGCTGGGGTCCAAGTTTTGCCAGATCAGAGAGCGGTAGGAATAAGCGCCGCCGGCCTTGCGGTGAATAAAGGGTGAATTGGCGAACAGGGCCACAAAAAACGGGGGCACCAGGTTGGCCGCCAACCAGCGGCGTTGCGCCGTGGCTTTGTCGCCGGCGTCGAGATTGATTTGCAGTGAGGTTGAGAGCCGCATCATCTTGCGGCCGTAGTGGCCGATGGTGTGGAAATACCGGTCCATATTAATGTAGCGCGGCGCGGTTAGGTGCAAACCGACCTCGTCGACCGTGTACCAGGGATTGAGACCGCTGTGGAAAAACCAAATGTCGTAATTTTTTAGCTGGCAGCGCAGGGTTTCGATGACGTGGTTGAGGTTCTGGATGGCCGCCGTCAGGGTGGCGAAAGGGGGGCCGCTGTATTCAAGCTGTCGTCCTGGTTCAAAGGTCAAATTGCCGCCGTCGGCGAATTTAAAGATATGGGTGCCGTCGGGTTTCGGTTCATAGGTAAAACCCTCGAGGGTGCCTACCAGTTGTTGCAACAACTGGATTAAACCCGTGCCTTCCTCGTTCTGAAAAGGTACCAGCGCGTGGCCTCGCTCCGGGGTGGTTCGAAACGGCCAAAGTTCGAGTTCGAGACCCACGTGGTCTTGGCTGTTGCTGTGATTCGACGGAAAAAAAGCGTTTTCGACTTTGGCTTGGAGTTGGGCCGTGTCTAAGGTCGCTTCGGGTCTTGGCATCGTGTTGCTCCCGTGGTGGAAATGAAAATCGGGTTATGGGCTGGACAGGTCGGACCAAGCGGCCGGCGGCTGGGGCGGTTGTTCCTGCTGGAAAAACCGCTCGATCTGGTTTTTATCATTCAATCTTCCCAAATACCAGTGGATCTTGGTGGCGAGAACGGCCGTGCCCCGCGACGGTGCCGGCAAGGCCAGCAAGCGTTGTTTGGGGATTTTGGGTTCTTCCTTGGCGACAAATCCGTTGATCAGGGCGATCACCCATTCGTGGCTGTCGGGGTGCCACAGAAGAGGAACACCACGAACGATGCGAATCATTTCATCGGGTTTCATCGCGGTCGTTTTTAGCAGTTGGAACACCCCTTCCGCGACGACCGCCGGATTGCCGTGGTGATGGGTTATACGGGACGCTGTTTTGATGGTTTTCATTTGGGCACGGGTGAAACGCAGCTCCTGCAATCGTTCCGGCAGCGCTTTGGCGGCCAAAGGCATGCCGCCCAAGGCCAGCAGCAAGAACCAGGCGGCGTCTACCGAGAGCGGGCGACAGTGTTCGAAGTGGTTAATCGCGTTGTCCAGCTTGCTTTCGTGTAATTCGGGCATAAGGGTGACGAGCACCTTGCTTTGGTTCATCAAACGCAGGACCGCGGCGGCCCGGGGGGCCTTGAGGAGTTCGTCCATTTCCTTGTGAATGCGTTCGAAGGAAAGCTGCCGTAACCCGGTGACCGAGGCCGTGACCGCCTGCAGTTGATCGGGTTCGGCCTGCCAACCGAAACGCGCCAAGAAACGGAAATAGCGCAAGATACGCAGGTAATCCTCGTGGATGCGGTCCTGGGCTTCGCCGACGAAGCGCAGGCGTTTTGCGGCTAGGTCGGGACGGCCCGCCACGAAATCATGGATGGTGCCGTCCGCGTCTTGGTAAAGCGCGTTGATGGTGAAATCACGGCGGGTGGCGTCCTTGGCGAAGTCGGTGGTGAAGGCGACCTCGGCGTGGCGGCCGTGACAGACCACGTCCTCGCGTAAGGTAGTGACCTCGATGGTTTGGCGTGGGGTGACCACGCACACCGTACCGTGTTCAATGCCAACCGGTACCACGCGAAACCCGCGCGCCTTACACAGCACCATGGTGGTTTCGGGGGGCGCCGCGCAGGCGATATCGAAATCCTTGGGGGTTCGCCCCAGCAACAAATCCCGAACACAACCGCCGGCCAGCATCGCGGGGTAACCGGCCTCGCTTAACGCGCGACATAAGGCCAATGCCTCGCGGTGGTCTTCCGTGAATGAGTCCATAACCAGAAATCCTCTTCTCCGTCGCCCCGGTCGTTTTTGTCGCGGTGTGGCGCGGGCAGCCTTTGATTATAAGCCTTTTTACCGGCGCCGGTCGGCGCGGATCGGTTCCCATGGATTCGAGGTTGTAAAACACTGATGAAAAAGGGTTATTGCCCAAATTTTCATCCTGGTTTGGGTTCATTTTCCACTGGAACCGCTTCAATCCCCCATTTGGCATGGGATTCCCCGCTCGGCTGTGGTAACGTGAGGCGGTTTTCAAATTCCGGTGGCAAGGCTGGTTTCATGGCGCAACATCCCTATTCCTTATTCAAGCGAGAGCAACCGTTTTCCTTGACCTTAGGCGGGGTGTTACCAAGTTTTCAACTGGCCTACGAAACCTGGGGCCGACTCGACGCGGACCGCGGCAACGCCGTTATTTTGTTTACCGGACTTTCCGCTTCCTCTCACGCCAAATCTCACGCCCGTGACGATGTACCGGGCTGGTGGGAAGCCATGATTGGTCCAGGTCAGGCCATCGATACCGACCGTTTTTTTGTGCTTTGCATCAACCACCTCGGCGGCTGCTTCGGATCGACCGGGCCTTCTTCGATTTCGCCCGAAACCCAAACGCATTACGGCCCCGACTTCCCGCCGTTGCTGATTCAAGATTTGGTTGACGCCGCGGTGCTGGTGCTGGATATGCTCGGTATCCAACAGGTGTATGCCTCCGTCGGCACCTCCATGGGCGGTATGTTGGCGATGGAGCTGGCCGCGCGCCACGCCCACCGTGTGCAACGCCTGATTTCGATTTCCGCCTCGGGTCGTCCCGGCCCCCAATCCATCGCCTTCCGTTACCTGCAGCGCCGCGTCATTCTGGCCGATCCCTTTTTTGCGGGCGGCCGCTACTACGACGAACCCAACAAACCCAGCGAATCCTTGGCCGTCGCGCGTGAGATTGGCAACATTACCTACCGTTCCCGCGAGGAATTTAACGAGCGTTTTGGGCGTTCGCGTACCGCCAACGGCTATAATTTCGGCCCCGACTTTCAGGTGGAATCTTACCTCAATCACATGGGCCGCAAGCTTTCCAGCGATTTTGATCCCAATAGTTTCCTGTTCCTAACCAAAGCCATGGATCTTTATTCCTTGGGCTACGAATTCTCTTCCTACGAGGAAGGGGTGCTGCGAATTAAAGCCAAAAGTTTGATGATTGGTGTTTCCACCGACATGTTGTTTCCGCCCGATGAGCAGGAAGCCGTGGTGCGTATCCTGCAAAAAGTGGGTCGCGATGTTTCCTTTAAGTTGCTGGAATCAAAGGCCGGTCACGACGCCTTCCTGGTGGAGGTTGACTGGTTCCGACCGGTGGTGCGAGACTTTTTGGAGTCGTAAGCAGGCTTGCGCGCGGCCTGGCCACGCGCATCACCCATTGCAGCCGGGGTCGTCCCGGTCGGCGTAACGAGGTAACCATGGGTAAAAAGTTCATGCGGTTTATTGATGCCGCGCAACGGCGGATCGTGGTGGAACGGCCCGAGGCACGCAATGCGCCGGGGGTCACCGAGGTTGTGTTCCAGATCCAAGGGATTGAAATCGCGCTGGGCGAAACCACGCAATTTACCTTCTATCACGACATGGCCGACCGCGGCGTGCGCATGGGCAAGACGCCGGGTTTGTCGGTATGGCAACGACTGCGGCGTCAGCCTGCTTTGATCGGCAGCATGCGCCTCATCGATGAAAACCGCTGCGACCTAGAACTGTGGGACGACAGCTTTATGGTGCTGTCTTTTGATCGCGACGCGGACGACGTCTTGCTGCGCGAAATGGAAATTATGATGATGTCGGCCGGTTACCATTGGCACATTGAGGAATCCCAACCGAACTAACCCGCGATTTGCCCCTCCCCGTTATGCACAAACCGGCTGGGGTTGGGACCTACCCAAGGTGTTTTCGCCTTTTCCGCCTGGAATTAAAGAAGATCCAATCAGTCTCCCTTTCCATTAACGGTGATTGGAGCCGCGGCTCTATCCGCGGTGGGTATCCATGAAAAAGGGGAAGCGGTTCATGCGCATCCTCGTTTCCCCAAATCCTTAGCAAGCGTCGTCGGGTCCTCAATGGAACACATCCACGCCCAAAAAAATCTTGTCCCGTCCACGCCGGAAAAATCGTCTTAACCAGCAAGGTCTCTGTTCACCGGCGCCGGTCGTGCCTTCCTTCTTGCTGGATGCTTGCTCGTAGCTCTGGGTCGGTGTAACTTAGGATCAAACACATGAGGTGACAACGTGGCGAAACAGCCGGTTTATTGGATTGTGAGCGCCCTGGTTGCGGGCCTGTTTTTTGGCGCTTTTGGGCAAGATCCTGAAAGCGAAACCTTTGACACAGCGACCGAAACCCCTGCCAAACGAGAAAAGATCATGGTGTTGCACCTGAGTGACGAGGGCCGTTACATGGTCGACGAGGTGCAGGCCGATTTCATTATCGCCCAGCTCGACAAGGCCGAGGCCGAGGGGTTCACCCGCATCATCCTGAAGATTGACACCTACGGTGGCGTGGTGATGCACGCCCGTACCATTACCGAGCGGCTGTTGCGGCTCAAAATTCCCACGACCGCTTATGTCACCACCAAAGCCATTTCGGCCGGGACCTTCATCGCCTACGCCTGTGACACCATTGTGATGGAAAGCAACACCACCCTGGGTGACGCTCAGATGATCATGCAGACCACCGAGGGCATCAAAGAGGCGCCGGAAAAGGCGGTCACCGTGTTTCGCGCCGACTGGCGCAAGGCGTGCGACATAAAAAACCGCTCCTTTGCCTTGGCCCGTGGTTTCTTCGAGATCGATGTCGAGGTGTTGCAGGTCGGTAAACCCGAGGACCTGCGTTTTATGACGCGCGAAGATTACGAATTCCTCGCCGAGAAAGACCGCCCGCCGATTATCAAAATTGTGGTCAAAAAAGGCGAGCTTTTGACCCTCTTCGCCAAGGAAGCCCAGGCGTTGGGCATTGCCACCGAGGCAAGCAGCTTTGAGGCTTTTTTGAAAAGCGAAGGCTTGCGGGCGGCCGATTTGGAAGAACAGCAGATGACCTTCTCCCAAAACATTTTGCGGTTTCTGGGCGCCAATTCTTGGGTCTTCTTGATCCTTACCATGGTGGGGCTCAACGGCATCTACATGGAAATCAAAATGCCGGGTTTTGGGGCGCCCGGCCTGACCGCGGTGGTTTGTTTTACCATTGTGTTTGGTTCACGTTTTTTGCTGGGTACCGCCTCGCCCCTTGAGTTGGCCGTGTTTGTCGCCGGTATTTTGTGCTGTCTGGCCGAGATTTTTGTCTTGCCGGGATTCGGCGTGGCCGGCATCACCGGTATGGTGCTGATGTTTGCTTCGCTTGTGTTTGCCTCGCTTCCCGACTTTGGCGGCCCCTTGCCGATCCCGCGTTTTGAGATGCAGTGGGAGTGGTTGCGCTCCTTGCTTTGGTTGACCGCGTCCAGTTTTCTCCTGTCTTTTCTCCTATTCGGGGGACTGGTGACACTGATCTTGAAATCACCCGTTAAAAGTCCCTTGGTTTTGGCCCATGAACTCACCAGCAATGAAGGGGTGGTTGCCGCCGTGGTCGAAGAGGCTGCCGCGATTTTGGGTCGGGAAGGCGTCATTGAAGGTGGTTTGCGTCCCGGCGGGAAAATGCGCTTGGACCAAGGTAAGCTGATCGACGTGGTGAGCGAGGTTGGTTTTATCGACGACGGCCAACGGGTGGTGGTCGATAAACTCGATGGAAACCGGGTCGTGGTCCGTCCCGTTTAGAGGGGTAGGCAACAAGGAGGCGCGTTTGGACTTTTTGGGCGTGGTTTGCCATCGGGCCGCGAGCGGTGATGATGACTTTGGTGCGTCAGCCGGCTCTGAGCGGCCCCATCGTTCGCCACCGGCGGCTTGTTGGGAAGCAGCTGTGATCCGGGCTTTGTTGAGGATGGATTAAGGGACGTGATTCGTGATACTGAAGGGGGCCGGGTGTTGGTGGCCCCCATGTAAGCCTCATTCTCAAAAACGAGGTGCCACCGCGCCTTTTCCGGCAAAATCATGGCAAGATGCAAGGGCGGCGAATTCAAATCACGCGGAGGCGTAGAACATGGTGTGGATCGTTTTACTAACGCTAGCAGGCTTTGGTTTTATTGTGCTTGATGTGATTGCGCTTCCCGGCAGCATTTTTGTGGCGCTGGGTATCGGCATGATTGGTTACAGTGTATATCTGAATTTCATGGCGCACGGCCCGGTTTCCGCCGGGGTGCATTTTGTTGTGTGTGCCTCCGTGATCCCCGTGATCGTGTTGCGCTTGTTGAAGCGGTACGCCCTGAAAGGTGAAATGAACGCTGAGGAAGGTTTTGTCGGGGTTGATTCCCACTCCGACCTTATCGGCTCTTCCGGCGTGGCCTTTTCCGACCTTCGCCCCGCCGGCAAAGTGCGTATGGAGCTTGACGGCAAATCGGTGGATCTGGACTGCATCGCCGAGAGTTCTTTTATCGAGGCGGGCACCGAGGTGGTTGTGGTGGAGGAACGCGGGCCCAGTTTGGTGGTGGCGAAACGTCGCTAACGCGAACCTGACCCTTTTTTAAACCCAGCACGCCCCAACCCGTGTTTAACGGAAGGGGTAACCCTCTGGACAACTCGGATTTATGCTAGAATGAGCCCCATTCTTGCTCACACATAATTCCCTTGCGAAACACCAAGGCATGTTACGGAGTAACGTCATGGATTTAATTATTACCGGGTTCCTTGGCTTCCTTGGAATTGCCGGTCTCGTGATCTTTTTTATGGCCGCCAGCGCCCTTAAACTTTGGTTTCAATCGGTTGTGTCCGGTGCTTCCATCTCATTGGTTCGCATCGTGATGATGCCCTGGCGGCAGATTCGGCCCGCGCTGATCGTCAACAACTACATCTTTGCCAAAAAAGCCGGTCTGAGCATTACCGTTGAGGACCTGGAAACCCACTTTCTCGCCCAGGGTCATGTGACCCGGGTCGTGCAATCCTTGGTTGCCGCCAGTAAAGCCAACATCCAACTGGGGTTTAACCAAGCGACCGCGATTGATCTTGCGGGCCGCGATATTTTGGACGCCATCAATACCTCGGTATACCCCAAGGTTATTGACGTCCCCATGCGGGGTGGCGATAAAGTCTCCATCGACGCCGTTGCGAAGGACGGGATTCAGCTTCGCGCGCGGGCGCGGGTCACGGTGCGCACCTACTTGCCGCGTCTGATTGGTGGTGCCACGGAAGAAACCGTCGTAGCACGGGTTGGTGAAGGCATTGTTTCCGCCATCGGTTCTGCCGATTCTCACAAGGATGTGCTCGAGAATCCCGACATTATCTCCAAATTCGTTTTGAACAAACAGCTCGACGCCGGCACCGCCTTTGAGATTCTCTCGATTGATATTGCCGACGTGGACGTCGGCACCAACATCGGCGCCAAGTTACAGGCCGACCAAGCCGAGGCCGACAAACGCGTTGCCCAGGCGCGCGCGGAGGAACGTCGCGCGATGGCCGTCGCGATGGAGCAGGAGCAAAAAGCCAAGGTCCAGGAGAACCGCGCCAAGGTCATATTGGCCGAAGCTGAAGTCCCGCTGGCCATGGCCGAGGCCTTCCGCAAGGGCAACATGGGTATTATGGATTACGTCAAATACAAAAACGTCGAGTCCGATACCATGATGCGCCAGAGCATTGCCGATTCAACCGGAACGCCAAAGAAAACCGATCTTCAATAATCTGGTGGCTTAAAGGGGGTTAACCCGTGAATGTCATCGTTCGTTTAATCCTCGATATCTTTCAGGCGATTTTCGAGAAAGACGCCGAGGAACGCCGTCGCCGACAACAGCAAAAGCCGCCGCCCGTTCCAAAGAAGGGGCAGGGCGGTACGCGACCGAAAAGCAAAAACCGTGATCTGGACGCTTGGATTGAGGACTTGGTTGATGACGAATTGCCCGAAACACGGCAGCCGTCGCGACCCGCGCCGCCGGTTCCGGCTCCCATCATGGCTCGATCAGACGAAACCTTCGACCAGCACAGCGTTGCCACCGCTTACCTATTCAACGATGTTGATCGCCATGTCGATGCCTATATCAATGAGCCAGGTCATGCCCAAGCGCAACAGCAGGCGTTCCAACTGCCAGGTCAGAATGCCTTGGTGCAATTGGTGCTGGCGCAAGAAATTCTGGGCAAGCCGAAGGGGTTGCGGCGTTAAAGCTGCTTAACTGAAAGGTTTGAGAGAAGAAGGATCTCGTGCTCACGGCATAGAGGTCCTTTTTCTTTTGGTCGCTGGTTATTTTCGATCCGTATCCCCGCGGCCGTGTCGGCTGGGTCGGTCAGTTTCTGTGATCTGCTTCCTTTTTTTGAGAAGGGTTCGCGGATAAACTGAGGCATCAATTCGGGGCGGTTTGTTTACGCCGCCCTGTATGTTTCTTTCAATGCATCACCAAGGTGTTTCCACCCGGCGTGGACCTTGGCTCTTTACCAAACATGGTTGTCCTCGCCACGCCCTGAGGAAGAAGATTGAAACCGGCCGAAAATTTGCATGGCCTTAAATGATGTCTCTGGTTGTAAGGTTCCCTTGTGCCGAACCACCGAACGAGATGTCTTACCCTTTGTGGAGTCTCCAGTTATGCCCAAGTTACGCATTATGTTTGACAACGAATGGGAAGAATTCTCTTTTGACAAAGAAGTTTTTCGCATTGGTCGCGGTCTTGAAAACGATCTCCCCTTGCCGCGGAGTCCGGTTGCCAAGGAGCATTGCGAAATTCGCCTGGTTGAAGATCGCTACGTTTTGCGCGATTTTGTCAACCACACGTTCGTGAATCGCAAACCGGTTAACGAGGTCGCACTTTCCCATGGTGATTGCTTGCAATTGGGCGGAAGCCTCACCGCGGTATTTTTTCTCGACAGCACCGTTTCCGACACGGAGACGATGCGAATTGTGCTTGGCGATTCGATGCGCGAAGACGGTGCTTGTCTTCATTTGTTGGAAAACGAAACCCCGGTTCGCCGGTTTGCCCTAAGCGGCTTTGTGCGAATTGGTCGCGGTAACCAGTGTGAAATTAGTATTTCCGACGAAACCGTTTCCACCGTGCATGCCGAGATGGTACGAGACGCAGACGGCTATACCTTACTTGATCACGACAGTTCCAATGGAACCAAGGTCAACGGACAGGCCGTCAAACGAAGCCGGATTTACGATGGTGATGTGGTTCAGGTTGGGCGGGTGAGCCTGCGCTTTGAGCGTGAGGAAGCGACCCAGGTAATTAGTACCGCTGCCACGCACCGCTGGCAGGACGAGGCCGCTGCTGAAACCCTTCACGAGGCGCCGACTGAACGCATTGAGAACCCCGTGATTGCCGCCCGACAGAATGCAAGCGCCGACGATGTGGCCGCCAAAACCTTGTTCCGTCCGATCTCATTGAGCATGGACGACGCGGTGGGCGGAGATACCCACGCCGCCCGTGTTCCCAATCGCAATTCCTGGCTCATGTTTGCCGCGGCGGTGAGTCTGACCGGTGCCGGTTATTTGCTATGGCATCTCGGTTTGTTCCCCTTTTGATTTATTTAAGCTATTTGAGAGCAGGGGCTTAGTAGAAAACGACGCGACTTGCCGCGCTTCTGCGGTTTTCCCATTCGGCGCTTTTTGGTGGATTCTTCCACGCGCCTGACGTGATTTAGAATGCAACCTAACGGTTCTGTTTGCCGCTAATAATGGCAAACAGGACCGTTTTTGCATTCCGGCAAAAGGTTGACGACTGGGTCTTGGGTCGACCCACCGACTTGGTTACAATAGGCGTGGTTGAACCGACAGTTTCGACTAACTAAGGGGGCGTTCGTGGTGCGAGCTTTTGGATTGTGTGTCTGTGTGTTGTTGGTGACAGCCGCTTGCCGCAAAGATGAATCACTGAAGTTCGAGTTGATGCGGAGTTACAACAACTTCATACATTCTGTCGACGAACTCCATGAGGAAGGTCTGGAAATTTCTGTTTATTTCCCTGGGGTTACCAACTACAAAGAGCACGTCAAAGAGGTGCTGCTCAAATACATCCGCCAGACAAGTGACCCGGATCAGCTGATCGAATTCGATGAACAAGGGGTGGTTTTGTGCCGTTTCTTGGGTTTGGCGCATCACCGCTACCAGGTGCTTTCCTATGAGCTCGATGCATCGGGGAATGAGGCCAAGATGCGTGTCTCGATCAACTTCAACTACGACAAAAACATCGCCTTCTCTAAATTTGAAGACGGCACCCGCGTTTTAATTCCAGGTGAACCCTGGGGCACGGTTTACGAGGTGACCATCGGCGGTACCGGCAATCCTGTTCCCCGTAATCAGCTCAAAAACGTGGAAGTCGACGTGGTCTTCAAGAAAACCAATATCGAGGGCTACTGGCAAGTTCGCAAAAGCGGCATCGATCCGGCCACGCTCGAATTCGAAACCTCCTACCAAGATTTTTGACACCCACCGTGAGGCGAAGTAACCCTTTTGGTCTCAGTCAGGGGCCTTTTAGCACCCGGGGCAAGATGTTAGATTCGCCATTTTTTTTGGTTTGTACCGACTGGCTCCATTTTTTTCATTAAGGTAGATCGTTGGTGTCAGTGTTTGAGGGAGGGTGTCTTTTCATTTGGCGGTATCCTTTTTGATTGAGTGAGGTGTGTCCTCCGGCGACTCGCCGTTTTCAAGCGCTATTAAATTGGTTATACTGGATTAGTTGAATATACCAAAAAGGAGCGTTTCTATGACTCTGCCTCCCGGGCCGAAAGATAACCCTGTTGACCTACTATCGAATTATCCCAGTCAAAAGGCGCTTGATTTACTTGACGCCTATCATGCCGAGTATGGCGATATTTTCTCGGTAAAAGTCGGTGCCTGGCAATCTGATGATGAACCGATGACGTGGGTCATGCTGACGCGACCGGATCACGTAAAGGCTTTTTTTCAAGGCGATTTAGAGGTTCTGTCAGCGAGTCGTGCCAATGTGGTTTTGTTTGGAGAACACCTGCCGAAAGAAGGGACTTTTGCTATTTCGGGAGAAACCTTTAAAAAGCGGAAACGGTTGGTTGCGCCACCTTTAAACGGCAAGCGTATTAAACCCTTTGTTCCGTATATTTATCAGTTTACGCTTGGATTGGCGCGAAGTTGGGAGGTGGGCCAGAAAGTAAATATGCTCAAACAAATACATTTAATTACTATCGAAACGATTTTGAAGACTGTCTTTGGTATTAAAGAAGGTAATAAATTTAGCCATCTCTGTTCGGAAATTTCCAAGCTTGAAGATCAGCAAGCTACTGAAGAAGAAAAGTTGGGAGCTTTTAAGATTCTAGATGATGTGATCCTTGAGGAAACCAAACGGCGCAAGGAATCCGGCGACTACAAGACAGGTGAAGATATTTTCTCGATTTTGCTACGGGCTAAAGATGTTGAGGGTGACGGTAGTGGGTTAACCGATCAAGAAGTTCACGATGAACTCTGGACGCTGCTCCATGCCGGTTTTGGCTCAACTTCCACCATGATTGCTTGGGTCTTTCATTCCATATTGAGTCATCCCGAGGTTTACGCGCGGGTTCTTGCCGAACTCGACGAAGTGTTGGGTGATGGACCCTTTGAGCAGGAGCACCTCAACCAGTTGCCTTATCTTGATGCGGTGATTAAGGAAACCTTCCGTTTACGACCCTTGTTTTTAGTGGCCGGTGCCCGCCAGTTAGATGCCGAGTGGGAGATCGGTGGGTACAGGCTTCCCAAGGACACCATGGTGGCGAGTTGTTCTTACATCCTGCAGCGGCGACCTGAGTTGTATGAAAACCCAGACCAATTTGACCCCATGCGTTATTTCGGGAAAAAGATCGATCCCTACCAGTGGGCGCCCTTTGGGGGTGGGCAGCGGAAATGTCCGGGAATGGCGTTTGCCCTTCAAGAGACCACGGTTTTGGTTGCCACCGCATTGCGTGAGGTATCGCTTTCGCTTGAGAATAAAGCCTTTGTCCCTACCCGGCAGGGGTGGTTTGTCGCACCGGACGGTGGGCCGTTGGTGACGGTGGGCGAAAAGCGACGCTAGCCTTGAAATAAGTGAATTGAAAAGCGCCGATAACCCGGGTTGTCGGCGCTTCTTCGTTAAGCTATGTGTGGTGCGGTTGTTTAAAATCGGTAATTTGCAAACATGCTGAAATTCGCGCCGGCCCGTGGTACATCGAAGGTGACGGTTCTTGTGTTATCGGGATCAAGTTGGTCCTCGTCAAAGACGTTATGACCGGAAGCCTGAATGGAAAAGCCGTCGTTGATTTGGAAGCCCACTGAAAAGTTGACCAGAGTTCGATCCGGGGTTGCCGGGCGCGAATCTTGGGGGATGACCTCGCCCGTGTCGATTGCGATTCGCGTGCCGTTCCGGTTACGCTCCGTCGTGTAATTTACATGGGCGTTGAAATGGATGAGGGGATTAAACTGCCAGTTGAAACCGATATTGCTCATGAAATCGGGCGAATTGCCGCGTTCAATTTCTTGGTTTAATGCGTTGATGTCGTGGTTTTTGACATCGCTGTAGGTTGCGTTGGCGTAGAGATAACGTCTTTCGCCGAACAACATTTTGGCGTCGAGTTCGATGCCTGATGAAGTGACGCGACCGACGTTCTTGTAGTCGCGCCCTACAAGCTGAATATTTTGTTCCACCTCAATGTCGAAATAGGAAATGGTGGCGTAGGCTTTTTCTCCGAATTGTGCACCGAACTGAAATTCAAAGGTCTTTAGCTCTTCAGGAAGCAAATCTGGATTACCTACATTGGTGGGGTTGTTAATCTGGTGGAGTTCATCAAAGGTGGGGGCGCGAAATGCTTCGCCGTACAAGGCCTTCATGAAGATTGATTCGTTGGGTGCCAGAACCAAGCCCGCACGAGGGTTGGTGGTGCTGCCGATGTCGTCGTAATCATCGTGGCGAATACCGATGGTTAAAACCAAGCTTTCCAAGTTCAAATCGGCTAAGGTCTTGACGTCCAAAGTCGCTTGGGCAAAAGCCGCGCCATTGGTTCGATCAGCTTCATTTATCCAGTTTCCGTCTTGCACGTTGGTCAGGTCGGCGATGTGACCAAAAGGCAGAAATTGACCGGGTTGGTACACAACACCATCCACCGTGACGGGTGCGTCGTTGACATTGGTGTTGGCAAAGTGCGTTGGGTCAAAGATGCGAGAGCGGTCATACAAAATACCGCTTAACAGATCGAAGCCCTCGCGGATATTCCAGTTGAAGGTGGTCTCGGTGCCGTATAACTCAAACTTCACCGCGGGGATGCCGCGAATACCCTCGCCGTCGGGGAAAGGGGTCTCGAGATTGCGTTGGATGTTAAATTCTTCCGAGAAGATCTCCAGAGAATGGAAGAAGTTGTACTTGTCGTAGTACACCTTGCTTTCCAGCTTGAGCTTGTCATTGAGAAAGGTTTTTTCGTAGCCCAATACCGCGAAATTCGAGTTAACTTTGAGTTCGTTTTCGTCCGTGAGCGCCGCCGCGATGCCAATGGCGTAATTTCGGTTAAGGTCGGTAGCGAAGACGTTTAGGTTGAAATCGCCGTACTTTGCTTCGAAATTAAAGGTGCTGCTGTCGGCGTCCAAGGTTGTGTTTCCCGGCGCGGCCGAGCCGAATTGAAATACATTTGAGGCGAAATCCTCCCGCACCTCTTCCGATTCGCCGTCGGTTTCGTAGAAGCTACCGGCCAGCGACCACTCTATCAATGAATGGTTGCTTGTGTAGAGGAATCCGGGACGCGCACTGCTGAAGGAGCCGCCTCTCAGAGAAACGAAACGTTCATCATCCGAAGTTTTGGTGATGATGTTGATAACGCCCATAAAGGCGTTTGCACCATAAAGGGCGGAGCCCGGCCCGCGGATAATTTCGATTTTCTTGATGAACTCGATGGGTAAGTAGTCAAAATAGTGAAGCGGCGAGCCTGTTAAGCTGTTAAGCGTGTGCCCATTGAGCAGGTATTTGATGGAATTGCTGCTGAAGTTAAGGGAGAGAACACCCCGAACCCCAAACATTAAATTACTTCCCGTGGGGTTGAGAACGACGTCAAATCCGGGGACCGTGCGCAGGACTTCCTCCAGGTTCTTCGCGCCCATTTGGCTGATTTCCTGCGCGGTAATGACCGACACGATGGAGGGCGCTTCCGAAAGTGATTGCTCTGTTCGAGATGCCAATGAGATGCGGAGGTTAAGCAAGGCCTCTAAGCTAAGATCCCCTTGCGCGGGGACCTGGGGTTGTTGGGCCAACAACGGGAGGGTCCATAGTACGAGGAACCATGCACCAAGCTGTCTGCATTTGCGCATACCAACCTGCCTCTGTCTCACTAGGGTTTTTGGAAGATTGCGTAAAGAATAGCACAGCGCACCTGGCTGCCAGAGAGAATTCTTGAAAAACCTGGTTATATTCACTGATTATCCACATGTGAGAAGGTGTTTTACGTAAGTGTGTGAAGTTACGTAGGGTTTTGTGTTTTTGTGGGGCGTGGGCGGATCTGGTTTATGAAACGGCCCCGCTTGCCTATTCACTGCTGTTAATTAGGCAAGGCACCCTCTTAATGGGTTTTGGCTTGATCCCACTTTCGGGTTGTGAAAAACTGGAATCAATCCATTACATACAAAATTAATAACAAACAACCGGTACCCTTTGTGAACGACTGGAGGAAGGCGTTGACAGTGCTTGTGGAAAAAGATGGTTTGGCATTTGAACGATTAACTGAACGTAGTTTCGATGAATGTATCGAATTGATGGCAAGCGTCTTTTCGGTTGGTGAGCCGATGACGGCTTTGATGGGGGTAACCGAAGATGAGTTTCGTTTTTTTGCGACCATCTTTACGCGAAAAGCGCTCAATGAAGGGCTTCCCATTGTCGCGAGGGATACGCAAACGGGTGCGCTCGTTGGCTTTTCGATTTCAGAGGATCTTGGGAACCCGGAACCCGAGGAAGCCGCGCATATCTCGGCAAAGTTTGGGCCCATTGTGGGTTTACTCGATCAACTGGTGGCCCACTTTTGCCAGAGCCATGTTTTGGCGCCTGGGAAATACGTCCATGTGTTTATGGTTGGGGTGAAGCCCGGTTTTAAAAAAAGGTCGGTGGCCTTCGAGATGATGGCCGAAAATATGGAGCTGGCGAAAAAGTTAGGGTATGAGGCCGCGATTGGAGAGACGACTTCCGAAGCCTCCGCGCGCCTAACCGAGAAAGTCGGCTTTAGAGAGGTCTATAAAATCAATTACAGCGAATTTGAATTTGAGGATCGCAAGGTGTTCGCCGGATTAAATGAAGCCTGTTGCCGACTGATGGTGCGTTATTTCTCAGAAGAATCCTAGCCCGCATTTTGGCTAGCCCGCCATTCTCACCAGTTTTCGTCGCGAGTGTGTCAAAAAGTTTGGTAGTACAAGGCTTGCGACCGAAACCGGGCACAGGGGTCCGACCTTTCCGCGTAGCAGCGCTGCGTCGAAGGCCGGTTGACCGAGCAAACGCGGTGATAGCTAGCTTTTTGGCGCGCGAAGCAGGATGCTGGTGAGAATGGCGGGCTAGAAATGTGGGCTAAAAACGCTTGGTCGAAAACGGAGCGACCGTGGGAGGCCGTCTTGCGATCACAAGGGCTGTAAGACGCGTGTGCTGTGCTTGTTAAGCTGAAGCGTGCAAGGCGTAGACGGCTACTTGGGTTTGACGCTTAGACCCAGTTTGCGCACCATTTCTTCGAACCCTTTTTTGGAAATCATGTAGGCCCACTGGGAGTAGTGCTTGTACTGGCGAACCAGGCGAACCTCTTTGTAGGTGTTGCGGTCGCCGAAAATCAGTTCACCCAAATGGTCTTTGATGTTGCACCAAATGGTGTCGTTGGCCTGGAGTTCGCGGTTGTTGTTGACCAGGGCGAACTCTTTGCCCCAATGGGAGATCGGAAAATAGCCGTCTTCTTGCGCGTTGGCGAAATCCTCGGTTTCTTCCAGCTTGGGCTCGGGGTACAGCTCGCTGTAATGGGGCATGACCGGGTATTGTTTGAGGCCCATACACTCGCGTAAGTCGGCGCCGATGAGGGTTGCGCCTTTCATGTTGGCCTCGCGTAGATCGGCATAACGGAGATCCGCGCCGGTTAAATCGGCCGCACCCATGTTGGCTTGATGGAGGTTGGCGTTGCGCAGATCCGCACCGCGCAAGTTGGCGCCGCCCAAGTGGGCGTAAGAGAAATCGGCGCCGCGGAGATTCTTGCCGGAAAGATCGCACCCACCCAGACTCACGCCTGAAAAGTTTTGACCGCTCAAATCGCGTTCTTGGAGAATCTCTTCAATCTTCATCTAACCGACCTCATGCTCAATGTCGTCCCTTCTCAGCCAAGATGGTGTGATCACGATCACCATCGAGGTTTCAGACCTGTCCTATCTTACGGGAATTTTTAAGGGAGTTGTGTAAAAAACTCTAAATGATGTAAAAAAAACGACTTTTTGACTCTTGTTATTCCGCCGGCAGGGGAACCGCCAACAGTTGATCCATTTGGTCTTGGAGTTTGGTGAGTTCCGCGACCTGCTCTTCATTTTCTAAACGGCGGTAGAGTTTGATTTGTTTATTGAGTATGGCGCGGAAGTAGTACTTCAGTTTCATCTCGACCAGAAGGCTCTCGACGATGCGCAGGTTCTTGAGTGCTTGAGGGGCGCTCATTGAAAGTGGCAGCTGGGCCTCCGTTGCCCTGGCCAGCGCCCAGTGGGTGCGCAGGATAAAGCAGTCGTCTTCTTTTGGCTGGAATTTTTGAAATTCGATCAACCAACCGCGCGGTGGTCGTTCGCCTTTCTCCCAGGCGGCGCGCATCGCCAGGGACAGGAAGAGGTGGCGGTCGTGGTAACTGACAGGGAGGTTGAAGGATTGATCGGCCAGTTGTCGGCTCATTTGCCAGGCATCCTCGTAACGCCCATTCATCAGCAAGTGTTCCAATTGGACGAGGGTAACTTTGGTGAGGTATTGGCCCAGGTCAAACCGTTCGATGTAGCGTCGGGCGATGCTGAGGTATTCATCCGAGGAGTGGTCGGGCGACAGGGTGTTTTTGATTTTGTAGGTGAGCAGGGCTTGGAAAATGAGGAAGGCTGGATCGGCGAAATCTTCTTTTTCTCCGTTGTTTTGCAGGGCCGTCATCAAATCCCGTGCTTTGACAAAGTCACCCATGAAGTAGCGGATGAACATCATCAGGCAGTGGACGGCGCGTCTGGGCGCGCTTTGGTTTTTTAGATGGCGGAGCAGCCGTTTGTTGGCGCCCAGGGGATCGTTGGCGAGTATTTGCGCCAGTGGTAGTTCACTCTGTTGATGCTTGAGTTTGGGGTAAATTTTACAGGCTTCTTCATATTCTTCGTAGTACCGCTTGCCTTGCCCCTGATAGGCCCAGGACAAACGGCCGTAAGCGCGTTTGGTTTCGGCTTTAATGCGGGCGGAACACGTCTCCCCGAGCCTGTAGAGTTTTTCCGCGTCGGCGTAGGCGTTGTCGATTTGGCCGAGGTTCTCGAAACACAGCATCCTACCGCGCAGGGAGCGGAGTTCCTCCATTTTGGAGATCTCGTTGAGGGATAAACTGTGATTGTAGTAGCGCAAGGCTTGTGCGGGCTGGCCGCCGGCGAGATGCACCTCGGCCAGTTTGAGATTGACCAGATTGCGGGCTTGGTTGTTCTCCATCTGGCTCATCATGTCGAGGCTGAGTTCGTAGAAGTAAATCGCTTTGTCGATGTCCTTGGCTTCCAGAGAGCTGTTGCCCGCGAGGTAGGCGAATTTGACGGCGCGCACGTGGTTGGCGCTGTTGGCGTAGTGGTATGCGATTTGTTCTAGGGCCAACACATCATTGGCGTCTTTGTGTTTTTCGATGGTTTTGGCCGCGTTTTGGTGCAATCTGTTGCGCTGAGGGACGGGAATTTGTTCGTAAACCAAGCGCTGCAAGGTGGGCGCGTTGAAGCACAATTTGTTGCCGGTTTCCTCTACCTCTGAGAGTAATCCTTGCCCCAGTAAGGTGTTGACCGTGGTTAGCACGGATTCCTCGGGCCAAATCAGGGTGCCGATGAGCATTTGATAGGTGATATCGGTGCCCACGACCGCGGCGGCTTGCAGCAAACGACGCGCGCCGTCGTCGAGGCGGTTAATTTTTTTCAAAAGTGCCTGGTGGATGGAAACCGGAACATCCACGTCTTCCACCGAGCGCACGTCAATCGAACCTTTGTTGACGTAGATATGGTCGTCTTCATAAAGCCGCGAAAAAAGTTCAATCGTGTAAAAGGGATTGCCCGAGGCGCGTTCCAGGAGCAGGCGTTTGAGGGCGTCGGAGAAGGGGAGACGGGTGGCGATCGGCAGCATTTCCTGAACCAGGTGGATGATTTGTTTTTCATCCAGTGCTTTGAGTTCAAGACTGAGCAGGTCGGGAAAACTGTTGAGGCGGGAGATGAATTGATTGTAACCGGAGGGACCGGGGCCGGGTGTGGCGGAAACCATCAGCAGGCATTTCTTGGAGCCGATTTGTTCCCAAAAAAGGGTTAACCAGCCGAGAAAGCGTTCCGGCGCATTGTGCAAGTTTTCCAGCACCATGATGACCGGGCCGTCCGCGGTGAGGGTTTGAACCAGCTTAATGAAGTTCATGGCCAGCAGTTGAAGTTTGCGACCAGGGGAAAGGTGGTCGAACTTGCTGACAGATTTGGTGTCGAAATAACGACTGAGGTAGCGCGATACGCTACAAAGGGTGGGGTAAACATCTTTAAAAATCCGTTTCACTTCCTCGGGTTTCATGCCGCGGATGAGTGAATCGGTGAGGGTTCCGATGGGATCTTGGGCCGGTACCGCCTCGTCGGCGAAGTGGACTTGCATGAAGACGGGATTGCGGAACTGAATACGGCTGCGCCATTCCTTGATCACCGCGGTGCGGCCCATGCCGGGTTCGCCGAGGAACACGGCCGCGAGGGGGTGCTGGGTCTCCAAGGAGTCGATTAATTGCTCCAGCTTTTTGAGCGCGTCGTCGCGACCGACCAAGGGTGGCGGTAATAACGGGCCGCCCCAGCCTTCAATGCCGGACGTGAAATCCAAATCGGCGGCGCTGATGTCGATGGTGATCGATTCCTTGACCAGAAAACCCTTGAGCCTTTTTTTGAGCGCCGCGGCCGAGGGGGGTCGTTTGCCCGGTTCCTTAGCCAGCAAATCTTTGAGCAGGACCTGCATTTGCTTGGAACATTCCTCGGTTTGCTGCTCGATGGGAATGGGTTCTTCAAAAACGGTTTTGAAAATGTAACCCACCACGTCCTTGGCCACGTAAGGCAGCTTGAGGCTGATAATGCGGTAAATAATGACGCCGAGGCTGTAGAGGTCGGAGCGTGGGTCCAACGAGGTGCCGCGCGCCTGCTCCGGGCTGAGGTAATGCACGGTGCCCACGATCATACCGGATTGGGTATCCTCGTCTTCTTTTTGACTTAGCTGTTTCAGCAAGCCAAAGTCGAGCATTTTGACGTCGAAATCGGCCAAAATATTGCCCTCTTGGAGCGTGATAAACAGATTGTCCGGTTTAAGATCACGGTGGACTTCTTGGAAATCGTGGATATAGGTCAGGATGTTGCAAACCTGAAGGGCGACGCGAATGGCAAAATTTTCCCGGTCGGCGACGCTGAAGATCAAGGGGTTGTGTTCCATGTCTTCGATGACGTTGCTCAGCGTTTTGCCGCGCACCCATTCCATCGAGAAAAAGGGCGGCGAATGTTCAAAAAAACCCTCGTAGACTTTGACAATCCCGGGGTTGTCCATTTTTTTGAGGGCCAGGTATTCGCGCTTGAACCGATTGAGGGTGAGCTCTGTAACGGTTTTGAGCGTTTTGATGGCGACCACGGTTTCATTACGTGTGTCCACGGCACGGTACACCGTACCGTTACCCCCGGAACCGAGAATCTCGATAATGTTGTAGTGTAATAACTTGTCGGGTTCTGTGACCGTGGCCATAGAAGATAAACCTGAACTGCCGAGGGTTATGTGAAATGGGATACGCGGGATGTGGCATTGGGGGAGGCGTGTGCCGCGGATGGGTTCGGGCCAAGGCCGCTTGGGGCACGGGTTGCTGTGTTTCGCTAAAGGGTTGAACAATTCATATCTTACCAGGTTTGTTTGACGCTCGCGTGAAGTTTTGCGGGTCCCAAAGGAACGGCAAACGCGGTTGTTCCCTTGTCGCCATGCCTTGGGTGGGTGGATTCCGGCTTTACTTTGCGCTGAAAATCAACTACGTTTTTTCTCTTATCGGCGTCCATCCTTATTATATGGTTCGCCGCGACGCGGTTTGTGTTTCCCGGGAGCCCGGCACCTCCCCGAATCTTTGGTATGGAACCTCGCCGCCGTCGCTCAGCACGTTGTAACTTTCACGAATACAGGACAAAGGTCCGAAGGGTGGTTTTCTATGTTTGAAGCGGTCTCGCCAAAAACCAATTTCGCGGAGCTCGAAGAAGCCATTCTCGCGTTTTGGGCGGCGGAAGGCATTTTTGAAAAGTCCGTTGCCAATCGCGAGGGGGCGCCGGAGTATGTCTTCTATGACGGACCTCCCTTTGCCACCGGTTTACCCCACTACGGACACCTTTTGGCCGGAACCATCAAAGACATTGTGCCCCGCTATTGGACGATGCAAGGCCGCCGTGTCGAGCGCCGCTTCGGCTGGGATTGTCACGGGCTGCCGGTTGAGAACGAAGCGCTCAAAGATCTTCAGGAAAAACAGGGCCTGAGCCTTTCCGGTAAATACGATATCGAGCAATACGGCGTTGATAAGTTTAATGAATACTGCCGTTCCATCGTGTTGCGTTACACCAAAGAATGGGAAATTGTGGTCAAACGCATGGGGCGTTGGGTCGATTTTGAAAACAATTACCGCACCATGGATCCCTCTTTTATGGAATCGATCTGGTGGGTATTTAAGCAGCTTTGGGACAAAGATCTGGTTTACAAGGGTTATCGTGTGATGCCCTTCTCTTGGAAACTCTCCACACCGCTTTCCAACTTCGAAGCCAAAATGAATTACAAAGACGTGCAGGATCCGGCGGTAACGGTTCGCTTCCGTCTCGTGGATCGCGAAAACACGGCGGTGTTGGCGTGGACGACCACCCCATGGACCTTGCCCTCCAACCTAGCCCTCGCGGTCGGCCCCGACATCCAATATGTCGAGGTTGTCGACGAAGAAGACGGCGGGCACTTGATTTTGGCCGAGGCGCGTCTGGCCCACTATCGCAAGGTAACCAAGAAATCGCTCGAGGTGGTGAAAACACACGAGGGGCGCGACTTGCTGGGCTCGAAATACCAGCCCTTGTTCGATTTTTTCGCCGAGGAAGGCGACTACAACGCATTTCAGATCATCGAATCCGGCCACGTCACCACCAAGGACGGGACCGGGGTGGTTCACATGGCGCCCGCCTTCGGTGAAGACGATTTCCACGCCTGTAAGGCGGCCGGTATTCGCATGGTCGACCCCGTCGACGTGGAAGGTAAATTCACCGCGCCGGTTTCCGATTTTGAGGGCATGAATGTCAAAGAAGCGGACCGCCACATCATCCGCGCGCTCAAAGACCGTGGGTTGTTGTTCCACCAAGGCGTGTTGAATCACAGCTATCCCTTCTGTTGGCGTACCGATACCCCGCTGATCTACAAAGCGATTGATACCTGGTTCGTCAAAGTCGAGGCCATCAAAGATCGCCTCCTCGCTTCCAACGCCCAAATCACCTGGGTGCCCGAGGCGATCGGCACACGCCGTTTCCATAACTGGCTCAACGAGGCCCGTGACTGGAATATTTCCCGCAACCGCTACTGGGGCACCCCGCTGCCGGTATGGGAAAGCGAGGACGGAAGTGACTTCATCGCGGTGGGTTCCGTGGAGGAACTGGAGCGATTGACCGGTGCCCAGGTGGACGATCTCCACTCGCATTTCATCGACAAACTCACCATCGAAAAAGACGGCAAAACCTATCGCCGTATCCCCGAGGTCTTCGATTGCTGGTTTGAATCCGGCTCCATGCCTTATGCGCAAAAACACTATCCTTTTGAAAACAAAGAACAAATGGAAGCGAATTTCCCGGCCGACTTTATTGCCGAGGGTTTGGACCAAACCCGTGGTTGGTTTTACACGCTCACGGTACTGTCCACCGCCTTGTTTGACAAACCCGCCTTCAAGAACGTGGTGGTGAACGGGTTGATTCTGGCCGAGGACGGCAAGAAGTTGTCCAAGTCCAAGCGCAACTATC
Source organism: Acanthopleuribacter pedis (assembly GCF_017377855.1). Lineage (GTDB taxonomy): Bacteria > Acidobacteriota > Holophagae > Acanthopleuribacterales > Acanthopleuribacteraceae > Acanthopleuribacter > Acanthopleuribacter pedis. The sequence continues at coordinate 265,830 of NZ_JAFREP010000007.1, forward strand.
CCGATCCGATGTTGATCATCAACAATTACGGTGCCGACTGCCTGCGTTCTTATTTAATCAATTCGCCGGTGGTTCGGGCGGAGCCGCTTAAATTCTCCGAAAAAGGCTTGACCCAAATCTACCGCGGCGTTGTTTCCCCGCTGTGGAATGCCTACAGCTTTTTTGTAACCTATGCCAACCTCGACGATTACCAGCCCGAGGGCGATTTGACCGGTTCACCGCACGAGTTGGACCGCTGGATTATTTCCCGGTTCCAAAGTGTGGTCGCCGACGTGACCCGCCACATGGAGAACAATCTGCTCTACAACGTGGTGCCCGAACTGGAAAATTTTGTCGATGAACTTACCAATTGGTACATTCGCCGGTCCCGTCGTCGCTTCTGGCGCTCCGACGATCCGACCGAACAGCGCCACGCGTTTAACACGCTCTACTACATCTTGGTGAACTACGCCAAAGCTTTGGCGCCGCTGATGCCGTTCCTCTGTGAGGCGATTTATCGCAACTTGGCGATGGGTCAAGGCCCCGAAAGTGTCCACCTTTGTGATTATCCGGTTGCCGACCAATCCTTGATCGATACCGTCAACGAAGAACGCATGGCTTTAGCGCGTCGCGTCGTTGAGATGGGTCGCTCCTTGCGGGTCGCCCACGATTTGAAGGTGCGACAGCCCCTGGCCGAGATTAGCGTGGTTCCGCCGCAAGGGGAAGGCGCGGTCATTGATGCCATGGCCGCGATCATCAAAGAAGAACTCAACGTTCGCACGGTGAATGTGCTGGAGGACGAGACCACCTTGGTCCACTATTCCGCGCGTCCGAACCTCAAAGCCCTGGGGCCGCGATTGGGTAAATCCATGAAGGTGTTGAACCCGGCCATTCGTGGTTTGGAACATGCCGCCATTCAGGGGCTTCTGGACCGTGGAAGCATTGAGCTGGAAGGCCACACCTTGACCGTGGACGATTTCCTTATCGACCGCAACACCCGCGAGGATCGGGTGGTGGCGACGGAACGTGATTTGACCATCGCCTTGGACACCCATCTGACCGAATCGCTCCTGTTGGAAGGTGAGGCCCGTGAACTGGTGAACCGCATCCAAAACCTCAGAAAAGAGGTTGGTTTGAATGTAGAGGACCGGATTAAGCTGGCGATCCGCGGTGAAGGCGTCGCGGGTTGTTTGGCACAGCACGCCGCCTATATCCAGGAAGAAACCTTGGCCGTGGCCCTTAACGAGGGCGATGCGACCGCGGAAGCACACGAGCGCGAGATTAACGGCAAAAAAGTTTGGATTGGCCTGGTTAAGGCCTAGCCGCCGAATCGCCGTTACCCATGGTTTTGAACGCCGCCCTCCTTCGTGAGGGCGGTTTTTTGTTTTCGGGGTTGTGGTTGGGCTGTGGTGACCAATCCGGTTGGGGGTCGCCGGGTCAATTGTGGGTAACCCGTGGCGGTGGGAAAGCCGTTAGCCCGCATTTCTCACAAGGATTCGTCGCGAGAAGCTAAAAGCCTTGTGAGTGCGAAGATTACGACCGAGAGACGGCGCAGGGGTCCGACCTTTTGGCGTAGCAGCGCTACGCCGAAGGCGGCGCGACCGAGTAATGCGGAAGGCCGCCCCCTCGTAATCGCAAGGCTTTTAGCTTCGTAGCAGAATTCCTTGTGAGAAATGCGGGTTAGGGGCACCGGATCAATCATGGGTAACCGGTGGCGGTGTGCGCGAGGCCGCCGCGCATTTGTGGGCCGTGCATGACGGTGTGCGTGAGATCGCCGGTGCGACGGAGGGTATTGTGGTGGCCGGGCTTTTTGCGCGCTGGGCGGTCCGGCTTGGTGTGACCGTTTTTGGGTACGCGACGCACCTTTCGTCCGCGTTCCGATCAAAAAAAAGAAAGTGACCCGTGATGGGCTCGAACCATCGACACCCTGCTTAAAAGGCAGATGCTCTACCAACTGAGCTAACGGGTCATCACAAAACGGCCAAGAAATAAGAAAAAGCCGCCGAAGCGGCTTTGAACTTAAGTACCCCCAAGGGGATTCGAACCCCTGTCGCCGCCGTGAAAGGGCGGTGTCCTAGGCCTCTAGACGATGGGGGCCTAAGGTTTAACATGTTGACTCGAGAGTACCCCCAAGGGGATTCGAACCCCTGTCGCCGCCGTGAAAGGGCGGTGTCCTAGGCCTCTAGACGATGGGGGCTTAAAAGTGGTGACCCGTGATGGGCTCGAACCATCGACACCCTGCTTAAAAGGCAGATGCTCTACCAACTGAGCTAACGGGTCATACCATTTTTAGCGCTCTCCCCGAGCAACGAGACGTAATAATAATGGAAGGCCGGTAAGGCGTCAACCTCTTTTTTTAGAAAAAAATAGGTTTTTGTCGGCGTTGTTCGGAGCCCTTGGCTACCAACCGTTTGCGGCATCGTGTAGACCGAATGACTGCTGTGAGTCGTCCTTAAGGGGTCGTGTTTGGCACCCATCGGCCGGCTTGTTTTGATCACCCCCGCGGTCCGCCGCCAACTGATTTGGGTGAGAAATGCGGGCTAGAGTTCCTGGAGGTGGGTGGCGATGTAGTCGTCGTCCGCCGCGCGAATGTCCCAAATACCGCGCACGTCGAATCCGGTTGGCCGCGGTTCCGGCGGTTCTTGTTGTGGTTGATCGGCAAGACGGATTTTGAGTTTTTGCCACCAGGTGGGTTTTGGTGGGGGTTCTAAGAGTTTTTTGACCTGATCCATGTGGGCGACCGCGTATTCATACCCGATCTCCACGGCGCGCTCGATTTGGGTGAAGGCCGACCAGTGGATTTCCTTTACCGGGGGGCGCCAGTGAAGCGTCGCCGGTTCGGTTTGCAATTCGAGCAAACGCAATTGCGCAACCTTGTTGGCCTGGTTGATCATCGAAAAACCCCGTTTGGGGTTGAAGTCAGTGGTGTAGTCGTCCGAAACGTCCACGGCGATGACGTGTTTGGCGCCCATATGAAGCAGTGGGCGCACGGGAATTTTGTTGATCCAGCCGCCGTCGATGTAGATTCGATCACTCGCCAAAACGCCAGGGAATACGCCGGGAATCGCCGCGGAGGCCATGATCGCGGAGCGAAGGTAACCGTCGTTAAAAACGACCTCGCGTGCCTGTAGGAGGTCGCAGGCTAGGGCGAAAAATGGGATTTGGGTTTGTTTGAAGGTTCGGTCGGGAATGACCGCGCTGATTTCCGAGCGGAACTCGTCAAAGGGCAGGATCGCACCGGTGGTGAGAGAGCGGCCGACAAGGATGCCGTGACGCATTCTGGCGGCAAAAGAGGTGCGTCCGTCGTCGTTACCCCGTTCGGCGGCCTGGATTACCTTAAATCGGGCGTTGTTGAACTTGTCGCTTTTGAGGTGTGAGGCAAAATCGCGGGTGACCTGGTCCGCGTTCTGGTTGAGAGAGAAGCAGGCGCCGACCACGGCCCCCATGCTGGTGCCGCAGATGCCCGCAATCGGGATTTGGTGCTCTTGCAAGGCGCGAATGATACCGAGGTGGGCAAAACCACGCGCGGCTCCGCCGCCCAAGGCGAGGTAGATGCCTTCGTGATGCGTCAAGGGAGCCGTCATGACGGGTAACCTCCGTTAGGGATTAAAACGCGGCCGGGCAGCTACGCAAACCCAGCACGATGATGAGGAACACACTGCTTAGCCCTAAAACCACGGGCACATTGAAATAGGACTGTGCCGATGGGGGGCGCCGCGAGGGCGGCGTGCGCAAGATGTTTTGAAAACACAGCGGGCAGAAGACCTGGGTTCCATAGCGGGCTTTCAGGTCCGCGCGCATTTCGGGATCTAGATAATCGGCGTATTTCGCCAAGGTGCGCACGTGTTGTGGGCAGAGGGTGTCGCCGCACTGGGTGCATGCGATATCGCCGAAGGCACATTCCGGGCAATCCCCGTGGGCGTGGGGTTCGCTCGTTGCGGCGTCCCGTTTGGTTGCGCCGAAGTACTGGCGCAGTTCCGCCCCGCATTGGTTGCATTGGTGGCGAATAAAATGTTGGGTTTGCGTGCTCTGAATTTCAATCATCCGCCCCTGGCAAAGGGGGCAAGCTAGGGTGTCGTCATGCTTCGGGATGGTAAGGGGCCTCGGCAATGTTTTCGATTTCTTGTTGGGTCAAACCCAGCTTGAGCAGGTGGGTGGTGGCACCTTTGATTGATTTCTTTTTGAGCACGCAGATCTGCAAACGTTTGGTCCAGGCGCGAATTGCCTTGTTGCGATAGTTGTCTTCCTCGGAGGGAAGCAGTTTCATCTTCTTTTCGTAGAGGTAGCCCAGATTGTTGGCCGCGGGCGAGTGGAAGGGGTCCAACTCCAGGGCGCGTTGGTAGGCATCCTCGGCAAGTTCAAAATCCATGTTGCACTCGTAGGCGATGCCGAGGTTGTTGCAGATTTCCGGGTGTTCCGAGTCGAGTTCGAAAGCCTTCTGTGCGTGATTGAGTTGCTCGTCGACGTCTTTTTCGCGTTGCGCGAGTTTGGAGAGGCCGAGATGGGCTTGTGCTTCCTCATCGTCCAGTTCCAGCGCGGTGTTGAAGCATTCCTCGGCTTGTTCGAGTTTTTTCTGTTGGATGTTGAGGAAACCCAGCTCAATCCAGGCGTCGAGGTTGTGATCGTCGATGGCGATGGCGTTTTTGAAGTGGCGGTCGGCCAGCGGGAAGTTGTGTTCTTTTTGGGCGAGCAGACCCATGTTGAAGTAAGCAACCGCGAGTTCTGGTTCCAGCTCGATCGCGGTGGTCAGGTTTTGACGGGCTTGGTCGTGGTCGCCTTTTTTGATCCAAAGGTAACCCAGTGCGTTGTAGACCTCGGCTTGGATGCGTTTGATGGGTTTGCACATGAGCAGCTTGGTGAGTTCGGCCATGGCGAGGTCGTAGGCTTCCATGTCCATGTAGGCCTCGGCCATGAGGAACAGATTGCCTGGATCGTTGGGGTTCACAAAGGTGGCTTTGCCGAAGTAACGCAGGGCTTGTTTGAAGTCGCCGCGTTCGAAATGAAGGGAGGCGTAAGAATGGCAGGCCCACACGAAATAAGGCTCAAGTTCGAGGGCTTGATTGTAGCTGTTCATCGCCTCGTCTAGTTCGCCAACCTCTTGATGGCACATACCCTTAAGCCGAATCGCACGGCCGGTTTGGCCAGGCTTTGCGATGGCTTTGTCACAGTATTCGAGACAGGCTGGGAAGTTGCCTTGGGCGTGTTCGATTTGGGCCAAAACCTCATAGGTCTGGCGATCAATCTGTTCTTCCTCGTTATGTTGCACTAGGTTGAGGAGAATTTTTTCGCCGTCCTCGTCGTGTTCGAGGAAGTAGTGAACCAGGGCGAGGTTGCGTTGCGCGCCGTAGTCGCCGGGGCGCTCGGTCAAAATGCGTTCCAGTTCCTTGAGTATTTCTTCAAGGATGTGCGCCGTGTCGAGGCTGCTGGCGATGATAAGTTCGTAATAAAGGTTGGCGTGGTTGGGATCTTTGGCGAGGCCGCGGCGGGCATAGGTGATGCACAACTGGTGGTAAGACCGGATGTTGAATGCATAACAAACCTGGGATAACAGCTCCACGTTTTCAGGGTTTTCTTTTAATTCTAAAAGAAGTTGTTGGAGATCGTCGTCGAAATGCCGCAAATCCAAGCCCATGCATGTCCCTCGTTTTGTGTATTGCTCGTTTTTTGTTGCCCGTCGATCCACGTTTGGGAGGGGGGGTGAGACCCGCGCCCGGAAGGCCGTTGATCGAATCGTGCGATGGTGCGCTCGGAAGGTGGTGTACGGCAAGATCGCGACACATTGGGAAGGGCGAACGGCACGGCCGCTCGCTTGGTCGATGGGCTCACGATCAATCAAGTGAAACGAGGTAGTGGCCAAGTTTCCTGAATTCAAAGTGCTGCACATGTTTTCATAGGGCGAGAAGCGCCCAATGAGCTGGACCGAGCGTTGAAGCTTCATGATCTTACCATTAAGCATTTGAGATTCGCGCTGACAAATTTTCCAAATTCCAAATATCCCGCCGGCATGGGGTGCCCCGTCTCTGTGAAAGCGGCCGATCAGCCCTTGTGGGTGCCGCGTTTCGGTGTCTTTTTGGGTGTGAATGTCGGGGTTCCTTGTCCTGTGTTTAACCTAAAGAAGCGCGGTAACTCGCGGTGATTTTAGCTAAGTATCCGGGCTGCAACGGCTTGTGAAAATGCTCGCCGCACCCGGGGGGTGCGGTCGGGCGCGACCTAGGCTCGCTTTTTCCAAGCCATTTCGCTCCAGATTCTTAGCCAAAATCCCTCGCTCTTATCGCGTCTCTTAGGTTTAAGGGTTTCTGCGCTTTGCCGATAGGCATCTAGAGTTCCCTTGACGGGAGCGTGGTTGCATCGGGGATCATCGCATGCGCGCGTGGTGCGAAATTGATACCCCCTGTGTTGAAAATGTTGAAACATGTGATGTAAATCAGTGCATTGCGTGGGTTTTGTTGGTTCCTCGGTCTGTTGGAATGAGCGCCCACCTTTTCATGGTATATTTCCATGTTTCGGGTCGAAAAAGGTTCTCAAAATGCGAGCTTGATCAAGAATCCCCTTTCGTTACAGCCTTTTAACTTGAACAAAAGAATTGCTTACGATTAAGATGTCTGGAAACGGCATATTACTAACAAACCGCACATTGTCGATGGCACAGAAAGCATGAATCAGGAGTCCGGCACATGGGGAAACGAATTCTTCTCGCTGATGACAGCGCCACCATCCAGAAGTTGGTGGAGATGGCTTTGGATGATACCGATTACCAACTGACCTGTGTGTCGGATGGTCAGGCCGCGGTCAACCAACTGCCGCAAGTTGAGCCTCACTTGGTGCTTGCGGATGCGATCATGCCGTTTCTGGATGGATACCAGGTGTGCGAACGAATCAAAAGCGACCCGCGATTTGAGCACATCCCGGTCGTGCTGTTAACCGGTCGATTCCAGCCTTTTAATGAGGCGTTGGCCCAGCAGGTCAAGATCGACGAGCGGGTGGTAAAACCTTTTTCCCAGGAGCAACTGATCGCGCTGATTGAGCGCTATGTCACCAGCGATGCGCCTGCAGAGCAAGACGGCGAATTGTCGGTGGCCCCGCCGCCCGGTGACCTCAGCCTTGCCGAGGGTGAGGAGGATTCGGTCATTGACCGCGCCGAAATTTCCTTTGCTGATTTAGATGTCGGGAGTATGGACCCGGTTGCCGAGGACGCGCCCGAGGCTATGGGTGGCCTTGCCGACATGGGGGGCGAAGGTGTCGACAGCACTTTGCGCATTAACCCCGAAACGCTGCGGGCCGAGGCTGAGGCGTTGCGAAATAGCGTGCACCACGAGGAAGGAAGTGTCGACGATACGGATGAGTTAACACCGGGAGAACCTGCCGACGCTGATGAAACGGACGAACCCTTCGGCGATGTTGGTTCGTTCGGCGATTTTTCGGCTGAGTCCGATTTGGTTGAAGAAACGCCCGCGCCGCCGCTCGATGAAACGGCGCTTGAGGATGCACCGCTCGATGAAACGGCGCTTGAGGATGCACCGCTCGATGAAACGGCGCTTGAGGATGCGCCGGAGGAACCCGCTTTGGCGGAAGAGCACGAGGCGTCGCTGCTGGACGATTCGCAAGACAAAAGCCTCGACCTCGACGAGAGCGAGGCCGAGGAGGAACCTGGGCTCGGTTTTGAAGAAGATGACTTTTTACCCCGCGAAATGCCGGTTACCGAACCCATTCCGGTTGTGGCGGATGAGGCCGTTGCGTCTGAGGAAGCGCCCGAGGATGCCGAAGACGCCGTGCTGGACGCGTCCATGCCCCCCGATGATTCGCTTGAGGCGCTTGATGAACTCGACGAGATCGAAGAATTAGAAGACGAAATGATTGCTTATGACGATCTGGAGTCCGCCGACGACTTGGATGCTCCCGTGGAAACGGATGAGCGCGAAGCCGCCCCGCCTGATGAGCGCGAAGCCGCCCCGCCTGATGAGCGCGAAGCCGCCCCGCCTGATGAGGGCGAAGCCGCCCCGCCGGTTGCGACCGAAGGTGGCACACCGCCGGACGAGGATCGTTTCTTGCCGCTTGAGCAACCCTCGCCCATGGACGATTATGTTCCGCCCCCCGAGTCCGAGCGTGAATACCTTCCGGTTCGTGATTTTAGCGAAGAAGACACCATGGAGCTCACCACGGCTGATTTGGAAGAAGCCGGCCTGGATGATTTGGCGGAAACGGAACTTCAGGATATCGAACCCGAACCACTGCCGTCCTTATCGGCGCCGAATGAAGAAGCCATTGAACTGGACGATGCTGATTTGGTCGATGAGGCGTCCGCGGTTGATCAGGAAGAAACCCAGCCGGTTGAGCGGGGTGGTGAAGATTATGACACCGCGCCGGTTGCCGCCGAGTCCCCGGCAGCGAACGACGAGGACGACTTGCCGATGGTTGCCTTGGATGAGCCCATGGCTTCGGAGTCCGAGATTGCGGAAGACGACGAAGAGGACGCGCTGGCCGGTACATTGGATGAGTCAGTCGATGCCGAGGGTTTGGATTCGCTCGATGAAATCGACGATATTGAGGGCTTGGACGAACTGGACGAACTCGATGAGATTGATGAAACAGAAGAAACCGATGCGTCTGACGAACTTGACCCCGGCGATGCTTTAGCCGCTTCCCTAGATCAAGCTGATGAGTCGCTTGAACTGGATACCCGCGACAGCGATCCTTTTGTGGCCGCGCCCCTTGATCTCGGTGCCGATGCCACGCCGGTTGAAGTAACCGAGTCGGTGCTTGAGGACCCCAACGAGGATGACGTGCTCGCGGTTGAAGAAATCGAACCCCCGTTAATGAGCGACGCGGTCGAGGATGTTTCGGCCCTCGCCGAGCCGGACACCAACGGTCTATTGGATGAAGCACCGCTCGATGCGGCGCTTGATGAGGGGCCCCTTGATGCCTCTTTAGAAGAAGACGAAGACCTGTTGGATCTGGATGAAGCGTCCACGGAGGCGCCCGCGCCTGAGCCGGTTGCACCGGAACCCGTCGCCGTTACCGCGCCCGCTGAGCCCGCGCCCGCCGCGGCACCGGCGCTTTCGGCTGCCTCACTGGATGAAAAACAGCTCGATCTTCTGGCGGATAAGGTCGCCGAGCGCCTGCTCAATACCGATGTACCGCAAAGTATCCGTGAGATCGTATGGCAGGTGGTTCCCGAGTTGGCCGAGGCGATGATTAAAAAACGGATCTACCAATTGGAGCAGAGTGTCGACGACGAGTAGACACCCAACCCCGCCGGCTTTATGGGGATCCACTATAAAGGTGTGAGTTTTTATGAATGCCATCAAATGCTTTTTGTGCGGCTTGGTTTTGTGCGCGCCCTTGTGGGCGCTTGAGCCGACCTTACCCCCCGGTCGCATCCAATTTAAACTGGATTTTTCCCTGTTCGATGCGGACGAATACCTGGACCGTCGCAAAATAAAAACCCCGATCAGTACCCTGTCGCCTTACGACGAATTCGAGGCGCGTGAGGGCAAGTTCACGGTGAATTACGGTTGGGGCGAAGGCATTACCCTTGTCAGTGAAACGACCTGGCGGGACCAAGAACTATCGGGTGCTGCCGATTCACCCACGGCCTCGGGGGTTACCGGCGTTTATCTGGCGATGCGCCAAACCTTGTCCGGCACCCGCGACGGCACGCGTTTTATGGCGGAAACCGGGGTGTGGTATCCCGTTGAGGCCGATCAGGACGAAGCCTTTGCCTTTGAATACGAAGCCTTGAATTGGGTTTTTGTCGCCAGTTATAACCAAGATTTTTTTCCCACTTCCGGTGGCTTCGAAATGGATCTGGGCTACCGGTTTCGCAACGAGGCGCCCGACGACGAATACTTCTTTGATACCGCGCTTCGGTTAAACGTGCCCCTTATCGGATCCCTGCGTGTTCACTACCATGTGGTCGAAAGCAAAGATCGCACGACCACCGACTACCCCGTGACCGCCTACCCCTTGGACCGAGGCAGCCAAATCCTGGGTTTGTCACTCGAACGAAAAATCGGTCGGCTTGATGTGCGGGTGGGTTACGAAACGACCGTGGCCGGCCGTAATCAGTTTGATCACAGTGGTCTAAAATTTGGGCTGAGTTGGATGAGATAACCCTCGGCCTGGTTTTTTAACACAGGTCGCGCCCTGGCTTTTTCCATGTCTTAGGCACGATTTTTTCGCACGTTCCTGGGAAATTCGATAGAATACTGAACGATCCGCCCCCCAAGAAAGCGCAGGAGTTTTGTTCATGGGAAAGAAACGCCCTGAAGATCCTGATGAAGAGAAAACGATTCCCGACCAACTCTACAAGATTGCGGAAGAGTCCGAGGGCGGTGCGGCCCGTGTGATGGATCAGGTTGAGATCTCCATTAACAATTTTGAGGAAATCAAACGGATTTCCGCCGAAATGCTTTCGGCGCTGGTTCGTTCGGAAGAAGGGGTGATGTCCACGGACGAAATCATCGGCCGCCTCGAGGATATTCTCAGTTATTCGGAAAACGGTTTGGAGAACCTCGACGGGATTCTCGATCTTTACCAATATCAAGACATTACCCGTCAAAAGCTGGAGAAAGTCGGCCACCAACTGATCGATGTTTCCGAGTACATTCGCCGCAAGTTGGTGCCGGATGTTACCCGCTTGGCCCATATTCCACCCTCGGGTAAAGACATCTTGGACCGCGATGCGGTTGATCCCGACTCAAAAGTCGACGATGTCGAAGACATCATCGCCCAGTTCTTAAAGAACCGCGCTTAACCCGTATCTCTCACAAGGAATTCTGCTACGAAGCCGAAATCCATGCGATTACGAGGGGGCGGCCTTCCGCATTACTCGGTCGAGCCGCCTTCGCCTCAGCTGCTACGCCGAATGGTCGGCCCCGCGAATGGTCGGCCCCGCGAAAGGTCGGACCCCTGCGCCGTCTCTCGGTCGTAATCTTCGGACTCACACGGCTTTCAGCTTCTCGCGACGAATCCTTGTGAGAAATACGGGTTAACCCAAAAAAGCGGCGAGGACCCTTCAGGGGCGCAACGACTTGGTTGTTTCCTTCTCTTTGGATAACTTGAGCTTGGCGTAGTTTTTAAGAGAATGGGTGTACTCGCTGTCGAGCGCTTCGTTACCCAGGTACACCTGAAACAGTTTTTCGGCCTTGGGGAAAAGTTCCAGGGCCGACCGTGTGTGGCGGTCGTGTTTCATCAAATAACGCCACGCCAGCTTGCCGTCCTTGATGTACAAAACCTGGTGGGTCAGCTTGCGTTGAATTTCCGTGCGGTGTTTTGCCGCTTCATCATGGGGGATTTTTTCCTGCTGGAGATAGGTGAAAAAGTCGTCAATGAGCGCATCGTCCGCCTCCCAATCAATGGCGGGGTTTTCGTAGAGTTCCGGGCGGGTGGTCGCGAAATTAAAAAAGGCGTTGTGGTCGTCGGTGAGGGCGTCCACCTCGGACGGTGTTTCTTTGAACGCCAAGTAAACATCCGGGGTAATGCCGCGAACCTCGACCACCGTGCGGCCGTGGACGGTGCGGAACTGAGAGGGTTCGCCTTCCTCAAAGTAGTCTTTTTGCGAAGACTTGGGATTGTAATAGGCTTCGAGTGATTCAAAGCTGCCCTGGATATTGCGACCAGACGGGGTGAAGTAGCGGGCCGTTGTCAGGGCCAACCCTTTTTTGCCGTCGGCGATGGGGAACACGCTTTGAACCAAACCTTTCCCCCAGGAGTTCACGCCGATGATCAGGCCGCGGTCATGGTCCTGAATGGCGCCCGCAACAATTTCGGAAGCACTGGCGCTGCCACGGTCAATAAGCACGACCAAGGGCGTTTGTTTGACGATGGAACTTTTTTCCGAAAAGTACTTTTGGTTGGCACTGGTGAGGCGGCCCTCGGTGCTGACGACCAACTTTTCGCCAGGGACAAACAGGCTGCTGACCGCGATGGCCTGAGGGAGCAGGCCGCCGGGGTTGCCGCGCAGGTCGAGTACCAGCTGCGCCATGCCGGCGCTTTGAAGTTGAAGAATGGCACTTTCAACCTCGGCGGCGGCTGATTCGCCAAAATCCTTGAGTGCGACGTAACCGGTTTTTTCGTCGAGCATGAACGAGGCGCGCACATTGTTTGACGGGATTTCCGCGCGAAACACCTCGACCTCGACTTCCTTCTCCAAACGGGGTCGGGACAAGGTGATCCTTACCCGCGAACCCTCCGCGCCGCGTAACAAACGGATGGCGTCGTACAGGTCCATATCGGCGGTTTTTTGGGTGTCGATCTTGCGGATCACGTCGCCGGCCTGAATGCCGGCCGCGGCCGCGGGGGTGCCTTCCAGCGGTGATATCACCGTGAGTTGTTTGTTTTGATAGCCGACCATGATGCCAATGCCGTAAAAAGAACCGGCTTGATCCTCGCGCAGGGTGCGGTAACGCTTGGCGTTATAAAAGTTGGAGTGGGGATCCAGTTGTGACAAGAGGCCGTCAATGGCGCCTTCCACCACCTTGGCGGGGGGCGCCTGCGAGGCGGCGTTGGCCTCAACGGTGATCATGATTTCGGCCAAGGTGTCTAGCGAGTCGTAGACCACGTGCGCATCATTTTCGGGAGAGTCGACAAAACCGCTTCCAAAGATGGTGAATAGCCACAAAAGCGTCCATTTTGTCGTTGTCATACAACCCTCCTCCGAAGTAGGCCCATGGCGGGTTCGGGGTCAACGCGTGTTCCCGACAGGTGGTCGGGATGGGGAAAACCCGCATCTTCACATACTAATACAGTTAATGAAGCCCTTTCGAGAAATGTCGGCCTATGTAAAGGAAATCTCAAACTTTTCTTTGGGATTGCCCTAAACCCCTGACGCATACAGGAAACGCGGCCTGATTTCGGGTTGCCGTTTTTGGTTGGGATGTCTTGGGGATGGTTTGGTTATGGGGGATGTGGGTTCCGGTGGGGTTGGCTTGGGATTCGATATTTCTCAGGATAAAAGGATGAAAAGAGGATGAGTGATCGGCGGTAGTGCCCTGTTGGGCCTCCTGGCGCATGCGGATGAGGCCGTCGCTTCGATGATTTTCATTTCGTTCTACTTGATGTGTGTTGCGCAACATGCATAAATTGAGGGGTTTAGGGTGGGTGCTTGGGTTGTTTTTACGAGCGATCTCGAGGGATCTGGTTGGTGAATGAGCCACGTTCAAAAAACAGGGAGCCAGGTGGACCCAGCCATCCGCGGCGCCTCTTTGCTCGGTGGTAGCAAAGGGCCGCCCGCCAATCCTGTATCTATCGAGAGATCCTGAGAAATTAAGCAGCCAAGTGTTGCAAATCCATCCCTTTCTCAAAACATCCTGTTCCTATTGGGGGGATTCAGGTATGATTTCGCGCTGTTGATCGCGGGTTTCACATCCCGATAAGGTGAAACGCGTTGGAGGGGGCCTTTTGAGCGAGCCTGGACAAAACGAGACGGTACAAAGCGCGGAAGAATTTCTGGCCGAGCGCCGTCATCGAGATCGCCGCGGTTGTTTTTTACGCTTGCTGGGCGGCTGGTTTGGCCTAATGTTCCTGGTCATTGGTTTTATGGTGTTTATCCGTTCCCGCGTCGAGGACGACCCCGCCAAAGTGCGCGCTCGGGTCGAAGAACTGGTGCACATCACCCTCCCCGAAAACTTTGCCCCCCACCGGCGCACCGCCATTTTCGGCAACGAATCGATTGCGTTCTGGGATCAGTCGGTGCTGCGCGAGGACGGTCGCACCACCAGCTTGATTTCCATGTACCGCGAACCGTCCTGGGACCAACGTTCGGTTGAGGAACTTGAAGCCGAGATTGAATCGGAAATGGAAAAAATGCTTGCCCGCAACGAGTTTCACGTGCGCTCCAAGGCCGTGGTTCCTTTTGAAAACGGCAGGCTGTTTCGTTTTGTGGGCGTCGCCCAAGTTGAAGAGCGCCGCGAGGAAGCCGCCAGTTGTTTCCGCATCGTGGTCACCCCCGAGGGACCGGTCCGTTTTCAAACCCTGGGGATCATGCGCGATTTTGGACTGGAAACCCAGTTGGATGTGTTGCGCTCGGTCCGGCCCAAACCCTAAAAGCCATAAATTCACAGGTCTTGTCCTGGTTTATCCGAGGTTGCTCCGCCTCATTTTTTTCGGCGACGCACCCGTCTGTTCGGCCGGCAGCCCTTGGCGCCCCGGCCCGCGCCCTCTGGTTGGTTCATACCGGAATTTCCGGCGCCCTGAACAAGGGAACGGCCGCCGCTGACACCATGCTAGGATAAAACCGCTCTATTCCGTGCGCACCCTTTATCCCGGTAGGTACCGCCCGTGAAACCCTTCTCCCCTGCATGCGAACGCAATCAAGAACCCATTCTCGCGGTTCTCGCCGATTTCTTCGCCGACCGAAAACGGGTCCTCGAAATTGGCTCGGGGACGGGCCAACACGCGGCTTTTTTTGCACCGCGCCTGCCTTTCCTGACCTGGCAAACCAGTGATCGACGCGAGCATCACGCCGGTATCTTGGCCTGGCATGCCGAATCAGAAGCGGCCAACTTTTTGGCGCCGATCTACCTTGATGTCGAAATGGACCCCTGGCCGCGGGTGACCTGTGATGCGCTTTTTTCCGCCAATACCTTGCACATCATGAGCCAAGCCCAAGGTTGGCGCATGATTGAGAAAGCCGCCGCGCTGTTACCGCCCGGCGGTAAAATGGCACTTTATGGTCCCTTCCATTTCGAGGGTGCCCCCACCGGCGTCGGCAACGAACGCTTCGACGCCATGCTGCGCGCAAGCGATCCGCTTTCCGGGATCCGCGATTTTGAAGCCGTCCGCGATCATGCACAAGCGCACGGCCTCGCCTTTTTCGAGGAGGTGGCCATGCCCGCCGATAACCGAATCCTGACTTTTGTTCGCCAAGGTTAGCCTGAAATGACGCTTAGCTTTCGCTGGATTCAGTCCATGAACGAGGTGGCGCCCGCGGCTTGGGACGCACTCGCCGCCGCCCACGACTACCCCTTCCTGCGCTGGACGTGGCTGCACCACCTGGAGGCATCGGGGAGCGCCGTGATCTCCGAGGGCTGGCAAACCCAACATTTGCTCTGTTTTGATCAGGATCGCTTAATCGGCATCGCGCCCCTCTACCTCAAAAGCCACAGCCGCGGCGAGTTCGTCTTTGATTCCGAATGGGCTCGGGTCGCCCACCAGGTCGGCGTCACCTATTACCCGAAGCTCCTGGGCATGAGTCCTTTTACCCCGGCCGTCGGCTACCGTTTCCTTACCGCCGCCGACCGCGACACCCGCGACCTCAACCGCGCGCTACTGCGCGAAATTAACCGTTTCACCCAGGCCAAGGGCCTGTCCGGTTTTTCGTTCCTCCACGGCGACGCCGCCTGGGTTGAGATGATGGTCGAACTGGGCATGAACCCCTGGTACCACCACGGCCTGGTTTGGGAAAACCACGATTTTCAAACCTTTGACGATTACCTCGCCTCTTTTCGCAGCCACCAACGCAAAAACATCAGGAGGGAGCGCCGCAAAATCAAGGAGCAGGGCGTTGCCTTTCGCGTGTTTTCAGGACGCGATATTCCCGACGAATATTTTGACAAAATGTACCAGTTCTACGCCGCGACCTGCGTGAAATACTGGGGTTACAGCCATTACCTTAAGCAGGAATTCTTTCGCGGGTTGGCCGCGGATTTTCGCGAGCACACCGCCTTTGTTTGCGCTTATGTGGCGGGCATTGAATCACCCATCGCCATGTCCTTCCTGATTCATGAGGGCGATTGGGTGTTCGGCCGTTATTGGGGTTCCCTGGAAGAATTCGACTTTCTCCATTTTGAAACCTGTTATTACCAACCCATCGAATGGGCGATTCAACAAGGATTTCGCTATTACGACGCCGGCTCGGGCGGTGGCCGCCAGAAAAAAAGCCGCGGTTTTCCGGCGCAACTGAAGCCGAGCCTGCACCGCTTTCATTCACCGATCATGCAACGGATTTGGGCCGACAATATCGAACATCTGAATTCCGGCGAAATGATTCAAATCGAATTGATTAACGATTACAAAAAAACCGTCGCCCGCCTGGAGAAATCAGGCCTGATCGAGCGCTAACTTGCTGTTTTCAAATAGAGCTGTGCCATAAGGTAGACCCTTTGTGAGCGCCGCCCACCACGGGGCGGCGGTGGCGGTGATTGTGTTCACCCGGGTTTCGCGCTAAGGTGCGGGTTTAAGGTTTTGGGAGGTTCACACGTGCAACTGTATTCAGGGCACCTCAGTAAGATGGCGGCCACCTTGGGCGATCCGATTCAATACGAACTGCGGCTCGATGAATTAAAGGTTCCGCTTAACGGCTTCATCGGGGGTGAGATTCATCTTCGTTTTACCGGGCGCATCGAATGCTTCGGCTGCGGCAAAAAGATCAAAAAAAGTTACCAACAGGGCTACTGCTTCCCCTGCACCCAAACACTGGCGGAATGCGATATGTGCATTCTAAAGCCGGAGCAGTGTCACTTCGCGGCGGGCACCTGTCGCCAGCCGGATTGGGGTTTGTCGCGCTGCATGAAACCGCATTACGTTTACTTGGCCAATTCATCCGGCATGAAAGTGGGCATCACGCGCGAAACGCAAATTCCCACCCGTTGGATTGATCAAGGTGCGATTCAAGCCTTGCCGATTCTTAAGGTCGGCACCCGCTTGCTCTCCGGTTTGGTGGAGGTCTTGTTTAAAAAACATGTGGCCGATAAGACCAATTGGCGCCAGATGCTCAAAGGGGAAGTGGAGCCGCGCGATTTGCCCGCGTTTCGCGATGAACTCTTCGCAAAGAGCCAAGGCCTTATTGCCGAGCTACAGGCTGAACACGGCGAAGATGCGGTGACCCTGTTGACGGACGAGGTGCCGGTTGACCTGCGTTTCCCGGTGGAACAACATCCCACCAAAATCAAATCGCACAACTTCGACAAAACGCCGGAAATCAGTGGGACGCTGCACGGCATTAAAGGTCAGTATTTGTTGTTGGACAGCGGCGTGCTCAACATCCGCAAGTTTGGCGGTTACCACGTCGAATTCGAAGCTTAAACCTAAGTCGTTTAAAGTCAGTCGACCCAAGCAAAAAAAGGAGCGCACCTGGCGCTCCTTTCTCAATTTGGTGGTCCGATTAAGGATTTTAGAATGCGACGTTGATGCCCACGTAGTAGCTGCGCGGGAAGCTGTAGAGGGTGGGCTCGCCGAAATTGGCGGCCGCATCTTCAAGCACGGGTGAGTTGGTGGTTACGAAATCGATGTATTCTTGAGAACCGGGTTCCGCATCGGTTTGATAGGTACCAAAACCGATGTCCTCGTCCACATCAATGATGCGGCGCTGATCCAGCACGTTAAACACATCCACGTAGATGGAGGGTTTGAGGCGACCGTTGAGCAGTTTGAACTCGTATTCGAGGTGCAAGTCGGTGCGGGTGTAGTTGGGTAAACGGCGACTGCCACGTGACTCGAAATAGACTTCCTCGGTGGTGTCCTCGTTGACGCCGCCGGGGATGACGTTGGTGATGTCGATTTGGGGTGTCCAGGCGTAACCACTTTGCAGCACGTAGTTAATACCCACGATGAAACCAAAATCGGTGGTGTAGGAACCGTTGAATTTGAAGTTGTGGGGCACGTCCAGCAGTTTGCCGCGCCAGTTGTGCACCTGGTAAGGCGAGTCCAGGTAGGCCGTGGAGTTGTCGTTGGTGGAAACACCGCGGGTTTGCGACCAAGTGTAGGAGGTGGTGAACTGGAACCCGTCGGGGCCAAGCCGTTTTTGCAGGTTCAGCATCACCGCGCGGTATTTCCGCCAGGTACCTTCGTTCGTCAAGAAACTCCACTGACCATCTTGGTCAAAATCCGTGTCCTCATAGGTGTCTTTCCAGGTGCGGTGGTAGGCGTTTACCGAGGCTGCGAACATGCGCGTCAGCTGCCAGTCATAGCCCAAGGTGAACTCATCCATATGGGAGGGATCGATGGTGCCGAACACCTCGAGGTTGTTGTCGGGCCCAAAGGTGCTGGTGTTGCGGTACGTCCACATGTCGGGGTGGTCTTCGGGGTTGATTTGGGCCCAGTCATCGGGGTTTTCCCAGGGACGCAGGCCCTGTGCGATCAGCGCGGAGATGTCGGGGTTGAGCCAGTACCAGTCGCGGTTGTAGCGTTGGTTGGGCTGGCTGTTGTCGACGATCCAGTCGCCGATGGCGTCGTAGTATCGGGCGAAAGAGCCGTGCAGAGAACCCTTGTTGATTTCATAGGCGAAACCGATGCGCGGGCTCAGCATGTCGCCGAACTTTTGGTTTACGATTTCCGTTTGGTCCGCGTTTTTGAGGATCAGGTTCTCGGCGCGAACACCCAGGTTCAGCGTGAGTTTGTCGTTCATGCGCCATTCATCTTGGATGAACAGGGCGCGGTAGTCCTCGTGGGTATTGACCGCGGGGCGTTGGTCGTCGTAAACCAGCAGTGCGCCCCAGTCGCTTCGTTCACTCCAGTACATGCGGTAGCCGCCGTTGTACAGATCGGTTTTGCTGCCGTATTCCGAATCACGGAATTCCAGACCGGCTTTGATGTCGTGGCTGCCGATGCCGCCGTTGATGAAATGGTTGTAGGTCACCACGTTGGATTGAAATTCCCGCGTGGAGGTGTAGTGGCTGTTGGGCGCGGAAAAGGAGGGGTAGTACGAACCGGCTTCGGTGGTTACGAATTGTTGCACAGGGCGCAGCGCGGAGGATCGTTCGGCACTGTCCGCGGGGATGTTGTTGAGCGGTGAATCGAACTGCTGGATTTTGGCCGTTAAGTAGGAGGCGTCGCTGATATTCCAGTTCCACTCCAACATCGCCGTTTCGCCGCCTTGCTCGCGCCGGGTGTTGAACGGGTCACCATAGTTTTCGTAGTTCAGGTAAGAACGCAGGGGGAACTCAATCGGGTCTTCGTTGTATGCCACCACGAAGCGGTGGTTGATTGCCGCCTGCCAAGTCAGTTTCAGGTTCAGGTAATGACCCTCGTATTTGGGCGTGTGGGAAACCTGGGTGTTGGTGTCCTGGCCTTCAAAGAGTTCCATGGTGGGGTAGTGGAAGGTTTGGTTTTCCTTGCCGCGGGTTTCAAAGGCCGCGAAAAACCACAATTTGTCTTTCATGATCGGGCCGCCCAACGTCATCGCGAAGCGGTTTTCCGTGGTGTAGCGGGTGCTTTCGTCGAAGGGTTTGCCTTCGGCTTCCTCGTTCCAGTCCACGTCGGATTTAATGAAGCGGAAGTTGCCCTCAAAGGTGTTGCCGCCGGATTTGGTGACCAGGTTCACCAGGCCGCCTTGGCCGCGACCGTGCTCCGCGGAAATACCGCCGGTGATCACCTGAACATCCTGAATGGCGTCGAAGTTGATTTGGGTCCCCCAGGTTTTGGAGGAGGGATCGGTGTTGTCGGCGCCGTCGATGAGGTAGACGTTGTCGGTGCTGGAACCGCCCAGCATGTTGGGGTTGTTGCCTTCCAAAACCCCGGGCGCCATCGCCATGACCGTGGACATCGAGCGGTCATTGGTGATGTTGTCCAAAAAATCGCCGCTAAAGTTGCTGCTGATCTGGTTGGTGCTGGTGTCGACCATCGGTGTTTCGGCGGTCACGACCAGGCTGTCTTGAATTGATTCAGGTTTCAGGGCGACGTCCATTTTGATCGATTTGCCCAGGGACAGACGCAGATTTTTGCGAACAACCGTGCCAAAACCCATCATGGTGACCGTGAGTTGGTAACCGTCGCCGGGCGGCAGTAGCGTGAAACGGTAGGTGCCGTCTTCACCAACGTTGACCTGACGCGTGCCTTGCAGCACCTTGCCTTGCAAGGTCACCGTGGCGCCGGGCAAGGGTAAATCTTCGTTGGTGATGGTGCCGTAAAGCACGCTGGTTTGACTTTGTCCAAATAATGCGGGCGCAAGCATGCACACCAATAGCAGCGCTTTGGTTTGAAAACGCATATTTTTCTCCTCCAGAGTGGGGCCTCAACGGGCCGGGGACAGAACAATGATGGTGCAGCGGACCGAACCGCGCCGGCTCCCTGCGGTGCCAAATCCTGAGTAAGGCACGGTAAATCGTCGCGGTGGCTGGTGGTCCGTTGGAAAACCGACATACGTCGGAAACAAAATGAATGGAAAATGGGGCACGACAACGCCGGGCGGTCCTTAGGGAAGGCATAGCTCCGCCCGTGCATACCAAGCCGCCACAACCGCGGTAGATGCCGCATGATTCGGGGGCCGGTAATCCGTGGATCCCTTGCCGGGTGACGTCACAACAACGAACCGGTTGGTTTGAATCGGGATCAGGTAAAGATGCTGATCGCGGGAAAGGTCAAGGGCGGTCGATTCGTTTATCGTTGTTGGTCGGCCTGTGTGAATGAACGAAAGAGCATTGGAAGCAGGATGATCCAAGCAGGCAAGTGCGAGGCATCCATGGCTAGTGATAAATTAACGCCATTCTAGGGAAGCCGTCGGTACTTCGCCAACCAGATTTTCTTCGTGTCATGGACGTGGCGCGATTGAAATGTCGATGTTTTTGCCGATTTAGCGATAATAAGGTATTTAAAATGAGTGTGTTGTAGGGAATCTGAAAAAGTTTACTGTTTGGCGAAAAAAATGAAAATTTTACATAAGGAACATGGCGTGCCGGTTTCTTACCTGGGGAAATGTGGGATGCGTGTGATTTTTTGACGTGTCTGTTATCTTTCGCTCGTTTTCCATTACCGCAAGAATAGCGCTTCGGCAACCTTTTGTTGGGTTAGCAAGTGTTCCGTTTATATCGGTTCAGTCCGCGTTTTTCGCGGCGCGTTTTTGTAGAGGCGTATGGCTTAAGAATCTTTTCCGCCCAACAGATCGAAGGCGCTGTCTAAGTCGTCTTCGAGTTCATCCAAGTCCCATGTGAATTCGGCATCGGCGGCCGGCGGTGCTGTTGCCGGCGGTCGCGTGGGCGGCGGTGGGGTGACCCCGCGGGCATCTGAGGCCGAGGCGCGTGCCGGCGGGGTGATCGGCGCCGCACCCGGTGTCGCGGCGCGGGGTTGTCCTTTCGGTGGTGGGGCGACCTTGGCCGGGGTGGTTTCCGGTTTTGGCGCGGCCGAACGACGCGGCGCGGGTTTCGCGCGTGGTGGTTGCGCTTGTGGCGCGGTAGGTTTCATTCTCGGCGGCAAGGAGGGCACCGGCGGGAGGGCGCCTTCCGCTTCATCGATGACCATGGGCGCTTCCGGCTCCGTGACCGGGGCGACGGGCGGCGCGGTTCTCTCGGGGACGCGCCGGTCCGGCTCGTCAAGGAACACAATCGCCTCGGCACTTTGGGCCGCAAATAGGTCGTCCTCGGGGTGAGCGGTTGGCGGCGTGGGATAGGGATCCTGGTCCTGGTCCTGGTCCGCGCCCGCTGTCCCGCCCTGGGCGGTATCCGGTAAGGGATACCGCGCTGTTCCCGTTTCGGGGTCTCGCCGCGGCGGGGTCATTTGGCGCCGGGTTGGTGGTATCGGGGCGCGCTCGCTCGCCGGTAAAATCTCCGGCACCACTTCTTCGACCAGCTCCACGTGCTGCATCATCGCCTCGCGGGCTGAAATAACCACGTGAATGGTTGCCGCGATTAAAAACATGATGCCGAAAATAATCGCCCAGAAATCCGCCGTTTTTACCAACCGTGCCATGGGGTACAAGTCGCTGTTGGTTTCAATGAAGCGATTGAGTAAGGTGGGGAAATCTTGAAGCCTGGCGTTCATTAAGGTTAGGTTGAGCGGTTGCCCTACCAAATGGCGCTGCATAAAAACAACTTCCGACTCGGGGTAATCGCGCCACAATTCGGTCACAAATAAATTGGCCATCGCCGTGTAGGTGGGGCCTTGGTTGTTTTGAAAAAAGCCGGCCTCGGTCAGGTCCGCCGGCGCCGTGTTTTTCTTGAGGTGGTTAAAACCCAGGATTAGGTTGTAGGTGTAGGTCGGCAAGGGGTTTTGATCGTAAAAATGGGCCAAACCCTCGGCGAGGAAAAACGGTAGCCGGTCCGGTTCCCATTGGTCCAGGTAGACATGCACCAGGTAATGGCGCAGGTTTTGGTTGAGTTGTTCCTGGGTAATGTGTTCCATACCCGCTCGGGTCACATGCAGTTCAATGCGGCGCGCGCGTTTGCGGTAGATCACGTTGAGCATGCCGTTATCGGCAAGGTGGTGGAAACTTCGCTCCGGGTCTGTTTGTGTCAGGAGAGAAACCGTGATGCGCTCATCGGGCAGGACCACCGCCCATTGCCGCTCCAGGTCTTCAATGAAGCGTTCGCCTTCCAGCGCCAACGCCTGTGCCTCCTGGAGGTAGCGTTTGTGGTGAAAAAGCTGGAAGTGGTCTGTTTTAATCAGACGCAGGGTTGAGGCCTGACGCACCGGCAATTCGCGGTTGGTGGTCGGCTTTTGCAGCAGACCCGTAAGGCATAGCAAAACGAGCGCGAAGTTCATAACAACCTTGAGAGAACGAGGTAAAAGGTAAAACGCATGATGGGCGTCGGTGGTTGCAATTTAACCAGAGATGTGGGTTTGGATTGAAACCAGCCGGGTGGCTCATGCAACGAGAAAAAATCCTGGGCGGGTTCGTTCGGATGCCGCCGGTGGTGTTGGGACAATAAAACCATTGCCGCGGCCGGGCCTTCCTGCACAGTATTCTCCAGGGCGCCCGCAAGCGCCTGAAACCAAGCACTGTCATCCTAACATAGCCGACCGATCCCGGCTTGTTAGCGCGGTCACCGTCACCGGTGGGGGAGTCGTCCAATGGTTCGCGTTAGAAAACGGGTCTTGTTGGTCCTTCTTTTTTTCGGGCTTCTGCTGCTGGGGGTGGGCGTCGCCGGCGCGATCCACCGTTCCATGGTGACCACCCGGTGGGCGGAACACCAGGCCTTGGTTGAAGCTCTCCATGCCGAGGCTAAATCGGTGCCCGAATTTTCGTTTCGTGATTCGGATAACATCCGTTTTGGTTTGGGCCAAGAGGCCCTGCGGCCTTTGTTTCAGGCCGTTGAAGGCCTTGAGATCTCCGCGGCGGGGGGCCACAAGGTGACCATGCATCGCTTGGAAACGCGCTTTGATCGCGGGGTGATGCGGGTGAACGCCGAGGCCGAGTTCGAATCGCCGTTCCTCTTTTATCGCAGTCCTCTGGCTATCAAATACCTCGCTTTTTCCGATGTCGACGAAAACGGCCGTTGCGTGATGTCGTTTGTCATTGAACGATTGGAGATCGAAAACCTTCCCGTGCTCGCCCGTCGATGGTTTGAGGCCTGGCTGTCGGTTACCTTGCAGCACCGCATGCCTTTGCCGGAACTGATGCTGCCCCTCCACTTTAAAACCGAGTTGCCGTTTTCCGGTATGGAACGTTTGGTAAAAAAACGCAATTTGACGGTCGCCGTGCCCGCGCGCACCCTTGACCTGCAAGCCGAAATGCCGCGCCTGGTTGTTGCCAATTATTGCCTGCGTGGAGCTTCTCTGCTTTTTCCCGGCAGTGTCGAACCCACGGTGCCGCCGGCTTTTGCCCAACCCGATTGTGCCCGGCCCGATACCTTGGGCGTGGCGCTTTCGCTGTCGCTGCTGAACCAAACCATCGCCGCGGTGGTCGAACCCCAGGTGGATGTCACCTTGCACGCGGCGCGCATGACCAACGTGATTAACCGCGAGAAGAAGGTGTTGGGCATCAAAACCCGAAACCAACTGGACATCAAGGATTTTCAGGCGAACTTGGATGTTCATGAGGCCGCGCTTGAATTTTCCGACGGGCGCCTTTGGCTTTTCCTCAACGTTTCCGGTCAGGCGAGTGGCACCCTGGTTGGTAAAATGTACGGGATTCCCCTCAACAATCGCGTCGAAGCCGAACCCAAGCTGACCCAGCGGGTGCCGATCCGTTTGGAAGAGCGGGATGGTTTGCTTGAGATCGCCTTTGAACAGGAAACCCTCCAACTGGAAGGCCACGCGACCGTCGAGGTTTTGAACCAAAAGATTCGCGTGGCGCTGCCCTTGGAAATCAAGCCACGTTTTCTTTCGCGGGCGTTTCCCGTGGACCAGTGGGTTGAAAAAACCTACAAAGTGCCGCGCAGGATCAAAGGCAAAAAGGTTGTGGAAGAGCAACATTACCGTTTGCTGTTTAACTGGCAACTGGATCCCGACGCTTTATCGCGGCAGTGGATTTGGTTGCAAGCCGACCAAATTCAATTGGAACCTATAGCACCGGAAACGGCCGAACCCATCGCGCGCTAATCGCGCCAAGCTATTGGGCCGTAATCGCTTCTAGCGTGAGTTGGGTTTTGAAAACCTCGCCCTCGCGCAGGTATTCGATGGTCACTTCCTGGCCGACTTCCAACTGATCCAACGCGTTGTAGAGATCGTTGTTGTTGCGAATCTTTTCCTGATTGACGCCCACCAGAATATCGCCGACCTGGAACCGGCGCCCGATGCGGGTGGTACCGCGCAAGCCCGCCCGGTCGGCGGCGCTGCCCGGTTGGACCGCCATAATCAGCACGCCCTCGATGCCGCGCGAGGCCAATTGGCGGCGAATGCGTTGATTGCGGTTCACCGAGACGCCGAGACCGGCGCGGCGGACCTGGCCGAAACGGATCAGTTGCGGCGCGGCGCGGCGGACCGCATCAACCGGTATCGCGAAACCGATGCCCGCGCTGGCCCCGCTGCGCGACAAAATTTGGGTGTTTATCCCGATCAACCGTCCCGAACTGTCCAGCAACGGGCCGCCTGAATTGCCCGGGTTGATGGCCGCGTCGGTTTGAATCACCTCTTTTATCTGGCGACCGTTGACCGATTCGATGGTGCGATCCAAGGCGCTGACCACCCCGGTGGAAAGGGAATGGTCCAAACCAAAGGGGTTGCCGATGGCCAGCACTTTTTGGCCGACGATTAACTCGCCGCTGGTGCCCAGCGGGATGGGGCGCAACAGTTCTTTGGGTGCGTCGATTTTGAGAATGGCCATGTCCTTGTCGGGATACAGCCCGACGACCTTGGCCTCGTGAATGGATTGGTCGAGCAGAACGACCTCAAACGCATTGCCGCCCTGGAGCACGTGGAAATTGGTGACGATGTGGCCGTTGTGGTCCCACACAAACCCGGAACCCGTGCCTGCCGGTTGTTCGGTGACATTGCGGAAAAAGTCGTAGCCGCGGCGTTTGGTGGTGATAAAGACCACCGAGGATGCGGCTTCTTCGAACACCTTGATTGTGTTCTGTTCATCGTCGGTGAGCGCGCCGCGCGCGGCAACTTGCCGATCCAGTACCACGGCATTTTTGTAATTCGCGAAGTATTGGAAAAAGACCACGCCCATAATGATCCCCGCCAGCAGGGTTAACGAGGGGATGCCTTGTCGTTTCAACCAGTTCGCTTGATTCATCAGGGGGTCCATATACAGTTCCTTCCATTATCGATGCTGCTTTCTTTTGCGTTCCCGGTCGGGTGTGGGTATGTTCTTCACTATAGCTCGCCGCCCCAGGTTTTCCAAGTCGGCAACCTTCCCGGTTCCATTGCCGCCGCCCCTCTTGGTATTCGCCTTGTGGTGTCGTCATGGGTGGGGCGCGGAAACCCCTTGTTGGGGTAGAATGGGATTCGTTTCGTGGCGTGGTGTGACCTGGAGACCCGGTTACCGAAGCATTCCTGCATTTAAACCTAAGAAGCGCGATAACTCGCGGTAATTTTAGCTAAACCTGTGGACTGTAACGGCCAGTGAACATGCTCACCCCACCCAATGAGTGCGGTCGTGCGCGACTCCGGCCCGCTTTTTCCAAGCCGTTTCACGCCAGGTTTTTAGCCAAAATCCCTCGCTTCAGCGCCGCTTAGGTTACATTGATGAGGCGATCCATGATTTTAGAATGTGTGCCGAACTTCAGCGAGGGTCGGGATCTCGAGAAAATTAAAAGCATTGAAGATGCGATCCGCGAAGTGCCCGGGGTTTTATTTTTGGGATCGGATATTGGGCGGTCCGTGAACCGTACCGTGATGACCTTTGCCGGTCCACCCGCGGCCGTGCTGGAGGCCGCCTTCCGCGCCGTGCGCCGTGCGAGTGAGGTTATCGACATGCGCGAACACCGGGGGACCCATCCCCGCATGGGCGCCACCGATGTGTGCCCCTTGATCCCGCTTCAGGGCATTCGTGCCGTGGAAGCGGTGACCTTGTCTCGTCGTTTGGCCCAGCGGATTGGCCGTGATTTGGCCGTGCCGACCTACCTTTACGGGTTGGCCGCTGAATCAACGGACCGTGTTTCGCTTGCCGAAATTCGCCGCGGCGAGTACGAGGGTTTGGCGGAGAAGCTGACGCGCCCCGAGTTTGCACCGGATTTCGGCCCCAACCGCTTGACGCCCAATAGCGGCGTGACCGCCGTCGGGGTGCGTCGTTTGATGGCGGCTTGGAATGTGAACCTCAAGGGTAACGATCAAAAAGCCGCCGCCTATATTGCCAGGCGGGTGCGCGGTGCCGGCCGGCGCCACAAAGGGCGCTTTTTTCCCGGTCCTTTTCCCGGCTTAAAAGCCATCGGTTGGACCATCGAAGAATTTGGCTGTGCGCAGGTTTCGATGAATGTGATGGACTTGGAAGCCGCGCCACTCTGGTCGGTTTACCGAGAAATTCAGAAATTGGCCGAGGCCCGCGGTGGCGGGGTTGCCGGTTCGGAATGTATCGGTTTGTTGCCGCGCGGCGTGTTGCTGCAGGTTGCCGACGCCGTTTTGAAGCACATGCCGGGGGGGGATACCGCAACACCCGAAGAGAAGGTTGCGCTCGCGGTGGAACGGATCGGTTTGAATTCCGTAAAACCCTTTGACACGAAACGTCTGATTTTGGAAGAAGCCTTGGGACTTTCCGCAACCTTGCCCTTGCGTTTCTCTTTGTCTGGGTAGGCCTATGAATCCAACCGGGGAACTCAAACCCAATAGCCGCGTGCAACGTCTGTGGTTGTTTCGAATTACTTTCGGCGCCGCTGTTTTGTTTTTGTTACCGCTTTCCCTCAAAAACGGTTACAACAAATTGAACTCGGGGATCGACGACAACCTCTTTGAACTGTCCGTCGGCCGCATTTACATTCTCCAGCCGATTCAGGCCGAACCCATCGACAACACCTACGACTTTTTCTCGCCCGACGATTTGCGCACCATTCGGCAGGGTGACTTATTGGTGGCGGTGAATGACCGCCGCGTGGCCCGGGCCCGCGATGCCTACGCGGTGTTGGACCGCTTACAGCCCTGGCAAAAAGTGGTGCTTGAGGTGCAAAAACCCGAGTTCCGACGGGCCTTGGTGCGTTACCGCGTGCGGGTCGGTGCTTTGCGTCGCGATTTTTTGCGCGACATCCCCCTTACCGTCAACGTTTACGATATTTTGCCCGAGGGTGCCTCGGACCGCGCCGGCATTCGCCGCGGTGATTTGATTCTCTCCATCAATGGTGAGGCCATCCGCGGTTTGGGGCACGCCGACTTTTTGGTGCGTCGCAGCATTGTCGGCGAACGGGTTCCCTACCAATTCATTCGCAATGGGGAAATGAAACAAACCCACGTGGTTATGACCCGCTTCAACATCGTTTTCCTCGATGTTGTTTTTCAACTGAGCGGCTTGGCTTGGATTTTGGCCGGCCTGACCTTGGCCGGCATGCGCGGCCATTTGCGGGCAACCCGACCGCTTTCCTTTGGTTTTTTCCTAATCGGGGTTGCCTGTCTGCTTATTCCCAATCGCGGCCACCTTGACGGGCAGATGTTACAGGTATGGCGCGAGTACACCCTGTGGCCGAGCTTTTATTTTGGGTTGGGTGCCCTTTTTCACGGGAGTTATTACTTCCCACGCGAGCGTCGCGATCTGCTCGCGGTTCCTTTTTTGCGTTACGCTTATTACCTCGTTTCCCTCGCGGCGACCTGGGTTGCCATATCGACGATGGGCATGCAGTCGATGATTCTGTTTGTGCCGATCATGTTCAGCCTTCACTTTTGCATTCGTTTTATCTTTCGCAAAGGTGCCTCGCGAGAGCATGCCCGTTTGGAAAGCGGCATTCGTTATACCGGAATTTTTGTTTCGCTGATGACCGTTGCCGGTGCTTTTTTCTCCTCGCACCTTTCTGCGCGTTTCTTCTACAGCTTAATTGCCCTGGGCCTGTTTTTACTGCTGTTTGCCTACAGCTACACCATGATGCGGTACCGCCTGCTCGGGATTCGGATCGGCCGGGTGACCCAATTCAGTTTTGTGACGACCTTCTGGTTGGTGGCGCTGGTAACGACCTTTATTTCCTGCTTGTTGTGGTTGGCAAGAGTGGCCGCGGATCTGCCTCGCGTTCGTCTGACCTCGCGTTTTCTGGAGATCAGCCAGGCTGTCGGACCGCATGAAAACATGGCCGGTCACAACATGGTGTTGATGTTCTGCGGGATCGGTGTCGCCTTCGTCTTTTTCTACGCCGGTCGACTGGGGTTGAACGGCATTCGGCGCCGATTTCACCGCCAAGATTACGACCACCAAGGCGCCTCAAATGAGCTCGTCCATTTGATGACCAGTGTGGTTTCTCTCGACGAATTGGCCGGTGGGATGGTCGCGAAAATGGCCGCGTTTATGCGTGTGAAACAACTGGGGTTAATCATTTTTCGCGATGAGCAGGAGTGTGCCTGCCAGGCTTGGAGTCACAAACCGCGGGGCGGTTCCGAGTCGCCCTTGACGCCCGAGCAGGTGCAGTTACTCGGCAAGAATTTGAGGCAGTATCGCGCCGAACTCTGTGTGGATTACCTCGAGCCGGTCGGGAAAGAAGCCTTGGTCGCGCAAGGGTTTAAGTATGTCTATCCGATTTATTCCAAATCGCGTTTTCTCGGCTTTCTGTTAATCGGAGAAAAATTATCGGAAACCACTTTTGAGCCCAAGGACTTTCAGTTCCTTGCCGCCACGGCCAAGCAGGCCGCCATTGCGGTTGAAAACGCCTTCCTTTACGAACTGGTTGGTGCCCAGGAGCGCATGAAACACGAGTTGGCTCTTGCGCGGCAGATCCAGCTTTCTTCGTTGCCGCAACAGGACCCCGAGCTTCCTGGTTTTGATATTGCCGGGGTTTCCTTGCCCGCGCTTGAGGTCGGCGGTGATTTTTACGGTTACAACCGGGCGGGTGACGACTTTTTCTCGGTGGTGCTCGGTGATGTGAGCGGCAAGGGAACTTCCGCCGCTTTGCATATGTCGCGTTTTCAGGGGATTTTTTCGACCCTTGCCTCCGACGACCGCGACCTCCAAGATTTATTTGTGCGTTTGAACCACTTGCTGTATGCGCAACTGGACAAAAACGCCTTTATTTCCGCGCTCGGCATTCGCATTGATTTGCAGGGACCCCGGCTGCAAACGGTTCGTGCCGGGCATTTACCCTTGTTGTGGTATCGGGCGGCGGACAAGGAAGTGCATCAAATCAAACCGGGCGGTATTGCCTTGGGGGTAGACCCTGGCCCCTTATTTGAGCGTGTGCTTGAGTGTAGCCGGCACAATTTCGACGAGCGGGATATTTTTGTGTTGATCTCAGACGGGATTAACGAAACCCACAACCACGCCCATCAAGAATTTGGCCTGGAGCGGGTGTGCCATATTATTCGCCACCATGCCGACGCCTCAGCGGCGGCCTTGCGGGATGTGATCCTTCACGAGACCGATCATTATGCCGCCGGTTTGGATCGTCACGACGACCAAACCGTGGTCGTCGTGAAAGTATTGCCCTCGGCGCCCTCGGTGGCGGATGGCTAACCCGTTTTAGTTTGCTAGAAACGGGTTAAACGCTTGATAGTTCCGCCGTGAGTGGTTCGGTTTCGGGGTCTTCGCTTTGGACGAGGGCCAAGTGCAGTAATTGCACCGTGCTGTCGAAATCCGCGCGCGGTACCGCGAGGGCCAAGCTGGTCTCATCCGCGCTGCGGCTGTGGAACAGCAGTGTCTGGTTTTGCAGGATATGCAGTGCGCGGGCGGTGGGTGAGGCCTCGCCCGCGCGGGTACACATCACGTAAATGAACGCACAGGGCGTGATGCCGGCCGGGGCGCGGTGACGGCCGGCTTCAGCCGCGGCTTCGCGGTGGCGCGCGTGGTTCCACCAGTGGCGCCAGTCCGGTAGGTCCTCGCTGACAATCGTCCATTCGTGGCCCGCGTAGCTCATCGCCAGAGGGGGATGACCCGACGGCAGTTTTTGCCATTCACCGCTCGGCCAGCCTACACCTTGGTCCAGGGGGCGTTCTTGGTGGAACAGCAGGGCTTCTTCCTTGCCGGTAATGAGGGTGCGGCGTTCGGCCGGCAGGCTTTGGTTGATGGAGGTGCCGGGGTGTTCGGGGCGGGCCGTGTTGCGCACGCGCAGGGGAATGTTGGCTTTTTTGACGGGGGCGATGCAGCGGGGGTGCAGTACTTTTGCGCCGAGCCTGGCTACCGATTCGGCCTGGTTGTAAGACAGATGGTGAATCGTGGTGACGTGATCGACCGTTCTGGGGTCGGCGGTAAGGATGCCGTCCACGTCCGACCAAATTTGGGCTTCGTCGGCTTCTAGGGCCGCGGCCAGAAAGGTGGCGCTGAAATCGGAGCCGCCGCGGCCGAGCGTGGTTGTGCGACCGTCCTTGTTAGCACCGGTAAAGCCCTGGGTAATGACCACTTGGCTGTGAGCCAGAATCGGGGTGAGGTGGTGTTCGATGCATTCCCGAGATCGCGCCCAGAGCGGGGAGGCGTCGCCGTGGCGTTCATCGGTGGCGATGAGCCGGCGTGCGTCAACCCAATTGATTTCGGCTTGGCCCGGCGGTTGATGGGCCAGGAGCAGGCTGTGAATGAATTTGGAGCTGAAGCGTTCGCCGTAAAACAGAATTTGATCGATATCGGCCGCTTGGGCGGGGGATCCCGCGGCGTTCCTTTTTCCGAGTTCTTGGATCCAGGCGGATAAAGCGCGAAACTCCGTCTGAAAATCGGTGGTGATAATTTTTAGCCAAGCGTCTTGGGCGCATTGGGTGAACAGGGTCAGGTGTTTTTCTTCGACAGCCTGCAGGCGGTGGTTGAGTTGTGCCTTTTGGTCGGGCGTGTGTTTGGCCGCCAAAAGTTCGCCCATTTCGACCAAGAGGTTGGTCACGCCGGCGAGGGCCGAAACAACGAGCAGGACGCAACGGTGTTCTTCACCGTGAACCAACTGGACCAGGCGTCCCAGATTTTCGGGATGGGCGACCGATGTGCCGCCGAATTTATAAACAACGCATTTGCGCGATTCAAGCATGAACGTACCTCCGGGGGATAACAAGGCGTGGTGACCGCGGGTGGGGGAAGGGGATGGTCGTGCGGTGATCGCGGGGGACGGATCGGCTGGAGCCCGACGCGAGGCGGGCAGACGACCATCATTCTCGGCGACGGGTAGGGGATACCCGAAGCCGTGCGCGAGCGCGACCATGGATTGAAGCTGCATCGGGCCGGCGGATAGGGGTTTGCCTAAAGCGGAGGACGCAGCATCAAAGGGGGAGCAAGATGAAATAGGATGATTCATTGCGGCGGGTCAACAGTGCCGCCGACGGATGCGGGCGAAAAAGGGGGGAACACCCTGCATGGCGCGGAACTTAATACAAAAACGGGCAGAATGCAAGTTGAAGCCGTGCTGGACGGGGGCCGGCGGCGGCCCGTGGCGGGGGCGAATCTGAAAAAAATAAAAAAAGGGTTTGACACGGGGCGCGGAAGCGTTTTAAATGGGCAGCAATATGTGACTAGGCAGCCTTAGGGTTGATAACCGAAAGCATTGACAATTCAATCGGACTTATCAAGAAAGGTGGAGGGGTCAGGCCCTGTGAAGCCTTAGCAACCGGTGAGTGATCACGTCAGGTGCTACATCCTGCCCGTTACGGGAAAGATGATCTCCGAGCTAAAACGCGAAAAAATAAGCCGTTTATAAAGCTCTTCTGGATCATATTCCATGAAGAGCTTTTTTGATTTCTGCGCTGCTCTTCGCGTGTTGTTTGACAGCTTAAAGCCACAGATCACACTTTGAGTAAGATAGGTGCTGTTGAGGCTTGCATATGCAAGCCTCAACCGCTTCGGCCTAGTTTCCCCCTAAGGCCGATTGAAGAGAAGAGACCGTTCCCCCTGGTCTCTTCTCAATTCCCCAATGTGCAGTCACCCCCTGAACATAAAAACCACGTACACGGAGGCGAACATGACGACGTATGATACCAAAAAACTTCCCCGTTTTGAAAGCCCACAAATGCAGGAAATTCATTTTCTTGCCGCGCCTACCTGTTCCCGCTCCGTTGGTGGCTGTCATGAATGCTGCTGTTTGTGATTTTGCGGGTCGAAGCCTGGCTTGGCGTGGGTTGCCTACGCCTTCTGTTGTAAGGGTTTACGACGAATCTCGGCCCCTCGAACTCGAGTCCGGCCAAACCCTGGCGCCCGTCGATGTCGCCTACCATACCTACGGGCGTCTCAACCCCGAGGGCTCCAACGCCGTCCTGGTTTGCCACGCCATGACCGGGGACGCCTACGTCGCCCGACCCGACGGCGCCGATTGCCCCCCCGGCTGGTGGCAAGATTTGTTCGGCCCCGGTGCCCCGCTTGACAGCCGAAAATACTTCATCATTTGTAGCAATATTTTGGGAAGCTGCTACGGGACCACCGGTCCCTCCAGCCTCCACCCGATTACGGGGCGTCCCTTCGGACCTGATTTTCCTGCTGTTGGTATCCGTGACATGGTCCGGGTCCAAAAGGCGTTGCTGGACCATTTGGGGGTCAGACAGCTCGCCTTGGCGATTGGCGGATCGCTTGGCGGGATGCAGGTTTTGGAGTGGGCGCTCCTGTTCCCTGAACGCGTTCGCGCCATCGCCACCATCGCCACCGCGGTGCGCCATTCCGATTGGGCCATCGGCCTCAACGAAGCCGCGCGGTTGGCGATTACCTCCGACCCCGAATGGCTCGGCGGTCGCTACCGCGAGCAACCCAAACGCGGCCTAGCGCTGGCGCGCATGATGGCCATGCTGTCCTATCGCCATTACGATTCTTACAATCAGAACTTCGACCGCTCGGCCGACGCCGGCGAAAAAGCCTTTGACGATCCCTTCGAAGGGAAACGACGTTTCGCGGTGGAAAGTTACCTGCGCTACCAAGGGCAAAAACTGGTGAATCGTTTTGACGCGAACTGTTATCTCACCATCAGCCGGGCCATGGACGCACACGACATCACCCGGGGTCGCGGCTGCCTGCGCACCACCTTGGCGCGCATCAAGGTGCCCGCGCTTAGCGTCGGTATTAGCTCGGATTTGCTGTATCCCGACGCCGATCAGCGAAACCTCGCGGACCTCCTTCCGCGCGGTCGCTACGCCCGCATCAACTCCATTCATGGACACGATGCGTTCCTCATCGAATTTGACCAAATGCAAAATATTCTCGGTGAGTTTCTCAAAGAACTCGAGCACGCTGCCTGAGCTAACCTCTAAACGATCCCCTATAGCCATCGGGAACCCGCGCGATCCGTGTGGGTTCCCTTTGCGCTTTTGAGACGAATCGCACCCGGTTGTGCGCCCCGAATCGGCCGTCCCCCTACATATATATAATGTAGCGAGAATCTTCACCGGGAAATTGACTTCTGCTTGGGGTACAATGTTCAGGTTTGACGCGCTTTTTCTCGGGCATCCATTCCATGCGATTTGCCGGGAAGGCTTCTTCAATCCTGGGCGGCTTATGTTTCAGTTGAACTCCATGGTAAGTAACTTTTTGGTACTTGAAGAAATCGGTGACGGCGGCATGGGGGTCGTCTACCGCGCACGCGATACCCGCGAAGATCGGATTGTCGCCCTAAAATGCTTCAAACCCTTTTTTGATATCGACGATACCGGTCGACAACGCTTTTTCCTGGAAGCCAAGGCCACCGGCCAAATCGACCATCCCCACATCTGTTCGATCCACACCATCAACGAAACCAACGACGGCCAGATGTTTATGGTCATGCCGTACTATTCCGGCGGCAACCTCAAAGACAAAATGATCAAAGGTCGCTTGCCGCTGTCTGAAATCATGAAAATTGCCCGTGAAATGGCGCTCGGCCTTCTCTTCGCCCACGAGCGCCAAATCATTCATCGCGACATAAAGCCTGGCAATATTATGTTTGACGGCGAGGGTGTGGTGAAAATTGTGGATTTTGGTATCGCCAAATTACTCGACCATCCGCCCTTGACCAATCCCGGCACCGTGCTTGGTACCATGGCCTACATGCCGCCCGAGCAGGCCGAGGGCGAACCGGTCAACCACCAAGCCGATATTTGGTCCTTCGGTGTGGTGCTTTACGAATTACTCAGCGGCAAGCAGCCGTTTGAAGGCAAAACCGAGCAACAAATTTACGAAGCAATCCTGATGGAGACCCCGGTTCCTTGTTTTCGCCTTAACGAAGAAGTACCCAAGGCTCTCTCCGACATCGTCGACCGTGCCTTGGCCAAGTCCCTGGAGGACCGCTATCAAAGCTTCTCCGATGTCATCGCCGATTTGGACAATTACCGCAACGGCTTGCCGCTTGCCGGGCAACCCGCGGCTGCTACCCCACCCGGAAAAACACGGTCCGGCTGGTTTTCGGCGCTTAAACCAAAGAAGCGCGATAACTCGCGGTGATTTTTGCTAAACCTCTGGGCTACAACGGCCTGTGAAAATGCTCACCGCACCCGGTGGGTACGGTCGGGCGCGACCCCGGCTCGCTTATTCAAACCATTTCGCTCCAGATCTTTAGCAAAA
This sequence comes from Acanthopleuribacter pedis, assembly GCF_017377855.1. GTDB lineage: Bacteria > Acidobacteriota > Holophagae > Acanthopleuribacterales > Acanthopleuribacteraceae > Acanthopleuribacter > Acanthopleuribacter pedis. The sequence continues at coordinate 300,448 of NZ_JAFREP010000007.1, forward strand.
ATCCCTCGCTTCAGCGTCTCTTAGGTTAAACCCAAGAAACGCAATCCTTAGCTTTCTCTCGGCGTTAACGAATCGGCATCACCGGTTCCTTCGCGGGCGCCCACTTTTCGAGAACTTCCATGAGGTCCGCCCGTTTCAGCGGTTTGGTTAGAAAATCATTCATTCCCGCCGTGATGCACGCCACCCGATCTTCCTGGGATGCGTTCGCCGTTAACGCCACAATAATGGGTTGGTGGGCCTCGTGCCGCGCCCTCAGTTGGCGTGTGGCCTCGAGACCGTCCATTTCCGGCATCTGGCAGTCCATCAGGATGAGGTCGTAAGGGGTTTTCTCGCAAGCGATCAGTGCTTGTTTTCCATTGACCGCTAAATCGCACTGCAAACCCAATTGCTCCAGCATGCGCATCGCCACTTTTTGATTGACGGTATTGTCTTCGACCAGCAATAGCCGCCACATGGGTGCCGACAAGCCGGCCCGCGGATGCTCTTGGTCGCGGGGTGCGGCGGGAGGCGCAAACAGTACCTCGGTATTTTTAAAACGCAATGGGCGCGGTACAAAAGCGATCCCGTCGGGGGTTGTCGGGTCGCGCGGATCAACCGCCCCGCTTAAAATGATTCGCGGCCCGGGTGAGGCTGGGGTGTCGTCAAAAAAGGTTTGCCAAGCTGACCAGACTCCTGGTTCTTGGTCGGAACAACCCCACCACAGTCCCACGATCTCACCGGGAAGCGGCGGTTCCTTGACCGTCAGTGCGCGCGGATCCGGTTGGTGAAGGTGGTGAACGCCAAAGCCCAAATAAAGAAGCTGGGCTTCCGCGATGTCACGGTCACGCGGGTCCGGTTCCCAGAGAAGCATCCACTGATTGGTTTGCACCGCGGGGGCGCTCGGTTTTGAGTCCTTTGGCATACCTAAGACGACGTTAAACTGGAAGGTACTGCCCTGGTTAACTTGGGAATGGACCCTAATTCGACCGCCCATCTTCCTGACCAAACGCTCGCAGATGGTCAGACCCAGACCGGTACCGCCGTATTTGCGGGTTGTCGATGAATCCACTTGTTGGAAGGGTTTGAACAGGAGCTGCAAACGATCCGGTGGGATGCCGATGCCCGTATCTTCTACCTCAATGTTCAGGTGGGCCTGATCCTCGGTCTGTTCACCAAGAGCGATCCGCAACTCAATGTGGCCGTGTTCCGTGAACTTTAAGGCGTTGCTGAGCAGGTTGGTTAGCACCTGCCGCAGACGCAAAGGGTCGCCCAGCATTTCGTTGGGAACGTCTGGTCCAATCCATTGTCGCAGCGCGACCTGCTTTTTTAGCGCTTGTTCCGAAAACAGGTCGATCACCGCGTCACACTCCCGGCGGAGGAAGAAGGGGATGGTTTCCAGTAGCATCTTGTTCTCATTCATTTTGGAAAGGTCGAGGATGTCGTTGATGATGGCCAGAAGTGATTCGCCACTGTGTCGGATGATGTCAATGTATTCCCGCGCGCGGGGTTCCAGATCCATTTTGCCGAGGATGTCGGCCATGCCGATGACCCCATTCATCGGGGTGCGCAGTTCGTGAGAGACATGGGCGATGAACATACTTTTTGCCTGGTCCGTCTGCTTCAAGCTTTCGATTTGAGCTTGGTCTTCGATGCGTCGGATTTGATAGCGCCAAACGCAATAAACCGCCACGAGGGCCAACAGCATATACGCCGCGACGGCGCCGCGCGAGGCCCAAGGGGGCGGCCGAATGGTGATGTTTAAGGTGGTTCCGACCTCGTTCCATAACCCGTCGTTGTTTGAGCCAAACACGTGCAGGGTGTATTTACCGCTGGGAAGGTTGGCAAAAGAAAGATGACGTTGGTTTCCCAATTGGATGGTCTCGGCCTGAAGGCCCTCAAGGTGGTAGGCGTACCGGTTGCGTTTGGGATCGGTATAATCCAGCGCCGCCAGTTCCAATTTGAGTGCTTGGTCGTCGTAGTCAAAAGTCAGATGACGTTGATCTCCCAAAAGAACCGTGATCTGCTTGGTGAACCGGGTAACCGTCAGATTGGAAATAACAATGGGCGGTACGAAGGTGTTTTTCATCATTTGATCGGGTTGGAAGCCGTTAAGGCCGTTAATGCCGCCAAAGAAGACCGTGTTGGTTTCAAAGTCGTGAAAGAACCCGTTTTTAAATTCGTTGTCCTGGGTGCCCTCCGCGATGGTGTAGCTCTGAAACCGTTCTTTTTGCGGATCAAAGCAGGCCAAACCCTGATTGGTACTCATCCAAATGCGCCCCAACCTGTCCCCCGTCAGGGCGTAGATTGCTTCACTGGGTAATCCTTGGTTGTGGCCGTAATGGGTGAAATGGGCCCGACCCTGTTTAAAATCGGCCGCCGGCCATTTGTTGAGGCCGCCTTGGTAGGTGCCCACCCAGAACTTACCCTCCTGGTCGTGGTACATACTGGAGACCACATTGCTGCTGAGGCTGTTGACCGCGTCCCCATGGCGGCGGTAATTGGTAAAGCCGGTTTCGTCCTCCTTCAGGCGGCTAAGCCCATTGAGGGTTGCCGCCCACAGACGTTGCTCCCGGTCCTCGTAAAGGTTGTAGATGCGGTCGTGGGCGAGGGAGGAGGGTGACGAGGGCTGGTGGTAGAAGGTGACAAAATCATCCCCGTTGGGGCGGTAACGGGCCAGGCCCTTGCGTGTGCCGACCCACATTCGGTCTCGATGGTCGCGAAGAATGGCGTAAATGCGATTGTGGGGCAGGGTGTTGGGCGCGTCGGGTTGGTGCCGGTAGTGTTTGAAACCTTCTTCCGGGGTGCCCACGTTGAGGCCCGTGGCGCGAGTCCCGATCCACAAACGGCCGTCCTTATCCTGATTTAACGCCCAAATGCTGTTTTCGCTGAGGCCGTCCGCCTTGTTTGGATCGTGGCGGATGTGGCTGAACCGGTTGTTTTCGGAATGGTAGCGGGACAAGCCCCCGTCGTAGGAACCCACCCATAGGCGGCGTTGATCGTCCACAAATACCGACCAAACCTCCTGTCCCCCCAAGCTGGTTGGATTTTCGGGATCGTGCTGGAAATGGGTGAATCGCTGGCGTAACGGCGCGTAGAGACTGATGCCGCCGTTGTAGGTGCCGACCCACAGGTTGCCCTGTTGGTCGGAAAACATCGACCAGATCTCATTGCTGCCCAGGCTGTCGGGAAGGTAATTGCGGTGGTAGGTGGCGGAAAAAGTCTGGGTTTCTCGATTAAAACGGTTGAGTCCGTTCTGGGTGCCCAGCCATACCCGGCCGTCGCCGTCGAGGTGGGCCGTGAAAATTTCCCGATGACTGAGGCCGCCGGGATCGTTTTCGTTCGGCAGGTATTGGGTTACTTGCCGCGTCTCCGCCGAATAGTGGAAGGCCCCCTCAAAGGTAGCGATCCAAACATCGCCCGAGTCGTCACCGGCGAGTCGGTTAATGGAAGCGTAGGATCGCGCGTGTTCGGGTAACAGGCGAAAACGCGACAGGCTTCCATCCGGGGTGCGGCGAAGCAAGCCCAAATCGGTGCCAATCCACAGGGTACCGTCGTCGGTTAAATGAACGGCCCGCACGAAAGGAACGGCAGTGAGGTTTGCCGAGGATAGATCGACGAGATCGATCCGTTTGCGATCCTTGGAAAGCTTGGCCAAGCCGCCGTCGGTGGCAATCAGCAAACCCCCGTCATGGTCGAAGGCCAGATCGGCGACAAAATCACCAGGGAGTTGCATCGGCGGCGCGGACTGGGTGGCATACGACTGAAAAAGATCGCGTCGGGGATCGTATTTGCTGAGTCCCCCGTTTTGGGTGCCGACCCAAATACCGCCGTCGGGATCGGCCAACAGCGAACGGATGTAATTATTGGCGAGGCTGTTGGGATTTCCCGTTTGGGTATAAAACACTTTGAATGAGTAACCGTCGAAGCGGTTGAGTCCGTCCCGCGTGCCGAACCACATGAAACCGCGGGTGTCTTGGGTAATCGCCAGAACCGAATTTTGCGAGAGGCCGTCGCGGTTGGTGTAGGTTTTGAACTTAAGCTCGCCCGCCTGCTCCGCGATCAGGGGCGGCGAGGTCGGGTTGGCGGCATGGGCAAATAGACCGACCAAGATCGGTACCATGAGCATGGCGCGAATTAAGTGTGTGGCGAAAAACTTCATGAGTTCGGTAAAACGCGTCTGGTTCAACGCGGCGGCTCCGCGCCCCAATCAACCGGGTACGCATGGGGTCATGGTGAGATTCAAAGTGTTGTGAACCGAAACCACCGAGGCGGTGTGAGCGTGGTTCCTGTGTCATCTGAGTGAAGCGGATGGGCGCTTCCCATCAAGCGGCGAGAAAGCGTCAAGGACAAACCTGGGTTCCTCGTGATCGAAAGTGCCGAGGCGGTGTTGTGTCCGAGGTCGGTCATTAAACCTTACGGGTGAAGGTGACAAATCAATGAATTTTAGCATTGATCGTTCGGTGTCTTGGTCATGTGTCGAGGTTGTTTCGCGATACCAAACCACGCGTGGTTCGCGAGCTTTCGCCCCATCGCCGGGGTCAGATCAGTGAGTCAAGTACTCTGCCAGGAGCCCTTTGTCGGAAAATTACCTCTCTAGCCCGCATTTCTCACAAGGCTTTCTGCTTCTCGCGACGAATCCTCGTGAGAAATGCGGGCTAGGGTGAAACAAACTGAAGGTACTGTATTTGACATGCCTAAGCACCAATAACCCTTGGTCCCGCATTCGTAAAACCTCTTGAGTTATCCGTGTTTGTTTTAATGAGTGGTCAAAATTAGCTTGAGTCTTGTATGCTAGGTCGTCTGGTTTGTTACAAGATGCTCCAAAAAAAAATTAGGTTGCTATTCCGCATGGTCGATAGGAGTTTTTAGAATTTTTATTTAAAGACAAATGGATCATGGATAAATCATTAGCGATTAATTTTTCTTTTTGAATTTACGAAGGAGGTGAATTGTTTATGGAGGATAAGATTCTCGAGTTAATGGCCCAGATCGGTGGCTTCTTTCCCGGTACCTTGACCGAATGTTGTGACGCGCTCGCGCGTGCTTTCGACACCGATCAAGCACCTGTTGAAGCTGAGCTAACGCGCTTGGTGGATAAAGGCGCCATTCGTGTTGACGCCGTCGGGGTCCGTCTTGATGAGGATCACAACCCACAACTCAAACGGTTCCGCAAAGTGAAAAAACACCGAGGTTAACGCCTTGGACACCGAGGCAAATCCTCGTCCATCGAGGGTTCCTCGATACCTTGCAAGCGGGCGTGTTGCCGCTTGAGCGGGTAAACCCCCGACACGCCGTGTCTTGTCTCTTTTTTCCGCGCCGGCTTGGCGCGGTTTCAGCTCACCCTTTATCGATCGGTCCAAAAAAAAGCGGCCGGATCAACCGACCGCTTCTTTGGCGGAACTTTTTGTGATGCCTGCTAATTTGCGCTAGGAACCTCTTGGAACAGCGTGTCCGTCAGGTAAAACGCGTTGTAGTTTTCGCGGTAGCCTTCCCAGTAGTCGATCCCGGCTTGGAGATCGGACTTGGGAAAGAGGCGTTTTTTGCCCGCGCGATGGTATTCCACCTTGAGGGTTTTGCCTCCGCTTGCCTTCCACGCAAAACGCCGCGTGTCGTCCGACCATTCCGTTGCCTCGGCGCCCGGTGCCATTGGCCGGACCGTGCTCAGCGACATCACCCACGAGGTTGCAACTTGTGGCGCGATGCGAATCGCCTGCTGGCGTTCCTTGCCACGATCTTCAATTTGCAAACGGGTGTGCGGCACAATGGTGCCCGGCAAACGGAAACCGTGTACATCGTGACGCAGGAAACTCGGCCACATGACCTGACAGGTAACTTGGATTTCACCGGGTTCTCCCGGCGCGACATGGTTAATGGTCAAGACGGCGGTTCCTGGAATGTCCAAGCCGCGGCGCACCAACCATTCGACATCTTCCGGGTCGCGATTGTCGGGGAGCATGCGCAAGCCGAGCGCGTTGCCTCGGCTCGAGATGATCAAACTGCCGCCGAGGGTGTGATGTTGGTCGAGGCGCCCGAAAACCTGAACCTTGATTGCTCTTTTTTCCAAGGCCTTCTCGGGGATTTCGATCCAGGCACCACCTTCCTTGTTGCAAAGGAAAACCTGGCGACCGCGGTAATCGGCGGGCAGGTAACCCAACGGGGTGCCCTTGGATGTGGGATCGACCAGCAGCATCAGTTGGTTGTCCACCATCACTTCCGCGGCGAGACCCAGGCTTTGCTTCAGTGGGACGGCCGCGATCACGTGGTTAAAGGCGAAGGGCGATACCGGTTTGGTTTCGTCCGGGTAGTAATCGCGGATGATCGTGGCCAATGCCGGGTAAACCGCGATTTTTTGTTTGGTGGCCTCAAAACCAAGGCAGGCAACCATGTCTTTACAATCGCCGTATTTGCGGCGCTGCACATCACCACCCGAGGCGGGAACCCAGCCGCGACCCGGTGTCAGGTAACGCTGTCGGTAACTAATGTCCTTCTGTTGGCGCTCAAAAATGCCCGCCAGTTGGGTGATGTTGTCGATGGCTTCGCCGCCCTCTTGGAAGGATGCGGACTGGGCGAAGGTGCGGTAGTACCAACTGCCCAAGCTGGACCAAGTGTCGAAGGTGACATCAAACTCGGTGCCCTGTCTGTGGTTGATAATCAGGTAAGGGAAAAAGTAACCGCTGTCGGCCGTCATCCACTCACGTTGGATTTCAGGCAAATGCTTGGCAACCAAACGCGTGCCTTCTTGCTGATAGGTCAATTGCCAGCTATCAAAATTGACGGGTTGTAGTTGGGCACCGGTCAGGCGCACATCAATGACGCGTTTGGCGATGGGGAAATTGCTGAGCATGAATACCAAATCTTGGTTGAACACCTCAGTTCGTCGCTCTTTACTCTCGAACACGATGATCGAATTGCGGCCGACCTTTTCGAAGTAGGCGGCGGTGCTGGCATCGTGAGAAACCCGGTTAATTTGTGCCTGGCTGACGGTGAAAACGTTGGCTTTGTCGAGTTTGGTGATTTTGCCCCGGCTGTTTTGGTGCCAACCCTTCAGGCGTTTGACCTTGGTGGTGTTGGGGTCGCCGTCGATGACGAAGATGGATGCGAGGTCGACCCCGTGTTCGGTGATCACTTTTTGGACCACGCGGCGCTGAACGGTAATGCGCCCTTTGTTGTCCGGGCTAATGATGGTTTCGTCCAGCAGGCGCCACAAATCGGCTTTTTCCGGCGGGGCGACACCCTCTTTTTCGGCGAGCGCGGTTTTGGCCCAATCAGGCAGCCCGCTGCCGAGTTGGGCCCAAGCAGGTGGGGCAAAGAGCGTGATCAAACAGAGCAATGAAAAAAGGGAACGCATTAAGCACCTCCTTGGGATACGGCGATTTGTTGGGCTTCGACTTCCTCAATCCAGGCGAGAAAAACCCGCAGCGAAGGTTCGGCTTTGGCTTCCAACATGTGGTTGTTGAGGGTAATGGCGCGTTGGATGGTGATGGTTTGGCCTTCCTGTAGCGCAACGAACTTCACCGTGCCCACGCTGTTGGCTTTTTGCCAGCTTGGCTCGCCTTTTAACTTCCAACCTTGCGGCACCTGCAAACGCATGGTGTCGACTTGGTAAAACGGGCGGTTGAGGAAGATCGGCTGGGTGCGATCACTCGGCCACATGGGCGGGGAGTACATGTCGATCATGCTGCCGGGGAAGGGGTTGACCGAAAGCCATTGGCTGTCACCGCTTAAGTCCATGCTTGCTTCGACGGAAACCACGCAGATGTCTTTGATATCGCGATCACCTTGGGTGGTGACTTTTTCGACCAGGTAGTCGTCGCCAAAGCGGCGTTGCCAGCGTTCCGCCAGCATCGCGTCGCGTTCCTGGTCGGTCAGGCTATAGATGGACTCGGTCATCTCGGCGTTAAAAGCACCGCTGCCGGATTGCTCCATGGCCACTGAGAAGGTGCCGTCCTTACCCAGGGTGGCTTGGTAGTTGGTTTGACATTGGTTGATCGCGGCGCCGTAGTGGAGCGTTGCCCCGTAGCTGATCGCCCATTTGTTGTCGGGGTCGATGACTAGGGCGGGCAGGCCCTGGTAATAGCTCGGCAGGTGGCCGGATGCGAACTGGGGTGTCCATGGGCAAAACATGGCTTGTTGTTCCCCGTTAACAACCAACACAAGGGGCCGCCAGCTAATGGCGAAGGGATTGTTCTCTCCGGCGCGGAAGGGGGGGTCGTTGTGATTGGTGGTTAGCAGCAGTTGGTGCTGAATGCCTAAATCGCGAAGGGTCTTGACGTAAATGCGTGTCATTTCACTCGGGTTGGCCCAGCCGTCGCGGAAACAATCTTCCAATTTGGGTGCCTTGCGTTCTTTCTGCATGCGGAAGGCCGCGAGTTGGTCCGCTTTGAGCAAGTAGGTGACACTGAGGCGACGGTGAAGGGCGTCAAGCGCAAAACGGGCGGCGCCAAGAGGGTTTTGGGCGGGGTCAAGCTTGGGGTCCGCGCCGAGTCGGCCTTTGAGATCTTTTAAAAATTTGCGGTACTCGCCGCCCATGGAAAAGGCGTTGTAGTCGGGTTTGATGTAATCACGGACGAAGGATTTCCAAAAGGTATCGGTGTCCTTGCCCATGTTGGGGATGGTGCGGAAAATCAGGAAGTAGGGGATTTGGGTATCAAAGTAGTTGTTGCTGTAGGGATAGGCCTTGCGCGGCGGCACATTCTCGTATACCAGCGTTTTTTCCGAGCCGCGGTACTTGGTCTTGGTGAATTTGATCGGGGGGTTGACGTTACTCCACAGGCTGCGGGTGACCAGCCAATCATCTTGGCCTGCTTGAAGCTGCATGCGCTGGAAGTTGGGCAGATCCAACACCTTCTTGACACAGTAAAAAGGTTCGGGAATGAGGTGACGGTTCACATAATTGTCGCCTTCAAGACCGCCTTTTCCGCTGATGGTCCATTCGATTTCGACGATGCAATCGTCGGTCAGGCCGGGTGGGATCAGAATTTTGGTTTTGACCTTTTCCGAGCGGGTACGGTAGGTCATGATGTCGACAAAGTCTTCTTTGCGATCAAATTCAGTGATGCTGCCGTTGCGGTCGATGACGCGGCCGCGCACATTGCGCAGATATTCTTTTGGCGCGACGAACTCCGCCGCGGCCTTGCCGTGTTCGCTGAGAATGCGAATCAAGCGGTAGTGGGTGACATTGATGTCGGTAAATTTTACGTAGTAGTCCAAATAGGCGGCATCGCGGATACCGAGCTCGGGGTTGTCGACAACCTCCCAAGCACGTTCCGGGATGGCTTCGCCGTAAGAAGGTGGTTTAGCGAGCGTGGTAAAACTGACGAAAGCAAAACACCATAAAATGCATATGAAGCGATTCACACGATTCTCCTAATTGGGTGGTGATCAGGCACATAAAGCGGGGATGCCTGTCGGTCTCAGGCGAGGGTGCTCATAAACATGCGGAACGACGCCTGAGGCCCGTTCGTTCGGCGAGCATGGAAAAAGCGGCATTACATCCTTAAGCGAAAAATGTGGTGTAATCCGGTGATGAAAATTAAAAAAGTTGGCCGGCCTCCGCGCGTGGTAGGCCTCCTGATGAACCGGATGTGGTGATATTCCCTTCGAGAAATAAGTTCCGGTGGTGATCAACAGTCACCAGGGCGGAATTTTACAGAAAAAAGGCCGGCCAAGAGCAAGAAAAATACTAGAGCGGTGGAAATGCAGCAAGTTTCTTTTGGAGGGTTATGATTTTAGGCGGGGAAAGAACGTTCGTGTTTTTGTTGTAGGCCGGTCTGGTTTTTACCAACCGCGGGGGCGAATCCCATTGTGTTACCCCGGCAAAAAACGAACAGCCCCCTATCAAGGCGGGCTGTTCCATGAAGTTGATGAAACGGGTCTTCCGTCGTGCGGTTTAAGGCGTGAAACCCGCGCGCAACATGCGGCGCATCACCTTGCCCGACGCCGTGCGCGGTAGGCTGTTGACCACCCGCAACGCGCTGATTTTGAACAGTGGATTCAGTTTGGCGCGGATGGCTTTTTGCATGTCGCGCGCCAGGGTGTCGTGGTCCAGGCTTTCGGCGAGCACCGCGAATACTACCAGCATGCTGGGGCCGCCGCCGCTAGGTGGTACGGCAATCGCCGCGGTTTCATTAACCCCCGGCAAACCGTTCAGCGTGCGTTCGATCTCGGCCGAACTCACCTTGATGCCGCCCAAGTTCATGGTGTCGTCGGCGCGGCCCAACGCGCGGTAATAACCGCCGCCGATGCGCTGCAACTGATCACCGTGGCGGCGCAGGATTTCGCCCTTGGGACCCAACGGCGTGTCGCCGTAATACACCGCGAAGTGATCTTTATTGAGCAGCGACAGGGACAAGCCGATGGAAGGCGGTAGCAAAAAGACCTCGCCCGTGTCTTGGGGATGGTGTTCCTCGTCCAAAAGGATCAGGTCCAGGCCTAAGGCCGGGGTTGAGAAGGTCGCGGGTGAAGCGTTTTGCACGCGGGTACCGGTGACGTAACCGCCGCCGATTTCCGTGCCGCCGCAATACTCGATGACCGGTTTGAAGTCGGCCGCGGCCATCAGCCAAAACATGTCGTCGACGTTGGAACACTCGCCCGTGCTGCTGTAGGTTTGGATGCCGCTCCAATCCGCGTCGGCGACCGCGTCGCTTTGGCGCCAAGCTTTCACGATGCTGGGTATCACCCCCAGCATCGTCACCCCGGCGCGTTCCACGAATTTGCAGAATTCGGCGCTGGTGGGTGCATCGCAGTAGAGGGCGATGGTGGCGCGGTTGAGCAGGCTTGCGAAGATCAGCCAGGGACCCATCATCCAACCCAGGTTTGTCGGCCAACAGACCACGTCGCCCGCGTGAATGTCGTGGTGCAACATGCCGTCTACCCCACATTTGATCGGGGTCAATTGGTTCCAGGGAATTGCCTTGGGATCGCCGGTTGTGCCGCTGGAAAACAGGATGTTGGCCGGGTCAAGTGCATCGCGGGCAACGGATGCAAAGTGTTCGTTGTCGCTGAGGAAGTTTTCCCATAGCAGGTCGCCCCCGCGCAACTCGGCTGGTTCCATTGGATCGGAAGTGCCTGGCAAGACCACGGCGGTCGGCGCTTCGGCGTCTTTGACCTTGGCATACATCGGCATGCGTTTGGTGCCCCGTGGGTTGACGTCGGTGGTGAAGATGCCCTTGGCGTTGCTGATGCGCAAACGGGTTGCAATTTCGGCCGGCGAGAAGCTGTCGGCGATGGAAACCACCACGCAACCCGCCTTGACGATACCCAGGTAAATCGCCACCGATTCGGGTGTCATCGCCATGTTGACCGCAACCGCATCGCCGGGCTCAAAACCGGCGTCGACGAGGCCGTTGGCGACACGGCTCGCCAAGCGCTTGAGTTGGCTGACGGTCCATTGTTCACATTGGTTCGAACCGGCCCGTTGAAACACAATCGCCGGGCTGTCCGGCGCGGCTTGGAAGCAGCTGTCGGCAATGTTGAGGCGGCCGTTAGGGAACCAGTGAGGTTCGGCGACATTGCCCGCGGGATGCAAGACGGTGGAAAAGGGTTCGCGCCAAATAATGCCCAGATCGTCGATCATGTCGCGCCAAAAGGTTTCCCGTTCGGTCACCGACCATTGGTGGAAGGCCGCGTAATCGGCCAAACCGAGGCGGCGTATGTGGCGCGTAATGTGGGCGCGTTCCAAATCGGATGGTTGCGGCTGCCAGACGGGGAAGGGGCCTTCGCTCGCGGGATAAAAGGATTGTAGGGCGGCGAACATCGCCGCGTGGGCGGTAAAAGGAAGGTTCTCAAGCGCGGCAAAGGACAACCATGCCTGCCATAAAAGGGCCGCGTCGGCCGCGTTGGTGACCACATCAAGACGGTGTTGCCAGGACGCCGCCTGGTCGGGAGATAAACCGGCTTCCGTCAGCGCCGGCACGCGTGAGGATGTCATGGGGGACCTCGCTAAGGCTGGAAAAGCCAGGGGTGTGGGCGAACCCAAAAAGAAACGTCCGCACCGTGGCGGCGCGGACGTGCGTCGGCGTTAGCCGAGCCAGGATCGAATGTAGTTTTCGTCCCAAATCCGCTCGACCAAACGCGTGCTGTGTAGGGGCTTGAAGGTGTCAACCATGACGGCATACTCGTAGCAGTCCTTCACGCCGATGCTGGCTTCCGTTTTCCCGGGCTGCGGCCCATGGGGCACGTCGCCGGGGTGCAGGGTGATCGAACCGGATTCAATGCCCTTGCGGCTCATGAAGTCGCCGTCGACGTAGTACAACACCTCGTCGCTGTCGATGTTTTGGTGATAGTAGGGGGCCGGAACCGCGTCGGGGTGGAAATCAAACAGGCGCGGTACGAAATTGCACACGACCAGACCCGAGGTTTGGAAAACCTGGTGGATGGGCGGCGGCAGGTGGATCTGGCCCACAATCGGCTGAAAACTTTTGATGTTAAAGGCGTAGGGATAAACATACCCGTCCCAGCCGACCACATCAAAAGGATGGTTTTTGAGCACGTACTCAAAAACGCGGTCACCGGTTTTCATCAAAAGGCGCTGTGATGCTGTTTGGTCGACGGGCTCACGCCATTGCGGGCGACGGAAGTCGCGTTCGCTAAAGGGCGCGTGTTCCAGCAACTGGCCGAATTCATTGCGGTAGCGTTTGGGGGTTTCCACCGGTGCGTAACACTCAATCACAAAGAACTGGTTGTCCTCGCTGAGGTTTTCGATACGGTAGATGGTACCGCGCGGAATGACCAGGTAATCCCAATCAGAGAAAGGGATCACGCCGTAGGGCGTGTGCAGTTCACCGCTGCCGTGGTGGACGAACAAAATTTCGTCGGCACGGGCGTTGCGGTAAAAGGTGTCGTCGAGTTCGCTGAAACTCGCCGTGGCCAAGGCACAATCGCTGTTGTAGAGCGTGTATTGGCGCGCGCTGAGGATGTCGCCGCCCTTGGGCGCCCGTTCCGTGAAGAAGTGGACCGGCGCGCGCGGCGCTTCCGCCCAGGGTTCGATCAACTTGATATCCAGCTCTTTGGCGCTTTCCACCGCCGGGGGTTGGTGAATGTGGTACAGCGTGCTGTAGATCCCGCTAAACCCTTGGGTGCTGAACAGTTCTTCCCAGTAAAGCGAGCCGTCTTCCTTGCGGTAGGTGACGTGCTTTTTTTGCGGCATGGTGCCTAGCTGTTGGTAAAAAGGCATGACCGCTCCTTAGAGGTTGCCGCGTTTGGCTTGTTCGCGTTCGATGGATTCGAAAAGGGATTGGAAGTTGTTTTGACCAAAACCTTCGCAGCCCTCGCGCTGAATGAACTCCAAGAACAGGGTGGGGCGGTCGCCCAGGGGTTGGGTGAACAGTTGCAGCAGGTAACCTTCCTCGTCGCGGTCGATGAGGATGTTGAGTTTCTTTAGATCTTCCACCGCCTCGTGGATGCCGGCGGCGCGGTCACCGATCACCTCGTAATAGGTGTCGGGCGTTTCGATAAAGGTGACACCGTTGCTCTCCATGGCGCTGATGGCCTGGATCAGGTTGTCGGTGGCGATGGCGATGTGCTGAACACCCGCGTCGTAGTTCACTTCCAGGTACTCTTCAATTTGCGATTTCTTGAGGCCCGCGGCGGGTTCGTTGATGGGGAACTTCACCGCGGAGTTTTTGGAGCGAACCACCTTGGAGACCAAGGAGGAATACTGGGTGGAGATATCGCCTTTGTCGAAGTGGACATAGGTTTCCAGGTCCATGGTTTGCTCGAAGAACGCGGCCCATTTGTTCATTTCGCCTTCGCCGACGTTGCCGACGATGTGGTCGATGTGGGTCAAGCCGACATCGTTGCGCGCGAACTGGGGACCCTCATAAGCTTGATAACCTGGCAAAAAGGCCTTGTATTCCTCACGGTTGATGAAGGTGATAATGGTGTCGCCGTAGATGTCGATGGAAGCGCTGCTAAAGCGGCCGTTTTCGTCCTCGGAAACAGAGAAGTCGCGCGCGGTGTTGGCGCCTTTGGCAACCGCGTAATCCAGGGCTTCTTTGGGATCTTTGACGCGGATGCTTAACTCGTGGACCCCGTCGCCGTGTTTGTTGACGAAGTTGTGCATCGCGTGTTCCGGCACAATCGCGGCCGATACGACGAACGTCAGTTGGTTCTGATTGAGAATGTAAGAGACGTGGTCGCGGCAGCCGGTTTCCGGTCCTTTGTAGCCGACGATTTTAAAGCCGAAAAGCGCGGCGAAAACCTGCGCGCTGTGCTTGGCGTTGCCCACGTACATGTGGATGAAATCAAACCCGTTGATATCGGTTGATGCGTAACCCATAAAACCCTCCCAAAAGATGTCTTTTCCCAGCTTTTTTGGTGGAAGTGTGAACCGATTGGATTGCGGCGGGCAACGGGAGCCCTGGTGCGGGCCGCTTGGACGGAACCCCCATTCGCAAAGAAGGTTCCCTGTCTCTTTCATGCCGTTCGGTTGTTACTTCCTGATCGATGTTTCATCGATGTGATACTCGGTTGTGTCTTTAACGGTGCTCAGCACGACCCATGAATGAATGCGGCTGATACCCCTGATTTTCGCAAGGTTATCGACCACGAATTGTTTGTAGTCTTCCTGGTCCTTGACATTAACTTTCAGGAGAAAGTCGATGTCGCCCGCGATGTGATGGACTTCCAGCACTTCCTTCATGGCGGCCAGTTCTAGCTCGAACTCGTCGACGTTGGATAGATGTTGTACATTGAGGTTCAACGTGACAAAAACAAAGAAATTGCGATCCAACAAGTTCGCTTCGAGGATGGCTCGGTAGCATTTAATGACGCCCGAGCGTTCCAGTTTTTTTACCCGTTCCAACATGGGTGGTGCGGACAAGCCGACTTCTGAGGCCAATTTGGCATTCGTAATGCGTCCCCGCACTTGAAGGATTTGCAGGATTTTGATGTCGATTTCGTCGAGTTTGACACGGTCCTTATTGGCAGGCATGCTGGATTCTCCTCTATGTCAGCAAATATAAAAGATCATCTCCCCGCTTGTCAAAACAATATTTCTGATCCTTGAAGAATGTTGAAATAAAATTAGGTTCTAATTGTTTTTGGTCGCGAAGTGTTCTTTGAAACTGGTTCTGGGTTTCTCTTTGTTACGGAAGCAATGGGGGCCGTGAGCCTGTTTTTGTTTGCTACGGGGTTGGTTGTGGCGCGTTCATTCTCATTAAAGCGCAGATGGCCGTGTGGATGGACTGAAAAATTGCGTTTTGGGATGGGGGTGAAGCCTTTGGGTGGGCTAGGTATCCGTTATTTCGCAGGAAAGGAGGATGAAACGGCGCGCTCCGGGGCGGACAGCTTCAAAAAGGGAAAGCCGCGAAATCGCCGGCCTCTGCGCATCCTTAGAACAAAGAGGAAGCAATGGCGCGAGCCGCGTTTCATGTTTGTCTGAGGCACAAGCGGCCGGAGGAGATGAGGCCGCTTTCGCCTGTGATTTTGAAACGCCATTTTGACCGGCCTTGGTCGAAGATGAGATCCAAGGTGAAGGGTTCGCCGGGTTTGAGCAGGTTGCGGAATTTAACCGCTTCCATTTGGCTGATATCCGGTGGGAAACCCGTCAGGCTTTGGATCAGCCGCACAATCCAGGTGATTTGCACGACACCCGCAACCACCGCGGCTTGGGGGAAGTGGCCGTCTAGGTAAATAAGTTGGTCTGGAACGCGCGCCGTGAATTGTCGGCCGTGTTCGGTTGGTTGGGTGCTCGTGATGATCGGCATGGTTTCCGGTTTGCTCGCGTCGACCGCCTCGTGCGCGAACAGACGTTCCAGCAGGTATTGTGGCGTTTTGCTCTCGCTGTTCATCGGGAGCTGACGCGGATACCGACCCCGTTTGGGCAACAGTGCCGGTTCCAGAAAGTCCTGTAACACGCGTTTGAGCCGCTGATGTTGTTGGCGCGGCCCTTCTTGGAGCAGCCGCAAGTAGGCCGCTTCTTTTAGCGCCGCCGCCAAGACCAACTGTTTGCGATCCTCGCCAAGGAGCAGGCATTTCACCTTTTCAAGATCTTCGTGGTTCCCCAGGCGTTGTTCGATTTCGTTGAGCGAGACGCGTTTTTCGCCGATTTTCACCAGACGATCCCCGCGCCCGCGTAAATGAAAGCCACCCGCTTTGGTGCGTTCGACCAAATCATCCGTGGCGAACCAGTTGTTCGGTTCATTTAAAAATGGCGAGCGGATGGACAGGCGGCCGTGATCTTGCCGGGTTTCGATGCCGGGAAAGGGCGTCCAGCAGGGCTCCGGTTCCCCCGCGTTGCGGCGACGATAGCCGATGCCGCCGGTTTCCGTTGAGCCGTATACCTCGATGGGTGCCTGACCCAGGTTTTGTGCGACCGCCAAGGCCGCTGCTTGGGCCAGGGGTCCGCCCGAGGAGAAAAGGAGTGAATCCGGTTTGAGCGCGGGTTCGGTTGCGGCCGCACCTAAGTGGTGGAGATGCGTCGGTGAGGAAACAACCACCGCGCCTTCGGGCGGTGATGCCGCCGCCAGCTCTTCCCAGAAAAAGTAGGTGCGGTTGCTGAAAGGTGCACCAACACACAAGGGCCATAACAAGCGGAAGAGCAGTCCGTAGATGTGGCGGTGGGAGACCGTGGCCAGGCGAAGGCGATTTCCCGCCGCCGATCCCCAGAGTTTTTGCAGCGTGGCGATTTCCGCTTCCAGTTGGCATACTTTTTTTTCAATCATTTTGCGGGTGCCGCTGCTGCCCGACGTGAAGAGGTAAAGCGCCGTTTGGTTACCGTTTAGCGGTTGGAAGTGTCGATTTGGATCACCGGAACGGGGGCGAATCATTGGGCGCTTGGTTTCAAAGCTGGGTTTGTCCGTGACAACCGCGCTGAGTTGCGGGGTCAGGGTTGCTACCGTGCCCGGTTGTAAATCGGTCGAGGCCACCGCGGGAAGACCCCGTTGTAGGCAGGCGAAAAGGGCCGCCGCGAAGGTTGTCGGCTGGTCGACCGCAAGTAAAATCGGGTGGTCGGCGTGGGGAGGGAGCTGATCCATGAAACCGGCTACTTCGGCCCGAAAGGCCGCCCAGGTGGTATCGGGTTCAAGGGAAACGCGCTGAGCGGGGTAGGATTCCGTCAAACATAAACTTAAAGGGATCAACGATGCCGCCTCCGGTTTTGCGAATCAAACCACCCGTCCGCACGGCGGCCGTCTGGGTTTTGCGTGCTGATTCTAGGGGAAAATCGGGGCACTGCCAATAAGCGGAGCACGTAGGGCGGGTGGAAGCGAGGTATCATTTTATAAAAATGTTGCGGAGGCGGTGGATGAAAAACAGGGCTCCTTTCGGTGTGGCTCGCTGTTTCTCTTGTGTTGTGGTCCTGGTGTGGCTTCTCTTAACCTGCGCCTGTTTGCGGCGTCCGCTTGAGACGCCGATTCCCCGCGATTCTTGGCCGCCGCCCTCGGATGAAGATCTTGCCCGTTTGGTGGTATTGCTCCCCGGTTACATCGACGATGAGACCTTGTTTCGAACCCATGGCTTTCCCGTGATCGCCGCCGGACAAAGCGAAATGACGCGGGGTTGGCAGTGGGTGGCCTTGGATGCGCACGTCGGTTATTACCAGGCGGGGCAGATGCCCGGCCGGGTCCAAAGTGAGGTTTTGGCCGAGTTTCCCGATGTGCCGGTGACCGTGGTGGGCGCCTCTTTTGGCGGCTTTGGGGCCCTGTTCCTGGCGCGGCATGTGCCCGAACGTGTCGACGAGGTGGTCCTGCTCGCGCCTTATTTGGGCCGACGCGCTTTGCTCAAGCGCCTCATTGACGAAGGGCCGGCGGGTTACCAACCCAAAAACCGGCGTGAGGCCGAACTGGTGGCCAATTGGCGCTTTCTGCTCGAGGCCGCGCGGCAAGGGCGTCCCAAGGTCACCATCCTCGTTGGCGAGCGGGATCGCCTGTTGCCCGCGATTGAACTTTTGCGTTCTCGGGCGCCGTCGATTAAAGTGGAGACCGCGCCGGGCGGTCACAAGTGGCGGGTTTGGCGTGCGATGTTCGCCGATTACCTCAGCCGGCGAGCCGAAGAAAGTGGGGTTGCACCCTAGTTTTGCATGCATCCCCTAAAGTGGAAGGAATAACGTTTTTCTATGGTGTCTGGATTGAATCGCCTCTACCGACTGCTGCTCACCCTCGCGATGTTTGTGCTCTTCATGGTTTGGAGTTTTGCACTCAACCTCACCCTGTTCCCCCTGATCTACCTGTCACCGGCCGCCCGCCTCCGCAAGCAGGCTTGGTCCTTGACCGTGATTCATCGGTGTTTCAGGTTGTTTGGGCCCTTGGCGGTGGCGCTCGGCGGGATGCGTTCGTTCCAAGTTGTCGGCCGCGAGAACCTGGCCGAGGTCGGTCCTTGTCTGCTCATTGCCAACCATCCCACCCTCATCGATATCGTGAACCTCATGGGGGCGGTGCCCCATTGCGGGTGCGTCGTTAAAAGGGGTTTGTGGTGGAATCCGGTGACCGCCGTCGCCGTCCGAGCCGCCGGTTTAATTCCCAATAATCACCCGGAAGCGCTGTTGGCGAACTGTCGTGCCGGTTTTGAAGCCGGTCGATCCCTGGTCATTTTTCCCGAGGGGACGCGCTCGCCGCACGGTGGGTTGCGCCCGTTCACCCGCGGGGCCGCTCAGATCGCCCTGCGTTGCGATGTGCCGATTGTGCCGGTGGTCATTACCTGCGATCCACCGACCCTGACTAAGGAAGAGCCTTGGTATCGCATTCCCCATCGGGCGATTGACTTCCGCATTGAAATCGGTCGACCCGTGACCATTCCACCCGAGGTCACCAACTGTGAGGGTTACCCCTTACAGGTACGCGCATTAACCAAACTTCTGCAAGCCGAGTATGAACAGCGCTTAGGCATAGGGCAGCGGGCTCAGGGCGCGGAGGCGGCCGCTTCCTGAGGGTAAGCTTGGTCGTGGGACCTGTTAGCCGTTTATGATTTCTTTAAACGCCGCCAGTTTCTTTTCCAGGTGAATGGTGTAAACGATGTTGCGGATACGCGATTTAAGGACCGCAACGCTCGAGCCTTTCAGCCAGTAGTCCGTGGCGCCTTCCGCCAGCACCGGGATGACCTCTTCTTCCGTTTTTGCCGAAAGCACAATCACTTTGACGTGGTCGAAATCGGAGTTTTTGCGGATTTCCGATAAAAATTCATGCCCGTCCATACGTGGCATTTTTAGATCCAGCATGATCAGGTCGACTGATTCCTGTTGGAACATGAATTTGAGTGCCTCGGTTCCGTCTCCGGCGGTAAAGGTCTCACAGCCGAGGCCTTTAAGCACTTTTTCTTCCCAAAAACGTTCTGTTTGGCTGTCGTCAACAATGAGCACTTTGGTTTTCGGTAGTGAAGCCATGGAAACCTCGTCTGCTGCAAATTCCGCAAGGGTATTGATGGTCAGGTCGAATGGTTATGCAATGCGTTTCGGATGGTGTTTGAGAAAACTTAAAATATGAAAAACAGCTTTTAGCCAAGAATCTATGCCCCCGTGCAGAACCCCCGTGGTCCGTCGGCCTCGCTCCCGCCGCGATATCGCTTGTTTCGCCATGGCTTTTGTTTAAAATAGGATTTTTGCTTGGTGACGCCTGGCTGGTTCACGGGCGATTCGCTTTGTTTTCGGAGTGTTCATGTCTCTTCCAGTATTTGTTTTGGGTCGGGATTCATTAACGACCGGCGCCGTTCGTTTGATCAGTTACCGACAAGCCGACCTCCATCTGTGTGACGATGAAGCCTTTCGTCGCACCATCGATCAAGGTGCCGCGGTGCTTGCCGAGAAATGGCGCAACCAAGAAGTGGTTTACGGTGTGACGACCGGGGTGGGGGAATCGTGCACTCGCGGCATTCCCAAGGAACTTGTGCCTCAGTTTAGTGTCAATCTCAGCCGCTTTCACGGTTGTGGTCTGGGGAGCATCTTTGATGAACATACCGCGCGGGCCGTGGTCGCCGTACGACTGGCATCGCTGGTGAAGGGGTGGTCAGGGGTGCGCTGGTCGATGCTCAATCACTTATGCACCCTGCTTGGCCACGATATTTTGCCACGTATTCCCGCCGAGGGGTCCGTGGGTGCCAGTGGCGATTTGACCCCGCTTTCCTACGTGGTTGCCGCGATGATCGGCGAACGAGAGGTGACCTTCCGCGGTGAAATCATGCCTGCTCGTGCCGCCTTGGACGCCGTCGGTATCGATCCCATCGCGTTGCAACCGAAGGAAGGTTTGGCGCTGATGAATGGGACCAGTGTCATGTCCGCGCTCTGTGCCCTCGCGATTGAACGGGCCGAGTACTTGAGTATGTTGGCCACGCGGGTGACCGCTTTGGTTTCCGCGGCGCTGCTGGGCAACAAGTCCCATTTCGACGACCGTATTTTTGCCGCCAAGCCCCACGCCGGTCAACGTCGTGCCGCGCAAGCGATTGCTGAAGATTTACAACTCGACGACGCCTACCGCCGGTCCGCCGCTGAACGGGTTCAGGATACCTACGCCTTGCGTTGCGCGCCCCACGTGATTGGGGTGGTACTTGATGCCTTGCCGTGGATGAAGGACTGGATGGAAACCGAAATAAACAGCGTTAACGACAACCCCTTGATTGATCCAGGGACCGGCGATGTGCTCCACGGCGGCAACTTTTACGGCGGCCACGCCGCCTTTGTCGCCGACAGCTTGAAAACCGCGGTGGCCAACCTCGCTGATCTGGCCGACCGCCAAATGGCGTTGTTGCTGAACGTCCATCGCAACCACGGCCTACCCCTGAATTTGAGTGGCGCGCCACAAGACGCCTTGCCCGTGAATCACGCCTTTAAGGCGCTGCAAATTGCCTGTTCTGCTTGGGCCGCGGAAGCTTTGAAAGGGACCATGCCCGCCTCGGTCTTTTCGCGCTCCACCGAATCGCACAATCAGGACAAGGTCAGCATGGGCACCATCGCCGCGCGCGATTGCTTGCGTGTGATCGAGTTAACCGAGCAGGTTCTGGTGGCGACCGCCTTGGCCGGGGTGCAAGCGTTGGAACTGCGCGAAAAAAACCTCAACCAACCGCAACAGGTTGGGACGGGAATCCGTCAGCTTGCCAACGCCATGCGCGCGTACTCGCCTTTTGTCGCCCAGGATCGTCCGCTGGATCAAGAGTTGCGTGGTTTGCTGGCCGCGTTGCGCCAAAGGAAGTTTCCCTTGAGTCGGCCGGACCATGCATGAGGTCGAGATCGTTCATGAGGTGCCCTTCCACGATGTCGATGCACTCGATGTGGTGTGGCACGGCCATTACTACAAATATTTCGAACTGGCGCGGACCGCGCTGTTCCGCGGCTCTTGGTTGGATATCGCCGACATGCGCGACTTGGGGTATGTGTTTCCGGTGATCGAGAGTCAATGTCGCCACATTCATCCCTTGTTCTACGGCTCTAAGGCCTTGATACGCGCCAAGTTCGTTGAAACCGAATACCGGCTGAAGGTCGCTTACGCCCTGGAACGGGTGCGTGACGGGAAACGGGTGGCACGGGGCCACACGGTGCAGGTAGCGGTTAAAGCCGAAAATGGTGAATTGTGTATGGTGACGCCCGAGCCCGTTTTGGAACGTCTGGCCCGTGAACCGCGTTCGCTCGAGGCGGAGCCACCCGTTGTCGGGCCTTTGGCGATCAACCATCCCGTTGCCCGGGAAAAACAAACAAAGGGGAACCGCTAATGGAACGATCAGTGTTGGTAACCGGTGCCGGGCGCGGCATTGGAAGGGCCGTCGCCTTACGGCTGGCGGGCGCGGGGTTTCGCATCGCGATCAACTACCGCCGTAACGAAGAAGCCGCTGCATCCTGTTTGGCTGAGATTGAAGCTGCCGGCGGGCAGGCGTATGTGTTGCCTTTTGACATCAGCGACCGCGAGCTGGTCCGCGCCACGCTGGAAAAGGACATAGAAGAAAACGGGGTTTATTGGGGTGTGGTGCTTAACGCCGGGGTTCACGCGGATAATCCGCTGCCCAGCATGAAAGGCGAGGAATGGGATCGCGTGATCCACACCAATCTCGATGGTTTTTACAACATCATGAATCCCTTGGTGATGCCGATGATTCGCGCCAAAAAAGGCGGGCGCGTGGTGAGTATGTCGTCCGTCGCCGGCATTACCGGAAACCGCGGCCAGGTCAATTATTCCGCCGCCAAAGCCGGTATTATCGGCGCCACCAAGGCTTTGGCCCAGGAGTTGGCCAAACGGAAAATTACCGCCAACAGCGTTGCGCCGGGTTTTATTCACACCGACATGGTGGCCGACTTACCGGTTGACGAGATCAAAAGACACATTCCCATGCGGCGGTTCGGCACCGCCGAGGAAGTCGCCGGTTTGGTCAACTTCCTGTTTTCCGATGATGCCGCCTATATTACCGGCCAAGTGATTTCCATTAACGGTGGTTTGGTGTGACCCGACGGGTGGTCGTCACCGGAGCGGCCGGCTTATGTCCCCTCGGCCGGGATTGGCCGACCATTCGCGAGGGTTTACAAAATCGGCGATCCGGCGTGTCCCGGGCGGAGGCCTGGGCGAGTGTGCGCGGGTTAAAAACACGACTGGCCGCGGCTGTGCCCGACTTTCGCCGCCCCAAGCATTACAGCCGCAAACAAGTGCGTGGCATGGGTCGTGTTTCCTTGTTGTCCGCGCGAGCTGCCGAGGGTGCTTTGACCCAGGCCGGCCTCTTGGGGGACGCGGTACTGCAGTCCGGTCGTTGTGGCATCAGTTTTGGCTCGACCTCCGGTTCGCCACCCGCGATTGAGACGTATGCGGAGAAAGTTACAGTGGACCGGTCGCTGCAAGGCATCACCTCCAGCGAGTATTTGCGTCTGATGAGTCACACGACCGCGGCCAACCTGGCCCATTTTTTTTCGGTGCGTGGTCGGATCATTCCTACCAACTCAGCCTGTACCTCCGGCAGTCAGGGAATTGGTTTCGCGTACGAAGCCGTGCGCCATGGTTTGCAGGATGTGATGATCGCGGGTGGTGCGGAAGAGTTGCACGTCATCTGTACCGCCGTTTTCGATATTCTGTATGCGACATCCACGCGAAACGATGCGCCCCACGAGCAACCGCGCCCGTTTGATCGAGACCGTGATGGGTTGGTGGTTGGTGAAGGCGCGGCCGTGTTGGTGCTTGAGGCCTATGAACATGCGGTGGCGCGCGGGGCGAATATATTGGCCGAGGTCGTGGGTTTTGCGACCAACTGTGACGGGGCCCATGTGGTTAATCCCAACACGGCGACCATGCGGGCTGTGATGGAGGGTGCGCTGCGGGATGCGGCGCTGGAACCCGGCGAGATCGATTATGTCTCGGCCCACGGGACCGCGACGGAAGTAGGCGATATTGCCGAGAGCACCGCGACGGCCGGCTTGTTCGGCAAGCGTCCACCGGTGTCGTCGCTGAAAGGGTACATGGGCCACACCCTGGGAGCTTGTGGCGCCCTGGAAGCCATGGCCGCGGTTTACCATTTACACGAAGGTTGGTTGGCGGGGAATCTGAACCTGGCGACGGTGGATCCCCGCTGCGGTGATTTGAATTATTTGACCGAAACCCGCGATTTTGACGGGCGAACCGCGATGAGCAATAACTTTGCCTTTGGCGGGGTAAATACGTCGCTGATTTTTGCGCGGGTGTAGCCCGCTTTTCAGCGGGCGTCCTGGTGTGTTGTCGGCTTAGTCGTTCTCGCCGAACAATCCTGGCGGGGTTTGGCCCATGGACATTTGTTTGAACCATTGCTGAATGTGTTCCAAATCAGCTTGATCAATGGTTTTCATTTGAGCCGCCGATGGAGAACCAAATCGTTCCTTCAGCACTTCCAACAAGTCTTGGGCCATTGAGCGTTTCAGCTCTCGGTCTCTCTCATCGCGGCCTTCCTTGCGACCTGTTTTTTGGCCGTCTTTGTTGCCGCGGTCGTAGCCGAGCTGTTCGATGCTGGTAATGTAGGTCATGTTTTGGTCTCCTTCGAACTTGGCAAGAGCTTGGTTGAACTGTTGGGTGAGGGTGGTGGAAAGTTGTAGGACCCAGTCGATGAACTTGAAAATGGCGAGGATCTGCTGCTTGGAAAAGCGTTTTTTGTACAGCAGTTTGGTCAGAATAAGTTTCTGCTCCAAGCGCTCGCGGGGTTTGCGGCGCGTCCGTTGGGCGATTAAGTGGGCGGCGGTGACGAGCGCAAACGGGTTGCGGGAACGCAAAAGTTTGGGCAACCGCGCTTCGTAGTCTCTTAATTTAATGGTTGGGTAACGCAGAGACAAGCTTAAGTCCCAAAGCTCGGTTTGATAAACATCGGGCCGGTAGCGGCGATCCATGTCGCCGAGAATGACCATGCTCCAAACCGGGGTGCGGTACTTGTCGAAAATGCGGTAGTAGTAAATGAACATGCGCTCGGCGAGTTCGGGATCGCGCTGGTTTTGAAACTCAATGTGTAGGTAAACCAAACGTTTGTCGCCGTTTTTGCGATGGACCTCGAACAATTTATCGGCCTCACGGCGGCCGGTCGGGGCGTCGGCCGTGAGCTGAAGGAGTTCTTTGTCCAAGCAGCGCACGGGTTGAGTCCAGTCGATGGCCTTGTGCGCTTTGGGATGGTAGAACTTGATCATGTGTTGGAGATAGGTTTCGCCAATGTATTTCCAAGGACTGTCGAAGGCTTGCATGTTTTCCCTCCGGGAATGGATGAAAACAGCCGCCGACAGCGTGGATTCGCGAAGAAATCACACCGGGTGATGTTGCTTTGTCTGCCGTGATAGCGGGCTGTTTCGGCCAACCATAAAGCCGCCCGCAAGATTTGAAACATCAAAAATGAAGATACTTTTCGTGCATTGATTACAAGGGGGGTGATTTTTTCAGTTCGGAACGAATTCAGATCTGGAGCGCGTTTATACGGGAGCCTTCTCGTGGTTTGGCTCCGTCACCGGTTGCGTTTCTTCAGCCAGTATCTTTTTGGTGCGTTCGTAAAGTGAACGCGCTTCCTGGGGACTTGAACCAATACAAACCGCGCCTAATTTGCCGAATTCCGAGAGCGCGCCGATCAGGTGGAAAACCACGCCTTCCTGACGAACCCCATGAAAGTGTAGATCACGGCAGACCGAAATATCGATTAGGTCTTCCGGTGAAAGGCCGATGTAGCCGTCGCTTTCCAAGTTATCCGTGGCGTAGTAATACCGGGGCTGCCCGGCTTGGGTTCGGTACAGACCGCTCGCCGCATCGAAGGCGCCGTCGGCCAGGTATTCCAACATCATAAATGGATGGGTGGTGCCGCCTTTGCGCAGGTTGATTTCAATCGCGTAATTACACCAAGTATCACCTTGTTTGACGGTGATGAAATCCAACGCGAAGCGGCCGATCACACCTCGTTCGGCCAAGACCGCACCGACCTTGGCGCCCGCCTCCTGGATGGATTGCCGGTAGGCGTCGCCGGCGGGGAAGGTGCAACCGAGGAAGATTTGACCGCCCGGCCCGCCCAACACTTGGTCGTGTGTCGAAACGACCTCGACCTCGCCGAGTGGATTGATTCGGCACTGAACGGAGGGCGAACACTTTTCCTCGCCTTCAATCCAGGCCTCGACAATGCCGCCCATGCGCTGGAACTTGGCTGCAAAAGAATCCCAGTGTTCGTTTTTTGCTTCGCACTGGAGCCGTTGCGGTACGGTGTCGCGGAACCATGCGGCGGGCGCGTTCTCTGGGCAGTCCTGGTAACGAAAAAGGGCGTTGCCTTCACCGGAAAAACCCTCGTTCAGTTTGACCACCGCCTTGCGCAGGCCGGGTTGGTTTCGGCGCAAATCGGCCAGCGCTTCAAAAATATCCTGGGCGTCGCGCAAATTTTCGTGGCCTCGTGCCATAAGAATACCGGCTTCTTTAAAACAATCGCGACCGCCGCTTTTGGAGCCGAAATGCAATAAGTCCGGGTCGCATCCGTAAATGGGAATACCGAGTTGGACTGCCAGGGTGCGTTCGAGTTCCGTCGCATTAAAGCAGGAGAGATGTGCCGTGCCGGGATCGCCGATTTCGTCGCGGATGCGCTGTAAAAGCCGCGGTCGTTGCAAAATCTTTTGGGCCAACGGGGTGGGCGAGGCGTCGTAGCAGTTGAGCAGGCGCAGCCGTCCGCGCGCATGGTGAAACGGTACGCCGTGGAGCAGGTTCAAAAAGTAATCAATGACTGTCGGTGCAATGGCCTGGCTGGAGACGTAAATAATTTTGGTGCGTGGCAAGCGCAGGAGCATCAGCATGCACAGCATGCGTTCCTCGTAATGGTGAACCCCGGTAATTTTGGCCAGGGTGTCGCCGTCCATGCTCAAACTGGGCACAATCAGCACCGTGCGCGGTTTCATCGGATCGGCGAAAACGGTGTGGTAGAGATCGGTCAGGCGCCGTTGCAAGGCGGAGAAGACGGTGGCTTCGGCAGGGGATCCGGGGGCGGGAAACGACGGATGAACCATGGCTAGACCTCCTGGTAGCTGATGCGGGATGCGCATCCAGAGGTTGGCAAAAAGGACGATGATGATAGGCCGATTGCGAAAAGCAAGGGGTATTGCATCCCATTTAAGGGGAAGCTCGGTGATAAAGCAAGTCGTTTCAGGCTTTTTGCTTAAAGTGCCGGCTTTTGCTTCTCAGTCGCATTGCCTTTTTTGAGGTAATAAATTTGTTTGTGCCCGCGATCCTCGTACATCAAGCGGGTTAACTCGGCTTCAAGGTAGTTGTCAAACTGAGCCATGAGGAATTCTCCGCCATTATCATCGTAGCGGAACAAATTTTGGGGTTGAGGTGGCTGGTTCTCTTTATGGAAGTAGGTGAGATGTTGCATGCCGAAACCAAGCCGACGCAAAAGGGAGACGAGGTTCTGTTGGTCGAAAACCTGGTCGATATCGGCTTCAATGTGGAAACTGCCGTGATCTGGACCTGGGTCCAGGTTTTTGACCAGGCTGTAGGCTTGCCCTTGATACGTGAAACACGCGGTTTCGACAAGACAAGGCATGTCACAAAGCGAGCGAACCGAAAAGAGTCGGGGCCAACCTTTGCGAAACCTACCTTGTTCCAGTTTAATGATCGGGGCGAACCGACCGGAGCCCGAAGTCCGCGGATCCCATTCGGAGAACGGGCCTAGGTGACGCTGTTTGGGAAAATCAGTCAGGTTTTCTAGGTATGTCCGAAGGTCCTGGTCGCGAAGGAAGAAGTGTCGGGAAGCATTCAATTCAACTTCCAAAGCGACATGTTTTAACTGGCGGAAGGTGCTTTTTGCGAGGCGTTCAAGGCAGGGGTTTTGGTCAGTGGTTTCCCATGTGGTTAAAGAAGCGCGTTCATCAGGATGGTGGGTCTCTGCCCAATCGGCGACGGCATCGCGCGCCAGGCTGCCGTCAAGGAGGCCGCGAAGGGCTTCGATCACCACCGCGACCGTGATCTGCTTTTGTGCTGGGAGATCCATACCGCGTTACCGCCTTCAAGGAGCCTTGTTCCCTTGGCGGTTATCATAACTTAGGTTCGCGTGTTCCGGGCTTGGAATCCAAACGCAGAAGAGCCGGTCTCGACGGGGGCATCCGCCAAGACCGGCTCGGTTTTTCACACTTAGAAGCGGTAGCCGAATTCGCGCGAGCACATGTTCATGCAGGGGGTGCTGGTGGCGACGATTTCGCATACCGCATCACCGGCGGCTTGGGTGTTCACCGAACGTTTGCCTTCGCCGGCGAGATCGGTGGTCAGCACGCCCTCGTGAATCACACGCCACACCGCGCGTTCCACCACATCGGCTTCCTCTTCCAGCTTCAGGGAGTGGCGCAGCAACATGGATGCGCTGAGAATGGCCGCGTAGGGATTGGCGATGCCCAGGCCGGCGATGTCGGGGGCCGAACCGTGGATCGGCTCATACAAGCCGGGGCCGTCGTCAGACAAAGACGCCGAGGGCAACAGGCCCATCGAGCCTGCCAAAACGCTGGCTTCATCGGTGAGGATGTCGCCAAACATGTTTTCCGTGACGATCACGTCGAAGGCGGCCGGTTTCTGCAGCAAGTGCATCGCGGCCGCGTCGACCAGCACGTGTTCCAAGCGTACTTGGGGGAACTCGTCGCGAATCACGCGTTCCGTGGTCGCCCGCCACAAGCGCGAGGTTTCCAGCACGTTGGCTTTGTCGACCGAGGTCAATTGCCCGCTCCGGTCCGCGGCAATCCGCGCGGCCACCCGCACGATGCGTTCGATTTCGGGAACCGAATAAGCGCATTCGTCGGTGGCGCGATCCGCGTCGCGGGTTTTCTTTCCGAAGTAAATGCCGCCGGTTAACTCGCGCACCACCACCAGGTCCACATTCTCCAAGCGGTCCGCCTTGAGGGGGGCCGCTTCCAGCAGGTCCGGGTGGGGTTTGACCGGACGAATATTGGCAAAGGCGTCCAGGCCGCGGCGCAGCCGCAACAGGCCTTGCTCGGGGCGGATCTTGGCGTTGGGGTCGTCCCACTTGGGGCCGCCGATGGCGCCGAATAAAACCGCGTCTGATTCACGACAGGTCTTTAAGGTGCTGTCGGGCAGCGGATCGCCGACCGCGTCGATGGCCGCGCCGCCCACCAGCGCATCTTCAAATTCAAAGGTATGGTCCCAGTTGTCCGCGATCACCTGCAATACCCGTTGGGCTTGGGTGGTGACTTCCGGGCCGATGCCGTCACCGGCTAATACCGCAATCTTGGCTTTCATGCTGCTGCCTCCTCATAGGCTTTGATCGCTTCTTCCTGTTGCAGCAAGAAGTCGAGATGGTCGATACCGTGGAGCATGCAGTAGCGGGCGAAGGGATCGATGGTGAAGCCCACGCGCGCGCCGTCCTCGGCAAGGGTGACGGTTTGTTGTTCGAGGTCGATGTTGACGGTGGCGCCCGGTTGGGCGGTTAGTTTTTGATGGAAGGCAGAATCAACCACAATCGGGAGCAAGCCGTTTTTTAGCGCGTTGTTGCTGAAAATGTCGGCGATACGCGTGCTGATCACCGCGCGAAAGCCTTTGCCAAGCAACGCCCACGGGGCGTGTTCACGGGAGGAACCACAGCCAAAATTGTCGCCTGCCACCAAGACCCCGGCTTGATCGAAGGGGTTTTGGTTGAGTACAAACGCCGGGTTGGGTTTGCCTTGCTCGTCGTAGCGCCAATCGTAAAAGGCGTTTTCACCCAAGCCCTGCTTGTCGGTGATTTTGAGGAAACGGGCCGGGATGATTTGGTCCGTGTCGATGTTGGCTTGCGGCAACACCGCGGTGTGTGATGTGACTTGGCGAAAAACGTCCATTAGGTACCTCCCAAACGACGCGCGTCGGTGACCACGCCGGTCACGGCTGCCGCCGCCGCGGTGGCGGGTCCTGCCAGCAGGGTGCGACTGCCTTTACCTTGGCGACCCTCGAAGTTGCGGTTGCTGGTGCTGACCGCCAGCTGGCCGGCACCGACTTGGTCGCCGTTCATGGCGATGCACATCGAACAACTGGGCTCGCGCCACTCGGCGCCGGCGGCGCGGAAGATTTGGTCCAAACCCTCGGCTTCGGCCATGGCTTTGACTTTTTTCGAGCCGGGCACGATCAGGGCCCGCACACCCGGGGCCACGTTGCGGTCGCGGAAGATGGACGCCGCCTCGCGCAGGTCACTGATGCGCGAGTTGGTGCAACTTCCGATAAACACCACGTCCACTTTTTTGCCGATCAGGGTTTCACCCGCCTTGAACTGCATGTAGTTCAAGGCTTTGTCCGTGGCTTCACCGTGGATTTCGGCAGGGACCGTGTCGTCAATCGGCATTGCCATACCGGGGTGGGTGCCGAAGGTGATCATCGGTTCGATTCGGCTCGCGTCGATGTGGACGACGCGGTCAAACGCGGCGCCCTCATCGGTGGGCAGTTCACGCCAACGCGCAACCGCTTTTTCCCACGCCTGGCCTTGCGGTGACCAGGGACGGCCTTTCAGGTAATCGAAGGTTTTTTGATCCGGGGCGACCAAACCGGCGCGGGCGCCGGCTTCAATCGACATGTTGCACAGGGTCATGCGTTCTTCCATTGAGAGCGCTTCAACTGCTTCACCGCGGTATTCAAAGACTTGGCCGGTACCGCCGCCGACGCCGATTTCCGCGATTAACGCCAAAATCATATCCTTGGCGCCGACGCCGGGCTTGAGGCGACCGGTGAATTCAACCGCGGTGGTTTTGGGGCGGTGTTGCAGCAAGCATTGGGTGGCCATCACGTGGCCGACCTCGCTGGTGCCGATCCCAAAGGCCAGCGCACCGAAGGCGCCGTGGGTGCTGGTGTGGCTGTCACCGCAGACAATGGTTTTACCGGGTTGGGTGGCGCCCATTTCCGGACCGATCACGTGAACGATGCCTTGGTGCTCGCTGTTCAGGTCGTAGAGCTCAATGCCGAAGGCGCGGCAGTTCTCGACCAGTTTTTCGACCTGCTTGCGGGCCAGGTCGTCGACGTAGGGGAACGCACCCGCGGCATCGGCGGGGAGCGACGGTGTGCTGTGGTCCATCGTGGCCAGGCAGCGGTCCGGGCGACGCACCTTTAACCCTCGACGACGCAGTTCGTCAAAGGCCTGCGGTGAGGTGACCTCGTGGATGAGGTGTAAATCAATGTAGAGGACGGCGGGGTGATCGGCGGTGGCCGCCTTCACCTCGTGCTGTTGCCAGATTTTCTCAAACAGGGTGCGGGGACGGCTCGGTGGGGACGAACCCTGATTGGTGGGGGACGGGTGTTCCAAAAGAAGACCTCCGTGGGGGATATGTCGCAAAGCAAAAAGGGATGGAAACGGAACCTGGGGTGTCATCTATGGGTTGAAGCGGACAGGGGCGATTCATGAAGAGACACTATGATTCGAACACAAAATCGGTGTCTTATTGTGGGTTTGGTGAAAAACTTTTGGTATTATCACCGAAAAATCACAAATGGGGTATGTTTGTGTCGAAATGGGGGGAAGATAGATTGTGGCACTAGTGAGTGGCGTATTAAGAAACAAAGGGATCTTGCCCAAAGCGCCTATGATTCTTCTAAGGTACGGCGTTCTGAGAGCAGGTTCCTTTGGCTAGATACACCTCGACCGTTCTCTTAATAGGTTCACCTCGTGAGGTCGGGGAACCTCACTTGGACGGTGGATGGGGATACCGCCGCCTGGGTGCCGTGCAGGGCAGAGAACGACTTCTTTGCTAGCCGCTGCCGAGGATTAGGGGTAGGGGGATGGTGTGTAAGCGGCTGAAAAAGGAAGGATTGGAGCGCATGGGGGAACCTCCGAAAACAAAAAACCCGCGACTCTTGGGGAGTGACGCGGGTTTTTTTGAAACTTAAAATTTGGTATACGGCTATCCCACGCCACCTTGAGGCATTCCTAGAATAATTAGGTTGATGCTTAGCAGGGTGGTAATTGGGGAAATCATGGGATGTCCTTGCGGGCGGTTGGAGCCCGTCCAAGCTTAAGGTTGCCCGATGGTAAAACCCTTGGTCGGGATGCGTCAAGTAAAAAAAACTTTTTTATGCCATGGGTCGGCGAGGGGCGACTCGAGATCACTCTTTTTAAACTATAGGATTGATGAACCGTAAATTTTTGAGACGCTGCTCATTAAGTGATGTTGTAGATTTTTGAAAAAAAAGCTTGCATCTTTTTTTGGTGTTTTTATATCCTGTCTTTCAAGCGAAGCACCGTACTTTAGGTTCAAACGCATTCTTAGGGAGTCCTACCGTGAATCATCACTTAAACGCTTTCTTTTCTTTTTCCGACCCCGCGTTTGCCAACCTACTGCTAGCGCTAAGGCCCCCGAGTTGAGTGTTACCGCACTCGAATGGGGGCCTCATGTCGTTTCAGCGCGAAGCAACATGAGGCCTTTTTCTTTTTCGGCGTTCCTTCTTGAGTCTTACCCCGAGACGTTTTGGTTCGCTTTCCCCCAAAAACCCCCTTCCACGCCGCCGGCGCCTTCCTGCACCTTTTCCGACCGGACCACGGCGTGTACCCCAACCCCATGTGTCGTTGCATACCGAAATGGAGGAGCAAAAGCCATGAAGCATGACGCACCTAAGACCCCGTCTCAGGCCCCGATCGATCCCAACCACGTTGTCATTTTTGACACGACCCTGCGCGACGGTGAGCAATCACCCGGCGCCAGCATGAATTTAGAGGAAAAAGTGTTGATTGCCGGCGCACTGCGCGAATTAGGCGTCGACGTGATCGAAGCCGGTTTCCCCATTGCGTCACCCGGCGATTTCGAAGCGGTTCAGTCCATCGCCCGCCAAATTCAAGGTCCCCAAATCGCGGGTCTGGCCCGTTGCCAACGCGGCGATATCGACCGCGCTTGGGAAGCCTTGCGCGATGCGGCCAACCCCCGCATCCACGTGTTCCTGGCCACCTCGGCGATTCACCGCGAGTTCAAGCTCAACATGGCCAAGGAGGAAATCATCCGCCGCGCCGTCGAAGGCGTTGCCATGGCCAAAGCCTATTGCGACAACATTGAGTTCTCGGCCGAGGACGCGGCCCGCACCGAACCCGACTTTCTGGCCGAGGTGGTGGAACGCGTGATTGAGGCCGGTGCCACCACGGTGAACATTCCCGACACCGTTGGTTACGCCATGCCCGAGGCTTTTGCCGATTTGATGACCCATCTGCGCCGCAACGTTCGCGGCATTGATAAGGCCGTGCTCAGCGTCCATTGCCACAATGACCTGGGTCTGGCCGTCGCCAACAGCTTGGCCGCGGTACACGCCGGCGCCCGTCAAATTGAATGCACCATCAACGGGATCGGTGAACGCGCCGGCAACGCCTCGTTGGAAGAAGTGGTGATGGCCATGCGCACCCGCCGCGACTATTTCGGCTTAAGTACCGGCATCCAAACCGAACGCATTTTTGCGGCGAGTCGTTTGGTTTCCAAGGTGACCGGCCTGCAGGTGCAGCGCAACAAAGCGATTGTCGGCCAAAACGCCTTCGCCCACGAGGCCGGCATTCACCAACACGGCATGTTGAAGCACACCTCGACCTATGAAATCATGCGCCCGGAAGACGTCGGGGTCAAAAGTACCCAATTGGTTTTGGGCAAACACAGCGGCCGTCATGCCTTCCGCAACTGGGTGGAAGAACGCGGCTTCCGTCTCTCCGACGAGCGTCTGGAAGACGCGTTTACACGCTTCAAGAAGCTGGCGGACCAAAAGAAAGAAGTTTTTGACGCGGACTTGGAAGCCTTGATTTTGGGCGACATCCATCGCCACGATCATCCCTGGCGGATCGATTCGGTACAAATCAGCTCCGGTACCAACGCCATCGCCACGGCCACGGTTGCCTTGGCCCACGAAACGGAAGAACGCCGCGCTGAGGAAGCCGCTTGTGGCGACGGTCCGGTCGACGCCCTGTTCAAGGCAATTGAGCGCGCGGTCGGCATTCGGGTTCGCCTCACGGATTACCAAATCCGCGGTGTCACGCGTGGCAAAGACGCCCAGGGTGAAATTACGGTGGCGGTATCGATTGAGGATCAGACCTTCCGCGGCCGCGCGGTTGGGACCGACATCATGCAGGCCAGCGCCCGTGCTTTCCTGAATGCGGTCAATTTCCATCTGACCTCGGCGGATCGGACGGCGGCTGAGGCTGTCGGTGTAGGATAAACGGATTGGCGTCGTGGCACCTGCTTTTTGGCGGGTGTCACGGTGCATCTTGATTGTGGCAGGGCTTGGTATTCGTTTATTTCTCAGGATATTCGGATATCAGGATGCGGGTAAGCGGGTTTTCTCTTTTTCGCCGGTACCCGACGCGGATGGTGCCGTCACTTCGGTTTGTAGATTGAACCCTCGAGACAGGGGTTACAGCCCTGCAAAAACGAAGAAACGGCTTTGCCCGGATCGGGATGGGGTCACCGAGGGCCTATGCGTTGGGCCGCATCCTGCACCCCTGAAATCGTTAGAACTAACGCGTCCCAATCGATGGCCAATTGTGGAACCCAAACCCGCCTGTAAAAACAGCCCAACGAAGTAACGGCTTGATCCAAGTCGGGTAGGGGTGCAAAAGAGCCGAGGAGCAGGGCCGCATCCTCAAATCATCATGCTTTCCTGAGAAATAAAGAAACCCACGTTTTGGCCGGGCGACGCCGTCCGCCTTTAAAAGGAGCGCACCGAGCGGATCACCCGAAACAATCCCGTGACCGGGTCGCGCTCCAGCTCGATATAGGGGCGTCGCTGGTTTGGTTCGAAGATCGCGATCTGCGAATCCGTGATTGAGATGTTGCCGTTAAACGAAACCCGCTCGTGGTGGTAATTGCGGTATGCGTTGATTAGGTGGCGGCACATCTGCTGGAAATCGCTTTCGCTTTCGTCGAATTCGAAAAAGAAATTGGCGATGCCGTGTTTGGTCAGCGCCTCGTGAATGCGGACCGGGGCCTCCTGCAAAATGCGGTACTCCGGGTAACGCATGTCCAACAAATGACGGCGGTCGGCAAAAACCACGTAGGAAAAGGTGGCGTCTGGGAACAAACGTTTTAAGGGGAGGATCAAGGACTCGTACAGCGATTCGGCCTGCACATCAATGCGCCCGGTTTTGCTCTCCAAAATAATCAGGTGCCGTTTGCCCAGGTAACGAAAATCAAACAGCCCGTCCAAATCGGTGACGTGCTGGTAACCCCACTTGCCCTGCCCGGTCTTTTTGAGCAGGATCATGTTGGGGTAACGCCCGATCTTTAAAACGAAACGTTTGGTATTGGCCACCACGAAGTTGGTGCAGTTCTTGGGATCAAAGCTTTTGTCGAACAGGCCGCCCAACTTGCCGCGGTGTTGGTCGAACCGCTGCAAAAACCGCTTCATGACCCGGCGCGCGATGCGCTCGGCGATCTCACCTTTGATGTTGGGGATGCCCGTTTCATCAAATGGATAGGTGGAACACAACAAATCACCCAGGGTGTAGAGGTCGTATTCACGGCCCATGACCTCGTAACGAATCAGGACCTTGTTCTCCTCCGTTCGCTCCTGGTTGATGGGGTCCGTCGAGTGCAACAAACGGAAGCGCACGTTCAGCCCGTGGGAACGGGTAATCGAGTAAACAGGGGGTTCGCCTGAGAAGAAGTCCCATGCGACTGGAAAAAATTTGAGGAAAGGTGATCGGGTAAAGCTGGTGAGTTGATCCATGGGTAACCGATCATCCTAGTACACTTTATTGAAAAACACATTAAAAGCTTGGCGTGGTGGGACCGTCCTGGTTTTTTAGGATTCGACGGCTTCCTCTTCGAGAAGCTCGCGTACCAAAGCGGTCATTTCCTTCATTTCAAATGGCTTTGGGATCACGCGATCCGCGCCGATTTTGGCGGCGATTTCCAAAAAGTTGACCGAGTGGCTGCCCCAGGCCGACGTCCCGCTCATCGCAATAATCTTGGTGTTGGGATGAGAAACGCGCAAGTGACGAATCACGCCTAGGCCCTCGTGGTCCGGCATAAAAATATCAGTAACCACTAAATCGGGTGGATCGGTCGTCAGGGCCTTTTGGTAGGCATTGCGACTGGTGGCGATGCAAACCTTAAATCCTTTGAGGCTGAGGCCCATTTGGATCATTTCGGCAAGGTCGCGGTTATCGTCGACAATCAGGATTTGATGACTCATGGCTGTCCCTCCTAACGCAAGCGCAGTTTGCGTCTCGCTCTCCTAACGTAAGTCTGCATGTCTCACAAGGAATTCTGCTACGGGGCAACCCATGCGATTACGATGGTTTGCCTTCCGCGGAAGGCCTTCCGCATTACTCGGTCGAGCCGCCTTCGCCTCAGCTGCTACGCCGAATGGTCGGCCCCGGGAGAGGTCGGCCCCGGAAGAGGTCGGACCCGCGGGAGGTTGGACCCCTGTGCCGTGGCTTGGTCGTAATCTTCGTACACACAAGGCGTTCAGCTTCTCGTGACGAATTCTTGTGAGAAATGCGGGCAAGCGCAGCTTGCGTTGCGCTCTTTTCTCGCGGGAACCGCGAGGAATTAGCTGAATAGGGTGCATGGTGCACCTCTGTCGGCGTTTTGGGGGGTCTCGTTAATATGACACTTTATCATGGGGTTGCTGAATGTTGATGTTTTGTTCGCTCGGGAAAGATGTTTTTCTGTGAGAAAACGCTTGTTTTGGAAAGCGTGTTGCCTGGGTGGCCGGGCTTGGCTTGCCCATCGTCTTGGTTTCCGTGTACAAGGCTGGACGTTTTGCCGCGATCAAGTTGGGGCTGCTTCCGGGTTTCCTCCTCTTAAATAACAGTTGGATCGAGTATGATAAAGAATTACCCTGCCTACCGCCTCTGGTTTACGTGTCCGTGCCGCGCACCAAGGGTTCCGCCGTGGGATCTTTGGTGCGCGGTACGGGTGCGGAACAATCGTCGGTGTGACATGACGCCCGACGGTAACCTAGGGAAAGGTCGGTTTGGTTTTTGCCGCGCTGTGACGTTTGGTGCGCGGTCGACCCCATCGGCAAAACAAGCCTGGGCCAGGCGCGGGTGGTTGGTTTTGCCATGTTTTTAAGGATTGGTTATGAACATTTTCTCCACCCTTCGAGATTGGGTTGTGCCCCGTGAGATTGAAGAGAAGTTTGAACGGACGCCCAAAAGTTTAGGCAGTTACCGCTATGATCCTTGGGGTTATCACCCCGATACGGCGGTGGTGTCGCTCACCGTGGTGAAACAGTTCTTCGACTATTATTTTCGGGTTGAAACCGAGGGCATCGAGAACATTCCCAAGGAAGGGCGCGCCCTGATTATCGCCAACCACAGCGGCCAACTGCCGATTGACGGCATTTTAATTGGAACCGCCATGGCCACCGCCGACAATCCCCGCCTCGCGCGTGCCATGGTCGAGCGTTTTTTCCCGACCGTGCCTTTTGTCGGCAACTTCCTTAACCAAACCGGCGCCGTCATCGGCGATCCCATCAACTGTGTGCGCATGCTTGAGAACGAGGAAGCGGTGATTGTGTTTCCCGAGGGCATTCGCGGGTCCGGTAAATTATGGCAGGATCGCTACCAGCTCAAGCGCTTCGGCAATGGGTTCCTGCACATCGCCATGGCCACCGGCACCCCGATTATTCCCGTTGGGGTTGTGGGTTGTGAGGAAACCATTCCCTCGGCCGCCAATTTGAAGCCCCTTGCCAATTTGCTGGGCTTGCCGTATTTCCCGCTGGCGCTGCCGGTGGTGTTGCCGGCCAAGGTGCACCTCCAATTTGGGGAACCCCTCTTTTTTGAAAACGACGCCGAGGACGAGGATGCCGTAACCGCCCGAGTCGAGCAAGTTAAAACCGCGATCACCGGCCTCATCCAAAAAGGATTGGTGAAACGCAAGGGAGTATTCGTATGAGCGAACAACGCAAAACCGTTTTGGTTACCGGCGCGGCCGGGGCTCTGGCACGGGCCGTGATTCGCCGTTTGTTGCCGGATCACGACATCGTTGCCGTCGACTTTCGCAAGCGTGCCGACATTGAAGGTTTGACCAACACCTACAAGGTCGATTTCAACAAACGCGGCTTTGAAGATCTGTTCCGCCGCCACCAAATCGACGGGGTGATTCATGTCGGCCGTATCGGTACCCATGAGAGCAACCTGACCGGGCGCTACAACAGCAACGTTTTGGGAACCCAACGCCTGCTCAATCTGTGCGTCAAATACGAGGTCCGCCAGGTGGTGGTGTTGTCCACGTTTTTTGTTTACGGTGCCCACGCACAAAACCCGACCCTGCTGGATGAAGAAGCCCCGCTCAAGGCGTCCGGCTTAACCCACGATCTGATCGATACCGTTGAGTTGGAAAACCTGTGTAACGTTTATTTATGGAAGCACCCCGAGCTGCACATTACCGTATTGCGGCCCTGCCATATTGCCGGACCCGGTGTACGCAACAGCATGAGTCGTTTGCTCTCCAGCCACTTGGCGCCGACCTTGCTCGGGTTTTCGCCAATGATGCAATTTATCCATGTCGAAGACATGGCCGAGGCGCTTTTCTTGGCCTGGAACAAGGTGAAACCCGGCATCTTTAACGTGGCACCCAAGGATTGGGTCGGCTACCAAGATGCTTTGCTCGCTTGCGGCTGTACCCGCGTGCCGCTGGTTTCGATTCCCGGCTTGATCCCGCACCAGATTGCCAAGATCCTCAACCTCAAATCCTTTCCCAGCCATTTGGTCAACTACTTCAAATACCCGGTCATCATTGACGGCTCGGCCTTTGCCGAGCAGTTCGGTTTCAAACCGCGCTTCAAGTTGGATCAAATTTTCCGCTACTACCGCGAGAAAAAGCGCCGCGAGGATCTTTTGAGCATGTTTCGCGAGGCCTAAACCGCTTGCGGAAAAAGGTTTAGTTAATAGCTCACATTTTTTTATTTTTTTTTGGTTTGGCGTGTCCGGTTTTCGAAGCCCTTCTCGCTACTTCTAATAAGCGCGAACGAAGACCCAAAGCGACCGCGCAATGGAATGTCGCCGACCCAGCGCCATTCCGCGGACCCCCTCGGGGGTCATCTCCAATCCCTCTCCAAGTAGGGTCCGTCCGATCGAGGTTGCCCGTCACAGATTCAGAGCCGAAACTTACCCTCGTGGAAGCTTTGAATTGTACCCTCACCTCCAATGACCTTGATCGGACGGTCTATTTTTTTTCGGGGTCTTCAATCAAAATGCCGCGGCAAAATAGCGGCGCCGAACGTTTTTTAAAGCTTACGTGAGCCAGGCCATGGTTCCGAGTTTTGCGATCTGCTTTGATACCGTGCTAAGGACAATTCCGAATTGAAAGGCATGATTTCGGAGTTTACAGCATGCGTATTGATTTTCATATTCATCACGGTTTCGAGGGCGTTAATCCAGCCCTACAACGAATTCACCGTGACCTCATCGAACCTTTTGCCACGATGCTCGACCGATGGCAGCTTCTGGATCGCTTCTTCATTTCCGACGAAACGGTTCCCGAGCCCCATTCGCGCCTGACCCTTGAGGTGCGGGGCAGTCATCAGAGTACCTTGGCGAATGATTTATTGGCGTTGTTCCGGCAACAGGCCGACGCCGACGGGTTGGTTCAACCCAATCACATCACCTGTCGTGACTAACCAATAACCGGAATGGGTGAAGCCTCACGGCTCACCCGTCCTCTTTTGACGCCTGGGGCGACGACCTCATCGTGGCCGGGTGGTTTATTGGTTGTGGTGGCGAAGGAAGGGTGACGGTACGGTTTGTTGGTTGTGGTGGCGAAGGAAGGGTGACGGTACGGTTTGTTGGTTGTGGTGCCGACGCCGCCGGCGTCTACACGACGGGAACTCCCGGGGACCCAGAGCAAATGGTTGTGCCACAACCATTTGATCAGGGCTGAAATCCAAAACGCCGCCGGCGTTACAGGAAGATGTGCGCCTTCGGCCCACGTTTTAAACCAGTTATGGTCCCTGCATGGCGGTGTGCGCGCCCCTACAGGGTGCGCCGGATCATTGACCGGCCACGCATTAGGGTGGTACGGATCATTAATCGACCAACCCATTGAGGTGCGCCGGATCATTGACCGACCAGGCATAGGGGTGGTGCGGATCATGGATCGACCAACACATCGAGGTGCGCCGGGTCGTTGACCGACCAGGCATAGGGGTGGTGCGGATCGTTGACCGACCAGGCATTGAGATGCGAAGGATCGTTGACCGACCAGGCGTTGAGATGCGAAGGATCGTTGACCGACCAGGCATTGAGATGCGAAGGATCGTTGACCGACCAGGCATTGAGATGCGCCGGGTCGTTGACCGACCAGGCATTGAGATGCGAAGGATCAAGGATCGGCCAATTGTTGGGAGGGCGGGTCAGGGACCCGCCGGGCAATGCGGGCTAGTCGACGCCGCCCGTGACCGCGATGCTTTTGCCGCGACGCCCGAATGAGGCCGCCGTTACCTGGGTCACGCTGACGTTGGCGCGCAACTCGTTGCTTACCTCCGTCGCCTTCACGAAGGTTTTGTTGGTGTTTTGACCCGTTTCTTGGCTGAGTCGCAACACCCGCGGGAACCTCGCCATCAAGTGCTTGTGGTTGCCGCTGGCGGTGTAGACCAATTGAATGTTCAGCGCACGCGCCATCGATAACTGCATTTTCACAAATGTCATGCTGTTGGCCTCGCCGAAAGGGTTGTCCAAAAACAACATACCGTTGGAGGCGATGCGTCCCTCGCTTGCCTCGTCGCCCGCGGCGCCTGTGCTGGCGGCTCGCAACTGCACCATGGTGCAGTACAGCAGGATTACCGAGGTGATTTTCTCCCCGTCGCTCCAACCCTTCACGTCGGTGATCGGGAAATAGTTGGTTTTCAGGTTGTAACTCGGCTTCATGATCACCACGCGGTAACCGCGTTCGCCGACCAACGCGTCCAGCGCCCGCTTGACCAAGTCCAGGCCGCGAATCGGTTTGCCCGCCTTGAGCACTTCCTGAATCACCCGTTGGTATATCGGGCGCCGTCCTTCCAAGGTGTCGCTGATCGAACCCAGGGTTTCCATTTTTAGGAAGGCCCGGCCCGCCCAGCCCTCCATCGCATCCGGCAGGGTACTGGCAACCTTGGCCATGTTGATGATCTGCAACGCATCGCTGACCGCGGCGTCCATGCGGGTCACAATCGCATCCACCGACTCTTCCGACATGCGCAGGCTGGTGGCGATCACGTTGCGGAAAATCGTGAATTCTTTGATGATGTCCTCGGTCAGATTCAACAGCGATTCGCGGACCTTGAGGATCTCCCGTTTGTCGTTGGGGAAGTCTTGGAAGCGCGTGTCGCCCGCCAAATCCCTGAGGTCGTCCAAGCGCCCGTCCAAGCTGATTTTGGTGCGTGAGTAACGGTGGCGGTGGGTGCGGTAATCGTCCCAAAAACCTTCTAGCAAATCTTCCAGGTCGCGCATGTCGTCGGGCAGGGGTTCCGCCGGCGTTTCGGTGAACTCGGGGATGTGGCGCGCCAGTTCCTCGCATTTCTGCACGCGGTAGGCGCGGGAATCGGCCAATTCACGCGTGTCCTCACGGACGTGCTCCAACTGCATCTTGGTACTGTCGATGCGTTCCTGTAACCGTTCCAGTTCTGCCGCCAACTCGTGGCGTCGTGCATGGGTTTCCTCAACTGTCGCAGGCATGCGCTCGCCGCCCGGCACCGTGTAATCGTTGTCAAAGGTGGGCGCCTCGCGTAAATCGTTGCGCGCCGCGGCCAGGGCGCCCTCGGCCGCGCCGACCGCCTTGCCCGCGTTTTGTTCCGCTTGTTCCGCGTCCTGGAGGCGTTCACCCACCGGACCCACCTGGAGCACCGCCAAAATATCCTTCTCGGTGCCGCCTTCCAGCAATTGTCGGTAACGGGTTTCCTGCTGTTTGGCCATCGCCTGTTTTTCTTCCAAACGGGCGCGCAGGGTTTCGTCCTTTTCGTTGACCTGGTTGAAGCGGTCCAAACTCAGACGGTAACCTTGTTCCGCGCCAACGAGGGTGGTTTGGCTGATATCGGCCAAGGTCCCGCCGGTAAAGGCGACGGCGTCCAGTTTCTCCTGGCGGTGTTCGAGCGCGGCGTTGCGGTTAAACACCGCCTCCTGGCGTTGGGCCACGGCCAGTTGTTGCTCTTCCAGGACCGCTTCCAAACGCAGGTTTTCGTCCTCTAAATCGTGGCAGCGCGCGCGTGCCTGCTTCAGCTCTTCTACTAACTCCTCGTAATGGAGTTCGTGGTCTTCGATGAAATCGCGCAGGCGCGAGAGCGCCGCGTCACATTGGTTGCGTTCCTTGTCCGCGGCCTGAATACTCTCGCTGAGTCGCTCGATTTCCGCCGCAAAAAAGGCCGCCTTCTCTTTTTCCTGGGCCTGTTCATGCTCCATGGTTTGCAACAGGGTTTGGTGGCTGTCGATTTGCTCGGCCAAAGCGCGCAGCGTGCCGTCTGGGTAATCTTCCAAAAAGGTGGCGAGGCGGTCCTTGGTGCGTTTGAGACGGTCGACCATCTGCGACGTTTCGGTGATGCGTATTTCCTTCGCTTTGATATCGCGGCGCAATGGTTCAATCATGGATTCGGCGACATTGCGGTTGTAGGCCGCGTGGTGGCCGGGTCGCAACACGACCGCATCGCTCGGTGACGCGGCGGCCGGCGCCTCGGCCAAAGAGACCTGTACCGGGAAGGCGGGTTTCTGGATTTTGTCTTGTTGGGCGCGAATCTGCTCCAGCGCCTCGGCTGTGCGCACCATAATGCCGGAATACCTGGCCGGGTCTTGGGCGCACAGTTTGGCGGCCTGCTCGGGATCCTCGGGAAAACGTTCGTCCAAGCTTTCAAACGCGAGGAAGGCGGGTACGCCCAAATCCTCGCGCAGGCTGCGCAGCAGGTTGGCCACTTCTTTTGGCGGCGGGTACAGACGCGAGCTGCTTTGCTCTAACGCTTCCAGCGTTTCCCGCTCCTCGCTGA
Organism: Acanthopleuribacter pedis; assembly: GCF_017377855.1. Classification (GTDB taxonomy): domain Bacteria; phylum Acidobacteriota; class Holophagae; order Acanthopleuribacterales; family Acanthopleuribacteraceae; genus Acanthopleuribacter; species Acanthopleuribacter pedis. Next base: position 342,678 of record NZ_JAFREP010000007.1, read on the forward strand.
GGATGCGGTTCAGGCGGAACTGCTCCTGCTCGGCGCGGGCAATGCCCTCGGCGGTGCGGGCCACCAAATCGGCCTCGCCCAAATCAATGCTTTCTTGTTCCAACAACAGCCGTAGATCGCGGTCGGTTTCCAGATGGTTCTTGCGTTGGCTGTCGCTGTCGAAGCGTTTCTCCAGCTGGGCTTTTTCGCCCTGAAGGCGGGTCATGGCGGCGATCCGTTCCCGGCCCTGTTCGTCCAGTTCGGCGCGTTCCATTTGGAAGTGGTCGCGTTGTTCCCGTTCGCCCGCCGTGTCGCCGCTAATTTCGCGCACGCGCGTTTTCAAGCGGGTTAAGGCCTCGCGCGGTTGTTCTTCCGCGCCCACCGCCTTGGAGAGAATCAACCGTTGCAGTGCCTTTTCGCGTTTCTGCATTTGCAGGTTGATGTTGCGTACCTGCTCATTGACCTGAGCTAAATCGGCCTTGGCATTGTTAAAGGCTTCCTGGTTGGCGGCCAACTCGCCGCGCGCGGCTTCCAGGCTGATTTTGGCTTGCTCCAACTCGTTTTCGGCTTTTTTGATTTCGCGGTTGAGCACCTGGGCGTACATGGTGCCCGCGTCGCGCAGCTCTTTCTCCACGTCGAGGTTGCTGTCCCGGCGTTTGGCCAGTTCTTCTTCAATCGCCTTGCATTCGTCCTGCTTGACGCGCCAGACCTCGTATTCGCCCGCCGCGCGCAACAAACGCAGTTCGGCGCGTACTTTTTTGTGTTCGGCGCGTTTCAGTTCCAAATCTTTTTCGCACTGGGCCAAGCGCTGCTTGCATTCGTGGAGCCGCAACCAGGAACGGTAATCCTGGAGGATGACAAATTGTTCCTGCAGTTCCTGCAGTTGCGCCGCAAATTCGTCCCGTTCAATTTCAATCTGGGCCAGCTTTTCTTTAATGGCGGCCGCGGATTGGGTCAGCCCGGCGATGATGGCGCCGGTGCGTTGGCGGTCGGCCAGCAGATCGGTTTCGGCGGTTTGGAAGGCGACCTTTTCCTCGTTGAGCAGGGTCAACAGCGGCAGCGCTTCGTCGACAAAGGTACACTCGGCTTCCCATTGGGGTTGCTTTTCGATGTGGCGGCGTTTCTCGTTCAAGACCTCAATCACATCCACCGCGGTATCGGGTTTCATGACGGTTTCCAGGAAAAAGTGGACGAAATCGGTGGGGGTATTGATGCGGTTTTTAAACAGGCCGAGGATGCCGCCCTGCCCGCCGTTCATGCGCAACTGGTAGGAGAAAATCATGGGGTCGAGACCGACCTCGGCCAGCCAATTCGACCATTCGCGGTGGACGCTGGTGTGGCGCCCGTTGAGGGGTTTGGCCTCGGCTTTGAACCACTCCATGAATTCCTTGGCGTGGGCGGCCGGCTCGCTGCCCGCCGCCAACCCGCGGATCGGCAGCGTGTTGAAATTGATCGGGCCGGAGGGCGTGAACATAAAGTAGTGGCGTTCCAGGTCGCCGAGGCTGGACTGCTGCCCGTGTGGCCAGTGGGCGCAAAAACCGATGATCAAGGTGGCGGGTTCCTCGTCCATGCCGACCAGGGTTTGCTGTTGGGCCGGCGGCATCGACCATTCGGTGATCACGTAGCCGCTGTCCTTGGCGCCGAAGTAAAGCTCGTAGCGGCGGTTGTCCAGCGGTCCGTTGGCGGAACGCATGACGTCGTTGATGCTGGGGTGCAGCAGGCTGAACAACAGGGCGCGAATACTGGATTTACCAACCCCGTTCTCGGCCCAAATGATGGAGTCGAGTGTTTCGGGGGTGTCTTGATCGTCGCGTCGATGGAAATCGAGGGTGAGCGGCGAGAGCCGCGCATCGGGGTGGCCGACGCCCGCGAAGTGGACACGCATAAGATGGGGAATACTCGCACCTGAAGCCATAATCAAAACCTCTTTTTCAAAAAACGGGGCGCCTTAGCGCTGAATCACCGCGGCGTCGTTCGCGTCTGTTTGGCCGTGCATCGCGCGGCGTGCTTTACGCACGCTTTGGGCCAGGTGGTGAGAACTCATGCGGCGCACGTAAATGCGGTACTTGGGCAGCGAGACGTAGCGGGTGTTGGGGCCGTCGCCGCCGTCCAACCCGAGGAAACCGTTGCGGTGCAATTCGTTGAGCACGTGGTGGACCAAACCGATTTGGGTTGTTTTGCCGTAGTAACCCGCGCGTGTCGGCGCCGGCTGCAGGCTCAGGTAATATTCGTAGGCCAAGCGCACTTGGTTGGGCATCTCGTCGCCGGCTGAATCGTCCTGTTGATGGGCCGTTTGCAGCGCCTCGCAAATTTCGCGAATTTCGCTTGCGATTTCACTGGGCGTGCCGGAACGCGAGCGAAACTCGTCGTCGTCATCGTCGTCAACCTGGGGATAGTAAAAACTCATCACCGCCAGGTGAATCACGCCCATGGCCATTTGCTGATCGCGGTTGAGCCCGCGCGCGTGGCTCTCGATGTTGGGCGCGAACGGGCTCGCGCTCGCCGTACAGGCCAGCACCAAACCCGCGCGCAGCGATTGGGTCGTTTCGTTGAGAATGCGCAGGCTCATGCCCTCGAGCACCGCATCGACACCCACCGCGAAGGGTTCGTCGTGAATGTAGCGGTCGATCAGTTGCTTGTACTCGCTGTCGCGATGGGGTTTCGCCGACTTGAGCGCGAACGCAATCAAACGCCCCGCCGCATATCCTGTTTCGTTCAAATTCGTTTCTTCGGCCATGGTCACTCCTAGGATGGCGGCTCGGCGCGGGATTCGGGATCGTAAGCGCGCCGAATCAACAAATCGTCGCCCATGAAATCAGGGTCCTCGAGGGGTTTGCCGTCCTTGTAAACCCGCAGCCCGAGCAGGTCGGCGCGGGCGTGGTAACTCTGCAAAAAGGACACGCCCAGGACCGCCAGTTGTTCGTCGTCCAGTTCCATTTGGCGGCCCGCCTCAAGGAGTTCGGACAGGCGGACCGGCGCCACATCAACGCGGTTCACGATTTGCGCGAGCTTCTCCTCGAAGACGTCTTCAAGGGGGTTAAACAAATTCATAATCGGCAGGCGATCTTCGTCTTCTTCCGCGTCGAGGAACACCTCGTTGTTGCCTTCCTCGCGCAATAGCTTGTCGATAAACAGGTTTAGGTCGAGGATGCGCTCGATTTGCGGACCCAGCATGGTGTGGTAGATGTCCTTGAGTTGGGGGCGCATCACCGTATCGGAACATTCCAGCGCGGGTAGGAACACCTGCTCGTTGAGGTCGGGCATCGGCGAGCGCGCCATGCTGCGGAAGCGCTGGTAAGCCTGTTCTTCCAGAAAGGCCGGGCCGGCGGCGAGGATGTGGCGCTCCAGTTCCATGTGGCGCCGTTGGCAGGTTTCCAAATAATCGATCAGGTCGCGAATGACCTGTTGCAATTCGCGGTCTTTGTTGCGCACCAACTCTTTTTTGAGTTCGGCCAGAACCGTGCCCTGGTCTTTGATCAGCCGACGCACGTGGCGGTGGGCTTCTTCAATCTTCGGCGTAACCTCGCGCACCCAGTCCACCGTGCGCACATCGCGGCGCACCGCGCGCAACATGCCTTCGATGTAGCGTTCGTACTCCAGGCTCAGCAACATGGTGCGTTCCACCTCGCGGCGGGCGCGGTTGATGCGCCCGCGCCGCACCTGCTCGTGCAAAATGAACAGGTTGGAAATTTGTTCGTCTTCGATGGGCTGGTCCAGCATGCGCAGGTAGAGGTGAATGGCCTCGGTTGTCGCGCGGATGATGAACTGGTCGCTGTCGGGATCGTGGTAGGACTTGAGCAAGCCAAAGCGGAACATGTAGGGTTTCGGCTCTTCTTCTTCCGAAAGCCAAATCGCTTGGCGTTCGAAGCTGCCGCGGCCCTCGTTCATCAGGTTGTCCAACAGGAAGTCGACGATTTCGGCGATTTGATCGTCGTTCAGATCCGCCTGCAAGCCCATAATGTAGGGCTTGAGATCGTGGATCAGTTCCTCGCGGGTTGCGCCGCTGCCGACACCGGGTGCCATACGAGCAAACACCGAATCAAACACCTGAAGCGCCAAAAAGGTAAAGTTCTGCTTGTCCCAATCGGGACGGTGCCCGGACTCGCCGCGCGCGACCATTTGGTGGATGGGGAAACCCATCAACAGGCTTTGCATCCGGCGCGCAAAAACTTGGGACCAGGATTCGCCCTTGGGATCGGGGCCGGTGCGTGTTTCGAATAAACTGGGCTGTTGCTGTTCGCTCATGGTGTTCACTTGGCATAACGTCGGGGGCCGTTGAACGCTCGGTTCGGGAAATGCGAAACCCCGCGGAAAAGGCGGCTAAACAAGTATGTGTCACCCACGAGGGGGCGGGATCGACCCGGATCAAGCCCGGTTCCAAAACCTGTGGCTGCCTTCAAGCCGGCTATTATAACCGGTCCGGCCGACTGTCGCGAGCGTCGAAGGATAAGCACTTGTCGAGAAAGGTTTTGCCCCGTGTGTTTGCTTACCAAACCGCGCTTTTACCAAAATGGAACGGCCTTCTTAATAGCGCCCTGGCGGGCAACCATTGTGGACACCCCGTTGTCCCGTTAGAATGCAGAGTATCGTCTGTTCCCACGCCATGCTCCGGGATGTCTTGCTTCGGTTGAGATCGCCTTAGGTTCTCGCGCCAACCGTACCGGATCAAATGGAAACCGCCCTTTAACCCGCATCGTCTCTCAGCGGGTACCGACTATCCAGCGTGGTTTTTTTTACCAAGGGTCGCTCGTTCACTCACTTCTATGGATGACCGATTGTCGTCCGTCTCGTAGCACCGTGCCGCGGCACGAATTTCTATTGAGGTATGATCACATGATGTTAGGTTCGTTTCCTCGACGGGTTTTGCCGGCCCTGGTCTTGTTCGCGTTCTGTTCGTTTTTTTTCACAGGCCTTGCCGCCGAGTTTGATCCCCAACAGTTGGCCGGCCTTGAAGCCCGTCACATCGGCCCCGCCGGTATGAGTGGGCGGGTAACCGCCGTCGCCGCTGTTCCCGACAACCCGCGCGTCGTTTATGTCGGTACCGCCACCGGTGGTGTTTGGAAAAGCACCAACGCCGGGCTCAACTTTGAACCCATTTTTGACGACCAGCCCGTGCATGCCGTCGGCGCGCTGGCGATTGACCCGCAACGGCCCGAAACCATTTGGGTCGGCAGCGGCGAAGGCAACGTGCGCAACAGCGTTTCCATCGGCAACGGCGTGTACCGTTCTCAAGACGGTGGCAATACGTGGCAACACATGGGTTTAAAGCAAAGTGAGCGCATCAACACCATCGTCGTGGACCCCACCGACAGCAACGTCGTATACGTGGCCGTGCTCGGCAAGCTCTGGGGCGAGAGCGAGGAGCGCGGGCTTTACAAAACCACCGACGGTGGCAAAACCTGGAAAAACATCCTCTACAGCGATCCCCGCACGGGTTGCAGCGATATCGACATTGACCCGCGCAACCCCAACAAACTTTTCGCCACCATGTGGCAGTTCCAACGGCGGCCCTACTTCTTCAAATCCGGCGGACCCGGCTCCGGGTTGTTCCGCAGCCATGACGGCGGCGCGTCCTGGCAACGCATTGAGCCCGAGGACGGTTTGCCCAAGGGCGCGTTGGGTCGCATGTCGGTGGCGATTGCACCTTCCGACAACCAACGGGTTTACGTTTTGGTTGAAGCGGCGCAAAGCGTGTTCCTGCGTTCCGACGACGGGGGCACTACCTTCACCACCGTGAACAGCGACCCCAATATTGCCGACCGCCCTTTTTACTATTGCCGCATTCAGGTCGATCCCAAGGATCCCAACCGCATCTATAAAAAAGAAACCCTGGTCAACCTGAGCACCGACGGCGGGCGTACCTGGTCGCCCTTGAGCGGCGCGGTCTGGCCCAAGGTTCACGTCGACCACCACGCGATTTGGATTAACCCCAATAACCCGCGCCACCTCTACCTCGGCAACGACGGCGGTGTGGCCGAAAGCCACGATCACGGCCAAACCTTCCGCTTTGTGGCCAACCTGCCGCTGGCGCAGTTCTACCACATTGCGGTCGACAACGCGGAACCCTACAACGTCTACGGCGGCTTGCAGGACAACGGATCCTGGCGCGGTCCGAGCGAAGTACGCCGCAACGGCGGCATTCGCAACCACTTCTGGGAACTGGTGAGTTTCGGTGACGGTTTCGACACCGTTCCCGATCCCCACAATCCCGGCACCGGTTTCTCCATGTCCCAAGGTGGCAACCTGATTCGCTGGGATTTGGTCAAAAACCGTTCTACCATGATCGAACCCCAGCCGGTCGTGAACGGCACCAAAATGCGCTACAACTGGAGCGCTGGCGTGGCAGTCGACCCCTTCAAGCCAGGTCGCATCTACTACGGATCGCAATTTTTGATGCAATCGGACGATTACGGGCATTCCTGGAAAGCCATTAGCGAAGACGTGACGACCAACAAGCCGGAATGGCAACAACAGCACAAAAGCGGCGGTTTGACCCTGGACGTGACCGCCGCCGAAAACTACACCACCATCACCGCCGTGCGGCCAAGTCCGATCAAGGAAGGTTTGCTGTGGGTCGGCACCGACGACGGCCGGTTGTGGATCACCCGGGACGGCGGCGCTTCCTGGAAGTCCCTGGAAGGCAATATTCGCAACTTGCCCGCCCATCCCTGGACCGCCCACATTCACGCTTCCAACCACGATCCCGGCACCGCCTTTGTCGTGTTTGACAACCACCGCCGCTCCGATTTCGGGACCTATGTCTACCGTACCGACAACTACGGTGCGCGCTGGGAGTTGATTGTCGGCGACAGTGTGAGCGGGTACGCCCTTTCGCTGATTCAAGATCCCGTCGTACCTGAACTGCTTTATTTGGGCACCGAATTCGGTTTGTACATTTCACTCGACGCCGGTAAGTCTTGGTTCAAGTGGACTTTTGGCGTCCCCACCGCCTCGGTGATGGATTTGGCTTTTCAGGAACGGGAAAGTGACCTCGTCATCGGAACCCACGGTCGCGGGATCTATATTCTTGACGACGTGCATCCGTTGCGCGCCCTGGTTAAAAACAAAAATAAGGAAACCCTGCGTCTGTTGGAACCCCAACCCACGCGCCAGTATCAGCCCCAGCCCATGAAAAGCGGTGTCTCGATGGGACACGGGGATTTCCAGGGCACCAACGAACCCTATGGTGTTTGGTTTGATATCTTTCTCAACGATGAACGCTTGCCCTTGTACGATGAATCCCTTGAGAAGAAACGTCAGGCTGAAAAACGCCGTGACCAACGGGAGAAAGCCAAGGCGAGCCAAGGCGACAGCTTGTTGGCCAAAGCGGCGAAACCCGATAAAACGGCCGCGGCAAAGGACAAAGCGAACGATGATGAGAAACAACTGGAAATTCACATCTTCGACGGTGACACGCGTATTCGACGGTTTTTTGCCGACGCCCATCAGGGATTGAATCGGGTGATTTGGGATTTGCGAATGGATCCCGTATCGGCCGTGCCTTTTGATCCCGAGGCGCCGTTCCCCTCAAAGCCGCGACGTTTCCAAGTCGCGCCTGGAACCTACACCGTGAAGGTGCTTTATGTGGAGGAAACCGCCTCGGCTCAGGTAAAGATCGAAGCCGATTCCAACCTGGAAGCGGGCGAGGTCGACTGGGCCGCACGGGCCGCGGCGATGGAACGCTGGACCAAACTGAACAACCGTGCCGTGGCCGTGTTGCGCAATCTCGAGCGTCTGAAAAAGGACGTGGCCTTGGTTGAAAATCGTTTGGCCGCTACTTGGGTTGACGACCCTGAGCCGGTTCGACAGCGTAAGACGAAGGATCATGAGCTGACCGCCGCCGCCAAAAAACTGCGCGAGGCGCAGACCGAACTGGAGCGCGGTCTCTGGGTGGCGCCGGGTTCGAAAGGGATCCAACCGAGAACCCATGTTGTGGCCGCCATTCAGAAAGCCGCGAGCAAGTGTTTCAGTTCTTGGTCGGAACCCACGCCCGCCCAATTGCGTTTCTTGGACCAGGCGGAAAAAGAATTCGAAGCATGGCTGCCGCAATACCGGGCCTTTATGGATGGGCCGGTGAAAGCTTTTGTGGCTGAGGCCGGCAAGCACCAACTCGAAACCGCCTTCCAATTCAAGCGGGTAAAGTAAAACGCTAAAACCCGAGCCGGGAAAGGGCAATTTCCCGGCTCTAAAAGTTTTCTTCTGGAGTCGAATAATTCCAGTGTCGTCAGCCCGGCGAGGACGGCACCAAGCCCGCTGGGACGACCGAAAGTCGTCTGATCAACTGGTAATCGCCCATTATCTGTGCTAAAAAAGTCATTACGATCAATGCTGAATAATCCTCACGCCGAGGCTGTCATGGGTGTTCCAACGGGTGCCCCCGACTGGGAAGTTTTTCTCAGAAGGATGGTTACTCAGGTTTTGCTATTTTCGTTTCTGTTTGCGGCGCCCCTCCCCGCGCAACAGAAACACATTCGTTTGGAGCGTTTTTCCCTCGAGAACGGCCTTTCTCAAAGTACCGTCCAGACCATTTTCCAAGACCGCCGTGGTTACATGTGGTTCGGCACCCAGGACGGCCTCAACCGCTTCGACGGCTACCGCTTTACCATTTTCAAGCGCTCTCAGGCAGAAGCCGGGGGGCTGATCGACAACTGGATTACCGCCCTGGAAGAGGATGAACAAGGCCGCTTGTGGATTGGTACCGACGCGGGTTTGTGTTACTTCGACGAACGGTTGGAACAATTTACCCCCGTTCCCCTGCGCAACAGCCATTTTGTCGCCGAACCCCGTGTTACCGCGCTGCAGGCGGATCGTGACGGGGGTTTGTGGATTGCGACCCAGGAGGCCGGCCTCGCTTACCTGCGCCCTAAAAGCGACTCGCTTCTTTTTTACCGTCGCCAGTCGCTCGATCCCGACAGCCTGCCCTCCGATTCCATTTCGAGCTTGCTGTTGGATGAGGATCACGGTTTGTGGGTGGGAACACCGGCGGGTTTGGCTTTGCTGGACGAAGACCGTACCGGTTTTCAGGTCGTGGTGCCCGAGGCCACCCTGGGCGGTGGCGTCAATGCTTTGGCCCGTTTGCCGGACGGCAACCTGATTTTGGGGACCGAGGGCGCGGGTTTGTTTCGCTTTTATCCCGAGCTGGGTAAAGGCGAACCGCTGCCGATCAACTTAGCCCCGGCGCGGCAAGGTCTCAACCGCGTGCGTGCCTTGGCCGTCGGCCATCCTCACGATTTGTGGGTCGGCACCTTTGACGGCTTGATTAACCTCAACTTGGCCACCGGGAAGAGCCGCGTTTTCCGCCACGATCCCACCGAGGCCACCAGCTTGTGTCACGATGTGGTTTGGTCGCTGCAAATCGACCGCGGTGGTTTGTTGTGGGTCGGTACCTTTAGCGGACTCAACAAACACAATCCCGAATCGCGGGCCTTTAACCATTACCGCTTCCTTGCGGCGCGTGACGCCGACAGTACCTCCGCCCAAATTAACCGGATTCGGGCGCCCGCCGTGGATCCCGATGCGCCGGACGCGGTGTTGTGGGTCGGCACCGATACCGGTTTGTTGCGCTTTGATCGTGAAAATGACCAGGTCAAACGCTTTGTCGCCGATCCAAATCGAGCCGGTGCGCTTTCTTCCGGTCGCGTATCCGATCTTTTGTTCGATCCCGAGGGGTTGTTGTTGATCGGCACCATTGGCGGCGGCCTCAATGTTTTAGACCGTGAGAAGGGCGTGTTTCGCGCTTTTCGCCACGATCCCAACGATGTGCGCAGCATCAGTTCGGATCGCATCCGCGGTTTATTTTCCGACAAAAACGGTGTGTTCTGGATTTGCACCGACAAGGGTTTGAATCAGTTTGATCGCGAAACCGAACGCTTCTTGCGGTTAACCCATCGACCAGATCAACCCAACTCTTTGGCGGGCGATTTTGTGTGGCGCATGGTTCAGGACTGGCAGGATCGTTATTGGGTCGCCACCTTTAGCGGCCTAACCCACATGTCGGCCGATACCAAACGCTTTGTGAACTATCATCACGAGCCCGGCGATCCCGCGAGCATCAGCCACAACCGCATTTTTTCGGTTTACGTGGATTCGGGACGGAAGGTGCTTTGGTTGGGCACCCTCGGCGGCGGTCTCAACCGCTTTGATCCCGAGACCGGAAAGGCAGTGCGTTACAACGAAAGCCACGGCATGGCCAACGATGTGGTGTACGGCATTCTTGAGGACGACGAACACTACCTGTGGATGAGCACCAACCTGGGCATTTCGCGCTTTGACCCCGAAACCCAGGTGTTCCGCAACTACCGCGCCCAAGACGGCTTGCAAAACAATGAATTTAACAACACGGCCTACGCGCGCTTGCCTTCCGGCGAGCTGTTTTTCGGCGGCATTAACGGGTTCAACCTCTTTCAGCCGACGGATATACGGGACAATCCGCTGGCACCCCCGGTCGTGTTGACGCGCTTTTTGCGCTACAACCAGGAAGTTCCGCTGCGACGGCAGAGCGAGGCGTCGCCCCTGTTGCTGCCCATCGATCACATGAAAAGCCTGAACCTGGATTACGAGGACGGGGTCTTTTCGTTTGAATTCGCGGCCCTCGATTACGCCGACCCGACCCAAAACAAATATGCCTACATGCTGGAAGGGCTCGACGAAAGCTGGATCTACACCGACGCCTCACGGCGGTTTGCCACTTATACCAACTTGGATCCCGGCAGTTATCGGTTCCGCGTCATCGCGGGCAACCGCGACGGTGTCTGGAACCGGACCGGGAAATCCATTCCCATCCACATCGCACCGCCTTGGTGGCGTTCCTACCCGGCCCAGATCCTCTACATCGTTGTGCTTCTTTCCCTGCTGGCGTTGTTGTACCAAAATCAAAGGCGCAAGCTGGCTTTGGCACGTGCCCTGAGCGACCGACAGCGTCAAATAAACGAATCGCTGTTGCAGGTTAACGCCCTGAAGGATCAGTTCTTGGCCAATACCTCGCACGAATTGCGCACCCCGCTCAATGGGATCATCGGCCTGGCGGAAACCCTGCGTGACGGCGTGGCCGGCCCCCTTCCCGCCGAGGCCAACAAACAGTTGGGAACCATCGTTGCCTTTGGACGGCGCTTGTCGAATCTGGTCAACGACATTCTCGATTTCGCCAAATTACGCCATCACCAACTGGAACTCAATTGCCAGCCGGTCGATTTACATGTTCTGGTGGACCAGGTGTTCCAAGTAGCCGCGCCGCTGATTAACCGCAAAAAAATCAAACTCATTAATAATGTATCACCGCGAACCCCCTTGATCTGGGGCGACGAACAACGTTTGGAGCAGGTGCTTTTTAACCTAATTGGGAATGCCGTTAAATTTACCGACGAGGGCCGCATTGAGGTGGGAGCCGAAATTCGCAAAAACTTCCTCACGCTTTCCGTGGCCGATACCGGGGTCGGTATCGCCGACGCCGATCAGAAACGGATTTTTGAGTCGTTCGAACAGTTGTCCATGCCGGAAAACGGGGGACAGGGCGGCACCGGGTTGGGTCTCGCCATTTGTCGCGAAATTGTCGAGCGTCACGGCGGCACCATTTGGGTGGACTCCTCGCCGGGCGCCGGCTCGACCTTTAGCTTTTCGCTACCGCTCAAACCCGTGGTCACACAGCGCTCCCAACCCGTTGCCGCGGCGGTGCCGGCGTCCACCCAGCCCGACGGAAGCGATCCCCATATTCCCTTGCCGACCCCCGCGGAACAGGGGGGTGGTCGTCGCGGACGGATTCTGATTATCGACGACGAACCCGTGAACCGCCAGGTGCTCGGCAGTCATTTGCTTTTGGCCGGCTACGAGATTGAGGAACTGGCCAATGGTCAGGACACCTTGGCCCGCTTTAACCTGAACCACGAAGACATCCCGCCGGAAACCCGCGAGGCGCCCGATGTCGACCTCATTATTCTCGACATCATGATGCCTGGCATTTCCGGTTACGAAGTGTGTCGTCAGATTCGCAAAGTGCACCCGGAACAAGACTTACCTATTCTGTTTTTGTCGGCACGCAACCAGGCTAAGGATTTGGCAACCGGGTTCGACGCCGGCGGCAGCGATTACCTCAACAAACCCATTATCAAAAGCGAACTCTTGGCACGCGTCAAACACCACCTTTCCCTGCTAGAAGGTTCGCGCCTGCTGGAGAGCAAGGTGCGCACCCGCACCGCCGAACTGCGCGAGACCTTGCTGAAATTGGTCGAGGCCCAGCGGCGTTTGTTGGATCAAGCGCACGACGCCGGCATGGCCGAGATGGCCGCCAACCTCATGCATCAGGTCGGCAACAACCTAAACAACATGGTCAGTTCCGCGGAACAGGTGGTGCTCCTCGCCGGGGGTGACGAACCCGTCCATCTGTTGCGCCGCCTCCACGGATTGTTAGAACAACATCGTGACGATCTGGGTACCTTTATGAGCGAGGACCCGCGCGGTCGCAAGTTCCCCGACGCCCTGCGACAGTTGGCCGAGCACCTGGATGAATGGCGTGAGGAAATTCACGGTGAATCAACCCAATTGGCCACCCAGGTGGATCGCCTCGGCGAGGTGCTGCGGGCCCAGGAACAATTCCTGCAGGTGCCGCGATTCAAAACCCAAACCGACATCAACCAAATCGTGTCCGAAATGCTCGAGATGGAAGAGACCTACTTTAAGAACCAAGGCATTTTTGTACGGAGTTCGTTAAATCCCGTTCCCGCCTTATCCCTCGAAAAACCGCGCCTGTGCCACGTGCTGTTGTTTGTTTTGAAAAACGCCGCCGAGGCCTTGCTGCAACACGCCTCGCTGAGTACCCGTTGGATTTCGGTGGAAACCAAGCGGGAAGAAAACGGCTGTGTGATTACCGTGGAGGACAACGGTATCGGGATGGATGCCGAGCAACTCCAGCACATTTATCAGGAAGGTTACTCCACCAAAGAGAACCATCTGGGGTTTGGGCTCCATTACTGCGGCAACACCATGCAGGAATTAGGCGGTCGCATTGAGATTTTCAGCCCCGGGGTGGAACGTGGAGCGCGGGTTCGCCTTTGGTTACCGGTGGACGACGGCGCGGATGAGGGTACCTTGGACGAGGAGCAACGTCTTCATGAAGACGGTCCCCCCGTTGCGCGACCGGTTCGCCGAAATAAGGCTCGCGAAAACACACCCGAACACCAACCCGCGGAAATAGGAAACCCTTAAGGGCTGCAACCAAGCAGGGTTAAAGGACGGCCGCCGCTCGTTTCACGGTGACGGTCGGCGGCGTTTCCAATTCGGCTTCCAGATGGTTGGCCCACAATTGAAAATACAACACCACATCGTCGCGGCGGCGGTAATCGAGGTTGCGATCTTGGATCGGTAATTGGGCCTGCACCGCGCGGTCTGACAACCGTTCCAAGTGGACCAGGTCGTCTTTGCTCAGGCCCAATCCGAGCAACGTCTCGATGACCACATCAATCGGGTATTTGCTGCCGGGACAATAGGCCACCGCTTGCTCCGCCCAGTCGCCGGGTTTTTGGAGCGCGTATTGATGAATTTCGGCATGGGTCAGCTTGGTGACGGTTTGGGCCAAATGCCCACAGTTGCACTTGCCCATGTGGGTCCAGCCATAGGCGTCGCCGGTCATCAGCCTTTCGGCCGTCTCGCGCAACGCGGCAATTAAATCGGAGCTTGCTTTCGCCATCGGTATCCTCCTCAACGAGAACGCGGGTTTCTGTGTCGACGGTAGGTCCTGCTCATGGAGGTTAAGACTGGACGAACTCACGGGGAAGCAGGTGATTTTTCAGAGTTAAACCTAAGCGGCGCGATAAGAGTGGGAGATTTTGGCTAAAGATCTGGAGCGAAATGGCTTGGAAAAAGCGGACCGGGGTCGCGCAAGACGCGCACCCGGTCGGTGCGATAAGCACTTTTACAGGCCGTTGCAGCCCAGAGGTTTAGCCAAAATCTCCGCGAGTTATCGCGCTTTTTAGGTTAAAGGGTATCGATGGAAATAGGCCGACAAAATCTGTTGAAGATTCTAACAAATCACGGCCGGTGCGACCATCGTCGTCCTATCTTCTTTTTTAAAGGAGCGGCGAGGATTTGAAGTGCGGTGTGAAAAGATTTTGACGGGCACAAAATAGCGGTTGTTTGAATTGGTGGGGGTGTCGATTTTGAGGTGGCGTGGATCTGCCGGGAAACCTTCCGTGTTTATTGGCGTAAAAAGGCATGTATACTGCACTCAATGTGGTCGCGTGCCCAAAGAAAACCTATACCTTCATGATTTGGCGGCAATCAATACAGCCTTTTCCCCACGTACGTGTTCGATCCGGCTATTCGTCCAAATCTCGCTTTGGCACCACCTGAATGCACTCAAAACCATCTTTTACTTAGGTAGGGTAGTGATGAATCAATTCTCTAAGTTCGCCAAGGTCCTTTGCCTGTGCGTGCTCGCGGCCTTGTCCGCCGCGGCAATGGCCGGCGACGGTCATCAAAGCGAAAAGAAGCTGAAAAAAATCGCCGAGGGTGAACACCGTTCCGATGCGAATAAAGCGCGTAACGACAGCCGCAATCCCGCGGAAACGCTGGCCTTTTTCGGGTTAAAGCCCGACATGACCGTGGTCGAAATTTGGCCCGGCGGCGGTTGGTACACCGAGGTTTTGGCACCGTATGTCAACGGCAAAGGTCAGTACATCGCGGCTGCTTTCCCCAAAAATCCCGAGCACAAATACGCCGAATACTTCAAAAAAGCCAACAAGAAGCTGGCTGAAAAATTGGAAAAAGACAAAGCGGTTTACGGCAACGTCACCATGGCCCAGTACTTCCCCGAAAACGATCTGTGGGAGTTGGGGCCCGCCGGCAAAACCGACATGATCCTGACCTTCCGCAATCTTCACAACTGGATGCCCGGCCTGGAAAAGTCGTTCCAAGCTTTTTACGACAACCTTAAACCCGGTGGGGTTTTGGGTGTGGTCGAGCACCGTACCCAAGCCGAGCAAGATCCCAAGGCCGAAAACGGTTACATGAACCAAGACTACGTGATTGAAATCGCCAAAAAAGTTGGTTTCAAGTTGGCCGGTTCTTCCGAGGTGAACGCCAACGCCAAGGATAAAGCGGATCACCCTCAAGGTGTTTGGACGCTGCCGCCCACCTTGGCGCTGGGTGAAAAGGACGCCGACAAGTACAAAGCCATCGGCGAGTCTGATCGCATGACGCTCAAGTTCGTGAAACCGAACTAAGAAAACACGAAGCATGAAATGCGCGTCGTCTCGCAAGAGGCGGCGCGTTTTCTGTTTTTGGAGCGATGAGGATCCAGCCTGCAATGCTCACAAGGCTTTCAGCTTCTCGCGACGAATCCTCGTGAGCAATGCGGGCTAAACCTGGGCGCGGATCCAGTTTCCTTGGGTGAGGCTGGCCACGAAGGTGAGGAACAGTAAGAACCGATAACTGATCATGCAAACCCAGAGACCCGTGAGGTCGAAGCCGCCCCAAGTAACCGCGGCATAACTCGCGGGCAGGAAAAGCAACCATTGGTTGACGAAGGAAATGACCAGCACGCGGCGCGCGCTACCGCCGCCCAGGTGGGCGTGCATCAGGACGATGGCCGCCGCATCGTAGCTCTGGCTGAGGCCCATCAGCACCATCGGTGTCAGCGCAATGTGAATGACGGCCGGTTCTTGGATGAACCAATCCAGGAAAAAGGCGGGAAAAAGGGCGAAACAGGCGCCGATGAGGGTCAGGGTGGTGCAGGTCATAAATAAAGCGGTGTGTACCCAACGCCTAGCCTCATCGGGTTGTCCTTCGCCGACGGCGTGGCCCACCAGGGTGAGGGTGGCAATGCCGAAGCCGAGCCCGATTAAGGTGCAGAGCAGAGCCAAGCGGATGAGCACGCTGGTTGCGGCCAGTGCGTCCGTGCTGATTTTGCCCGCGATGACGAAGTACAGCATGAAGCCCAGGGCGAGGCTAAATGACTGGAAACAGTTAGGAATCGCCTGGCGAAGCAAGCTTTTCATGCCGCCTAAATCAACTGCTTTCCAATGCAAGGTCGCTCCTGGCTCGCGGTGCTTGAGGAACAGGCGGATGTAGTTCAGCGTGCCCAGGATGGTCGCGATAAGCGTGCCCAGAGCGGCCCCGTTGGTTTCGAGGCGCGGTAGCCCCGCGATGCCGAAAATGAGCAAGTAGTTGAGTAGGATGTTGATTGGGTGCATCATCAGCAGCGTTTGCATGTAGAGGTTGGGTTTCTTGATACCGTTGAAAAAACCGCGGAAGCCAAAGTTGACACCCATGAACACCAAGCTGAGCGCACGGATTTGAAAGTATTCGCCGCCGAGGGTGCAGACCGCGGGGTCGTCGTTAAAAAAATGAAAGAGGGGAGCGGCCGATGTAAACAAGAGCCAGGTGTAGGGGATGCCGAACCCAACCGCGAGGTAGAGACTGTTGACCATGGATTGATGCAGGCGTGCGCTATCGCCCTCGCCGAGCCGTCGGGCCGTTTGGGTCTGGACCGCCGGGCTTAAGCCCTGGAAGACGGCGACCACCGCCCACAACATCATGCCCGCGAAGCCGACACCGGCCAGCGCTGTTTTGCCTAAGGTGCCGACCATGGCCGTATCGACCAGGTTCATGAGGTTTTGGGAACTGAGCGCGAGAATGATAGGGGCGGCCAGGTGCCATACCTTGCGCTGGCGGGCGAAGGCGAGCACGGGTTCGGGTTGCGCCATGTCAGGATTCGAATTTGTCGTTCATTTGGTCGTAGTCCTCTTCGATTTCGGCCTCGTATTGGGCCGCGCGGCGTTTCATGCGAATCACGAGGAAAAACACAACGCCGATCAGGACCAGGGAGATCGCCATCAGAGCTTGTGGCGGCAGGTCATACAATGCTTCGTTGTAGTGGATGAACCCATTGATGAGCTCATCACGGAAGAGCAGCATGCTAAAGCAACCCATACCCAGGGCCGGCCCAAACGGCGCGTGCGGCGTTTTGAACAACAGCTTCCAGATCAGCCCGGTGATGACGCCGATCAGGCAGGCGGGCAACAGGGAGAAACACACCATTTGCGGTCCGAGGAAGGCGCCGGCGGTGAGCATGAGGTACGCGTCGCCCAGGCCCATGGCCTCCATTTGGAGCAAGCTCGAAAAAATGCGCCGGATGACTTCCATCATCATAAAACCGGCGGCGGCGCCGGTGATCGCCAGCATGATGCCCGCGGTAAGTTCCTGGTGGGGCGGTACGCCGAACATGAGCAGCAACCGTTCGTGGCCCAACATCGCGATGACGTCTTGCGGGAACAAAATCGTGCAGGCCATGCCGACCGGTGCGGTGTAAAGGGTGAAGCTGTCGGGAATGTATTTGGTGGCGTAGTCACTGACCGCGATCGCGACAAATACGGAGGTTAGGAAAAACCATTTGAGCTGGGCGATGCCGTAACCCAGTCGCCACGCGACCAGCAGGAACAAGCCGGCCGTGACCAGTTCGACCCAAGGAAACATAAAAACCGGTTTCTTGTCTTTGAGCTTGAGCGCACGCGGGACCAGGTAACGAATGCCGTGTCCGACGAGGGCGCCGGCGATCAGCGTGACGATCAAAACCACGTTATTCATGGGCAGAAGTCTCCTTGGGTGGGTCGGCCGAGGCGGGGGCTGCCTTGGGCGGCGGGTCAATCAGGATATCTTGCCATACCTCGAGTTTGCCGGCCACCGGACCATGCTCCAATTTCATGAGATATGCCACCAAAGGGAAAAAATCGACCATGTCGGTTTTGGCGATGGTTGTGCCGGGTTTGAACGCGGGCCCGCGACCGAGACAGATGGTCGCCATGTCGGGATCGTCGATGGGGTAACCGTGGGCGCCGTAAACACGGGCGCCGCCGTCCACCAACACTTGGTAACCCTTGTCAAAAATTCCGATGATGTCGCCGGTTCGCGTGGGGTGCAAAGGGTGCGGGAAATCGGCGCGCGCGTACCAGGTGAGAAAAGGCCGTTTCGGCAGGCCGGCCATCACCTGCTTCACCGTTGTGGCATCGTTTTTTTTGAGGAAAATATTGGTTTGGGTCCAGTTATGAACCAGGTGTTCCAGCAGCGCGGGCGCGATGCTTTTTTCGATTTCCTTGATGTTGATGCCTTTGCCGAAGAGGTCGGCCATGCCGTGATCGGACACGATCAAAAAATTGACCTGGTTGGCTTTCACTTGGGGCAGAGCCAGAATGTCGCCGACCACCTTGTCGAGTACCGCGATTTCCGCGGCGACTTCTTTGCTGTTGGGTCCATGCATATGGCCCGCTTTGTCGGCATTGGGGAAATAAAGCAGCATGAGCTCGGGGCTGGGGTGGCGTTTCTCATCGAGCCAACGCCGGAGTCGGTTGAGGCGGGTTTCGATGGGCGTGTTGCTTTTGTAGTTAAAAAAACGGTCGGGATGGCGGCCGCGCACCTCTGAGCCAACCCAGTAATAGACGGCGGTTTTGCGGTTGTCCTTGCGGGCCAGTTCCCAGAGCATGGGCGCCTGGTACCAATAAGGGTCGTCAACCCCTTGGGGCGGCGAGGTATCGAAGGTTTTCCCGCTTTTCCGGTCAACCATTTGATTGGCCGCGATACCGTGTTGGGCGGGCGTCAGGCCGGTGATGAGGGTGACGTGGTTGGGAAAGGTCAGGGATGGATAGGCGGGACGTACCTTGTGAACGCGAAAACCCTCGGCAATGACGCGGTCCATATTGGGGGTGGGATGACGCTGCAGGTAATCCCAGCGAAAACCATCGAAGCTGACGATGATGGTTTTGGCGGCGAAACAGGGGAGGGCTGAAACAAGGAAAAGGTGCAAACAGAGTTTTAGGACCTTCAAAAACGTACTCCTACGCGAGGGGATCGGGTTCGCGGTCGCATCCAGCTTAGCCAAGAACGACCGGGGATGCGATAGGAGATTGTGGCGGGCGATGGTTGCGGCGACGGAATCAAGGCCCGTTCAAGCAGGGGGCGGCGGATCGGCTTAAAGCGCGCCGATCAGGTTTTGGGAATGGTTCGGGGTCGGCTTGGCGGAGATTAAGCCTCGTCCTCGTCATCATCCTCGCCGATCAGATGGGTGTAATCATTGGGTTGCAGCAGTTGGCGGAATGCCTTGAGGAAGGCCTCGCGGGTGTGATCGCCCGTGGGTCCCCCGGCGGGGTCGCTGATCAGGGTGGAAAGCTTCTTGAAATCCATGACACGGATCATGTGGTGGATGATCGGCAGGGAAGACGGGTTCATGGAAAGCTTGCGCA
Source organism: Acanthopleuribacter pedis (assembly GCF_017377855.1). GTDB lineage: Bacteria > Acidobacteriota > Holophagae > Acanthopleuribacterales > Acanthopleuribacteraceae > Acanthopleuribacter > Acanthopleuribacter pedis. Next base: position 361,880 of record NZ_JAFREP010000007.1, read on the forward strand.
GGCCCAGCAGGATTAACAAACAGGCGTAAAGTGGGGACGACGCCATTTCGCCGCAGCAGCTTACGTCGATGCCTTTTTTGTTGGCGGCCTCAATGACCGAGGACAACAAACGCACGAAGCCGGGGTGGAGCGGATCGTAAAGGTAACTGACATCGTCGTTGGCCCGGTCGATTGCTAGGAAGTACTGAATCAAGTCGTTGGTGCCGATGCTGAAGAAGGAAACCTCCTCGGCGAGGAGGTCGGCGACCATCGCGGCGGAGGGGACCTCAATCATCACACCGAGGGTGGGGTTCTCTTCAAAGGGAATGCCCTCGGCGCGTAACTCATCCATGACCTCGTTCAAAAAGTCGCGGGTGACGCGCCATTCGCGTACGCCGCTGATGAGCGGGAACATAATGCGAATGTTTTTGTATTCTTTGGCGGCACGCAAAATGGCGCGCAACTGGGTACGGAATATATCCTTGCGGATCAAGCACAAGCGCACCCCACGGACGCCCATCACCGGGTTCACTTCTTTCTCGCGCACAAATGCGCGGTTAAAGAACTTCTCGCCGCCGAGGTCCAGCGTGCGGATGGTGACGATGTCGTCGCCGACTTGTTTGGCGATTTGACAATAGGTGTCGTAGTGGGTTTCTTCCGTGGGGAGGGCGGGGTCGCAGGCTAAAAAGAGGAATTCGGTGCGGTACAGGCCGACGCCGCGCGCGCCGTTGGCGATGGCGCCGTTCATTTCCGTGGCCAGCTCGATGTTGGCAAGCAGTTCGATTTCCAAACCGTCGACACTGGTGGCCGGTTCGCTCAATTCGGCGCGGTAGTTTTCCTCTTCTTGTTTGTAGAGGTGAATCAGCTTGCGGTACTTCTGGAGGGTTTGCTCGTTGGGGTTCACAATCACCTTGCCGCTAAAGCTGTCGAGAATGACGGTCTGACCGCTTTTTACTCTTTTGGTAATGTCGTGTAGGCCGACCACGGCGGGTAAGTCCAGCGCCTTGGCGATAATCGCCGTATGGGTGGTTTGGCCGCCGAAGTCGGTGGCGAACCCATGGATGCGGGGATTGTCGAAATTGGTGATGTTGCTGGGCCCGAACTCGCTGCCAATGACGATGACGTCTTGGCTTAAGTTGTCAAAACCAAAGTGTTTGTTGCGTTCGCCCATCAACACCTGAAGCACGCGTTTGCCGACGTCTTTGAGGTCGTTGCCGCGCTCGACAAAATAGGTGTCGCCCAGCGAGCTGAACTCGCGCAGGACGCGCATCAGCACTTGGCTGAACGCCCATTCGCAACTGCAGGAATTCGTGCGAATGAATTTGATCGTTTCATTTTTGAGGGTGCCGTCGTCCAACAGCAGGATGTGGGTGTCGAAAATAAACGCGTGTTCTTCGCCGATCCGATCTTTGATCTGATCCTTAATCGTGCGGATCTGGCCTTTGGCGCTATCCAGCGCACTTAAAAAACGCTGGATCTCTTCCTCGACCTGATCGGCGGAAATGGTTTCCTCAATTGTTACCGTTTCCTCATCCAGAATCACCAGCGCTTTCCCGATGACGATTCCGTTGGAAACACCGACACCCTTGAGCGTTTCCATAAGCTATTCCGATTCCTCAAATTTTGATTCAATCAATTGTTTGATGCGGTCAATGGCTTCGGTTTCATCTTTGCCGTGGGCCTTAACCGTAATCCACGAACCCTGATGGGCGGCCAACATTAACAAACCGAGGATGCTTTTGCCGTTTACCTCGTTGTCCCCCTTGGCCACCATGATTTCTGCTTCGAAACGGTGGGTTAGGTTGATCAACTTGGCCGCGGCTCGAGCGTGAAGCCCCTTTTTGTTGGTAATCTCGATTTGTTGACTAATCATTTACCCACCTACAGTAATTCGCTTGCAATGTAAATCGACTTCTGCGCCTGGTTTCGCAACTGGCGACCGGCATCGGCAATGGTAATGCCTTGTGGCAAGGTCATCGCCTTCACAATCATCGGGAGATTGACACCGGTTACAACCTCCACATGGTGGGGATTGTGGTAGGTGAGCGCGATATTGGTGGGCGTGCCGCCGAAAATATCGGTGAGCAACAGAACACCTTCGCCGCGATCTACTTGCTCAATCCGCTGCTTTAGGTGGAGTTTTGCCGCTTCTAAGTCTTGATCCCAGTCCACGCAGAAAAAACCAACCGCGTCGGACTTGCCAATGATCTTTTCGGCAGCCTCAATTAAGTGTTTGGCGACTTCGCCATGAGTCACCACAAGCGTACTAACCATATGTCTATTTCGTGCCTTTCTGTGGGGAATTCGAGTCTGGTTTCCGAATTTTTAGGTTGCGTGAGAACGTGGATCCCGGGTGTTCGTGCAGGTGCAGTTCGACCCGGCGGCCGATTGCGTTGAAACGCAGGGAGGAGGCAAGTTTTTGAATGGCGTTGAACACATGAGTAATCTGCATCATAACGGGATCAATTTACTCGGTCAAGGGGCCGCACGCCTCAGCTTCCCGCCTTATTCTAAGTCATACAGTCCAAATTCTGAACCGATGAGTTGGTGTCTGGGCCGAAAAAGATCGAATTTCGTTGTTTTTCGCAGATTTCGCGGTCGGGTCCCCCTGTGAAGGAGGCGGCTTATACTGAGGCGGCAAGGGAGGAATTTCCAAAAACGGGGGTTCAAGGCGGGCCGCTTTTCTTAAGTGAAGTTTTCATATCCCCTGGGCCGGCTTTTTAGCGAAAAGCGCTGTTTCCGCTCTTTTTGGGTGAGCTAGGTGGGGCGATCATCGCTTGTGATCGCCCCGAATTGGTGGATGAGTCTGCTTAACGGGCCGCCAGTACTTGGTCGCGCCAGGTAGCGAAGTCGCCGCCGTAGCCGCGTTCTTCCTGCAGTTTTTTCACCGCGTCTCGGGCTGTCGCCTGTTGTTCCTCACTTTGGGGGCTGATCCCTTTTAAGTAAGCTTCCAGTTTGGCGACGCTTTCTTTGGCCAATTCCGCTTGGCTTTTAAAAAGCTGCTCGAAATCAACGGCATCGCCGTTGATATTCGCGGTGACCACTTTCGATAAACGCTGGGCGTTTTTCATCGAATCCTTGATATTGCCGCGTCCGGTGATGGCGTTGCCCACCAAGTAGACGCCTGGATCGGCGGCCAACTCACCGGTGAAGGCATTGTCCGTGTCGTACAACTCACCCCGCATGGCCACTCCCTTGATTTCTTCCGGGATGCTGCCGATACTGCTGATGATTTGCCGGCACGCGATGGTTTCGGTTTCGCCGGTAGCCGAAAAACGACCGTCTTTATACTGGTTCACACCCAGGGTGAGTTTGCGGATGCCGCCGTCCACGACCTCGACCGCGGTAGGTGAACGCAGTTCGTGAACCTCAAAGCCGTATTTGCGGCGGCAGTTGTCGATCAGCTTGATGCGGACTTTTTCGGCTTTGGCCAGCTTGTCTTCGCTGGGGTTGTCGGGCATGGGGACCAGCGGCATGTCGATGATCCGTTTGCGGTAGAACAGGCGCGCGGGTTGGATGCCGAGTTGCGCGAAATCAAGGCCGTGGCGTTCCAGTTCGGAAAAAATGCCCTTGTGCTCCATGTGCAGCAAATCGCAGGTCACGCCGTGTTCGGCGGCGGCGCGTTTGGTGAGTTCGAACATGCAAATTTTGGCGACATCGATGGAGGCGAGCCCGCCGCCGATGACGGCCGCGCCGGGTTCAATGCGGTAGGTTCTGCCGGAGAAATTGGCCTCGTGTTGGTGGTTAAACCAATAAACCAAAGGGTTTTGGTAGAGGAAGGAATCGTCGGTCACCGCGTCGATGCCGTCGACGCGCAGCCCGCGGTCGCGCCAGGCGCCCGTCGCGAGCACGACCAGGGGTAAACCGAGGTCGCCGCGCAGTTTCACCAGGGTGACATCCTCGCCGAGTTTGCAAGAGGGGACGAAATGGATGTTGGGATGGCTGAGTTTGGTGTCGATGTTCTTTTTCTCGCGGATTTGAAGTTTCTCGTGCCAAATGGGCAGGCCGTCTTCAATTTTTCCGTAGGGCAGAGGGTTTTGTTCAAAAACGGCGACTTCCATGCCGAGTTCGGCCAAGCCGTGGGCGATTTCGGAGCCCGCGCAAGCGCCGCCGACGACGGCCACAAAGTGAGATGGGTTCATAACAGGTCCTCGCTGCAAAGTTGGGGTGATCAACGGGACGAAGCAGGGACGGGTTTTTTGGCAGTTGCGCGGTCTGGCCGCACCATGGAACACCACGGGAAGGTGGGGGAACGCTTTCCAGGCGTCCTAGGACCGGAGGCTTGTCGCTTCCGGGCGTTTGCCGAATCGACCGGCCGGAGGAGGGGGAATTCTGAAGATCAGGACTGGAGCAGAGCATTCGTCGCGCGTTGGGTGGGCGCATTATAGCACTAGGAACTTATGGAGGTACCATTGCTTTCAAGCCGTGGAGAGTAAGGATGAACCCGGTTTTTCCATGCTGGGATGCCGTGTGACGGCCCTCGTTTTTTAGAAAACGGGATCAATACGGGGCGGAGCGATGGGGGGGGGGCTGCTCGGTGTGGCCTGATTTCGCGCATTGGTGAACGACCGGATGTTTTGGTGCGGAACGGTTTGGGGATCTGAGATCGCAATCTCTATTCCTCTGAGGCGCGTGTTTGATCCATTCCTCGGTTGTACAAGCGCATGATGCCGTTGCTGCTAACCAGGAGCAACCAGTCGCCGGCTTCAATGACTTGACTTTGGGCTTCGCCGAGGTTTTGGCGGGCGACCTGGTTGCGGTTGCTGTCGAAGTAAATAATGTCTTCGGTAAGGGAGGGGACCAGCAGGCAGGCGTGATCGGACCAGCGAACCAGTGCCATGGGACGGCCTTTAAGGCGCAAGGCCTTGAGCTGGCGGCCCCTTGGGCCGTAAGCGTAGAGGCGGCGGCCCTGGGTGGCGACGACCAAGAGGTCGCGCGTGCGTTTGGCGAAATTTTGGGTCAGCCACAGCGGTTTGGTGTTGATGTCGATGTAGAACTCGCGCGACCACTGTTGGGTGCGTGCGTTGCTGAGAATGGTGAGGTTCCCGCCGCGATAGGCCAGGGCCCACTCGCCGCCCGGTCCCAGGCTAACCGCCTGGAGAATGCGCTGCTTCGGCTCTAGAAAAATGCGTTTGTTTTCCTTGGCGGGGTTCCACAGCATAATTTCGCCGTTTTCCTGGGCGATCAAAATGCGGTCACCCCAGGGTTCCGTATGGGCGATGGTGCTGGGTCGGCTGCTGCTGTATTCGGCAACACCGGCCTGAGCGTCGCGCAGTTCGAGGAGTGCGTCGCGCACGTAAACCATCGAATCACCAAAAACCACCGGGGCCAGGGTCGGGGGCGGTACTTCTTGTTGCCAGGTGAAGTCGCCCCGGTCGTCGACCCGTCCCAGGCGCTGTTTGCCGTCGTGAACCCAAAGTTTTTGTTCCGGCCCGAGGAAGGCCCAGACCGGTTCAAAGGCCAAGGTATAGTTGACCAGCGGGTTGCCCTTGGCGTCGAAAATAAAGACGCCGGCCCCGCGAAAGACCAAGCTTTCCCCGTTTTCGCGCAGGAGCGAGCGGTTTGATTGGAACGCCAATTCCCAAGTACTGACCGGTTCGGGAACCGTTAACGGCGCCGATTTTTCCGCGGGACGGAACAGGAAGGCGAGCAAAAGCAGGGAAATGGGGGTCATTGGGGCTAGCTCCATGGCCGGTGGGGCGGGCTGTCGCCTCGCCGGGGTCAGTGCGTTGTGAACGCATGGGCATCATACCTAAAAGGCTCGAACCATGAGGATCATTTTTGTCAAAGATCGGGCACCGCCTGGTTTTGACAAAGAGGCACCGGGGGGTGTGATGCGGTTGGGCTGTGGTTAGGTCTTTTAAATGGAGTGGCTTGGTGGGGGCGGGTTCGGTCCTTTGGGCAATTTTGCCGTTTGTCCTTTCGCGACACTTTGTGGCCGGTTGACCGCCTCGTTTCGCCGCCCGTTTGTCAGGGAATTGGGTACGTCGCTTGCATATTTTCTCACGGTTCCACATATTTAATGGAGATAGCTCGGCAAAACTGATATATTCGCGGCTCAAGCGCTATTTTTAAGGTGCGATACTTAACCCATGATCACGGAAGCGAGACAAATTGATTACCAATGGGAGGCGGACGATTCCGAACCGCCCGATGCGCGTGTTTTACCCTTTGTCCACGCCCTTTTTGACCGGTTGTCTCTTGACACCGGAGAGCTTTCGATTCTCGTGACGGACGACGCGTCCGTACACCGCCTTAATGTCGCATACCGCAACAAAGACCGTACCACCGATGTTCTGTCCTTTCCCGCGCCGGCCCCATTGGGCGACGGCCCGCGCCATTACGGCGATATCGTGATTGCCGCCGGTCAATGTAAACGCCAGGCCGAAGAAATTGGGCAACCCGCGGCTGTTGAATTGCGTTTCCTTATCCTGCACGGCTTTTTGCACCTACTCGGTTACGATCACGAAACCGACGACGGCGAAATGCTGGCCCTTCAGGACCAACTCAAAGGTGAGTTGGGGCAGTTTTTCTCATGATAGGACGATCGATCAACTGCAATGCATGGTTACCGGCCGTGTCGTCGCTTTGCGGCGATGCGCGGTTGGCTTGTGGATCGGTTGTCATTCTGTTGTTTGATGTTTGGTTCCGTTCTTGGGTTCGCCGCTCCCGGCGACAGCCACATTTTTCATCGAAGGGGATAGATCACCGTGGAAGACGGTAGTTATTGGAGCATTTCGCTTATCGCCACCGCGATTGTTTTTATGGTCCTGCGCTTTTTGAATAATTTGCTCAAAGCGGCTTTCATTTCGCTCGGCAGTATCTCGCTGCTTGCCCTAACCGAAAAATCACGCGAAAACAATCGCTTACAGGCGTACCTCACACCGCCGCATCGTCTCGCCCTTGCCGCTCAAATATTCGACAAAGTTTCTCTGGTGATTGTTGCCGGCGCCCTCCTTGCGCTGGTGCCCATGCCGCTACCTGTCTGGGGATTCCCGGCTTTTATCGTGTATTTGGTGTTGTTTGACTCTGTCTTGACCACCATGATCGCCGCGCGATGGTCTGAATCGATCATCACCTACCTGTTCCCGGTGATGTTCCCCTTCTACTCTACTTTTTGGATCGTGACCAAGCTGACCTTGGATGCGGCCGGTTCCTTTGAGGCGACCGAGGAAAATGAGGAAGACGAGGAAGACGCGCCCGAGGATATCGCGGCCTTTATCAAGGCCGGCGCCGACGAAGGTATTATCACCGAGGACGAAAGCAGTTTGCTCAAAAACGTGTTGCAGTTCGATGAAACCATCGTGCGAGAGGTGATGACCCCACGCACCGACATGGAATGTGTGGAGATGTCACAGGATAAAAGCGCGGTGTTGGAAGTCTTCAAGCGCACGAAATTCTCGCGATTGCCGGTCTACCGCGGCAACATCGACCACATCGAAGGTGTGTTGCGCTTCAAGGACCTCATGGCTGTGATCGACGACGACACCCAAACCCTGCAATCCCTGGTCATGGAACCGGTGTTCGTCCACGACCGTCGCCCGCTGAATGAACTGCTCCAAGAAATGCTGATGTCACGTATGCAGATGGCGATTGTGATTGACGAATACGGCGGCACCAGCGGTTTGATCACGCTGGAGGACGTGGTGGAAGAGTTGGTCGGGGAGATCCACGACGAACACGAAACACCGGATGAAGATTGGATCGTTCCCGTGGGCCAAGGAACCTACCTGGTTGACGGTCGGCTCTTGCTGGAGGAATTTTGCGAGATGTTTGCTGTTGACGTAGATCAGGAAGATATCGACACCTTGGGGGGTTTTATTTTTTACCGGGAAGGACATATACCCAAGCCTGGTGAGAAGCTAAAGATTGGGGATATTTTGGCCGAAATTGATAAAGCCGATGATCGACGGATTTACAAAATAAAAATTACCCCGCCAAAACCCATTGTATTTTCGCCGAATAGCAGTGGGTACGAATCCAAGCCCTTGTCAGCCTAAGACCGAGCAAGATTTTCGCGTTATATAACTACCTGTAAATAGAGGGTTCCGCGAGAATTGATGATAAAGTAATTTCTTAGCGCTACCAATAACTGGTAGAGTATAAAAGTTATCTTTGCTTTAGGTCTTGGTTTAATGGGATAACCTTATTTTGCGTTTTTGCGTCGCTGCCCTGTTCTTGACCGCGTTGTGCTCCTGGAGGTGGTCGTGCACGTTGAATACGCTGTTTTGTCTTTGAATCTCGAGGACACCTTTGCCATTTCGCGTTGGCATTACGAAACCCGTGAGAATCTGGTTCTGCGTATTCGCCACCAGGGTGTGGTCGGTTACGGGGAAGCCGCACCCAATCGACGTTACGGCGAATCGTTACAATCGGCACAGCAAGCCTTGCCGATTTTGTCAAAAACTCTGGGGGACCGCCCTGAGCATTTTTACCATCGCCTCGAATTGATGCAGCATTGTTTGGCTGGGCAAGGCGCGGTGAAAGCCGCCCTGGACATGGCGCTTTTTGATTGGTTGGGCAAAACCTTGTCGCTACCGGTGCATCGCTATTTTGGTTTCGATCCCGCCATGGTGCCCGCCACCAGCTTCACCCTCGGTATTGCCGAGCCGGACAAAATCCAAGAAAAAGCACGCAAAGGTTCCGAATTTCCCTTTCTAAAAATCAAATTATCCGGTGAAGTTGAAAAAGACCGTGAGATGGTCCGGGCCCTGCGCCAAGTGACCCAACAACCGCTTTTGGTCGATGTGAACGAGGCGTGGAACGACCCCAAGTCGGCTTTAAACGAAATATATTGGCTGGCCGATCAGGGGGTCATGTTGATCGAACAGCCGATGCCGTCCGCATCCTTTGAGGATTTGGTTTGGTTAAAGCCACGCTCCCCGCTGCCGCTTTTTGCGGACGAATCACTCACCGAGCCTCGCGATGTGGTACGGCTCGCCGAGGCCTTTCACGGGATCAATGTCAAAATCATGAAAGTGGGCGGTCTCGCCGAGGCCAGGCGCGCACTGGAAACCGCGCGCCTGCTCGGCATGCAAACCATGTTGGGATGTATGATCGAATCCGGGCTCGGTATTGCCGCCGCGGCACAACTGGCGCCCATGGTGGATTGGACCGATTTGGACGGGAACCTCTTATTGGCCGAGGATCCCTGTGAGGGGCTTGTGCTTAAAAACAGCCAGATCCAACTTTCCGATCAACCGGGTCTCGGCGTTTCGCTTAAGCCGGAAATTTTGGAAAACCTGGAATGGCGCGCGCTCAATGGGACCACCGAGGGTGATGCACGGCCCATTGCCACCATCGGGTAAGCAACCCAGGCGACCCTGTAAGGATGCAACTGGATAGGGCATTTCGTTTTCATCAATCGAGATAGCGATCCTGATGGGTGGTGGCGGTCACGAGGTCTCAGGGGGAAGTTCTCCCCAAGCAAATCCGCGCTTGTGTCGAAGAGAAACGGCGCCGCGCGTCATGCAATGGTTCCGCTTGGAAAATAACCAAGATAGCCGGCAATTGCGCAAGTAAGTCTTGCCGCGCTTTGGCAAAAAATCGCTCTTTCGGTGCCCTCCTCGGTGCAAAAGGGTTTCATTTGCGTTACAATAGGCGTCATAAATGAATGACGATTCAGAAACGCCATACCCTTGAAAGGAGCTTTTGTATGACCCACTACAACATTGACGAACGCGACATCTTGTTCAATGTAAAAGAATTCCCCGGCCTAGCCCATTTAGAAAATACCGAAGGTTTTGAAGATACTTCCGAGGAGACCTTTGATCTGCTTTGGGATCAGGCCAAGAAATTTGCGGTTGAGCGTCTTTCCGCTTTGTTTGCCGTGGGTGACCGCGAGGGGTGCACCCTGGTAGACGGCAAGGTCCAGACCCCGACGGGTTTTGACGAATTGTGGGCGCAATACAAAGAGCTGGGTGTCGTTGGTATCACCGCCGATTCCGAGTACGGTGGCGCGAATTTGCCCCACCTTTTTTCGATTCCCGTTGCCGAGTTGGAGTGCGGTGCCAACGTTGCGTTTTCCATGTTGCCGTTGCTCACCCGGGGTTCCGCACGTTTGATCGAAAGTTTTGGAACCACCGAGCTCAAAGAGTTTTACCTTGAGAAAATGTATTCCGGCGATTGGTCGGGGACCATGTGCTTGACCGAGCCTGGCGCGGGTTCCGATGTGGGCGCGGGTCTGACCAAGGCCGTTCCCGACGGCGATGCCTACAAAATTACCGGTACCAAGATTTTTATCACTTGGGGCGACCACGATCTGACCGAGAACATCATTCACCTGGTCCTCGCACGCACGCCCGATGCGCCCAAGGGCAGCAAAGGTCTTTCGTTGTTTGTTGTTCCCAAAAAGATCTACGACGGCGACGATAACTTCGTCCGCGAGAACGCCGTTTCTTGCAGCAACATTGAGCACAAGATGGGTATTAAAGCCTCGCCGACCTGTGTCATCAATTTTGACGAATCCACGGGTTGGTTGGTCGGTCAGCCGAACCAGGGCATGGCGCAAATGTTCCAGATGATGAACGATGCGCGTCTGGAAGTGGGCTTGCAAGGCTCCGCCCAGGCCTCCGCCGCCTACCGTTCCGCTTTGGCTTATGCCCAAGAGCGTGTTCAAGGTGTGCGCAAGGATGCGTCCGGTGTGCATGCCGCCAAAATCATCGAGCACCCCGATGTGCGTCGCATGATGTTGCGTATGCGTGCCTTGTCCGAGGCTTCTCGCGCCATGGTGTATTCCCAGGCGCTTTACACCGATTTGTCCCACAAAGGTAAAAACGATGTGGAGAAATACAGCGCCTTGTGCGAACTCATGACCCCGATTTGCAAAAGCTACGGTTCCGACCAAGGGTTCCGCGTTGCCGAAATGGCGATCCAGACCTATGGCGGTTACGGCTTCTGTCAAGAATATCCGGTTGAGCAGTACATGCGTGATCTCAAAATTGCCTCCCTTTACGAGGGCACCAACGGCATTCAAGCCTTGGACTTGGTGTTCCGCAAGATTTTGAGCAACCAAGGTGCGTACCTCAAATACTGGCTCGCCGACGTCGCCGCTTTGGTTGGTAAGTTGAAAGGTACCAAACTCGAAGGTTTGGCCGATTTGGTCGGGGCCGGTGCGCAAACCGTTGCCCAAACCGCGAAAACCTTTGGTGGTTGGATGATGAGCGGCAAGGCCGACGCAATTCAGTACCGCGCGACCGAGTTCCAAGAAAGTTTCGGGCACATCATGGCCGGCTACTTCTTGCTCGCGCAAGCGGGTTACGCGCAAGACAAATTAGCGGGTGAAGTGAGCACCGCGGACAAGGTCTTTTACGAGCAGAAGTTGGTCACCGCGAACTACTTCATCCGCGACATTATGGTCCAAGCGCAAGCCTCCTTGAGCCACTACGAGCTGGTCGAATTTCCCGGCGGCGACGCCGTTTTCGTTTAATCCAAAAAGGCTTGGCACCCTAAAAAAGAAAAACCCCGGCAGATCGAATGATCTGCCGGGGTTTTTTATTTACCCAAAAGGCCGCCCCGCTAAGGGGGCGACCGGTGGGGGCGTCTTTAGCGGCCGAACTGAATGGTGAAATCACCCGGTTGGTCGCGGTTGTACGCACGGACTTTGACGAAGTAGGTGCCGGCTTCAAGACGGCGGGTGATCGCGGAGGCGTAACCGCCCGCGGGTTTGTCGTCGTTCTCGATAAGTGCCGGGGCGTTCGGGTTGTCGTGGAGCGACAGGACCGTGTCCTTGAGGCTGCCCAGGAAGGTTTCGACCTTGTAGGTGCCTGCCTCGCGAATCTCGATCATGAACCACGCCTCGCGTTGTTCCGCGCTAACGGAACCGGTGGTGGGTGCCGCGTCCTGTTCGAGCAGTGGGTAGTCAGGTGTGCCGTTGCAGCCGTCGCAGGCGACCGTCAGGCTGAAGGTGCCTGCCTGAGAACTGTCGTAGCCGGCAACACGGGCGAAATAGGTACCCGGCGTCAGTTGCTGCCGGATTTCAGAGTAGTAGGTGTCGTTGGCGTCGTCGTTGAAGGCCAGGCGACGATCGTTGGGGTTTGCGAACAGTTCGAGGGTCGTGTCGGTGACCTCGCCACCTGCCGTGGTTAAGCGGTATGCAGCGCTTTCGGTCACGTTAAAGCGGAACCACACCTCGCCGCCCGCGGGCAGGGATTCTTGGTAGGTTTCGCCAACGAACATCGCGGTTGCCGCGGGACGGGTGTTGAACAAGCTGCTGATCGTGTTCCAGTCGAGCCCGGGGTTGTGAGAGCGACGGCGGCCACTGGGGGGATTGCCCTCGGGAATCCAGATGAAGTCGGGGTTGACTTGTTTGTCGTTCTGCCCGGAAACCTTGGTCCAGCCGCTGGGCCCGTTGGTGGGATTGCCGTCGCCGTCGACGGTCAACCAGTAACGGTACACGACTTTGAAGCTTTTGCGGCCGGTGAAATTGGCGCCCACGGAAGCGGAAGCGAAGAAGGCTTCGCAAACCACGTTGACGCGGTTGGCGTTTGCCGTGTCGGGGGTAACCGTCATTTCATAACGGTACATGGGGAAGTTCCAAACCTCGGCGCGACGGTCGATATCCAGAACCATGGGTTGTTTTTGTTGGCCGAGGTAGGTGACGAAGGTGCGGTGAACTTCATAAGCGGTGGGATCTTCCTCGGGATCGCTTTCGTAGTTGTAGCGGTCGCCGACAAAGGCGGATACGCCGATATCGTAGTAGGCCTCGGAAAGCAAACCCTTGAGATCGCCGATGGTGAAGGTGACGCCCTCGGCGGTGATGGGGCGGACGGGTTCATTGTGGAGAACGGCCGCGGCAGCGTAGCCGTTGCAGTGGCCGAACCAGGCTTGGCCGGTGCTGTAGTTGTCCAGTTCCCATTGCTTGGAAGTGGGGTTGGCGGGTTCGCCGTTTACGATCTCGTGGTAGCGGTCGTACTTCTCCAGCAGGCCGCCGTCGGCATAAGTGCGTGTTTCAGGGGTGGGCTCACCGTCGCGGGCGGAGGGCCACCAATAGCCGGACCAAACGTAGTGTTCGGATTCGGCATTGTGGCTTTCCAGCTTGTGGTGTGCTTGTGGCGCGGGTGCCATGGGGTTTTGGGCGTTACCGCTGAGGGGATAGGCCCAGCGACCCACGGGGCGGTTGACGCGACGTTCCACGGTTTTGGCGGATTTGGCGCGTTTCGAAACGAAGTGGTTGTGCTCGTAAGACACCAGTTTCGCCACGAAAAAGCCGGGCTGTTGGGCGTTTTTCCACCAGGGGTGTTCGCTGGACCAGGTTTGGCTGATGCGGCGATTGCCTTGGGTCAAACGCACGATGATGTTTTCGCCGTGCTGTTCTTGGGTTTGCTGAACCGCCAGCGGGAAGCCCCAATCGCCTTCCAGGGCGGGGACGTATTGGTAGGCGGCTTTGTCGGATTCTTGCGCGAAATTGGGGAGGTCGAAGGGTGCGCGACTGTTTTCGGCCAGAATCGGGGCCAGCAGATCGCCGCCGTCGGTGGCGACATAGTTAAAGGTGGTGCGTTGGCCGGTTTGTTTTTCCCAGCGCAGAACCTGACGGGTTTCGCGGTCAAGGAACAGGGTGCCGTAGCTTTCGCCGTTTTCGCGAATGGCGATAACGACCGCCGCGCGGTCGTCAACTTGAGCGGCCGCGGTGGCGTGGAACTGGAAGAACGTGGGTGCTTTGAGGTTGGAATCGGCGCCTTGTAAGTGGTACTGAGCGACGGAAATCACCCAGCGGTCGCCGACTTGAACCGCGGGAACGCGGTCGGCAAGGGAGGCTGCGAAAAGGGCGGTGGCGGAAGATGCCATAAAAAGAGACATGAACAAAAACGAAAGGATCTTAGATCTGATCATTAACGAACTCCTCGGAAATTACCCAAGAGCGGAAGGGCTATCATGGGCAGGCGTCTGTTAATCAAGTGTCGGGCCAACTTGTCAGACCAGAGCGAAGCCAGGTGTTTACGTTGGTTGGTGTTTTTTCGTGGGGTGTGAAGTGTGTGAGAAAAGATTGAGGAATAATGAGAAACCCAAGAAAAGTGGAGATAAACCCTGGTTGAGCGGTAAGTTGTTTGAAATGATGCCACTGGCGTCTGGTTTTTCGGAATTTTACCAAGTGTTTGGTCGCTCTTTTCAAAAGTAACGTTAGCTTTGTGTGAGGAAAATAGCGATTATGTCAGGCTAAACTGAATAAGTTTTCATAAATGGGGTAAATCCTGTTCGGTCGGTTTTTTTACTGGGTTGTTCCGCGTTGCGGCATTGTTTACCCAAAGTTGAAGGTGTCTTCTTTTTAATCTGCTAGAGCTGGTTTGGTGGTATGTGTGAGGGTTTTGTGAAGTCCGTGTTCGGTGTGTTGATTGTAAAGGTAATGTTAAGGAAATGTTGTGTGGTTGGTTTTGAATGGGTTTTGCCCGGCCGCGGCCAGAGCAAAGTGAATCATGATGAATTGGGTGTAAGTTGTTGGTGATCCGTTGTTTGGTCTGTGTTGGATAATGTTTTGTTTGGGTTAAGAAAATTTTTGCCCGAGAAAGTCATGGAAATTTAACAAAGTTTGTTGTAAAAGTTTGGTAAGGTTGTCGCCGCTGTCCACACACGGCCTGGTATCGCATTGCCGCGAGGCGTCGAACTGGATCCGTTTTTAAACCCACCGCTGACGCATCTAACGCCGCGAACAGATTTCGTTTTAACGAATGGGTGCTTGCCCTTTCTACCGTGGTGCTAACTGTATCGGTTGGTCTCCGCGCGCGACCTGTCCTTTTATCGCTATCAGTTTTCGTTCGCGATGCGGGTGTTGGTGTTTTCCGGGGCGGCTTAATCCAGACCGAATTTTGTTTTTACACCGCCACGTTCATATGAGATGTCCCGTTTTTGGGGCCTGGCCGGACTGTGCTCGGTTCGGCGTGACTTCGCGTGGTTGTGTGTGCCTCGTTCTACCGATGGTTCATTCAGGAGATACACCATGTTTTCTCGTTTCTTTGCCGGCGCTCGTCGCGGCGCCGCGGCCATTTCTGTTCTGTTTCTTTGCTCGCTTACCGTTGTATCAGCGCAAACGCCCCCCGGCGGGCTCGAAGGTGCCGCCTTTCGTACCTGGCTAAAAGATAACTTCTACGACGGCCAACACAATGGCTTGGGCTACAGCACCGCCCGTCGTTACATGTACAACGACATCGACAACCAAAACAACAGCATCACCTGTGTTTACGGTGGTTTTGTTGTTTCCTGGCAGGCCGGCGGCACCGGCACCAATCCTTGGCCGATTAACGCCGAGCACGTGGTGCCTCAGTCCTTCTTTGGGAAGTCCGAACCCATGCGTTCCGACATTCACCACCTGTTTCCTACCTACAACACCATCAACAGCCGTCGTTCCAACTATCCCTTTGACGAAATTGCCGACAGCAGCACCGACAATTGGATGATTCAAGATCGCGTTCAGTCCGGCATTCCCACCAGCAACATCGACGCGTACAGCGAAGGGGTCAACGGTCGCTTCGAGCCACGTGAAGCTCACAAGGGCAACATCGCGCGCGCTGTTTTCTACTTCTACACCATGTATCCCAGCTACGACATTACCCGTGTCGGCGAGGCTTCAACCTTGTACCAGTGGCACCTGGACGATCCCGTCGACAGTGAAGAATTGGCGCGTAACGCGGCCATTGAATCCTACCAAGGCAATCGCAACCCCTACATCGACAACCCCGCCTGGGTAGGTCGTGCCTGGGGCTTCGGCGGCGGCACCGATGGTGGTGACGGCGGTGACGGCGGCGACGGTGGCAGTGGCGGCGATGTGCTCGCCAACGGCGTGGCCACCGCTTATTCCGTTGCGACCGGGGCCAATCAAACCTGGACGATCTCTTTGCCCAGTGGGGTCACTTCCTTGACCGTGGCGATGAGCGGCAGCGGCGACGCCGACCTGTATGTCAAGCGTGCCGCGATTAACTGGCCGAGCGATCAAGGTTCCCACAACGAAGCTGAATTCAAAGCGCCTTACCTGAACGGTTCTTCCGAATCCGTTACCTTTTCCAACCCGGCCTCCGGTACTTGGAACGTTTTGGTGAATGGTTACGACGCTTCTACCGGCACGATTACCGCGACTTGGAGCACCGGCGGCGGTGGCTCTGAATGGGTTGAGGAAACGTTTTCGGCGCAATCGCCGCACAACTACAGCAACAATCAAACTTACAGCTACACCTACACCAAAGCCGGCGCTTCTCAGGTTTCGGTTCACTTTGACCGTCTCGACACCGAAACCAACTACGACTTTGTCAACATCTACAACGCGAGCGGCACCCGTGTGTTCAGCGTGTCTGGAAACTTGATCAACGGTGGTTCCGGGAATGCCTTCGGCGCCAACGACGGGTGGGCCGTGGTTGACGGGGATACCATTCGCATTGAGTTGGTGACCGATTACAGTGTGACCGATTGGGGCATTAGCATCGACCGTGCCGCCTATCGGAATTAGGTTTTTTTTTGGCGTCTCTGGTGTCAACGCCTTCAGCGTTTTACCCTTCGTGAACGCCCGGCACCCAGGGTGCGACCATTTTCAATGGTCGTACCCGGGGCTGAATTAGTGCACCCCGGTGGGGTGCGTCCAGAGTGGCTCGGCTTCGCCTCGCGTTCATTCAAAGCATGGTCCATAAATGGGGTTGTGCGACCCGCTTCGGGGTTCGCCGGATCGGGTCGCATCCCCGCATGGATTTAATGCGAGGCAAGTTAGGTCGTATCCCCGCATGGATTTAATGCGAGGCGAGTTAGGTCGCATCCAAACAGGGTGTGAATGCGAGGCGAGTTAGATCGCATCCCTGCATGGATTTAATGCGAACCGGGTCAGATTGCCGACCCACATTGTTTGAAGCGCGCCGGGTTGGGCCGCGGCCTCGCCTGGCTTGAAGGTGCACCCTTCTGTCGGTGGGTTGCCTTGTTAATATTTACTCAGGTCCACGCGGAAGCTGGTGTTGTCCGGCACGATTAGGTTGCCGAATGTATTGAAATCCTCCGCGCGCAGGTCGGTGCCCAGCTTGACGCCGCGCCCGACCGATAGGTTTTCGGTGAGGTGGGTGTTTTTCCCGACGCAGGTAATCCCCAGATCGTGACGGTCTTCCACGCGCCCGATTTGCGAATGCCGTCCGGCCACCACCATCTTGTCAATCAAGCACCGATTTATCCGGCTGCCTTGACAAATCACCGAATCATTGAGGATCACCGATTGGCGGATTTGCGCGCCCGGCCCGACAAACACCCCGGGCGAGAGCACCGAATCCTCAACCACCGCGTTCTCACTGATGACCACCCCGTTGGCGATCAGGCTGTTGTGGATGTGGGCGTTTTGCAGGACCCGGGTTGAGGGACGTTCCTCACTTCGGGTGTGAATCACCCAGCGTCGGTCGTTGAGGTCCATCGGGGGATTCTCAAGCAGTAAATCCATGTGGGCCTGCCAGTAGGAATCGATCAAACCGATGTCGACCCAGTAACCGGAGAACGGATACGCAAACAGCGAATAACCCTTCTCCAGCATGTAGGGCATTAAGTGACGGCCGAAGTCCAATTTTTCCACATCTTTGATCGCGTCCTCGGAAAGCACGCGTTCCAGCGCTTCATAATTAAAGATATACACACCCATGCTGGCCACATTGCTGGGTGGCTTTTTGGGTTTTTCAAGAAAACCGGTAATCGACTGGTTCTCGTTGGTTTTGACAATACCGTAATGGCAGGCGTGTTCCATCGGGACCCGCGTTGTACATAGCGTGGCGTCCGCGCCCGTTTTGCAGTGGTACTTAATTAAATGGCTGTAGTCCATTTTGTAGACGTGGTCGCCTGAGAGAACCAGCACCAAGTCGGGTGAGCCGTGGCGAACGAAGTTGATGTTGCGCAGTACCGCGTCGGCCGTGCCTGAAAACCAATCCGTGTTTTTGACGCCTTGGAACGGGTGGAGCAGGTGAACGCCGCCGGTGAAGCCGCGGTCGAGATCCCAGGGGCGCCCGTTGCGAATGTGTTCGTTGAGGCTGTGGGGGCGGTACTGGGTGATGACCAATATATCGAACAGGTTGGAATTCACGCAATTGCTGAGCGTGAAGTCGATGACGCGGTACTTGCCCGCAAAGGGGACCGCCGGTTTGGCACGTTTGAGCGTGAGTGGCGCCAATCGGGTACCGCGACCGCCGGCGAGTAGAATGGTTTTAACTTTCACAAGTGGCTCCGATAGAGAGGACCGGCCGGGTGGGGCGCCCGGTTAGTTGAGGCATTGCATGTAGAGATCGCGGTAGGCCGCCGCGCTGCGTTGCCAAGAGAAGTCGGCCGACATCGCGTTTTGCTGGAGGCGTCGCCAGGTGGCCGTGTCGTCGTGGAAGAGGCGGCTCGCATCGATGAGGGTTTGATGCAGGGGTTGGGCGTTGGGGGTGTCGAATCCAAAACCGGTAGCGCGTTCGGGATCTTGGTCGAAGCGGGTGACCGTGTCGGCCAATCCGCCGGTGAAATGAACGAGAGGCAGGGCGCCGTAACGCATCGCCATCAGTTGACCCATGCCGCAGGGTTCGAAGCGGCTGGGCATCAGGAATACGTCACAACTCGCGTAAATCTGGCGGGCGCGCTGTTCATTAAATGTGAGCAACGCATGAACATGACTGGGTTTGGCCGCGGCGATGGCGGAGAGCTGGGTCTCAAGCGCTTCGAAGCCGGTCCCCAGGATCACCGCCTGCCAACTGCCGTCACAGGGCAATTGGTCGAGGGCTTCCAGCGCGAGATCCACGCCTTTTTGGGGAACCAAGCGGGTGACCATGGCGATCAGCATCGCCCCATCGTCTACCGGTAAACCAAGTTCGGATTGTAGCGCGCGTTTGTTAAAGATTCGTTGTTGAACGACATTGTTTACGTGGAAGTTACGATCTAAGCAGGGATCTTGTTCCGGGTCCCAGCTCTGAAAGTCGAGACCGTTGAGGATCCCGGAGAAACGGGCTTGCTTGCGTTGTAGTAATTTTTCGAGCGGGGTGGGCTTCGGTTCCTCGACGATTTGTCGTGCGAAACCGGGACTGACCGTATTGATCCGGGTCGCGTATGCTACCGCGACGGCCAAAAAGTTATCTTCTAAATTCAAATCCAACAGGTCGATTTGGCGACGTGGTTCGATCAGATCCTTGATATAGGCGCCGCCGCCTTCGCCTTGGTAGGCCGAGTTGTGGATTGTCACCAAACTCGCCGTGTTTGCCAGTGGGTGGCGTCCGTCGCGGCGCGCTTGATGGAGCAGAAAAGGGAGCAAACCCATGTGCCAGTCGTTGACCTGCAACAGTTCCGGCGTCCAGCCCTGCTCGCGGCTGAACCACACCGCCAGTTCCATGACCAGCTTATTGAACAGGGTAAAGCGGGGCACGTCCCATTCGGCGTCGGCCGAGTAAACCGTGGTTTGGTCGCCGAAGTAGGGTTTGGCGACGATGAAATAAAAGGGCACGCCTTCACTTTCGGTTTGGTACACCGTTGCCGTGAGCCGTTCTTCTCGGTAAGGAAAGGTGAACTGGGTGCATTGGCGCAGGCCGAAGCGGTCGTGGTCCAAAAAACCATAGCCGGGGAGGATCACACGGCAAGAGACGCCGTCGCGAATCAGCGATTTGGGCAGCGATCCAATGACATCGCCCATGCCGCCGACTTTGACAAAAGGTACAGCTTCTGCTGCTGCGATGAGTACGTTCATGAAGGCCTCACTAGCCGGTCGACCGAATCCGCCCGGGTTGGCTTCGGTCTACCCGCCGAGGTCGCGGCACCAGAGCCGGCAACCATCGGTTAGCGTCGATTGGGGTTAGCCCGCATTTCTCACGAGGAATTCTGCTGCGAAGCTAAAAGCCGTGCGATTACGAGGGGGCGGCCTTCCGCCTTACTCGGTCGAGTCGCCTTCGCTTCAGCTGCTACGCCGATAGGTCGGACCCCGATAGGTCGGACCCCGATAGGTCGGACCCCGAATGGTCGGACCCCTGCGCCGTGGCTTGGTCGTAATCTTCGTACTCACAAGGCTTTTAGCTTCTCACGAGGAATCCTTGTGAGAAATGCGGGTTGGAGAATCGTTGTTCATCATGCGCCAATCGGACGGCGAATGCAACCATGCCGCGTTCTTCGGGCTTGGCCCGCGCCCTGTTTTTCCTTTATTCCCAAAGTATTTAGGGGCTGTGGTTGCGATCTTGTTGCGCCCGGCCGATCTCGGATAAAAACCCGCGGCGCCTCTGAAAATTTCCGGGGTACGCTTGCTGTTTGGCCGGGAAAAGATGCGATTTTCGTAAAAAAACCAAAATCAAAGTGTTGCGGAACCCCGTCGGTCGTGATAAAACTTAGCCCAATTCATTCAAGTGTTACTTGAACGTTCATCAACATTCGCCCTTATTCCTTTTCTTTTTCTGGGCCTATTTTACATTCATTGATGAACATGCTGCTCTCTCAATCAGGTTGGACAATCTCACAATGCTTCGTACGGTCTTCCGCCGTGAACGGAATTCGTACGCTTTTCAAGCATAAGTTTGGACGCCCTACATGACTTGTACCTGCGACCTCGGGGAGGATTCCGGGTTGAACCGGAACGTGGTTTCTCCTCATCCTACCTTTCCCGCCGTTATCCGAGCAGTATTCCTTATCACCCTTCTCATCAGTGGTTTTGCTTTTGCCCTGGAACCCAAAGAGCGCGGTGCCGACGATTGGGCCGACGAGGTGCTTTACTTCGTGGTGCTGGATCGGTTTGCCGACGGTGATCCACGCAACAACCGTGACGTGGACATCAAGGCCAAGGGGACCTTCCACGGCGGCGATCTCCTTGGGCTGACCCAGCGTTTGGACGATCTGCAAGACCTGGGTGTTACCGCCGTATGGCTGACCCCGGTTGTCAAAAACATCGACCATTACGTCGACGGTGTCGGCTTTCCCGACTGGGGTTACCACGGTTATTGGGCCGACGACTTTCACAAAATCGATGATCGCTTCGGTACCGAGGCCGAGCTGAAAACCTTGGTCGACGAAGCCCACAAGCGCGGCATCAAGATTTTGCTCGACGTGGTTTACAACCATGCCGGTTACGGCGCCGCCTACCTCAAGCAAGACCATGCCAACGAATGGTTTCGTACCGGGCGTCGTCAAAGTCCTTGTGGCGACGATCCCATCACCCAATGTCTCTCCGGTTTGCCCGACTTCAAAACCGACAATGACGAGGTTGTTGAATACCTGTTTAAGGCGCACCTTGGTTTGGCCAAACGGGTCGGTCTTGACGGGTTTCGCCTCGATACCGTCAAACACGTTGAGCATGAATTCTGGCAAAAACACCGTGCCCGCGCCGACAAAGAACTCGGCCCCTCGTTTTTCCTGCTGGGCGAAGTCTGGGGCGGCGATTACAAGGTGCTCGACCCCTATTTTGAAAACGATGAAATGGATGCCGGCTTTGATTTTAGTTTTGCCGGCAACGTGCTCGGTTTTGTCAACGGCCGCGGCCGGACCATTGCCTTCAGCCGCTATCTTTTGAAGCGCCACCGGGTTCGCGACGGTTTTCACCTCGCCCACTACCTTTCAAGCCACGATGTGCCCGGTTTTCTGTACCAATTAAAAGGTGACAAAACCAAATTTAAGTTGGCAGCCGCGCTGAAATTTACCAGCGCCGGTATTCCCACCATTTACTACGGTGAAGAGGTCGGCCGCCTCGGCGGCGACTGGCCCGACAACCGATCCGACATGCCTTGGGGTGATCGACCGATTCCACCGGGAAAAGGCCTGCCCCGTGACGAGGCGATGTATGCTTACTACCGTAAGTTGATTCAAATTCGCAAACAACATCCTGTGCTCGCCCTCGGCGATTATCAGGAACTGCATACCGACGGTGAACTTCTGGTTTTTGCGCGGCACGCAGCCGCCGGGAAAACCGTGATCGTCGCCGTTAACCGCGGCGCCGAACCACTCGAGGTCACCGTGCCTTTCCCCAAGGGCCTGAGCGAGGGTCCCTTGAAGGATTTGCTCGGCGACGCCCCCGTCGCTTCGTCCGCCGCGGGTGTCCAGCTTGTGGTTGGCGGGCAAGCAGTTCAGATTATCGCCCGACCCTAAGCAATGCCGCGTGTCCACGCGCTCGGCATCGCGCCGCCCTTGCCGCCTCGGCAGGTTTCCAACACCTGCCGGCAGCAACTTCATGCCCAGGTGAACGACAAAGACAGGTGAAATTATGGCCGGCATCACAATGAGCAACCTTTGCAAACGCTACGGTTCCACGTCCGTTATCGAAGGTTTGAATTTAGAAATTCGCGACAAAGAATTCATGGTTTTGGTCGGGCCTTCCGGCTGCGGCAAATCGACGATCCTCCGCATGATCGCCGGTCTGGAGGAAATCTCCGACGGTGAAATGAAGATCGGCGACCGCGTCGTCAACGAGGTCCATCCCAAGGACCGCGATGTGGCCATGGTTTTCCAGAGTTACGCGCTTTACCCCCACATGAGCGTGCGCGAAAACATTTCCTTCGGGCTTAAGGTTCGCAAAATGCCCAAGGATCAAATCGATAAACTGGTGAACGACGCCGCGCAATCCCTCGGACTCAGCCACTTGCTCGAACGCAAACCCAAGGCCTTGTCCGGTGGTCAACGCCAGCGCGTCGCCCTGGGTCGTGCCATCGTGCGTCAACCCAGCGTCTTCCTTTTTGACGAGCCCCTCTCCAACCTCGACGCCGAACTGCGTGTGCAAATGCGCGCTGAAATCAGCAGCTTGCAGAAACGGCTGGAGATCACCTCCGTCTACGTGACCCACGACCAGGTCGAAGCTATGACCATGGGCCATCGCATTACCGTGCTTAACGCCGGCGTGGTTCAGCAGGTCGGCTCACCACTCGAACTTTACGAAACGCCGCGCAACCTGTTTGTGGCCAGGTTCATCGGCACCCCGCCCATGAACGTGCTCGAAGGACAGATTAGCGAAAGCGGTTCTCAGATCGAAACCCCGGCTTTGACCCTGCCCCTTAGCGGTGAGGTCGAGGAATTGGGGAAACGCTACCGCGGCAAAAAAGTCGTCCTGGGGATTCGCCCCGAACACATCACCTCCGAACCCGAACCCGGTAAACCCACCACCCCCTTGGCGACCACCGTTGAGGTCGTTGAGCCCTTGGGTCACGAGGTTATTCTTCACGGTCGCAGCGGTGAAAGCCGCATCGTGGCCAAACTTCATCCGCACCACATTCCTAGCAGCGGTGAAGAGGTACAACTTCATTGTCGTTGTGACAAGCTCCATTTATTCCACCACGAAACCGAACTTCGGTTGGATTAAGGTGGTTGCCGAATCGGCATACGCGCTACTCGTACGGGCCTTTTAACCCAACAACATACGAAAAGGGAAACCTTGGGAGAGTCGAACATGATACACAACCGGATCAAGCGCTCGCTGCTGCTCGCCGCGCTCGCTTGCTGCATGAGTGCGCCCCTCGCGGCAACTGAATTGGTGGTTTGGCACGCCTATCGCGGCGCCGAAAAAGAAGCGTTCCAGGCCGTCGTTGACCAGTTCAGCAAACAGTCCGACGGCATCACCGTCAAAACGCTGGCCGTTCCTTACGACGCCTACGCCGATAAAATCACCGCCGCCGTGCCTCGTGGCAAGGGCCCCGATGTGTTCATCTTCGCCCAAGACCGCCTAGGCGGCTGGATCGAAGCCGGCAACACCGTTGAACCCATCGACTTCTACGTCGACGACGAAATGCGCGCGCGCTTTTTGGACCGCACCCTCGACGCCTTGACCTACCGCGACATCGTTTACGGGTTGCCGCTTAACTTCAAATGCATTGCCTTGATCTACAACAAAAAGATGATCGATGCCCCGCCCAAAACCTCGAGCGAGTTGGTGGCACTTGCCAAGAAACACACCAACGCCGCCGCCGGTCAGTACGGTTTGGCATATTCCTACAGCGATTTCTTCTTCCACGCCGCCCTGATGAACGGTTTCGGCGGCGGCGTCTTTGCGCCCGGCCCCAAACCCACCCTCAACCGCGCCGAAAACGTAAAATCCATTGAACTCATCCTCAAGTGGTACAAGCAAGACGGCATTGTGCCCGCCGAACCTTCTACCGCCTTGATCACCTCGCTGTTCAACAAAGGCAAAGCGGCCATGATCTTCAACGGCCCCTGGTTCCTCGGCGAAATCGATTCATCCATCGACTACGCCCTGGCCCCACTGCCCACCCTTGACGAGGCCGGCGGTACCCCCATGAAACCCTGGATGACCATTGAAGGGGTTTACGTTTCCGCGCCTTCCAAAAACAAGGACGAAGCTTTTGACCTGGTCAACTACCTGACCAGCCTGGAAGCCGGTAAAGTAATGGCGCTTCAGGGTCGTCAACTGCCTGCCAACAAAGCCGTTTATGCCATTGACGAAGTGAAAAAAGACCCCGTCATGCAGGCCTTTGTTGCGCAGAGCAAGGTGGCCGTGCCCATGCCGAACCTGGCCGAGATGTCCATGTTCTGGTCGCCCGCCACCACCGCCATGAACACCATCATTCGCGGTACCGCCACGCCCAAAGCCGCGCTCGACAAGGCGCAGGTTCAAGTGGAAAAAGCCGTCGCCAAGCTGCGCAAACAGTAACCACGCCGGGTGTGTTCGCACACCCTCAGCACTGGGGTTTTTCATGCATATTTCCCACAACATCATTCGCGTTACGCTCGGGCTTTTTGTCGGCGGACTGATCTCAGCTTTTTTAGGCTATTGGTTCGCCGAGGGCGCCCTGCGCGAGAAAGTCGCCGAAACCCGGATGCGGCAAGGCACCATCCGCGCCATGGCCCTCGCCGACCTCGTTCACGCCGAGCAGAGCCGCACTGAAAAGGACAAGCAAACGCCCGGCGCCCTTATTCAGTTCTGGCAACAACGCCATCAGGACATCGACGCCGTTCGCGTCATGCGCCTCTCCGGCGCGCGCCTCCTCGCTTCCAGCTTTAGCGACGACCTGGAAAACGGCACCCCGCCGCGGCGGTTGAAGCGCAGCGAAAAAGCAATCTACGACATGGGTCAATTGCTGCGCGCCAACGTCGACACCAATCGCGAGGAAGGCAACCCCCGCGAGCCCGAGGTCATGGGCGGTGAACTCGCCAACGGTCGCTTGCGGGTCGCTGTTCCTTGGTTTACCGCCAAAAGCCCGGACAAGGCCGCCGGTTTCGTCCAACTCGAAATTTCCCCGACCATCCAAACCAAGGATCCCGCCTTCCAGCCCGTCCTGGTTCTGGCCCTGGTGCCCGCCCTTTTGTTTTTCTTCGGAAGCTTGATCCTCGGTCGTGTAGTGAAGCTCGAACACCCCGAATCCGTGGTGTGGAGTTCCATGACCACCGCCGTACTGCTCCTCATCTTCGGCCTGCTCGGCTTTGGTAACTATTATTTAATAGACCTCGGGCAAGAAAACGTACGCTTCCAACAAGAACTGGCCGAACTCTACACCGCGACCCGTACTTCCGCCGAGGAAGGCGCCGCTGAATTCAACCTGGACTACCAAATTGGGTTTAGCAACGATTGGGACGTTAACGAATTCCGGCAGCCGTTGCGCTTCATCAGCTTTGACGGCGAACTGTACATCGGTGTCGGCACCGCCCAAGACTCCGTCGCCAACCGACTGGGCATGGCCTTTTTTGCCTGTTCGTTGTTGGCCGTCGCCCTGCTTGTGTTTTTCGGGTTGGGTGGGGCCGCGCGCTTGTGGCGCACCATCGTCGACTACCGCGAGGCCTACGTTTACACCCTGCCTGCCATGATCGGTATGTTGGTGCTGGTGTTTTTTCCCTTCAGCTACGGCATCGCGCTGAGTTTCACCGACCAAACGCTGTACAACACCGAAAAACCCTTGCTCGATATTTGGGCCGGTCTCAGCAACTACATTGAAATCATCGGCGACTTCAACCTCATTCAAACCACCGAAGCGGGTTGGTCGTTTAACTACGAAAACTTCTACTGGACCTTGTTCATTACCGTGGCCTGGACCGTCGTGAACGTCACCATCGGCGTGAGCGTCGGTCTCGTCCTTGCCCTGTTGCTGAACAACAAAAACCTCAAGTTCAAGGCCGTCTACCGCGGCCTCCTGATCCTGCCTTGGGCCGTTCCCAGCTACGTAACCGCCTTGATTTGGAAAGGCATGTTTAACCGGGAATTCGGACCGATCAACCACACACTGGGCATCTTAGGCTTGGAACCCATCGCTTGGTTCGATTCCGTGTTTACCTCCTTTCTCACCGGGATTACCGTCAACGGTTGGCTCAGTTTTCCGTTCATGATGGTCATCTGTTTGGGCGGTTTGCAATCGATCAGCGCCGACATGTACGAGGCCGCCCGCCTCGACGGTGCCAACCGCTGGCAACAGTTCCGCTACATTACCTTACCTTCGCTGAAACCCACCTTAATTCCCGCGATTATCCTGTCCGTCGTATGGACCTTCAACATGTTTAACGTCATTTACCTGGTGAGTGGTGGTCAGCCAGGCGGCTCCAACGAGATTTTAATTACCAAAGCCTACAAACTCGCCTTCCAAGACTATCGCTACGGTTATTCCGCCGCCTATTCAACCGTGATTTTCATGATCCTGCTGATTTATGGGGTCTTCCAGACCAAAGTAAGCCGAGCTATGGAGAGCAACTCATGAGCCAGAAGATCAAAGACGAAAGTTCCCCGGTGTTGATTCACATCGTGCTCATCGCGTTCACCTTGATGACCATTTACCCCTTGTTGTGGGTGTTCACCATCGCCTTCAGCGGCAAGCAATCCCTCGCGATTTCGCTGCTGCCCGAGGACCCCACCACCCTGGATCGGGTGCGTGCGGTTCTTCCCTTTCCCGAAACCGTCAGCTTGAAAAACTTCATTGACGTGGTTACGGAGCAGAACTTTCTGATTTGGATGGGCAACTCCGCCATTGTGGCTTTGTTGACCACCATCCTCGGCGTGTTTTTGAGTTGCACCGCCGCTTACGCTTTCTCTCGTTTCAAGTTTCCCGGTCAACGTGCCGGATTGATGTCTTTTCTTGTATCTCAAATGTTTCCAGGTACCTTGATGATGGTGCCGCTGTACATTATTGTGGTTCAGTGGCTCAACCTCGGCAATACCTACTGGGGTTTGATTTTGGTTTACGCGACCATTGCCATCCCATTCTGTGTCTGGATGCTCAAGGGGTACTTCGATACGATTCCCATCGAAATTGAGGAATCGGCCATTATGGACGGCGCCTCGCGCACCGTCATTTTTTTCCGAATCATCCTTCCGCTGGCTAAACCTGCAATCTCAGTTACCGCCCTGTTTTCATTCATGGCAGGGTGGAACGAATTCATCATCGCTTCGCTCCTGATGGAGGAAGAAAAAATGTACACCGCCCCCGTGGGGCTCAAGTTTTTCGTCGGTGAACACGCCACCCAATGGGGAAGTTTCGCCGCCGGATCAATCATTGTGTCGGTGCCGGTGGTGCTGCTGTTTATGTACACCCAAAAGTATTTGGTATCGGGACTCACGGCGGGCAGCGTCAAAGGGTAGTTCGTACCCGCGATTTTGTTTTTGCCGAACGGCGGTTGCGAACCGTCACCACAACCCGGCCCTTTTGCGACCCAACCGGCCGGGACGACCCAACGATAGGAGAATCAAGACTATGAAAAATCAATGGTTTGGTCTGTTGCTTGCAGGCCTATGCAGCCTGGCGACGGCCGGCGAAGTCACCTTTAAAGATCCTTCCGGCGACGACGACGGTCCCGGCGGTTATATCTATCCCACCGACGCCGTGTACCGTCCCGGTTCCTTTGACCTCACCGAATTGACCGTCAAAGCCAAGGGCAAAAAAGTCGATTTTGAAGTCAGCGTCGCCCAGAAATTGGACGATCCTTGGGGCATGGGCACCGGTTTCTCCGTGCAAATGGTGTTCATCTTCATCGACACCAAGGAAGGCGGCCACACCCAAGGCGTGCCCGGTACCAACGTGACTTTTGCAAAGGACAGCGCTTGGGATAAGGTGGTGATTCTTTCACCCCAATCCAAATCCCGCGTTACCTCCGAGGCCAAAGAGAAAGCCGCCGACATCATCGGCGACATTGTGGTGCCCACCCGCACCAACGGCAAAGGTAAGTCCATCAGCGGTTCCGTAAAGCTCAAGGACCTCGGCGAAGGCGATCCCACCACCTGGGGTTACCAAGTTGTGGTTCAGTCCAACGAAGGTTTCCCCGGCAAAACCGACCTCCTGACCCGCAAGGTCAACGAGTTTGAAGGTCAGCACCGTTTTGGCGGCGGCAACGACGGCGATTGTGATCCCCACGTGGCCGACATTCTCGCCGGCGCCGGCAAAGGTGAAGACAGCGAGAAGCAGGCGCAGTACGACATGCTCAAGTACGCGTGTGACGAGGAAGGCAACGGCAAACAGGCCGTTCTGACCATGGTGCGCGCGAAGTAATTCCCTCTTTTTTTTCGAACAGCAAGGAGTAGGTTCATGAATGGACGCCGGCTTTTTTATGTTTTTTTGATCGTCGTACTCGCGGCGCCGCTTTGCCATGCCCAAGACAACAAGGGTATTGAGTTTTTTGGCAACATTTACACCAAGTTTTTGGACGGCAACCGCCGTGTCAACGACGCGCTTTATAACAACGCCGAGTTCGGGAACGGCGACCAAGGTCAAGGTACCGAATTCGAGTTGATGTTTCGCTCCAAAGTCTCTCGTCAAATTGAAATTGGTGGCCGTCTTAAGGCCCGTTTCGACCGTAACTTTTGGACCAACGGCGGCGGTTTCGCCGACGATGAAAACGAACCCCGTGCCGCGCAGTACATGAAGTTTCGCGGCGCTTATGTTCGCGTCACGCCCGGCTACCGCTGGTTTGACTCAGCCGTCATTGGCTCCAACGACTGGGGCCAGTTCGACGCCTTCACCATTGGTAAAATCCGCTACATCGACCGCGACAACGTCAGCGGCATTCTGCTGCAGGGTTCCGAACCCGAGGAGAAAAAGTTCCGCTGGGACTTCGCCCGCGTGAGCTTGCCCAAGCTGTACGCCGGTCCCGGCTTTTCTACCGGCGACCTGCACCAGATGGACGCCGCTTATGCATTGCAACTCAACTACGATTCCGGCAGCAACTTCAACATCACCGGGATTGCCCAGTACATCCGTGATGAAGAAATCGACGTTCAGGACATCGACAACCGCGACGGCGTCGACCTGACCCAGCGCTACCGCAACGCCGTTTTGGGTGTGAAGTTTAACTGGTCGCCCAACGACACCGTCGACTTCGCCGGTGCCTACTATGCTTCCGACTTTGCCACCACCTTCGCCAACAACGACGACGGTTCCGTCAACTTCGTTCGCTTCACCCCCACGCTGATCGACGACGAAAGCGACACCGCGATGAAGTTGAACCTCGATCTCAACGATCTGTTCGACACCGTGACCATCAACATCGAATACTTCGACTTTGGTGCCGGTTACCAATCCGTCATGGCCGCCCGCCGCGAATCCGACGTCTTGCTGACCGAGGGTCACGACGGCGCCTGGGGTTGGAGCCGTCCCGACTACAACCTTGGTTCCAACGGACGCGGCAGTTCCCGCGCCGGCATCGGTTACGGTGGTTGGGACAGTCACGCCCACCAGGTTGTGTCCATCATGGCCGACAACGATTTCACCGACTTCGACGAGTCCATGGCTGAATCCGTGGTTGGCTGGAAGGGTTTCACCATTGTGCCCAAGTGGTCCATCGGTGAGTTGGAAATGGAAGCCGAATACACCTACGTCGACTACAACTCCAACTGGCAGAACTGCGGCGGCGAGCCTTGCTTGTACCCCACCATGGACGGTGTCCGTTCCTGGGGTGTCGGCGGCGACTGGCGCTCACCTTTCTCGCCATACCAGGAAAAAGAAACCACCATCATGTTGGTGAAAGGCAGCTACATCTTTGATGTCGGCGAAGGTTTGGAACTGAAGTTCAAGTACAAAACCATCGACGACGAGGACAAACGCGTCACCGACGCGCAATTCTTGGCTGACGCCTACCGCATCAGCACCGTGGACAGCGTTAACTACGACGACCGCGAGGCCGACTACACCACCATGTCCTTGAGCTTGGGCACCCAAGCCACCGAGGACCTCTACGTCGAGCTATGGCTCGAGCGTTACGAGGTTGACCTGTTCGACGGCACCCTCGACGTCACCCCCGCGTGGATGGAGTCCTGGGAACCCGAGTTCGGTTGGATCAACTACATGACCGGTGACCACGAGCGCGACAAAGTGGCTGTTGTCCTCAAGTACTTCTTGTCCGGTATGGAGTTCGGCCTTAACGCCCAGTGGATTGACGGCAACTACGATCCCCGTTTCTACCGCGGCGAAAACGGCCAAGTGGTTGAGTTCACACCCACGAGCCCGCAAATCGATGTGCCTCATGTGCATGTACCGATCTCAACCGCATCCGTTGATTTCGACCACTACCGCATGAAAGCCTTCATGAAGGTCCAATTCTAAGCTTTGTGTCTTGGAACCCCCCCCGGAAAACCCTCTTTGATCGACCCCCCTCGATTGGAGAGGGTTTTTCTCCAGGCGTGTTTTGTCTCACCTCTTTTTGACGGGTCTGGGGTAAACTGCCGCTAACAGATTACAGATTAGACAGTTCAGGTGGTTGCATGCTGCGTTTCGCTTTGTTTTTTTGCTTGTTGTCGGTTGCCGCCGGCGGATTGTTCGCCAAAGATGTGCTTTTTTCCGTGAACGATCCCCGCGGGGACGACTTCGGAAGCGGCGGGATTCTTTACCCCGCCAACGCCGATTTCGCCAAGGGCGATCTCGACCTGGTGCGTTTTGAGGCGCGTGCCGACCGCAAGGGCACCCTGTTTCGCGTCGTCTTTGCCAACAAAGTGCGTACCGTCGGCAACCGCACCTCGCGCGATTCGCCGGAACCGCTGAGCAACTTCCTGCGCCATGATTTCTTTAACCTCAACGTCGACATTTACATCGACACCGACGGCGTGCCCAACTCCGGCAGCGCGACCACGCTTCCCGGTCGCCGCATTCAATTGCATGACCATACCCGTTGGGAAAAAACCATTTGCCTGACCCCACGCCCGCCCGAGGCACGTTCCCTGCTCAAAGATTACCTGCTAAAAGCGCGCCGCAAACAAGAGCGTCGCCGTAGCGGCAACCTCAGTCGCGAGGCCGCGCGCGCCCTCAAAGGCGAGGTTGAGCAATTGCTCGACAACGAATTTTTCTTCCCTCGCCGCATCCGCGTGCGCGGCAATTCGATTGAGTTTCTGGTACCCAACCTCTTCCTGGGCGGCAAAGCCCAACCGGATTGGCGGTACCTCGTCGTTGTCAGCGGTGCCGATCCCGAGCAACGTTTGGACTGGAGTTTCATGGGTTACGACGGCATCGCCGGCGGTTTGATGATTATGCCCCTTGCCCGCGGTCGCGCCATTGAACAGTTCGGCCTGGAACTGGACGCCGACATCGAGCAGCCACCCATCGTGGACGTGCTTTACCCCACCGTCGATTTCCAAAAGCGCATGCTTTCGAGTTTCGATGTCAACGAAAAGCAGTTCGCCGCTTTGCCCGCCTTACCCCTGGTCCCTTGGAACCAAAGCCTGACCGCCGCTTATCTCGCAACGCCGGCAAGGGAAACCATCAGCTTGCATGTTAAAGAACGGGTCGCCGTGGCCAACCGCATGGCAGGTGAGGCGCCGACCCGCGAGACCCGTGAAAACCAAAGCCAACAAGCGGAACGCGGCGCCGGCAAACCCGTCATCACCCGTTCCGACGTCGTCAAACAAAATATTAAGCCACCGGCCCCGCAACCCATTAAGCCCGTGATTACCGGTGATAAAACGCCGCATACCCGTTCCGACCACGTTGTGAAGGACACCGAAAAACCCAAGACCCAGGTGGATCGCCTCTTGGACAGCCAATCGGGTGAAGAAGAAAAGCCGGCGCGTTCCGTGGCCGAACGCTTGCGCGAACTCAAGCAGTTGTTGGACGAGGGCCTGATTGACCAAGACGAATACAACAACTTACGCAAAAAGATCCTCGCCGATCTCTAAAAAATCAAAAGGGTGGGGGACCGGCCGGCTTAGGTCGGCCCGGCCCCTAACCATTTAGTTCATCGGAACATTGCGACCCACATTCATCACCAAGTGCAGGGATTCTTCCTTGGTTTCGGTGGTGTGCCACACGTCGCTGGGCACAAACAGCACCGAGCCGGGGGTTAAGTCAAAAATACGGCATTCCCCAATGTCGCGCCGCGCCTGTTCACCGTTTTCATGGGTGAGAATCAGGTCGTCCCCCTCCGCGGTCAAACCTTTGCCACGCGGCCAATCTTCCGGGGCCAGGTACCAGCGTTTGGTGCCGCGTACCTGAATGATAAAAATCTCGTGATCGTCCCAGTGCCAGCCCAAACCGCGGCCCGGAGGTGATGTGAAGGCATTGACCCGCGCGGTTCCCGGGGTGATCTTGAGGGCCGCATCCACGTCCTGGCACCAGGCGCGAATCGTCGGCTCCTGCAGTTGCTGCACATAAATCGTCGCCTGCGAAGCATTGAACGCACGGACCATTTCATCGTGGGGGACGTTGGTCTCCGGGTTACGCCCTTTTTCGTGGGTGTAGTGAATCCGGCATTTGGCGCGGCGGGGAATCGCGACCAAGCCTTCGATGCTTTGCAAGCCGGGCAGGGTCATCAGCTCTTGCATGGGTGGTTCGACCGCTTGGGAAAAGTGGGATTGATAAGGCCAGACGTCATTGAGAAAGGCGTCCAGCTCGGTTGGCGCCACCATGGCGCTAAAACGATTGACAGTAACTTGGGTTGACATGGAAAAACCTCCACCGGAAAGATGCGGCACCTTCGACGGGCTCTGCTGAAGCCTGGACCGGAAAGGTGCGGGAAGAAACCGCCGGTAAGCGGCAGGGAAGAGGCGTATAGGGCATAGAGATCACGTTTTAATACAGATGTTGCGGCTGAACTCACGGTCTCGGCCCGACCGGTAATGGCTCGGGCTGCAAACACCCGCCCGCGCGGTGGTTGGGTGCTTGACTGGGCATTGCTCGCTTTGATTCAGCTTAAGCGTTGGGACAAACGATCATGCGTCTCAATGGCCCAAGGGCCTCAAAACCATAAAGTGAAAATGGGTCACTTGTGCCTATTTGGGACCCGAATCTATGGTGTATTGCGACAATTCTGGCGTAGAGGACAGGGTTCCCGCAAGGTTTATTTCGTAAAAAAAACGAGGGCTTCGTTAATTTGCGGCAGCCGACCAGTCGCAAGGAGCGCTTAAGCAAGGAAACGAGGAATGAGAAGTGGGGGAGTGGGTGAACCGCCCATGGGGAGCAGGTTTCTATCCAAAATCAACCTATTCTAACCCGCACTGCTCACAAGGATTCGTCGCGAGAAGTTGAAAGCCTTGTGAGTACGAAGATTACAACCAAGCCACGGCGCAGGGATCCGACCATTCGGGGTCCGACCTATCGGCGAAGCAGCTGAGGCGAAGGCGGCTCGACCGAGTGACCGAAGTAATCGCATGGCTTTTGGCTTCGTAGCAGAATTCCTTGGGTGAAATGCGGGCTAAGAATTAGATCTGATTTAAACCAAAGAAGCAATGAAATAGGAGGGGGCGCTAAAGGTCTGGAGCGAAACGACCTGGGGAGAGCGGGCCGAGGTCGCGTACGACCGTACCCGTTGCGCGCGTTGAACATTTTTGCAAACTGTTGCAGCACAGAGATTTAACCAAAATCACCGTGAGTTGTCGCGCTTCTTAGGTTTAAGGGTGAGTTAATTGTTCGGTGATTTTGAGACACCGCCGTGGAAGAAAAACATTTTCAGGGATAAGGATATATCGACATACACTGCTGTTAAACCGCCACGGACCAAGGCTTCTTGGATAAGGTTGGCTCTCACTTTTCTTCAATTAAAGCCGACATAAAAGCCATATTGGATCCATAACATTACTGAAACACCGATAAATAGTGCTGTCTCATTTGTTACAAGATAAACTGACCTTCTTTTTCTCATCTCCCTGCTGAATCCCTTTGTGAGAATCATAGGTTGGCCTATTAAAAAAAAAGGCCACACAAAAAAGAGAGTTGCATCGGGCCTTCGAATTAACTCAAAAGGCCATGTTAGCAATACGATGCCAAAAATTGGAACAATTCTTTGCAAGTCAATCTCAAAAAAGAACCTTTTCATCTCCGTCTGCCTTTTGGGGTTTTAAGTTGTAATACCAGTGTACAATGTCTTCTGCGTTTCGTTCAAAAAACAAAAGAACCCGGAATGCTAATTGCGATGAAGGAAATTCGACCCTATTATCTTGACCAAAGAGGAGGAGGGCAGTCTGATGCATGTGTCTGGCTTGGAGGGTTTTCTGGAAGACACCTACTTGATTCGTGATTGGGTAGTGATTTTCGGCGAAAAGACAACTCGATTAACTTTTGCGTGCATATGTAGCGCACATCGGTGAGGAGCTTCCCCGCCAATGTCTTTAAAATCGGCTGATCTCCGGCAAGCAGGGAATGTCAGAGGGGAGAATTCGGCGACGAGCCCGTTTGGGCGGCTTGCTCAGTTTCTATGACCGCGTTTCAGGTTAAGAGCACGGTGGATTCGGGATGAAATCCAAGGCCGAGTTGCGCCGAAATAAAGCGTTTATATCAAAAGCCTTCTTTTCATCCAGGTTTTTGGCCATCTTTCCGCAAAGGGAAGCTCGGCTACTGTTGCGCGACTTGGATTTTTGGGTGATTGAGCAACCTGTTTATTTTTGGACACTACACGTTTATTCCCATTGTGCAGTGACGTTGTTTTCATCCACACAGATTGAAAGCACTATTTGGCTATTGTTTTTTTGATTTATAGTTATGGTTTCTGTGTTTTTTGCATTGTTTGCAATCCATTGAATGTTGATCTCCTTCGGAGGTGTGAATATAGCATCAGCGTAAATTCTGCGTTGTCCCGGATTCAAGGCTACTGAGTTTCCTGGTAGATGGATTTTGTCGACCTTGGTGATTAGTATACTTTCTTTTGTGTTGTTGATGAAACGGATTGCTAAAGGTTCTTGATTGCAGCTAATTATCAAAGGGGTTATCAAAAAGACGGAGATAAATGAGATTATTTTTGTTTTAAGGTTCTCAATTATAATGCTTTCCTTTTGGTGTCTGTTGAGGTAGATTCTTTTGTGAACGTAATCATATAGCATTTGTGATCTGGATTTACTATTGACATAGTGAGTGATGTCAATGTCCTGGCTGAACGTTTTGTGGTTGGTCCTGTTTCTTGGGGAAGGTGGAAACGCGGCAAAAGGCCGTGCTTGATTTTCTTTTTTGTCTGATTCAGGTTCAGCGGGAAACGATTCATTCATTAAATAAAGGTAGGGATAAACGTTTGACCGATCAGCAGCGGCGCCGGCTTGCGATCCTGGCAAGGGCCGTTCCTAATGATTTTTTGCAAAGCATCGCGGCGCTGAGTTACAGCCCGGACACGTTTTTGCGTTGGTATCGAAGGTTGGTGCATCAAAAATATACGCCCGAACCGCGTCGGGGGCAAGGACGGCCGGCAAATTCTCCTGAGACGGTTGCCTTGGTGCGGCGTTTGGCCGAAGACAACCCAAGTTGGGGTTACCGACGGATTGTCGGGGCGCTGAAGCATCTCGGGGTAACGCTTTCAAAAAATACCGTGGCTCGGATTTTGGAAGATGCGGGTTTGCCTCCGGCCCCGAAACGCACGCGCTCATGGCGTTGTTTCTTGGAGCAGCAGTGGTCGAGCATGGTCGCCGCCGATTTCTTTACGGTGGAACTGACACGTGGTTGGGGGATTCAGCGGGTGCATGTTTTGGTCATGATGCACTTGGCAACGCGAAGAATCCACATTGCCGGCATTGTGAACGAGCCGACGCAGGCATGGATGGTTCAAATCGCACGCAACGAAACGGACGAGGAACATGGCTTCTTGAAAGAGGGATCGTTTTTGATTCATGATCGAGCGGCGGTTTTTGGCGAAACGTTTAAGGCCACCTTGGCGGCAACTGGTGTGACCACGGTCAAATTGCCGGCCCGTTCGCCCAACCTGAACGCACATGTGGAGCGTGTGATTCGAAGCATTCGTGAAGAATGTTTGGACCGATTTGTGATTTTCTCGAAAGGACAACTTGAATACCTTTTGCGTGAATATGTGGCGCATTACCATGAGGAGCGTCCCCATCAAAGCCTTGGAAACCAGCTGATCTCCGGCAAGCAGGGGAAGTCAGCGGGAAGAATCCGGCGACGAACCCGTTTGGGCGGCTTGCTCAGTTTCTATGATCGCGTTTCTGGTTAGGAAAAGGGTGGATTCGGAGCGAAATCCAAGGCCAAAGTACGCCCAAATGAAGCCTTTGCATCAAAAAAATACCTCTCTCGGGCAAAGTTTTTGGCGAATATCCAGAAAACGGAAGGTCGGTTCTTGTTGCACTGCTTGAGTTTCGAGGGAATTGGGCGACGTGTTTATTTTTGGGACACTACGGGTTCTTGTTGCGCGACCGGGAATTCAGGGTGATTGGGCGGCCTGTATATTTTTGGGACACTACGACTTTTTTGATGGTTTGTGATTGAATTTTTTCAGGTTATTTTTGTAGTAACTTAAAGGGGTTGAGAAATATTTACGGCGATGCAGGATGAGGCAAGCTAATATCCATGTGCAATTCAGAATAATGTTAATTCCTTTGTATGTTCCGGCGGTTTTAAATCCTGTCGAATAAGCTATCTCAAAGAAGTAGTAGGCAAGGCCTAGCTCCAGAAAACTCCCCGTGATGATCAGTTTGGAACCATTCTTTATCTGCATTGCTAAAATAGCAATGACTATTATCTTTGCCGGATGGAAGATGTAGATGAGAGGATCATGAAAGAATAGATAGATGAACTGGTTTTTATATGTCGTATACTGCTCTACTAAGTAATAGTCAATGATTAAGGTTGGTGTCATTAGAGAGATGTAGAATCCAATAGTTCCCAGCGGCTTATCTTTGTTTTTGTTCAATTGGGCCGACCTCCAGAATTTCATAGCGCTGCATGTTGTGAATGACTATTCTCACTTTCTGCCTCCAAATTGACTCCATAGCAAATGGTCAATGCCGTTAAGTTAAGAGAGAAAATTACAGATTAACCTGTTTGTAACTAAGTATTTATGGTAAAATTGCGGCATGAGACATGCTCTGGCGGGCTTGATTGATAAGCCCACCGAAATTTATTCTCAAATGAGGTTTTTATGACAGGAGGAGAGGTTAATTAATCGCTGATTTAAAACCAGAAAAGGTCAAAAAGTCGTCTCGCGTGAAATCTTCTCTTATAGACGAAGTCGTTCAACGTTGCTTTGCTCGAGCAAACCAAGGAAGTTATTTTTTCCCAGGACTTTAAGGAAAAGTACCGGCTTTCCCCCACGGCTTTCACGCGCTGCCGTAAACTCAGCTTCCCGATTTTGGTCCTTTTTCTTGCCAACTTCTTAAAAGGCTCTCTCCAAGACGAGCTCGACCAGTTTTTCCAAGCTTTTTT
>NZ_JAFREP010000085.1 GCF_017377855.1 Acanthopleuribacter pedis
CGAAACACCACCATCAACCAAAGGCTCTTCACCTCAAGCTGAGAGAGCCGGGAATCCGTGTACCCACAAAAACGGTGGGTCCCTTTTCGGTGATCGAGGTGGGTCCCTTTTTGCTTGCCAAATACAGTGGGACTATGTAGACCTGAAACTGGGTGTCATCTTTCTCCCAGGACAAACTAATGATGAACAGGCCCAATTCACCGGCGTAAAGAACAATAGGGATCACCTGATCCCGTTGTCCTCGTACCCGTGGGAGTTACTGCGGGATTTACATCATCAGCGAATAACGATAAGCCCATATGTTTTTCCCTCGGTCCAGTGTGTTCATAAACCGATCACCGACTACGGGACGTACCCAAAAATCCTCAGCAAAATGGTCGGTATCGACTTCGGCCTCCACGCATGTCGTCGGACCTTCGCTTCTATTGCCGACGACGTGGGTTTGGATTACCTCAAAGTAAAACGCTCGCTGAACCACAGTTTTGAAGGTGGGGTCACTGGTGGATATATCAATCCTGGATTCAATCCCGAACGCAGGCGCAAACACTTCCAGAAAATTTGTGATTACATCCTTCGCTGCAAGGCTATCCACAACGGGGAAATTCGGCAAAAGGAAGAAGACTTCGATCAAGAAGCCGCGCTGGCGAAGCTCGAACAGTACATTTGGGATCTCGGACTTGAACCGACCGAAGCGTTACGCAAGATTGTTAAGCGTACCCAAAAAGCTCCCGGTGTCGCGTCATGAAACACATGATTCAGCCGGTTGATGGACTTCCCCACATTTTGGTGAGTTGGTACCACGACGGGTTCACCTGGGCCGTGCAACAACATGGGAGAAGTATTGTGGCCGATCCCGCCAAAATCCCCGTGGTTCACCCGACCAGAGAATCTGCCTATCAGGCCGCTCTTCCTGCCTTGGGGCAAGTTCTTACCCAAGTGTTGGAAGACACCTATGGCAAAGCGTTTGTTGGTACATACGCGGCCGACACCCTCCAGAATCGCCCTGGGACCACCCGTTCCACGTGATTCGCAATATGGCGACACGTTCCAATCCGGGGGAATACCCCTGCACCCGCATCGAGCAATACCCACGGAACGGGGCGGCTTACCGTCCCGTTCCTCGTAAAAACCTTTGTTCAGGTAATCTAACCTCTGCACCTTTTGACCCGTCGAAGCCGATATCAGTTTCTCCACCTGAGCCGGATGCCCCGAATTAATTTTGATTGTGGTAAGATCTGTTATCACCAATAGAATAAGTTGTTTATCCGCGAATAATCATACCAGAAAAACCGAGGTCTGGTGTGGGTTTAAGCGAACCAATCTCGGAAAAAGAGTACCCCGTTGGAACGAAGACGATTTCGAATATCGTAATAGTTCAGGGTTCGGGTACTGGTCTGTCCGGTGGCATTCATGATGGTCTTATCGTCGAGACCTAAGTCGCGCGCATGACAGATAAAAGATGCCCGAAAACTGTGCGGCGTAATGTGTTTTCCATCCAGGTAAAGTGTGCTGATTTTGGCCACGATGTTGAGAATACTTTTGGTGGATAACGGTTTGTTGAGGCTTTTCGTGCGGTTGTTCTGTGCCGGTGAAAACAGGTACTCGCCCTCGGGGGCGACCAAACGATACTCATTAAGCCTGGCCATGAGTTCGGGAAACACGGGGACATACTTCAAGCGGTTCCCTTTTTGTCTGATGGCGAAATGCCAGGGATTGGGATGAAGTTGATCCCAGCGCAGACCGGCGAGTTCGGTGCGACGTAAAGCAAAATGAAAGAGGGTGGCAATGACCAAATAGTTTCGGAACGCGGAGAACCCCTCCGACCGTCGCTCAGAAAGCGTTTTGATCAACGAGCGGATTTCCTCGGCCGACAGGATCGGCGTGTTGCTGGCTTCCTGTTTCGGGTAGGCCTTAATGCCGTGAATGGGGTTGTGGGGGTACCCATACACCGAATGCAAGTATTGGAAAAACGAGGCCAGGCAATAGCGCTTGCGGTTCAAGGTGTTGGTGTTGAGAATGTGTCCGCTGACTGGGTCACGTTTGGTTTGCCGGTTCAGAAACGCAATCGATTCAGCATGTAACTCACGTGGCGAAACCTTGAGTAGGAAATCGTGAGACAAGTCGCGCTGAATCAGGTAGGTGGTGAACTGTTTCAGGTCGGCACGATACGCCCGTTTGGTATGAACGGATTGCTGTAAGCCCAAGAACTGAGATACCAGTTGGTGGATGGACTCGTTGTCGGTTTCGCCATTTGCCAAGCGCTCTCCGAGGCGGGGGATCGAGGTGTGCCCTTGCCATGAAACGTTTTGATTGTGATAACAGATCATATCACCAATAGATTGAATAAGTTGTTTTCTCAGAAAAGGTTAGCGGGTTTTTGAGGTAGACACCAGCCCGAGAGGAGAACAACCATGACCGATCAGAAAGTTCACGACCACAATTTCCCAGCACCAGGAGTCAGTCAAAAGCGCGGCGTGGGTCGTCCCGTAAGTACGACTACTTGCTGGCGTACCTGGACGACGACGAAATCTACACACCGGCCAAAATCGTGCGGTTCGCTTTTGAAAGGGACCTGATTTCCGTACCGCCGGAAACTGAGGAACAACATAAGCTCAGGGTAAAAATCCGGCATGCTTTGGCCCGCAAAAGTGCTCGTTTCGGGTTTCCCGAAGAAGGCGATGGCGTTATCAAGATAGACGGGCAAGCTCCGGCGCGTGGCTGGTTCGGGTCGCGTTGGAAGCGGCATCCTCCGTCGCGGTCATCAATGAATACGGCACCTCATAAACGCGATGCCTAGCCCTGTGCCGCCGGATCGTAGACGGGCGGCTGCCGCAAAGAGACGGTGACACTGGCCGCCGTGTGATCAAGTTCGGAACCCGGCGACCCAAATGCATCAGAAAAAAATCCGCCATAAAATTCCTGCTTCAAAATGCTTGCAAGAAACGAACGGTAAAAGTTCCGACTTTTTTGGAAAAACCAGCAACGGTTTGCGTTGATGTAAGTAGAGGCTTTTCGTTCTCAAAAAAGCCGTGGCATACACGCAATGCCGTTAAGTTAAGAGAGAAAATTACAGATTAACCTGTTTGTAACTAAGTATTTATGGTAAAATTGCGGCATGAGACATGCTCTGGCGGGCTTGATTGATAAGCCCACCGAAATTTATTCTCA
>NZ_JAFREP010000086.1 GCF_017377855.1 Acanthopleuribacter pedis
CCAGCAAGCAGGGCAAATCAGAGGGAAGGATCAGACGGCGAACCCGCCTGGGCGGCCTGCTCAACTTTTATGATCGCGTTTCAGGATAGGAACTACGTGGATTTGAATCGAAATCTAAGGCCAAAGTGCGTCCAAATAAGCCGTTTGTACTAAAAACAGTCCTCTCGCCGACAAAATAATCGACAGTTTTCCATGAAACAAACCGTTAAATCTCGTTGCGAGGAACGGATTTTTGTGTGAATTGGTGGCGTGGTTATTTTTGGGACACTACGGGTAGATCTCCCTTCCGCGGCGCGGATTTCACCTTGAATTGCCCGCCTCTTCATTTTTGGGACACTACGGGTTAGCTATGAAAAACTAAGATTTGTTTTTAAAATGTGCCTTCGCGGCATCTATGAAACGCAAGAGAAAATTCGACTTCTTTAGAGGAGTTGCTTTGAAGTTTCTGATGTATACCAAGGTTCCATTGGATGTTAGGATTAAATGCTTTAGCGAGACTTTTTGGCCGGCTTTGTCTACAAGGGCTATATTATCATTGTGACTCATTGAGTATTTTGAAAGGCGTGGTAGAAGTTGTTCAACTTCATTGCTGTCTATTAACCACTCAGGTTCATATATGACATGGGGTTGATTGTAGCCTGCTAGTTTTAAAACACAAATCTTTCTATCGACATAGAGGTCATAGTGCTTTTCCATAGGGTTGTATTCTGTATAGTTCAAAAAATCCACCTTAGTTTTTATCAATCTGGTCTGCAATGGCATCACCAAGAAAACCGCCGGCTACTCCAAAAACCAGGCCACCCGCAATTGCACCACCAGGTCCTCCAATAAATCCAACCGATCCTCCGTAGGTAGCGCCAGCATAAGCTCCAGCTGCTCCAAACCCAAAGGCGGTAGTTTCCCGAATTGCCCAGCCGGCATATGGTTTATACGAATTCCTCCGTATTGCTCGATCTCTTGCGAGACCAAGTTCATATGCTGAAAAGGCATAACCAAGGAATTGAGTTCCCCTTGCTAACCGTTTTGCATATCTTAAACCTTTTGTTTCAATATCTCCAGGACTGACATCATCAGAAATTAATACTTCAAATTCAATATCACGAATTTTATCGTTCGCAATCAGAATAGAGTCTGGAATTTGGCCTCTAATCTCAGATGAAAGATTTGAAACGGGCTTCTGAATCTCCATCCAATCTTTAAGCATCCCTTCTGTAAAGTGTGCTTTGCCATCGACTAGCTCTTGAACAGCCAGAATAACTAGTTCTTTATTTGATATTATTTTAATATTTTTGGCGTTGATTCGAAACTTTTTTCCGCCCTGTAAATTTGAACCATTTGGGTGTTCGCTAGCGGAAATAAAACGGGTTTTTGGCTGAGGATCAAAATTAAATACATGCTGTGTTGGTGTATCAGATCCGTCAATTACTTCACGAAAGAATCCTGAGTTCAAAGGGTTAGCGGGGTTGCTTGCAGTAGGTGTAGGTAACCCATTTATTACAGGGACTGATGATTTTCGAACCACAAAGTTAGTTAACGGAGTCGGCATTGCAACAAGCCTGACAGGCATAACTCCACTTGTAGATTGAAAATCTATGGCATCATCATGAAACAAGGCTGTTAATTCGCCTAGCAATACTCGGGAAAGAACAATCTCTTGATAATGCAATCTTCCATCTCTTCTGAATTTGGCATACATCTCTTCAAGTATTATTATTTTCGATAAAGTTATTTTTGCTTCATTTTCTCCTAGCTCGTTTTCTAAAGACTTCATATCAACTTCAAATAAGGAGAATGCTAGCTTTGAATGAAGACCATCAGGATCCCAAAACATCATCGGGTTGCCCGCGGCAAACGCGTAAGGTTCGGTGAAGGTGGTGGGGTCGTAGATGTCGGGGGCGCGGAAGTCGGGGTTTAGGAAGTGACCTAGCCGCGGGTCGTAAAACCGGTGGTGCATGTAGGTTAGGCCGGTGTCCGCGTCTTGGAGGTGGCCGCTTAGGCCGAGGGGGGTTGTTGGGAAGATGGGGTCTGGCGGGAGGCTGAAGTTTTGGGTGGTGTAGGGGGAGCCTCGCGTTGGGGTGTTGGCCAGGGATTCGCCCCAGGGTGATCGTGGGTTGATGTAAATCGTTCCCGTGTTGGCGTTTTTGTACGCGAGTGGTGTTCCTAGGTGGTCGGAGAAGATGTGGTAGTCCATGCCCGCGCCGGTTAGGTCTTTGATGAAGGCCGGGCCGAGCGGGCCTTGGCCGATGGCGTGGGTCCATTGGACTTGGCCCGGTCCCTCGTACAGGCCGATGGCGATGACTTTGCTGCCCTCGTAGGCGAAAGCCAGCGGTTGCGGGTGGTGTTGGGTGGCGGCGCGGATGCGCCGGTACTGGTGATCGTAGTGGTATTGGGCGGTTAGGTTGTTGTCGTCGCGGATCTCGCGCAGGCGGCGGAAACCGTCCCACACGAAGGTGCGCACCGTACCGTCGCGGCGGTTGATTTGTTGCAAGTTGCCCAGGATTGGGTCGTAGCTGTATTGGTCGGTGCCGTTTGGTTCCGTGGCACCCGTTGCGCCGATGCGTTGGTGGATGCGGCGGTTGTCCGCGCCCGCTTCGACCGCCAATTGTTCGTCGACCAAGATTTGGTTGTTGAGCAGCCGCGTTAAACCGCCCAGCAGTTGGTTTTGTACCGTGCCGTAGCTTTCTTGGATTTGGTCGGTGACGCCGTTGCTGTTGCGGTTGATGGTGACGCCGGTGAGGTGTTCGTCGCTGTTGTAGGCGGGTTCGATGATTTCGGTGAAGGTGCCCGCTTTTCGTTCTACTCGCGTGAGTTGTTTGTCTTCGGTGCCGCCGGATTCGCAGGGGTCGCCGCTTGCACTTTCCGGCCGCCAGGTGAGGTCGAGGACGAAGACCTCGGCGTCGTCGGCGATGCGCTGCAGGTTGTTGTTGCTGTTGCGATCAATGCTGAAACGCGTGCCGTCGCCCCACGTCATGGTCGATGGCAAGCCTTCCTGCCAATCCGTGTAGGTTACGGCCATGCCGCTTGTTTGCAGTTCCAGCAGGTTACCCGCGTCGTCGCGGCGGTAGTGGAAGGTGGGGCCGCCTTCGATGTCGATCCGGTTGGTGTACCCGTATGCATCGTAGCCGTAGCGGTGCAACACCCCGTT
>NZ_JAFREP010000087.1 GCF_017377855.1 Acanthopleuribacter pedis
CCCTTTCGAAAAAATCACGAATCGGTCCAAACATTCTTCACGAATGCTCCGAATCACACGCTCCACGTGTGCGTTCAAGTTCGGCGAACGGGCCGGCAATTTGACCGTGGTCACACCAGTTGCCGCCAAGGTGGCCTTAAACTTTTCGCCGAAAACCGCCGCTCGATCATGAATCAAAAACGAGCCCTCTTTCAGGAAACCGTGTTCCTCGTCCGTTTCGTTGCGTGCGACCTGCACCGGCCATGCCTGCGTCGGCTCGTTCACAATGCCGGCGATGTGGATCCTTCGCGTCGCCAACTGCATCATAACCAAGACATGCACCCGCTGAATCCCCCAACCACGGGTCAGTTCCACCGTGACGAAATCGGCGGCGACCATGCTCGACCACTGCTGCTCCAAGAAACAACGCCATGAGCGCGAGCGTTTCGGGGCCGGACTCAAACCCGCGTCTTCCAGAATCCGAGCCACGGTGTTTTTTTGAAAGCGTTACCCCGAGATGCTTCAGCGCCCCGACAATCCGTCGGTAACCCCAACTTGGATTTTGTTCGGCCAAACGCTGCACCAAAGCGACCGTCTCAGGCGAAGTGACCGGCCGTCCTTGCCGGCCACGCGTTTCGGGCCTATATTTTTGATGAACCAACCTTCGATACCAACGCAAAAACGTGTCCGGGCTGTAACTCAGGGTCGCAATACTTTGCAAAAAATCATTGGGCACGGCCCTTGCCAGGATCGCAAGCCGGCGCCGCTGCTGATCGGTCAAACGTTTATCCCTACCATTATTTAATGAACGAATCGTTTCTCGCTGAACCTGAATCAGGCACAAAAGAAAATCAAGCACGACCTTTTGCCGCGTTTCCACCTTTCCAAGAAACAGGACCAACCACAGCACGTTCAGCCAGGACATCGCTTCTCCTTTGGTAACCGTCCAAGTTGCATATTCTTTCGTTGAT
The DNA here is from genome assembly GCF_017377855.1 of Acanthopleuribacter pedis. Lineage (GTDB taxonomy): Bacteria > Acidobacteriota > Holophagae > Acanthopleuribacterales > Acanthopleuribacteraceae > Acanthopleuribacter > Acanthopleuribacter pedis. Next base: position 951 of record NZ_JAFREP010000087.1, read on the forward strand.
TGACAACCAAATATAGAAAACAGGCAAAATCCCAAAACCCAAGTGGGGTGTTGCACCATCGCAACACCCCGCTGTTTACCGGAACAGGGCGACCTTTTAGCCGGACGGCAAGCAGGGGACGCGGGCAGTCTTACGCAACGCATGACCATCACGGGCGCCTGACCGAGGTCGTGGACGCCGCGGACGAGCATTACAAAACCACGCATGACGATCACGGGCGCCTGACCGAGGTCGTGGACGCCGCGGACGAGAACGACAAAACCATGCTTGCCTACCACGGCGATACCGAGGTCGTCACCACCCGCACCACGCCCACGGCCACCTTCACGTACACCGTCACCCCCGGCACCGGGGTTTTGGTGGACGGGCTCACCATCACACCGAGCGAGGGCCAACCGGAAACCGTCCCGTTGAAAATCGATGGGCTCGGTCGGACCGCCGTCACGCGTATGGCCGGGATTGGCGCCGTCCGTCACAGAACCGACGCCTTCGGCAACCCCTGAGCGTCGCCAAAGAAACAAGCGGCGCGGCGGCCTCAACCAAAAACCAGGAAGCACTTTTCTCGTGGGAATACGCGCAGGGCAAGGTCGCCTTCACCGACCATTGGAACGCGCGCGCCCTGGAATCAAACGCGGTTGGCGACACCTGGCTGGACAGCACGCTGACCGAACAATTGAAGCCGCTGCCTTTCGAAGCAACCATCAATAAGCGCAGCGAGGGGCGACCCAACATCGTCCCCGAGACCACCAAAACCATCAACACGACCATCACCACGGCCATCAAAAACGACCGGTTGGTGCGGATCGTTAAGAACGAGACAAGTGGGATTCAACGGGAAATGGAAATCGACGGTTTGGGCCAGGTCGCACGCCTCAAAAGCGGGAATCGCTCGCTGACCGGGAGTTTGCCCCACCAGGGCCACGGCCGCTACGCGCGCTGGACCGGCGCCGACGGCCGAACCTTGAACCTCACCTACAATGATGCGACCCAGCTCACCGGTGCCGCTCGGGCCGACCTAGGCTGGACCGCGTTATACGATACGCGGGGCCGGGTAGCGCAAACCACCTCGGCCCGCGATCTCACCTTGTCCTACCAGTACCAAGGCATCAGCGGCATGTTGAACAGCGTGGCAACCCAACAGGCCAACCGCGCCGGCGGCCCGCTGCTCGAAACGTCGGGCGAAGCGCTAAGCACGGCCCGACAAACCCATCGTTCGTGGCTCGGGGACGAGGTGTTGGTGGAACAGGAGATCGAGCGCATTGGTGAAACCACCGTCACCCGCGGCGAGCACAAGGCAACCGTCAATCACGACAGCGACACCTATCTCTTAAAAGACATCACCAACTTTTCGGGTGAAACCGCCGAGGTCACCTGGGAACACGCCAACAAGGTCGTTAAGGTCAAGGCGCCGGACGGCACCACCGCCGCTTCCGCCTTCGATCAACACGGCAACCTCTATGGCGCCGGTGTGATCGACACGGAAGGCGCGGAGGTCAACACCCTGCAGGTCTTCCGAGACGCCGAGCAACGCGTCAAGTACCTGGTCACACCAAGGGACACGCTCGAATACATCTACGACGGTTGGAACCTAACCGGCGTCCGCGGCGAGAACGGTGCCGAGGTGGGTTTTAGCTACGACAGCGGGCATAGTCGGCCCAAAACCATCACCATGAAACAGGGCGGCCAACTCGAGCAGGAAATCGCCGTCAGCTACCACGCCAACGGCAACCCAAGCTGCGTCACCGTCGAAGCGCCCGGCCGGCTACCCGAAAGTTTTCACTACAACGCATTCGGCGACTTGATCCGCCACCAGCGACCCCACCAAGCCTCTTCCACCGTGAGCTTCAACGCCTGGGGCGCGCCGAAAACCGTGACCACCGCGGCGGGAACCTTCAACCTTTTCGAGGAAGGTGCTTCCAACACCCTCACCTTCCCCAACGACGTCACCATTGAGATCAACGCGCGCGGCCTGCAGGAGTCCATCGCCTACCCCGGCCTGGCGGCCAAAAGGTTCAGCTATGACGCGGACGGCCGCTTAACCGGCGTGTTCGAGGGCGAAAGCCACCAAGCCCTGGCGACCACCTGGGAAAACGGGCGCATCACCCAAATCACCAGCACCGCGCCCGGCGGCAATGTCCCCGTCGCGAAACGCGACGCCGTCGCAAGCGAAACCATCACACCGACA
>NZ_JAFREP010000088.1 GCF_017377855.1 Acanthopleuribacter pedis
CTGTATTTGGCAAGCAAAAAGGGACCCACCTCGATCACCGAAAAGGGACCCACCGTTTTTGTGGGTACACGGATTCCCGGCTCTCTCAGCTTGAGGTGAAGAGCCTTTGGTTGATGGTGGTGTTTCGTTCGAAGACAGGCGTTCGACGTCCCTCGTGCCTAACCACCATTTTTTTCCTTTTTTGATTGTGACATCTTTGTCCCAAGCCTGGAGCGGAGTGGGGTCAAGGGTTCCCGGAAATGCGGGAAGCGTGACGGATCGCCGCGGGCGAACCGGCGCGATTGTCGCGTTGAGGACAACCCTTGAGGCCACGGAGTGGAGGGCTTATGCTGGGATGTCACATTCAAAAAACTAAGCCGTAACCTCCCTGTTTTTCATGCTCTCGGTAAAACGGATGCTCTCCCAATTGAACTGTTGGATGTGACAGTGATGTGTCACCCGGTCCAGCAGCGCGGCTGTTAGGTTCGCATCGCCAAATACCTGGTTCCATTCGGAGAATGCAAGGTTTGTGGTGATCAACGTTGAGGCGTGTTCGTAACGCTCGCTAAGCACTTGAAACAGCAACTGAGCGCCCTCGCGGCTGAAGGGAATGTACCCCAACTCGTCAACGATCAAGAGATGGTAGGCGCGAAGCTTCCGCGTGATGTTCTTCAACTGCCGGTCATCCCGTGCCTCGACTAATTGATTGACCAGGGTCGCCGCCGTTGTGAACTTCACCCGGCGACCCATGCGGCAGGCTTCAATCCCCAACGCCAAGGCGGCGTGTGTTTTACCCGTCCCGTGTTTCCCAATCAACACGATGTTTTCTTTGCGTTGTAGGTATTCACCGTCCGCCAGACGCTTGACCTTCCGCGCTTCGAAACCGGGCCATTTCGCGAGATCCGTTTGTTCCAGCGGTTTCATTTGCGGGAACCCGGCCTCTCGCAGGCGACGCTTGAGTTGGTTGGCTTGACGTTGCTCTTGCTCGCCGGACACCAGCGCCAGAAGGTAGCTCTCGTAACTTGCACCGCTGTCCTCGGCCGCTCTTGCCGCTTCACGATAACCTCTTCTGATCGTCGGTAGCTTGAGTTGCGTCAACGTGCTTTCTAGGATGAGTTGCTCGGCCTGCTTCATGAGGCGGCCTCCACAAGCGCGTCATACCGGCTTAAATTAGGGGCTTCATGGCGCGTTCTGCATTGCTCCGGTAGGTGTTCATTGGCGAGTCGTGGCGGTGGTGTTTCGTCGTCCACCAAGCCTTCCAGCAAACAGCGGATGCTTGCACCGTCGAAGATCTGCTGCTCCAAGGCTGTTTCGACCACCGCCTCCACGTCTGCCCGGCTATGCTTCCGGTAGAGCATGAGGACTTCCAAAAAGGCACGCCCGCCGTTCCGTTCACCGTGATGGTGACGCATGAGGGACAGCATGCGTTCGTGGCTTTCCGGCCAAGTCTTGCGCCATTCACGGATGGGTTTTGCCCGCTCGAATGCCGTCACCTTCTCGTAAAGCGTGTCCAGGTAATGTTGCGGTTCGAGGACCCACGCCCTCGCCTTGAAGCACCGTTGATGCTCGGCGATTTTCGCCTTTCCCCAGGCAATCCCGACCTTTTCGCAGCCTACCGCCACCTCAACCCGGCGACCCGTGAATTCACGTGGCACCGAATAGCGAACCCCCTCAACCCGCACCGTTTGGTACTTATCAACCTTGGCCGAGACGAGTTTCTGAGCGACGTAGGCCGCGGCCGGCAGCTTTAACAAGTGCGCGGCTTCTTCCTCAAAACGCGCCGCGATGGTCCGTCGATCTTCACGGCCCCCCAGAACCCTTTCGTTTTGTTGCTCACAGGCCGTCAGCAGCATCTTGTTTAATTCCTCAAAGTCCGCGACTTCTGGAATGGGGACGAGGAAGTTCCGTCTTGCGTATTTAACCTGCCCTTCTACGCCGCCTTTTTCATTACCTCGGGCCGCATTGCAAAACACGGCCTGGAACGTGTAATGGGCACGGAACAACTTGAATTGGTTCTGTTCGACCCGCTGCTTGCCTTTCAAGACTTTGGCGACCGCCGTTTTTAAATTGTCGTAAACGATGACGGGGAAGACACCGCCGTAGAAGGCAAATGCATGGACATGGGCGTCCAAGAACATCTCTTGGGCTTCGTTGGGATAGGCGCGTACAAACGGTTTTCCCGAAAACCGGGGGCGCATGCAGAACAGTTTGACCTTTCGTGCTTCGCCGCCCATCTTCACCACTGCTTCACCCCAATCCACTTCCGCCTCGCCGTAAACTTCCGGGCATAGGGGAACCATCGCTTCCGTTGTCTCCACGCCAAGCTCCGCTCTGCGTTTGCGAATGTAATGCCGCACCGTCGATTCCGCGCCTTGGAAGCCATACTCTTCCACCAGCCGGTCATAGATTCGTTTAGCCGTGTGCCGTTGTTTCTTCGGTTGCTGCCGGTCATCGATCAAGATTCGGTCAACAACCTCACGGACAGGACCCATGACCGGGCTTTTTCGTTTCTCGCTCATTCGGTACTCCGGTGCCATCCCCGCGAGGGCCTTTCGCACGGTCTTCCGGCTGTGCCCGAACTCACGTGCAATCTGTCGAATGCCTTTTCCGTATTGGCGGTGTGCTGTTCTGATAAACTCATACTGATCCATGCTAATCACTCCAGATCTGCCTCCTTCAGCTTTTTTCCGATATGCCAAAGAAAGCAGATTTTCGGTTAGCGTGGGTCCCTTTTCGTTTGTCGTTACCCCTTTTGGTGGGTCCCTTTTAGCTTAGCGTTACCA
>NZ_JAFREP010000089.1 GCF_017377855.1 Acanthopleuribacter pedis
TGAGCTCGGGGTGGTCACCGGGCGGTGATTTTGCATTCACCACCACCTGGACCCGCCAGGGTTTGACCGCCGTGCAGGTTCCCGGCGAGGCCGCGGTTGTTACCGAATTGCCGCGCTTTGATTGGTTCGTGACCGCGGACAGTTACCGCGATCAGCGTGTCGCCTACAACCAACAGGGTTTGCCGACCACCATCACCAGCCACAGGCGAAGCCGAACCCTGACCTACATGACCGCGGCCGCGCGCCAAACCGAACCGGCAACCCTCGTCGACGGCGGGCAGACGTGGCGCTTCAGTTACCCTAAAACAACCGAACGCCTCGCCACCGACAGCATTTCCAGGCAATCCCACACCACCTATTACAGCCAAAGCGGGGTACCGATCAGGAGCAAAGGCCCGGACGGGGTGCTCGTGGGGAGTGAAAACACACAAAACTACCTACCGATTGGCGGCCAAAGCGCCGTTGAACGGGACGGGGCGGCCTTCAAGCCAAACGGCAAGGATACGCTGGGCACCGCCCACTTCAACCGTTTCGGCGAGGTCGTCGGCGGTACCCGTTTGGGCAGCAAACAAACCGTGGAACGCGACGGTTTGGGCCGGGTCACCGCAACCACGCTGGGCAACCAATCGGTCACCTTCCAGCACCTCACCCTCGGTAACCGCGTGGTGGTCGCGAGCGAGGATAAGGCAAGCGATACCGCCTGGCGCGAAGCCTACGACGAGCGCGGTTTGCTCCGCGAGGTCACCGTCGCCAAACCCATCGCGGCGACCACGCGGTTTACCTACGATCCCTTGGATCGTTTGGTGAGCGTGGTGCGCAGCGAGGGGCCGGCCGTGGGCACCACCCGTTACAGCTACTTCGAGGACACTGACATCGTGACGCGGGTGACCGGCCCCGCAGGCATCAGCCAGAGCCAAAATGTGGTGATCGGGGACGCCGGCATCGAGATCACCCGCGCGGATGCCACCATCGCGGGCCAAACCGACACCGTGCCGATCAATATCAGCGCCGACGGTTTGACCGTACAGCACGAGCTGGGCGGGGTGGGCACCGCTGTCACCCAATTGGACGGCTTTGGGCGGCCGACGGAAACCGAGGCCGGCGAAACCAAACAAACCACCACCTATGCCGAGGGCCAAACCACCACGACCGACGGCTTTAACGGGCGAACCGCCACGCTAAAGGTCGAAGATCCCTACGGCATCAAACAAAGCATCAGCGTCAAAGATCAAAAAACCGGCGACACCCGCGCGGCGAGCTCGGAGGTCACCTTTGACAGCACGGGCATGATCGCCAAAACCACCCAAGGCGGGCAGGAACGAAGTGTCCGTGTGAACGGTGAGGGCGAGATCGAGGAAATCCGGGTCGGCGACCGGGTGGTTACTTTGGCTGATTACCATGCGAGCGGCGCGCCGGGTTCGGTCAGCGTTGGGCGCGACGGCGTCACCGGCAACACCACCGCTTCCACCGAGTACGACAGCCACGGTCGGCCGATTTCCGGAACCGATCCCCACGGCCACGCTTGGTCCCTTACCTACAACGACAAGGGCCAGGTGGCGACTTATACCCATCCACGGGGGATGGTGTTCGATTACGCGTACCATCCCGAGCTCGGCATCCTCAACCGGGTCAGCACCAACGAACCCAACCGGACCGACAGCGAGCTGGTTCTGTTCGCGCGTAGCGAAGGTGACAGCGGTTTGTTGGGCGGTACCTTCGGCAATTGGCTGGGTCATCAGCAACAGATCGGCATCGATGTGGGCGACAACAACAAGGGCGTCACCCTCACCGAAACCACCACCACGGCCAACAGTGCCAGACGCAGCGTGACGCGCAGCCTGCGATTGGAAGAAGGAACCGGCTTGCCGACCCAAGCCGAGGGCCCGAGCGGCACGACCCGCTTTAGCCATGAAGCATTCGGCAACAAAAGCGAGGTCACCCTGCCCAACGGTGCCACTGTCGGTCGTGAAATCGACGGATTCGGCGGTGCGCTGCGCAACACCCGCAACGGGTTGACGCAAACCCAGGTGCGCCGCGACGAACGCGGTCGGGTCGTCGGCGTGCGCACGCCCAACCGCGAGATCAGCCTGACCTACGACAAAGCCGCCGACGCCTTGGCCCGCATCGACGGCCTAAAAGAACCCATCGCCTTCACCGATTTCAACCATCTCAGCCAGCCGGGTCGCGCCGACATCGGCAACGGCCGTTTGGTGATGGAGATGGAATACCACGGCGGCGGTCGCCTCAGCTGCCTGACCGAAACCAGAAAAGGCGGACTGAGCACAAAGCGCACCTACAGCAGTTTCGGCGACTTGAGCAGCATCCAACGGGGCAATCAGCCGGCGGTGTCCTACAGCTACAACCGCTGGGGCGGCGTGGCGAGCATGCGCTACAAGGGTCAGGACTACGAGGTGTTTGGCAACGGCGCATCCGGCAAGCTCAACTTCCCCGGCGACGTCACCGCCGACATCGATTCCAAGGGCCGATTAATCGAAGTACAACGCCCCGGCCTGGCCCTCAAAGAATTGACCTACAGCGATGACGACCAGCTGGACCAACTTTTTTTTGGTGGTCAGTTGCTTCGCGACTACGATTACCGTAACGGCGACCTCAGCGAGGTTCGTGTCGTCAACGCAAACGGCCCCGAGGACCTGTACGCATACCAATACGACGAACACGGCCGCTTGA
>NZ_JAFREP010000090.1 GCF_017377855.1 Acanthopleuribacter pedis
CCCACACCAAGGTCTTGAAAATAGGCTGGTGTCCAGCAAGCAGGGCAAATCAGAGGGAAGGATCAGACGGCGAACCCGCCTGGGCGGCCTGCTCAACTTTTATGATCGCGTTTCAGGATAGGAACTAGGTGGATTTGAATCGAAATCTAAGGCCAAAGTGCGTCCAAATATGTCCGTTGCACCAAAAACAGCCTACTTTCCCACAAAATTTTTGCCATTTCTCACCAAAGGGAAAGGTGGATTTTCCTTTCGTGGCGCGGATTTCATCTTGAATTGCCAGCCTCGTTATTTTTGGGACATTGCGCTGTAACATTAGCGCTCAGTAAACCAAACCGTCTCGAAACTCAATGTATAGGTACTATAATCAAGGTATCCAATGAGAACAACAGGCCCTCTAGGGTCATAATATGATTCGCACTCAGGTCCGGTGAGATGATAAGTAACAGTAGTTAAAAGGTAAAATCTATCTTTGTTTCTTGACACAGAAGAGGCTGTAATCTGATAATAGGTTGGACATACGCTTGTAGCTCCAGTCTTTTGTCCTAGAATTTTATCTGCGCAAAAACCAATAGGCATCGTTTCTTTTGGAAGTCTCCAGGGGAAAAGGATAGGATCGCTTTTTTTTTCAAACTCAGAAAATGAATCAAATTTATTACGGCTTTGATCGAAATAAATAATATTGCTAAAGTGAATCTCTTCGCCAGGCGCTATTCTTATCTCTTCAGCTGTTCGCAAAAGCGCCAGACAAGAAATCCTTTGGAGCTCGCTATAGTTGATTAAGAACTCAACAATCAATAAACACATTTTTCCCACCTTGCTTTTTGAAAATCAATTACTTCAACTCTTCTCTGCGCAGCCGGATTGAAGCACGTTCGCGTAGTCCTGAGTTGTTTTCAGGATTGCTGATAATTTCTCTTAGAAAGTTTTTTAGATTCGCAGGCGAAAGTTTGCTCTCGTGAAGAATCACATTGCCTACAACTACTCCATCTAAGGAAAAAGAAATACGCCCATCACCAAATTGGCTACTCAGTGGGTCTGATGAAACCAACACTGCCTTGTAGTGGTCTCGCTGGGGGACAATAAGCTCGTTTCGAATTATATTTATTGATTTCACTACAGGACCTTTCAAACCACTTCTTCTAGGATCTTTTTTATTCCGGAAAACATGGAACAACTCATGAAGAAATGTTGTACCTAAACCGGATGAAGTTCGAAGTTCTTCTATCAAGTCTCTACTAGTAGATTCCTGAAGCTTCTTGCCTTCTTCTGTCAATTGAAAACTCAGCCCATCTTCCGAATAAAAGTCTGCTACATCAAGAACCACCTTCTCTCTGAATCCACTTCTGTTTGGTACTGAAGTTGCTGCAAGACTGTAAGTATCTCGGGCTTCTTTACTGTGTCCAGCATGCAGTATCACTGCACGCTCGTCGCTGATGAATTCATGCAACAAAGAACGAGCATGCGCGCTCCCGCCTGAATACTTGTCTTCGTCAAGAATCTTTAATTGGTGATGAACAAAATCAATCGCTCCCTTATCATAACCTGTTATTTTCCGAAGTTCCATCAAGAGGAGTTGTCTTTCTTCTTGGGTTAGATTACCTTGAACAATTGCTAACCCAGTGAGATCCCAGAATAATACAGGGTTACCAGCGGCATACGCATAAGGCTCAGTAAACGTCGCTGGATCGTAGATGTCGGGGGCGCGGAAATCGGGGTTTAGGAAGTGGCCTAGTTGTGGGTCGTAAAACCGGTGGTGCATGTAGGTTAGGCCGGTGTCCGCGTCTTCTAGGTGGCCGCTTAGGCCGAGGGGGGTTGTTGGGAAGATGGGGTCCGGGGGGAGGCTGAAGTTTTGGGTGGTGTAGGGGGAACCTCGCGTCGGTGTGTTGGCCAAGGATTCGCCCCAGGGTGAACGCGGGTTGATGTAAATTGTTCCCGTGTTGGCGTTTTTGTACGCCAGTGGCGTGCCGAGGTGGTCGGTGAAGATGTGGTAGTCCATGCCCGCGCCGGTCAGGTCTTTGATGAAGGCCGGCCCGAGTGGGCCTTGGCCGACGGCATGGGTCCATTGGACTTGACCCGGTCCCTCGTACAGGCCGATGGCGATGACTTTGCTCCCCTCGTAGGCGAAAGCCAGCGGTTGCGGGTGGTGTTGGGTGGCCGCGCGGATGCGCCGGTATTGGTGATCGTAGTGGTATTGGGCGGTTAGGTTGTTGTCGTCGCGGATCTCGCGCAGGCGGCGGAAACCGTCCCACACGAAGGTGCGCACCGTCCCGTCGCGGTAGTCGATTTGTTGCAAGTTGCCCAGGATTGGATCGTAGCTGTATTGGTCGGTGCCGCTTGGTTCCGTCGCGCCCGCCGCGCCGGTGCGTTGGTGGATGCGGCGGTTGTCCGCGCCCGCTTCGGCCGCCAATTGTTCGTTGACCAGGATTTGGTTGTTGAGCAGGCGGGTTAAACCGCCCAGCAGTTGGTTTTGTACCGTACCGTAGCTTTCTTGGATTTGGTCGGTGACGCCGTTGCTGTTGCGGTTGATGGTGACGCCGGTCAGGTGTTCGTCGCTGTTGTAGGCGGGTTCGATGATTTCGCTGAAGGAGCCCGCTTTGCGTTCGATGCGCGTGAG
>NZ_JAFREP010000091.1 GCF_017377855.1 Acanthopleuribacter pedis
TGAGAATAAATTTCGGTGGGCTTATCAATCAAGCCCGCCAGAGCATGTCTCATGCCGCAATTTTACCATAAACACCTAGTTACAAACAGGTTAATCTGTAATTTTCTCTCTTAACTTAACGGCATTGGCCGTATGCATTCGCCGGCGGTAACCCGGTGATGTTCTGGGATCCGAATGGGCTGGAGACCTATTCGTTTACTTACATAAGCATTAAAGGCGAGGGTGATAAAGTCATATATATTGAAGAAGACGAAATAGACAACATGATTAATAACAAACCCTTTAGGTATAGAGTGTCTACACCTGCATTGTTGCCAAACTTTTCTTTCATGCGAACTCAACGCCTACACAGATCCATCAAAGTAAGTGACAAATGGGAAGCCTTGAAATTTGCTCGTTTTGAACTTGGAGCAACAGCTTTTGGTGGAGAATATCGACCAAAAATAACTATCCCCGACTGGTTCCCTGTTATTAACAATAAGTTTCCCGCTAGCTATATTGAAAATATAGGCTGGACAGTAGTTGGCCGAACCAGAGAGTATGACTTTTCTGGTTTGTTTCACCCAGCTGCGGACAATTATGCAGTTTTCTTATCGGGAAGCGCTCCAGAAGAACCTGGATCATCTCATCGATTCCTTAGAGCAGTTGATTTTGATCCAGAATGGTTAATGAGAGATCCAAAAATATCAAAAGCACACGATGAAAATTTAAAAAACTTCATACAAGAATTATGGCGCCTAAAAAACAAAAATGGATTGACTGGTAAAAACTTCATAGAACTCAGTGAAAGCCCAGTCCTATATGAAGAGGGTTGGTCTACAGAGCCGTTCTTTTGGGCAGCTGGTAGCTCAAACCTAAGGTCAAAAGCTTATCTAAATGTAAGCGTAACAAAAAAAGGAATCTTAGCTAAAGGATATATCCTAAATCTCTGGCACGATATTTATGACTGGGAGCCGATGTATGATAGCGAAGGCAATCGAATAGAAAAATCTACACTGGTTCCAATGACAGGAAAATATTTACATCAAAGACACGAGATTGATGATTCAGCTTGGAGAAAGCTTCAATGCGTGTCAGAATGTAAGGCCGCTCCATTTAGAATGAAATCTTTATGGAGGGAAAACCTGACTATCTTCTTAGGCAGGAATGGAGAAATTGAAATCACCATACATGATAACTTCATAACCAAGGATTGATCATGTCAATTATCGCAATGTTTTATACAGCGGCGTGTCTAATTTTTGACTATCATATACTCAACAACTTCATAGACGAGAAGCATCGATATGTTTACCTTCTTTTTCAGATGCCTGTGGTTTTCATAACACACCCTCTAAAGATAATTTTGTATTTGGCTTCCAAGTTCAACATCCCACTGTCTTTATGGATTATTATGGCTTTAAACATATGCGACACATGGTTTGTTTTCTCGATGTCCTTCACTTTTGAGAGCCAAGATCTAAATCATTTAACCATAATAAAAACGCTGCTTTTAGGAGGGAATTTTTTACTCGCCTCTTATATAATTCTCTCAAAGAAGAAGCGCGTAGTGTCCCAAAAATAAACAGGCCGTAGTGTCCCAAAAATAAACAGGCCGCCCAATCACCCTGAATTCCCAGCCGCGCAACAGGAACCGACCTTCCGTTTTCTGGAAATTCGCCAAAACTTTGCCCGAGCGAGGTGTTTCTTTGATGCAAAGGCTTTATTTGGGCGCACTTTGGCCTTGGAATTCGTTTCGAATCCACCGTACTCTTAACCTGAAACGCGATCATAAAAACTGAGCAAGCCGCCCAAACGGGTTCGTCGCCGGATTCTTCCCTCTGACTTCCCCTGCTTGCCGGAGATCAACCAGTTTCCAAGGCCTTGGTGGGGACGCTCTTCATGGTAATGCGCCCCATATTCACGCAAAAGGTATTCAAGTTGCCCTTTCGAAAAAATCACAAATCGGTCCAAACATTCTTCACGAATGCTCCGAATCACACGCTCCACA
>NZ_JAFREP010000093.1 GCF_017377855.1 Acanthopleuribacter pedis
ACGCGATCCCTCCGTGAACAAGCACTCGAACAATTTACCGCCGCCCTTCAACTCAAACCTGATGATCATCGTTCCCATTTAGGCTCTGGTTTAGAGTTAAGCGAACTTGCCGCCCTCGCTCCTACACCCGACGAGGCACGATCCCGCCGTGAACAAGCAATCGAACAATTCACCGCTGCCCTTCAACTCAAACCTGATTTCCATGAGGTCCGTTTCACTTCTGGTCTGGAGTTAAGCAAACTTGCCGCCCTTGCAACGACACCCGACGAGACGCGATCCCTCCGTGAACAAGCAATCGAACAATTTACCGCCGCCCTTCAACTCAAACCTGATTTCCATGAGGTCCGTTTCACTTCTGGTCTGGAGTTAAGCAAACTTGCCGCCCTTGCAACGACACCCGACGAGACGCGATCCCTCCGTGAACAAGCACTCGAACAATTTACCGCCGCCCTTCAACTCAAACCTGATGATCATCGTTCCCATTTAGGCTCTGGTTTAGAGTTAAGCGAACTTGCCGCCCTCGCTCCTACACTCGGTGAGACGCGATCCCTCCGTGAACAAGCTCTCGAACAATATACCGCTGCCCTTCAACTCAAACCTGATTACCATCAGGCACTTTTCAATTCCGGTTTCGAGTTAAGCGAACTTGCCACCCTCGCAGCTACACCCGAAGAGACACGATCCCGCCATGAACAAGCATTCGAACAATATAACGCTGTCCTCCAACTCAAACCTGATGATCATCATTCCCTTTATAAATGTGGTTATCATTTGAGCCAACTAGCCGAGCTCGCAGATAGTCCAATAAAGACCAGATCATTACTTAAACAGTCAGTGAAAAAATACCTATCAGCATTAGCGCTGGAACCCAGCAATCATGGAACTTTGAATAATTTAGCGGCTGTCTATCTCAAACTTTTTCATGTTGCTGAAACGCCGGATCAGGCGCACAAGTGGCTGAAAGAAGCCGAAAAAGTGATCCACCGTCGCGCCGAGATCCTTGGGAAGCCCGTTGAAGAGGGTTACAATTTTTCATGTGTCTTGGCGCTTCAAGGCAAACGCGCCGAGGCTCTGTCCTCATTAGAACATTGTTTGGCCACAAACAAGATTACTGCTTCCCACGTCGCAGAGGATCCTGATTGGCAGAAGTTTGCCAACGACGCTGAATTTTTGGCGCTATTGGAACAATACCAGTAACCCTTTTGGTCAAGCATCGGATGGGTTAAGCCATTGAGATCGCCACGCAAACGAGGCCGGCGTGGGTAAGAGCAACCAGGTGTTATTGTCAGGCTTGGCCGAGCAAACCAAGCGAATCCCCAAACACCTCGATCACCTCAAGGACGAACCAATCACGAAAGGGGTGGAAACCATGCTGCTTGGTTTAACCTAAGAAGCGCGATAAGAGTGAGGGATTTTGGCTAAAGATCTGGAGCAAAATGGCTTGAGAAAAAGCAGACCGGGGTCGCGCACGACCGCACCCACTGGGTGCGGTGAGCATTTTCACAGACCGTTGCAGCCCAGATAGTGTGTTGTGGGTTTGAGTGCAAGGGGAAATCTCAGGTTCCACCGTTTTTGTGTAAGCCTACCAACGAGGGTTCAGACGCAAAGCGTCGAGACGGCTACACTTCCTGGAAAAGGTTCAGGAGGTTGCTTTGGGAAAGCTAAGAATCGAGCCAAAACAGAAATCGCCGGGTTTCATTCGT
>NZ_JAFREP010000094.1 GCF_017377855.1 Acanthopleuribacter pedis
TTCGTAGCGTGTGTGCATGTTCGCGACCGACACCTCGGTTAGGTTGCCGGCGGGGTCGTATTGATAGTTGAGGCTGGGACCGCCCTCGATCTGAACGCCGGTTAAACGGTTGAGGTTATAGCGGTAGCTTTGGGTCACCCCGTTGGCGTCTGTGAAGCTTTCAAGTCGGGTGAGGTCCTCGGATCCAGCCGGGTACACGAACTGTTCGCCGCTGCCGTCGGCGTGGGTTAGTTGCACGACCCGGCCCGTCGCATCGTAGGCCGGGGTGATGGTTTCCGAGATGGGGGTGCCGCCAGCGGGATGGACGGGCGCCTCGGCGATCAGAAAGTCGACGCGGCCGTCGCGCCAAGCGATGCGCCGCGCGGGGTGGTTGCCCTCGCTGATGACCACGGGCCGGCTTTCGGCGTCGTAGTCGGTGGTTTTGGGTGCGAGGCCGGGGTAACCCAGGGTGGTAACCCGGCCTTGGGTGTCGACCTCGGCAAATACCTGGTTGGGGAACTGCAGGGCGCGGTTATCGCCCTCGGCGAAGAGGACGTGGGTTTCGGGGCCGTTGCCGGCGTCGTAGGTCAGCGATTGCGGCGCGCCCCAGGCATTGAACTGCACCTCGGATGCGGCGCGGTGGGGTCGTTCGTGGCGGATCAGGTCACCCAAGGCGTTGAAATGGAAGCGCTCCGGGTGACCGGCGCTGGGCCGCAGGGTGATGCAACGCGGCTGCCCGTTGTTGTGGTACGCAACCGCCAGGTCGGCTTGTTTTTGGGTGCCGCGTTCCACCGTCAAACGCAGCGGGCGACCGGCTTCGTCGTACTCGGCGTAGTGGATGCGGCGGCCCTCGGTATCGATGATGTTGCTCAGGTTGAGGCCGTCGTAGTGGAACCGGGTGGTGCGGGTCGGCGTGTGGACGGCTTGCACGCGGTTGTGGGCGTCGCGCAGGACGGCGTTTTGCACGGCGTAGCTTCCGTCGGGTTTTTGGACGGTTAGGGCCTCGAACTGACCGTCGGCGTCGTAGTAGAGGCGGCTGTTGCTGTTGTCCGGGCCGGTGATGTCGACGCGGCGGTCGGCCTCGTGCCACGCG
>NZ_JAFREP010000095.1 GCF_017377855.1 Acanthopleuribacter pedis
TTGCTTGAGGCGTTCGGTGGCGGGATCGAGGCTGAACCGCGTTATCCTGCCATTGCGAATCAGGTCGGTTTGGAAGGGATTCTCGGTGCCGCGATGGATCGCCACCTCATCGCCCAGCCAGGATCGTTGGGTGCGGCGTGCGCTGCTGACGCCCGAGCCGCTGTTCTCGGTTTGCAACAGCAGGTTGTCCGCGTTGTTGGGGTTGCCGGCGGTGACGGTGTTGATCACCCCGCTCTCGCCCTGGTAGGCGCGGGTGAGCTGCAGGCCGCGCGGGTCGGTGCTGGTTTGTAAGCGGCCTTGCGCATCGTAGCCGAGGTACAGGGTGAGGTTGTCGCGGTCCTCGGTCGCGGTGGTTGGCGCCTGGGCGGCGGGCTGTCCGGTCCCTTGGCTGAGCGCCTCAATCTGCCCCTTCGCGTTGCGGCGCAAAAACAGGTCGGCATCCCCTGGCAGGTCCCAACTTTGCGGGAAGCCGTCGTTTTGGGCGGGGTTGCCGGC
>NZ_JAFREP010000008.1 GCF_017377855.1 Acanthopleuribacter pedis
GAAATCGATGCCTGGCGCAAACGGCAGCGTTGCCTCCCCAAATCCCCGATGGGAAAAGCTTTGGGGTACATGAACGACAATTGGGCGGGCTTAACCGCCTTTCTGGATGACCCCGATCTGCCGCTGGACAACAATCCAGCGGAGCGAGCGCTGCGCCAACTGGTGTTGGGCAGAAAAAACTTCATGTTCAATCGTTCGGTAGAGGGGGCGAGGGTGACGGCGATCTTGTATTCGATCTGCGTATCCTGCACTTTATGCGGTGTCGACCCGAAGAAGTATCTGTCGGAAACGATTATGCGAATCCGCAACGGCCGCGGCTTTCAGCTTCCCTATGCATTTGCCAATGAGCACGAGACCTTCAACCTAATCTAGCGTTGGCTCGTGGTTCTAGCTTAACCGAAGCGAGGGCGCGTTTTTGCCTGCTCGTTGGTAGGCTTACCTGATAATCGGGAAAATTCGACTTGGCGGTCTTGCTCAGTCGGGAAGACAAGGTCGTTTTCCTTGTACAGGTTCATAATTTCCGACGCGCCCATTCGTCTCGTTTGTTCGGTGTATTTCATTTCAAGATCCTTGTAACGTTCTTCCCAATTGACACTTGTCTCTGGTTTCTGAATTTCCATAGCTTGAACCTCCAAGTTCTTCGCCTTTTGGTTGGTCTCGATTGAACTGACTTGGGTGATTTTTGCGTCCTGGTCGGCACCTTCGCGACTCAGTAACCCAACACCGGTAAATTCCACGCCGTGAAGGACCTCGTAAACCGGTTTGCCCTGATATTCTTTACCTTTGAACCGGGCCAGGTGTAAGCAATACGCTTCCTTTTGTCGAAATCGTTTGTGACAGATTGAGCACTCACCTTCGCGGTAAGAACACTCCATTGACACCTGTTTGACGATGCCGACTTTCATCAGCTTGCGAACGCGGCGGGCAAGTGGAAATTCGTCGGTAAACAGTTCGCCGATGATTTCCACGCGTGGCCCGTCAGCGGCGGCGATGAATTCAGCATCGACGATGCCGCCGACAATGTCTTCAATCGCTTGCCCATGTTCGAGGTTCACTTTTTGGTTGATCGCGGTTCGGGCCGCCCTTGTCAGTTCCTCATAGGTGAAATGGTCGCCGTTGCGATTCGTTCCGGCATGGCACAGAACCGAACGGAATTGGGGCAAGGGCGCGCCGTTGTGGGTGAGTTTCGCTGTTGACTGTGGTTCGATGAGTTCAACGTTTCCGTCAATCTCAAACCGCGCGCGGCCAAGTGGTTCGCCGCTATCGGCGCGCGCCGTTGTTTCTTCCGCTGCTTGCGGGTCCTGGTCCAGGGTTGCCACGAATAGATGCTCCTTTGCGTTATTGGCGTCGGTCTTGTGTTTGTTGAATTTGCTATACACGTGCTTTTGGGTCCGAATCTTCAGAGCGCGGCCCGACTGTTCGAGGATGCTTTGAATCTGTCGCTTGGTGGGAATCGCCTTGTTCCGGTAGCTGAGCAACCAGGAGGGGATGTGACCGGCCGCGCCCAAGAACGCCTTAAAAAAGGCCGGTGCGGTCTGTTCGGTCAGCGTCTTGTGGTCGGTCTTGAACCGTTTCAACTTGCCGTCGTCCAGTTCCAAACCGGCCCAATTCGTCATGAGCCCTTCGACGAAGTGATAATGCGTCTCGTAGTTCCAGCGGCCGAACTGCGTCAGGTAAGGCGGATCGAAATAGGCAACGTCGGCCTGAACCTTGGGCAAGGCCGCGAGCACATCACCATGAATCACCTTGTTTTCAAGGCCGTTATCGAACACAAGCCCGTTGACCTTGCCGACGAACTTGCGGAATGCCTTGTCGAACTGTTCGCCGTTGGTGACCAAGCCGCGCGTGTCGGCGGCGGTGCTGGCAAAGGTCCCGTGATCGGTTGCCAGCAAGCACGCGCGCAACAAGGCAAACAAGGCGGTGTCTTTCTTGTAGCCGCGCAACGGGCTGATGTTGGCCCGAATCGTATCAATCCGTTCATGTACGCCGCTATGAAAGTACAGGCCGGAATAGTTGTCGCGCACGAACGAACCCGCCTTGGGGTTGGTCGCAAGCAACGCGTCAACGTCATCATCACTGAGCGTTTCCCGTTGGTTTTCGACAATGGCCCGCGCCATGTGGTAGCCGATCCGCAACCGGTCGTTGGTGATCACCTTCAAGCCTTTCGACTTGAACATGTACGCCACAGCCGCCGATCCGCTGAACGCGTCGAAAACCACTTTTGTTCCGGTTGGTGTTTGAGACCAAAGCCAGTCAATCAGCCGTTGCTTGCTGCCGATGTAATTGGTTCGGTACTTCGGCGGTTCGGGTGCTGGTTCCTCGGCCGCAATTTGCATGAGTTGTGCGTTACCCAAGGCGGCTTCGGTTTCGAGTAGAAACGCAACCTTGTTGGGTGCAAACACGTGGTTAGTCAAAAAAAGAGCCTCCAAAGTGCTTGTTTCAATGGTTTTGTTGAGGGTTTCCCAGGGAATTAAAATGAAGCGAATCAGGACTTGGCGCGGGTGCAAAACGGAGCGACAATAGGTTAGCGCCAATCACGTAACCTATTGAATTAGGACATGTTCTGCGCAAATTACACACTTTAAGAAGGTGCAAATCATGACCGTCTCCCAGCTTTCCGTTCGCAGTCACACCCAAACCCCTTTCACGTCGCGTTCGTCTCTCACCGTCCGCCCAGCGAGCGCGGCGCGGCAGTCTGAGCGCGACCCAATTCAAGCCTTTTCCGATCAACAGAAAGCCGACCGGAAAGCGGCCAAAACGATTTCCGCTTATGCCCGCGACCTTCGCTTGCTGGAACAAGCGATTTTCACGGTTGCGCCCACGTCGGGCTTGCTCACGGTGTCC
Organism: Acanthopleuribacter pedis; assembly: GCF_017377855.1. Taxonomy (GTDB): domain Bacteria; phylum Acidobacteriota; class Holophagae; order Acanthopleuribacterales; family Acanthopleuribacteraceae; genus Acanthopleuribacter; species Acanthopleuribacter pedis. The sequence goes on from NZ_JAFREP010000008.1 coordinate 2,845, forward strand.
AATCAAGCGCTAATCGCCGCGCTCACCTCGCCAACGATTCAGAACAAGCCCTGCGGCAAGCCGCGCGCGGCGGGTTCCATTGAACGGCTCAAGGCCGCCTCGCGGTCGTTCTTCAGTTGGGCGGTTGACGAAGGCTTGCGCGCCGACAATCCCGCGCAACGCGTCAAACTTCGCCGCGTGAGTCGCAAGGTTCCTGAATTCTTGTCGCAACGGGCCAAGACGTTGGTGTTGCGTGAGCTTCGTTCGCGAACTGGGTTCGCGGCTTTGCGTGATCGGGTCATGATTGAAACCTTCCTTTGTACGGGTTTGCGTCTACAAGAGTTGATCAACCTGAACGTGGCCGACGTCGACTTAGACAACAAGCGCCTGTTGATCGTCGGCAAGGGCGAGGTACCACAAGCCAAGTTCCTGAAAACCGACTTGCGCACGTTGTTTCGCCGTTACCTTCGTGAGCGCGCCAAGAAAGCACCGGCCGACGTCGACGCCCTGTTCTTTTCCAACCGACTCACCCGAATCTCGGCGGCCCAGGTCGACAACCGCGTTCGGTACTGGGTCGCCAAGGCCGGGATTGAGCAGCACGTTACGCCGCATACGTTGCGGCATACCTTCGCAACGCACCTGTACGAAAAGACCGGTGATTTGCTGGTTGTCAAAGAAGCGCTTGGCCATGCGGACATTTCCACCACGTTGATTTACACGCACTTGAGCAATCAAGCGCTTGCCGACGCGATAGAACAGCTTTGACCGCACGCGCCGAAACACGGCGAAAGAAGACCGGCAGCTTGGCGAAACCCGCTAGGTTGCCGGTCTTTTTCGTTTGGGGTTGGCGCGGTCGGCATGCGTACTGATAACTGGGAATAATATGTCTTATCCCCAGTTTTAGCCCTGCTGACCGCGCCCAAGCCCTTGATATCACTCAGTCATGAAACCAGCGGCCAAGGTCTTATCCCCAATTTTTTTCGTGTTTATACGGCGGCTTGCTGTTCCTGTTGGTTCATTTTCTTCAACACCGTGGTTGCCCATGTTTGAGTGGGCCGGGTTTCTGCGTCCGCGTCTGCGGCCTGGACCTTTGGCAACGCGTCAAGGTGGGAACACAACATGCGGTTGATGCGTTCGGCGTCGGCATAGTGGCCGCGTTCCAAAGCACCGATGAGCTTGACGGTGTTCGCGCCGATCAACAGCGAGCGCAGGCAGTCACTTGAGCGGTTGAGGCTGAAATCTTGCTCAAGCGCGGCAATGATAGACGTGAGCAAGGGTGCGTCATCGGGAGTCAACAGTCGGTCAAACAGCGTTTTAGACTGTTTCTTGGCGGCGGAATGACCCGCGCTGGCCTGGGGTTGGCTTTTCGATTCGCAAGCCTTTTGAAGGGATTCTGCGTTGTTTCCGGTGGGCCGCTGGTAGGTTTGAAAGGTTTCGGCCATGGATTTAATGAATGACTTGGGGGTATTGTCGAACAGATCTTTAAGGGTCGCGGTCGCCGAACCGCAAGTGTTGAAAAGGGTGTCGTTTGCATTAGCCATGTAGGGCACTCCTAAACGTCGTGGGTGATTTGCGTGGGGTCGCATTGAATTGTCAGAATTGTTTTGCCAAAAATTGAATTGCCGATAGGGAGACAAAAATCGCGCTCCTTCGATCTATACAGATGTATAGATTTGTTGTCTGCTTGATAGATCGAATCAGGCGAGCGCGCCCGTGAACCGAACGCGCCGCCCAATTCAGTGGAACCCGTTGTTAGCCCAAAGCGCTATTGGGTAAGATCTGGTGAAACACCTCTTCAAGGTCCGCAAATAGGCGTTTCCACATTTGATCCAAATGGTTGAGGTAGTTGCCTAGGATGCAAACGTCCTCTTTGGTCAATGCTTGCGCGAAGGGGTCCGGTTCATCGAAAAGGCAGTTCGCACGGATAACCACGTCCAAGGCCTCGTCAATGGCCAGGAATGAACGCTTGAAGTCCTCATAAACGGGGATCATGTCTTTTACCAAGATAATCCGACGAGAACGCCAGATTCGCTGGGCCAATTGTTCGCTCATAACCTGTTCCGCACTAAAGGCCAGCGCCACCATCGCGTTATAGGTCGTAATGCCCATTTGGTTGTTGCGCGCCAATGCTTCGTGGAACTCATTAAAGCGTTGGCTGTTTCCCTTAAGTTGCCAAAACAGGGCTTCCAATTCGTGCGGCGCCATGTCTGGTTCGACGCGGAACAGCTTGGGCGGCACGTACGAATGCTTAGATTGGCCGTAGCCTTGGATGACGTTGACAAGCTGCTCTTGGAACAAAGCCAACGATTCAAAGGCCGAACTGTGAGAAAACCCGCGCGCCGCGTCAGGGTCAGCGTGTGACGCCTCGCGGTTTGCGACTCTGTTCAGTAGCTTTTGGTGATGGTCCATTTGAAATATAGCCTCGTCAATAGAGGCCAGAACGCTTGTTAAACCCTTGAGTTCGGGCTTGGGAGGGAGTAGGGACAGGCTGGTCAAAAAAACCTCTCAGCTTTGAAGAATAGGTCGTGTTAACAACGGTTCGTGTGGAAGATTCGGACACTGGTGCCGGTTAGGATCCCGGCTTGAGGTCGCTCATCAACTCGAACCATTCGCGTTGCAGGTAGCGCACAAAATCAACCAAGATTTGCACATCCTCTTCGGTGACCGGTTCCGCGCATGGGTTGGTTTCTTGCTCGGAACCATTCGCATTGAAAAGGGTTTTGGTGGCTTCATCGACAGCCAAAAACAACTGTTTCGCATCTTCATAAAACAGTGTTCCGGCATAGACTTGACCGCTCTTTACCGGTTGAAAGGGATAGGGTTTTGTTTCCTTGATTAGCTCCAATTCAGTGCAGCGAACCAAATCAACCAAGCGGTTATAAGTCGTCATGCTCAGCAATCCATGTGTTGGCTTAAAGGCCTGGAAGCGCGGCCAATTTTGGGCGTGCTGAGCCATTTCCGAAAAGCTCCGCATCAACTCTTCAAGCGGGGTGTCAGGTTCAACTGTTGGCAGGCTGGGTGCTTGGTAGCCGGTTGCCGGGACATCGGCTGGCTGAACCATTTTGGCGAGCTTGGCAAGGCGTTGGTGGGTGCGCTCCAAGTTGCTCATTCCCGAGTTAACGAAATATCGCGCGATGTCGTCGGCGTAGAATTCCTCTTGGTGTTCGTTCGCCCTTTTAAGAAGGTTCCGATTCACGCTGAGGTCTTCAAGTGCCGTGAGGATCGAAGCAAGAACGCCGCTCAAGCCTTTGAATTCAGGGGTCAAGACATAAGAAGTGGTAGGGGTCAAATTATCCTCGCTTTGCTGGAAGTTGGGGGGATTCGTTGTCGGTTTTGATGTGATAACCGGGATGGGGTGTGTCAAATGTTGGCTCCTTTTAACCTCGTGCCTTGAGCACGGGGAGGTAATGCCAGTCGCGGGAAGCGTCGAACAAGCATTCTTGTGATGGTTAAAGTGGTAGTTAAGGTTGTAGTTAAGGTTAGAGTTAAGGTAAAGTTAAGGTGTTCCGGGCCTCCTACGTCACTCGGCGAAGAAAAAGGTTTTTTCATTCGCGGTTCGGATGAGAGCGCAGCTTCTTAGGAAGAATATGGCTCACGGGTTTGGTTCTAGTTGATGCGGCCATACCTGTTTGACAAAGCAATACAGAAATGGAAACGAAGACGTGTCGTTTTTGCCTGCTGGCGGTCGGTAAATCATCAGCAAGAACGGCGTTTAAACGCAAAAGTGGTGCAGGGGTTAGCGGTGTATGACTGTCGTCGGCACAACCTAACCCACGCTAAAGCTTTGCGCACCAGTGCTTTAATCGGAAAGAGTTAGGTGGTTACCTGCTGTTTCCGAAAAAGGCACCCCCCCTTTAGGGGATAGAAAACGCATTGCCTCTCACTTCTATGGGAACAGCCCCGCTTTATTCAGGGGTGTTTTTTCTTTTTTTACTTAACCTCCTAACAAAAAGATAAAGAAAACGAGCAGTACCAAGGCTTTAGGCCAAGTTAGAGAGGGGGTTAGAAGGGGGTTAGCTGTGTTGACTCCTCCACCGTTTTCCCAACCCGTCGACCCAGCACAAAGCTAGGTGCTATTTAACTAACGAAAGCTTCGGTTTACTCGTGTCTCCTGCGGTTTTCTCGGCGGTGTCATCATCTAACACAGCAATGGTGTACCTTAGTTTGTTTCCGCCAGCTTTACGCCGCGTGATTTTGAAACCGGCTTTTTCCACGACGCCTAGTTCATCCGCGAACCGTTGGGCAAACTGGTAGTTGCTGGTGTATGGGAAATTCAACCGATACGTCGAGGCCACCAACGCCAGTGTGCGGAACAGATCTTTGGTTAGTACGTCTTTTAGCTCGTTCGGCTGGTTCGGCCTGAGCAGAAACCGTTCTAAGTGGATCGCTTCCGCGCCTTTCCCCTTTTTGAGGGTGTCGGCTTCGAGGGCCGCACCGAACGACCGGAAGAACGCCGAGAGCGCCAACGCTATCGGGTGACCTTCCGTTGCAATCTCGGTGGTTTTGGTATCGAAGCCACGCAGTGACTCAACGAATTCAGGGGAAAGCTTGGTCAAGGCCGTTTCCTGATTTTCGGGTGTGTCGGCGCAATGGGTCATGAGGTACATCAAACTGAGGTAATCGTTGGCGCGATCCTGAAAGAATTCACCAAGCGAAGACCGAAGCAAGCTCATACACGTGCGGATCTGGCCGCGCTCGATCATCGCGAGAACGCGCGCGGTTTTGTGCATGATCGCCGAAATCAGATAGTCCCGTTGTTTGCGAATCTCAATGGTCATGTCGGTTTCGTTGAACTCTGTTGACATATGCTTTTTTGAGAATTTCACCGTGAACAGCCGCGACAAAATTTCGCCTAGTTGCTCACCAAGCGGTTCGATACCCGTTGTAACGATCAAGCATTTTGCCTGCTCTTGAACGGTGCCCGAGCTTGAATTCACATCACGCTTTTCGCGAATGATTTTGGTGGTTGCCGTCAGCAAGAACTGAATCATTTGCCGGTCGGCGTCTTCAACCTCGACGTTGTCAAGTGCCGTCAACGGGTTCGCGGCCGCGTCTGAATACCGCGCCGCACCGGTGTCAATTTTTTGCTGCGGCTCACCATAAAGTAGTGTCGTCAACAGCTTCACACCGTTGCTTTTCCCGCACTTGTAAGGCCCCTCAAACCGTGTCATCGGTCGGGTTCCTGCAAAGTCCAGCAAAAGAAAGCACTGTAGCCAGGCCGACAAGAAACGGCGGTCACCAGCCGAGCAGGCTAGGTTCTCATCCAAAAGTCGGGCAAGTATCTCGTCGGCTTGGCGAATGTCGACGTCGGGAACGTAGGTGATGGGGTCGATTTTTTCGGATCGCCGCAGGAAGATGCCGTCTTCGTTCGCGCCGTTGGGGATGATCTCAACCCCGGACGGTGTGATTTTGGCAATCTCGCCCGCGTCATTATTGAGGTTGAAAAAGACCGCGTACTCTTCAAGGACGGTGTGCAACCACGTGAACTCTTTGCACTTAACGCCATGTTCAAGCGCCATGTACTGAATTCGTTCGATGATCTCGCGGCCCCGAATGTCAACCCGCGTGAAACCGGTATGCGTGTGGAACGCGGTTTGAAAGGGTTTGTAGACGGCATTATCCTTATGGTTGATTTCGAGCAGTTCGTTTTCAAAGAACAGCGCCGCGCGCGGGCCGGGCAAGCTCACAAACTCACCGCCGTTTTCCTGGAACCATTCAAAGATAATTTCGGCGATTCGTTCGTTGGACGGTCGCCAGTAGGGCGGCCGCTTTGACTCGTATAGAAGAATGGCTTCGCGGCAACTGCCGGGCTTGGCCTTTTCCCATTCCTCTTCAAGCGCTTGGCTCACCTCTTGATAGTCCCGCTCCTCTTTGACGGCCTTTTTTGCTTCTTTCAGTTCCGACCGTAAGGTTTGATAGCTCATCGCCTTTTTGCCGTAATGGTTGCGAATCCGGTCCAAGCACTTTTTGATAAAGAACTCGGGTTGTCGTGCCACTTCGGTCAAGACTTCTTTTCGCTCCTGAAACATCAGTTCATCATCAACGGCAAGGCTCAGTTGATCAATCATGAGTTCGACGCGATGCCGCGCCGCGCCCAAGACTGAGCGGAATTGCGCGGGTGTGTTTCCCGCCGCAAAGTAGGCGTTTAGGTCGATTTTGGACTGACCGATTAACCGGTCAACCTCGGCGAGCCGTTCAGGTGTTGGATTGCTAACCCCGGCCTTGAGGTTCTTGGGGTCGGCGCTCGCGCTCACACCATAAGCTGTTGCCAACAGTTGGCGCGCGGCCTGCTGCGTCTCGCCAAGTGGTAGCGTGATAATCTTTGGTCGAATCCCGGATTCTTCAAGCGTTTTCGCGAGCTTGAGCGCGCCTTTTAGACCGACGCCGCTTAGTTCATTGTCCAAGCAGATGTAAACCATGGGTTTGTGCTTTAGCAGTTCGAGAAGGCGCGGAACGTCGCGGTCCCGAAACTGGACGGTCACCGGCGAAATGGCGGCAAACCCTTGTTGCATGGCTGCAATACAATCGGTTACCCCTTCGGTGATCAGTACTTCTTTGGGCTTGGCGCGCATACAGTCTTCATTATAGATGGCCCCGTTGTTGATAGACGGATCCACGTAAGCCCGGTTAAACGGATCATGAACCGGAAGCTTTTTGTATTTTGGCTGCTTGCCGGCGTCCTTGGCCCAGGGCAAAATCCGACCGATCATGAATGTGATTCGGCCCTCTTTCCAGTAGGGAAAGATGACGCGCCCGTTAAGCGTGGTCAAGGTCCCGTGGGTCTCGTCGAGCCTGAAAAGGCCGGTGCGAACGACGTCCCGCCGCTTGATTCCGTGCGTCTCTTCAAGCTGTTCAATGGTGGTGCGGCCGTACTGGGCAAGGCCGATCTTTAAGGTTTTGATCGTCTCAAGCGTGAGCCCGTAATTCTGGCGAACCCAAGCAAGCGCCTTTTCGTCGCTCAGTAGGGTTTTGTGGAAAAGGTCCGCCATAACCCGAAGCGCATCAAAGGTTCGCTCTCGGCTATGCGAAAATTTTTCGTAGTTCTGAATGGCTCGTTCGGAGGCGCGCGTTTGGCCCAAAGGCGGCAGACCCGCGCGCTCCGCAAGAAAGTCTCGCGCTTGCCGATGCGTGTCGGGCATTTCGCCGCGCTGTTTTACCGTTGTTACCCCAAATTTAAGGAATTCAACCAGCTGCAAAACATCGCCATAGGCATCACAGCCCCAGCAGCGCCAAAGCCCTTTGTCTAAAGAGATTTGGAGGCTGCGCTTAGAAACGCTCTCGTGATTGGGGCAGTCACATTCTAATTGGGTTGCTGTTTGGGCGGTGATTCTGGAGCCCAACAGTTCGCGGGCAATTTCGCCGATAGGAACGGCTGTAATTCGTTGGTAATAGTCGATTTTGGTAATGTCGGGAACTGGTTTTGTTTTGGTGCCTGAGTTGGTTTTGCCGGTAGACAATAGACAGTTTCTCCATTCCTGGAAATCAGAATCGCAAGGGCGAGGTTCTGAGCTGCTAGTGACCTGTTATGTTGAAGCATGCCAAAATAGAAATAGCGGTAGCCGTGGCGAACGTGAGCCGCTAGACTGGCGCCGGTAGGCTGTACCAAGTCGTTTTCCTGAATTGGCAGGCAGTGCCGAAACCCAGGGGTTTGCAGTTTTGTTTCGTCGGCTGGTTGTGCGATTTCCTCTTGGCAATCATCGGGTACTGAAGGGGGGAGGTTAACAAGTTGGAGGCTTGATCTTTTCGAACCGATCACAGCCGTTCAGAGAGAAAAATTCTTCCGTGCGAAGCGCTGGAATAATCGCCCTGTTTTGCTGTTTTTTGCTTTTGAATGTCGCTCAGTTTTCTTGCTATGTCTTGGAATTTTAGAGAAGTCTGTTTTTGATTTTTTTTCTAAGTGTGATTTTTTGTATAAAAAAGAAGTTGAGGGAAGACGCTGGAACTATTGACCTTAACTGTGTGCTGTGTGTTTCTCGAATCTCAAAGGCTGCTATTCTAGCCCGCCTGCAAATGGACCGTCAATAGGATTTTTGAATTTTTTTCAAATTGTCCCACATCTTCCGTTGTTCCGGCCAACGGCACTCGTTGAGCATCGGTCGAATCATGCGTTCTTTGATCGGGTCCGGGCCGCGCTCGACCAGGGGTAAAAACATGATTTCCTCGGCGATGTCAGGTGCCAATAGCAGCATCTTAAATAGGTGGCTCACGCGCATCTCGGAAACCTGGAAGCGGCGCGCAACCTCGGCTTGGTTGCTGTATTCCCCAGACTTTATCTTGTGGTCGAGTAGCACCGCGCAGTTCATTAAACGGCTAATTCTGGGAACGCGGCCTTTCTTCACCTTCTTTTCGAGTTCCCAAAGCCTTAGTTCATCTGGGGCCGTGTGTTCGCCAACGAGTCGCTTTTCACCAGGAACCAAACGTTCGCTTACGGTTGGCGGCAGTGGCTTAGAACCATTCGGCGACAGGAAGTGAGACAGACGAAAGAAAATGCGGAATGAGCCGTGTTTGCTTTTGGTGTTGTTGTAGTCGACGCGGCCGACCAAGGCATGCAGCGTGCGCAACCGGTCAGCGAGCGGCATCACGTCCCACAGCGGGCCAAACGGTTTCAACGTGGCGCGTACTTGCGCAAACGAAGGGTGCGGCGGCAACTGATCGATGACCAAGCGACCGTTTTCAATTTCCGCGTTGACCGTTTCCAGGCGTGCAAGGTCGCGTGCGCTTTCTTCGCCTGGCTTGCCGCAGTCGCGCAACAGCTTGACGCGTTCGGCTTTGAGCTGGTCAAGCTGTTGGGTTAGCGCTTGTTCTACCTTTTGCCGATCCGCTTGGAAACGTTCGACCAATTGCCGTAATTGGGGTTTGTCGATCGCCATGGCGCGCAACTCGGCGATAACTTCCTGCTCGATGCGGCTTTCTGCGATGCGGCTACCCTTACAGCGGCAGCGTCCAAGCTGGTGGTGTTCGCGACATACATAATAGAAGTACTTGCGACCAGCTTTCGCGGTATGGGTGAAGCCCATAGCCCGGCCTGAAAACTCGCAGGTAAGCAACTCGCGCAAGATGCTATCGCGTTGTGTTCGACTTGTTATTTTGTCAACGTGCTTCGTGCAGTTCAGCGTCGCTTGAACGCGCTCGAACAACTCAAGCGAAATGATGCCTTCCTGTTCCCCTTCGAATGTTTCGCCTTGATAGGCGATCTGACCACAATAAATCGGGTTCCGCAGCATCTTGATCAAGTACTTACGATTGACGGGTTGCCCACCGATGGTTTTGCCGGTTTTGGTAGTCCACTGTTTGGTGCGAAAGCCACGGGCTTGAAGTGTTTCGAGCAGCGCCGCAACCGATTTCAATTTAAGGTAACGTTCAAAGATGTCGCGCACGGCTTCCGCTTCCGCTTCGTTGATCACCAGCCCTTTTTTGTGGGGCGAAATGTCATAACCAAGGATCGGCGCGCCGCCGACGTATTTCCCTTTACGTCTGGCCGCGTCGATCTTATCGCGAACGCGTTCAACAATGGTTTCGCGCTCGAACTGGCCGAACGAACCCAAGATATTGAGCAGCAAGCGACCGATCGGCGTTGACGTGTCGAAGCTTTGTGACACGCTGACGAACTCAATGCCCAGTATTTGAAACTCTTCGACCAAGGAAACCAAGTCGCGCACGCTGCGGCTAATTCGGTCCACCTTGTAAACGGCAATCGCTTCGAACTTTCCCGCTTTGGCGTCGCCGAGTAGCTGTTGCAGAGCGGGCCGATCGGTATTCGCACCGGTGAAGCCGCCATCGTTATACTCGGTCGGCTCGACGGTCCAGCCGGATCCACGCTTGGACTTAACGAAATCAGTGCAGGCCTCGCGCTGGAACTGAAGTGTATTGTCTTGCTTGTCAAGTCCTTTAGCGGTTGATTTCCGCGTGTAGATTGCCACACGAAAGGGTTTGAATTCCACAGTTGCATTAGTGTGCTTTCTTGCTTTCGTCATTTCGTAATCCTTCATAAATTTAGACAGGCTGACGCCATGGCCCCTGGCAAAAGGAACCAAGGGCCAAAAGAGGCGATAGCAATCCTATGGTTAGGTAATCGCTGCGAGCGCGCCGCTACTTATTTTTAGGTTTGGGTCCCAGTTTAAAAAAGGCATAGGGTGAATAGCTTTTTCCAGTCGCGGTTTTGACGGCTTTCGAAAAGCTGGGGTAAACGATCCCATCCCACTCAAAGCCGTGAGGCTGGATCTTAATTGAGATCTTACGGCCTTGAAAGTCGCGCTCAAGCACGGTACCAGGTGCGGGAATACGTGGATCGCGTTGTTCGCGCTCGACTTGTGGCGCTGATTTTGTTGCGGGTTCCGGTTCGGTTTGTTTCGACTTGATCGAGCGCGGCGCGTGCATACGGATCTCGGAAAGGTCGGCATGCTTCAAGCCGTGCTCAATGAAGCGTTGTGACATGCCGCGTTCGCCTTTGGCCTGGATGCCCCACGCAACGCGACTTTTCAGCCACAAGCGGCGGTGCGAGTGCGGCCTTTCGTCGAAAACCTCGATATAGGCCGCTTTCAACTCGTTGGTGGTCATGGAATCCAGCAATTGCAATTGAAGTTCGATGGCTTGGTTCAAAGGTGCCCCCTGTTTGCACAAATTAGTGTAAACCGGACACTATCTCCGTTTTTCGATTTTGGCCAGAACTTTTTTGTTTAGGAAGCAAAAGACCGGGAACCCTTGTGTGACAGCGAAAAGATTGGCGCAAATCGCCGAAACCAGGTGCTTGATAAAAAAGTTCGACTGAGAAACCGATTACGACGGTTCAAGCTTTCGAACTTTGAGTTCGACAGAAAATACCCGATACAGTCTTTTTCGAACTTTTGGCCAAAAATGCCGATTCTGGTTTACAATTTGACTCGTAAACCAAATGGAAAAAGTTAGAACCTGAAAAGGATGAGCTTTTTTAATCGAACTTTTGGCCCGGCGTTCCTAAACCAAAAACAAAGATAAAACGGAAAAAATGGAGAAAAACCTGATATCAGGCGTTTGGCTGCCATTTTTGAAGGGTTGAATTTTGCTATTTCTTCTCCGGTTTTGGCGGCTGGACCGTGCGGCAAGAGCGCGCAATCAAAGTCAAAAACCATTAAAAACAAACAAGTTACACAACGCAAGCCCATAAACAACAAAAGCACCCATCTCGTAAACCACGAGGGGTGCTTGGTTCGAAAACCTGAAGGCGTAGTACGCCAGGAAGGATTCGAACCCTCGACCGACGGCTTAGAAGGCCGTTGCTCTATCCAACTGAGCTACTGGCGCTTAAAGTGGTCGGGGAGACAGGATTTGAACCTGCGACCCTCTGTTCCCAAAACAGATGCGCTACCAGGCTGCGCTACTCCCCGACACGAGTGGGAATATTAGCCTTTTCATTTTGGGTTGTCAAACGCAAAATTTGCTTTTTTTTGATTTCTCTCGGTTTTCTGTTTTTGAGCCTTGTTGTCGCTGTATGGGGCCTGCTCAAGCCCTTTGTTTGCTTGGGTTTGTAAGCGTGTGTTGTGCGGCTGGGCCGGCGTCCTCGACAGGGTGCCGATAAGCTTTTTGTCTGGGCTTGGTCTGGATTTTGGCCGCGGCGCCCGCCTTGTCCCGCTTTGTGGCGGGTTCCCAGGGCCTTGGCGGATGGGTTCGCTGCCCGCGGCGGTGGGTTTGTCTGTCGTCGTGGTTCGCGCATAACCTTGTACTGGGCCCCACGTATCATCCTGTGTTAGGTTTGGGGTTCACGGTGCTTCCGGCTTCGTAACCCAATACGAAACGACCATTTGCACGAGGGGTTGAGGATGAAGCGCATCTCCATTTTGCTGTTCTTAATCGGTGCCGCCATTTTGTTGGGGCTCGGTATTGCCAAAGTTACCGACTTCTCGCTGGCCCTCTCGGTCGGTATCTCCTCGGTCGGCTGCGTGCTTATTTTTCTCATGCTGGACGTGCGCCCCGAACAATCGTCCAAGGACACGATCTACCGCCTCACCCGCGGCAGCTGGTATCGCAAAAAGAAGTAGGAGCCGCTCATGACGGTTGAACAACAGATAAACGACAAATTGGTGCAGCACTTTCAGCCACAACACCTCGAGGTCATCAACGAAAGTTTTAAGCACAATGTGCCGCCCAACGCCGAAACCCATTTTCGCGTGGTGATGGTCGCCGAGCAATTTGACGCGCTGAAACCGGTCGCCCGTCATCGCCAGGTCAATCAATTACTGGCCGCTGAATTGGCCGGCGGTGTCCATGCGCTTTCGCTCAAGCTCTACAGCCCGCAACAATGGGTTGCCGCCGGCGGCGAAGCCTTGCCTTCACCGCCTTGTGCGAGCAAAAAAGGGTTTTAGCGGATTTAACCCACTTATTTACACGGTCATCGCGGTGGTGGCCGCCACGCCTTGTTCGCGCACCATGGTGCACACGGCTTCGACCCATTTGGGATGGTCGTTCAGGGACGGCACCATCTTCAGGGATTCGCCGCCGGCCTCGACGAAACTCTCGAGGCCGCGCATTTCGATCTCTTCCAGGGTCTCCAGGCAGTCGGCGGTAAAGGACGGGATCAGCACGCCCAGTTTTTTTACGCCTTTGGCGGGGAGTTCTTCCAAAACAATGTCGGTGTATGGCCGGATCCAGGGGGTGCGGCCCAGGCGGCTCTGGAAGGTCACGTAATAACGATCCTCGCTCAGGTTCAAGCGTTTGGCGATCTCGCGCGAGACGTGGAAACACTGGGCGCGGTAACAGTAGCGGTTGGCGGTCACGAAGCGGTCGCAACAGCTGTCGCTTTTTAAGCAGTGACCCGCGTTGCCGACCTCGCTTTTGGTGATATGACGCTCGGGAATGCCGTGGTAACTCATTAAAATGGCGTCGTATTGGTCCAAATCACCCAAGCTCTCGCGCGCGATCTCGGCCTGGCAGTCCAGGAAGGCGGGGTGGTCGTAAAACGGCGGCACGACGGCCAGGGACGGCGTGTTCCAGTCGGCACCGGCGATGCGGTAGAGCTCTTCCAAGCAGCTTCCGGTCGAGGAACTCGCGTATTGCGGGTATAGCGGCAGCGCGATGATGCGCTCGACGCCCGCGGCACGGAACTCGGCCATGGCGGCCTCCATCGACGGGTTCTGGTAACGCATGCCCAGCCGCACCATGTAATCGTCGCCCAAAAGGTCGGCGACGGCTTTGGTTAGGTTCTGGCTGAAAATGAGCAGCGGGGAACCTTCGTCGGTCCAAATCTCGCGGTAGGCCTCGGCCGATTGTTTGGGGCGAAAGGGGAGAATGGCCAGGTTGAGCAGCATCCAGCGGGCGATGGGGTTGATGTCGATCACGCGGGGATCGGACAAGAACTGGCGCAAGTAGCGCCGTACCTTGGGGACACTGGTATCGTCGGGCGTGCCGAGATTGATGAGGAATACGCCGGTTTTTTGCGTCATGGCTTACCTTTCCGGGAGATGTGGGGCCGGGTGGACCGGCGTGGGAACACCCCGCATCATAGCGTCAAAGCGGCGACGTGGGAACCGTCGCGTGGCGGCAAGCCTGGCAAGCGGGCTGAAACTCAGTGGAATATAGAGTTAACCCGTTTTAAGGGGTTGTCGGCTTCAAGGAAAGGGAAGGCCAGGTATCCTGGAACTTCGCCCGGCTCGCGGACGGGGAAACCCTCGTTCACGTGCATGCCGACCACGGTAATGTTGTCCTTGCCGCCCGCGGATTTGGCCTCGGTGACCAGGGTTTTGACGAAATCCTCGAGGCTGCCGTTACAAGAGGCGCGCACGCGTTCCTGGAGTTTTTCCGGGGTGAACTCGGAATACAAGCCGTCGCTGCACAGCACGATGATATCGCCTTTGCAGAGCGGGAGGTAGGAAACGTCGACCTTGAGGTTGTCCTGGGTGCCGAGCGCCTGCAGGATGACGTTGCGTTGCGGGTGGCGCAAGGCCTGAACCTCGGTAATGGTGCCCAGTTCGACGAGGTGCCCGACGAAGCTTTGGTCGCGGGTGATTTTGAGCAGGTTGCCGTCGCGGAAACAGTAGGCGCGGGAATCGCCGATTTGGCAGAGGTAGAGCACGGCGTCCTTGAGGAAGGCGGAGGTGAGGGTGGCGCCCATGGGTTTGCGGATATCCAGCTCACGCGCCTTGGCGAAAATGGCGCGGTTGGCCCAGTGGACGGAGGCCTCGATGATTTGGGCGATTTCCTCCGGGGCGGCCTCGTTGAGGTCGGCGCGGTGGTCGTCGATGTAATCGCGGATGGCGTGGAGGGTGGTTTCGCTGGCGACCTCGCCGGCGGCGGCCCCGCCCATCCCGTCGGAAACGGCGATGAACACACCGGTCTCGTTTTCGTACGTAAAGGTGCCGGACGGATTCAGCTCGGGACGAGCCTGGTTCGTCGTTTGAATCAAAAAACAGTCTTCGTTTCCGGAGCGAACACAACCTACATCGGTCAGGCCGTTAACCTGGACCACTCTGACTTGATTCATAGCGCGTACTCACGAAATTTTGGCCCAATTATACGGGAAGAACAGACCGGAGGGCAAGGTGGAGACGGCCGCGCCCGGCGTGACCGGGTTGCTTAAGCCGTTGGTCGTGCGGTGCGCTTCAATGTGAGCGTGGGACGGGAGTCACTGTCCCCCATCACTTTGAAACGCGGTCCGGCGGGCGCGGGCCTCTGGTTCTTAGTGACGGCGGCGGCGTCGGCGTTGTGAAAAAAGATGGATCAGGGGTGACTTTTTTCAGATGCTTTACGCTTCTTCGCTCTGGTAATGGGCCAGGTTGGCGAGCAAGTCCTCGCGCAAATCCTCGATCAGCACGGTGGGTTCGAGCACCTTGACGAAACGCCCGTAGCTCAATATCCAGGCTTTCAGTTCAAAGCTGACGGCGATATGGAGGGTCACGTGCAAGCTGCCGTCCCGTTTGAATTGGTTCTTTTGGCTGTGGTGCCAGCGGCGGCTCGCCACGTTTTGGGCGACCAGCTTATCGAACCGCAAGGTGATTTTTTCGGGTTCCTTCTCGGAGATTAACCCGAAGGAGGACTGGAAGCGTTCTTCCGGGCGGTAATCCTCGGGGTACCAGAAGCGTTCGTCCAGCAAGGTGACCTTGGCGATGCGCTCGACGGCGAAGGTCAGGTCGCGTTTGCGTTCGGGGCGGTCTGGGTCTGGGTCCAGGTCACGGCGGCCGACGAGGTAGAGCGCGCGTTTGTACATCAACATGGTGAGCGGCGACAGTTGGTGCGTTTTCTTGGGGCCGCGCGGTGATTGGTAGACGATTTCAATTTTTTTCTGGTGAACCAGAGCTTGGACCAGCTTTTCCAAGGCGGCGTTGTGGCTGCTGTAGTCCTTGGGTGCCTCGGTGAAATGAAAAAACTTTTTCTTAAAATCCTTCATCACCATCGAGACCTGGTGGCCCTGTGTCTTGTGAACGGCGGCGAGGATTTTGTCGAACACGTCCTGGGCGCCCTCGTGGATGAAGGTTCCGTCCAGGAAGGTCATGAAATCAAGGGCCATGTACAGGCTCATCAGCTCGTAGGCGGAGCCCTCCATGGTCACGTCGCGGCGGCGGAAGCGCAGCCGGGAGCTGTCCCCTTGGCGAACGACCTCGACGAGCGGGACGCCGTCGTGGTCGAGGAAGTTGGTGCGAATCTCTTTGAGGTACCGCGAAAGGGTGCGCTCGTGGATGCCGAGCCGTTCGGTTAAATCCTTGAGGCTGAGGCCGATGGGGTGTTCGTGTAGCCAGTGAATGATTTGGGCGACGCGCATGGCCGCGCCGTAGGTCGGTTTCCCGCTGGGTGGGGTCTCACTCATATGTCCAGGGTCCGCAAGGGCTCGTTCTGTTCGGCAAGGGTAAACGGGATCTTTTCCAGGCCGAGTCGGCGCAGGGCGCGTTTCATTTGCAGG
The DNA here is from genome assembly GCF_017377855.1 of Acanthopleuribacter pedis. Taxonomy (GTDB): domain Bacteria; phylum Acidobacteriota; class Holophagae; order Acanthopleuribacterales; family Acanthopleuribacteraceae; genus Acanthopleuribacter; species Acanthopleuribacter pedis. The sequence continues at coordinate 18,689 of NZ_JAFREP010000008.1, forward strand.
GTCAACAGGCGGCGGTCGTTGTTGCTGTCGCTGAGGTGGGCCAGGACCAGGTGTTTGACATCGTCGTGGAGGATGTCGGGCAACATGTTGAGCATGCTCTCGTTGCTGAGGTGGCCGAGCCGGCCGGCGATGCGTTGCTTGAGCGACCAGGGGTAGGGGCCCTCTTTGAGCATTTCAAGGTCGTGGTTGGCCTCGATGAGCAAGGTGTCGCAGCCTTTGAGGCTTTCGGTGACGAGGCCGCTGGCGTACCCAAAATCGGTGATGTGGCCGAGGGTGCGCTCGCCGCATTCGATGCGGAACCCAATTGGGTCGACGGCGTCGTGGGGCAGCGAAATGGGGTGGACACACATGGTACCGAGCTGGACGGAGCGACCGGGAAAGAGCTCGTACCAATCGGCGAACTTCTTTTCGCGGAGCGCGACGTTAAAGGTGCCCTGGGTGCTGAAAATGGGGATGCCGAATTTGCGGCTCAGGGTGTGGACGGACTTAACGTGGTCGGAGTGTTCGTGGGTGACCAGGATCGCGGTGAGGTGGCTGGGATCGAAGCCGCGCGCCTCAAGCCGTTTACACGTCTCTTTACCGGAAAAACCGGCGTCAATCAGCAGGTGGGTGTCCTGGCTGGAAACGAGGCTGCAGTTGCCGGAACTGCCGCTGCCGAGGACGGTTAATCGAAAATCGAGGGAGACTTGCTGGGTGGCGGTTTCGCTGGGTGGAACCGCCTCGAGAACGTCGGACATGGGCTAACCTTAACCATTCGCGGGAAAATATTGGGTCCTCCGGCCGAGGGGCTACCATATCCTGTGGCGCGAACCTTTCGGCGGGACACAACTTTTTTTGGCATCCTATCACGATTCGGGGTGGGTGCGCGGGGTTTCTTGGGGCGGGGCCTCGGGACGCGGCGGACGCGGCGCCGGGTGGTCGGCCCCGGCCGGCTCGGTTTTCGGATGAGTGGCGGGCCGAGCCGTGTTAGGTTTTGTTCCTGAACTTCGTTTAAATGATTCCCTGGGAGGCTGGAGCCATGAAACCAATGAGACACCGTTACCGACGCAATCGCCGCAACGACGGGATTCGTCGTTTGGTGCGCGAGACAGAGCTTTCGGTGAACGACCTGATTTATCCGATGTTTGTGGTGGAAGGGAGCGGCATCAAAAAAGAGATCAGTACCATGCCCGGCAACTACCATCTTTCCATTGATTGTCTGGTCGAGGAAGGCCGTCGTTTGGTGGACCTGGGCATTCCGGCGGTGAACTTGTTCGGGTACTGCGAGGACAAAGACCTCAAGGGCACGGGCGCGTACAACCCGGACGGTTTGGTGCAGCGGGCCTTGCGCGCGCTCAAAGCGGATTGCCCGGCGCTGTACCTGCAAACGGATGTGGCCTTGGACCCCTACACCACGACGGGTCACGACGGGTTGGTGGTCGACGGGGAGATCGTCAACGACGAAACGGTTGATGTGCTGTGTAAACAGGCGGTTTCCCACGCGGAGGCGGGCGGCGACATGATTACCCCTTCCGACATGATGGACGGCCGTATCGGCGCGATTCGCGACGCCTTGGACGCGGCGGGCTACCAGGACACGGCGATCATGTCTTACGCGGCCAAATACGCGTCTTGTTTCTACGGTCCCTTCCGCGGCGCGCTCGACAGCGCCCCTCGCGAGGGCGACAAAAAAACCTACCAAATGGATCCGGCCAACCGACGCGAGGCGGTCAAGGAAGTGACCAAGGATGTGGAAGAAGGCGCGGATGTGGTGATGGTCAAACCGGCGCTGGCTTATTTGGACGTGATCGCGGAGGTGCGGCGCGCGGTGGATGTGCCGGTCGCGGCGTACCACGTAAGCGGCGAGTACGGCATGATTATGGCCGCGGCGGAAAAGGGCTGGCTCGATTTGGATCGCGCCATGGTGGAGGCGACCTTGGCGATCAAACGTGCGGGCGCCGACATGATCCTGACCTATTTCGCACCGAAATTGGCGGAAGCATTGGCCTAGGGTTTGTCATTGAGACGGGGCGGGGCAACGATCCGGCGCGTTGAAGGTACGCGCACACCGCGATGTGTGGACCACTTGGCCACATGGCGGTGCGGTGCGGGGTGTTGACCCGGCGCGTGCTGAAGGCACGCGCACACCGCGATGTGTGGACCACTTGGCCACAGGGCGGTGCGGTGCGGGGTGTTGACCCGGCGCGTGCTGAAGGCACGCGCACACCGCGATGTGTGGACCACCATTGATTTGAACGTTCGCCGAAGGCGGACTTCAACCCGCTGCCCTGAAAGGGCTCACTATGGCAGCCCAGGGTCGGGCCCTTTGAAAAAGGGGCCTACCCTGGGTCTCCGCGGTTCCCGAAAAGCAGGCGCTGAAAGTGCCGGCCCCCGTGTGTTTTTCGGGATTCGATCCTGGTGACATGGCTTAACATGCTCATTTGGAACCGTGTCGGCATTATGGCAAATGGGAAGGGGTGCCGGCGCCAGTCCCTTCAGGACTGGGGGGTCGGTATATCGTGGCGTCCTAGGGTGGCAGGCGCTCCGCGCCTTTACCCTAGGCTGTCATAGATAACCCCTTTGGGGTAGCTGGATGTGGCTCGGCTTCGCCTCACGTTTAAATGAAGAATGGTCCCCGCATGAGGGTGTGGGTATGCCTTCAGCACAGGCCGGATCAATCCCATCCCCGCATGAGGGTGTGGGTGTGCCTTCAGCACACGCCGGATCAATCCCATCCCCGCATGAGGGTGTGGGTGTGCCTTCAGCACACGCCGGATCAATCCCATCCCCGCATGAGGGTGTGGGTGTGCCTTCAGCACACAGCGGATCAATGCCTGTCCCCGCATGGCGGTGTGCGGGTGTGCAACCACCGGGCCGGGGCCCTAGTAATCCTCTTCGTAGTCGTTGAGGTCGTAGACGCATTCGGGCGGTACCGCGTCGGCCAACGCCTCCGAGTGGGTCGTGATGAAAAACTGGTTGTTCAGACCCAGCTTGGGTAGGTATTCCAGCATGGCGATTTGCAGCTCGGGGTGCAGGTGCTGCTCGAACTCGTCAATCAGGATCACCGAGTTGTGGATGTTCATGAAGGCAAAGTCGAAAATGAAGGGGAACACGGCACGCTCGCCCGACGACATTTCGGCGATTTCGTATTGGTTCTTGCCGTCGTAGAGGAAGAACCAGGGCACTTCCGAGCCGCTCTCGCGGGGGACGGCACCCTCGAAGCTGTGGTTGGGGAACAACGTCTTAAACGCCCGTTCCAAGTCGCTGTACAGGTCGCGTTGGCCGGGGCGCAATTGGTAACGGCCCTCGGTGACGCGCTGGTGGAAATACATCCAGTCGGCGAGGCGACGGCGCAGCATGTTCTCGTCGAAGTTGCCCTTGCGGTCGTCGTGCTCGTCGACGCTGAGCCCCGTCGAGCCGCGGAATTCGTTGTACCAAAACACGGAACCGACATTTTTAAAAAGGTCAAAACCCTCGGGCGCTTGGCGGACCAGCTTGCGCGCGTACTCGCGGCCGCGGAACTGGAAGTACTGACCGCGGCTGGGTGCGCTGACTTTCCCTTCAACCAAGGTCAGGGTGACGTCCTGTTCCTGGGAGGGCAGCAGCGCCTCGGGGTTCTCGGCGAAGTCGGGCACGCGGGAAAAATAATCACAAGCGGCGGCTAATTCGGCGGCCGAGAAGTTGATGCCCAGCAAAACCTCGTAGGGGAATTGCCAGGAGCGTGCCGCCAGTTCCAGGTAGAAACCGGGCCAATCGAGGTCGGAGGCGCGACGCAGGCGACCGGTGGCGACCCCAAGCGTGGAAGAGATCGCTTGGAGAATGGTCGATTTGCCGGTGGCGTTTCCACCGTAGAGGATGACCAAATCATTGACTTCCCCGGTCTCCTCGTTAACGAACGACAATTCGTGGTCGTGAAACTTTTTAAAATATTTCAGGGATAGAGATGCAACTTTCAAGCTAAGCCCCTTTTCGCCCGACGATTGCAATCTTCAGCCTTTTCGACGCGCAAACCAAACCTTCTAACATCTTGGGATGATTGAGGTCAAGATGTGACTGACGAAAGTGATGCATGGAAGCTGTCTGAAGATATAGGAGGGTGGAGGGCATAGGTTATCCGGCGATAGTTTTATGGTGAGCGAGATTAAATGCTCATAAGCTTGTAGGTATTGTGTATCTATGGTTGGGACGGAAACGTGGTTCGGTTGAGCGACCGCGTGGACGGCCGGTTCACGCCGGCGAAACACCGTCACCCGGGGGTGGCGGGCGCCGTGGAGCGCGTGCAACTGGTTCTCTTATCGGTCGATTTCAGCAAAGTTTACGCATTCATGTCCGAATTTTTAACGATAACGGCACCTTTTTTAATGAGCATTCCGTGAAAGTGGGGAAATCTTGCGCCGCGACAAAAGTCGCGTTGCCGCGCGACACCCTGGTGTTGCGAAACAAACCCTGGTGCTTCCCGTGTTTCGCCCGTGCGATGGCGTATTCGGAGGATCCCCCCTGGGGCCCGAAAAACGGTCAAGCGCCGGGTGAACCGGGACACGCCCGCGGGGCGTGGTCCTGGAACCTCGTGACATCGGCCCGGGAGTGGGTGTGGGGATCCATGCTCGAATCTTTATACAATAAGCATTCGGCGGCACGAACACGACGCCGCGCAAAGCGTCTCGTTCAGATCGTCACGTGAACAGATCCGCTCCAACTCATAGGTTTTAGCGATGAGGTTCGGTTCCGCTATAGCATAACGGAAAAATCAAAAATTAACGAATCTTAAAGTGTCGATTTTTGGAGTTGGCTGCGCTTTTTCAGCGGAGCGGCGGCGGGCGCCGGGGTGACACGGGTGTCGTGATTTTGGCGGTAAACGCACAAAACGCACAGGCGGTCCGGCGTAATTGCCGGAAGCGCTGTGCGATTTGTTGCCGGCCCGTGCCGCTTCGGTGAGAAATGCGGGTTAATCCGGCGAGATGCTGATGCGATACGCGTCCTCGCGCACGGCTTCGGTTTCGAAGCGGATGGGCAAGAAATGGCGGATCACGTCCATGTTGGTGTGGGTGTGCAGGGAGGGGGTGACGGTGTAGAACGAACCCGCGCCCGCGAGGGCGGCCGGGATCAAGAGTTGGTCGGCCAAATGCTCGCCGACCGGTACGCCCGCGGCCAAAAACGCTTTGATTTCCTTAAAAATCTCGGCGGCCAGGAAGCGGGAACGCACGTTGATGCGGCCGATTGCGGAAAAGGTTTCGTGGACCTGGTTCCCTTGAATCGCCACCTCAAAGCTGTTGCCGGGGGCCAAGCTGTCGCGAACCTCATGGACGAAACAGTGGGTTTTGGGGATTTCCAGCAATTGCTGCATCTTGCCCATTTGCTGGGTGCCGATCTTGGCCGGGAGCTGGGCGACCCAGGCCCGCGCGGTGCGTTCCACGGTTTCGTGGCCGTCCTTCAAATGCAGCGGTTGCCATTGTTGGATCGGTTGGGTTTCCAGCACAATGCGACCCCCGCCGGCGGGCACGTAGCCGCGTCGTTCCAAGCGGACCGAAATCTCGGCGCCCATGCGTTGCAACATGGGAACAAAGGTGCGCTGGATAAACTCAACGGTGGGTGCCTTGGGATTGTGGGTACCGCCCTCGATGACGGCGACACAAGGGCCGTCGGCCGCCAACAGCGGATACAGAATCGTTTGAAGCACCAGCGTGGTGCTGCCCGCGGTCCCGATGGGGAAATGGTAGCGCCCGGCTTTAACCCGGCCTGGCTGGAAGCGGAACCCATGGGAACCGAGCTGGACGTTGTCGATCTCGGCCCCGCATAGGGTGGCGGCGGCCCGTACCGCGGTCATGTGCTGTCGCATTAAGCCCGGCTTCTTGCGTTTGGCGCGCACGTTGTTGATCTGGATGGGTTTTTGGGTCAGTACGGACAGTGCTACGGCGCTGCGAACAACTTGGCCGCCGCCCTCACCGAGTGATCCGTCAATTACGATCATGGCTTTTTCCTTACACGGTATAGGGCCTGCGCCGGGCAAACCCCAGCCCGCCGGATCGCGAAGGCCCGGCGAGCGATTGCGTCGGACTTAACCGGCCCGACAGAATGAACGTTGGAGGCGGCGGCCTCGCCGTAAGGGGCATCGGTTGAATCAGCCTTTCACGCACACGATCTGTTTGAGTGTGTGGACGACTTCAACCAAATCCGACTGCGCCTTCATGACGGCGTCGATGGGTTTGTACGCGGCCGGGGTTTCGTCGATCACGCCCGCGTCCTTGCGGCATTCAACGCCGGCGGTCGCCTCCTGGTGCTCGTCCAGGCTGATGCGTTTCTTGGCTTGCGTACGCGACATCACGCGCCCCGCGCCGTGGCTGCAGCTGTGGAAGCTCTCGGGATTTCCGCGACCACGAACAATGAAGGAACGCGCGCCCATGCTGCCCGGGATGATGCCGAGTTCGTCTTGGCGTGCGCTGACCGCGCCTTTACGCGTCACCCATACCTTGTTGCCGAAATGGATTTCCTGGGAAACATAGTTGTGGTGACAATTGACGGCTTGTTTCTCGGTTTTAAAACGGGTCGGAATCCCTTTGACCTCGCGCAGCGCCTTGATGACGTTTTCCATCATCAGTGCGCGGTTCTGGCGGGCAAAGTCTTGGGCCCAGTCGACGGCCTCGACGTAATCGTCGAAATGCTCGGTCCCCTCGCGCAGGTAGGAGAGGTTGACGTCCGGGAGATTGGCGTGCCAACCGCGCATGTCTTTTTTGGCGAGTTCGATGAAGTAGGAGCCGATGCGGTTACCTACCCCGCGCGAACCGCTGTGGAGCATGATCCAGACGCGATTCGCTTCGTCCAAACAAAGCTCAATAAAGTGGTTGCCGGTACCCAAGGTGCCGAGATGGGTCACGTGGTTGGACTTCTCGATAGCGGGGTGTTTGCGAACAATTTCCCCGAAGCGGGTATTCAAAGAAGCCCAGTTCTTGGCGACTCGGGTGGGGACGTCCTGCCAGGAACCTTTGTCCTTGCGGCTCCCGCTGGTGCGCCCGTGGGGGACCGCTTTTTCGATGGCCGTTCGCAGGGGTTTTAAGTTGTCGGGTAGCTGGTCGGCGGTCATGTCGGTACGCACCGCCATCATGCCGCAGCCGATGTCGACGCCGACCGCGGCCGGGATGATGGCCTTGGTGGTGGGGATCACGCTGCCGACGGTGGCGCCGATGCCTTTGTGAACATCCGGCATCAACGCGATCCACTTGTAGATGATGGGCAGTTGCGCGGCCAGGCGGACTTGCTCCTGGGCGCCTTTGTCGAAGGGAACACCGTTAACCCAGGCTTTGATGGGGACGGCGCCTTCGTTTTCGATCAATTGAAAGGGAAGCTGTGTCATGAAAGATGCCTCGTAGAAAAAGTGGATCCGTTGTCGGATCGTGACGGGCGCTAGGTGTTGCAGGTCGGGTGCCAAACTTTTGAGATGCGCGTTGTTTTGTGTAAACAGCTGGATTATATGTGATTATATTTTTGCGTGGCTTTGGCGGGTTTCTTTTTAAAAATGCGGCTTATCTTTTTGCATAGGTTGTTAGTGAGATGTATAATTTTGGCCAATGCGCGGGAGGTGCTCATGAAACGGGTGGTGATCGGTTTGTACGGAACCACGTTGGATGGTGGTTTGGGTCGGCGGCGTTGGCAACGTTGGCGCCCGACAGTGTCGCTGTTCCAGCATGAGGACATGATGATTGATCGGCTTGAGTTGTTGGTTTCTGAAGACCACCGCAACGCGGCCGAGGTGTTGGTGGGCGACATTGGTACGGTTGCCCCCGAAACCAAGGTCAACCTGCACACGATGACCTTTCGCGATCCATGGGATTTTGAGGAAGTGTTCTCGAACCTGATGCAGTTCGCGCAACAGTACCCTTTCAACCAGGACCAAGAAGAATACCTGATTCACATCACCACGGGGACGCACGTTGCTCAGATCTGTTTGTTCCTGCTGACGGAAGCCCGTTACTTTCCGGCCAACCTGATCCAAAGTTCGCCGATGCGCAAGGAAAAGGGTCCCGGCTATTACAAAATCATTGACCTTGACCTGTCCAAATACGATTCGATTGCCTCGCGTTTCGCGAAGGAGCAGGAGGAAGGCGCGGCCTTCCTGAAGTCCGGGATCGAGACCCGCAATGCGCGGTTCAACCAAATGATCGACCAAATCGAAAAGGTTGCGATTCGCTCCAAGTCACCGATCCTGCTGATGGGCCCGACGGGCGCGGGTAAATCGCACCTCGCCAAGCGGATTTTCCAACTGAAAAAGATGCGGCGCCAAATCACGGGCCACTTTGTTGAGGTGAACTGCGCCACCTTGCGCGGCGATGCGGCGATGTCGACCTTGTTCGGTCACGTGCGCGGCGCCTTTACGGGTGCAATCACGGATCGGCCGGGTTTGCTGCGTGGGGCGCACAATGGGGTGATCTTTCTCGACGAGGTGGGTGAGTTGGGCCCGGATGAGCAGGCAATGCTCCTGCGTGCGCTGGAGGACAAAACCTTTATGCCGGTTGGCTCGGACCGCGAGGTACACAGCGACTTCCAATTAATCGCGGGCACGAACCGCAATCTATGGGAGAAGGTGCACAGTGGCGATTTTCGCGAGGATCTGTTGGCGCGCATGAACCTGTGGACCTACAAGCTGCCGTCGTTGGCGGAGCGCCCGGAGGATTTGGAACCCAACCTTCGCTACGAATTGGAGCGTTTTGCCCGGGAGCACGGTCGCATTACGACTTTTAACAAGGAAGCCTACCAGCGGTTTTTGACGTTTGCGACGGGGCCGAAGGGGAAATGGTCGGCCAACTTCCGCGATTTGAACGCGGCGGTGACGCGCATGGCGACCTTGTCCGGTGGGAACCGCATCAACGAGGAGATCGTGGGCGAGGAGATCGGTCGCTTGCGCGGTCAGTGGGAACGCCCGGAAAAGGCGGATAAAACCTTGGTGCGTTATTTCGACAAGGAGGCGTTGGCAGATATCGACCTTTTCGACCGCGCCCAATTGGCCAAGGTACTGGAGATATGCGAAACGGCGCGTTCTTTGGCGGAGGCGGGGCGGATCCTGTTCGCGGCCAGCCGCGCCAAAAAAGCCAGTTCCAACGACAGTGACCGCCTGCGCAAATACTTGATGAAGTTCGGTTTAAAAGCAAGCGACATCGTGGGCCAAGGCAACAGGGAAGCGCCGGCGGATTAGGTGTTTAGGTCTGGGGCCGGCGCCTTCAGCGGCCTACACGACGGGAACACCAAGGGACCCTGGGTAAACGGTTATTCCATAACCATTTACCCAGGGCTGAAATCTCATAACGCCTTCAGCGTAACCAGATGAGGTGCGCCTTCGGCCCACCGTTCAAATAAATGGTGGGCCCCACATGGCGGTGTGCGTGCCCGCGTTGGGGCACGCGGAATCGGCACCCTTCCGCCCTTGGCCTTGATCCCGCGCGCGCCAACGGGGGCCGCACCACCCTTCCGGGGTCGGCCTTGATCCCGCGCGCGCCAACGGGGGCCGCACCACCCTTCCGGGGTCGGCCTTGATCCCGCGCGCCCCAACGCGGGCCGCACCACCCTTCCGGGGTCGGCCTTGATCCCGCGCGCCCCAACGCGGGCCGCACCACCCTTCCGGGGTCGGCCTTGATCCCGCGCGCGCCAACGGGGCCGCGCCGCCCCATCCAAGGTTGGCCTTGATCCCGCGCGCCCCAACGGGGCCGCACCGCCCCATCCAAGGGCCATGCTTTGAATAAATGCCGGGTGAAACCCGGCCACCCTGGACGCATCCTGAAGGGATGCCATATGTTAGCCCCGGGTACGACCATTGAAAATGGTCGCACCCTGGGTCTCGGGGGTTCACGAACGGGAAGGCTCTGAAGGAGCCGACACCACCAACGCAACGGGAAAAAAACGGATCACCGGAACCACCCCGCAACCGCACCCCGAACCCTCACCCCGCAACCGCACCCCGAACCCTCACCCCGCAACCGCACCCCGAACCCGCACCCCGCAACCGCACCCCGAACCCTCACCCCGCAACCGCACCCCGAACCCTCACCCCGCAACCGCACCCCGAACCCGCACCCCGAACCCGGAATTCGCAACCCCAACCCAAAACCACGCTAACCAAAAGAAGCCGCGGCCGCCTCGGCCCATTCGCCCCGCGCTTCCAACTCCTCGGGAAACAATCCGCCCGCCCTGGCCAGCAACAGTTGTTTGCCGCGCGTTTCGCAGAAGGTCGGGCCGTCTTGGGTGAGCCACCCCGGCTTGGCTGCCAACAGGTTGCGGGCAAAAAGGAAATCGTCGCAATAGATTTGAAAGGCTTCGTTGAATCCGTCTTCTTCCGGGTAATAACGCGCCTGTTGCGGTTTGGCCTGGAGTTGGTCGGCAAGGGAAGCCGGGATGCAGGTGAACGGCGGCGGTTGGCTGTCGAGGTCCACCACAATGCACAGCAGCACCAAGCTGGGGAAATCGGCTGGATTAACCGAACGGTAATTCATATCAAACAACAACATACCGCGCCGGTTGTGGAAGCGGCCTTTGACGTGGAGGGTATCGGCGGCGAGTAATACGTCGGTGAACAGGTCGAACTGCTGAAGGCTTTCCAGCGCCGGTTCGCTGAAACGGCGTTGCGGCACCAGGCCCACCTCGCCGCAGGCCTTGGCAAAAGCTTTGCGCCTTTTTTGATCAAGCACCAAAAACAACAGGCCCGCGCCCAAGAAAAAAACGGTGAACAGGATGTGGAAGGGCCAGTTGACGTTATCGTAAAAGTTCATAGCGGCGGTGAGATTTCCTTGTGTAGGGGTTGATTGCACGACTGCGATCCGGGTCTATTGACAAATAGCAGAGATTTGGGAAGATGACACCTCCAAAGGCAACCAAAGGTTGCGTTTCGCGCGTTTCCACGCCTGCCTTGCCGGCCGGCGACCCCGGGCTGTCGCGACAAGGACCGGCACGGGACAGCGTGCCCGGTGCTTTAAGGGTGTCCAGGTTGCGCATAACCGCACAACCTGTTTGAGGCGAAAAAGCGCGGTGGGTTCAGGCGAAGCATGGCGCCGGCTTGATCGGTTTCCTCGATCACCTTTTTGCTTTTGTCGGTTAAGAACCGGCCTAGATTTCCGATAGCCTTTGTTTGTTAAGGAATTTCCTAGATACGCGATAAGTCATTTAAACTCCACTTCAGGCGAACTTATGCAGCCAAAAGCCATTCAGAACATCTTTAATAGTTTGAAAGCCTGCTACGATGCCAGCGAGCAGAATCCGGTAACCAGCCCGATGGTCGTGGGGCTTTACGAGCGGTTTTTGCAAAACTACAAAGCGATGCTTGAGGATGAAATTTTTCGCATCGATTTCGAGCCGACGGCGGTTCGGGTCAACGGTATGGCGATTCCCAACGTGGTTTGGATGAGTGAATCGGTGCAATGGTTGCAAGAGGCCTGCGGCTCGCGGCACGTGGAAAGCCTTGTGTTTGAAGAAGGCGCCACCAAAAAAGATTTGCAGAAATTTATCGCGATGCTGTTCCATCCCGCCAAACGTTTTTCTGATCGAGATACCGCTTCAAAGATGTTGTTCCGGCAACACGTCCAGACAATCGCGATCAACCCCGAAAACCTGGACGCCACCTTCTCCGATCTGGACGGGCTCAGCATCCCGCGCCAAGACGGCGGTTACGGCTTTAACCAGGCCCCGGAAATTGACCCCAACATTGTGCCGACCCATTCCTTCACCCAGGCCGATGAGTACGATGAGGCGCCGGACCTGCCGCGTGCACCCACCGGGGCGCCCGCCGGCTTCGAGAGTTTTCAGCGCAGCCATTACGACGCGGGCTCAAGCGCACCGCCCGCGGGTTTTGAAAGTTTTCAGCGGGGTGGCTACGACACGCCGCCACCCGACCGGCCGGAGGGCTTTGAGAGCTTCCAGCGCGGACGGTACGATACCGGGCCGGTCGAGCTTCCGCCGGATTTTGAATCGTTTGAGCGCGGCGGTCGTGGGGCGATGCAACCCAAAAGCAAGGGTCACGGGGTGCATCTGTTTATTTCGCGCGAGGATCGCGAAACCTTGATGCAGACCATGTTCCGTTTCATTGACCAGGACCGGCTCAAGAAGGTGGCCGAGTCACTAACGATGATGCGCCGCGACATGGGTTCGCCCGAATACGAGGTGCGCCGCTTGGCGTTTTCCAGTTACCACGTGGTGGTGTTGGCGCTCATTGAACGCGATCAACTGCGGCCGCTCTCCTCGATTCTGAAAAGCCTCGACAAAGATTTGCACGAATGCAAAGAAATCGAGCTGTACCATGTGCATTTGCAATCTCTGATCGAGATCTTGAAGTGGATGCGCAAGAAAAAGCAATACGTGCGCTTGTTTTTTGCGCTTGACTTGCTGGCGCGCGAAAAGATGCGCAAATCCACCGAGATTCAGGCCATCGTCAAAAAGCAGCTGCGCAAGATTCTCGATCTTTCGTTGATGGAAGATCTGATGCGCCTCGAATTTCCCGAGATCAAACCCTACTTCAAGTCGTTGTTTGTGCAGCACGGTTTGGCGGTGGTCGATTCGTGCATGCAGGCCTTGTTTCACTCGGAAGATCGTTCGGTTCGCAAAAAGTTATTGGAAATTCTGATGCGGCTTGGGCCGATGATTTACCCGCTGCTGCTCAAGGAACTGGATAATGCGATTCGGCGCGATTCGCCTTGGTACATCAAACGCAACCTGTTGACCATTATGGCCAAGGACCCGCCCGTCGAACTTTTGCCCTTTTTGGATCAGCTTTTGGAAGAGCGCAATACCCGAATTCTGGATCTGGTGTACCGCTGCTTGTTTTTGATTAATGATCGCAGCGCGGTGGAAAAAGGCAAGATGTTGCTGAAGCGCGCCAGTGGCGGTTTGCGTACCAAGCTGTTTCAATACGTGCGCTTGAGTAAAGAACCGGCCTACGCGCGGTTCATCGCGGGTTTGTACGAGGGCGAAGAGAACCTAAAAGAGAAAATCGACATCATTAATATTCTGGCCACCTTGGACAGTGCCGATTCGATTGCCTTCTTCGATAAAATCCTCAAAAAAACACGTTTGTTTGAATCGAAAGAAGAAGCCAAGTTGCGTGGTGAAGCGGCCAAAGCCCTTGCGGCCAGCGAACACGCGGCGGCGCGCACGGCGCTCACCAAATACGCGCGCGACAAAAACGAGGTCGTGCGCATGATGGTCGAAAAAATTACCAACAACGCCTCGTAACCCGGCTTGAGGCGGCCCCCACCCACCTTGGCGGGGACACCGCGGCCTTCCCTCTCTTGTCATCCTCGTCCCGCTCTGTTCTAATGCGCCTGTGCTTATTTTTTGCCGAGGTGCTTGCGATGAGTCATGAAACCATTTTGTACGGCATGATCGATGCCGGTGAGCTGGAGCGCGATACCCTAAATCCCCACTATGCACTGAACCAGGCGGCCCTGGATGCGCTCGGTGACGAGGACGACGATCCCGTTCTGCTGCGCGGCATGTTCTCGATTGCACCGCCACGCGCGCGTTTCTCGTCGCAGGTCATCCATTTCGGTGCCTCTTACGAGGGCTTGGAAAAACGCTGGGATCGCTGGTTGGAAAAATTTGAGGCGTTGCTGCGAACCATGTATTGGTTCAACGCGGTGGTTCATTTGGATTCGGAGCTGTTTGAAGGCGATTACCGCTATGAATGGATGTTGACCGACAAGGCGTTTGACGATTGTTTGATTGGCGATACCTTAAAACCGATTTACGAGTGGGAATTCACCGGCGGGCCACGCCTGTTTGATGTCTGAATTTTTGGCGCGCATCACGCGAAAGCCGACGCCATGCCGTCGGCTTGCGCCTGAGGTGGGTCCAAAAAAACGAAAGCCGACCATGTGAATGGTCGGCTGACGGGTGGTTGAGGTCTGGAGGAAAACGGGTTGGCCGGGTTGTTGATGGGAGAGAACCGCCCTAACAAGTGTGACCACTCCGGTGGCAACATACTTTTTGCAAACGCAATTCGCCGGCGTCGCCGTGTTGCACCTCGTAACGATCCAAGGTTTTGGGTTCGACCTTAAAGTAGTTGGCCAGGGTTTCTTTAATGAAAGAGTCTTTCATACGCGCGGTAAGGTTGAGTTGGTTGCGCTGGAGCTCGTAGCTTTTTCCATTGAGTTCAATGTACAACATGGGTTTCCTCTGTATCTTTTATTTAAACTGCTTGGGGAAGGCATTCTTCGGTAGGTGTGTCGCTCCGTGAAAAATCCTTCGTTTCATTTTCGGGAGCGCCGGTTTCTTGTTCGTTGTGGATTTGGATGTGGACGTGAATCTCCAGGCCGTTGCTGTTGGGACTGGAGGTGATTTCGACAGAGAGCGAGTCAAAGGTTAAGTGCATGGCGGGCCTCGTCAAAACATCGCGTGGGGTGCGACGGGTGGGGGTGCGGGTTCCTGTTGGTGGATGGGGGCTTTGTTGTTGCAGCCTCTGGGGTTAAGTGTACGACCGTGGGTAAGGGGTTGTCGGTGTGCCCGCGCAAGTGCGGGAAAGATAGCGCGTGGGAAAGATCACGGAGTCTGAGTTTTTTGCAAGGTGGCAAGTAGGCGCGCGGCGATTTTAGCGGTATTCCAGGCGTCGTCGTCGCCTCGATGGTGCCGGCCTTCAAGCGGAATTTTGAGCATTTGTAAGGCGGCCTTCATGCCGACCTCGCGGGGGAGCTGCAAATGAAGCGCGACCATCGTCTTGATATTGAGGTGGGTGGGGGACAGGGGGAGCGGTATTTCGGTCTGGCTGCACTGGCGCTCGAATTGGAGTCGGTCGTAGTTGCCGTAGCTGGCCCAAGGTTTGGTTTTGGCGCCGAACCTTTTTCGCAATCGGCTACAGGCTTCCGCGAAGGGAATGCCGTCTTTGGCGACCATGTCGGGGGTGATGCTGGTTAGCTCGGTGCAGAACGGGCTGATCTCCGATTGTTCGGGACGGACCAGAATCGAGGTTTTTTCGTGGGGTTGGAGGGTTTCGAGATCGAGTCGGCATAGGCCGATTTCGATGATTTCGGGTGTTTGGCCGGCGGGACGGCGATCTTCCCAGCACGTCGCCTCCAGATCGATAACCAACATTTCTTTGAGTGAGAGAACCATGATGATTTTCCTCTATCGGAGACGGCTGTCTTCGCTGGGACGATCCCTCTTTAAGCGATTACCGTGCCAAAAGACAGTAGCCAAACCGGTGCAACGTCTAAGAAGCATAGCCTTATAAAATACAGCATTTTACGTCCTGGTGTCGGGTTCGGGGGTTGCATAGCCATGATGGGTTGATTGTCTCGCTGTCGTCATCAAGTGGTCTCGAGCGGGTGACAATCGCGAAGCTGCGCCCTTTCAGCCGAATCGCGGTGGTGCAGCTTCGCGGGGTTTTCGTTTAAGCCCGTATCAGTCACGGGGAGGTGCCGGGGCAATCTTTGTGACTGATGCGGGCTAGAGACGATGCCGCGGGTACAGGAGTCGAACCTGTTCCGGTCATGCCGGGCCGCGACGCCTGATTGCCAGGCGCCTTCCACCGCCTCCTTCATCAAACCCGATACGCCTTGGTGCTTTTATTACCGAGCTTGATGAAAGATGGGGTGGATGCGCGCTTTTCCGTTCGGCCAACGCGCGGCATTTCGTGGGGATGCTGACTTTTTCCACGGCAGGATCGGTGGAATCGGTTGGATCGGCGGGGAAGCCGGGAAACCGATCACCGTAAGACACCTGCTGTCGTGTTCGGTGCCCCTTCTGGTAAAAGTCGTGACCGAGGAGGCTCCGTGGCGCCGCCGAGGCCGCCATGGGTTCCCTTGGGTCGGGGTTCTTGTTTGGGAGCGTGCAGGAATCGAACCTGCTCCGGCGATGCCGGGCCGCCGGTCCATGCCACGGGTGGAAGGACCGCGCGCTTTGCCATTCGGCCAACGCTCCGGGGAGGTGCCGCACGGGGTTGCCGCGCGGGATGGGGTGATGCTCGGCGGCATCGCCCCGCCGGTGCCGTCTCACGGCGGTACCGGTACCCAAAGTGTGCTTGGTGTGCTGTTTGGGTGAAGGGAACGGAAGGTACAGGAATCGAACCTGTTCCGGCTATGCCGGGCCTCTGGTTAGCAACCAGGCGCCTTACCGATCGGCCAACCTTCCAGGCCTGCATTGCTTACAAGGCTTTCTGCTTCTCGCGACGAATCCTTGTAAGCAATGCGGGCTTTGTTTTGTGAATGGTGAATAAAGAGGAGCGCCTGTTCCAAAAAACAAAGGCCGGATGTCAAAAACCGCTCGAGCGAAGCGCGAGCGGCTGTTCTCCGTTTGGATCAGGGTAGGTGGTAAAAGAGAATAGGTGGAAACGACGCCGTGTTTTCGGGTCGCGCACTCCTTGCGACCTGTCCGATGTGTCGTAACACGGGTTGGACAGGCACGCGAGAGGGACGCGACCGCGATCACGGGAACCGCGGGGGTTTACCGCATGAAGCGGGTTACCCCCGCACAGAGGGTCCTGGCCGCTTGCGCGACAAGGCAATCAAACGCTCGTGGAATGAGGTCCACAGCAAACATCCAAAAATGGTAACGCCGGCATATATCTTATAAACGCTCATGCTTGACCGGAGGGGTCCGCCACTCCCGTCAAGGGCGTTCACGCGCTCACCGCACTATTGATGGGTGATTACCGCGAACAATCAGCATTTCACGCTGGAGAGAAGTCCAAGCCGCGGGTGGCGGAGATGCCGCCGCTGCAAACCTGTCTTCAGTGCGTGTGACTGTTGCTCAATTCGGAACAACGTAGAAACCGAAGTTTCCAAACGATGTCACCGGTTCGGTAATTCAGCCTGCCGTTTCCTGGGTTCGAGGTTGTCTAGCACCAACCACCGGGCATTCTTCGCCCTATGGTCGGTGTGCTGGTACTACCTCGGGAGCCTGCATATTGGGGAAACGACAGGCGAAAATCCACGGTCTGTTCATTGTTGGCGTGGATGATTTGAAAACTCTTTTTTACTGCCATGTGTTCCCCCTTGTGGAACCCCAAACATTGGTTTCATGTGATGGTCGCACACAAAAGAAAAGTTAGAAGCGAGCTTCTAGGGTTGGTGGGTTGTTCACCGTGCGACGGGGCCTACTTTATCCAAGTCGCGTGCCAAGGTCAAAGGTAAAGCGGCGAAATACAGAAATAAAATTTCGAGAAAAGCTGGTTTCGGCTACGTAATATCCGTGTAAGCGGCCTGAAAAGCGGGGTTTATGCGTTTTTGGCTGATGTGCCGCTCCTGTTTGTTTTTTTTATCCTTGCGTCGGCCGGGCCGCAATACAGCGGACGCGATGTTCGCGAAAAAGCGAGATTTGCGATCTTATTTTCTAGCGAATCTAGCGCTTTGGATTGCTTAGAGTGAGAAGCTCGCGTGCCAAATGGTAGCCCCGTCTTCGTTGCTTTCAATGCCTTCGAAGAAACCGTGGCTCAATGTGGGCAGGTCCTTTTGTTCGATATGCTCAACCGCCAGGAATTTGGGGCGAAATACCTGGAATTTCTCGGCGCGTCGGTAGGGGACCGCCATAAACAGCGCCGCGGCTGCTTCGCCGTAGGTGCGGACCTCGCAAAAAATTGCATCGCCTTGGTCGTCGTCAAAGTTGTAATCGCCCTCGTAGATAAATACCGCGTGGGCCAAACCCTCCGCGCCGGCCGCCAACTTCTTGCGGCCGCGTTCCAGCGCTTGGTTGGGATCCTCGTCGTCTAAATCCTCGCGGCCCATTTTGCCGGAGCCGTCCGCGTAGGCCAGGGTCGGGCTGATGTTGCGTTGGTTGTACAGGTTGAAAATCGCGCTTGAAGTCAGGTAACCGGCAAATCGGATCGCATCAATCATGGGGCTGCTCCTAAATCGGTGACTCGAAACGATTCATGTCGTCTCGAACACACTGAATCCGTTGAAGAAGATGTTTTGGTTGAGGTTGCGGCGGCGTTGGCTTTCCAGCCACATCACCTGCTCAAAAAGGCTGTACCAAAAGGCGGCCGGTTTGCTCGCCGCCAGCTTGGTCAGCGGTTCTTGGAATTCGGCAAAAAAGGGTTGGGGCGCAATGCCTTTGGCGCACCAGGCTAATTCGCGAAGGAGGGCGGCGAGGTGATCTTTAAAGCGTGAAAAAGCCTCTTTGTCTCTGGACAACTCGCTCAGCGCGTCCACGGCCTGGCCCTCTTTGACCATGTGCTGCAAATACTTGAGGCCTTTGCCGATATCGGCTTGAAAGGCTTCCCAGGCGGCGGGTTCGGTTTCCAGGCGCCGGAAACTAATGCCGGCCAGCTTGTCGGCCATGGTTTCCTCTACCCCAAAGCGGTCTCGCAAGATTTGGGCTTTGTCGGGATGGGTCAAACTTTGGAAGGCGACTTTCTGGCACCGGGACTGGATGGTGGGGATCAAAGCTTTAAGGTCGGCGGTAACCAAAATGAAATAAACGTATTCGGGGGGTTCCTCAAGGGATTTCAAAAAGGCGTTGGCCGCCTCCTCGCGAATACGCTCCATACCGTCCATCACGATCATGCGTACCGAGGCTTCAAAGGGGCGGAAGTGCAAGTTTTCCGAGATGTGGCGGATTTGGTCGACCTTGATGTCGTTGCCGTCCGGCTCAATCAAGGCATAGTCCGGGTGGTTGCCGCTCGCAAATTTGCGGCAGTGGTTGCAGGTACCGCAGCCGGTGCGATGCGCACACAGCATGGCCTTGGCGACCTCGGCGGCGAGCAGGCGTTTGCCGATGCCGGCCGGGCCGTGAAAACACAAGCCGTGGTGGAGTTGGTCCTTTTTGACCATACCCGCGAGCATCGTTTTGATGCGCGTGTGTCCGTAAACCTGCTCAAACAAAACGTCCTCCGTTTCAACGCATCAGAAGAAGTTGGCGAAACGATGGGTGACGATGCCGCGAATGTCGGCCGCGATTTCGTCAACGGGGCGGGCCGCGTCAACCACGACAAAACGGTGCGGTTGTTCTGCCGCCATCCCCAAAAACGCCTGGCGAACGGCCTGGTGGAAGGGTTCGGCCTCGGCTTCGAAACGCCCCTCGGTCACTTGGCTCTGGTGCTCGCGGTTGCGTTGCTGCGCGCGACTGAGCCCGGTTTGCACATCCAAGTCCAAAAGAAGGGTGAGATCCGGCTGCAAGGCGCCGGTTGCCAGCTCGAAAAGCCGGTTCAAATCTTGGCTGGAAACCTTGCGGGCCGCGCCTTGGTAGGCGAGTGTGCTGTCGTGGTAGCGATCACAGACAACCCAGGTGCCGGTGCTCAACGCGGGTTGGATCACCTCGTCGTGGTGTTGGGCACGGTCCGCCAAATACAACAAGGCCTCGCAGATCGGCGACATGCCCACGTGATCCGCGTGGAGCAGGATTTTGCGGATCTCCGCGCCGATGGCCGTGGCCCCGGGCTCCTTGGTCCGAATGGTGGGGATGCGGTGTTCGGTGAGAAAGCGCGAGAGCCAGTCGGATTGCGTGCTTTTGCCACAACCTTCGATCCCTTCAAAGCTAATAAAGACACCGCGTTCGCCGGTTTCGGAAAGGGGTTGGAATTGGTGGTGGGTCGTCGTCTGCTCATTCATAAGATGTGCATCTTACCACGGACGGCCGTCGCCGGACCGGGCTTTTCTTTAACCTAAGAAGCGCGATAAGCGCGAGGGACTTTAGCGAAAGATCTGGAGCGAAATGGTAGGGAAAAGCGGACCGGGGTCGCGCACGACGCGCACTCAGTGGGTGCGGTGAGCACGTCCTTCGCGGGGCCGACCTGCGCGTATTGCGCGACTGAGAAATGCGGATGGCCGCCCCGCGGAAGGCAAATCCTCGTAATCGCGTCGGTTGCCCCGCGGCAGAACGGCTTGTGAGAAATGCGGGTTAGGGTTTTGGGGAGGCTTGGGTTGCGTGGCCTGCTCCGTGGTGGACGCTGTTGAATGCTTCCACTATGATGGGCACACCTCAGCCTGCTTTTTTGCCGGGAAGCGTCCTGTGGTGCTGAAACGACCGCGGGGATGCCGACCAGGGCACCCGTGCAAGAGAAGGTCTCAGCGGCGTCATCCGCAAGACAGCCCATTCGCCTGAATGATGAAGGGACCCGAAACATGTCGCTTGATCGCGCACACGTCATGTCCGAACAACAATGTAGCCTGGTGCTTACCGGGACGCCGTCGCAGCCCCAGTGGACCATGACCCGCCGCGCCGGCGACGCCTGTTACCGGGTGCAAGGCCGCCGCCGCCTGCAGGACGCCGTTTCGCGGGGCGTCGCGGCTGGGTTGGTCCATCAAGCCGAACGCTGGCTCAGTCGGTTGCTGGTCCAATTACGCGCCTTATCCTCGCCCGCCACCGAAGTTCACGCCCGCGTGCTGCTCCGTCGTCGTCAGGTCGCCGGCGTCACCGATTACCGCCAACAGTTCCAGGGTTTTTGGGGGCGGCTCAAACACGGTGGGAGCTGGGACACCGCCTTTGGCAGCAGCCGGCAGGGACAAGCCGTGTTTCGCCGCGGCCCTTGGGAAGATTGGCCGCGCGTGTTGCCGGCGGTCAAAGCTTTAGAGCCCGCCCTGCCGCTTATTTTTTCACCCTACTGCGGGACCATGTTACACGAGGCCTTGGGCCACACCTTGGAGGCCGAGTACCTCGCGGGCAGTCCCTTGGCGGATGTCATCGGTTCCCTGGTTTCCCACCACGATTTGACCGCGATGGATCGCCCCGATCTCGGCGAGATGGCCGGGAGCATGAGCCACGACGATACCGGTCGCCCGGCGACCGCCACCACCTTGGTTCACCGCGGCATTTTGGTGGGTAACCTCGCCGCTGAAAACGGGGTCCAGCGCCGCGCCAGCTACCGCGATTTCCCGCTCATCCGCGCCTCCAATTTTGTTGTCAAGGCCGGCACCGGCGACCCGCTCGACTGGCTGCAGGGCATCCCCCGCGCTTATTACGTGTGTTGGGTGCAGAGCGGCAACTGGCTGCCCGACAGCGACCGCGTCAAACTCCTGTTCGGCCCGACCTTTTATATGGAGTACGGGCAACCGCGTGGTTACATCAACTGGACCTCCATGACCTTTTCCGTCAAAGATTTGTTGGCGCGTATCGTCGGGGTCGGCAGCGATTTCACCGTGGACCCGGTGGTTCACTGGTGTGTCAAGCGCAATCAATCGGTTCCGATGAGCCTGGCGACGCCTTCCTTGCTCTTGCGGGGGTATCGATGAGCCGCTGGGTTATGGATCACCGTGAGCGCGGCTGGGCCTGGCATCGCGACGCGGATTGCGAGGGCATGCGCACCTGGCGCGAGGTTCATCGGTACCTCCATTCGGAGGACAGCGATCCGCTGTGGGAAACGGTCGCGGCGACCCGCGCCCACCGACCCCCCCCACGTACCTTGAAACGGTTCATTCGTCAGACCCGAACCTGGTTCGCCGGTTTCCCCGGCTGCGACGACGTGCAGTTGGGGTTAACCCTGGATTCCGGCCGCGTTTCCGGCACGCCGTCCACGGGACAAGCACGCGCTTGGCAGAACCAACACCGCTGGCGGCTGGCCGTCTCCTTGAGGGCGACGCTGGTCGGCACCCTTTCGCTGGACCTGGTGTTCGCCCAGAACCATTTGCCCCTGCGTGATTTGCTGGATTGGTTTTCGCTTCTGCAACAAACCAATGGCTTTGAAACCATTAGCTTGCAGCGTTTTCGGACCCGTTATCCCGGTGCCGCGATCCAGATGGACCCCTGGCAATGGGCTCCGCCGCTGGCGGCTTCCCTCGACCACTTACGGCTTCACCCGCATCCGCGCGCCCGTTGGCACGAACCCGGCGAGGACGGCCCGGAATCGGCATCCTTCCGCTTGGCCGACGGACAGGCCCAGGTTTGTCTGTATCCAAACCCGGTTTTTTCCGTTCCTACCCGCGAAAGATGGCGTTTTATCGCTTATGATGGTCATGAGCACGTTTTGTTTATTACCGGTCGTTGGCAAGGGGTTCGCCGTCATTTGGCCGTTGCCCTTACGCAACCCTTGCACCGTTACTTTCCTTTGTTTGCCTTTGCCCGCGACCATCAAGTGTTGGTTCTGAACGGCGCCGTTTATCGTCTGCCGGGCGTTTTGTGGCCCGGTCCTTAAGCGCGCTGAACCGCCGTCGTGCCAACTATTGGGGGATCTATGCATTTTGAAACGTTTCGCCAAGTCGCGAAAGCCGAACTTCATGTCCATCTCGAGGGTTCATTTTCCGTGAACCGCGCCCTTGCGCTTGCCGGCGAAAAACCGGACCATCCATGGAACGGCCTTGCCCCGCAAGCCTTGGAGCGCCGGTTGGTGCCGGGCAATTTCGAGCAATTCATCGAGCAATTTATGCTCGGCTACCGCTTGCTCAAGACCAAGGAGCATTTCCAAAAGGTGACCGAAGACCTGTGCGCCGAATTCGAAAGGCAGGGCGTCATTTATGCCGAGGTTCTTTATTCGCCCGGTGTTTATGTCCAAAAACTGCACCGCGACCTGGTCGATATCCACGAGGGAATTGAGGCCGGCTTGCGACAGTTTCCCAAGCTTCGCGTCAGTTTCATTCTCGACACGGTCCTCAATTTGGGTTACCCCTTCATGAACAAAACCCTTGAGTTGGTGCTGGCCGATCAGCGCGCTTGGCTTTCCGGTTTCTCCGTCGGTGGCGGGCGTCCCGATTTGGCCATGGACGAATTCCTACCGCTGTTTGAACAAGCCCAGAAAGCGGGGCTCCAACTGGTGGCTCACGTGGGCGAGGTCGACGGCACCGACAACATTCGCACCCTGCTGGAGAACACCGACCTGCATCGCATTGCCCACGGTTGTGCCGCCGCCGATGATTTGGCACTGTGCCGTGAATTACGAGATCGTCAGGTCGCCGTGGATGTGTGTTTGTCTTCCAATCTATTCACGGGCGTGATGCCGGATCTGAGTCTGCACCCGCTGATGACCTTCCTCGAGCTGGGGGTTCCGGTGACACTGAATACGGACGATCCCTTCTATTTCAAAACGAACCTCTATGAGGAATATTGTTTGGCCGAAAAGCTCGGGGTCTCTTGGGATAAATTGCTCGAGGTGATGGCCTACGGTTTGGAGTTCCGCTAGCCCGCATTCCTTGTAACCGTTCGTGGTGAATGAGGTGCGCGGCTTGCCCGTGTCAACCGCGTCCACCGCGGATTTGGGTTGAGGAGACGTCGCGATAGGGGTGGTCGCCGAGGCGTACGATGTCACAGCCGTTATCCTCAAGCCAGCGGCAGGCATTGCGGATTTGATCCGCGGGCACGCGGCGCGGCACCGCGATGATCTTGCTGACGGCTTGAACCACCTTGACGGCGTCCATCCAATTGGGCATGTCGGCCATGGTGTCTTCGCCCATGAGCAGCGCCTTGTCGTCACGGTTGACGTAGGGCAACCAGCGCGCGGTGGGATTGGCTTGCTCGCGACCGCAAAAGCCGGGGTAAACGTGGGCGCCTAGGTCGTGGACGCGACGGTACAGGTCGCGGTATAGGGACCAATAACAGCGTTCGGCGGGGCCTGACTTAAAAGGATTGGTGTCGGGTACAACCAAAACGTCGGCCGGCATCGGACACATGGCGACACAGTTGTGGTGGCCTTTGTGCCAGGGGTTAAAGGTGCCGCCGTAGAAAATGGGTTGGGCCGGCAGGTATTCGGGCACGCCGAAGGCACGCACGTTGCGCAGCGCCGGCACCCCTTCCGGCATGATTTGCCAAAAGCGACCCAGCGCCTCACACAAAATGGCGCCGTGATCAAAAACCAAGCTCGGTAGTTGGGCAAGGGGTACCCAAAAGGTTTCGCTCGCTGGATCCGAGCCGCGAACCGTGGGTTCGGCATCGACCCAAAACAGGTAGGGTTGGCTCATGGTCCAGCCGCGCGGGTCCCGTCCCTTGCGGGCGCGTAAGGAGAGCGGCACGGCGTCGACGCCCGATAGGGTGAGGCCGGTTTCGCGCTCAAGTTCGCGCAGCGCGGCGTGTAGGGGCAACTCAAAAGGTTCGACAAAACCACCAGGCAACGCCAATTCACCGGCGTAGGGGAGGTAGGCGCGGCGCGCCACCAAAAGTTTCATGCCCAACCCACTGCGCGCAAGTACCACCACTTCCACGGAGACGGTTGGTTTGGATCGATTGGTCATCGGTCTCTTTTCCTCATTGGCGAACGGGCGGGGTTTTGCTGCCTGAGGGGCCACGAACAAACCACCAACGGCCGGCGTGAAGCCTGGCCGGCCATGGGGTTGTGGCGGTTGGTGCAGCGAAACGGAACCGCGGTGATGGACTTCCCGGCGGGCAAACGCAACCAAATTCGGCGCTTGCCACGGTGAATCTGAACCGCGTGATTCTTGCTGACGAATTCCCGTCAAATCCCATGGTCCAGATAGAAAAGGCCGGCGAACCAAGGCCGCCGGCCATTGAAAATTAGCCTCTTACCTTAGCATGAATCGCCAAAATGTGGGCGACACAGCAGGTAAGCTTTTTCGCATAAGGGACATGCAGGAATTCATTAGGGCCGTGGGCGTTGCTGTTGGGACCAAGCACCCCGGTTACCACGAACTGGGCCTTGGGGAACTTCTCACCGAGCATGCCCATGAAGGGGATGGAACCGCCCTCGCCCATGTGCAGCGCGGGTTTGCCGTAAAAGGTTTGGGAAACCTCGTCCAAAGCCTCGCCCAGCCAATCCGCCAGGGGCGGCGCGTTCCAGCCTGTCGCCGATTCCTCGAAGTGACAGGTGACCTTGGCGTTGTAGGGCGGGTTCTCGGAAAGAATGCGTTCCACTGCTTTTTGTGCTTCCTCCCCGTTCAGCGTGGGCGGCAGCCGCAGTGACAGTTTCCACGTGGTGTAGGGCCGCAAGACATTGCCGCCCGCTTGGGTTGACGGCATGCCGTCCAAGCCGGTGTACGACAGCGCCGCGCGCCAGGTGCGGTTGAGGATGCAGGTGACCGTGTCGTCGCTCATGGGTTGCATGCCGTCGACAAAAGGAAACTTGGTATAAACTTCCTCGCCGAGCTCGGCGGCGACTTGGCGGGCCTGGTCCATCCGTTGCGCCGGGATTTCCGCCTGAAGTTCTTCCGGCAGGACTTTGCCCGTTTCGGCATCCTCGAGCCGTGCGAAGAGCTGCCGCAAAACGCGGAACGAGGACGCGACCACGCCGGAGGCGTCGCCGGAGTGAACCCCTTCATTGAGGACATCGACACGGACCGTTCCGCCGACCAAACCACGCAGCGAGGTGGTGCTCCACAGTTGGTCGTAGTTGCCGGCGCCGGAATCGAGACAGACAACCAAGTCGACTTCTCCGATTTCCTTGGCGAAGTGGTCGACGTAGGCGGGCAAATCAGGCGAGCCGGACTCTTCCGAAAACTCGATCATCACCACCGCGCGCGGCAGCTTGACACCTTGGCGACGGGCGGCCATTAATGCGGCCATGGAAGCGAAGAGCGCGTAACCGTCGTCGGCCCCGCCGCGACCGTAGAGCTTGCCCTCCTCCATGACGGGGATCCAGGGGCCGAGCCCCTCGCGCCAGCCGGTCATTTCCGGCTGCTTGTCGAGGTGGCCGTAAAGCAAAATGGTGTTGTCGGTATCGCCGGGAATATCAAGCAGCAGCAACGGGGTGCGCCCCGGTAGGCGGCCCTCGTGGAGGATCATGCCCTCAATGGGGTGGTCCTCGATCCATTTCTTCGCCAGTTGATAGGCTTCTTCCATGTGGCCGTTGGCTTCCCAGTCGGGGTCAAAGGCCGGGGACTTGTTGGGGATTTTGATGTACTCGATCAGGGTGGGGACAATGTCGCTATCCCAGAACGCATTAATAAATGATTCGGTTTCTTTTGAATCTACCATGCACCTTCCTTCCTTGTTCAACGAGGATCGCTCTATTTTAACTGAAATTGATGAAATCGATCAGCACGGCTTCTGCCTTTGCGCGAGACCCGGCCCGCGGCCCCCGCGACAACCGCCGGCACCTGGGGTATGGGAACCTAGCCGGGGCGGGGCGAAGCAGCCCGATTCCCCGACCTGCCTGTCGAGGACGCCCGTCAACAGTGGGCCGCCATGGCCTGTCCAGCTTCTGTGACATGGGGCGCAACCGCCGCCGACCCGCGGTAGCCGTGCGTCAAGCGTCCTTTCCCTCCCGTTCGCCGGCGGTATCAAGCAACCCAAAAAGAAGGGCTTGCAGCAAAAGACGGACTGACGCATAATGAACTTCTCCTCTACAACCGAGACATAAATAAGTGGATCAGCAGAATAATTGCTGACAATTTGACTGCTCACTCGCTTTCTATGGCCCGCGGAATACGCCCATATCGTACCGATTCCGCGTCTATGCGTCTCCGAATGCGCAAAAATAGTCCTGCTTCAACAATTCTCAATTCGTCCTTTTGTCTTTCTGGGCAAAATGTAAGCTAGATCACGCGGTCAGAAAAAAACCGACGGTGACATCTTTGCTTGATCCTCGTATAATAACCTGCATATCTGAATTTAATCCTTTGGCTATGCGGTACTAATTTCCCTTCTATCCTTTTATTTCAGCGAGTTGCATGGACCCGGTAAG
The DNA here is from genome assembly GCF_017377855.1 of Acanthopleuribacter pedis. Lineage (GTDB taxonomy): Bacteria > Acidobacteriota > Holophagae > Acanthopleuribacterales > Acanthopleuribacteraceae > Acanthopleuribacter > Acanthopleuribacter pedis. The sequence goes on from NZ_JAFREP010000008.1 coordinate 45,129, forward strand.
CCCCATCATTCACCGGTGCCCTTTTCTTGTTGTTTTCGGAGTCGCCCCACTCCTTCCTATGCTTCTCAATCGTTCTTGCACAACGACCAGGATGGTTCATCACCCCCAGGACCTGATCACGGAGGTTCCAGCGTGAGTACGCTAACCCTTTTGTTTGTTCTCTCTTTTTACGACGGCTCCGGCTCTCTACCACTCGTTTATAAAACCCTCGACGGCATGCACACCGCCATTCGAGGCAGCGGCAAATGGGCCGGAAAAACCCTTCCCCAGGCCGAACTCATCAGCATGTGCGATCACTTGAACCAGCCCCTTTTTCCCGACGTTGAAACCTGGCTGGCTTCTACCACCAACATCGCCATCATGCGCGAAGAAGACATTAAAAAGTTCGCACAAGAAGCAGGTATCCAAGTCGCCGACGGCAAACACGCCGTTAAAGGTTGGATCAAAGAATCCATCGCGTGGAAGTCGCCCCCGACCGTGGTCGACAAGGCTACCGCCAACGGCGCCGCCCAAGTAGCCCAAATCAAGGATTACGAAACCTTTATCCTCAACACCTACAGTCGACCGATCATTCAAATCAAAGCCAAAGACGATCAGTGGCAGATCTATGCGACGACGTGGCCCGCCGCGACCGAAGACTACAATGCCGCCATCAAAATGGCTTCCAAACTCACCAACGACATCAACTACGCCGCCGCCGGCTTCAAAAAACGCACCTCTGAGAAAATCGCTCAGGCCGAGGTTCTTGAACTGCCCATGTTCAAAAATCAATACAACGGTGCTTTTGACGAGTTGAAGAGTTTGTTCGTGTTTACCGAAAGTTCGCAGACCTTCATTGTCAGCAACGCCGCCCGCCTCGGTTCGGTTGCATTGACTCCCGAGGGTTATATGGTCAACGATCAATTAATGATCGCCGGTTCCTTCGACTTCCTCACCTTCGAACCCAAGTTCTTCGAAGATGAGGATCCGTTCCGGATGCCCGGTGGTCGTGGTTCCGCCGAGAAAATCGAAACCGACTACCTGCAAAAAGACCCGATTTTGGTGTGGATCTGCCGCCAGGGCTATCAGTTCCCTATCTTCGTGTCTTTGTTTGGTATCACCGGCAGCGGCAGCTAAACCAGCGCATCACCCACGATCAAATTACCAAAAAGCGCCGCAATCTGTTTGCGGCGCTTTTTGGGTATGCATGCTCATCTTCTCGGTGACGCCCGGTTATATTTACCTAACCCTTCTACCTAACCTGGCCGTCGTTAACTTACTTTTATGACGTCTTGTTTAATTTGACCTACCTTTTGCTCCTTTTACGCTTTATCTTCCACTTGCAAGCGCTTGTGTGACGGCCTGACCTGCCGACAAGAAAGAGCGCGCAGGGTTGTCAATCTCGGACAGAGGAACATCTCCTTGAGACACAGCACGGTTAGGTTTTGGGTTGGTTGGGTGAAAGGATGGGCGGGCGGCCTTTTGACGGCCGGTCTTGCGATGATTTGTTTGGGCGCGGAACGCACACCGCGTTTCTACAGCCTCAACAGCAAAGACGGTCTCTCGGACAACACCGTCTTTCATATCTACCAAGATCGGAAAGGCTTTTTGTGGTTTTGCACGCAAAACGGCCTCAACCGTTACGATGGTTACCGCTTCGAACATTTTTTAAGTGACCCACGCAGGCCCAACAGTTTGTCCAGCAGCAACATCAGCATGGTGCGTGGCGACTTACGCGGTGGGTTGTGGTTGGCAACTTGGGGTGGTGGGCTTAATTACTTCGACCCAAGAAGCGGCAGCTTTACCCATTTCCAACATGACCCAAACCGGCCGGGTACCCTTCCCGACGATTTTGTGCAATGCCTGCACAACACCCGCGGCAATGATTTATGGATCGGGACCCGGCGTGCAGGTTTGGTTCGCTTCGATAAGAATCTCAAGCAGTTTTTCCCGATTCCCGTTTTCGCCGAGGATGCGGACCAACAGCGGATCTGGCACATTGTCCCCAACCGGCGCGGTCAACTCTGGCTGGCCACGGATCGGGGCGTGCGCATTCTGGATGCGGCGCATTACACCGTTTTGCCGCCGCCGCGGTTGCCCTGCGCACCCTTTGACCTGGGAAACAGCCAGGTCCGAACGCTGTTTCTCGACCAAAGCCACCATTGGTGGATCGGGACCAGTCAGGGCTTGTTGCGTTACAACCCCGCCACCAAGGCCTGTGATTATTACCCGCTCAAACCCGGCGGGGAACGGCCCGAGGTCGCCGACCAAATTAACACCGTGCTTGAAGATCGCGGCGCCAACATCTGGGTCGGGACGCAACTGGGCGGCCTGTACCGCTTTCACGAGGAAGAAAACCGCTTTACCAATTACCGCCAAAACCCACGCCTGCTGTTTACCATCAGTGGCAACGACGTGCGCCATTTGTTTGAGGATTTGTCCGGCAACTTATGGGTCGCCACGCGCCGGGGCGGGGTGGCCAAACTCAATCTCAAACCGTCGAAATTCCGCAAACTCATTCACCGGGAAGGGCAGGCCGACAGCTTGAAACCCGGCTTGGTGAATGCCATCGACAGCGATGACGGCGGCCATATTTGGTTCGGTATGGAAACGGGTGGTTTGACCCGATACAACCGCGACAGCCAAAGCTTCGAACACCTGGTCAGAGATGAAAACAACCCCACGACCCTGAGCCACAACGAGGTGTTGTCCCTGGCTCACGATCACAATGGCTTCTTGTGGGTCGGTACCAAAAGCGGGTTGAACCGCATGGGTGAGTTCGGGGTGTTTGAGACCTTTGCGGTCCGGCCGGACCAGTCCTCGGCGGGCCCCGTCCACGAAGAAATCAACGTGCTCACCGCCCACCGCGAGCAGATGTGGATCGGCACCCCGCGCGGCCTGTCGGTCTATGAAAAGGGTGTGTTCCGGCACGCCGAGGGCCCCTTGCAACAGGCCGACATCAACCAAATTGCCTTTGACGATGTGGGCCGTGCCTGGCTGGCAACAGGTACCCAGGGCGTGATCCAAATGGACCCGGACCGATTTGCCGCGACCCGTTTTTTCCAGAGCAACCCCAATGAAGTCAACACCCTTCCTTCCAATGAAGTGCTTTGTCTGCTGCCCAAGGCGTCCCACCTTTGGTTGGGTATTTACGGCGGTGGCTTAAGCAAATTAAACCTTGCCGACGGTGCGGTGCAGCGGTTCGAGACCCGTTCGGGGCTGGCGGGTTACACCGTTTGGGGCATTTTGGAGGACTACAAGGGGAATCTTTGGCTCAGTACCTCGCGCGGCCTGAGCCATTTCCGTCTGAACGACGAAACCTTCCTCAACTACGATACCTTTGACGGGCTTCAGAGCGAGGTGTTCTCACGCGGTGCCTACCATCAAACCGCTTGGGGGGAAATGGTTTTCGGCGGGGTCGACGGGGCCAACCTCTTTTTTCCCGACCGGATCGAAGCCTACCAATTTGAACCGCCGATGATGATCACCGCCGTGGACGCCATGGGGAGTCCGATCAACCCCCATCACCAACCCAACGGTCGGCTTGAAATGGTCATGGACCGCTATGACAACGTCATGACCATTTACTTTTCAGCATTTGATTACACCCAGCCGGAACGCAATCGCTACCGCTACCGGCTCACGCGCCAAGAAACCGAGGCCGTGATCGATCAAACCGAGAATTGGCAGACCGGCGATCCCCGTGCCTCGGCGACCTTTCAAGATGTATCACCGGGCCGCTACCGTTTCGAACTGTTCGGCGCCGGCCACGAGGGGACTTGGGTCAACGAAGCACTGCGCTTCGATTTCGAGGTTCGGCCGCCGTTCCACCAAAGTTGGTGGCTCAAATCGGTGCTGATCCTGCTCGGCATCGCCGTACCGGCCTCGGCGATCCACTATTTCCGCTTGCGCGAACGTCAGCGCGCCAAGGTCGAGCTGCTCACCCAATCCGAACGGCTGGCGGTGGACGCCAACCAAACCAAAAGTGCCTTTCTGGCCCACATGAGCCACGAGCTGCGCACCCCGCTGAACCACATCATCGGGTACAGTGAACTCATCGAAGAGGACATCGCGGAACTCACCCCGGAGGAGCTGGATCTGAACCAAATGGGTGCGGACCTGGCCAAAATCCGCGCGGCGGCGCTGTACCAGCTTACCTTGGTTAACAACATCCTTGAGTTGACCCGCATCGAGTCGGGCCGCTCCGAGTTGTATTGCGAATGGTTCCAGGTGGAAAAAATCATCGAAAACACCACGTCTCAGATGCAAGCTTTGCTGGAGAAAACCGGCAACCAACTGATTGTGGATACCGGGTCGCAACCCTTGGGCGCGATTCACGGCGATCAAGCCAAGGTCCAGAGCATGTTGCTGAACCTGTTGACCAACGCCAATAAATTCACCGACCAAGGCACGATTTGGTTCCGCGTACGCCAAAAAAACCACCACATGGCGTTCGAGGTGGAGGATACCGGCATCGGTATGAGCGAAGAACAAACCCAAAAGCTGTTCCGTGCCTTCGCGCAAATGGTCGACCACAATCAGTACGGCGGTACGGGATTGGGTTTGCATATCTGTAACCACTTTTGCCGCCTGATGAACGGCACCATCGAGGTCGAAAGCAAAAAAGGGCGGGGTTCCACCTTTACCATCACCATCCCCCTCGTTTGTGGCGTCCCGGATAGCCCCAAACCCGAGCCGGAGGCGGCTTACGCGCTTTAGCGGTGGTTGCGATGGGGCGAAGCGTGGTTTGGGGTATTTTCCCTCAATGGAGAAGCCGGGTCCGGTTGGGCAACAGCCATCGTGCGGGTCGCCCCCTTTGTCACGGTAATCATTGTTTGGGCTATCGGTGGGTCGGAACTTAACAGATTTTGCCGGACGACCGAGACAATAATTAGCCCGCATTTCTCACAAGGATTCGTCGCGAGAAGCTGAAAGCCTTGTGAGAACGAAGATTACGACCGAGAGGCGGCGCAGGGGTCCGACCTTTCGCGGGGCCGACCATTCGCGGGGCCGACCATTCGCGGGGCCGACCATTCGCGGGGCCGACCATTCGGCGTAGCAGCTTAGGCGAAGGCGACTCGACCAAGTAAGGCGGATGGCCGTCCCCTCGTAATCGCATGGCTTTCGGCTTCGTAGCAGAATTTCTGGTGAGAAATGCGGGCTAGGCTTATAAACCCACGGAAAAACGATTTTGGTAGCAAGAGGGCGAAAATGGCGGAGCGACGCAAGGGTCCATGTTTTCGAGTGGTTCTTCACGGCCATGGTCGCTTAAGCCGTTTTCGATTTCCGTTAACCTTTACCGCCGCGGCGAAAACCGCGCTTTTCTGGAGTTGAACCCGTGACATGTATCAAAAATCTTGTGTACGGCGCCGGCTCCGTTCTGTCGCAACTTATGTCAAATTGGTCAAAAAGCTTATTGCCACGGATAAGTACTGGTTTTAGAATGACTCAAGTTGTTAAACCCAGAGATAATTGGGAATCTGTTTGCCTGATGAAATCCAAAAACAGCGGGGAAGTTGGCGGCAGGCGGCTGTTTTTTGCGTCTGCATCCCAACAACAACCGGTTTTTGGAAAGGAATGAGTGACGTGTACTTCCGCAACCTGGGGACCCGCATTTGTATCGGCGCGACACTGCTTTGGTTGTGGGCGGGTGCCTGTGCCGCACAAACCACGGGCACCTTGATCGGCACAACGCGGTTGGCAGACGGCAGCCCGCTGCCGGGCGTTCAGGTGCGGGCCGAATCACCCAATTTGCAAGGCGTGCGCAACACAACCTCAAGACGGGGCGGCGTGTACCGCTTTGCCTTCTTACCCGCGGGTAACTACACCATCACGGCCGCCGCCGAGGGCATGAAAACCAGCCAACACGAGATCGTCATCGGCTTAAGCCAAGTATTTCAACTTGAGTTGGTGATGGAGCCGGCCCCCAGCCAAGAAACCATCGAGGTTCGCGCCGATGTCGCCGCGACCGTGACCACCACCCAGGTCACCGCCAATTACACCAACGATTTCATCGACAAATTACCCCAGGCGCGCGGCTTGGACGGCATTGCGTTATTGGCCCCCGGCACCACCAACTTCGCCCCCGATGAGCGACTTACCATTAGCGGCGGGCCTTCCTTTGACAACCTCTACCTGGTGAACGGATCGGTTGCCAATTTTGACAATGTTTCCGGCCGTGCCACCAACCTACTGATTGAAGATGCGCTACAGGAACTCACCGTGCTGAGTGGTTCCGTCTCCGCTGAGTTTGGCTACTTCTCCGGCGGGGTCGTCAATGCGGTGACCCGCTCGGGCGGCAATGATTTTGAAGGAACCCTGCGGTTCCAGTTTTTTAACGACGACTGGCGGGCCCGTACCCCGTTCCAGAAAGAAACCGGTTTTGAACGCGAGGACGATTTAAGCGACCTCGCCAGCGCGGTTGTGGGTGGACCGATTCTCAAGGATCGCCTTTGGTTTTTTGTTGCGGCGCGCAACGAGCGCAATAACGAGGATATCGAGCTCCCCGGCCCCATGGGGTTGGATCCGCTGCTCCGCCAAATGTTGGGGATTCCGCCCGCTTCCGACCCGCCCGGCACCCGTTCTCAAGACGCCGACCTCACGGATGAACGGTACGAGGTCAAGCTGACCGCCGCCTTTAGCGAACGCCACAACGCCACGCTTTCCTACATGAAACGGGAGGATGAGCAGGAGAATGGGTTCGATGCGCCCTTTCGACCCATTCACGAAAGTGCCTTGCTTGACTCTTTGCGCACCGAAGAATCGTTGCTTAGCCTGAACTACCGTTTCCAGGTTTCAGATGCACTGGCATTTGAAGCCGTCTTTTCTGATAAACAAAGCGAAATCGCCGGAGCGTACAGCGAATTTCCCATCAGTGATCCCAGCCGGCGCGCGGCGGTCACGCCGTTCATCGATCAGTTGGGTGGTTTTGGTCTGGTGAACGCGCCCTTTTTGGTCGGCGACCGACCGGATGAACGCGACAACCGCGCCTTCCGTTTTAAGGCCGGCTACTTGTGGTTGCCGCAAACCACGGGCATTCACAACCTTTCTTTTGGGTATCAGCACTTTGCCGATTCGCGCACCAGTGATAACACCGAAACCGCCACCGGCTGGCTGTTCATTGGGATTAGCGACTGGGATGCAGACGGCAACCCCATCCCGGTGGTCGCGCCCGCCTACCCCTTGCCCTTCCTCCGCCCTGCAACCCTGCAGTACTCGTTTGTAGAAACGCCGGCACTGGGGACGGACTTCGAAATTCAGTCCTGGTATGTTAACGACGAATGGGTGCTCAACGATTATTGGCAATTGAATCTGGGCCTGCGTTACGACGCCAACCGCGCCAAAGACAACGATGGTACCACCGTTAGCAAAGACGATGCATTGAGTCCCCGTGTTTCGGCGCGATACCAATGGCAACAAGGCGAAAACAAGCACCAGGTGGAGGCGAGTTACGCCAATTATGTGGCGCGTTTGTCGGATGTCGCCAACAGTGGTGCGGCCGGCGGCCAACTTTCGAGCTTCCGTTATACCTACACGGGGCCGACGACCACCTCGCTGGATGAGGTTTATGCCTGGATCGACGAACACATCGGTCCCGATCCTACCAACCCAATCTCCGTGCAACCCACTTCTGTTTCAAGGGTTAACGCCGCGGGGTTGCGTGTGGCCGACGATTTGAAGTCGCCCAGCTCGCGGGAATGGCGCTTGGGTTATACCCTTTCGCGTGATGCCCGCCGTTACGTCAAGATCGATTACCTGAACAGGACCTTCGAGGATTATTACGCCACCTTCATTAACCTTGACTTGGGACGAACGGCAAACGGTGAAAGCGACATTACCTTGATCGATAACGATCCCGGTTTTTACCAGCGTGATTACGACGCGATTCAGCTTCAGATGAGTTGGCCGTTGGCCGAGCAGGTTCAATCGGGGGCTTCTTACACCTGGAGCCAACTGATTGGGAACCAGGAGCAGGAAACCACCAGCGGTGCCGTCCCCCCGGACGGGCTCACCACCTACCCGGAATATGTGGTTCCTGAATTCCAGCCGATTGCTTCAATGAGCGGTGACCTGCGCCACAACCTCAAGTTTTGGCTGAGTTACAACCGTCCCGTCGCGGGTGGTTTGCTCAACCTTAGCCTGCTGCAACAGGTTCAATCGGCGCGTCCTTACGGGAGTTCCGCGCAAGTGACGCTTGGTGATCGGTCTTTTGGTTTCCCCGAGAATCCGGGTTATCAAAATGTTGATTTCATCCGCCGCAATTATTTCCTGGAGCCGATTGGGACCCATGAGACGGACGCTTTGCTGCAAACCGATCTCGCTGTCAACTACGACTTACCCCTGGGCAAAGTCGACCTGTTTGTGCGGATTGATATCTTTAACATCTTCAATCAAGACGCCTTGGTCAATCCGAACGGCATAAACCGTACCGTCAATATTACCAATGCCTTCAACGTGTTTAACGAAACGCCCGTTGAGGGCGTTCATTGGGTTCGGAGTCCGAATTTCGGTCAGGCGAATTCCTCCGCCGGTTACCAAAGCCCGCGCGAGTTTCGTTTCGACCTCGGCCTCCGTTTTTAGCCCGCACTTCTCATCTGGGATCCTGCCGCCGAGTAGAAGCCGGAGCGCCTGATGCGGCTTCAATCTAAGTGCGGACCATCCCACGTAGATCGGGTATGATCTAGCGTTGTCAAACCCTGAAATAAAAGGAACCTTCGCTATGACCGCAGCAGCCGGCCTGTTTGATGATTTTGCCAAGAAACGTTATTTCGGATCCTTGGATGGTTTTCGTGCGCTGAGCATTATCGCCGTAATTTGGCACCATACCGGCGGCGACATCGTCGACGGCACCATTCCCATGTTGCGGGTTGGTTTCCTCGGCGTTGACATGTTTTTTGTGATCAGCGGCTTTTTAATTGTGACCTTGCTGCTGCGCGAGCGGGACCGCACCGGTGATATCTCGCTAAAGGGTTTTTACATTCGGCGGACGCTGCGGATTTTCCCTATTTACTACGCCATCATGGCCGGTTTGGCCGCCTTGTTTTTGTTCGTGCGGCCGGGTTCCGACATGGCCAACGCCTTTTGGCGCGAGCTCCCCTTTTATTTGACCTACACCTCGAACTGGACCCACGTGGCCGTGTTCGCGGTGGCCTGGTCCTTGGCATGTGAGGAACAATTTTATTTGGTGTATCCACCCATTGAAAAGTTCCTGCGCAAGCTGGCGATCCCCGCCATTGTGTTGTTCATTTTTGTGAACCAGTTGGTGAATTTCGGCGTGTTTGATGCGTTTTTCGAATCCTTGCTGGGGACGGCCGAGTTGGAAGTGCTGCAGGCGACCTTCACCCCGATCTGTTTCGGGGTTCTTGTGGCCCATATCTGCCATTACCGCGAAAGCTTCGCCAAGCTGGCGCCCATGGTGCAGCACCGCGCGATGCCCCTGGTTTATTGCGGGTTGTTGTTGGTTCTGCTCAACATACCCTTTGAGGACATTTCCGGGTTCCCGCGTTTGATCGCCCAAATGCTGATGACCTTGCTCCTGCTGAGCTGTGTGATTCGCGAGGACCACCTGCTCGATGGTTCCATGAAGATGTTTGTGTTTAAGCGCATTGGTTTGGTGAGTTACGGGATGTACCTGTACCACATGTTCGTGCGCGAGGCGATGAGCCGCGGCTTGCCGGAATCGCTGTTTAACCAATCGGTGCTGCGCTTCACGATGTGTTTGGTGGTCACCTGGGTGATTGCCGAGGTGAGTTTTAAATTCGTCGAGGCACCGATCTTGGCCTACAAAGACCGCCTCAAAGAGCGGGCGGAGGCCAAGGCAGCGGCCGGCGCCTAGCCCGCATTGCTCACAAGGAATTCTGCTACGGGGTAACCGATGCGATTCCGAGGGGGCGGCCTTCCGTGTTACTCGGTCGAGCCGCCTTCGCCGTAGCAGCGCTACGTCGAGGCTGTCTCACCGTTGTTTTGCAACGGTGCAACCAAGTAACCTAATTAATCGTAGTTGTTTAATCGTCGGGTCAGTGCTTCTGGTGAGCAGTGCGGGCTAATCGGCGAGGTCGCTTGCTTCGTTGAGCGCCGGGGTTTTGCCGCCGAGCTCGACCTCGCTGGGGACAAAGTGGGCGATGCGTTCCGCGCCGCGGCCGTCGACCACCTTTTGGGCCTGGCCGCGTTGCTTGTTCAGGGCCGCCGTGTCGCGCAGGCGCGCGCTGATTGTCGCCGCCATCTCCGCCTCTTTTTTGGTGCTGAACCAGCCCAATGTCGGGGCCACGCCCAGTTGTTCCAGCATGTAGCAGCGGTTCAGTTTTTGGGTGTCGCCCGCCACCGTCATCATCGCCATCCCGCGCTGGGCCAAGTCCAAGTAGGTCGTGGCGGGATCGACCAGGTAGAAGTTTTCGGGAGAGAACGGGAACTCGGCCGCCTGTTTCAGCGTGAGGTAGTGCAGCGGCAGGTGGGGGTGGCCCACCGCAAAGGCCGCGCATTTGCGGCGCACGTCCGGGTTGCGGTAGCCGACCACGGTGACCGGGAGCGCCGCCGGCAAGTGGCGGCGCACGGCCAACAATTTATCGAGCAGCGGTTCGTCGTCGCCGATCACCAACATTAAATGGCGGGGGACCCCGTTTTCCCCGGGCGGTGGCTCGTTCGGGTCTCTGATGTAGAATCGCGGGCCCAGCAGCAATTTCGATTCGGCGCTGCACTGGAACGCGGTGCTCGGCATCTCCACGTGGGGATTCACCAACAGTTTGCCGTAGCAGTTGGCGCGGGGATCGGCGCCGAGAACCACGGTGAAGGGGAACTGACGCTGCACCCCGAAGGTATACGCCGCGTCGGCCTTGGGCATGGCGACCACGCAGATGTGGTGGTTGTGGGTGCGGCGCAGGAAACTGAGGCGCGGTAATTCTTGGTCCGGTTGCTGGGGGACACGGTACAGGGTCGCCGCTTCGCCCAACACCGCCTTGGCACGGTCAAAGGTGCCGCGGTGGACCGCGAAGGCGACGCGGTAACCGCGTGCCGCGAACACGTGGGCCAGGGCGACGCACTGCCGCAAGGGTTCCCAATTGGGAGCCGTGTCGGATTCGTGGGGAATATGGCAGCGGAATAACATGGTATGGGCCTGGGTGCTTTGCCTTAACCATATCACAATTAAAGGCTTTTCGCGCTTTGGGACCGTATCACCGCGCCGCTTTAACCGGAAAGGGGGTGACGTCGCCCCTTGAGAATGCTAAAACCTGAGGCATCGAAGATTCAATTTACCGGCCCGCGAGGCGAGACGGTTCTGCTAGGACCGCGCCGGGGCTACCACGGGGAGTGACCCAGATGGCACAACAGAAACAAGCGGTTTATCCACATCCGGTCGCGGTGATCGGCGCCAACGGCGCGCTCGGCTCCGACCTCATGCGCGTTTTGAAGCAACCGGTGGCGGCTTATCACAAAGATTTTGACATCGTTGATTTGGAAGCGACCCGTGATTGGTTGGCCCAAAGCGGTGTTAAAGCGGTGGTTAACACCGCCGCCTTCCACCGCGTGCCCGACTGCGAAACCGAGTATGCCGCCGCCTTTGAGGTGAACGTGATCGGCGTGCGCAACTTGGCCCAAGCCTGTGCTGAACACAAGATTCACCTGTGCCACATCAGTACCGATTACGTGTTCGACGGCACCAAGGGGCAGCCCTACCGCGAGGACGATCTCCCGGCCCCGCTCAGCATTTACGCGATTTCCAAGCTGGCGGGCGAACAGGCCCTGGCCGCTTACGGCGAGGATTGGTCGGTGGTGCGGAGCTGCGGGCTTTACGGCAAGGTGCCGACCCGTGCCAAAGGCGGCAACTTTATTAATGCCATGATTCGTCTGGGTACCGAACGGGACAAAGTCACCGTCGTTAACGACGAAATCGTGTGCCCCACCTATACCTACGATCTCGCCGTGGGGATCGACCGTTTGCTGGCGGCCGCGGGGAAAGGCATTTTCCACATCAACCAATCCGGCCAAACGACCTGGTTCGATTTCGCCAAGGTCATTTTTGAACGCAAGCAGTTGCCCGCCGCGCTGGAACCGATTTCGGCGGCGGCCTTCCAAAGCGTGGTCAAGCGACCCGCTTATTCGATTCTGGACAACGGCAAGTTCGAGGCGCTTACCAAACACAGCATGCCGGGTTGGCAGGACGCCCTGGAGCGGCACTTGGCTGAGATTTAAGCCGGAGCCGCCCATGTCATCCAAATCCAAGAAACGCGACAAAAAGAAGAAAAAACCGGCGCAGCCGCCCCGCAAGATCTACCCGGAAAAAGCCGAGGCCCAGTACCGCGAGGCGGCGGTCGCCTACCAGCGCGGCGACATGGCCCAGGCCGAGGGGTTTGTCAAAAAAGCCTTGGCGCTGGACCCCGGCAACCCCGGTTCGCTCAACCTGAAGGCGCTGTTCCATTGTGCCCGCGGCGAAATCAGCCAAGGTTTGAATGTCATCAAACGCGCCCTGGCGATCAAACCCAGTTCGCACTTCTACCACAACACCCGCGGTAACTTGTTGGTTGCGCGGGAAGATTGGGACGAGGCGTTGCAAGCCTACCGGGCGGCGCTGCGTTTTGAGCCGGGTTTTGTGGATGCGCAAGCCAATTTGGGTTATTGCCTGCTGCGCGCGGGCCGTCTCGGTCAAAGCAAAACCGCGCTGGAAAAAGCGCTCGCCGCCAACCGAGACCATTTCGATGCACTCAGCCATTACGGTCGCTACCACATGACCTTGGGCGATTATGATGCCGCCGGCAAATACTACGAACGGGCCCACGCGGTGGCCCCCAACCATGCCATGGCCCACGGTAACCTGGGCCTGATTGAGGCCTTAAAAGGGCGCTTGTCCGAGGCCTTGGTCCATTACCAAAAGTCACTTTCGCTGGAGCCCCGCGCCGAGGTGCACAACAACACCGGCAACTGTTTAAAAGAACTGAAGCGTTATGACGAGGCTGCCGCGCAGTTTCGCCTCGCGGTGACCCTGGACCCGAGCTACGTGAAGGCCCGCGCCAACCTCGGTGATCTGTTACAGGATCAAGGTGATTGGCAGGCCGCGCGCGCCGAGTATCAGGCGGCCTTCGAACAAAGCGGCGCCGCGTGGTATCTCTTCAAAGCGGTAACCGTCCTGCCGGTCATTGCGGCCGACGCGGCCGAGATCGAAAGCGCCCACGCGGCCATGCGCGCGGGCCTGTCTCAGCTCGAAACCATGGACCTGAACTTCCCGGAACCGCTTGGGAACCTTAACCGCACCTTGTTTTTTCTGGCTTACGGGGGCGCGCCCGTGCGCGATCTTCAGTGCCAAGCCGCGCGGGTCCTGCGCCGCGCCTGTCCGGCGCTTTCCTACCGAGCCGAACACGTGGCCGCGCCGACCCCGCGTCAGGACGGTCGTATCGCGGTCGGTTTTATTTCGCGCTACCTGCGCAACCACACCATCGGTCGTCTGTACCGCCATCTGATCAGTGGGTTACCCCGTGACCGGTTCCATGTCACCCTTTTTGTCCACGAGCAGTCCCACGACGATTTGGTGCAGGGTTTGGCGGCCGAGGTCGACCAGACCCTGTCCTTTCCTTCGCATTTGGCGCGGGCGCGGGATGTGGTCGCCGGTGCCCGCTGCGATCTGTTGTTTTACCTGGATATCGGCATGGACATCGGCACCTACCTGCTGGCGTTTATGCGTTTGGCGCCGATCCAATTGGCGACCATCGGGCACCCCGTGACCAGCGGCATCGAAACCATCGATTACTTTGTTTCTAGTCGCGGTATGGAACCGGAAAATGCCGCCGAACACTACAGTGAGGAACTGTTGCTGACCGAGGTACCGGCGATGGTGATCGAGCCACCGCGGTTTCAAACCAAAACCCGCGCCGATTTCGGTTTGGACCCGGCGGGCCGTTACTTCGTGTGTCCCCAGAGCTTGTTTAAGTTCCATCCCGATTACGATCCCATCCTGCGCGATCTGTTGGCCGCCGACGAAAAGGCCGAGCTGCTGCTGATCGAGGGCGCTTTCCCGCGCTGGCGCACGCTGCTGATGCAGCGTTGGGCACGCACCCTCGGCGACTTAACCGCGCGCATTCGGTGGTTGCCGCGTATGTCGCAGTCGGATTTTGTGAGCCTGATCCAGTTGGCCGACGTGATGTTGGATCCCCACCACTTTGGCGGCGGCATGACCTCTTACGAAGCCTTGTCCGTCGGAACCCCCGTGGTGACGCGGCCGGGTAGCATGATGTGTGGTCGCGTGACCGACGCCATGTACCGACGCATCGGGTTGACCGGATTGACCGTCGCCGATGACGCGGCCTATGTGGCGCGGGCGACGACACTTGCCGCGGATCCGGGGGCGCGCGAGGCCGTGGTCGCCGAGATGACCCGCTTGAAAGACGCGGCTTTCATGGATGGGGAGGCCGTGGCGCAAGTGGCTGAATTGTTGCGATCTGTCTACGAACGGGGACCGCGACCGCGTGAGCTTTGGTAGCCCGTGTTTTCGGATCAACACCTTTAACAGCAGGCGCTTGTCTTTGTGTTAACGCTGTGTTTTCGCCGCCGCGCGGCTTGATCCCGTTGAGCAAACCCGGTCTGCGCGGGAAAAACGTCTACACGGGGTGCGCTTTTTAGGTAGAATCGTGGGTTGTATGAAATCGAGTAGAGGACCGACGTTCGTGGAATTGAGGCCCTTTTGATCGTTAAGTGTCTGAAGTTTTTCAAGTTTGGCTTACGTGGGAATGGGTTGCCCGCATGGGTTCCCCCGTCGTTGCGCCGCGCTTTTCAGGCACCCATCGTCGACGCGTCCGACTCGGTTTGGGATCTCACAGGGAGGCATCCCTTTGTTGTTTAGGACTTTTTTTTGTTGGTTGATGATCGGCTTTGCGACCCTTTCGCTCATGAGCGCGGCGCCTCTTTCCCTTCCCGTCGCACCCTTTGCGGCCGGTGTGGCGGCGCAAAACCAAGCGGCCCCGGTCATTCAGGCCAAAATCGCCATGCCTTTGGCGACCCAGCATTACTTCGATCTTGAAATCACCTTTCCGCCGCAAAACGAGGCGGGCACCCGACGTTTGCAAATGCCGGTCTGGACACCGGGCTCCTACAAGGTACGCGATTACGCCAAAAACGTCGAAGCCTTTGCCGCGCGCGACCCCAAGGGGGAACCCCTGCCGTGGCGCAAGGGTGATAAGTCCACCTGGTTGGTGGATGTTCCCGCCAAAACACCGCTCACCGTTTCCTACCAGTTGTTTGCCTACACTTTTTCCGTCCGCACCAGCTACATCGATTCGTTCTACGGGTTTATCAATCCGGCCTCGGCTTTTCTTTACGAACCGGGCCGCGAGAAAGTCAGTTACCAGATCGCCGTGACCACCCCCGAGAACTGGACCGTTGCGACTGCCATGCCGCGCATCGCCGAGCAGGTGTTTTTGGCCGATAACCTCGATGTTTTGGTCGACACCCCGATGGTGTTCGGCCCCTTGCGCCGCCACGAGTTTGAGGTCGCCGGGATTCCCCACTACTGGGTGATCGCCGGCGACGTGAACATGAACGAGGCGGGCATGACCGAGGCGCTTAAGAAGATCGGTGAGGTTGTGGGCGATCTTTTCGGTGGTTATCCTTTTGATCGCTACTACTATCTTTCCCAGTTTCGTTTGGACGGTGCCCGCGGCGGTTTGGAACACGCCAACAGCACCATGGTCCAAGCGTCTTCTGATTATTTCCGTACCGACAAAGGTTGGGACTACTTTCTTGGTTTGTTAATTCACGAGTACTATCACGCCTGGAACGTCAAAGCCTTCCGCGATAAGGCGCTGGAAACCTTTGATTACCAAAACGAGCAGTACACCGACATGTTGTGGCTCCACGAGGGCTGGACTTCCTACTACGACAACCTGCTCATGGGTCGTGCCGGATTTTGGGACGAAAAGCAATTGCTCAAGGCTTTTTCTAAGGAACTCAACCGTTATTACCAAACGCCGGGCAACACCCGCCAGAGCTTGACCGAGGCCTCCTTCGACGCCTGGATTCACCTTTATCAGCGCGACGAATCCTTCAAAAACGCGCGGAGCCATTATTACGCCACCGGCGCCTTGGCCGCGTTTGCCCTGGACCTGGTGATTCGCCACCGTTCCAAAAACGAGGCGAGCCTGGACACCGTCAACCGTCGTCTCTACCAGGACTACGGTGCCAAGGGGCTGCCGATTGATTGGGATATCGTGCATGCCCTGGTGAGTGAAGTCGGCACCAAAGCCGCCGGCACCTTTCTCGACCGGCATGTGCGCCGCGCTGAAGCCATTCCCTTCGACAAAATTCTCGGTTACGCCGGCATGACCTTCACCGTGCCGGAAGAAACCGACAAAGCCGCGGAAAAGGCCTACAAACCGCCGCCCGAGGTGAGTCTGGGGATCGACACCGAAACCCGTACCGAGGGTTTGTTTATCCGCCACGTCTACCGAGAGCGCAACGGTTGGAGCGCCGGTCTCGATTTCGGCGATGAACTCTTGGCCTTGAACGGCCGCCGCGTGACGCCCGACAACTTCCAAAAGTTGTTACAGTGGTCCCATCCCGGTGATGTGGTTGAGGTTTTGGTGTCGCGTTCCAACAAGATTTTGACCATTCCGGTGAAGTTGGTTGCAAAAGAGAAAGCCAAAGTGCTTGTCTTTGACGAGGAAAACGCAACCGCTTCCCAAAAAAGTATTTACCGAGCTCTGTTCCCTGAAGATCCCGAATTGGACAAAACCAAACAACAGGAGAAGTCATGGCAACCCTAGAGAAAATTGATATCGGTATTGTCGGCGGCAGCGGTTTCTACAATATGGAAGAACTGACCGACCGCCGCGAGGTTGAGGTTGAGACCCCCTATGGGAAACCCAGCGATTCTTTTTTGGTTGGTCGCTTGGGTGGCAAAACCGTCGCCTTTTTGGCCCGCCACAACCGCAAGCACCATATCCTGCCCACCGAACTGAATTTCCGCGCCAACATTTACGCCTTCAAGCAACTTGGCGCGCGTTACCTGATCTCGGCCAGTGCCGTCGGCTCTTTGAAAGAAGCCTATGCGCCGACCCATTTTGTGTTTCCCGATCAGTTCATTGACCGCACCCGTCATCGTGTCGATACCTTCTTCGGCGAAGGCATTGTGGCCCACGTCTCCCTGGCGGAGCCGATCTGCACCTACCTGCAGAAAACGCTGTACAACGCGGCTCGTGAAATCGGGGTGAATACCCACCTTGGCGGCACCTACGTCAACATGGAAGGCCCGCAATTTTCGACCCGTGCCGAATCTTTTATGTACCGTTCTTGGGATGCCGACGTGATTGGTATGACCAACCTCCAGGAAGCCAAGTTGGCGCGTGAAGCCGAAATTCCCTACGCCACCATTGCGATGGTGACCGATTACGATTGCTGGCATGAGGAAGAAGAACACGTAACCGTCGACATGGTGGTCAAGATTTTGCGCCAGAACGCGGAGGCCGCCGCGGCAACCATCGCCAAGGCCGTGACCTTGATCGATCTCGATCACGTCAACCCCATCCACGAGGCGCTCAAATTTTCCATCCTGACCCAAGCCGAAAACGTACCCGCCGAACGCAAACAGGCGCTCGCCGCCATCATCGGCAAATACATGGACACTGATTCCTAAAACAAGGTGATGTTATGAACATTTTAACCGTTGGTTCTGTTGCATATGACGAGGTCATTACCCCGTTCGACCGCCGCGAGCGCGCCCTGGGCGGCTCCGCCACCTTTTTCTCCATTGCCGCGCGTCACTTTGCGCCGGTTTCCATCGTTGCCGTGATCGGCAGTGATTTCAATTTGGCCGACGAGCAATTACTCGAACACAAAGGCATTGATCTGACGGGTCTCGAAAAGGTCGACGGTAAGTGTTTCTTCTGGAAAGGCGAGTACCTGGCCAACTGGAACGACCGCATTACCCATGACACCCAGCTCAACGCGTTTGAGCACTTCAAGCCAAAGGTGCCCACCGCGCAACGCAACAGCGACGTCGTGTTTTTGGGGAACATCCACCCGACCCTGCAACGCGACGTGTTGAATCAGGTCGACAAACCCAAAATCGTCGCGCTCGACACCATGAACCTGTGGATCAAAGAAACCCGTGCCGACTTGATCGATACCCTCAAACACGTGGACTTTCTGCTCATCAACGATTCCGAGGCCGCCATGTTAAGCGGCAAACGGCAGTTGGTGGAAGCCGCCAAAACCATCGCCGAAATGGGCCCCAAAACGCTGTGCATCAAACAAGGTGAACACGGTGCGATTCTGATCCAGGGCGATCAGATCTTCATTGCACCTGCTTACCCTTTGTGCAACGTGGTTGATCCCACCGGCGCGGGTGATTCCTTCGCCGGCGGGTTCATCGGTTATTTGGCCGCCCAGCAAGATTTCAACTTTGAAACCCTCAAAAAAGCCGTTATTTACGGCAGTGTGATGGGTTCTTTTACCGTTGAATCTTTTTCGGTTGACCGATTGGCTTCGATTTCCGATGCGGATATTGAGGCGCGCTACCGCGAATTCATTAAATTCACCCATTTCGAGGGTTAACCCGTTTCTCGAACAGGACCGCCATGCTCCGTTTCTCCCGCATCATCTTCCTTTTCTGCATGATCGGCTGCACCTTGCTTGTGGCCGAAGGGGTCACGCCGACCGAGCAGCCGGAGGAACTGGAGCAGGTCCGTTCCAAAATGAGCCGAATCGACGCCAATGTGACGCGCCTCCAGGCGCAACTGGCGTCGATTCGTCAGGACTCGTCGAAGGTTTCCGAGGAGATTTCCGCGTTGGAACTGGAGCGCGCCCTGATTTCGGCCAAGGTCCAAAAACACGAGCTGCAACTGGCGCAGACCCAGGTGCGTTTGGACGAAACCGAGTCCCATCACCAGGTGCTCGACCAGCGGGCCGTCCGTCAGAAAGAGCAAATCAGCAATCGGCTGCGGCGTCTCTACAAACGCGGCAACTTGGGTTACGCGCAATTGCTGCTCAAGGAATCGCGTCGCGCCGACCTCATTACCGCCTACCATTACGCCAAGATGCTGACCGAGCGTGACGTGAACCTGCTGGCCGATTTTCGCCGTACCCAGGCCGAGCTGCAGGAAACGGCCGCCTCCTTGCGGGAATTTCGCGATTCCGCCGCCAAAACCCGCGAGGAACTGGCCGCCAAACGCGGCGAGCTGGACGATTTACTCAAAAAACGCGCGCGCCGTTTGCGGCAAATCCGACGTACCTCAAAACAGAAGATCAAGCTGTTGCAAGAGTTGGAACTGGAAAAAGAAGAGCTTGAGTTGATGGTGCGGCGGTTAACCGAGGAAGATGCCGACCCGATGGCCTTACGCGTCCCCATCTCCCGTTACAAAGGCCGACTCGACTGGCCCGCCTTGGGCAAGGTCCTGCGCCGCTTCGGCGTGTACGTGGATCCCGAGTACGCCACCAAACGCCGTCAAAACGGCGTGACCCTGCGCATCGACAAGGGGACACCGGTCAAGGCGATTTACAGCGGCAAGGTCCTTTACGCGGACTGGTTCAAGAACTACGGGAACTTGATCATCATCGACCACAGCGAGCGGATTACGACCTTTTACGCCCACTGCGATCAAATCCTGGTCCAAAAAGGCGACTTCGTGGAACGCGACCAAGAGATCGGGACCAGCGGCGATTCGGCGTCCTTGGAGGGCCCGGTACTCCACTTTGAAATTAGGAACCGAACCAAACCGGAAAACCCCAAAGCGTGGCTGAAACGCCGCCGATAGCCGGCGCTCATTCAAGGACCTGGGCATTGCAGAAAAGGGGTATGGCTAAATCCGGCAACGTTTGGTTACCTCAATTTTCACCGCGTATCGTTGCCAACAAATGATCGCGGATCAGGACGTGGTGGGACCACAGAATAAAATGGTTTTGATCCTCGAGTTTGATGATGTTTACCGGGGCCGACGTCATCATTCGCTTTGCAAATTCGGCGTTTTCGTAGGGGACCAGCTTGTCCGCCGTGCCGTGGAACACCGTGGTCGGCGCCTGGATCGCGGGCCACATCGGGATCATGTGTTCCAGTTCGCCTTTGAGGGGGAGGATCTCGCGGTTGGTGGTGAGCAGATCGATGGGGATCATCCAATTGAGGACGCGCCATGTAGCCGGGTATTGGAACCACTTGATTTTTTCCAGCTCGGGATCGATGGAGGGCGCGACCATGACGAGGTGCCCGACCAGGTCCGGGTAATCCATGGCGACCCGGGCGATGACCGGCCCGCCCAGCGAGTGGCCCACCAAGATGGCTTTCCGAGGTGAGGGATAACGTTTGATGACGGCGGCGACGGCGGCGGCCTGCACGGCCTGGCTGGGTTGGACGGCGCCGCGGTCGGAAAGACCGAAGCCGGGTCGGTCGATGGCAACCATGTGGGCCTCGGCGAGGAGTTGTTCGTCGGTGAGGTAGGCGAGGTTGTTGTGCCATCCGCCCGGCGAGCCGTGGACGAAGATGACCAGCGGTTTGTCCGCGCTGCCGGTGGCGACGGTGTGGACCTTGCCGGAAGCATAGGTCAGGGTCTCCCTGACCGGGGTCACGCCGGCTTGATCGAAGGTGGTCTGAATTTTTTTAGCCGATGGTCCGAACGACATGCAGTTCACCATGATCAGTGGGCTGAGCAGCAGGAGCAATCCCGCGACCACCCCTATTTTTACCCATTTACGGCGAAACACCATCGTCATATCCTCCCGCGTGGGTTCTTATCGGCGCGACCCGGCACCCGTTGTGCGGCCGACGCATGGACCTTGCGCCGAGTTCCCATGGGGATGCATCGGCATTCAACCTAAGAAGCACTGAAGCGAGGGGTTTTGGCTAAAGATCTGGAGCGAAATGGTTTGGAGAAAGCGGGCCCGGGTCGCGCACGACCGCACCCCGTGGGTGCGGTGAGCATTTTTACAGGCCGTTGCAGCCCAGAGATTTAGCTAAAGTTACCGCGAGTTATCGCGCTTCTTAGGTTCAATGCTAGAATAACCCATCAATCCTATGCCGAACTTCTCGGCTTTCCCAAAAGACTGCTCACCTCCCCCGGGATCCTGTTTTTGGCCGTCCTTTTTTAATGAATCGGATGGATACCCAACGTTTTGCGCCTACACCGCGATGCCCGGTATTTGGTTTTGTTGGATGGTTTTGTGACGCTCGAAAAGACAATGTTCCGTTTCCGCGATTTGCTCCAGTTTCCCACCTTGGTCGATCACATGCGCGCCCGCGCCGAGCAGGGCTTTTTTGTCATTGTTTGCAGTGAGACTGAGGCGTTGGAGCATGTAATTGTGCGCCGCTTAGAGGCCGATTTGGCCGACGAATTTACCTTGGACCGCGTGTCGATGTGTGGTTCCGGTTACAACCCTTTGTACCGAACCTGGGATGAGGACCGGCCCGACCACCGCATTCATTTATTACGGGGTTTTCCCTACGAACGTTTCCAGGCCAATCCCGAGGGCATGGAAGAGGAAATGGGTCTGCTGTTTTCCCACATGGAAAGCGAGTACGAAACCGTCACCGGGAAAAAGCAATGCTGGGTCCTGTTTTGCCCGAAAGCGATTGAATCGCAACTGTCTTACGCGGCGCCCAACTTCTACCGCACCGTGTGTTACACGGCTGGTTTTATTGATTTCTCCCGCTACGAGCGGTTGTTTGAAATGCAGCCGCAAAAAGCCGAGGGTGCGATGAAACGCGCCCAAAACGCGGTGGCCGACGCCAAGGAACGGCGCCGACGGGGCGACGCCTTGTACCGACTTAGCCGCATCGCCGCCAAATACGACCACCTGGAGGCGGCCAAAAAGCAATTGGCCTCTGCCGCCGAGGTGACCTTTGATCCCGCGGAACGGCTGCGCATTACGTTGCAACAGGCGCGGGTTGCACGTTGGCAAGGTGAACGGGCGCGGGCCCAGGTATTTTTGGAAGAAGCCTCCCAGGTTTTGGCGGCGGTCAAAAGTGGTGCAGAAAAAGCGGCCTTGGCCTTGGAATGGGGCTGGTTTGCCTTAGGCGGGGGTTCCCCCGACCAAGCCAACTTCTGTTTAACCGAAGTCATTGAAGCCGGTGCAACCCTGCATGATACCGGCCTGGATCGCGCGATCCACCGCCTGCGCGCCGCGATTTACGAGCGGCAGGGTTATTGGCGCGAGGCACGCAACGAGTTGTTGGGCACCCAGCAAGTCGACGAAGAGAGCCTGATGATGCAGGCGCGTTCCCTGTTTAAGTTGGGGGAAACCAGCGCGGCGCTGGACGCCTTGGGTGCGTTGTTCGGCAGCCACGGTAACCGTCTGAGCCAGGTGGTGCGCGGGCGTTGTTTGGGTTTGGTTGGCCAGGTGTTGTCGCGCCTGGGTCATGTGACCAGTGCCTATGAGCACGCCCTTAATGGTCGTAACTTGTTAGAAGATAGCGGCTACCGCGAATATTTGCCCGAAGCCTACCTCGGTTTAGGTAGTTTGGTGCGTGATGAACGCGCCGCCGAATATTTTCAGAAGGCCTTCCAACATGCGGGCGAAGTGGAAGATCACTACATCCAAACCAAGTCACTGGTGCGTTTGGCGGAATGCGCCGTGGATCGCAACGACATGGACGAAGCCAAGGATTTGGCCGAACAAGCGATGAGCTTGGCGCAGGTCGGCGGGTTCCGTGAGGCGGAAGGCATGGCGCGATCCATCCAGTGTCATGTGTTGACCCAATCCGGGCAATGGGCACTGGCCTTGGGGCAAGGATCGATGGCCTTGGATATTTTTGACAAATCGGGTGTGGCTTCCCCGATGGCGCGTTTGTTGTTGCGTCTTGCCAAGGTTCACGCCTTTTTACGCAACAAACAACAGTCGATCAAATTCCTGAGCATGAGCTTGGAGACCTACCGAAAGATGGAACACTTGCCCGGCGAAGCGCGGACCTTAGAGGCCCTGGCCACCTTCTACAAGGAACAAGGGCGGGCGAGCCAGGCCGATTCTTATGCGACACGCGCGGCGCGTGCCGGCGCGCTGGTTGGCTAGCTCGCATTTCTCACCAGAATTCGTCTCGAGGCTTTGAAATATCTGTGAGTACACAGGTTACGGCCGAGGGAAAACCTGGTGGGGCCGACCTTTCGCGGGGCCGACCTTTCGCGGGGCCGACCTTTCGCGGGGCCGACCTTTCGCGGGGCCGACCTTTCGCGGGGCCGACCTTTCGCGGGGCCGACCTTTCGGCGTAGCAGCGCTACGTCGAGGCTGTTGCACCGTTGCTTTGCAACGGTGCGACCAAGTAACCTAAGTAATCGCAGTTGTTTCAGCGCTGGATCAGAACTTCTGGTGAGAAATGCGGGCTAGATCATAAAGATGCTGCTGATTAAAGCCGTGCCCATGGCCAGGTTCAAGGTCATCCCATAGATCAGCCAGAGCAGAATGAACTTGAGCAAGGTTTTTAGGTGGGATTGACCGTAAATGCACTTGAGCATCAGATAGAGATAGAGATGGATCGCCCCTAGCGCACCAAGCAGGCCGAACACATTGAGGACCAGGTTGTCGAAGACGGCTAGCCCGAGAATCACCAGGGATAAGAAACAAAAAACGAAGGCGTGGAAGTGGAATGCTGTGATCAGGTGATCAATGTACAAGGGGTCGCGGCGAAGGTAAACCACCTTGAGGAAAAAGGCGAACAGGGGCATGAGCACAAACATCACGTTGGGTAACAATTTGAAGAAGGTGTCGATCAGGGTGGCGTAGAAGGTGTCGGGGTCCATGTGTTTGAGGCGGGCGACTTGGTCGTCGACTTTGTCTTCCAGCCACTTTTTCCAGGCATCCTCGCTTTTTTCAAAGCCACGGGTGATCCGAATATGGCTATTCAATTTAAACGTACCGTCGCGCAATGCCGCGACCCGTTCCATGCGCTCCTCGTAGCGTTCGAAGGCGATCTCGTATGTTTCGGCCGCCTCGTTTGCTTCCGGTTCCGTTTCTTGCTCCGCGAGGATGTTGGGATCGGTTCCCAGTTCAATGGGGTTGAGGCCCAGGGCGGCCCTGGTTTGGTTAAATTCGGCGTGGGCTTGCTGTTCAACCATTACCGCGGCTTGGTTGGCGTTGGTCTTGCGCAAATCGGACGGCAGTTCTTCATAGCCGGTAACGATCATTAACGCTTTGGCGGCGGGCGCATCCGCGTGGGGGTCGATATTGCTGTCGCGGGTGAGGTTAATTGTCAAAAAGAAAAGGATGCTGAAAAACAGGTACATCCGCAGTGGTGGGATGTATTGCGCGCGGCGTCCCCGCATGAATTCGCGGGTGAGGAAGCCGGGTTTGAGAAAGAGGGGGCGCATGCTGCGAAACAGCTTGGAATCGAAGGTAAAGGCGTCGCCGAGAAAATCCATCACCAGGCTGCTGATGGAAACCCGCACGTCGCGCAAGCTTTGACCGCAATTCGGGCAATACAGCAGCGCCACGGGGTGGCCGCAATTCAAGCAATCGGGGACCGCGGGCGGTTGATCCGGCAAAACCACCGCGTTCGGTTGGTGCTCCGGTTGCGGTGTCGGAGGTGCCGCGTCGTTGCCTTGCCCCGCCGCGGGGTCCACCGCGGCGACGGCGGTTGATGCGGGGCTGTCGGCGGCGGGTGAGGATTTGGGTTGTGGCTCGCTTGCTTCCGTCATGGTCGTTCTCGGTCATTGCGTGTTACTTGGGGTACATCGGGTGGATGTCTATTTTTGGTTAACGGATGTTGCGGTGCAACGTTTATTGGGATTTTTTCTGTTACCCGCTGCTTTCGGCGGGAGGTGGGTGGTGATTTTCCCCGCGGGTGGTGAGTAAAACCGATGGAATCGGTTCCAAAGGCGTGGTGAAGGGTGGGCGGTTGCCGCCGTTTCTCCAGGGTGATGAGAGAAAACCAGGAGGAATTGGTCCCATGGGCCTGTAGTTCCAACCAATTCTTGGGGCTCTTTTGGAATAAAAGTAGGTGTTTTGCAGCTAGGAAGGATTTATAACAATGTTATGAATTGCTTTGATGTATTTAAGTATCTATTTTTTCTAAGTCTGCGTTATTTAGGTGTGAAAAGATTGTGCAAGTTGAGCAAAAAGAGGTTCTTGCAAAAAATTAACATTTATTGGCCCCTTTTCTTGACTTTGGGTTCCTCAGAAACCATATTGGGTAGTGCAAGGTTCCAAAGAAGGAGGTTGGGATTAACCCGCCAGATAAGGAAATACATTGCTATGTTCAGAGATGTGGAGGCGACACTGAGCCCTCCATTTAAAGTACTTGCTACTTACCTGCCTAAGGTACTCAAACAGAAAAAGAGCCGGCCGTCGTCCTGACCGCCTGGCTCTTTTTAGTTTTGGGGCTTCTTTTTTTCGGGTGTTTTCTGATGTTTTCTTTTTTAACCTAACCCGCATTTCCCAACGAAAAATGCACCGGCCGCCAGGCGACCGGTGCGTTGAAACCTGAATGACTTCCTTCCAGGTTGCATTTCCCGAGGATCGGGTGCTTAGGTGAAGGCTTTACTCTTCGATTTGGCCGACGTTGGCGACTTCACCGGAATACTGAAAGGTCCAGGTTGCGACGCTGCCGACGCCTACTTGGGCGCGGTCCAGATCAACCCGGGCACGGGTGTCGGCTGCTTGGGGCAGGCCGTTGGCATCGTTGATTTTCATGTTGGCGGGCAAGTTGGCCAAGCCCGCGTTGTACTTGCGCAGGAAGCTGCGCAGGGAACCGGAGGCGGAGTTACCCAGAACCATGCGGACTTGGTTTTGCTCGGAAGGCGCAACCAATTGGCCGTTCAAGCGCAGCCACTCGTCGGATTTTTGGTTAACATCCAGAATAATGAATGTTTCACCGGCAACCCAGCGGGTGATGGTGACCGCGTTTTCAGCCGCAACCATCTCGATACCGGCCTCGGCACCGTTGCGTACTTTCAGTGCCACGTTGATGGGGGCGTCGCCCTCGCCAACCAAGGTTTTGCTCAAGGAGAAACCGGGAGGCAGGGAAAGGGGGAATTCACCCTCGGTGTTGCGGAAGATATCACCAGTGAAATCTGCTTTAACCGCGCCCAGACGCTGGTTGTTTTTGTCGTAGTCAAGCGCCCGAGAATTACCGCTCAGGGTCATGTTGCTACCGAAATGGGAAGCAAAAGCGCGGGCAATCACACGATCATCGGAGAAAGGAATGGGTTGGAGTTGGCCAAGGTTGATGCCGGTAGAAGCGTCTTCTTGTTCAACGCCCTCGGTTTGGCTGTCGAAAGCGATGGGGTCGAAGCCCAACGCGGACACGTCTTGAGGCGCGGGCAGGGGTTCGAGGTAGGCTTCGCGCAGGTCAACGGTGAAGGACAAATCGGAAGGCAGGTTACGCGTGCCTTTGGTGGTTTGGAACGGCAGGTTGGCGTGGCCTTGCTGGAATGCGTCTTGGGCGTCGTCCATGGAACGCGAAGCGCTCAGGCCGATGTTGAAGAACACGGGGTTGTCGTAGCTGGGGGATTCGAGTTGGCCGGTGCTAGAATTGCGCAACCAAGAGCTGGTCGCCTCGGTGATTTTAAGCCAAACCTCATGTTCACCGGCTTTCCAGCGAACCACGGAAACGGCGGTAGCGGGAGCGGCGACCGTGTAACCCTCGGGGCCGTCCAAAATGATCGGCAGGTAGATGGGGGCGTGATCGGCGCCGGGCTCGACACGATCATCGGCCAAGGTGGCACCACGTTCCAAGCGCATGCGGATGTAGATGGGGTTCTCGGGAGAAGCTTCGGCGAATTCGTCGGCGTCAAGGTAGAACTGAACCATGCCGGTGGTTTGGTTGTCGTTTTGGATATGGACTTCGCGAATGGTGGTGCGCAATTCGACGTCGATGTCGCCGGTCGGGGGTGGATCAATCACGTCATCGTTAAAGGCACGCGCGATGGTGCGGTCGTCGCTAAAAGCCACGGAAGTCAACTGGCCGAGGGTGATGTCACGGAAGCTCGCGCTGCTCTCAACGTTGCTGGTTTGGCTGTCGAACGTGATCGGGTCGAAGTTCAGCGCGGAATCTTCCAGGGGTGCGGGCCGGGGCTCGAGGTTGGAATTGCTCAGGTCAACGTTTAACAGGGTGTCGGCAACCGCGTTGTTTTGCAGGCTGGCGGCCAAGTTGGCGCGTTGCATTTGGAACAACATTTCGTTGGTGGCTTGTGAGGTTGCGCCGTCAATGCCGATGGTGAAAGAGATAACGCGCTCGGGAGAAGGCGGTAACAGTTGGTCGCCGGAACGGATCCAGTCGTTGGAGTCGTCGGTTATCTTGATCCAGATTTCGGGTTCGCCTTGAACCCAGCGAACGATGGATACGCCGTCTGGAGCAATGTTTACGGTGTCACCTTCTGAACCGTAGCCCAGTTCCAGGGCGGCGGGCAGGTGGATGGGGGCTTGGCCGCCGTTTTCAGAGACCAAGGTTTGGCAGAGTACCGCGCCGTGGTCCAAGCGGAGGCGCATGTAAACGGGATCGGTTTCGGAGGCTTCGGCGAATTCATTGCCGTCAACGTTGAAGTTGATGACGCCGGCGCGTTCGCACGCGCCGCGATATTGAACATCGGTGATGGTGGTGCGCAAATCAACATCGGCAAATGCACTAAGGGAACTCAAGGCAAATACAGTGGATAAAACGAGCTTACGGAACATGTGATAGTACCTCTCTATGATGGTGGTATGTGATTGAAATGCCCACACGGGGTCCTTGCGTCCCGGCAGACGTCGGTAATCAACGTGGCCGTCGGTACGATTCACGATCGCTGTGAGCTGGTAAGTTGGCGCTTAGGGGTATGGTTGGGGAGTCTAAGTGCTTTGTTTACCGTTGTCTGAGTCGAAGGTGGTCGTTGTCTGAGCGGTTGCGGAGGGTCCGGCGCCTGCCGGGACGTGGCGTGCTAAGCACCCCGTAACGCTTGATGATTCAAACGCTGGGTGGTTTTCTATGATTCAAACGCTGGGTGGTTTTCTATGATTCAAAAGGTAGGTTTCGTTATAGTGGTTAAACCGGAAACTTTGGGTTCAGGTTGAGAAGGACGGGGTTTTGTGAAAACAAAACCGGGTGAAACCTATCCGAGGTGAAACGACGCTTTTGGATGCTGTGGCTGACGTTTTGACGATGATGATCATCATCATGAGTGTCGGTTAATGGAACCCTTGGCGGCTTCCTGATCCGCGATGCGTTATTTCGTGTCGACCGGTGGGGCCTTGCCTCACCCGTGCTGACAAAAGCGATTCTAAGCGAGGCGTGGTTTTCCCTCAATAGAGCCAAAGTCATGTTTTTGGGTCATGACTTTTTGGGACCTCAAGCCTGTTGTTTTATGTAAGCGTCTTTAGATATTGCCCTTATGGGTGGTTGGAAAAGGGAAAGGCTCCCGTGTTCGGGAGCCTTTGTGTCATAAATTGGGTTTTTACTAGCGACAGGTCGTCTTGAAGACCTTGTTTACCAGGCTGTAAGGGTTGTCGTAGTTGTCGGCAAGTACCACAAAGTAGCTCAACTGACCCGGTGCCAAGTCCGCGTGGGCAATGGCCGTTTTCAGGGTGTTGCCGCTCACGGTAAGCGGCACCGTGCGCGTGGTCCCGCCGTTGGTGAAATGCAGCTCGGCTTTGGTGATCGGGAAGGGTGTGCCGTTGGGATATTGGAAGGTCAAATCAAGCGAGCGACGTCGGCGTAGCTTGACCCGTTTTTCCGGGGTGTGCTGCAGCGTCTCGGATGCGGTACGTTCCCGTTGGTCCATCAGCTTGACCAGGGCGGCGCGAACGCGTCGGGTCCGCGTGGCGTTTTTGTTGCCCCACTTTTCCAGGAAGGCCTGGAGGCGGTCGAAATCACCCGCGTTGAGAATGGTTTCAAAACTGGAGGAGGACAAGTGCAAGCCCTGCATGTCGGCGAAACGTCCCTCCGCCCAGCGGACATAACGGCGACTGATTTTGTCGGTGTTGTCCAGCATGGTTTGGGCGCGGTCAATGTCACTCGAGTCAAAGGCCTGTTGGAAACGATCCTGAAACTCCATGTCCCGCAAGGCTGTTTTGGCTTTTTGGGTATTTTTCAAGGAGGGATGTTGTTCCAACACCTTTTCCAGCTGGCTGAGTTTGCCGCTGGAAATGGCGGCTTCCAGTTTGTCGTCGATGCGCAGATCCTGAATGCGTTTGTTGGCTTCCGCGGTTTTATTACTTTGCGGGAAGGCGCGCAGGAAGCGGTTGTAACCGCGAATGGAGTTGGTGCGGCGGGCGGCGGCCCAGGCTGAATCTTCGTCGGCCTTGGGATCCGGCTCGGATGATTCCAGCAAACTTTGGTCGCCGGTCCAGTTCGGGTCTTGGAACAGCAGTTGTGGATCGGTTTTGTCCGGTGAAAGTTCAAGGGTCTTGTAGCCCGCGTCCCAACTGTAAGCGGGCAAGATTAAGGTATCGGCGTCGTAACCGGGACAGTAGACGGTGACATTGATGTCCTGGTCGCCCCAATCGTGGGGGAAGAGGAACAGGGGTTCGGTACCGATATATTCGTCATTGACCCAAACGACCGCATCTTCCGGGGATACGCTGATCACCAGGGGTTCGTCCGCGTGGTCGAAGTAGGGATCGTGGTCTTCCCAGTAACGGGCCGGCTTGCCGGGTTTCAGTTCGGGTGTTTGTTGGGCGGGTGTTTCGGCGTCAAGCGTGATGGACTGGGCTTGGAAGCCGGAGCAGAACAGGGTGACGACCAAGTCGTCCGCTTCCGTGGCATCTCTTTTGACCGTCATCGGCATGGTGCCGACAAAATTGCCGTCTATATATACGGATGCCCCGTCAAAGGCGCCGGAGAGGGTCCACTCACTTTGTGAGGCGGGTGGCGGGGTCGGCGGGGTTTCCGGTCCTTCCTCCGGCTCCGAGCCCGTGAAGAGCAGGGCAACAACCACAAGAACGAGCAGAACCACGGCCCCCGCGGCGGCGGGAATCAGCCAAGGCGGTTTGCCGCCGGACGCCGGTTTGTTCGCGGGCGGCGGCGGTGGTGCCGGTTCCTGGGTCGGGGTTGGTGTCGGGGGCGGCGGTGGTTCCGGTTGGGGGACCGGTAAGGGCTGTTCCGCGGGTTTGCTTTCCGGCATGGGCAGCGGCAAGGGTTCGGACTTGCTCGGTTGCGGCCGTTCTTCCAACTCGGGGATCTCGTCCAAACCCAGCTCGCTAAAATTCATGCGGACCGTACCCGGAACCGGGGCTTCCGGCGGGGGTTCCGGCTGTTTCTGATCCGCCTGGAATTGATCGAAGGCGTCTTGATCAAAGACCGGCATTTTAACGGTGCTGCCAACTACCGGTTTGTTATCCCCGGGTTGGGTGTCCTCCCACATGGTGTCGTCGATGACGTCCGGGTTGGAACTTAAGGTGCGTTGTTGGGCGCCCGGCGGGATGGTGTCGCTTAAATTGGGAAGCTCCGGTGGGTTAGGATCGGGCATCGCCGTCATTTGTACGGTTGGCGAGAGGTGGTCGTCCTCATCGAAGGCGTTGGGGTTGGTGTCCTCGAGCGGGTCCGGCTCCGATTTGACTTCCGGCTCTGGTGCCTTGCGTCCCGGTGGCGCGGTGGGCCCACCAAACAACATTTCCTTCATGTCGTCGGTGAACTCCAGTTTGACCGTGCCGGTCATGTCGGGCGGCGTGCCGGCACCGACCGGGGTCTCGGGTGCCTCAAAATGGTCAAAGGCGTCCTGGTCCCAGGCATCGAAGGCATCGTAGATATCGGCACAAAATTCATTGCCGCTTTGGAAGCGTTCGCCGGGCTCTTTGCTCAGGGCGCGTTGGAAAAAGGTTTTGAGGCGTTCCTGCTTGTCGGGAGCCAGGCCTGGCACATCTTGGATTTGGGCGTCGCTTTCGGCGATTTGGTAAATCATGGTAACGGCGCTGGTGGCGGCAAACGGGGAAGCGCCCGTCAGTACCTCGTGCGCCAAGATACCCAAGGAGAACAGGTCGGAACGCGCGTCAACCTCTTTGCCTTTGACCTTTTCGGGGCTGGCATAGGCGGGCGGCAACATGTGGTTGCCCAGTTTGGCCATTTCCTCTTCGCTAATGCGGTTGAGGGCAAAGTCGATGAGTTGGACGTCGGCTTGGTCGTTGACCAAGATTTGGCCGGGATTCAAGGCGCCGTGAATAAGGCCTTGTTGGTGGGCGTGGTCCAAAGCTTGGGCCACCTCGGCCAGGACCTTGATTTTGGCGTTGAGATCAAGCGTTCCCTCACGCAGGCGACGCGTGAGCGGCTGCCCTTCCCGGGCGACCAGGGCCATGTAGGGTTTTTTATCGGCGATGTCGATGTCGTAGACGGCGGAAATACGCTCGTCCTTTAGGCCGGCACAGACCCGCGCCTCCTCTTTCAGGCTGGATAAAAAGGCCTGGCGAGCGGCTTGATCGGCGAAGTTAATTTCGATGAGTTGAAGGGCAACCAGTTGTCCGTTGACCGAGTCACGTGCGAGGTAAGAGGAGCCAATCGGCCCGTCTTCCAAGAATGCGGAAACCGTGTATTTACCGATTCTTTCAGGATGATCCATATCTGTCAGCGCAACCTCACGACACAAGAATAAAGGAATTCCGTATAGACGGTCTGTACGACCAAAGCGACTTCACAATATCGGGCCTGACACAAGGGTGACATCTAGACTAGCAAAAACTAGGCTGAGAAGCACGCACACAAATCAATCGATTGGAAGAAGAGCGCGAATGCAGGGGTCGGCGTGAACCCCGACGGTCCGTTCGGGTGACGTCCCCTTCATCAAGATAGGTGGCGTTATTGGGTACACGCGTTGCGATTCCGGCGTCAAAATATTCGCAACAAGGGGCTTACCTATGCGCACAGCATAGCAAATATCCGCGGGCCGTGGGGCGCCGCGGTCCAAGAGAAACGGGATTTGTGGGATTCGCTCCTCTTGAGCGAATGAATCGCCCCGGAGGAGCGAAGGGATCGCCCCGGAGGAGCGAAGGGATCGCCCCGGAGGAGCGAAGGGATCGCCTGGGGAAGGCGAAGGGATCATCCTGTTTTTGTCCGTGCTATCGCAGGATCGCCGACTTGGGGATGTCGTGGGTTCAGGGGATGCCCGTTAGGAGGGTTCCTGGGCGCCGACCCGTTGTGAGCGCCACGCTTCCAAAAATTTCTGGCCGAAGAATTCGTGGAAATGATCCTCGGCGTAGTCGGCGTCAATGGTTCGGGCGTGGTTTTCGAATTCGCTCCACAGGCGACGGGGGTTACCGGAACCCGATTCCTTGCGCAGGGTTTCGGGATCGACGCGTCTCCAGAACTGCTCGAACCATTTGCGGAAGCTGGACTCGTAAGTCGACAGCAGGTTGACCAGGTGGAACTTGAGTTCGCCGAGTTTTTCTTCGCGACTGAGGCGGCCGGCCTCGTAGAAGTGGCGGGTTTGGTCGCCGTAATTGATGTGCACTTTGAGGATGTGTTTTGCGAAGTTGTGAACCAGGTTTTCTACCTGTTTGAGCACTTCCTCTTCCACGCCGCCGCCCTCGGCGCCTTTGGTCAAGAAGTTGCCGTGGTTCTCCGCGATGTTGCGCAGGAACCCTTCGCCAATTTCTTTTTGGGTGCCGCCGGTTTTGACCGGGAAGGCGTTTAACTCTTCTACCTCGAGTTGGCAAAGCATCAGGAAGGAACGGAAGCGGCCGATATCGGTGTTTTCGCCGGCGATGTGTTCGGTGAGGAAGGCACGTGCTTGGCGGGACAGGGTTTTGTTGGTTTTTTTCTCAAAACCGTTGACGAGGCTGTCGTAAATGCGTGGTAACACGGACTCGAGATGGCGGTCCATGTCGATCACCCGCAGGTTGTCGACCGCGGAGGTGACCATGTCGAGGTTTTCTTTCTTAACCGAAAAAACCAGGGTTCCCTCGGGTTCCCGCAAGGCGGCCAGGAAATCTTTGGCGTGTTCTTCGCCTTCACCCAGGTGCATGAGCAAGGCGTCGACGTGGTCGATACCAATCACGCCGCCGCCGCGAATCGACGCGGCGATGCCCGAGACGTAATCGTCAAAAACGTCTTTGCCTTCCATCGACAAAAACAGCAGTGGGTCGAACAGCAGTTTGTCTTCGACCTTAAACGCCTCAGGCAAGGCGGGTGACGAACTTTTTTCGCCGAAACAAAAACGCAACACGCTGGACTTACCACAGCCGCGGCTGCCCGAGATGGCGACAACGGTGTGCTGTTTGCAAGCGCTTTCCAGGGTGACCCAAAACTCGAGCGGGAGTTGGAGATGGGAGGCGAAACCCACCAAGCTGGATTTTTTGCGGGGGCGGTTGACCTTGCCGGCAATTTTTTGGGAGAAAACGGAAAAGCCCCGTTGCCAGGCGTCTTGCGTGCGTTGCCAATCGAGCATCGGGTAAATCAAACTGAACTCGTCGCTCAGCATGGTTTTCAGCAGGCGAATCGGATCGGGGGTGCGGCTCTGCTGGACGTCGGCCATGAACTGGCGCACTTTCGGGGTGACCTGCTGGGCACGGCCTTTGACCAACTTGTGGTGAAAAATCAGGAAGTTGTTAATCCACTGGTAATCGCCGTTAAAAACTTGGTGGGAACGCACGCCCTCGGCGAGGCGTTCGATGTCCATGTCGTAACCAATGTCTTGCCAAAAGGGGGCGAGTTCGTCTTTGAAATTTTCGATTAAAGCCAAAAACAGGTGGATCGACTTGATAAAGGGATCGTCGTCGGCAATTTGTAACGCGGTGGCAAATAGCGGTTGCGGCATCCAGGAGTGGGCCAGCTCGGAAGAAACCGGCAGGGGTTCGCCCATGTTGCGAACCGGGTTGTCGGCGATGCGCATAATGGTGCTGCCGACCACGAAAAAGTCGCGAATTTCTTTGTAGACACCCGGCTCAATCCGCACCCGACCGACAAAAGAACCGTTCGACGACTTCAAATCGTTGAGGTAGGCCTTGCCTTTCTCCAGCTTCAGCAAGGCGTGGCATCCCGAAACACAAGGATCGTAGGCCAAGATCATGTCGTTAAAGGGGTCACGCCCAATACGAATCTCCATGCCTTCCTTGAGATCGTAGGTTTTGCCTTCAAAAATGCCGGAAACAATCAAAATGGTGCGTGACATTAGCAGCCTTTCTTCAGAGGTGAAAAGGACCGGGGATTGCTGGAGACAGATGATGAATCCGCTGAGCGGAATGGATGTCTAAGAAGAATCAGTGATGCGGCGTGAGGGCCTCGGCTTACTCCGAAGGGATTGCGCTTGAAACCGATGTTGCATGGCGGCGAAGCCTTCGTCGCGGGAGGTAACGCGCGCGGTGCTCAGAAACACAGGTTCTTGTTTGCAATGAATGTCGGAGAGAAAACGGGCCGGCCCCCAAGATTGTACCTCTTTGCGGCAACCTTGACCAGTTTCGTGCGGCGATTTTTCGCGGGAAATCAGTGACAGACGCGGATTACGCTTGGGCTTTCGGCAAAGCGAGGTGGA
The DNA here is from genome assembly GCF_017377855.1 of Acanthopleuribacter pedis. Classification (GTDB taxonomy): domain Bacteria; phylum Acidobacteriota; class Holophagae; order Acanthopleuribacterales; family Acanthopleuribacteraceae; genus Acanthopleuribacter; species Acanthopleuribacter pedis. The sequence goes on from NZ_JAFREP010000008.1 coordinate 79,433, forward strand.
AGGCGGCGCCCTGTCCATGGTTTTCGGCCCATAGTCGGCCGCTGAGTTTGGCAACCGTTTGGGCGCAAAAGGCCAAGCCGACGCCGTGGCCGTCGGGTTTGGTGGTGAATCCCTCTTCAAAAATGGTGTCCATCGCGGCTGATGGAATGCCCGGCCCGTTGTCTTTGATGGTGGCGATCACCTGGCTTTCCCCATGGGTAGCGACGCTTAATTTGAAGGCCGGCGCGGCGGTTTCCTGCATGGCTTCCACCCCGTTTTTGAGCAGGTTTACCAGAACATGGACCAGCGAAATCGGATCGACGAGCACGGCCGTGTTGTCGCGGGTACCCCAGGCAACGGCTACGTCGTGATCGGCCAGAATTGGCTGAACCACGGCCAAAGCTTGGTCCATCAACTGGACAAGCGGCACTTCCTGGCGGCGTTGTTTGAGGGTGTTTTGGTTTTGCTGGGCGATGACGACGTCGCGCGTCAGGTTCAGCTTTTTGCGCAGTTCCTCGACTTCCTCGACCAATTGGCGGCGTTCGTCGCGAATTTGTTCGCCGGCGGCGTGGAAGTACATGGGCAGTCTCTTACCCTTGGGGGATTCGGTGAAAAATTCGGCGAGGGAATCCTTGTTTTGTTCGATCAATTCCAGGCCCAGCAACAGTTGTGGCAGGCGGGAGCTGGTCAACAGCCCCTCCAGTTGGGCCACACTCACGGAAATCGAGTTGATCACGTTGTTGACGTTGTGGAGCACGGTGTTGGCGTTTTTCCCTTTTTTGATTTCGGTCTCGCGGGCCTGGACCAATTCCCGCTGTTGGGCCAGGCGAATTTCGGCTTGGCGCCGTTCCGAGACCTCGCGGGCCAAGGTCGCGTACATCTCGCGCATCACGCGTAAGCGGGCGATCAGTTCTTCTTTGACAAAAGGTTTGACCAAATAATCATTGGCGCCGGCTTTGAACAAATCGATGAGCACGCGGCGATCCGGCACCGCGGTGAGAAAGATGACCGGTAACTCTTTGAGGTTAAGTTCGCTGCGAATTTTTCGGCAAAAGACGTCGCCGTTCATGATCGGCATTTCCAGGTCGGTAATCACCATGTCGATCCGGTCGCTTTCCCGTGCCAAAACCTCGTAGCCTTCCTTGCCGTCGTTGGCGGTGATCACGTCCATGCTTTGTTCCAGCAACATTTTGGTGACGAGCTCACGCACCAACTGGCTGTCGTCGACGAGGAGCGCGGTGAGGCCTTCGAGCGCATTGCCCGGCCGCAGGAATCGGTTAACCGTGGCCAGCAATTCCCCCGGCTTAAAACCCTTCAAGATGAAATCGGTGGCACCGGCGCGAAAGCCTTTTAGGCGACTTTCCTTAGAATCATCCGAGGTAATAAAAATGATCGGTAGGTAGTTCTTTTCCTGCTCGTGGATTTGCTGGTTGAACTGTTCGCCCCGCAGCCAAGAGCACACCTGGTAGCCGTCCATGTCCGGCATGTCGATATCGAGGGTGACCAAATCGATCTGGTGGTTGTGAATGAGGTGGAGCGCTTGAAAGCCGTCGGAAGCCTCAAGTGTCTCGTAGCCGCCCTTCTGTAGTTCGCGCTTAAACATGGCGCGGGAAACGCGTTCGTCGTCGACAATCAGTACCTTCATGGGTTTCATCGGTTCCTCGCTGTGGCGGGTATTCCGTGGTGGGCGTGATGTGATCGCAAAGGGAGCCGGTGAAATCTATTTAATCATTCTTTCCGGGTTCTTCGTCAATTTCATTTGCCTTGAAAAGCCGATTTCTCGGTTGTGTCGTTGCTTTCTGGGGAAGCGAATCGGTTTGGGGAAGGGCTTTTCGCCGGGGGGACGGGTACGCTTCGGTGGTGTGGCTCAAGAAATAGAGGCGGGTAAAAGGTTCGCGATGCAAGGCCGGGCGGTCCGCGGTCCACTGGGCGAATTGTTCCGTCAGCACGTCCGCGGGAACCTGGCGGGACCGCGTGCTGTTGCGCATGCGGCAGGTAGCCAAATCAGTGGTAAAGACGAGGCCGTAGCAGGGACGCCGCCGGCGCGCGGCGAGCGCGAACCAGGGCGCGCGATAGATGGGGTTCAAGTTGGTGGCGTCGATTACGGTCAACAAACCATGGGCCAGCCGGTGATCCGCGATTTGCGCCAGCAGCGCAAAAACCGCGGGGCTGCAATCCTGGTTGGCGGCGTCGTTGCGCAGCATCAGCCGAAGGTGATCGGAAGACAAAATTTCGTAGTGGGGGAACCAACGCGCCAACGCGGTCGATTTACCGGCGCCGGCGCAACCGATGGCGAGAATCAAAGCGTCAGGGGCAAAAAACAACTGCATCGTCGGTTTGGTGCTCCTTTTTGTTGATAGAGGTGAAGATTTTGGGGTTGGGCGCTGTTTCTGATTTTAGCCTGAACTTCTCTGGAAAATGACGCGCGGGTCGTGCTCGGCTCGGGTAACATGGGATCACCTGTTCCAACCATGCCCTGCGCGACCTTAACGACACCCTTTTCCCCACCGCCGGTGGGTTTGCTTGAGGTGGTACCATGCTGTCACTCGTTCGCAATGTGCTGAATCCTTATGATACGACGCGCCGCGACGCCCTGGCCAGGCGTTGGCGGGACATGCCGGGTGCGCTCAAAACCGAAACCCAAGTGATCGGTCGTTACGTCTGGGGCTGCGGGGCGACCCACGGCATCCACGAACGCTGCAACTTTGGCTGTACCGCCTGCTATTTAGGAAAAACCGCGAACCACCAGCCGCCCTTGCCTTTTGCGGCGGTGGCGCGCCAGATGGATGTGTTGGCGGAGAATTTGGGTGCCGGTGGGAATATTCAAATTACCTCGGGTGAAGTGACCTTGTTGCCGGCGGAGGAATTGGTTCGCATCTTGTTGTATGCGCGCGAAAAGAAGTTGGTGCCGATGGTGATGAGCCACGGCGATGTGTTGTTGCACCAGCCGGACTATTTGGATCGCTTAATTACGGAAGGCCGGCTCACCAAAATCAGCATCCATGTGGACATTACCCAGCGCGGTCGCAAGAACTACAGCCGGGTCGACGAGGAGAAGGCACTAAACCCGCTGCGCGACCAAATGGCGGAGTTGCTGCGGGGGGCGCGGCAACGCACCGGACGCAAGCTCAAAGCGGCCACCACCATGACGGTGAACCGTCAGAACATTGGGCAGTTGGGTGATGTGGTGCATTGGTTCTTGGATAACGCGGATACCTTTCGCATTCTCAGTTTCCAGCCCCAGGCGGAAACGGGGCGAACGGATACGGGGGACGGCGTCGACGGCGCGGCGGTTTGGACGGCGTTGGAAGCGGCGCTTGGGATGAAGTTGACGCGTCATCCCGCGATGTTTGGTCACCCGGACTGTACCTGGTTCAATTTGATCCTGATGTTTGATTTCGGCGACAAACGCGCCTTGTTGCCCGCGGTGCGGCTCAATAAGGCGCAGGACCAGCGTTTGATGGTGCGTCTGCTGGAGGCGTTGGGTGGCGTGAACCTCAATGATCAGAAAGCGGGTGTGAGTGTCGGCCGGGTGCTGGGGATATTGTTGCGATCACCGGTGTTGTTGATGCGGACCTTGGCGTACGCGGTGCGGCGTTCGTGGGACGAGCGGCGCTGGATTCCCGCCACCATCTGGGCGGCATTGCGGCTGAAGCTACGCCTGCGGCCGACGGCTTTTGTGGTGCACAACTTCATGGATCGCGAGACCCTGGATACGGAGGTCGGCCGCGAGCGGGTGGCGGCGTGCGCGTTTAAATTACCGGTCAACGGGCGCATGGTTAGCATGTGCGAAATGAACGGCACGGAGCTGCGCGAACAGACTTATGTGGTTTGATGCAAACATGTTTTGGGTTGAGAGGTAGGTTTTGTCTCTTTTGGCGTGTTGGTAGGTGAAAATGAAGCATCGTCCTGTTTTTCGTTTTGAAGTAACCCTTTTGGTTGGGGATTTATGCGAACGATTTGTGGTGTCGGCCCTGTCAGGGCCTTCCCTTTCGTGAACCCCATGGACCCAGGGTACGACCATTTTCAATGGTCGTACCCTGGGCTAAATTATTGCATCCCTGTGGGATGCGTCCAAAGTGGCCGGGCTGCGCCCGGCGTTTCATCAAAGCATGGTCCTTGGATGGGGTGGTGCGACCCGCTTCGGGGTTCGCCGGGTCCATTGTCGGCCCTCGTGTTGGGTTTAAATTTTGTTAGCGCCCGCCGTCCAATTGCAGGCGGCGGTACAGCTCTCGTTTTTGGATGCGGTGGGCTTTGGCCAATTCGCGCACGGCTTGGGACGGTGATTTGCCGCCTTCGAGCAATTGCTGGTACTGCTCCTCCAGGGAGCGTTCTTGCACCGTATCCTCGGCGAAGGGGCCGACCACCAGCACCATTTCACCCTTGGCGACAGTCAGGGCGGCGTCGACCTCGGACGGGGTGCCGCGCAGCACCTGTTGGTGCAGCTTGGTGAGCTCGCGGCAGAGGGCGACTTGGACCTCGGGTGCCGTCTCCGCCAGCCAGGCCAGGCTGTAGTGAATGCGGGTTGGGGCCTCGAAAAAAACGGCCGTCATTTGCAGGGTGGCCAGGCGTGCCGCCAAACGACGCCGTTTTTCGTCGGTGCTGGGCAGGAATCCCAAAAAACAAAATTCGTGGCTGGGGAGGCCGGAAAGAACCAGCGCATTCAGCACCGCGGAAGGGCCGGGGATGACGTCGATATCGACCGATTCGGCCAAGGCCAGTCGGACCAGTTCGTAGCCGGGATCGCTGACCGCGGGCATGCCCGCGTCGCTGACGTACACCACTTTTTTTCCGTCGGCCAACAGGCGACGAATCCCTTCCAGGGCGCGTTCGTCCGAGAACTCGTGAAAGGCGCGCAGCGGACGCTCTAGGTCGAAGTGTTGTAGGAGCTTGCGGGTTTGGCGGGTGTCCTCGGCGAACAGCAGGTCGGCATCGGCGAGCACGGAACCCAGCCGCGGTGAGGCGTCCTGTAAGTTACCAATTGGGGTGGCGGCTAGGATTAACATCGCGGTTCCTCCGGGTCGGGATCGGGTTGGGCGGCGCGGGCCGCGTCTCGCAAAGGGTTTGGCAGCGTGTCCCAGGCGGGGCTGTTGGGCGCCGACCACGGCGCCCCGGCCGGCACGCGGCCGGTCTTGGGCCATCGCAATCCGGCGCAGTGTAACAGAAAGGATCCGCCGTCACGGGGGGCGCCGTACAAGCCGTCGCCCCACAGCGGAAGGCCGAGGTGGGCGGCGTGGACGCGAATTTGGTGGGTGCGGCCGGTGATGGGTTTGGCGCGGAGCAGGAGCAGGCCCTCACGCTGGGCCAGCAGGGTGAACTCGGTTTGCGCGGGTTTGCCGGCGGGTGCGACGACCTGGCAGGTGCCGGTTGCGGTGCGTTTGCCGAGGATGGGGGCGTCGACGCGAAGCCTGGGGCCCGCGTCTTTCGGCCAGACGCCTTGCGCCACCGCCAGGTAGGTTTTGTGGATGCGTTGCTCGCTGAACAGGCGACCCACGTCCTTGTTCCAGCTTTTATCGCGGGTGAACAGCATCAAGCCCGAGGTGTCTTGGTCGAGGCGGTGGTGCAGGCCCACGTAGCCGCCGCAATAGGTTTTGAGGCATTCGTAAAAAGCCAGGTAATCCGCGTCGCGTCGACCCTGGGTGGGCAGGCCCGCCGGTTTGTCGGCCACGATCAGGCCTTTCTCGCGACGGTGGATCCAAGCGGACTCAAAGGCAATGGGTTCGTAGACCAGTGGCAGGCGGAAGTAGATCTGGACCGCTTGGCCGGCGCGGATCGCGCGTTCGGGATCCTTGCAGCGGTGTTTGCCGAGGTAGGCCCCGCCCATGGTGATAATCAGACGGGCCTGGTCGTTGCTCAGGCCCGTCAGCGTGGTGACCACCTGGTGGAAGGGTTGCGGGGCGCCGCGAAAAACGCGTTGGATGTGGTGTAACCGAGACAATCATTCCTCATTTAGGATGGGTGGATGGGGTGGGGTCCGCTGGGCTGGGGTTTGTTTACGATTTCTTAGGATAGCAGGATGGTTTGAGGATGCGGCCTGTGATTCGCACCCTCTTTGGCGCATCCCCGCCGCGGATGATGCCGTTGCTTCGACGGGGTTTTTACCTAAGAAACGCAAGTTTTCGCGCTTCTTGGGTTTTATAATACGCTGCCGCGGTTTTATTTGCGTTCCGTGCCTGCCTCGATTGACAGGGCGCCTTGATCCGTGGTCAGGTTGGGGCCTGTTAACGGACCGTCTGGATGACGGCGAAGGGATGTGCCGGATGACGCGTGATGGTTTCCGCTGGGTGGTTTTTTTGGTGTGTTTGGGCATGTTTGCCTGTGGGCGGCCTGCACCCAATGCCGCGGCCGAAACGGAACCAAGCGCACAGACCGAGCCGGTTGCGGCCAAAGCCACCCCTTTTCTGCTGAATCCCAAGGTTTTGGAGAAGGCACCCCACGCCCAGCGCGACCTCAACGAACTCCTACTGTATGTGAGCGAGCGTTTTCAAATTAAACCCGAGTTCGCCTTTATCGACGAAACCCCGGAGGCCAAACACCTGGGACGCATGAGCTCGCTGACGCAATGGTTGCAGTTCTACCACCTGAGTTATTACCAGGGGGAGACCCTGGTTTGGAGCGGGTCGGTGGTGTTAGGCGAAGGTAAAAGCGTGGGCCTCACGGCCAAGCGCGGTTTCCAGTGGGAACTGACCGCGCTCGAAGGCGATCGCACGGCGCTTCGTTTTCGCGACGGTTCGCAGGAATGGCGGCACACCTTTCAGCCCGGCACCTCGGCCGATATCATGCTCGGCCTCGGTGAAAAGCGGGTGTACCTGGTGCATCACTACCTGTCGCAGGCCGAAATCACCGGGCGTACCTTGACCGCGCCTAATCCGTAGTGGGCAGAAACTCGATTTTCCCAAACGCCATTTTGATGACCTTGCCGTTTTGGGGGTTGAGGTAATAATCCTGGTAATCGTCGCTGTCGGCACCCATTTGGACCTGGTAATGGCGGGCCGGGACGGCGATGCTTTTGACGTACGCTTTGGTTTCGCCGATGTAGCGCACCTTGATCGGGGCGACCTTTTCATCAACCTCGAAGTAAATGTTGTATGCGATCTCGTCGCCTTTGTTGCGCAGGTCGCGGTAAAACATCAGCGGAAACACATTGCTGTAGACCGGGCCTTCCACGGGTATTTTGACCTCGCGGGTTTCGCCGCCTTTTTTGGTTTCGGTGGTGACAATAAAACCGTCCTCAATTTTGGAGTCCCAGGTCGTTTGGCCGGGGCCGCGAATTTCAACCGCGTTGGTATGGACCATGTGGTAATCGGCGTTCACCAGGGTGGTTCGTTTCTTGGACCGACGTACTTTGGTGCCTTGAGAAAATTGAAACAGGTAATCAATTCTCATGGAGGCGCCCTCTTGGGACGATGCCTTGGTTAGGTTGTAGGTCAGCTTCATGGTGCGTTTGCCGTTATCAAAGCCGTCCAAGCGGGTTTCGTACAGGTTGGCGTTGCCGCCGCAGGCGACGGCCAACAGGGCGAGGGCCGCAATAAGCAGGATCTTCAATTGAGGTTTCAAGGCTTCTCCTTGATCGCGTTTTGTGTGTGCGCTTAGAATTTGAGGTAGGTGTGAAGATGGGCGGTGTGTTTTTTTACCCGGGTCGGGTGCCGCTTTAGGTCACAACGCTGAGAGGGGTGTCCTTGTGGTGGAACGACAAAAACGATTGGGTGAGATGTTGCTGGAAGCGGGAACCATCTCTTCCTCGCAATTGGAACGGGCCTTGGCGCGCCAGCGGGATTGGGGTGGCCGATTGGGTTCCAACCTGGTGATGACCGGCGCGGTCTGCGAATCCGAGCTACTGCGGTTCCTGGCGGAACAGACGGGGATCGAGGAAGTCGACCTCTTCGAAACCAGAATCCTGCCACATATCCTTAAAAAAATGCCACAAAAACTCGCGGAACAGTACAATCTGATCCCGCTTGATTTGGTTGGGAACCGCCTGTTGGTGGCTTGTGCCGACCCAACCGACGATGAAGGGCTGAGCGCCGTCGCGCGGATAACCGGCCATGTTCCCAAACCTTACCTCACCACCTATTCGTCGATTCTGCGGGCGATCCACCAGTTCTACCTGGGGATTCCCGTACCGGAACGTTCGGCCGGCATGCCGGGCAAGGTCGACGCCTTCGATCCCTTCATCACCGTTACCGTCCACGATTCCACCCAGCCCAGCCGCGGCTTGGTGAACCGCTTTAACAACGCCCCGCCCGGAGATCGCTTGACCGCTTTATTTAACATTCTTATTCGCAAAGGCCTGATCACCGAAAACGAATTAGCCCATGAGCTGGGCGCTCTTGCCGCCCAACGCCACGCGCTTCAAGTCGAACAAACCGAGGCAGGCACGTGAGCCCTACCCCGCGCTACGACGCCATTTTGCAGGATGGCACTTATTTAATTGATGTACCGGTCTCCGAGCTGAGTGGGGTCGTTGTTCACCACCGTCTCAAGCTGGGCCCGTTCGAACGACTGCCCTGGCTGGGAAAAATTCGCCGCAACATGTGGGCCAAAAAACGCGGCGGTCGCGTGGATCACACCATCAAATACAAGCGCTTATGATCGGAAAACATGAGGTGGGGATGCCGGCATGTGCGCCGCGCTTGTTGCCGCCTTAATCGCGACCCTGCGTGGGTGGGGAGGCCTTTGACGGCAGTGCCTGCCGAGGCACCCCTGCGTGCTTTTGTCTTGGACGCTTGTGTCATCTCGACGACGTCCCCGGGTGCTGTCTGTCTCTGGTTTCGTTTTCATTTTAAGAAGAGCCGACACAAAAAAAGACTTTGTTCTTGACGGTTGACAAAGGGGGTTCGGTCCGAGATAATGGCGCGAAAAATGAGAATCAGTATCAATATTGATTTCTTGTAACAATATAATCGCGCTTTTGGAGGCCTTATGCTTAGGCACTCGGCTCGGATTGGTTCCCTTGCCTTCCTCGTTTTTTTCTTTTTCTCCGGCTCCGTTTTTGCGGGAGAAGGACTCTGGATCTACGCCCAGGGCACCGATACCCGACCCAAGGGAACCCTGGAACTCAAACTCGCCAACATTTCACGGTTGGGCAAAGATCGGGGTGATTACGCCTTTCACGATCTTCGCCCCGAGGTTGAATACGGCGTCACCAACCGCTTGACGCTGAGTTTTGAGGCGATTCTGTTCAGCCATGATTATTCAGTGGACGACGACACCCTTAATCCGATGTTTGAGAGCCAGGGCGGCGAAGGCGGTTCCTTCAAAAGCAGCCAAATCGGCGGCTTTGAAACCTCCTTGAAATACAACCTGTTAAGCCCTTACAAAGATCCGGTCGGTCTGTCCGTCGGTTTTTCCTACGAGTACCGCCAACGCTACCGTTTGGACGGCGCCGAAATCAGCCAAAACAGCTATGTCCCCACCTTGTACCTGCAAAAAAACTTTTTGGACGATACCCTGACCCTTGCTCTGAAAAGTAAGTTGGAGTTTGAGCTGCGCAAATCGCCGGGTGTGCGCGAGGAAGAAATCGCCCCGGACATCGCGCTTGGTCTTTCCTACCGTTTCAAACCCCGCTGGACGGTGGGTTTTGAGTCGCGTTACCAATCGGACTACTTGGAACCGGAGGAGGAAGGCGAACCCGCCCCCGAGGATCCTTCCGAGTTCACCTCGTTGGGGAACTTTCGCTTTGGCTTGCGTTACCAATACGGCCTTTACGCCGGTCCCTCGATTCACTATGCCCAAAGGGGTTGGTGGGTCACCTTGGGTTCCGTGTTCCAGGTGAGCGGCGGCGGCGATGCGTCGAACCCGTCGGTACGGGACGGTCGCTCGTGGGACGAACACGAGCGCGCGCACGTGGGCCTTACCTTTGGTTTTGAATTCTGAGGTGATCCATGCATCGACGTTCTTTTCTCGGAAACGCCGCCGTGGCGGCCGCGGGCGCTTTTTGTTTAAACGGTCAGGTCGTTTGGGCCGAGACCTTCCTCACCGTGGAACAAGCCCAAAAGGTGCTGTGGGGGTCGGCAAACACCTTCACGCCCAGTCATATCCAGTTAACCAAAGACGAGATGAAAGCTATCGCCAAGGCATCGAAGGTGCGCGTGCGGCGGTCGCGGCTTCAGGTATGGCGAACCGCCGAAAAGGGTTGGTTTATCGTGGACCAAGTGATCGGCAAACACGAAAACATCGACCTTGCCGTGGCCATCGATGTGAATGGGAAAGTTAAAGGTTTGGAGGTGCTTACCTACCGAGAAACCTACGGTCACGAGATTCGCAACGACCAATGGCGCGCTCAGTTCCACGGCAAAGGCACCGAGGCGGATCTGCGGCTCAACAAAGAAATTCGCAACATCTCCGGGGCGACCCTGTCCTGCCGCCATGTTACCGACGGTGTGAACCGTTTGCTGCATACCTGGCATCACGTCTTGCGGCATCTGTGAGGCGGCTTTGAAGACGCTTTCCCGTTGCAAACCTGCCTTGGGCACTTATGTCAAACTGCACCTCGCCCAAGAAACCGACGACGACAGCCTGCTCCAACTCAGTGAAGCCGTGTTTGCCGAAATCGAGCGCATTGAAGCGATCATGAGTTTTCACCGGTCCGAAAGCGAATTGTCGCGGGTGAATCGCGATGCGTTTCGGCAACCGGTTGTGCTTTCATCGGAGATGAACGAACTCTTGTCTTTCTGCGCCGAACTCTACGACCGGAGCGGTGGTACCTTCGACGTAACCGTCGGTGGCGACATGGTCAAACGCGGCGCGCTCCCCGGGCAGAACGGCTTTGCCGAACCGAGGGGGCGTTGGGATGCGGTGCGTCTGGAAGCCGGGCGGATTTTCTTTGGGCAGCCGGTGTTGCTGGATCTGGGTGGTGTGGCCAAGGGTTATGCGGTAGACAAAGCAATGGCCGTGTTACCGCCGGATTGTCAGGCCGTCCTCAACGCGGGTGGCGATTTGAAAATGCGGCCTTGGCGGCATCGGACGGTGGGTGTTCGCGAACCCTCGGGCGGCGCGTTGCACCATCTGGACATGCAAGCCGCCGCGCTGGCCACCAGCAGCGCTGAATTTCACGAGCAGGGCCATCCCGTTACCAATCCCAAGTCGGGCCGGCCCCTCGAGGACGCCCGTGTCATTTCGGTGTTTGCCTCGAGCTGTATGGTGGCGGACGCCCTCACCAAATGTGCTTTCCTGCAAGAGGATACCCACCATTTAACAATGATGTATGACGCGGAATGCGTTTGCCTCGGTTCACCGTAAAGGGGAGTGTGTTTGCGTGGCAAAATCAGTCAAAGTTCCAAAGAAAACGCGATGGTTTTTTTATGCGGTGTTGGCGACCAGTTTCATCTCGGGTTTGACCTTTTTTATCCTGAACCGTTGGGTTACGGTTGAGGGCGAATTCGGACCGGAGAAACATCCCTGGCAAATGAATGTCCTGCGGTTACACGGCGCGGGCGCTTTTTTGATGATGGTGTTTTTTGGTTACTTCTTGGCGAGCCACGTTCAGGTAAGCTGGCCGGTGAAGCCGATGCGCCCGCTCGGGATCGCCCTAACCGCGGCCGTGAGCCTGATGATTCTCTCCGCCTACAGCCTTTATTACCTTGGTGATATGGATGTGCGGGCCGTGGTTGCTTATGTTCATACCGGATTGGGTGTTACCCTGCCGTTTTTTTTAATCGCCCATCTTGTTCAGGGATCGCGCCGCCGCAACAGCCGCAAAGTGAAACACGCCTAACCCGCATTTCTCACAAGGAATTCTGCTACGAAGCAGAAACCCATGCGATTACTTCGCTTACTCGGTCGAGCCGTCTTCGCCGTAGCGCTGCTACGCCGAAAGGTCGGACCCCTGTGCCGTCTCTCGGTCGTAATCTTCGTACTCACAAGGCTTTCTGCTTCTCGCGACGAATCCTTGTGAGAAATCCGGGCTAACCCGCCTCGCGGGAGGGAAAACCGCGTAATTGCAAGGGTTTCAGCGTTGCATTGGTTTCATGGCGGCCTCTTAATTGATGCCTATTTTTTGTGTTATGCTGGTTTTTTCGAAAAAACATAATCAGGTATTAATATGGAACCACGGGATCGAGGCGAAACGCCGGTCATCGGCGCGCGGTTTGGGGCTTATCGTGTTTTGCGTGAGTTGGGTTCAGGCGGCATGGGTTCCGTCTATTTAGCCGAGCGTGAAGATGACGACTTGCGCATGAAAGTTTGCGTGAAGCTGCTTCACGCCGACCTGGATTCACCGGAAATCTTGGCGCGGTTCCATCGCGAACGCCAGCTTTTGGCCGACCTCCGCCATCCCCACATCGCCACCTTGTTAGACGCAGGCCAAACCGAAACCGCCCGGCCCTACTTCATCATGGAGTACCTTGACGGGCAGCACATCGATACCTGGTACGACCAAACCCAGCCCGACTTACCCAACTTGCTGGAGACCCTTATCAAAATGGTGCAGGCCGCGGCCCATGCGCATCGCCGCGGAGTGGTTCACCGCGATATCAAACCCGGCAACATCCTGGTAAACAGTCAGAATACGCCGACCCTACTTGATTTCGGGATCGCGCATATCACGGAACCCGGCGGCATCGATGCGCCGGCGCGCGCCGGGCGAGGTCCCATGACCCCGGTTTGGGCCGCGCCCGAACAACAATTTGGTTTCGAGATTACCCCCGCGACCGATGTTTATGCACTTGGTTTGGTGTTGCTTAAGCTTTTTAGCGGACGGATGCCGAACCGCTTGGGATGCAGTCCGCGCGAAGCCGTGGGTTTTTTGGTGCAGGGCAAGCCGCTTCCCACCGCTTGGACCTTGGCGATGGACGTGGAAACCGTGGAATCACCCGGGCCGGCGACCGCGGCGCCGGTCGTCCCCGTTGCCGAAGCAGCGCCGGCGCCGTCCGCGCCTCTGCCCGAGGCCTTGGGTTACGTTTTGCGACGCTGTCTGGCCGACGAACCGGGGGAACGTTTTGCCGATGGCTCCGAATTGGTCGCGGCCTTTAAACGTTTGCAAGAGCAAGGTTTTCAAACGACCGATCCCGTGAAGGACGAACCCAAATCGCTGGACGCCGTTTTTTGGTTTCACGAGTTGGATCGAATCCGAGCGCGCGCTTTAATGACGGATCTCGCGGCCCAATCGGTTTTGCGGATGTGGCCCGACGAATCGCTTTCCGACACCGTTCGCCTCGTCGACGCGGAATTTGAAAATGCGTTGACCCAAAGCCGCACCTTGGTGGTGTGTTTCGCCAGCTTTGAACGCGCGCCTTGGAAGACCCACCCGGCACGTCGCGACGCCGCCGCCTTTTTTACACGTGATCTCGCCGTTATTCCGGTTCTGCTCGACGACACGCCTTATCCCGAACGCCAAAGCGCGTTGCCGGGATTCTTGCGGGGCCGGAGTTGGTTGCGGGTCGGCGGCGCGGGTGATGCGGGCTTGCAAAAACTGGCCGCCGCGGTAACCGGTTCACCCATTGACGAGGCGGATCGCCCACAACCGACCGGTTTGTGTCCGTTTCGTGGCTTGGAAGTGTTTCGCGAGGCGGACCAACATCTGTTTTTCGGCCGCGAGGCCGTGAGCCGGCAGATTTTTGAGCACCAACAACGTTTCTATTTTTCCGCCGTGATGGGACCGTCCGGCAGTGGCAAATCTTCCATCGTGCAGGCCGGTGTGATGCCTCGATTGCGCAAGCGCGGCACCGCCGTGGTACAGCTGACGCCGACGGCACAACCCCTTGCCGAGCTTGCCTTTACCTTGGGAATGTTGCGCAAAGAACAAGGTGGCGGCGCGCCGGTGGCGCAGCTTCATCAGCGTTTGCGCGCCGCGCCGGAAGGGCTGTATTTTATTGTGCGCGAGCTGCTGTCGCCGGGAGATGCGACCCAAATCTGTCTGGTCATCGATCAATTCGAGGAGTTATTTACCCTGGCCTCCGCCGATGAAGCGGCCACCTTTGCCGAGGCCTTGTGTTTGGCCGTTGAGCGCCTGGATGGTCAATGTCGGGTTTTGCTCACCATGCGCTCCGACTTTTTGGGAAAATGTGTCGCTTTTCCGAACCTCAATAAATATGTGGTTGACCACCTGATCCAGGTGGAACCCATGACCCGTGAGGACTTGGCACGTGCCATTGAAGCCCCGACCCATTGGGGCGGGCTGCGTTTGGAAAACGGGTTGCTGGAACGCCTCTTGGACGACGTTACCGGGGCCGCCGGTGAGTTACCGCTTTTGGAACACGCCCTGATGGAGCTTTACGAGCGACGCGAGGAGGGTTTTTTAACCCTGGCCGCTTACAACCGGATCGGGGGGATCGCGGGTGCCCTGGCCCAACGGGCCGAGCACGAATTTTCCCGCCTCAGCGCCGCCGAGCAACAGGCGCTGCGCAAAATGTTCACCTTGTGTTTGGTGCAACCCGGCGAAGGGGCCGAGGACACCCGGCGCCGCGCCACCAAGGCCGAGCTGCTCGCCGTCGGCGGCGATCCGGCCGAATCCCTCTTGGCCCATTGGACCGGTGCACGTTTGCTCTCCGGCTCCCACGATCCCGCCCGCGATGTGACCTTCCTCGACGTGGCCCACGAGGCGTTGATTCGCAACTGGGAGCGCATCGGCGAATGGATGGCCGAGGATCGAGAAACCGCGCGACGGTTCAATCGGTTGCGCCGTGCCGCAACCGAATGGGACGACGCCGACCGTGACCAGGACCGTTTGTTGCGCGGCGGTCCGCTCCTGCAAATGATGGAATTGCGTGAATCCCACGGCGACATGTTCGGCTCACTCGAAACGGCGTACCTCAACCGCGCGGTTGAACTGATGGAACGCGAGGCGCGCTGGAAACGGCGCCGTTTGGCCTTTATGACCGTCTTGGGTTTGGTCAGTACCCTGCTCGCGATAATCTCCTGGGTGTTATCCGTTCAATCACAAGAGCATGCTGAAGAAGCGGTTGCCGCCAAGGAACGCGCGGAGGCGGAAGAGTCCCGTGCCAAAGCGCAAACCCTCGCCGCCAATTACAACCTCGCCCTGGCTTTCAACGAAAAAGCGGGCATCGCTCTGGATGATGGAAAACCCAAGGATGCCTGGCTTTACACCTTGGCGGCATTGAGCCGGGAAATTCCTCCGAATCAGGTCCTTCCTGAACCCGTTGGTCGTTTTGCAGATCCGCGCATGGAAGCCAAAACGGATCTTTTGTGGACTTCTCCCGTCGCGGTGCCCGCGACTTTATTAACGGCCACACCCGATGGCAAAATCTTGGCTTTGGTCGGTCGGGACGGGGGCATTCGCATTTTGAATACCGAGACCGGTGTTCAAGTTTCAACATTCGGCCCCTTGCGCCAGAGTATTTCGGATGTCGCGATCCGTTCGGATGGAAAATGGCTGGCGGCAGGCACCCGCCAGGGAGAGGTTGTGGTCTGGAACCTCTTGGATTCAAGTTTTTACCAATTGGATGGTAATCATAAAGATCGAGTTGTTGCTTTGGCGTTTTCCGAGGTGGCGCCCTGGCTGGCCTCGGCAGGTAACCAAGGGATTGTTAAGTTGCATCATCTGGATTCCGGGGACGTGATTCCCATATTGGATTTGCAAGAGCCCGCCCATCTTGCCTATCAAGGCGGAACCTTGTTTATGTTGAATCGCGCTGGTGAACTTTATCGTTTGGTGATGGAAGCTGGGCGCCCAAAACCCGCTCACCTCATAAAACGAGAGGCGCGTGGTGCGCCTGTTGGATTGGTAAGTCTGGGCGAAGCTAGGTTGGTGACCGCCGATAAGCATGGGATCTTGGATTTTTATGACGAGCAGGGCCGCTTCCTTGAACACCAAGATTTGGGGCGAACGATTTCAAGTATGGCGGCCGGCAGTCATCCGTATCAGCTTCTTGTTGGTGGTGAGAAAAAGCGCCCACTTGTTTGGGATAGCCGTCGGCAAAAAATGCAGCCTCGGGGTTATTCAAAGGGATTGCGTTCGATGGTTTTTCACGGTGATTCCTTGAGTGGGCTTGATCGGTCTGGTTCTCTCCAGCGTTTCCAAAGGCCAAGTGGAGAACGTATGTCTCAACCCTTGGGCCATGGGCGGGAGATGCTGAATCTGGCCTTTTCTCCAGATGGAAATACGCTGGCGGGAGCGGCTAGAGACGGTGGGGTAACCCTTTGGGATCTTCAGACAGGCAAGGCGAAGGTCATTCAGGTGCCCCAAGCAATCCATGTTTGGAGTGTTTCTTTCTCCCCTGACGGGGATTTCTTAGCCATTGGGATTGCCGACGGCGCGATTCATCTCTGGGACCTGCGGGGGGCTGCACCTCAGGAATATGCTTTGTTGATGGGACATGAGGGTGCGACTCGGTCGCTCGCCTTTGCGTCTGATGGCTCATGGTTGGCCTCGGGATCCAGCGACAAAACACTGCGCATATGGGATCTGCGTGGTATTTCTTCCCGTGGAGGGACCGTTGAGAACAGCAGGGTGCTGCGGGGCCATACCGGAATCGTATACGGGGTTGATGTCTCACTGGATGGGACCTGGATGGCTTCTGCCTCAATGGATGGAACCGTCCGACTTTGGGATTTAACTGGTGGTGTCGAAAACCTCACCGACGAACAAGCCGTGGTGTTGCGTGGCCATGGCGGCGATATCTGGGGATTGGCTTTTTCACCTGATGGACGGTTGTTGGCTTCAGGTTCAACGGACTTTACCATTCGTTTGTGGGACTTATCTTTAGGGCGTGAAAAGGTTGCGGCTTCCCAGCCGTGGATCCTAGAAACGCCCGGCGGGTATGTGTCGAAGGTAGCCTTTTCGCCGGACGGTCATTGGCTGGCGTCTGCCCATGGCGACAATCGAGCGCGACTTTGGTCGCTTCGGGATGGGCCGCGGGCGGCGGTGTCCCGGAAGCCGCGTATCTTTGAGGGGCATAACGATTCGCTTTCAGGAGTAGTCTTCTCCCCTGATGGGCGCCGAATTGCGACTTGTTCCAATGACCTTACTGTTCGTTTGTGGGATGTGAAGGCTGCTGAGTCGAATGTTGGACTGCTCGATCAAAGTCATGAATTACGTGGTCACTCCTCGGTTGTTGTCTCCGTGGCTTTTTCGCCGAACGGTTCGCTCCTTGCCTCTACCTCCGCCGATAAAACCATTCGTTTATGGCGAAATGCGCGTAAGGAGGGGCGTCCCTTTTTTTCCGAACATAGCGTGCTGCAGGGCCATTCGGGTGTGGTCATTGGGGTTGCTTTTTCTCCCGATGGATCGCGTTTGGCTTCAGGCTCATTCGATTCAACCGTGCGTTTGTGGGACCTGGCGGAAAACGTGCTGACAAAGGAAGCTCTTATACTGCGAGGCCATAGGCGGTTTGTCCATGGGGTTGCCTTTTCACCGGATGGTTCTTTACTTGCCTCGGCGAGTATGGATCAGACAGTACGCCTCTGGTCACTTGATGAGGAGACCTTGGGGGAATCCGTGGTTTTGCAGCGGGATGAGATGCATTCTTTTGGTGTGGCCTTTTCTCCCGATGGGACGCGGCTTGTGTCGACCAGTCTTGAAAATAAGACGCGGATTTGGGATTTGCGTGAAGGATGGAAAAAGGCCTCATCCAAACCGGAAATCGTTTTGCGGGGTCATTCAGCGATTGTGATTGGTGTTTCCTTTTCGCCGGACGGGCGGCTTTTAGCCACCGCTTCGGGAGACCACACGGTGCGTTTATGGACCTTAGGTGACGACATTGACTCAGCACGTACCATTCGCAGCATGGTTTTGCGTGGACATTCGGAGGTCGT
This sequence comes from Acanthopleuribacter pedis, assembly GCF_017377855.1. Lineage (GTDB taxonomy): Bacteria > Acidobacteriota > Holophagae > Acanthopleuribacterales > Acanthopleuribacteraceae > Acanthopleuribacter > Acanthopleuribacter pedis. The sequence goes on from NZ_JAFREP010000008.1 coordinate 97,124, forward strand.
CTACGGGGTTAACTTTTCGCCGGATGGTACGCTCCTGGTGTCTACCTCTCAAGATAAAACCGTGCGTATTTGGGACCCTCGAGACGGGCGACCTTTAGCGGTTTTTTACGGTCACACCGCTTCCGTTAATCAAACACCGGCTTTTCATCCCTCCGGCCGCCTTTTGGCCACGGCGTCCGACGATCACACCATTCGCCTTTGGCACATGGATCGCCTGCTTTTTCCGCCGGATGGCGTTCAACCCCATGGGTGGTACCGCACCCTACTGGACCGCTCGCTCTACCAAATGGGACGGCATTTGGATGGGTTGTCTCTGATCCACCGGCCCCACCTCCGTTTGCAAGGTGTAGATATGCAGCTCAAACCCTCACCCTTGGACCATTTGGACCGGCCTTATCAGCCGGGGACCGATTACGCGCGCTGGTTGCTTGGCGAAGTGGATCAAGGCGCCGATCAGCCGCGCTGATGCGTCCATTGATGAGGCTGGGTTTGCTTACTCAGCCAGGCGTTTGAGGATGGGTTTGAGTTTGGTGACCGTGGGGATGTCGCGGAAGCTGAAGCCGAACGACTGGAAATAAGCATTGGCCGCCAGCTCTTTTGCCATTTCTTTGTCGCGGGTGAGGTGGGTGTCGACGCCGAGAATCAGGCATTCCCCGCTCTCGGCCAGGTTCGCCTTGAGGCGGTTGCGCAGTGCGCCCCGGTGCCAGCGGTGGAAGAGTTCCAAGTACACGCGCATGTCGCCATGGGTCAGCACGAAGTCGGGGAACACGAAATCACCGTTGGGGAGTTGCAGCGACTTGGTGCCCGCCTCCGCCTGCCAGCCCGGCACCTTTTCCTGTACCGATTGGATCAGCAGCTCGAAGCTTTCCGGCACGTAGGCACCGGTCGCTTGAGTGTAGGGCTGCAATTTGTGGCTTTGGTCCACCAGCAACACGCCGGGTTTTTTGCCGCGGATGCGGATCTCCGCCGCCAGCGACCACTTCTTTTGGTGCAGCAGTGCCGGAAAAAACCGGGCCAGGTTCATGCCGTAGCGTTTGGTTTGCTGGAACAGGCTGAGCGGGCCGTCCAAGGTGAGTTGGTAACCCTCCGCCGTGTCTTTGACCGCCACCATCAGTTGGTGGAACTTCAGGTGGCGGAACAGGTCGCGCAAAACCGCTAAATCTTTGACCGGCAAGGTGATGGTTACCGATTCAGCTTGGAGTAGCAGACTTTGAACCAGTGCCGCGTTGTACCGGGCGATCAGTTTATCACCCGTAATTTCGCGGACCGCTTCCAGGGGTTGATACATCTCCAGGTCGCTGTAAAGCTGTTGGTCCAGTTCAGCCGGCTTGGTTTGCTGTTGTGCCGCCACCGCTTCGCGGTAGGCTTCCAAGCTTGGCCAGGGTCCTTGCGCCATCAGCGCGTTGGCTGATTCGAATACCTGGTCGCGCTGGGCGATCATGTCCTCGTTGGCCGGCTCCGCGAATCGGCAGCGGTCCCACATCAACTTGGTCAAACCTTTGGCGACCTGGTTGTTGAGCGGGCAGTTTTCCAGCAGGCGCCCCGTCTGTTCCTGGAGCGCGCGTTTGGTGCTGCCGATGTGCTGCTCAAACAGGGTCACCAAGCAGTCGGCGAGGGAAAAGGCCGTGTCGTCGTTTTTTTTGATCCAGGTCGGTTTAATCGTGCCCTTGAGGTTGCGGAAGCGGATCAGGTCCTTGGTAAGCATGGTGTTTTTTCCTACGTTGGTTGACGAAATACTCGCGTGTATCCTTGGCGATCAACTCGTACAGTTTCGCGGTTTTACCGGGGCGGGCGCGCAAGATGCGGCCCAGCCGTTGCACGTGTTCGCGCACGCTGCCGCTGCCTGAAACCACCACCGCCACGTTGGCCTCGGGGACGTCGACGCCCTCGTTGAGCACTTTTGAGGTCACCAACACGCGGAAACGGCCCGAGCGGAAGGCGTCCAGAAAGGCGACCCGCTCCTTGGGTTTGGTTTGGTGGGTCAGCACCGGCAGCACAAACAGGCGACCCAGATCGTACGCGCTTTCGTTGTCCTGGGTGAACACGATGATGCGGTCCTCCACGTGGCGTTGCAGGATGGCCCACAGGGCCGCGCGTTTGGCGTGGGAGGCCAAGCTCAGTTTTTTCTGGGTTTGGTAGGCGCGCAGGGCCGCCCGCCCGTGGGGCGTTTTGCTCGCCTGCCAAATGAATTTGGCCCAGCCGTTGGGTTGGCGGAAATCAATGCCCGAGCCGCGCAGGAAACTAATGTATTCCGTGTAGGCCGCCTCGTAGGCCTCGCGCTCGTCGCTGTCCATTTCGACCTCAACCGTTTCCACCTCATAAGGCGCCAAGGTGTAGCCGGTCAAATCGTGAATGTACGCACGGTAGACCTGGCCGCCGCACAAATCGTAAAGCTGTTCCTCGCGGCCGTCGCTGCGTTCCGGGGTCGCCGTCAGTCCAAGCCGAAACGGGGCCAAGCTGCCGATTGCCAGGAATTGGTATTGGTCGCCCGGTAGCCGGTGGCATTCGTCGAAAATGATCGTGCCGAAACGGTTGCCGATCCGTTCCAGGTGGATCAGCATGCTGTCGTAGGTACTGACCGTGATCGGTTCGATCTCGCTGTAGCCGCCACCCAGTCGTCCGATCGGCATGTTGAAGAATTTTTCAAGGACCTGGTGCCATTGGATCAACAGGTCGATGGTGGGCACGTGAATCAGCGTGGGCCGTTGCGCGACCGCCATCGCCATCACCGCGAGGATGGTTTTGCCCGCGCCGGTCGGCAGCACCACCACCCCTTGGTTGCCGTTCTCGCGCCAAGCCGCCAGCGCTTCCGCTTGGTAGGGGCGGGGTGTGATCGCCTCGCGCTGTTGGAAGGGGAGCGGGCCGTAATCGCGGGCCTCGTCGCGGTAGTTCACGCCGGCCTGGCGCAGGGCCGTGACCAGTTCGCGGTAACGGCGGGCCGGCGCACGCCAACACAAGGCGCGTTTGTCCCATTTCAATTCGGGACAGACCAACTCGTGTTGCGGCGATAAACCTTTAAGCGTCAGGGTGGCGCGGTGGTAGGCGAGGATCGCCGTCGCGCCCTCGGTGGGTGTGGCCGACATATGGTGGGGACTCCCGTGCAAAGGTAGCCCATCCTAACACGACGGGCCTCGCCCGCATTTCGGCTTCCAGCAGAATTCCTTGCGATTACTTTGCTTACTCGGTCGAGCCGCCTTCACCGTAGCGCTGCTACGCCGAAAGGTCGGACCCTTGTGCCGTCTCTCGGTCGTAATCTTCGTACTCACAAGGGTTTCGGCTTCTCGCGACGAATCCTTGTAAGCAATGCGGGCTAGTTGGGGATTTGGATCAGGAAGGTGGTGCCCACGTCGGGTTTGGAGGAAACCTCAATGCCGCCTTTAATCAGGTCGAGGTACCCTTTGGCCGTGGCCAGCCCGAGACCGAGGTGGCCGTTGTTACCGCGATCCGTCGGGCTTTGGTAAAAGGGCTCGAATAACTTGGACAACTCGCTGACATCCAAGCCGGGGCCGCTGTCCTGGAAGGTCATCGCCAGGCCCTGTTCCGTGAGCGTTGCCCGCACGCGGACCTTGCCGCGGCCGGAGAAACGGACCGCGTTGTCGAGCAGGTGGCACGACAGACTCTCCAGCAGGTGGATGTCCACGCTGATTTGCGCCTCGCGCGAGGTCACGTCGTTCACCCATTCGCACTGGGCCGAGGTTTCGCCGGTACGTTCCTTCAGGCGGGAGAACAGTTCGTCGACCATCACCCGTACGTTGCACAACTCGGGTAGCGCCAGAATTTTGCCGCCTTTGATTTGCAGGAATTCAATCGCCGTTTCCAGCATGCCCAGCGTGAAATTGATCTGCTCTTCGACGATTTTGACGTCTTGTTTCTGTTCGTCGCTGAGCACGTTTTCCAAATCGCGGCGCAGCAGGCCCGCGTAACCCATGATGACGTGGATCGGGATTTTGAGGCGTTTGGCCAGCGTTTCGGCAAAACCGCGTTGGTCACGGGTTTCGCGGATCAGGGTGGCCAGGTCCGTTTGGAGTTGCAGATTGGTTTTGCGGAAGTACTGCAGTGAGTCTTGCAACGCGGGTGTGTCCACCGGGGCAAGGTTCTCTGTGTCGCCGAAACGCGGCGTGAGGAATGCCAGAAAACCCGCTTTATCGTCGTCGTCGAAGTGGTAGGTCGCCGTGTGGAGGAAAAACGACAAGGCGCTCCCGTCCTTGGCGCGCAACTCAATTTCTTGGTTGGCCACGTGGTTGCCGCGTAGGAAGCGGCGAATGTACTTGTTGAATTTGAGCCGTTGTTCCTCGCGCATGAACAACTCGTTGATAAAGGAAACCCGTCGCAAATTGCGGTTGGAGTAACCCATTTTTTCGAGGAGGAAACGGTTCACCAGTGCCACCGATCCGTCGGCCCGGAAGCCGAGCACGCCGAGCGGGGCCACGTCGAGCGTGTGTTTGAGGTTCTGGTGCATGCGGTCCAGGCCTTTTTTGAGGCGGGCCTGATCCTCGCGGTCGATGATTTCGATAAACAACACCGGCCCTTGATCGTCGCCGAAGTCCACAATCGAAAGGTCGGCCGGGAAAATCTCCTCCGTGGCGCTTTTGCATTGGGTGCGCACGATGTGGAAGTGGTTGCGGTTCAGCGAGGTAGAGATCTGGTCGAACACCTCGATCCACTCCTCCGGGGGGAAAAGGTCGCGCAGGCTGAGCTCGGGGCGCTGACGTTTCAGGAAACGCAGGCGTTTGGTGAAGGCGTTGTTCCAGTCGATTAAGGCCAGCGAGGTGGGTTCCACCAGAACCACCGGATGGTCGTAGGCTTGCAGCAACAGATCGCAGCGTTGGCGCAACACCTTGGCCTTGAGTTGGGCGTCCATCACGCTTTTTTCCAGCAGCTTGACGAAGTCGTCCGATCGTTGCGCCGCCTCTTTTTCAGCCGTGATATCTACCATCACGCCGACGATGAAGCGTCGCCCACCCGGTACATCCACCCGATAGCAGGATTCCAGCGCCGTTTTCACCGTGCCGTCCGCCGAGTTAAAGGCAAACTCGTGGTGGTCGAAGAACCCGTCTCGTTCCAGGTGGTCCAGCATTACGCGGCGCTCCCGGCTTTCCACGTACAAATCGTGTTCAATGTCCAGTTCCAGCAAGGCTTCCACCGACTGATAACCCAGCATTTCTACCAGGGCCTCGTTGCACTGGATGAAGCGGCCTTCCAGCGAGGAAATGTACATCCCGTCGCGGGCGTTAAAAAAAATGGTTTCGTAGGGTTCGATGAGGCTGTGGTTTTTGGCTACCTTGCCGGACACCTTTTCGGTGAGGACCACAATCGACTGATCAAACCAGGTGAGCAGCTTGGGGAGATCTTCCGTGTCGCCCGCGTCCAGCATGCGCGCCACAATCGCGTTTTTGAGACGCTGGAGTTGGAAGATGATGTCGGCTGGTGTATCATCCGTGTTTTCAATCATCCAGAGCATTTGTTGGTCGATGGGGGTTTCGTTGGAGAGGTAGTCGGCAAGCGCCTCGTAAATAATGAGCCAGGGTTTCGGGACCCCGCATAAGTCGCTGTTGGCAAATCCTTCAATCGCTTCGGCAATCCACTTTTTCACGTTATGCATACTGAGCGTTGCCACCATGGTCATGCCTCGTTCATTGTCGCGCGCCGTACCAGGGAACGGCCGCGGATCGTCTGTCGCGCGCAACCACCTGCCGACTGAGAAACAGGCGATGGGTTTTCTGATATTCCATAACGAGGGACGGCCCTCCACCCAGGTATGTCGAAAAAAGACCCGTGAAGGTTTGCGGTAATTGTTTAAAAGCGTTCATGAGACCGTCCGATTGCCTTTCATTCTATGCCTGGCCGAGGTCGATTTCAATGGTGGCAATGTAAAAGAACGGATAACCGGACGACTTGGGAACGCTAAGTCGAGGACTGATTGTTAACATGAATATTTGATGGTGTTTAGCTGGTTTGTGTAGCTGCCGTCACCCTGTCTTTTTTTCGAGGGAGCCGCCCTTTTCGCGGCTTGACCGCGGCGGCGGTCAAGGACACCCTTTTTCGTGTCGTGGATCGGGTATAATCGCGCACACGGCGCACCCCGGGGGCCTGCCGCTCACAGGGGGCGCCGTCTTTTGAGGAGCACACCATGGATCACCAGGACTACATGCGGGCCGCTTTCCGTTTGGCCGCGGATGCCGCCGCGGTTGACGAGGTGCCGGTCGGCGCGTTGTGCGTCCGGGACGGGGTGCGGTTGGGCGAAGGTTTTAACCAAAACATCAGCTGCCGGGATCCCTCGGCCCACGCCGAGATTTTGGCCCTGCGCGACGCCTGCGCCTACATTGACAACTACCGCCTGCTCGATACCACCCTGTATGTCACCCTGGAACCCTGTCTGATGTGTTTTACCGCTTGTGTCCACGCCCGTGTGAAACGCATTGTGTTCGGCGCCTACGATCCCAAGCAGGGTTTTACCCACATCCTTGGGGAATCCCAACGCGCCTCGCTCAACCATCAAATCGAGGTCGTCCCCGGCGTCTTGGAAGCCGAGGCACAGGAACAAATTCGCGCCTTTTTTCGCGAGAAGCGCGCGCGTGGGAAACGGAAGTGGATGAGAAAGGCCGGCCTTGAACCGCCGACCGAAAGCTAGCGATACGGGTGGACGGCAGGGTGTGCGTTGTAACGCAACCGAAGACGCACCTGCACCGCCGTGAATCGTCCCATGTGGGTTCCCTAAAAAACGAGACACATTCGCAAGGAGCAGCAGATGCCCGAAATGAAATTACGTATGGCCGCGCCCGAAGACGCCGCGGTGATTCTCGACCTTGTCAAACAATTGGCCGAATACGAAAAAGCGTTGCATGAGGTGGTTTGCACCGAGGCCGACATCCTGCGTGACGGATTTGGCGCGCGCCCGATTTGGGAATGTGTGCTGGCCGAATTAGACGGGGTTCCCGTCGGCATGGCGCTGTTTTTTCCGACTTGGTCGACCTGGACCGGACACGCGCGCCTCTACCTGGAAGACCTCTTTGTGACCCCGGCCGCGCGCGGTCGCGGCGTCGGCATGGCGCTGTTCCGAAAATTGGCCGAAATCGCCTTGGCGCGCCAATACGCGTGCATCGATTGGCAGGTGTTGGACTGGAACGAACCCGCGATTGAGTTTTACAAAAATTTGGGCGCTGAGTTTCGCCGCGAATGGTTTAACTACCGTTTGCAAGGCGATGCGCTTAAGGAACTCGCCGGCTAAACCCGGCTAGCCGGGCACAAAAAAGCGCGGCGGGAATGCCACCGCGCTTGGTCCCTTAGTCGCGGTAGCGTTTTTCCAGGAAGCGGAACACCGCGCGTAAGGCCGAGGCTTCACCGCCCTTGGGCGAGCCTGGCTGGGCGTCGTTGCGCCAGGCGAAAACATCGAAATGAATCCAATTGGCGAAGGGTTTGACAAATTCGTGAAGGTATAAAGCGGCCGTGATCGCGCCGCCCAGCGGGCCGGTCGCGCAATTGCTGATGTCGGCGATGGTGCTGTTCAGCATTTTGCGATACGGACGCCACAGCGGCATGCGCCACACCGGGTCGGCCACCTCGTCGGCGGCGTCTTCCAAGGCCCGGGCCAGCTCGGTTTCTTGGGTCCAGAAGCCCGGCAGATCTTGGCCCAGCGCCACGCGGGCGGCACCGGTCAGGGTCGCCATGTTGATCAGCAGGTCCGGTGATTCGGTCAGGGCCTCGGCTAAAGCGTCGCACATGACGATCCGGCCCTCGGCGTCGGTATTGTGGATTTCAACCGAAATCCCTTTTCGGGTTTGGATCACGTCGCCGGGTCGGTAGGCCTCGGGACCCGCCGCGTTTTCGACCGCGGGAATTAACAGGCGCAAACGGACCGGCAGCTTTTCCGCCATGATCAGTTTGGCAAGGGCCAGGGTGATCGCACCGCCGCCCATGTCTTTTTTCATCCAGCGCATACTGGTGGCGCCTTTGAGGTCCAGGCCGCCCGCGTCAAAAACCACGCCTTTACCGACCAAGGAGAGCTTGGGGTGATCGGGGTTGCCCCAGCGTAAATCGATGAGGGTCGGTGGGCGGTGGCTGCCCTTGCCGACCGCGTAAATCGCGGGATAGTTGGCTTCCAGCAGTTCCTTGCCGCGGGTGAGTTGGACCTCGGCCCCGAATTCCTCCGCGATTTCCATCGCTTGGCCGGCCAGTTCGGCGGGTCCCATGTCCTCGGCCGGGGTGTTCACCAGGTCGCGCGCCAAAAAGACCGCCTCCAACTGGTTCTTGAGCGCGGCGCGGTTGACCGTTTCCGGTACATAAATTGCCGCTTTGGGTTTGGCTTCTTTGCTGAGGTAGCGGCCGAAACGGTAACTCGCCAAACCCCAGCCGAGGTAGAACTGAAGTTGCTCCTGTGCTTCCATGTCCTTGTCGTCGAGGTGCAGCGCCGGCGTTGGGGAACAACCCGCCCCCGCTTTGGCGCCGAGCAAAACCCAGCCGCGCGGATCTTCCGGCCAACCTTGGGTTCCCAGCAACACTTTTTCGACGGCGCCGTCTCGGTTGGGAATGATGAGGGTTTGTCCGAAGGAGGCTTCGAACCGGTTATGCGCCATAAAGTTTTGGAGAAAGGGGTCGCTGCCTTCTACCAGCGCTTCGTAGTCGTTTTTGTCCACCAACTGAAGGGGAACTGTTTGGTTTGGGTCGTCTCTAAAGCAATCCATCGAAACCTCCTGCGTTGTAACTGAAAAGTGTATTGCCTATTCTGTCCCAACCTACGGTGTTGGTGCGGATTATTTTTCAAGCGCGGTGGGGCCGGTACCGGGATAGGTTGTCGGCACCCCGGCGTCGTTCTGTATCCAGGACGAATCGCTGTGTCGGCGGCCGATGTGTGGTTGTCAAAGGGCGCTTTCTTACGAAAATTCACCTGGCAGATGGGGATTTTCGGATTGTGCGTAAGTTTTGTTGATTCCTTGTTTCGTGTCGGGGTGCGATTGCTAGAATAGACGGGCACCGCTCGCTTCGGTTGCGTCAGAAGGCTGCCGATCGAGCGGGATTTTGATACCGGAGGTTTTTATGAAGAAATTGTTCATCAAATACTGCGGCATGTGAAACTACAAACCGAAAGCAACCAGTTTGGTTGCCTATTTGGAATCCCTGGATTCCTTTGAGACCGAGCTCGAAGTAGGTTCCGCCGGTGTGTTCGATGTGTACGTCGACGGCCGCTTGATTTTTTCCAAACACAAGGAGAACCGCTTTCCCGAACATGATGAAATCCGCCAAACCCTTGGAATTTAGAGAACCACGTGTCGCCGATAGGGTGGAACCCCTGTGTCGTGGTGTCGGACCATTCCGGCCCAACGCCGCCGCATTGATTGTCCGCCGTATCGACGGCCGTATTGAAACCCTGATGGGAGAACGCCTGGGGATGCCGGGTGTGTTGCACTGGCCGCAAGGCGGCATTGAAGAAGGCGAAACCCCGGAAGAAGCCTTGCAGCGCGAGGTGGCCGAGGAAATCGGCGTGGCCGGTGTCGATCTGTTGTACCGGTTTCCCTTTGGGTTGCGCTACCGTTTCCCTGAGAGCATGGGCGAAAAGTTTTATCCGCGCGTCGGCCAAGAGCAGACCTATTTTATTGTGACCTTGCGCGACGGGGATCCACCTTGCCTGGAACGGGTTGCCGAACCGGAGTTCCGTTACGTAGCATGGTTGCCCTTAAGCGATGCGGCCGAGGCGGCCGTTTGGTTCAAACGACCGCTCTACGAAACCGTGATTGACCACGCGTTGTCGGTGTTGCCGGACCTGTTGTCGCGCTAAAAATTGGCGCGAAGTTTTTCGATTTGTTTGTCTAGCCAGGCCTCGAGTTCGGCCACTTTCTTTTGGAAGGATTCCCAACTAAAGTCGCCGTTTTGGAATTGTTTCTCCAGCTTGTCGTATTTCTTTTGGGCGGCGTGGCGCAGGTCGGCGAGTTTCTCTTTGGCCTTGGCGGAGAGGTCGTCCATGTCTTGACCTTCAAAGGCTTCGTCCATGGTTTTCTGTAATTTTTGCCATTGTGCTTGGGCGCGGTCACCAAACTTTTCCCATTCAATTTTGGCGAGTTTTTTAGAGATATCGGTATTTTTAAGGTAATCGACCGCGTTCCAATCGCGGGTGTCGACCCAGGTTTTGTCGAAGCCCCAATCGTCTTTTTGAACGATGTGGAAGCCGGAGTCGGTTTGAATCACTTGGTAAGCCAGCAAAAAAACGGCGGTGCCGACCAACAAAGTCATCAGGACGGCAAGGCGCACGGCAAGTTTAATCATGATGTCTCCCGGAAGAAATTGAATCGATACGCGGCGGCGCAAAAAGAGGGCGCCCTCCGACGATGAACCAAAGATCCTTCAGCTTACATCAAGGATGGGTTGGTGAGGGGCTGGACCAGCCCGCATTTCTCACAAGGAATTCTGCTACGAAGCCGAAAGCCATGCGATTACGAGGGGGCGGCCTTCCGCATTACTCGGTCGAGCCGCCTTCGCCGTAGCGTTACTACGCCGAATGGTCGGACCCCTGTGCCGTCTCTCGGTCGTAATCTTCGTACTCACAAGGCTTTCAGCTTCTCGCTACGAATCCTTGTGAGAAATGCGGGCTAGAATTTGGCGTGATCAAATCCTAGTTCTTCGATGACGTGGCGGATCGCTTCCAGTTGCTCCTTCGTGCAGTCGAGCAGTTTGAAGCCGGTGTCGTAGATCTCCTCGGTTGGGCCTTGGCGGCTCCAAATACTCTGGGCCTCAAACGAAAAACTTTCGCCGTATTCGCCGGAGCCGGGCAAGGTGACCTTTAATCGGAATACCTCACCGATTTCAATCGATTGGTTGCTCATCAACATGATGCCGCCCTCGGATATGTCGACGATGTAACCTAGCTGCTGTTTGCTGTCGAGGTCCAGGACACCGAGGTAAAAAATTAGGTGGCGACGCTCTAAAATTCGACGATTGCTGGCGATCATGCTTGCTGCTCCTACTCAAAAACAACCCTCAATGGGGGTAATCCCTGCCGATGGCTCCCTCGATGGGGAACCGGGTTTGGGATGTTGGCCGGCGGGAGGTGTGTTGACGGGGGCGAGGAAACCATGAGTGCGACCAGGTAGCAGGTCGCCCTTCAGCCCATCCATCCATCTGATTCGGAAAAGTTTGGTCACGAGGTGGGACCTGTTTGATCCTGGGTAAAAACCCCTTTGGCAAGCGAATGGAAGCGGTGTTGGTCCGACGTTGGTGTGAGTTAAGCGGATGGTTGCGGGTGTTCCAGGGCTTGGGGTGAAACGAGGATGCCGTTGTTGTCGGCATACACAAAATCACCGGGTTTAAAGGATACGCCGGCAAAGGTGACGGTTAGGTTGCGTTCGCCAATGCCTTTTTTGAGGGTTTTGCGGGGATGGGCCGCCAATGCCTGGAGGCCGATATCGATTTGGGCGATCTCGTCTACATCGCGGATACATCCGTAAACGATGATCCCCTGCCAAAGGTTCTCGGCCGCAAGCGCCGCCAAGCGGTCGCCGACCAAGGCGCGTCGTTTGGAGCCGCCGCCGTCGACCACCAAGACCTTGCCTTCTCCCGGCTCACCCAAAACCTCGCGTACCAACGAATTGTCCTCGTGGCATTTGATGGTTTCGATGCAACCGCCGAAGCTGTTACGGCGACCAAAGCCGCGAAACACGGGGTCGGCAACCGCAACTAGGTCGTCAAAGGCATCGCAGAGGTCGGGCGTACAAATCATGGTGCAAGCTCCGAGGTTGGTGGGTGAAAAAGAACGTCCCACCATTATGCGGGGTTCTCGGGCCGGCGCCAACCCCTGAAATCAAAAATCTGGCGAGGATTCGGCGGCGACTTGCTCGGTTTCCCCCGCCAGGCTGTGCGGTTCTTGGTTGAGGCTGTTCAATCCGCCCGCCAGCGCTTCCATCCCAATCGGCAAGGCGTACAAGCTGCCGTAACCCGCGTATTCCACCACCACGGCCACCGCCACCTTGGGATTGTCGGCGGGCGCGTAGCCGATAAACCACGAATGCGGCGGCTTGCCTTTTTGGCCGTGTTGGGCCGTGCCGGTTTTGCCCGCGCTGGGGATCAGCACGAACTCGGCCGCTTTGCTTCCCCGCTTGGCGCTACTGTAGATCGGTTGGCCGTCAACGGTGCCGCGGTAGATTTGCGGACCGTAAAACCCGGTGCCGCGTTCCATATTCATGGTGCCGCGACAGGCCTGGCGCAAATAGCGGGCGGTGGTGCTGTCCAACACACGACGCGTTTCGCCGTATTGCAGTTGGGAAAAGGCGGCGGGGTTGTGGGTTTCGGTGACCAAGGTGCCGCGGCGACGGCCTTTGATCAGGCGCGGGTCCACGAACACACCGTCGTTGGCGACGGTGGCGATCAGGGTCGCCATATGCAGCGGGTGGCTTTTAATTTGGTTCTGGCCCAGCGAGAATTGGGCGACAAGGCGGTGGTCGCCGCGTTTGTCAAAACGCACCTGTTGTTGGCCGCGATAGGCGCTCGAAGTCGCGGTGATCCAAGGTTTTGCGTCCTTAACGCCGAGCGTCAAGTCGCAGGCGCTGTTAAAGCCGAGACGCCCGGCCATGTCGGCCGTGTGGTGGCCCAACAAAACGCCTTTTTCGGCGAAGTAGGTGTTGGAAGAAACCGCGAAGGCCGTGCGCATGTCAATCGGTTTTTTGCGGACTTTGTTGCGGTTGTTGCGAATCTTGAGGTAGGTACGTTTCTCCTGGACCCTCTTAAAGGGTTGGGTCAGCGCCTCCTGTTCCAACATCGCCGCCGCCACAACCGTTTTGTAGGTGGAGCCGGGGAAGTGCAATTCGTCCCAGGCGCGGTTGAGCAGGGGTTTGTGTTTGCGGTCGCGCACCAGCGCGTCGTAATTGCCGCGCACCGTTTCGCCGTGGGGCGCGTTGCTGCTCACCGAGGCGAGCAGGTGACCCGATTCGATGTCCATCAAAACCACCGCCCCTTTTAGCCGCCCTTTCTTTTCAAAGTCAAACATGTCGTAGAGCTTGGCCGAGAGTTCGCTGTCGACCGTGAGCTGAAGATCGTCACCGCGTCGGTCACGGCCGCGCAGTCCGGCCAAATCGTGCAAACCGCGGTGGGGTTTGGGGGCCAGGGCTTTTTCCATTTTCTGTTCGATGCCGGAGCGGTAGGGCAGGCCGACCACGTGGAACACGCCCTCGTGAAGGCCGCTCCGTTCGCGACGGCCTTTGTCCCAGCCGACAATGAGCTGGTTGTGGCGGTCGTAGACGGCGCCGCGCGGCAGGACGCGGGTCACCGAGAATACGTTGGTTTCGCGGAAGTAAAATTCGTCCGCCGAGATGCGCCCCGCTTGGTTGATCAGGCGATGGGTGTTGTTGGCCGCCATCAGGAAATGGCGCCCGAAAGTGGTTTTTAGCATGCGCTGGTGGTAGGCCTCGCCGTTTAATACCAGTTGGCCGTCTTGCTCGGAAAGCAACCGTTTTTTGACCAGGGGTTGCCAGGTGCCGGGCAGGGTTTTGAGCGTCACCCCTTGAAGCGCACCCGCCGCCGACGCTTGTTCAAAGGCCGCCACCTGTTGACCTAATTTGAATGCGCTCCGGGTGTAGCGGTAAAATGCGTCCCAATCGGCCTTGACGCCGTTGTGGCCGTTGTCCACCAGCAGCCCTTGTTCGACAAAGGTCTCGAAGTTGCGTTGGTGGGCGAAGTCTTCGATGTAGTTTTGCGAAAAGGGATCGAGCACGCTGTTGCGGAAGGCGCCCGCCAGCAGGAGCAGGGTCACGCCGGTCATGGAAAAAAGCGGGATCAGCCAATGGTAACCGCTTAATTCGCCGCGTTCTTCGTGTGGATTCATGCGTGACCTCCCGGTTTCACCGCCGAGCCGGCGCGGAACGCGCGCCCGCCCAAGACCATTTCATCGTCGCGCACGCTGGGTTCGAATTCGGGTTCGACCCGCGTGGGGTTGGCGGCGGCAATCGGCATCGGAATGCTTTTGACTTGGCCGGTTTCGGTGATTTGTGCCGGTCGGGTATGGCGTGCGACCAGGCCCAGCATTAGGGCCAACACGCCCAGGTTAACCACCAGGCTGGAGCCACCCGCGGAAACAAAGGGCAGGGTTAAGCCGGACAACGGCAGCATGTTGAGGTTGCCCGCCACGATGACAACTTGCTGAACAAAAAGCACCATCACCACGCCCATCATAAAGGTGGCGTCGCGGCTGTGGCCTTTGACCAGGAAACGTGCCAGTTGGATGCCGCGAATGCTGAAGGCCCAAAACACGGTGAGCACCACCGCCGCGCCGATCCAGCCTTTTTCGGCGAGGATCGCCGTGAAGATGTAATCGGATTCGATGACCGGCACCTTGTAGGCGCGGCTCATGCCCAGCGCTGTGCCCCACAGGTCACCGGAGGCTTGGGTCCAGAGGGCATAGGTCATTTGGCTGGAGTACTGGAGCGGATCGACGAAGTCCATGATGCGGTGGTAAACCATCGAGGGTTGTTTGAACCAAAAGGCGAGGCCGATCACCGTGCCGATGGCAAGCAGGGCCGTGGCCAGCAGGTCGATGCGGCCGCTGACCGAAACAAACATCCACAGGCACACGATGACCAGCACCATGATCGGGCCCAAATCTTTTTGCAGCAGGAGCACGAGGAAGAGGGAGAGGCACATCACGCCCAGGGAGATGAGGGAGGAGAGGCGCCTGCTTTTTTGGAAGGTATAGGCTTTTTTTTCGAGGAAGGCGGCGACCACGTAGACGAAGAGGATTTTGGAGATCTCGATGGGTTGGATGGTGAGTGGGCCGACCCGGTACCAGAGTTTGCGACCGCCGGAGAGCGCGGTGCCGAAGAAAAAGGTGCCGCCGATGAGGGCGATGGTAATGATGAGCAGGATGTAGGGATAGCGGTCGGCGAAGTTCATCAGGCGTTCGCGCACCGCGGGAGAGATGATGATGCCGAAGGCGACCGCGCCGATCAGGAAAAAAACCGCTTGGTTCCAGCCGATCATGGCGGTTTTGGTGCGGTCGGGACCCAACCGCACCAAAATCAGGATGCCGGTGAAGATGAGGTGACAGACCAAGGGCAGCAAGACCTCGTCCACATCGGCCCAGCGTTTTTTGACGCCGTAAAGCACGAGCGTGGCGATGCCGCACATCAGCCAAACGGCGAACAGATACCCGCGGAAGCCGGTGATCATGGGGATGACGAGGTGCTGGTAGGGATCAAAGTTCGCGGTGCCGTAGAGGTAGGGATCGCGAATTTCAAAACCCATCGGTACCATGACGCAGAGCCAGAGGCCGAACAAAACCCAAGTCGCGGCGAGGTAGCGGCGTTCGAAGATTTCGGGGGCGGTCGGGCCGGCACGCACGATGCGTTTCACCAGGATAAGGACCAAAATGATTTCAAGCGTTTGCAAAACGGCACGCAATAGGAATGGGCGGTTTTCCGCCGATAAAACCAGCAAGGTGAATAAAGCGATTTGCCAAAGTAAATAAAGCGCGATACCGGTGAGCAAGGTTTTGAACCACAGCGACTTGCGCTGTGAGACGTAGGCAAGGGCCTGCTCAAGACGATTCACGAAGAACTCCCTCTCCACGGATAGCTTTTCAAAGGGCGCGGTCGGATCCCGCGCGGCACGGTGAGAGAGGGCGCCACCCCAAAAACCTTTCACGCTAGGTTTTTTTGGTGAGGCACGCCTCGGGTTTTGGTCTCTTGGTCATTTTTCAAATAGCGACCTGAATGGGTGGTGAAGCGGTTTGGATTGTAATCATGCAGGGTGGAAAATGGGCTGGAAAAAGTATGGCAACAAGCCATCCTTTGAACCTAAGAGGCGCGATAAGAGCCAGGGATTTTGGCTAAAGATCTGGAGCGAAATGGCTTGAAAAAAACGGAGGCGCACCCACTGGGTGCGGTGAGTATTTTTTCAGGCCGTTGCAGCACAGAGGTTTAGCTAAAATCCCCGCGAGTTATCGCGCTTCTTAGGTTGAATGAGACGCTCAAGATTCATGGAGGCCCTAATGCCCGTTCAAGATAATAAGCGACAAAAAGTTATCATGACGCTGACCTCTGGAGATGTTGCCAACGCGAACAAGCTTCAACGCTGGTCTTCATCTCGCAGCAAGGCTGCGGCAGTTAGCAAGGCTTTAAGTCTTTCGACGGCAATTATTGATGAGATTGACGCCGGTAAGGACTTGTATGTCCGAAATAAAAATGGTGATTTTGAGAGATTGATCATCACAAAAAGATGAGCATGTCCAACCCTGATCTGTCCGATCATTCCCTGGAATTAAAGGAGGTTGGTAGAACCGGGCTTTATTTTTGCTTCACATCATGGTGCGGATGAGGCAGCAGATGCGGTAGGGGTTTGCGTTGCCGCGGAATTCGTTTTTCTCGGCGACGCCGCGTGAGTTTTCGACCAAGGTGTAGCGCAGGTCAGTGTGGTCGGCCGGGTGGTTGGTCCAGATTTGCGTCAAGGCGCCGCCTGGCAGTGTGAGGGCGCGCGCCTGTTGGGGGGACGGTAGGTGCAGGTTGAAGAAGCCGGCCAGGAACATGGCTTGGTCCCAGGTAATGGCACCCGCGAGGCGTTCGTCGTCGGGGAAAGGGGCGCGCGGGACCAGCGGGGCTTCCGGCCAGGCCGGGTCTTGGTGTGAGAGCGCGTGGACGATGGATTCCGGGACGAAGCCGAACTGAATGGCCAGGTCCGGTTGGTCGATCCAGGTGAGCACCGGCGCGCCCGAAATCACCGCGTTGGAGGGCGCCGCGTTTTCGAAGTTGGCCGCGCGAATCTGTTGGATGTTGACCTTCATCGAACTGTAGGTTTCGTGGATCTCGGTGATGCGTGAGGTAGGCTGGGACGGGGTTTGTCGGACCGGGGTCGAACGCGCCGGTTTGGCCACCTTGGTGAGGATGTCGTGTAATTCGGCGAAGGAGCCGATGCCGGTGGCAAAGGTCGGGTAAGGCGGGGTTGGGAACAGGAAGGGATCCAGCGCGTGGGTCAAGGTGGGCACGCCTTCGCGCAACCAGTTCCGCGATTTTTGCGCGTTGGGTTCGATGCCTTTGACCCAGCCCATCAGGCAAATGCACAGGGCGTAGACGTCCTGTAAATCGTTGCGCAGGAATTGGCCGCGCACCGGTTTGCGCAGGTTCTGGATGTCGGGGTGTAGGTAACCGGGTTTGCCGCAACCGAGCAGTTGCACAATGGGTTTGTCGACATGGTGGACCAGGCCGAAGTCGCCGAGCTTGAGCCGGTGCTCCGCGGTGAGGAACAAATTGTCGAGGGCGATGTCGCGGTGGTAGAGACCGTCTTCCTGGAGGGCGCTGAGCAATTCGATGACCGGCAGCATGCGGGTGACTTTTTCGCGCCAGTCCAAGTTGCTGTGCAGGTTCTCCTGCAGGGTGCCGTTGGGGATGAACTCCATGACGAAGGCGACAAAACTGCTGTGGAGTTCGAGGGGGGTGACCGCGGCTTCGAAATCGCGGAAGGCCCAGAGCACCGAAGCCTCCTGTTCCAAGAGGCGTTGCCAGGATTTGTGACTGAGATTGTTGAACTTAGCCTCGGGATTGGCGAGGAGCTGGGCGCTGGCGGCGGACAACAGATACTTGAGCACGGCCGGTTTTCGCGACAAGGTCCACAAGATTTTGAGCGTGCGACCACAGCCACCCTCGCCGAGTTTGCCCAGGATTTTGTGGTGGAATCCCGGCCAGATTTGCTGGACTTCCTGGGTCAATTCCTCGAGATGGGCCGCGTTCTGGCTGTCGCGAACATCGGTGATATCGGTGTGGGCCATAAGGGTGACTCGCTTGTGGGTGACGGGTTGGGTGTTTGCCCGGTCGGGAGACAGCGGGCGCCGGCAAGGCCGGGTCCCCATCATGCAGCAAAAATGATGCGCGTTTACCTAAATAAGGTCGTCCATTTGCGGCGGGATGTTGATTTTTCGGACTTTTCCGCCGCAAAACCTGCTGATGAGTATGTGGCGGCGACGGCCTTTCGGTGGCGTATTGGCGAAAGAACATCGGTTTTGGCTTGGTCGCAGGCTAGCACAAACGAGAAAGGACCGGGAAAAACTTTCCCGGCCCCGTTAAAAAGGGATCGTGGCGGCTGCTTTGAGCGGGCTTGCCCGCATTTCTCACGAGGGATTCGTCGCGAGAAGCAGAAAGCCTTGTGAGTACGAAGGTTAGGAGCGAGAGAAGGCGCAGGGGTCCGACCTTTCGGCGTAGCAGCGCTACGGTGAAGGCGGCTCGACCGAGTAAGCGAAGTAATCGCATGGCTTTCGGCTTCGTAGCAGAATTCCTTGTGAGTAATGCGGGCTAGCCCGCTACTATAGGATGCGCAGGGGCAGGCCCACTTTGATCGAGGTCGACTTCAAGCCGTTGAGCTCTTGCAGCGAGGCCACGTCGGTTTCGTACTTGCGCGCGATGACGTGGAGTGAATCGCCGCGGCGGACCGTATGAACCTTGAAGGAGCGTGAAGGCAGCATAATGGTTTTGCCGACGCGGGGGATGAAGCGGCCGCCGTTGTGCATGAAAATCTCCCGTTCTTCCACATCGTATTTCGCGCTTAAATTGCGAATGGTTTCGCCCGGTCGAATCCGGTGGGGTTTCCAGAGGGCGCTCGCCTTGGTGTTTGGTGTGAAGGCCGGGGTTGCGACGGGTTCGCTTTGCGCCGTTTGGTTCGTGGACGCCGCTTGTGCCGCGGCGGTTTCAAGCTCGGGTTCGCGCGGTGGATCGGCTTCAACCACCGTCGCGGGCAAATCGCCGAGCGGTGGCAGGGCGGTATTTAACGCGGGTTCGGTCGCGGGCGGGTTGGGCGCGGGCATGGCCAGAAAGGCGATGATGCCGCAAAACAAAAAACCCAGCAGGAAACTGGCGGCATGGCTCAAAAACCATGCGTTCTTAAACGCGCCCGGTGCTTCACTTATTCTGAATCGGCTCATAACGGCAGAAAGGCCGCCGCCGCGACGGCGCGCCTTGGCGGGTTCCGCGGTCGGTTCCGTGACCGGCGCCGGCGCGATGGGTTGAAGCGGTTCGATTACCAGGGGTTCCGATGGGGGTTCATCCAAAGGCACCCGTTTCAACGGGCGTTCCCAGGCGTCTTCCTCGGCTGCCGGTTCGGCGCCGGTTTGTGCGTGCGGTCGTTTCTGTTTGCGTTCTCCGGCGCCTTCATAAAAAAATGGTTCGGTCGAGAATTCAGGATGCGACACGGCAACACCTCCTGCGCCGATAGGGAAGCACTTGTGCCATTTCTTACAGCCGGCTTTGCACTGGACGTGCCATGTTTCGTGCGAGAATACTGCGCAGCATCAAACGTGTTGGGAGACAGGATGGACGACGCGACAGCCAAACAATCCGTTGCCCCGGACCCGCGCCGCATACAACGCCGTGCTTGGCTGTGGTGCCTGCTGTGGTGGCTGTTTTCCGTTTTTGGTTTCTTCCAACTCCAGCACCATTTCCTCATTTACTGGGATCACCGCGAACCGCTGGCCCTCAGTTTGGACGCCTACCTCGATTTCCAGCCCCGCGACCGCCTGCTCGAACTTTCCCATTGCAGCATCAACTACACAGAGGCTTGGCGGGCCGATGGTGACGCGGACGAGCCGCCCTTGCTGTTGGTTCCCTTGCGGCGCGACCACGACTTTACCGGTGCGGCGCGGATTGTGATGCTGGAGCGCGGGCAAGGCGAAAAGTTGGCGCTGGTGAAGCAGCTTGAAATGATTGAAGAAGCGCCGGCGCGCGAGGCTTTCCTCAAAAAGCATTACAACGCTTTGTTTCGCGAGGAAACCGTGTCCGGTTGGTTAACCCCGGCAAGCGAGGTACCGCGCGGGTTACGCGCCGCCTTTGAAGCGGCGGAAGGGGAAATCGATGCCCATTTTGTGTTGCTCGAACGGGATTGGAATCCCGGATTGCGGCCCTTCCGGTTGTGGCTGATTTTTGCCCTGGTGACCTTTGGAATTGGTTTGGGTCAATTGGCCTTAGGCAAGGCGCTTGTGCGTCGCGTGGAAGCCAAAGCCGCGACCGGTGTCGATTAGGCGGCTCGGAGCTGGGATTGGCGGAACCCGGTTTGGAAGCGCGGGGTTACTTGCGCTCGGGCAGGCCTGACACGACCAAGGTCAAGTCGTCGTTTTGTTCGCCGGACGAAAGGAAGTTCAGCACGTCCTCAAGAATCGCGTCTTTTAATTGGTAGGCGTCGAGGGCGGCGTTGTTGCTAAGCACTTCTTTGAGCCGTTCGATGCCGTACATCTCGTTGTGGAAGGTCATTTCGTCCAAGCCGTCGGTGTACAAAATGATTTTGTCGTCGGCTTCCATTTCGAGCTCTTCCACCTTAATAATGCGGCCGAAGACCTGGTTTTTGGCGATGCCGATGGCCATGCCCGGCGGGGCCAGTTCGTGGACAGTGCCGTCGCTTTTGACGTGGTACGCCGGGCAGTGGCCCGCGCGGGCCAAACGGCCGCGTCCCGTGACCGGGTCAACCAGCAGGTACGCACCCGAAATAAACACATTTGATTTGAGCGCGCGAAACAAAATTTCGTTCATCTTGAGCATCAGCTCGTGGGGATCGTTCCACAGGTGGTTTAGCGCCAGCAGCACGCCTTTGAGTTCCGCCATGTAAAAGGCGGCCGAGGTGCCTTTGCCGGAAACGTCGGCGATAAACATGCCGACCTCGCCGCTTTCCACGTCCAAAATCTCGTAGTAATCGCCGCCGACCTCGCGCGCGGGAATACAGGTTGCAGCGATGTTGCCCACCCATTTGAGCGCGGCCACGTCGGTGAGCAGGCTCATCTGAATGTCGCGGGCAATGCGCAGTTCTTCCTTAAACTTTTGCTGCTCCAGCACCTGCTGGACCAAGGACTGAATGTTGTCGACCATGCTGTTGAAAGAGCGCCCCATCGAGCCGATCTGGTCCTTGCCCAGGTAGGGCAGGCGGTAGTTGAGTTGGCTTTGGCCGACGCGCTCGTGGCCGGTGGCGATGATGTTCAGTGAGCGCGTGATGTAGGAAACCAGCGAGATGCCGTAAATGATGGCGATGAACTCACCCAGCAGCAGGAATAAGGCCACGCCGATGATGATTTTGAGCACGTGCTCCTTTTCTTCCGAGTGGAAGATGTTGAGCGCGCCGCCGCGGTTGGTGATGTCGGAGAGCAGCGAGGGTTCGATATCAAAACGCATTTTGCCGTAGTGGTCGTAATAACCCGTTTCCCAATCCAAAACCTGAATGTCCCAGGCTGAGGAGAAGATACGCAGTAACAAACGCAGGTACCACTTGCCGTCGGAACGGTCCGAGCTAATCGTTCCCGCGATGCTAACCAATGAGATACGCGCGTTTTCGGCCTCGCGTAATTTGTTCAAAAAACCTTTGTTGGTCGGCAAGGAGGCCACCACTAGGTAGCTGCCGTTGTCTTCCATGTCGACCTTGCTAATGTGGGCCAGGTAGAGGTTGCCGTCGCGGCTGATGATGTCGGTGAAGCGGTGGCGCATCCAGTTGGGGTAGATGCGTTCAAATTCCGGGGTGTCCTCCGAAAGGAAACCGGCGGGAATCGAGGGATTGCTTTCGGCAAGGATCGGCAGCATTTGGCGCGGCGCGCTTGGGAACTTGGGGGTGAGGTAGTAGACGTCGACAAAACACTCGCCGCTCCCCGAAAACCGAGGCAACTCTTTTTTGCGGACTTCATTGATGAACTGCGCGATTTCTTCCTCGTCCATCTGCGACTCGGAGGTGAACTTGAGTTCGTTTTGGATGCGGGTCACGTATTCTTCCAGCTCGTTTGCGAACTGGTCGAAGGTTTTTTCGACCGATTTCACGCTGTACAGACCGAAACCGGTACGGACCATTTCGCTGAAGATCATGGTGGTGGTGATGATCGGAATAATCGCAAAAACCAGGTACGACAAAAACAGTTTGCGGTTGAGGTAATACCTGGCCCATTGCCGCAGGCCCAAGAAGAAAAAGACATTGAACAGCAGCCCCGAGACCACCAAAAAGAACAGCCGCGGCAGGGCGTGGTAGGCCACTTCCGGGGCCTGGCCCTGGGTTTTGTTGGCCGCGTAAACCAGCTCGTGAAGCGGCTCCACCGAGAACAGCGTCTGCAGGGTCAAATACCCAAACAGCACCGCCAAGACGGGGCTCACATAACCCTTCCAGGAATGGTTTTTAAAAAGCTCTGGCAAAAAGTTCATGCTGGAGTGTCTTTTCCATAGGTTCGGTTGCGGGGCGAATTGACACGGAAGGGGGAAGGGCTGGGCAGCACATCGCTTAATCTACCCTGTTTCGGGATCAGAAGAAAGCGAGGGTTTGGGGCGGAATTGCGCGGGCCGCTCTTGGCGGGGGAGCGGCGGTGATCCGTCTTGAACCCGCCCGACCCAATCTGAATGCGCCGGCTCGATTCGCGTGCCCTGTGCGGGAACACCTTGGTCGACAGCACGAAGCGGGCCAACTTGACGGGGCAAGCGGCTCCCGTGGTGGAACGGATGGGTCGATCCTGCAAAATGGTCCAAGGCGCGACATCCTACTAGACGTTTCACGTCCTAAAAAGTGATCAAGGAAACCTAAAAAAACGGAAAATTTGTGAAGGTGTTGTCAATATCGCCGGGTGAGTTGGTGAAAAGTGCCGTTAAATGGCGAAAGGTTGCGTGCGTTAACGCAGGTCCACGTTGCAGTGGGGGCAATGGTTGGAGCGGCGTTGGACTGGACGACTACAATTCCAGCAAAAGAGGTCGGACAATTCGCGCGAGGTGACTTCCTTGAAGCGGCGCGACAGTTTGACCGGTTCGACTTGTTCTTCAACGAGTTGTGAGAGGTGTTGGGAGCCCGTGGCGGGGGGGGCGGTTTGGGGCGCGGTTTCTGAGAACTTCATGGTGTGCAAGGTGACCTTGCGCAGCGCGGCTTGGAGCGCGCGCGCATCGGCGAAACGCGAGCCCATCATGCGGTGCATGGCTTTGCAAATCAGTTGGGAAAGTTCGAGCGGGACCTCGGGGTTCCAGCGGTGGGGCGGAACCATGGCACCCTCGCGGGCGATTTTGGCGAGGCGCACGGGGTCGCGGTCGAAGTAGGGCAGGCGGCCGGTGAGGCATTCGTACATCAAGACGCCGAATGAGTAGATGTCGGATTGGAAGGTGGCCTTGCCTTGAAAGTGTTCGGGTGCCATGTAGGGCGGTGAGCCGATGCGGGTGGAGGCGAAGTGTTGGCTTACCAGGAATCGGCTGGTGCCGAGGTCGGCCAGTTTCACTTGGTTGTCGGAGGAAATCAGGATGTTGGCCGGGCGGATATCGCGGTGGAGCACGTTTTTGCCGTGGGCGTAGGCGATGGCGTCGATGATGCGTTCGAACCAGTGGAGGGCGAGATCGAGGGCGAGCCGTTTGTGTTGCCGTAGATACTGTTCGAGAGAAATGCCGTCGACGTACTCCATGACGATAAAGAAGACATCGTTAATTTGTTCGGCGGTAATGACGGAAACGATGTTGGGGTGGTTGAGTTCGGCCAACATGCGTGGTTCTTGGAGCAGTTTTTCGACGTTTTCGCCCTGTTTATGGGGAACCTTGATGGCGACCCGTTTACCGATCCAAATGTCCTTGGCCAGGTAGACGCTACCGAACCCGCCGGAGCCGATGGTGTCTTGTATTTCGTATTTGCCAATCCGCTGGTTTTTAAAAAACATGGGGGTCGACTTCCTGGGGCGAAGGATGGGGATCGATGAGCCGGATGAGGGGCAGAGGTCGTTGGGCTGTTTCCCGCTGGGCGTTTTGCGCGGCTCGGTGTCGGGCAAAGGCCGTGAGGACGGGGGTTTTCCCCTGTTTGACGGCTTGTGGATGTGTGGGCGCTCGTCCAATATAGCATAAGCGTGTCGGCGCGTTTGCATCATCAAAAGCCCGCGGCGGTGAACCGTTGCCGGTGAGTCTCGCGCGAGGGGGTTGGTTTGGTTGGGGGTACGGCAAGCCGTTATTTTAATGAACTATTCATTGTTTTCTTGTGGATAATTTGCTAGCATCAGCGTTCTGCGCCGGTTTTCGGCCTCACGAATAAACCGTGAACTGATGTAATGGAGCAATTACCATGGCTAAGAGTTGTTCAGTTTGCAGCAAAGGCTATCAAAAAGGGCACAAGATTTCCCACGCACACAACGTGTCCTTGAAGCGCTGGTACCCCAACCTTCAGCGCGTTCGTGTGCAACAGCCTAACGGCGGTACCAAGCGCCAGTGGGTTTGCACGAGCTGCATTCAGAAAGGCATGATCACCAAGCGTTCTGCTTGATTTCAGCCGACACCGAATCAAAAAAAGCGGTCGTCCCTCGGGGCGGACCGCTTTTTTTATTTGGAGCTCCATTAATAATGTAGGGACGGTTCGGCTGGATATGAATCGGGTGAATCGCTCTGGGTACCTGGGTGGTGATCCGGTGGGCCTCCTGCGCACACGCATTGGCGTGGGCGTGCACCAGCGAGGGTCGCATAATCGGATCGTTGGTTGATGAATGTTTCCGGCGCGCCTCCTGCGCATACGCATTGGCATGTGGGTGCACCAACGGGGGCCGCATAACCGGACCGGTGGTTGATGGATCGTACCGGGGCGCCTCTTGCGCACACGCGCGGGCGTGTGCGTGCCCCAACGGTGGCCGCCCAATCGGATCGGTGGTTGATGGATCGTACCGGCGCGCCCCAACGGGGGCCGCACAACCCGATCTGTGGACCATGCTTTGATTGAATGCCGGGCGAAGCCCGGTCACTTTGGACGCACCCTAAAAGGGTGCAATATATTAGCCCAGGGTACGACCATTGAAAATGGTCGTACCCTGGGTGCCTGGGGTTCACGAAGGGTAAAACGCTGAAGGCGTTGACCCCGCGAGGCGTTGTGGGTTGTAATCCGGGTCGAGGCGTTGTGGGATGTAATCCGGGTCGAGGCGGTGTGGGTTGTAATCCGGGTCGAGGTGTTTTTTTGGTTGTTGGGCCGGCGCCTTCAGCGGCCTGCACGACGGGAACCCCCGGGGACCCTGGGTAAACGGTTGCCCCGCAACCATTTACCCAGGGCTGAAATCTCATGACGCCTTCAGCGTAACCAATCGTTGTTCGGCTCTGCCTCACGTTCAAACTAAGGGTGGTCCCTGCATGGCGGTGTGCGTACCCACGTTGGGGTACGCGGGATCACCACCCAACCAAGCATGGGTTGGTGGGGATCAATGCCCGGCCAAGCATGGGTTGGTGGGGATCACCACCCAACCAAACATGGGTTGGTGGGGGTCAACGCCCAGCCAAGCATGGGTCGGTGGGGATCATCGCCCAGCCAAGCATGGGTTGGTGGGGGTCAACGCCCACCCAAGCATGGGTCGGTGGGGATCATCGCCCAGCCAAACATGGGATGGTGGGGATCAACGCCCAGCCAAGCATGGGTTGGTGGGGGTCAACGCCCACCCAATCATGGATTGACATCGATCAATACCCAATCAATCATGGGTCGAGAAGGATCATCGCCCAGCCAATCGTGGGTCGGTGCGGATCAAGGTCCCGCCAATGATGGGTTGGGACGGGCCGGCGCCCCGTCAAGCCCGACAGCACCCAAACCCCCTTCAACCATCCTACTTGGAAAGTACTGTTGCCTGCACCCTCGGGTGGTGGAATACCGGACCCTGGCGAAAGGAAAATGACGCATGCGTCGGTTTTGCGTCCGGCCGTACATTCTTGACCGAATAGGGTTCGGTGTTGTGACACAACCCTTCCGAACCACCCCGCGCGTAAGAACTTGCCGGGAAAATCCGCTTTTTCGCCGTGAACAATGGGCCGAGGCGCTTGTCCCCCAAGGCCTAACCTGCTTGACGTCGCTATCAAAATCGGTGAACATAGCGGGTTTTAAGCCGAACCTTGGGCCGCGGTTTTTCCGAGGCCTTTTTAAGACTTCGCGCTCCTGCCGCATGTTATTCGGTGACGCTATTGAATTTGTCACCGACGGGCCGCCCCCAAGGGCTTCCCGCTGAATGAGTCAGGCACCCGCCTGCACCTACCTGGAGAACCCTTTTATGACCCAGCATCCTTTTTCGCCTTTGGGTTTGTGGTGTGCCGAGCAACACCCACCCGCATTTGATCCCGAGGCGGTCACCGCCGCGCTGCAACAAATCCGGCAGCCGCTCCACATTTTAAGAGACCCGCACAGCGGTGTCGTTGGTGTCGGTCTGGAAGGCCAAGCCGTGCGCGGCGACAGCGATGTTGCCGGTTGGCCGCACTTGGCGACCTTGCCCGCGCTGTTCCCCGAATGGTTGGGGGATCGGAGCTTTCAAGAAGTACACGGCGTGCGTTTTCCCTACGTGGGCGGCGCGATGGCCAACGGCATTGCCACCGCGCGGATGGTGGTCGAACTGGGTCGGGCCGGGATGTTGGCGTTTTTCGGGGCTGCCGGTTTGGATCCCGAACGCATTGAACCGGCCCTGGACGAAATTGAAGCCGCGCTGAACCCCATCGGCGCAAGCTGGGGCAGTAATCTGATTCACTCACCCAATGAACCCGACCTGGAACGCAAGGTCGTTGAATTGTACTTGCGCCGCGGTGTGCATCGTGTGTCGGCCTCGGCCTACATGAAGCTGACGCCTTTTGTGGTGCGTTACGCCGCCACGGGCCTCTACCGCGACGCCGAGGGCCGCATCCAGCGCACCAACCTGCTGTTCGCCAAAATTTCCCGACCCGAGGTGGCCCGTCACTTCCTGTCGCCGGCCCCCGCGGAGATGCTGGACCAACTGGTGCGCGAGGGGTTGATCACCGCCGAGGAAGCCGAACTGGCGCGCCAGGTGCCCGTGGCCGAGGACATCATTGTGGAATCCGACTCCGGCGGGCACACCGATAACCGTCCGCTGGCCTCGCTGTTCCCCAGCATCGCCGCCGTACGCGACCAATGTCAGGCCGAGTTTGGCTATGCGCGCCGCATTCGTTTGGGCGCCGCCGGGGGGTTGGGGACGCCGACCGCCGTGGCCGCCGCCTTCGCTCTTGGCGCCGCCTTCGTGCTGACCGGTTCCGTCAACCAGGGCGCGGTCGAGTCCGGCTTGGCCGAGGACGGCCGTAAGATGCTGGCCCAGGCCGGCTTGGCCGATGTCATGATGGCGCCCGCCGCCGATATGTTCGAACTCGGCGTCGAGGTGCAGGTCCTGCGTCGCGGCACCATGTTCGGGGTGCGCGCCAAAAAGCTGTACCACATTTACAGCAGCTATCCTTCCCTTGAAGCCATTCCCACCGCCGAACGGGGGCCGTTGGAGAAACAATATTTCCGGGCCACGCTGGAAGAAGCTTGGGAGAGCACGCGCCGTTTCTGGCAAGACCGCGATCCCCGCGAGGTACAGCGTGCCGAGGCCAACCCCAAACACAAAATGGCGCTGACCTTCCGTGCTTACCTTGGTTTGAGCAGCCGGTGGGCCATTGCCGGCGACGCCTCGCGCCTGATGGACTACCAAATTTGGTGTGGCCCCGCGATGGGTGCCTTTAACGACTGGGTACGCGGCTCCTTTTTGGAAGCACCGGAAGCCCGCGGCGTGGTGCAAATCGCGCTCAACCTGCTGGAAGGCGCCGCGGTCGTCACCCGCGCCCACCAACTGCGTACCTACGGCGTGCCTGTCGCCGACGCGGCATTCCACTTTACACCCCGACCCTTACACGCCGCGGCGGCGACCCATGCCTAATCGCCCCAGCTTTTTAGCGGCCCCGGACACCCCTGCTGTGTCCCAACAAATTGCCCGATTTTCGGTTGTGTAACCGAACCCAAGGAGCTTTTATGTCTGCCTCATTTCCTCCCATTGCCGTTGTCGGCGTCAGCGCCCTTTTTCCAGGTTCCCTGGACAAAGGCGGTTTCTGGCGCGATATTCTCGCGGGCAAAGACTTGATTTCCGATGTTCCGCCCAACCATTGGTTGATCGAGGACTACTACGATCCCGATCCCAGCGTACCCGACAAAACCTACGCCAAACGCGGCGCCTTTTTGGACAAGGTCGTTTTTGATCCCATGACCTGGGGCATTCCCCCCTCGCTGCTGCCGCAAACCGATACCGCCCAATTGTTGGCGTTGATCGTGGCCCGCAAGGTATTGGACGACGCCAGCCAAAACCAATTCGACACCATGGACAAAAACCGTATCTCCGTCATTCTCGGCGCCACCGGCGGCCAGACCTTGATGGGTGAGATGGTGTCGCGCCTGCAGCGTCCCGTTTGGGTGAAAGCGCTGCGCGAGGCCGGTTTACCCGAATCCCGCGTCACCGAAATTTGCGACGCCATCGCCGGCAACTACGCCGATTGGAAAGAAGGCACCTTCCCCGGTCTGCTCGGCAACGTGATCGCGGGCCGCATCGCCAACCGCCTCGACCTGGGTGGTACCAACTGTGTGACCGACGCCGCCTGCGCTTCGTCGCTGTCCGCCATCAGCATGGCGGTTAACGAATTGAACACCGGCCAGTCCGATGTGGTGATCACCGGCGGGGTTGACACCATGAACGACATTTTTATGTTCATGTGTTTTTCCAAAACACCCGCGCTCTCCAAAAGCGGCGATTGCCGACCCTTCTCCGATCAAGCCGACGGCACCATGTTGGGTGAAGGCATCGGCATGGTGGCGCTCAAGCGCTTGGAAGACGCCGAACGCGACGGCGACCGCATTTACGCCGTGATGCGCGGCATCGGTTCCTCTTCCGACGGCCGCTCCAAAAGTGTTTACGCGCCTGTTTCGGAAGGCCAAGCCAAGGCGCTTGCACGGGCTTATGGGGGTGCGGGTTACGGTCCCGAGACCGTGGAACTGGTTGAAGCCCACGGTACTGGGACCAAAGCAGGCGACGCCGCCGAATTCGGCGGGCTTAAGTTGGTGTTTGACACCGAAAAGAGTGCGCAACGTCAGTGGTGTGCGCTCGGCTCGGTGAAAGCGCAGATCGGTCACACCAAAGCCGCGGCCGGCGCCGCCGGTTTGTTTAAAGTCGTGATGGCCCTGCACCACAAGGTGCTGCCGCCCACGCCTAAAATTGATCGACCCAACCCCAACCTCGGTTTGGAAGACAGCGCCTTTTACCTCAACACCGAGGCCCGTCCTTGGGTACGGGACGCGGCCCATCCGCGCCGGGCCGGTGTTTCGTCCTTTGGTTTTGGCGGTTCCAATTTCCACCTGACCTGCGAAGAGTACCGCGGTTCCGGTGCGCGGGCCGCGCGGCTGCGTCAGGTCCCCAACGAAATGGTGGTTTTTGCGGGCGACAGCCCCGCCGCCCTGCGCGACCAAATTCAAAAAGTACGTGCCCAGGCCGAACCCGCCGGTGCACTGACGTTTTTGGCACACCAAAGTCAACAGGCCGCCGGTCAAGGTGCTTACCGTGCCGCCGTGCTTGCGGCGGACGAACAACAATTGATCGCCAAACTGGACACCCTCGCCGCACACCTGGGTAAGGGCACGGATGACGCGCTGCACACGCCCGACGGCGTTCATTTTGAAAAACACGAACAGGCCCCGCAAACGGCTTTTGTTTTCCCCGGCCAAGGCAGCCAGTACCTGCACATGGGCGGCGATGTGGCGATGGCTTTCGAAAGCGCACTTTCCGCCTGGGACGACGCCGCCGCGATTCAATTGAACGGCGAGCTGCCGATCCACCGCGCCGTCTTTCCGGTACCGGTGTTTGAGGATGCCGCTCGCAAGGAACAAAGCGCGGTGCTGACCCGTACCGAGGTGACCCAACCCGCGTTGGCCGTCTCCAGTTTGGCCCTGCTGCGTGTGCTCGAACAGCTCGGCGTTAAAGCCGACGCCGCCGCCGGTCACAGCTTTGGTGAAGTCGCCGCGCTGCACGCGGCCGGTGTGTTCGACACCGAAACCTACCTCGCGGTTGCCGTGGAACGCGGTCGCTTGATGGCCGAGGCCGCGGTGAAACCCGGTAGCATGCTGGCGGTTTCCACCACGCGCGAAACGCTGGAGCCTTTGGTGAAGGAAGCGGGCCTCGACGTGGTACTCGCCAACCACAACGCGCCGGAGCAAGTGGTGCTCGCCGGCGATACCACCGCGGTGGAGACGGCCAAGGCCTTTTTGAAAGAAAAAGGTTTGCGTTGCAAGTTGTTGAACGTGGGCACGGCCTTCCACTCGCCGATTGTCGCGGACTCGGCCGAACCCTTTAAACAGTTCCTGGCCGACAAGGTCGCCGGCGAAGCAGCCTTCCCGGTTTACAGCAACTCATACGCTTCAGCCTACCCGACTGAAAAAGAAGCCGTTGCCCAAACCTTGGGTGAGCAAATTGCCATGCCGGTTCGTTTTGTCGAGCAAATCGAAGCCATGTACGACGCCGGTATTCGCGTGTTCCTGGAAGTTGGACCCGGTTCGGTTCTGACCGGTCTGATCGGCCGTATCCTCGGCGACCGCCCGCACCTCGCGGTACCCATGGATCGCAAAGGCCGCAACGGTTTGTTGTCGCTCCACGCGGCGGCGGCCCGTTTGTTCACCGCCGGCGTGTCCCTGGACCTGAGCGCGCTTTGGCAGGATCAAGACGTTCCGCAAGATCCTGCCACAAAGGTCCAGCCCAAGGTGAGTTTCGACATCACCGGTTCCAACCACGGCAAACCCTACCCGCCGGAAGGCGGCACGGCGGCCCTGCCCAAGCCCAATCCCGAGGTGAAAGCGGCACCGGCCAAGACATCGTTGCCCCAAACGGCGCCGCAACCGGTACAATCAGGCCCGGCGGTTTCTGTTGCGGCCACGCGGCAACCCGCCGCCCCGGTCGCGAAACCCGCGCCGGCTACGTCGGTTCGACAACCGGCGGTACCCGCGCCGATGCAACGCGCCCAACCTCGGGCGGCGGCGCCGGGAATGCAACCCAAACCCGTGGAGGCCAAAGCCGTTATGACGAACAAGAACACCTCGAAACCTGCTCAAAATAAACCTGTTAGCAAGCCGCGTGGCGCCATGAACGCCTGGCTGGCGGCCTACAGTGAGGTGCAGCAACAAACGGCCAAAGCCCATGAGATGTACCAACAAACCACGGCCCAGGCGCACTTAACTTATTTAAAGACGGCGGAACAGGCGCTGCAGCAGTTGGCCCAACTCGCCGGCGGCACCGTTGCCGCACCGGCCAAAACCGGGCTGGTTCTAGACACCCCGCTCGCGACATCCGCGCCTGTACCCCCGGCTCAAGTGCCGGCGGTTTCGGTTGCGGCGTCGGCGGCCCCCGTGCCCGTCGCCAAACCGGCGGCCCCCGCGCCGGTTGCCAAATCGGTGACCCCCGCGCCCGTTGCCAAACCTGCGACATCAGCGCCCGTTGCCAAACCGGCCGCCCCTGCACCCGCCGCCAAGGCGAGCAGCGGCCCCTCGGCCGCGGCCTTGCTGCTCAAGGTTGTCGCCGACAAAACCGGTTACCCCGAGGAAATGTTGCAAATGGGCATGGACCTCGAGGCCGATCTCGGCGTTGATTCCATTAAACGGGTCGAAATTCTCTCCGCGATGCGCGAGGCGGAACCCAACCTGCCCGAGGTTGACCCCGCCGAAATGGCTTCCCTGCAAACCCTGCAACAAATCGCCGAATACCTCGGTGATCAAACGCCCCCTGCCGACGCTTCCGGCGCCGCTTCTGGAGCAATACCGGTTGCCTCCGCCGCGCCTGCCGCGTCCACCGGCACCTCGGCCCCGGCTCTGCTGGAGCAACTGCTGACCGTCATCGCCGACAAAACCGGGTATCCCCAAGAAATGTTGGCGGGCACCATGGATTTGGAAGCCGACTTGGGTGTCGACTCCATTAAACGGGTAGAAATCCTTTCGGCCGTTCGCGAGGCGTCACCCGACCTTCCCGAAATCAATCCGGCCGAAATGGCGGAACTCAAAACCATCGACGACATCGCCGGTTACCTCGGTCAGTTCAGCACCGCCGCACCAGCACTAACGGCACCCGCCGCCGCGGTCGCCGCGCCGGCCGGCAACATCGCCACCCTCCTGCGCACCGTTGTCGCCGACAAAACCGGTTACCCGGTTGAAATGTTGGATCTGGGTATGGATTTGGAGGCTGACCTGGGTGTCGACTCCATCAAACGGGTTGAGATTCTGTCCGCGGTGCGTGAAGCCGAACCCAACCTACCTGAAATTGATCCCTCCGAGATGGCCGAGCTGCGCACCCTGCAAGACATCGTTTCCTATCTTGAAAAGCAATTCGGCGGCGCCGCGCCCGTCTCGGCCCCGACCGCTACCGTCGCGGCGGTTCCCGCCGTTGGCCGGCTCAGCGAATTGTTGCTCAATGTCATCGCCGACAAAACCGGTTACCCCAGCGACATGTTGAACATGGACATGGACCTGGAAGCCGATCTGGGTGTCGACTCCATTAAACGCGTCGAAATCCTTTCGGCCATGCGCGAGGCGGAACCCAATCTGCCCGAAATCGATCCCTCCGAGATGGCTGAGTTGCGCACCTTGGCCCAAATCCGCGATTACATGGCGAACGCCGGGGTTACGGCTGCACCGATTGCCGCCGTTGCCGCTCCTGCCGCCCCTGCCGCCCCTGCCGCTTCAGTGAATTCCGAGGCACTTTTGCTGCGGGTGATTGCCGACAAAACCGGTTACCCGGCCGACATGCTCAACTTGGACATGGATCTGGAAGCCGATTTGGGTGTCGACTCCATCAAACGCGTTGAGATTCTCTCGGCCATGCGCGACGAGAACCCCGAGATGCCCGAGGTTGATCCCGCCGAAATGGCTGAGTTGCGCACGCTGGCTCAAATTTGCCAATACATGGACGGGCAAGCCGCCCCGGCCCCCGCGCCCAACCCGGCCCCGGTCGCCCCGGTCGCCCAAGCTCCCGCCGCCGCCCCGGCTGTTAAAGCCGAGGTGAAACGCTACGCGCTCGCCGCGGTGCCCACGCCCGCCGGTGGTTTGGCCATGGCTGCTTTCGGCCGGAGCCGCAAAATCGCCGTCACCCGCGATGATCGCGGTGTATCCGAGGCATTGGTCGTTCAGCTTGCCGAGCGCGGCATTCACGGCGAGGTGGTTAACGCGATTCCCGCCGACGCCGACGGCATCATCCTGCTCGAAGGCCTCAACGATTTCGAAACCGTGGAAACCGCGGCTTCCGTTAACGAGTTGGCGTTTAACCACGTCAAAGCCGCAAGCGCCAACCTCGACGCCGGTGCCTTCCTCGTCACTGTTCAAGACAGCGGCGGTGATTTCGGGCTCTCCGGTCGCGCCGGAGATCGCGCCTGGTCTGCCGGTCTGACTGGTTTACTGAAAACGGCGGCGATTGAGTGGCCCGCGATTGACGCCAAGGCGATTGACCTGGAACGCGCGGAGCGCACGCCTAAGGAACTTGCCGCCGCGCTGATCGATGAATTGACCCTGGGCGGTCCCGAGCTTGAGGTTGGTTTGTGTGCCGACGGCACCCGTCTGACCCTGCAAAGCCGCGACGAAGCCGTGCTGCCCGCCGAGATGAAACTCAATGAATCCTCCGTGATCGTTGCTACCGGCGGCGCGCGCGGGGTAACCGCCGCTACCTTAATCGAACTGGCCGAGGCCACCCAAGCCAAGTTTGTTCTGCTGGGCCGCACCCCGCTAGAGGACGAACCCGAGGCCGCCGCCGGCATTCGCGGCGAGGCCGATCTGAAAAAAGCGCTGCTGCGCGACGCCAAAAGCCGCGGCGAAGCCGTTACCCCGGCACAACTCAACCGTCGTGTGCAGCGCATCCTCGCCAACCGCGAGATTCAGCGCACCCAAAGCGAGATCCGCATCGCGGGCGGCAGCGTCCAGTACCTCGCCGTTAATGTACTCGACGCCGACGCTTTAAACGCCGCGCTCGACGGGGTTCGCGCGAGTTGGGGACCGATCACCGGCATCGTTCACGCCGCCGGCGTGCTGGCCGACAAACTCATCAAAGACAAAACCAGCGAACAGTTCCAGCGCGTGTTCCGCACCAAGGTTGAAGGCCTGCAGCGCCTGCTCGCCGCCACCGCGCAAGATCCGCTGGAAATGATCGTGATGTTCTCCTCCGTCGCCGGCCGTTGCGGCAACCAGGGTCAATGCGATTACGCCATGGCCAACGAGGTGCTGAACAAGGTCGCCGGTGCCGAACGCGCTCGTCGCGGCATTTTGGTCAAATCCTTCAACTGGGGTCCCTGGGAAAGCGGCATGGTGAACGACGCCCTTAAGGCGCGTTTTGAAGCCGCCGGCATTCCCATCATCGGCCTGCAGCAAGGCGCCCAAATGATGGTCGACGAGCTGAAGCAAGCGCAACCCGATCAGGTAGAAATCACCGTCGGTGGCGAACCCAAGGTGGCCGCCTCCCTGGGCGGCGGTGCCGAACGCGAGGCGCGCATGGAAGTGGCCGTCGACGCCCAATCCTATCCCTTCCTAAACGACCACAGTATTCGCGGCGTTCCCGTCGCCCCGGTGGTGATGGTGGTTGAGTGGTTCACGCGCGCCGCCAAAGCCTACCGTCCGCACCAAGCGCTGGCCGCAATCCGCGACATCCAGGTCTTGCGCGGCATCCAACTGGATCGCTACAGCAACGGCGGCAACCGCTACTGTGTCCACTGTCGTCCCGCCGCGGACGGTACCAGTCTGGAACTGGCGCTGCACGGCGACAACGATCAGTTGCACTACCGCGCCGTTGCCGAGTTCGGTAGCGAGCAAAGCCAACCTGCCAAGTTGCCCGAGGGCAAGAAGTTGGAGCAATGGACCGCGCCGATTTACGACGGCGACGTCCTGTTCCACGGTCCCGAGTTCCAAGTGATTCGTTCCCTCAACGGTGTTTCCGAGGAAGGGATTGAAGGTGAACTGGAAGGTACCCACGCCCGCGGTTGGAAAGGTGGTTGGCAGACCGACGTCGCCGCCTTCGACGGTGGTTTGCAGCTTGCGCTCCTGTGGGGTAAACACAAACTCGGCGCCGCCACCCTGCCCACCTCGGTTGGTTCACTCAAGACCTACGCCGCCGAGCTACCGCAAGGGCCGATGAAAGCGAGCCTTGAGTGTCGCGCGGTGGGTGGCACCAAAACCATCAGCAACATTGTTTTTCACGACGGCAAACATGTTTTGGCCGAAATGCGGGACGTTGAAACCCATCTGGTCCCCAGCTAATCCCAGACGCGGGCCGTTCCGGTCCGCGTTTTTTTGTTCGGTTTACCAATTCTAGGAGACAACCATGTCTTTTTCGCCGATAGCCGTCATCGGTGCGTCTTGTGTGCTGCCAGGCGCCTTGTCGCCGCAACAACTTTGGGAACAGGTCGCCGCCGGGCGTGATTTGTTGCAGAGCGCGCCCGCCGAACGCTGGCGTGTGCCCTTCAGCCGTCTGGCCTGTGCACCCGACGCGGACAACCGCGACCGTACCTGGTCGGATCGCGGTGGCTACGTGACCGGCTTCGATCAAACCTTCGATCCCCATGGTTTGAATCTGAACCCCGACCTCATTCAGCAGGCCGACCCCTTGGTGCACTGGCTGTTGCACTGTGGTCGCGAGGCCTTGGGCGGTCGCCGTACCGCAGGGCAACGGGCCGGTGCCGTGTTCGGTAACCTGGGTTTTCCCACCGAGGGTATGGTCAACCAAGCCATCGCCCATTGGCTCGGGCAGCAGGGCGATGCCTGGCAAAATCCCGCCTTGCGCGCCAAGTTGGGCGTCGATCCAGGCTTTCCCATTAACCGCTTCATGTCGGGTTTGCCCGCCGAGTTGTTGGCGCGGGGTTTAAACCTCGACCAAGGCGCTTTTGCCCTCGACGCCGCCTGCGCTTCTTCCTTGTACGCGATCAAATACGCGTGTGACATGCTCAACGACGGCCGCGCCGACGTGATGCTGGCCGGCGGGGTCAACCGCTCCGATGATTTGTTTATCCACATGGGGTTCTGTGCGCTTGGCGCCTTGAGTAAAACCGGTCGCAGCCGACCCTTTCACGCCGAGGCCGACGGCCTGTTACCTGCCGAGGGCTGTGCCCTGGTAGCGCTCAAGCGTTTGGAAGACGCCGTGCGCGACGGTGACCCGATCCAAGGCGTGATTCGCGGGGTCGGCCTTTCCAACGACGGTCGTAGCCGCGGTTTGCTCGTGCCCGCTGCCGACGGCCAGGTCCAGGCCGTCCAAGCCGCTTGGCGTCAGGCTGAATTGCCGCTAGATAGCGTTGACTTGTTTGAATGCCACGCCACTGGAACCACCGTCGGCGACGCCACCGAACTCCAGAGCATGACACGGGTGTTCGGTGAGGCCTTGCGCGGCCGCGACAGCGTGCCCCTGGGTTCCTTGAAATCCAACATGGGCCATTTAATTACCGTGGCCGGGGCCGCCGCGCTCATCAAAGTGCTGGGTGCCTTTGCGCACGAACAACTGCCACCGACCCTGCACGCCGCCGAGGCCCCCAACACGGCCTTGGCCGAAACGCCCTTCCGCCTGCAAAACGAATTAACCGCTTGGCGTGGTGAACGGCCGATGCGTGCCGGCGTTAGTGCCTTTGGTTTTGGCGGCAACAACGCCCACATGATCGTCGACCAATACGAGCCGGGCCACGCCCCGCGGGTGTTTGTGCCCGCTGCGCCGCTGGGTGACATCGTGGTGGTGGCGACCGGTGTGCGCGTGGGTGAGCTGGATACCGCCGCTTTTTCCGATTGCGTGTTTGGCGGCGAGACCGCTTTGCAAAGCGACGCCGACGGTCGCGTCGCGGCGCCTGCGCGTGATATTGAACTGTCCCTGCGTGGTCTCAAATTTCCACCGCGCGATCTTGAACAAACCTTGGGCCAGCAGAACATGTTGCTTCAGGTGGCCCGCCAAACCCTGGAACCGCTGGACTTGCCCCGTTCGACCTCGTTGTTTGTGGGCATGGGCGCCGATAACCAAATCGCCCGTTACGGCCTGCGCTGGAGTTTGGAAGAATGGGCCGCGCGCATGGACCGCGACGCCGCTTGGTTGGAAACCGCGCGGGAATCCGTGTTACCGAGCCTGACCGCCGCCGGCGTGTTGGGGACCATGCCCAATATTCCCGCCAACCGCCTCAACAGCCAATTCGATTTCCGCGGGCCGAGTTTCACCGTGGCCCGCGAGGCTTTGTCCGGTTTAACCGCCCTGCAATTGGCCGCCCGTGCCTTGCGTGCCGGCGAAACCGATGCCGCCGTCGTGGCCGCCGTTGACTTGGCGACCGAATCCGGCAACCAAAGTGCCGCCGCCGCGCTGGGTCGCAACAGCGCGCCCGCCGACGCCGCGGTGGTGCTGGTGCTCAAACGCAAAACCGACGCCCTCGCCGCCGGCGATTCCATTTTGGCCGAGTTGGCCGACCAACAACGGCCGGGGATTGCCGCCCTTCATTTTGGCCCGGAATCCGAGGGTACCGGTTACGACGTTTCGCGTGTGGTCGGTGACGCCCACGCCGCCTCGGGTTTGGTCCACGCCGCCGCCGCCGTTTTGTCCTGCGCCTTTGGGCTTGAACCCCGCCGCGGCGAGGTGGCCGGCCGTTGGTCCGACGCGCGTCTGGCCCGTGTGTCCGAAACCGGTTTGTACGGCGCCGCCACCGAAACCTATTTCCTTAACGCGGGCGCCCCGTTGCGTCCCGACAGCTTGCCCGAGCCGGCCACGCCGCTCGCGCCCACGCTTAACCTCGCGGCCCATCCGTCCGACATCCAGTTGCCGCTCCCGGAGAAGATCGACATGACCCAATCCCATACCCCGCAAACGATGGCCGCCGCGCCCTGGTTACCACCTGTAACCGAAATCAATTCTCATGCTTCCGTTGCGCCGCAACCCGTGCCGGTGCAACCCCAAGCGCCCGCGCCTGCTGTCGCAACGGCGGTTCCCGTCACGCCCGTTGCCGCCGTGCCGGTTGTCCAGGCACCGGTTGCCGAGCCCGCCGCGGTTTGGAACGCCGAGCTTCCCGAGGTTTTGAACGACGGTGTTGGCGACGCCTTGCGCCTGTGGCACCAAACCATGAGCAACGCCCACCAGCAATACCTGCAGCAACAACAGCAGGTCCACCATCAGTTCTTGGCGATGCGCAATCAAGCCGCCCGGGCATTGGTGGAGATGGGTACCGGTCAGGTTGAAGCGGGGTACGGCGACGACTGGGGTGGTTCCGCGCCTGAGCAAACGCCGTCACCTGTTTTTGAGCCGACACCACCCGTGCCCGCCGCGCCCGTGGTTCAGACACCGCCCGTCGCGAAACCCGTTGCCGCCGCGCCACCCGCGCCCAAACCCGCGCCCAAACCCGCGCCTGTTGCGGCCAAGGCAAGCGCCTCGACGCAAGCGAAACCTGTCGCCCCCAAGGCCGCACCTGTTGCGCCCAAGGCAAATGTCCCGGCACCGGCCAAGGCCGCGCCTGTTACAACCGCCGCCAAACCCGCCAACACGCCGGACGGTTGGCAACCCGCCGATGCCAACCCCCGTTTCGACAAACACCAGCCCGAGGCGTTGCCCGGCTTGAAATGCAGCCGTGCCGATTTAGAAGTTCTGGCCTCCGGCCGGATTTCCGACATCTTCGGTCCCGCCTTCGCCGGCCAAGACGGCTACCATCGCCAAGTACGC
Organism: Acanthopleuribacter pedis; assembly: GCF_017377855.1. Lineage (GTDB taxonomy): Bacteria > Acidobacteriota > Holophagae > Acanthopleuribacterales > Acanthopleuribacteraceae > Acanthopleuribacter > Acanthopleuribacter pedis. The sequence continues at coordinate 135,501 of NZ_JAFREP010000008.1, forward strand.
ATGCCCGAACCGCCGCTGCTGCTTGCCGACCGCGTCACCGGCATCGATGCCGAGGCCAAGTCCATGGGCAAAGGCACCATTTGGACCGAAACCGACGTCAGCGCCGACAGTTGGTACCTGCACATGGGCCGCATGCCCGCCGGCGTGTTCATCGAATCCGGCCAAGCCGATTTGCTGCTCATCTCCTGGCTGGGCATCGATTTTCACAACCAGAGCGACCGCATTTACCGTTTGCTCGGCTGCGATCTGACCTACCACGGTCCCTTGCCCGCCGTGGGTGAAACCCTGCGTTACGACATCCACGTTTACGGCCACGCCAAACACGGCGAAACCCGGCTGATGTTTTTCAAATACGACTGCCACGACCGCGAGGGCAACCTGCGCATGAGCGTGCGTAACGGCCAGGCCGGCTTCTTCTCCGACGCCGAGTTGGCCGACTCCGCCGGAATTCTGTGGACGCCCGAGGAAGGCGACCACACCGACAGCCCACGGCTTGATGCGCCCGTCGTCGGCGAGATCGCGCCCGCCTTCGATCAGGCGCGTTTGCGTGCCTGGGCCGATCAAGGCGACCTGTTCCGCTGCATGGGACCCGGTTTCGAATGGGCGCAAACCCACAACCGCACCCCCAACATCCAGGGCGGCCCCATGCTGTTCCTCGATCAAATCGATGTGTTGGACCGCAAGGGCGGCCCCTGGAAGCGCGGCTACCTGCACGCCACCCAGCACATCACGCCGGAACACTGGTTCTTCGAGGGCCACTTCAAAAACGATCCCTGCATGCCTGGTACCTTGATGTTCGAGGGCTGTTTGCAAGCGATGGCCTTCTACCTGGCTTCGCTGGGTTACACCCTCGACAAGGACGGCTGGCGTTTTGAGCCCGTCCAAGGCGAAACCATCGAAATGCGGTGCCGCGGCCAGGTAACCCCGACCAGCAAGGTGCTGACCTACGAACTCTACATCGAAGAAGTCATCGACGGACCTTATCCCACCCTTTACGCCGACCTGCTTTGCACCGCCGACGGCTTAAAAGCCTTCCACGCCCGTCGTTGTGGGCTGCGTCTGGTACCGGATTGGCCGCTGACGACCCAACCCGCCGCCTTGACCGAGGACCACAGCGGGCGTCCTTTCGCCACCGTCGACGGGTTCAAACTCGACTACGCCAGCCTGCTGGCCTGTGCCTGGGGCAAACCGTCCGACGCCTTCGGCCCCATGTACCGACGTTTTGACCAGGGGAAGGTACCGCGCCTGCCGGGACCGCCTTACCACTTCATGTCCCGCATCGCCCACGTTGAGGGCAAGATGGGCGGCATGGAAGTCGGCTCGGCCGTAACCGTTGAATACGACATTCCCGATTCCGTCTGGTACTTTGACGAAAACGCTTGGCCGACCATGCCTTTTGCCGTGTTGCTCGAGGCCGCCCTGCAACCTTGCGGTTGGCTGGCTTCTTATATCGGCAGCGCGTTAACCACCGAACAGGATCTCTATTTCCGCAACCTCGACGGCGACGGCAAACTGCACAATGAGTTGCTGCCCGGTGGCGATCCACTCGTGACCCACACCCGTTTGACCAACATCTCCAAGGCCGCCGGTATGATTATCGTCAGCTTTGATGTGCGTTGCACCCAGGCTGAGCGCGAGATCTACACCCTTAAAACCGTGTTTGGGTTTTTCCCCGCCGAGGCGCTGGCCAACCAGGTCGGTTTGCCCGCGACCAAAACCCGCGCCGAAGCTGTTGCCGAACCCAGCGATTTCCTCGTCGACTTCAAACCCGGCAACACCCCCTACCAAGAGGGGTCCCCGTGCCTGCCCGCGCCCATGCTGCTGATGCTGGACCGCGTTACCGGTTTCTGGCCCGAGGGCGGCAAAAAAGGGCTGGGCAAGATGCGTGGCGAGAAAGACGTCGACCCCGCCGAGTGGTTCTTCAAGGCCCACTTCTTCCAGGACCCCGTCCAGCCCGGTTCGCTGGGGCTTGAGGCCTTGATCCAACTTTTGCAGTTTTACATGCTTGAAACCGGCATGCACCAGGGTGAACGCCCGCTGCGTTTCGAACCGCTGGCACTGGGGCACGATATGATTTGGCACTACCGCGGCCAAGTTGTTCCCAAAAACAAAATGATCACCACCGAAATCGAAATCATCGAGCAGGGCGTCGACGCCGAAGGCAACCCTTACGCTGTCGCCGAGGGGTTCCTGTGGTGTGACGGCCGGTGCATCTACGGCACCGAAAAAATGGGCATGCGTTTGGTACCCGACGAGGGCCGCCCCAAGGGACCGGGCCACGACACGGACGAATCCTTTGTGATCGACCCGGACCAAGACACCTGGCTGTTCGACCATCGCCCGACCTGGACCTTGCCGGCGGTACCGATGATGTCCATGGCCGATTACCTGGCCCAAGCGGTTGAGGCACGTACCAATCAGCCGGTGGTTGCCTTGCAAGACCTCCAAGTTTTTCGGTGGTTAACCCTTTCCGGGCCGACCCAGGTCAAAATCGAGTTGGAAGAAGGTGACGATGCTTGGACCACCGCCACCTTGTCGGCATGGCGTCAAGCGCCCAAGGCCGAGCTTTCTCGATTCGAGAAAGTGGCAACCGCGCGTTTGCGCAGCGGTCCTTATGCCGAGGCGCCCGCTTACGAACCGCTGGTGCTCGCCGACGACGCGACCGACGCGGACCCTTACGGCGAGGGCATTTTGTTCCACGGTCCCGCCTTCCAAATTATGACCGGCCTGAAGCAGGATCATCGCGGCGCCGTCGCCGATCTCGACGCCGACTTGGATACCGTGCCGCGCGGCGCGATTCACCCGTTGTTGCTCGACGGTGTGACCCACATGATGCCCCACGACACCCTGTACCGTTGGTCCGACAAAATCGAAAACGATTGGATTGCTTACCCTCACCGTTTGGAACACGCCGAGTTTTTCGGGCCCGCGCCCAAGGGCTCCGTTCGTTGCGAGGTCTTGTTCGCGGGTTTTGCCGACGAAGGGCGCCTGCCGCGTTTCCAGGCCAAGTTCATCGCGGACGGCCGCGTGTGGTGCGCTTTGGAATTTGTGGAAATTCTGCTGCCGAAGGGGCCGATCGGCCATCAACCGCCCCTGGCGCGACGCGCGTTCCTACGCGACCGCAAGGCCGGCACCGGTGTCGCCTTGAGCCGGGTCGGCGCCGAGGAAACCACGTTGGAGGTGGCCGAGCTGCGCGCCAACGATTGGTTGCCGGGTACCGTGGCCACCATTTACCGCGCCGATGAGGCACAGGGCGAACTCGCCATGCAGGTCGCCGTGAAAGATCACTTCGCCGCTTTGTTCGAACGGCACCCCGACCAAATTCGTATCGACGCCGCACGGCAGCAGGTGTGGGCCGCCCGGCGCCCCATGCAGCGCTGGGCCTACCAGTTGGAAAAAGAGGGGACCACCTTCCGCGTTCGTCACCAGGGCGAAGCGCGCACCGACTTCGGCGAGATGCGTGATTTCTGGCGCAAGTGGAGTGGGTTACCCCACTGGCCGCTCGAGGATATGTACGTTGGTTTGGCCGAGCAATTCGCCGGGGATGTATACCTCGAAGACGCGCTTGCCTTCGAGCAGCTTCGCGGCAAGCCGGCCCTGTTTTTGGCCAACCACCAGGTCGGCGTGGAATCGGTCGTGTTTACCTTAATTGTTTCGGCGCTGACGGGGCTCCCCAGCGGGACCTTGGCAAAAGCCGAACACCGCCAATCCTGGATTGGCAAATTACGCGAGTTCCATCTGGCATGGCCGGGTGCCTTTGATCCGCGCACCATGGTTTTCTTCGAGCGCGAGGACCCCGCCGCCATGCCCGAGCTGCTCAAATCCTGGGTCGGCGCCTTTGAAACCGATCCACGCAACCTGACCGCCCACGTTGAGGGCACGCGCTCTCTGCACGCGCGCAAGCCGGTCACCCGATTGAGCGCCGCCTTCATCGATTTGGCCATTGCCTGCCAGATTCCCTTGGTACCCGTGCGTTTTGTCGGCGGATTACCCGTGGAACCCGTGGAAAAACGATTGGAATTCCCGCTGGGATTCGGCCGCCAGGACATTGTGTTTGGTCGCCCGATTCATCCCGCCTCCTTGGCCTCGCTGCCCTTCAAAGAACGCAAGGAGGCCGTGGTTGAGGCGCTGAACCAAATCGGGCCGCCCCTTGAAAAAGAAACCGCCTGCGTGCCCAACGAATCCTTGGCGGCGGAAATCCGCGACTGGGTCGCCAAATACGGTGTCTCCGAGCCGGCCGCGACCGTGGCGGTGTGTTTGCAACGCGTCGCGGAACCCTGCGCGGCAAGTGTCCGCCTGATCGAGGCGATGCGCCAAGGCGTTCCGGCCTTCGGCGACCTAGACCCCGACCCTTGGTCGGCCAACGTCTACCGCTGGTTCACCGAAGCTTAAACCAAAAGCTACCCGGTGCGTCGCCCCGGCCCGCTCGGGGTGGCGCACCCCGACCCCTGCCGTTTTTTCCCAACAAGAGGCTCGTTTGGCTTGGTGCTTCTCGATAGCCCTATGTGTGAGGATCGATGTCGCCGGTATCAACTAATCTTTGTAGAGCTTGTCTTGAAGCTCAAGCAGTTTTTTGGCTTCCTTACGGACCCAGGGAAACTCATGCCCTAGATAAGGTTCAATAATCTCACGGGGGACCCGAGCTTTCAACCGACGTAAAGCCAATAAAGTATGGCCCACTTCATCATCATTCTGTAGGCTTTCCAACAGAACATCCGCTGCATCTGGGTGTTTTGTTTTTGCCAGAGCTTCAATAACCATCTGTCTTGTGTGGCCCGCTGATCGATCACGAACTATAGAAGCTAGTTCGAGGTAATGATTTTTTGAAGCCATCGATGCCAAGGCATTTCCCACAGCCCATCTGTACCGTTTGTCATATTCATCTGTTGTGCTTTTGAACTCCTGTATAAGAACATTAAATGCAGACTTTGCCCACGATACAGAGAGCAGACTTAAAATATCGTGCTTTAAAGGTTTGTAAGTCACTATAGGTAGCCATTTTGTCAAAATAGGAATAGCGTCTATGTACTTTTTGCCAGTCGTCGAAAGCTCTCCAACATATTGAATACTATAGCCGAGCTGATGAAGTTCTTCGATGATACCCTTTTGAGTTGAGTTGTACTTTTGCCGGCTATTTTCGATGTGAGTCTTTAATTTCTTATCTTTTTGTGAAAGGATGCTTTCTTCCTCAAGGCGAGCCAGTTGCTTGTTATAAAGATCTTTTTTGTTCATTTAACCCGCTCCAAAACGATGTCACCGGCATCAACTAATTTTTGTAGAGCTTGTCTTGAAGCTCGAGGAGTTTCTTAGCTTCCTTGCGGACCCAAGGTAACTCATGGGTAAGGTATGGTGAAATTCGATCCTTGGAAACTTTGGTTTTTAATCGGCGAAGTGCAAATAGGATATGTCCCACTTCTTCTCCATTTTGAAGAATTTCTAACAGAACGTCTGAAGCGTCAGGATGGTTAATTTTGCCTAGGGCTCGAATGACCATTGCTCTCGTATATCCTGCTGACTGATCCTTGACAATTGAGGCCAAGTCTGAGAAATGCTTTTTCTGCGCAACAGCTTCTAAGGCGATTCCTATTGCTGCGCGATAGTTTTTTTCTTCATCGAGAGTAGCTCTTTTGAATTCGTTAATCAGCACCTCGGCAGCCGGTTTTCCCCATGGTACTGACAGTGTTCGGACAATATCATTACGTAGCGCATCATATTTAATCTTTGGTAACCATTTCGCAAGAATAGGAATGGCCCTAGGGTATTTTTTTCCGCTTGCTCGTAAGTCCTGAACCGCGACTATGTCAAACCCCTCACTCCTGAGTTCATCCAGCAATTCCTTACCGGCAGCCAGGTATTTCGCGCGGCTTTTCAGTATATGATTTCTTACCTTTTCATCTTGAGGAGAAAGATTTTCGCCTTTTTCTAATCGATTCAGATGCTGTTGATGAAAATTATCTTTGGTCATTTAACCCGCTCCAGGATGATTTCTCCAGAATCAATTAACTTCTGCAGAGGTCCAGTCAGGATAGTGCTCTGGTTTACGTAAAGTGTGAACGTATAATTTGCTTCTTTTGCAAATTGAAGGTATTCCCTTATCTGGCTGGAAAGGTGAATCTTCTTTGTGGCTTTCGCTTCTCCAATCGTTTTATCGAAATCGTCCAAGAAGTCGGGAACACGGAAATCTACCCGGCTATTTTTTATTATTATCCTACTGGTATTCTTCGGCAGCCCGATCTTCTTCTCAAATGCCAAACCCTTTTTTACGTTTTGCTGGAGCCTGGTGGCCGCGGCTGAGGCCATGGCCATCATTTCAGTGCCGTGTTTTGCCAGCATCGCGCCGGCTTCGCTTGCGCCGCCCGCCGCTTTGATGGCCGTGCCCGCGCCGCCCGGCACGCCCGGAATCAAGGTGGCGCCGATGTCCAGTGCCACACCGCCCGCGTCAATGGCCGCCGCGCCCCAGTTGCCCTGGCTGATGTTGTCCACCGCCGAGACCACGCCCATGCCGATGTTGGCCACGTCCCACAAGGTCTCGACGACTTCGCCGCTTGGGTCGTAACCCCCCATTGGATTGGATCGCGCGTATGCGTACAGATTATAGCTGGTCGGAATCGTCGCATCAAAGTCCCGACCCGGATCCGGCTGGGTGAAACAGCCCGCTTCCGGGTTGTAGAAACGGGCCCGCATGTAAATCAATCCGTCCGGGTCTTCCTCATGGCCGGTGAATCCGTGCGGTCCTTCGAAGGTGTTCCCCGCCACCATCTGCAAGCCGTAGGGCGAATAAAACTGTTGCCGCGCGTTTGGCGCGTCTTGCGGCGCCCACGTCAGGATCGGGTTACCGGTGCGGTCCGGCATGCGGTACCGATAAGCTGTCGATGCCAAACCACCCGCGATGAACCGTTGCGTCTCCGTAAACACGGCCTGTCCCTGGTGGGTGATGTACTGACGGCGCGCCAATAAGGCGTTGCCGTCACTGAGCCCGTTGGTGGCCACCTCTTCCTCGGTGATGACGCTGTGGTTTTGGTCCCGAATCGAATAGGTGATTCGGCTTTCGTTGGGTCGGATCGACACCACCCGTTGCCCGAAGGCATCGTAAAAATGTTTGGCTTCCACGTTTGAACGAAGGAAGCCGGGAACGTGCTTTGTGCCCACCAACACCAGGTCGAGACGGCCGTTGCGCCGGTAGCGGCTGTGCTTGCCCCCGTTCGCAACCAAGCGACCCAGGCGGTCGAATTGGTTACCCGTGCCGATTTGGTAGGGGTTGTCACCCGCGAGGTTTGCTTGGAAGGCGGGCAACTGGAGACGCGTTTTGCCGGCCCAGAGTGTCAAACCGGATCGGGTCAGCAAGTTGCCGGCATCGTCATACCCGTAGCGGTTGGTTTCGGCGCCGAGGCTAAAACCGGCCAATCGCCCGAGCGCGTCGTAGCCATGGTTGATGTGGATACCCTCGGGGAACATCGCGTCTTGGCGCTCGAAGCCGGTGATGAACCCGAATTCGTTGTAGCGAATGTGGTTCATCGCGACCAAGGCTTGGCTTGCCCCGGCCGCGGTTATTCGAGAGGCGACGGCGCGATGGGCGGCGTCGAAGGTGTTAAAGAAAGTGACCATTTGGATGGGCGCGGCGGCGCGGTTGCTCCCGTCTTCCAAATCAAGGTAATCGGCCAAAGCTTGGTGCTCCGGCGCATCAGCCGGGCCCGTGCCGGATCGCGTGCCCGCGGGTGAAATCGGGGTTTGGGCAACCCGCGCCACCACATCATCGATCAATGCTTGCAGGGTTGCATCGTCGGTGGCCGGCCCGGGAAATACCGGCAGGCAATCGCTGCTTTGGCAACGCCCGCCGTCCAGCTTGCGCCACCAGGGTGCCGAACCCGGGGTCCAAAAATGGGTCGCGCCAACCACCTTAAAGAAGTCGGGTCCGGCCGGATCCTCGGGGCCGCGCCCGTAATAAACCTGCAATTCCTGGTGGTGGTAGGAATGGTTGCGCGCGGCCACCCGTCCGTTGGGATGCTGCACCTCGCGAACCCGCCCCAAATGATCGTAGGCCTGCTTGATTTGGTAGGTTCTCACGCCGGTAACATCGCGGGTCAAACGACCCTGTTCCGCCAGGTCGCCTGGTTGCAGCCTCGGCAGGCGAAGCTCGATCACGCGGGGTTGGTGTTGCGCGTTGAAATCACGATAATGGGTGACAACCGGCGCCGAAAAACCGTCGTCGTTATAGGCGGTTGCCCGCACGAGCCGGTTCAGATCGTCGAAGGTGAACTGCTTGATCGGGCGTAACACCTCCTGCCCGACGGTTAATAAGTTGCGTCCTTCCTGCAACACCAACCGGCCGAGCCCGTCATAACGGTTCCAGACCTCCCAAACCGGGTTTGGCAATTCACCCGCGTATTGGTGCACCCGCAAGCCGCGCCCGTCGTAGGCGTAACCCATGGGTTCATCCATCTCGGGATGGCGTTCCTCCATCAATTGCCCCAACCAACTGGTCACCTGGCGCCGTGCATAGGCGGGGTTGTTGAAGGGGGTGGTGACGGTTTCCGTGCCGCGCGGATGGGCGGTGTGGGTGACCACGGTTTCGTGGCCGTTGGTTGAGGCCCGCACGACCCGACCCAAAATGTCGTGTTCCACCCGTTTGACCTTGGCGGTTCCATCGCGATGGGTTCTGGCTGTTTCCACGGTGATCAGGTTGCCGTCCGCGGTACGGGTATAGGCGAAATCGGTGGTCGGCGCTTGATCCAGGCCGACACTTCCGCCGAGGGCGAACAACCACGTTTTCACGACCCGCCCGACCACGTCGTAGCGGTAGGCAATCCCACGGGCGCGCGAATCGGTTTCGTAGGCGACGCGCCCAAAGGCGTCGTACTTGGTGGTGGTTTCGTAGTCCGCGTAGGACCAAACGCCTTGCAAACGTTTGACGACACGGCCCATGCCGTCGCGGGTGATGGTTTCAATGGGCACGGTTGGGGTGACGAAACCAACACCCAGCGCCGGGGTCGGAAAATCGAATTGGATCACATCGCTGTTGGCAACGCCCTCGGTGAATTCCCAGAAACGGGAAGAACCGAGGTGGTCGTCACGGTAGCGGGTGACCTCGTCGGGACGACCCGGGCGCAAAATGCGCGTCAGGCGCCGGTCGTTGTCGTAGCGGTATTCAGTGGTGATGCCGTTTTTGGTTTCCGATTCGAGGGTGCCGTCGAAGTTCAGGTAACGAATGATGGGCGTGCTTTCGGGCTGCACCTCGTAGCGCGGGATACCAAACTGGTAATCCTGGGTGTGAATGGTGCTGACACCGCCGAAAGTGCGCGTGGCCAAATAGCCGCGATTCCGTCCGCCGGGATGGTAGCTCAGGGTTTCCACCTCGGTTTCGGTCGCGTTGCGGTGGTAAATCTTGGTGGTCGGCAGCGGAAAGCGCGGATCTTCGTATTTGAGAACGGTGCGTTTGAGCGTGGCGGGTCCGTCACGGGTCAGCCCGCGTTCTTCCAGCATGGTCGGCAAACTGAGCGCATAGGCATCGAAACGGGTGTCGTCCGTGCCGGCGAAATCGGCAACAACACGGTGGTCGTACTCGAAAACCTGCTCGCGGTAGTAGGCGCTGTCGCGAGCTTGCTCGCGGATCCTGAGCGGGGCCAGGTAACCTTCGTGGATGCGGGATGCGTCGAGACCGGTGTCGGCGCCGTACCAGGCGTAGCTATAGTGGCGATCCAGCCAGACGTTGTCGATCAAACGACCGTGTTTTTTTACCGCGTGAATGCGCACCGCGTCGCCGCCGGCATGGCCGCCAATCGACAACACCGGCGTGTAGTCCCAAGATTCTCGCGCCACCTCAGAACCGAACAGGGTGCGTTGGGTCGCGGGCAGGCCCACCAGGTAATCGAATTCGAAGGTTTGGTAGAGGGTGTGGTGAATCGGGGTGTTGATGTAACGCGTGGTCCGTTCGTTGAAGGTTTCCATCATCTCTTCAAAAACGGTGACCTCGATAAAGCCGCGGCCGTCGAATTCCCATTCTTCATCGGGCGAACCCTGGCGGTAAGAAAGCGCCAACCAAGATTGGCCGTGGCTCACCGAGGAAAGCCGCAAATAGTCGCGCTCGCGGGTCTCAAGTTCAATGCAATCATCGTCGGCACGCCGCGGTCGGCAATCGCCGTCATCCACGTGGACGTACTTAAACGGCTGCACGGCCCAGTCATAATGAATTAAACCGCCGCCGGGGAGTTGTAAATCGGTCACAACGGGTTTGTCCCGTCCCTCGAGCCCGGCAGTGATGGTAAAAGTGCGGCCCTCGGCAGTGGTCACGGTGTGCAGGCTTTGGGTGCGGCGGGTTCCCGCAACAACCGTTTGATACCCAAACCGGGCCATCAGCTTGGTTTGCGAACCGTAACGGAGTTCGACTTTTTCCGGCAGGCCTTGGTGGACGCTTTCGGGTCCGTGGTAATCAATAACGAGGCGGCGCCCGTCTTGGTCGACCAACGAGGCGATGCGCGCCGGCTCGGGAACCGTCCCGTCGGCATCCAAGCCACCGACATAAGTCACGGTCAGGGAACGGCCGTTGGGTTGGGTGATGCGAATCGGATAGAAACGTACGGCCGAACGATTGGCTTCATCGGTAACGCGCCGTTGCGCCAAAAACTCGGTTACCTGGCCGTTGGGTTCTTTGAGGTAATAATTACTTTGGGAAAAACCCTGGAGCAGGCTGCCGTCGTCGCGCCATTGCCGTGTGATGCGGCGCAAACTCCGGTCGATGAAATGCACGTCGGCCTGCTCGGGCAGACAACCGAAGGTGTCGCAGGCGTCCCGTGCGCCGCCGTCGAAAGGTCCCTTTTGGAACAAGGCGTCGCGACCGAAAACCGCGGCATTGCCGGCAGAGTCGACAAAACGCACCCGTTCCCAATCGGCAAAAGCGCTGCTGATCACGCGGTTACGCGCGACGATGTAACCCAGATTAAAGCGCCAGCCGAGGCCGAGGTTATGGCTGTCGGGCGTACCGGAGAGTTGGCAAAGCTGGAAGTCGGAGCTGTTGCGGCAGTAAGGTTCCTCCGGTGTTTTGTAGATTGGGGTCAGGCTCAGGCCGGGAACACCGACGGCTTCCAGGGTAATGTTGAGTTTGCCGGTGAACTCGTTGATGTGGGTATAGGGGATCTCGGTGCGCAACCCGATTTGGTCGGCATCGGAAGAAAGCGGTTCGATTTTTTCCCGCTGGGTGGGCAACTCACGGGGCGCGATGCGGGTTATCGGCGGTTCTTGAAAAGCAAATAGGGGAAAAAAGGAAAGGACGGCGAGGGCGAGGGCGCAAGTCCGAAAGAAGGTGCTTCGTTGCATAGGGGTTCCGTCTCCTGCCAAACGCTGAGGCGTGAAGAAAGAGGACATGCAAGCCGAGCGGCTGTTTCTCTACATAAACCGTCGCTTGCAAAAACGCCGCGGTTGTTCATTAAAAAGCACCTCCAGCATAACACTCGGTTATGACAGCCCTTGTCGCCGTGGCGAAAAAATGGTGCAACAGTCCTGGGCGGGTCCTTGCGTTGGGAAACGGGTGTCACTCGCCCGCATTACCTTGGGACGTAGGGTCTTGCTTTTCCGAGCCAGGACCCGGGTCCCTTTTGGGCATCATCTTTTTGCTAAAACAACACGTTGGTGGGGGCGTCGGCGGGGTCCGGTTGGGGTAAGGGATCTAAGCCGGCGTCGGTGTCGGCGTGTTCCGCCAACAAACACAAACGGCCGATGACACGGCAGCGCAAATCGTGGAATTGCTCGATAAAGAGGGTGGCGGCCTTGAAGATTTCGCGGGGGCCGCCGTGGCGGGGTTGGTGGAATGCCGGCAAGGTGCCCAGATCCGTTTCGCGGCCTCCCGATTCCGACGAAAGCTTTTGGTGCAGCAAGGGCTCAACGATGACCCGCGTCATGGTGTACAAGGTGGTTGCTTTTTGTTTGAGCAGCAGGTCGCGGGCGCGGTTCCTTTTGGCGTCGGCCTGCTCCTGTTCCAGCAGGGCCGCGACCTCGGCCCGCACCAAGCGCAGTTGCTCCACCTTGGGCAGGCTTTGGTTGAGCAACCGCAGCAGCGCGCGCCAATTGGGTAAGGCCTTCAAGGCCTCGGGCACCCAGGTTGAATGGCCGATTTGATCAAAAAAGAAACCGCGTTGCCACCACAGCAGGCCTTGGCGGGTTTCGTGGCGTGCGATCAGGCGACGTACCTTGAGCATTTGCCCATTGAGGATTTCGATGTGGTTGTGGCTGAAGGGTTTGCTTTCGTTGGGCTCGGACTGGGCGAAGGGTGCGCACAAAAGCACCCTTTGGCACTGCATTTTTTGCTGTAACAAAACCTCGTATTGGTTGAGGAGGCGGCGGTAATCGGCTTGTTCCTCTTCGAAAAAGCGGCGCGCTTGTTTGGCCAAGGCCAATGGGTTGGGAACGAAGCCTTTTTTGTCCCGTTCCCAGCGTGAGGGGAAGCGCAAGCTGCCCGAGGAGAGGTTGAGGGGGCCGCGGTAGAAGCGGGCGAGCGCTTGGCCGGCCTCGTGTTCGATCTTGCGTTGCAAGGTGAGGGTTTCCACGTCGTGCAACATGTTTGGTTGGAATTGTTCCTTGAGCAAGGCGCGGTAATAAGCGCTGGTGAAGGAACGGCAGAGCTCGGAAAAATCTTGGAACAAGCTGGTAGCGCGTTCTTCGCTGACGAGGATGGCCTGCCCGCCGGCCTTGCGCACATTTTCGATGCGTTTCTGGAAGGTTGGGTGTGAATCGGAAAGGGAACGGGTTGTTTCGGCCTGTAATTGGTTAAAACGTCGCAAGGTCTCGCCGCTGATACGTTGACGGTGGTAGGCGGTGAAGGCGGCGAGGTTGTCGACCAGTTTCCCCTCGGGCACATAAAGCAAAAGTTCGTTCATGGCGAGCTCGTGGGCGAGTTGGATGTAAAAGAGTTCGCGTGTGGTTTCGGTAAAAACGTCCATGCCGATCAGACGGGCCTCGTACCGGTCGGCGTCGTACTCCATTTGACGCAGGAGGAAGCCGGTCACGAGATCGGCGGCGGCGCCAAAGGCGACAAAAAAGAAGCGGGTAATCACCAGCAAGGCACGCGCGAACATAATGAAGATGCCGATGACCCGCCATTCCTGGGACAAGCGTTGCGTGAAGCGCTCGAGGTTGTGGTTTTCGTCGGCGACGACGCGGTGGAACCAGGATTGAACCATGCGCATCAGGGTGACCAGAAATTGGCCGTTGCGTTGGCTGAAATGACCCAGTTCATGGGCGATGATACCGCCGAATTGTTTCACGCTGAGCAGCTCGGCCAGGGGCAGGCCGATGACCAGGCGGCGTTTGCCGCGCAACATACCCCACAAACCGTCGGCCGGTCCCGCGAAGGCGTTGGCCTCGTGGGTGACGCTGATCAATTGCGGTGGTTTGACGCCCAGGACCCGTGAGAGTTGCGCGACGAACGCGTAAAGGGTCGGCTGTTCTTTTGGCTCGAGCACCTTTTGGGTGAGGTGGGTAATTCGGGTGGTGAAAACGGGGTAAAGCAGAAACGCGACCAAGGTGGCGAGGCTGATGGCCGGACCCAAATAGAGGGGTAGCCACATCAAATCTTGGATGTGGTTGAACTTCCAACCCAGGTAGTCATAGTAGACCCAAAGCAGGGAACTGAGCCCGGTGATGAGTGCCAAGTAGGCGGCGGGGAGGAGGATCACCGCGCAGGCGGCAACCAACAGCGCCAGCAAGTAGCGCGGTGATTTGGCGACGGGTTGGATTTTTTGGTGCTTCAGTTCGTTTAAGGTGCGTGAAACGGCTTCTTGATCGGGCACCACATTGTTGCCTTTGCGAAATTTTGCCCATCCTATCACTAATTGGCAGCTGGGATGGCATGCAAGGCTTCATTTCCGCGGCGAGTAGGGTCTTAATCACCAAATGAGCCGCCTTTTTTACGATCAAGAAAAGATAATCGTCGTCTCGCGCCTTGGTAGCGTGGGCAAAACAAACGGCGGCCGGCTGCTCTCGCCCCCACGGCAAAAACAACCGGCCGCCGTTCGATCCGGCTCAGTGGTTGGTGTTGAACCGGTGCGCCGGTGTTCAGAGGTGGAACCCGGACGCGCCTGTTTTTTGGAGAAAACAGACTGAGGCGAGGATCAGGGAAAACGTCGGCGGGTCCCATTTCGCCCCCACGGCAAAATGGGACGGCCGACGTTCTGGTCGGTTCAGTGGTTGGTGTTGAACCGAGAAGCCTGTTTCTGAGGAGGGAAACAGGAGGGGAGCGAGGAAGGAGGAAGGCGGCGGCAGGCCCATTTTGCCCCCACGACAAAATGGGACGGCCGCCGTTTGCTCCGATAGGCGACCGGGATAGGGGGACGCTGTCGGAGCGGAGCGAGGATAAGGGGTTATTTTGTGAAAAAAAGGGAGGCGGTTTGCCGCCCCCGTAATACAGGAACCATGCAGGATCGGAACAGGTCCGGCATGTTTTGTTGGAGATTGGACTTTTCGGGTGGTTCGTGGAAAAGGTCACCCGGTTGAGGACTTGCCCGCATTTCCCGCCAGGGCTTCGACTGAAAAGCTGAGCCCTGGTGAGCAATGCGGACTTGGAGGACGGCGCCGGAGGGCGGAATGGGGTGGTTGGGCGCCCCATTCCGCGAGGCGTCAAAGCGGGTTCCCTCGCCGTTGGGTTTCGGGAGTTGGGTGTGGCGAAGGAACGCGGAAAACACAAGTTACGGAAGCGTTTGAGATGGCCGTATGTGTTTTGTGTATTGAGATCAAATCTCAATATCGACATTGAACCACAGCACCCCAGGTGCGTCAACGCCAAAAACCAACTTTTTTAAATTCAGGCGTTTTGTTGTTGTTTGGGTTGGTGTAAATAATTTTAAATAAATGGTTTAGGTGTGGATTTGGAAATAAAAAAAGCGGCGGTGAAGACCGCCGCCGCGATGGTTTTTGCTGAATGGGATAGGTTAGCCCGCATTTCTCACAAGGAATTCTGCTACGGGGCAAGCCATGCGATTACGAGGGTTTGCCATCCGCGGGGCGGCCGGCCGCCTTACTCGTTCGAGCCGCCTTCGCCTCAGCTGCTACGCCGATAGGTCGGACCCCGAATGGTCGGACCCCGAATGGTCGGACCCCGATAGGTCGGACCCCGAATGGTCGGACCCGGGAATGGTCGGACCCCTGTGCCGTGGCTTGGTCGTCATCTTCGTACTCACAAGGTTTTCTGCTTCTCGCGACCAATCCTTGTGAGAATTGCGGGCTAGTCCAGCATTTTGGCCGCCATGACCAAACTTTCGCGCATGCGTTCCAGAGAACCGCCCAGTTTGGCCACCTCGTCGCGGCCCTTCACTTCAATCGGGGTATCCATTTTCCCTAGGGAAATGCGTTCGGTAATGTTGGTGAGGTAGACCAGCTTACGGGTGACCGATTTGGCGAGGAGCACGCTTAACACCATGGCGACCAGCGCGAAACCCATGGCCTTGAGCATGAGGTAAATGAATTTTTCCCGCAGGAGTGCAAAGAAGGTGTGTACTTCATAATCGGCCTCAAGCAAACCGCTGATGTTGCCGTCCGCGTCGAAGATCGGGGCATAGGCGGAAATCCATTCACCATGGTGGTCGCCGTAGAGTTGGGTATGCGCCGGTTTCCCTTTAATTAGTGTATCGCGCATTTCCGGGCGGATTTGGTAGGTATCACCGATGAAGGGTTTCTCATTGGTCATGATCACGAATTCGAGGGTTTCGCCTTTTTGGCGGAAGGTATACACCTCGGTTTCCAATTCGTTGGCGGTTTTGATTTCGCGTAAAACATCACGCAGTTCCAAAAAAGCGGGCGCGTTTTGGTCGGCCATGCCGCGCACTTGATCGTGCTTGTCGCCGTCGATGCGGGTGGCGCCGGTGCGGACAATGGCCTCCAATTGCAGGCCTAGTGATGATTCTAATTCTTTGTAACTAATGCGGTAGGAAAGGTAGGTAATGCTAAAAATGACCGCAACGCACAAGGCCGACGTGAACAAGGCAAACTTGGCTGTCAAACTCATGAAACTTCCTCCATCGCCCCGCTTCCGGCCGGCCGTTGTGATTGGAAAAGGCTAGCCCGCATATCTCACAAGGCTTTTAGTTGCTCGCGACGAATCCTTATAAGAAATGCGGGCTTGGATCCGCGGTTCTTCGAATGGATCGGCGGCGGTTCTTGCGGGTTCAAGGAAGAAACAAAAAAGGTCGCGGGCTTATTCACTTTTGACGGGGCCTTTTTGGTGATGCCTTCTCTGACGGTCTCTCTTTATCACCAACACCACCCTCGCTATGGGCGCGGACAAGAACATGCCGTCAGCCCGTCTGCGACCCGTATCTTGTAAACAACATCCTTGACCGGAACGTGTTAGGATGAATCGATTCCCACACTTTAAACGAAGAAGCGCCCGGATTTCAGCGGTGATGCATTCGTTATTTTTCCACCGCCTTATCAAAAAATGGAGATCGTTTTATGAGTACACCTGGACCAAAGCTTGGTACTGCACCCGTTTTCCTCACCGCGATTTCGACCATTTTGGGTGCGATCATGTTTCTGCGCTTTGGGTATGCGGTGGCCCATGTCGGCGTTTTGGGTGTTTTCCTTATTATTCTCCTCGGTCACCTGGTCACCATTCCCACCGGCATGGCCATCGCCGAGATTGCGACCAACCAGAAGGTCGAGGGCGGCGGGGAGTATTACATCATCTCCCGCTCCTTCGGGATGACCATCGGTGGGGCCATTGGCTTGGCCTTGTTTTTGTCGCAGGCCGTCAGCGTTGCCTTTTATGTGATTGCCTTTGCCGAGGCCTTTCGTCCCGTATTCGCTT
The DNA here is from genome assembly GCF_017377855.1 of Acanthopleuribacter pedis. Taxonomy (GTDB): domain Bacteria; phylum Acidobacteriota; class Holophagae; order Acanthopleuribacterales; family Acanthopleuribacteraceae; genus Acanthopleuribacter; species Acanthopleuribacter pedis. The sequence goes on from NZ_JAFREP010000008.1 coordinate 152,290, forward strand.
GGCTGCAGGCCGACCACGGCATTGTGATCACCGACATGCGGGTTGTCAGTATGCCCGCCGCGTTGTTGTTGTGCGCCATTGTTCTGTATAAAGGGGCCGACCTGGGCATGAAGGTCCTCTATGTGGTGGTCGCGGTGCTGGCTCTCTCGCTTGTTTTCTTCTTTTTTGGTGCGCCGATTAGCGCGCCGCCGGAAGACATGAGTTTCCTCACCCGGACCGTCGCTGATCCCGACCCCTTCTTCTATGTATTTGCCATTTGCTTTCCCGCCTTTACCGGCATGACGGCCGGCGTGGGACTGAGTGGCGACCTCAAAAACACGCGCCGCTCCATTCCATTGGGAACCCTGTCCGCCACGATCTTCGGCATGGTTGTTTACCTGGCCCTTGCGTACTTTTTGGGCTACCGCGCCACGCCCGAGGAACTCAACAGCAACCCGCTGGTGATGGGCGAAATTGCCATTTGGGAACCGATCATCCCTATTGGTCTCGCCTGTGCCACCTTCTCCTCCGCGGTGGGCTCGATTTTGGTTGCGCCGCGAACCCTTCAGGCGATTGGTGCCGACGATTTGTTTCCCGGTAAGGAGGTAGGTAAATGGCTGTCGAAAGGTAAAGGCGCCTCCAACGAACCCTTTAATGCAACCCTGGTTGTCAGCGTGATCGCCGTTTTATTTGTCGGCCTGGGCGATGTCAACTCGGTTGCCGAAATCATTTCTATGTTTTTCATGGTGGCTTACGGTTCGATCTGCTTGATTTCCTTTTTGGAGCATTTCGCCGCTGATCCCGCCTACCGGCCCACGTTTAACTCGCGTTGGTACATCTCGCTGTTCGGCGCCGTGATGTGTTTCTTCATGATGTTCCAGATGAACGCTTTTTATGCGTTCCTCTCGTTGTCCATCATGACCTTGGTTTATTTGGTGATTAGCTATACCAACCCGGATAAATCGGGGTTGGCCGCCATTTTCCAAGGCGTGATTTTTCAGTTTAGCCGCCAGATTCAAATTTTTATGCAAAAGAGGCGTCAGGCTCAGGATGTGCTCAATTGGCGTCCTTCCGTGGTTTGTGTTTCGGCGAGTACCTTTACGCGAACTTCCGCGTTGGATTTGCTCCGCTGGATGTCGCACCGCCACGGGTTTGGAACCTATATCCACTTTATCCGCGGTTACCTTTCAAAAGAAACCAAGCAGGTTGCCGACGAGACCATGGCGCGTTTGCTGCGATTGATCAAGGTAGGGCGCGGTCGGGTATTTGTGGACACCATCGTGTCGCCGTCCGAGACCTCCGCCATTTCTCAGGTGATCCAGTTACCGGGTGTGAGCGGTCACGAGAACAACGGTCTGTTGATGGAGTTTAGCAAACGTGATCCGGTTGATTTGGCGGGCATTATTTCTCACGCAACGCTGGTCGCCGCCAACCAATTTGATTTCTTTATCCTCGCCAGTTCGGATCGCAATTTTGGCTACCGCAGCGAGATCCACCTTTGGATTACACCTCAGGATGAGGACAACGCCAACCTGATGATTCTGCTGGCTTACATTTTTCAGGGTGATCCCGATTGGCGTGACGGCGCGGTTAAAATCTTTGCAGCCTACCCCGAGCGGAAAATGAGTGAGGAGGAGGAGCGCTTGCGGGTGCTGGTTCGGGCGGGCCGGCTACCGATTTCTCCCAATAACATCACCATGATTCCTTATGCTGATACCGTCAAAGCGCTGGTCAACCAGCATTCACGAGATGCCGATTTGGTCATCCTGGGGTACCGCAATGAAATGGTCAAACACTTCGGCGAGGGCCTGTTCCAGGGTTATGACGCGGTGGGCGATGTGTTGTTCGTGCGCGCTTCCTCGCAACGTGTTGTGGCCTCGCCGGAGGAAATTCGCGACGTGCCGACACCGCCGGAGGTGAAAACAGAAACTGAACCGACGGAGAACGTTGAGGCGGCGTCGGACGGCGAAGCGGGTGATCAGGCTCATCGGCCGCCGGCAAAATCGGAGCAGATGCCCGAGGACTCGGGGTCGGGGATCTAGTCGGCAAGGCGTGGGCGATCTGCTGAAGAACGGGATTACGCCGTCGCAACGGCGGTGGGTCCTGTCCTAAAATGCCTTGCGGAGCAAGACCGCTTTGTCCAAAAACCGTTCCCGCTTCTCCTCGTTTTCGATGACGTCGGCCAGGAGATTTAAGGTATTGGTCCAGTTTCCGTGGACCAGGTGGTCTAAGTTAATGCCGGCTTTTTTGCAGGTTTTGCGGGCGACCATCGGCGCCAGCGGGCCCAGTTCTTCCGTGAAATAGGTCATCAGGTTCGTGACCACGCTTTCGGGGATCGGGGTCGACGGTGGGGCGGTTCCGTTTCCGAAGCTGACGCGGGTCATGCTGCCGGCGGTGCCGGAGTTGCCACCGCCTGAATCGGCGGCGGAAAGGACCTGGCTGCCACTCCCGCGGCCGGCAAGCGGCGGGGTAAGCTGGGTGGAGGCGTCGGCGTGGTTGAACAAGGCATCCAGGGCCGTGCTGATGATGGAACGCCGCACCAGTTTGTCGCAAAACAACACCACAATGCCGCCGGCGACCACGCGCACGAACACGCGTCCGTTTTGGAAGGAGTAGTCGGCGAGGGTGATGTTGGCGGGCAAGGTTTGCCAGAGCGCGTAAAACTGTTCCGCCTGACGTCGGTCGTCGATGTGATTCTGGTGGGTCGCGCTGAACTGGTAAGTTCCGTCGTTGCCCACTTGAAAACCCCAGCGAAAACCAGGGATGGTTTCAATACTGCCGAAATCGATCATGGTCCCACCTTGAGGAGTGCGCGCAAGACGTCGGGATGGTAATGGCGCAGGGATTCGCCGGCCTTGGGGGCCTCGGAATACACCATGGCTGTCCCGCCGGACTGGGCCAGCAAGGCCGCTGAACCACCGGGATGATCGAGGCTACCTTGTTCAAATGCACCCAGTTCGGGGTGATGTTCGCCGAAAAATTGGAACAGGGCGTCCAGGCGTGGGAGCGCGTCGAGCAAGGCACCGTCACGGGTTTGTTGTGTACCGAGTTGGGTCCGTTGGTCGCGGAAAATCGCGGTGCTGTAGGGGGTCAGCTCGGCCGCGGCGAACTCCGGGGCCACATTGGTTTCGGCGCCTTGCGGTTCTTGGTAGCGGGCCAGGTATTGGGTGAGCGCTTCCTTGGCCGCGAGGGCCGTGGGGTACCGTTGATCGCGGTCCTTGGCGCAAAAGGTTTCCAAGATGGCAAACAAGGCCGGGTCGAGGCGACGGCCCAAGCTTTCCGGTTTTGGGAGGGGCTGGTTGAGGTGTTTCATCAGCACCGAAACCAAGTCTTTGCCGCGGAAGGGGGCCACGCCGAGAACCATTTCATAAAGGATGATGCCGACCGCGTAAAGATCGATGCGCCCGTCGATGGATTCGCCGTTGATCTGTTCCGGTGCCATGTAGCGTGGTGTTCCCAGTAGGGCACCGTGTTGGGTGAGATTTTGGGTTGAATTGCCGCGAACCAAGCCGAAATCGAGCAGGACCGCCTCGCCGCGCGTGTTGAGCATGATGTTGGCCGGTTTCACATCGCGGTGGATTTGTTGGTTGCGGTGGGCCTCATCCAGTCCGTCCAGTACTTGTTGGGCCAGGGCGACCGCCTCTTTGACCGGCAATACACCGCGTTGGCGCAGGAAACTGTCGAGGGGCGGGCCCTGCAGCCATTCCATCACCGAATAGGGGCGTTCCTCATGGGTTCCCGTAAAAAAGATTTGCACAATGTGGTTGCTGCGCAGGCGTGCCACGGCGCGTGCCTCGTTGGCAAAGCGGCGGGCGGCGTCCGGGTCCTCGCGCAGGTATTGGTGGTTAAGGAATTTGACCGCGACCTTGCGGCCCAGCGCCTCGTCGCAGCCTTGGTAGACCGTTCCCATGGCGCCTTCGCCCAGGCGGCGTTCGATTTCCACCTGCTGTCCCACGGGCCCGAGTTTGACGCCGATCATGGGGTCGTCACCGCGTTTCATCTGTTGCATTTTGGCGTTGACTTGCGGAATTTTTAGCGGGAGTTTGAGGAACTGGCCGTTGTCGCGATGAATGCGGAGTTGGTATACCAGATCGGCCGCCTTGGGGTGTTCCAGCACCAGACAGGGGATGCGTTTGGCGGCGGCCGTTTCGAGGAGGGCGACCGCTTGTTCCAGGTTCTCGCCGGGATCCAGATCGATGAGGAGGAAGCCGACACTTCCTTGTTGGAGCAATACCGCGGCGTCGGCACAACGGTTCACATACAGTGGCTCGTGGTCGGGAAGGGCGAGGTGTTTGCGGAAACTTTCGATAAATTTGGGTTTCTTTTCAACCACCAACAGAATCATGATTGGTCCTTCAAGGGGCTTAACCCGCGGTGTTTGTCACCCATGCACCGGCGGGGTGTTTCGGTGTGAGGTCACCATCGGCATCATCACAAGAACACGTGAGAGACAAGGTCTATTCACTAAAAAGCGACGGCTTGCGCGTTTGTCGGAATTTTTTTCGGGGCGTGGGTTGGTCATGCTCCGAGGTGGTTATTTAGGGTTGCGTCGAGGGTGAAATTTTGAGCTGCTTCATTTTTTTGTGAAGGTTGCTGCGCTCGAGTTTGAGTATTTCGGCGGTTTTGGTGATGTTCCCACCATTTTCGTTGAGTTGGTATTCGATGTAACGCCGCTCGAAATCCTCGCGGGCTTCGCGCAGGGAATCGAACTTGCCGAACCAGGATGAATCTTCGCTTTTACCGGAAATCTGGCGGGGTAAGTCGCCCAGGTCCAGGACGGATTTGCGGCTCATGATGACCAAACGTTCCGCAATATTGCGCAGTTCGCGTACATTGCCCGGCCAATGGTAACCGCACAGGCCGCGTTCGGCTTCCGGTGTAAATGCCAAATTCGGGCGACCATAGCGGCCGGCGAACTGTTTGATGAAGTAGGCGATCAGCAGCATGATGTCCTCGGGACGTTCGCGCAGGGGCGGTACCCGCAAAGGGATGACATTGAGTCGGTAATAGAGATCCTCGCGAAAATGGCCCGCTTCAATTTCCGCTTCCAGGTCTTTGTTGGTGGCGGCGATAACGCGCACGTCGACCTTGATCACCTTGCTCCCGCCGACACGGTGGAAGCGTTGCTCCTGGAGGACCCGCAAAACCTTAGCTTGGGTGTTGAGGGACATGTCGGCGATTTCGTCGAGAAATAAGGTGCCCCCGTCCGCTTGCTCAAATTTGCCGGCTTTGCTTTCCTTGGCATCGGTAAAGCTGCCTTTGTGGTGGCCGAAGAGTTCGCTTTCGATGAGGTTCTCGGGAATGGCGGCGCAGTTCATTTCAATGAAGGGTTCGCGAGCACGGTCGGAAAAAAAGTGTATGCGTCGCGCGGCCAGCTCTTTACCGCTCCCACTTTCGCCGAGGATCAGCACACGACCGGTGCTGGGCGCGGCCATTTGGATGTCTTCCTTAAGTGCGACGATGGCGTTGCTGCCGCCGATCATCTCTTCCTCGGGAATTTGAGCCTCGAGTTGGGCCTGGCGGCGTTCCAACTGCTGCTGCTTGAGCGCGTTGTTGAGCGTCACCATCACTTTGTCGAGGTTGAGCGGCTTTTCGAGGAAATCAAAAGCGCCCAGCTTGGTGGCCTTGACGCCGAGATCCAAGGTGGCATGGCCGGAGATGACGATCACCGGCATCTGGTAACCTTGCTCGCGCATTTTGGCGAGGGTTTCGACCCCGTCTATGCCCGGCAGCCACACATCGAGAAAAACAGCGTCAAAGCGCGCCTCGGCGCGGCGCAACTGATTGAGCAGGGACTCGCCTGAGTCGGCGGTATCGCAGTCGTGGTTTTCGTCCTCGAGAATTTCGGCCAAGGTTTTGCGAATCGAGGGTTCATCGTCACAAATCATAATTCGGGCCATGGCTGCCTCCGATACGGGGTTTCGTCGGCGGGCGACGAGGGGATCTCCCTAATCTAGAGGATGATGGTGAAATTTCAAAACCATTCACACGTCGGCACAGCGCGTGACCGCGGCGGTTGACTGATCGGCGCGCGCACCGAAGCATGATTTGTGGAAAGGAGGCGGGGTAGCAAAGCGTACGGTAAAGAAGCGGCCCCGAAATTATGTGAGGTGCGGGGCGATTTCGTCGGAGCGGGGTTACGAAGGTCGCGGAGCAATGCTTTTGGGATCGCCAATGGCGAATATATTTTTAGTTATCTTTGCTTTGTGCCGATATAAAGTAAAAGTTCGCAATTTCACGAAAAACACCGTTAGAGATGATGTTTGTACGTGAAATAACTGAAAGAAAACCTTTTTGCCTCTGACGCAGGGGCGAGGAACTTTGTGACTGCTGTTTCGTTGTTTAACCTTCTCGTTTGCAAGGTTTTCGGGCATGACTCTTGGATTTTATGTGACGCCTTGAAGGTGCTGTCTTTCCCATTGTGCATGGTTGCCCTGCTTGCGAGTGGTTTAAAACCCAAATGGCGCTGAAGCGAGGGCTTTTGGCTAAAAATCTGAATCGAAATGGTTTGAAAAAAGCGCACCGGGTCGCGCGGGACCGAGCCCGTTGGATGCGGTGCGCATGGTTGAAAACCGTTGTGCCCCGGAGGATTAGCGAAAATCGCCGCGAGCTTTTGCGTTTCTCAGGTGGAAGCATGTTGTTATCCGAGGTGTGTTACCTAAAAAATTGTCGTTGATTCTGAGCTTCGCAAGCGCGTTGTATTGAACACGGCCTAATGCGCCGGTGCCTTTGTGCTCCCTCGCATTCCCCGGCTGCACGCGTTTTCCCGGTTCCCGTTTGGTGATCGCGATGCCGCCCAACGGTTGTTCCGGTTCCGGTGCGGCCTGCTGTTAACCACCCGTTTTCGGGGTCATCCTGTCCTGAGCTTTTCGTGAGAAACCCTATGAAGTGTCTCTCTTTCATGCACCGAACCACTGTCGTCCTGCTCCGTATGGTTTCCGGGGTGGGGCTTTTGGTTGGTACCTGGTTGCAGGCCAACACCGATATCTTGGTGTTGACGCCTGAAATTCCACACTTCCAGTTGGTCGTCAAAGGGTTGGTCAACGAACTGGGTGAAGATTGCCGCATCGAGGTGGTTTCTTTCGATCAGTATTCGGCGATTGAACGCATGGGGTGGATGATCGAGGTGTACGATCCCAAGCTCATTGTGTTGCTGGGAAATCACACCCTCAAGTCCTACAAGAAACTACTTAAAATCGGGCCGGCCTCTATGCAACTTCGTCCCGTCATCGGCCTAATGGCGGTGTTCGTGGATCGCGAAATGCGAACCATCCGCCACGGGGCGGGCATTCATTACGAAATTCAAGGGCTCACCATACTGACAAATTTGCGGTCGATGACGCAATTACCCGTGCGTCGGGTGGGTGTGTTGTACCGGCGAAACCTGCGCCCCTTTTTCGAGGACCAACAATCCCAAGTGCGCCGCGAAAAAATTGAGCTGGTGGGATTCGAAATACCGACCAAGGAAAAAATCGCCCCGAAGGACCTGCGCCGAGGTTTGCGACACCTCACCGAAACCGAGGCGGTTGATACCTTGTGGGTCCTCAACGACAGCGAACTTTTGACACCCCGGCTCATTCGAAAGGCCTGGCGGCCGGTGCTTAAAAGATTTCAGGGTCCGGTGGTGGTCGGCGTCGATCAGCTCTTGCGCGACTCGGTGGCCTTGGGACATTTTGCCGTGGTCCCGGATCACCTTGAGTTGGGGGTGCAAGCCGCCGATTTAGTTTGGGAAGTACGCCGGCAGCAATGGCAGATTCCGGAAAACCGCTTTCGCGCACCCATTAGCGTGGAAAAAATCCTTAATTACCGCAATGTCGGCTACAGTCTGCTGCTGCGAAACGGCGCGGAATTGGAAGTTGATTACATTGTCGGGGAAAACTTTTGATGAGGGGTCTTGGCGAGGATGGCTTTGAATTGCTTCCATCCGCTTGGTTGGTCATCGAAGTATTTCAGAACTCCTTCCCAATAAACCCCTTTTATCCTTTAGAATGCTCTTAAACCAATCGAACCTGGAAGAAACATCGATGGGTCCTCTATGAAATGGCAAGGCATGAAACGCATACTTTTGTGGTTTCTCCTCTTTGAGGGGCTGCTACTGCCGTGCTGGTCTCAAGAGAAACCCACGGTTTACGCCTTTTTACCGTCCAATTTGCGCCCCCACGCCCTGCAGAGCTTGATGAACCGCGAGGCGCCCGAGGTCGATATCGTTTTTTTTGGGCGTTTCCGCGAATTTGAAGTTCAGGTTCTCCAAAACAAACCCGACGCCGTCTTGACCTACCCGATGGTGGTCGAGTATTTGTCCCAAAGTGAAAATTTATCGTACAAACCTTTGGTCACGGGGATTCGGGCGGAAAAACGGGTAGAACCTTTGATGCTGATGTCGGTCGACCGGCAGATTGAGGTGACCTCAATCGATCAAACCGCCATCGGGGTGGTCAGTCTGATGGGCCGCCGTCAGATGGGTCATTTTCTTGCCGACAAATTTAAAGTAGGCAAGATATCGATCAAAACGGTGACCAAGCTGGAAGACCTCCTGTCGCTGTTACAGTTTGAGGATGTCGACGCGATTCTCGTTCCTGAAAGCCGGCTAGATTATTACAAACAGCGTTCCAAATTGAACTTGGTGATTACGCCTTTACCGGATGTTTCTTACCGCCTCCCCATTTTATACGTCGGTCCCGAGGCGAAGGAGGAGGATCAGAAAGCCCTGCGCGAGGCATTCGGGAAAATGGAAAAAGGCGTGATTAACTTGTTGGGGGTGGACCAATGGCAAACGCCATAGCCCCCATATTGCACGCCTTATTTGACCCGCGTCTGTGGTTGCTGGTGTTTTTGTTTCAGGGCGCCACGCTCCACGCCGCCAAAAACCGTCTTTTGGTTTTGGGCCCGGACAGCTTGGGTTACGATCAGGTGCTTACCGCGCTAAACGACGAACTCGAGGATGAATTTGACATCGTCCAGCGCACGGTTCACCGGGAAACGCCCTACCGCGATTTTGAGCGACACATCCTTGAGGTTCAACCGGATCTGATGGTGTTGATGGACAACGTGACGATTAGCTACTACCGGTTTTTCCAAGATCGCCACCGCGGCCGGCTTAAGTTTCCGCCGGCGATTGTGACCATGGCGCTGTTTGTGGATCAATCCATTCTGGGGATGGAGAATGTGGTTGGGGTGCGTTACGAGGTCCCGCCGATTTTGTCGCTGACCCACCTGCGTGCCTTAATCGATAATCCCGTTGAGCGGGTCGGCGTTTTGTACCGCGCCGAGCATGCCAATTACTTTAACGACCAAAAAATCCTCTGCGCGCGTGAAGGGATTGAGTTGGTTGGTTACAAGGTCGAGGTCTCCTTCCAAAAGGGGGGCGGCGAAGCCATGAGTAAAATTTTTTCTAAAGAGATCCGCAACGGGCTTAAGTATCTGGTAGCTACCGAAAATGTGGATGTGTTGTTGGTGTTGAACGACAACAAGCTTTTAAATGAACGCGATGTGCGCAATGTGTGGTTGCCGCGTTTAAAGCGTTTTCGCAAGCCGATTTTGGTCGGGGTCGAAACCTTGATGGACATCCCACATTTCGGTAATTTCGGCGTTTTGCCCGATCACTATGGTTTGGGTCAGACGGTGGGGAACTTGGCCATTGAAATTAAGGAAAACGACTTTGCCCTTTTTTCGAAGGGTGCTACTGATCCGCATTCAGTGCGGAAACACCTTGATCGTAAATTTGCCAGGAAGTATTTGGATATCCAGCCCGATAAGTTAAACGAGGTTGATGTTTTGCGCTGATTGAGGCATGTTCTCGGTCTCGTGCTTTCTCCACCCACCGCTTTTCCCATTTTTGTCTTATACTTAGTGCCATCCCCCTCCCAACGTAACCGAAGGTTGCGTTTCGCTCCATTCTCGCGGAAAGCGCGAGGGCTGAGCTGATCTTCACACGATGCTGGTTGTGCCATGAACGCTGTCAAAACGATTCCACCGAACGGCAAAAGCCTGAAGCAGAAGATGATTGTCCGCAACATGATCGTGATGTTGCTGGTTTTTATCGCCGTTTTGATTTTTTACGCGCTTCAAAACTACGGTGCTTACAACCGTCAAATTGAAAAAACCACAACCAGTTTCCGGCGCAACTTGGACTCCACCTCGCGGCTGCTGATTTCCGACAAACAAAAAGCCTTGCGCACCTACGCAGAAGATAATTCGTGGACCACCTTGCGCGAGATTTTGATCGAAAACGTGCGCGGCCGTTTTGAAAATGAAAACGGGGAGGCCGTGGTTGCCGATCAGCAATCCCTGATCATGGCGGCCTACTTTCGCAATGATCGTCAGACGGTGGCCTGGGTGACCCCGGAAACACCCGACGGGGTGCCGACCGGCTTGCCGCCCGGCAAATTGCAACAAATTGAAGAAACCACCGATTGGGCGTTGTCGCTCAAGGGGATAACCCAACGCGAGGTCCAGCTCGGTGACCACCTCGTGATCCAGTATGCCACGCCGATTTACGCTTCCTCATCCGCGCTCGGCGTGGATATTGACGATTCTCAGGAAATCGTTGACCCATCGGTTGACGCCCATGTAGGTTCGCTGGTTTACGGCTTTTCAACAGCCCAAATGGAGCGGGACTTGGCCGAGGCCAAATCGGAATATCAAGCCGACCTACTGCGCAATCTCATGTTTCTGTTGTTGGTTTCCATCTTGGCTTTGATCGGCGGTTTCTACGCGACCCGTCGGCAAGCCGCCACCATTACCAGCCCGTTGGCCCAGTTGACCGGGGCCGCCGACAGCATTGCCTCGGGTGATTACAACGTGCGTGTCGATCTCAACAGCGGCGACGAAATTGAGGTGCTTGCTTCCTCGTTTAACAAGATGACCACTGACCTTAAACGCAGTTACGACGAGCTGGCCGAACTCAACAAAACCTTGGAAGAGAAGGTGCAACAGCGTACCAAGGAATTGGTGGCCAGTGAGCGCAAGTTCCGCATTCTGTTCGAGGAATCGGCCGACGCCATTCTGTTGGGCGATGAAAACGAGTTATTTGACTGCAATCCCGCCATGCTTCGTTTGATGGGTTGTGAAGACAAAAACGTACTGCTGGCGATGAGCCCGGATGATTTGTCGCCCAAACAGCAGCCGGAGGGCGCGCTTTCCGCGGAACTGATTCGCGACAAATACAAAATGGTTTTGGAAGAGGGCTCTCAACTTTTTGAATGGACCTGCAAGCGGCTTGATAACAGTGAGTTCCCCAGTGAAATTGTTGTGACCGGTTTTGAGTTGGACGACCGACCGGTGCTGCACAAGGTTTACCGCGACATTACCGAACGAAAGAAAACCGAGGAAATGTTGCGCAAGGCCCAGCAGCGGTTGCTGGAGACCGCCCATAGCAGCGGTATGGCTGAAATCGCCACGGGTGTGCTGCACAACATCGGCAACATCCTCAACAGCGTTAACATTTCTACCGAGGAAATGGCGCTTACCCTAAAGAACTCTAAAGTAAAGGGTTTTCTGAAAGCCAACGACATGATTCGCAACCACAGCGGCGATTTGGGAACCTTCTTTACGTCTCATCCCAAGGGCAAGCTTATTCCGGGTTATTACCTCAGTTTGGGTGAAGCGATTAACGAAGAACAGACGACCCTCACCGATGAGGTAACCGCGTTGATCAATAAGGTCAACATGATGCGTGACGTCATCAGTACCCAGCAGAATTATGCCAAGGCGAGCCTTTACACCGAGGATGTCTCGGTGATTGACCTCATTGAGGACTCCCTCAAGCTCAACTTGGCTTCGCTTCAGAAGCAAGGCGTGAAAATTGTCAAAAACTACACCTCCGATCCCAAGGGCAGTGTTGCCAAGGTCAAGTTGGTCCACGTGTTGACCAACCTGATCAAAAACGCCAAAGAGGCGATGCAGGAAAACGACGGCAAAAATAAGGAGCAAATCCTCGAGTTAATCATGCGCGGTGTGGAGAACAACGAGGTGATTGTGATGGTCAAAGACAACGGGGTCGGCATCAGTCAGGAAAACAAAGACAAGATTTTCAATCACGGGTTCACCACCAAACCGACCGGACACGGTTTTGGTTTGCACACCTGCGCCAATTTCATGACGGAAATGGGCGGTACGCTGGAAGTATCCAGCGAGGGGCCGGGCAAAGGCGCCGTTTTCGAAATCCGTTTCCCCTTAGATGAGCGCGGTCCCGAGTTTCAATCGCCACCCCCAAAAGCGATGCTAAGCCAGGAAAATTAGGCCGCCGGCAGACGGCCTGAAACTTTGCCGTGGTGCGCGCCCAACACGGGACGATTCGCTTGCTTTGGGCGAGGGCGGCCGTGGTTTGCCGGTGAGTTTCTTAACGAATGCGGTCGTATCCCAGGAAGCCGCGAACCTTTTTTAAGTTACCGATCACCTTGTCGAAGTGGGTCAGGGCGTTAACCTGGAGCACGAACTCGAACACACCCATGCTTTTTTCGGTGTCGGTATTGGCTTTCATGTTGGATACATTGGTCTTTGCGTCGGAAATGGCGGCCGTCACGTCCGCGATCATGCCGGGACGATCCTCGGTGTATACCCGAATGGCGACCTCGAAGACCTGATTATCCGAGGGGCCCGCCCATTCTACCGGGATCTTTCGCTCCGGTGGCACGTTTTGGCTTTGAAGGGTTTTGCAGCCCTTTTTGTGAACCATGACCCCGCGGCCTTGGGTGATGTGTCCGACGATGGGGTCGCCCAGAATGGGGTTGCAGCATTTGGAAAGGTTGACCAGCACCTCGGGCGTGCCTTTGACCAACACCATGTTGCGCGATTTGCGGGATATGCGCTGGAAAGCTCGCTGCAAGCGGCTTTCACGAACTTGGTCGGCGGAGGGACCGGTTTCCGTTTGATCTTCGGGAAGGAAGGGTTTGACGGCCTTGTTGGGGGTAATGTTGCCGAAACCGATGGCGCTGTAGAAGTCATCGATTTTTTTGTAGCCCAGCGTCTTGAGCCGGCCCTGGATCACGTTGTTGGATATTTTTTTGAGGGGAACCTTGCAGCGTTTGAGTTCCCGTTCAAACAGGTTGCGGCCCATCTCCACCGCTTTCTCCCGCGCTCGGGCGCGCAGCCAGGCGCGGATTTTGGACCGGGCGGAGGAAGAACGGACGTACTGAAGCCATTCCTCGCTGGGCGTTTGCCCCGCGCTGGTGATGATCTCCACGATGGAACCGCTTTGGAGCTCGCTGCGCAAGGGCACCATTTTGCCGTCGACCTTGGCCGCCACCGCCTGGTGGCCGACCTCGGTATGGATGTGGTACGCGAAATCCAGCGGGGTTGCACCCTTGGGCAGGGTTTTGATTTCACTGTTGGGTGTGAATACCAAAATTTCGTCCGTCTGGAGTTGGCCCTTGATGGTTTCTAAGAACTCGTCGCTGTCCTGTACCTCTTTTTGTTCGTCGGCGACGCGGCGCAACCAGCTTACAAACTCGTTTTTACCGACGGAAAGCAAGCGACCGTTTTTGTACGTCCAGTGGGCCGCAACCCCTTCTTCGGCGATGCGGTGCATGGTGTGGGTACGAACCTGGACTTCGAACGGCTGGCCGCGCTCGGAAAGCAAAGTGGTGTGGATGGATTGGTACAGGTTGGATTTGGGCGTGGCGATAAAATCCTTAATCCGGCCCGGGATGTGGCGCCACTTGGAGTGGAGCAGGCCGAACATTTTGTAACAGTCGCCAACCGAGTGGGTGAGGATGCGGAACGCATAATAATCGTAAAGGCCGTCGAGCGTACATTTTTTGCGGCGCATTTTGCGGTAGATCGAATAGTGGCTTTTGATGCGTGAGGAGACGTCGCCTTGCACATCAAATTCTTCCATCAACCCTTCCATTTCGTGTGCGATGCTTTCGAGCACGCCTTTGTTGCTGCGTTCGCGATCGGTAAGCTGTTTGTCCAATTCGGCGTAAGCGTCGGGTTCCATGTGCAGGAATGAGAGCCGTTCCAGCTCCAGTTTGAGGTTGCTCATACCGATGCGGTGCGCCAGCGGGGTGTAAATATCCAAGGTCTCCTGGCTGATGCGGCGGCGTTTTTCTTCGCCCAAATGGCCCAGGGTCGACATGTTGTGGCAGCGGTCCGCGAGTTTGACGACCAAAACACGAATATCCTCGGACATGGCGAGGATCATCTTGCGGTAGTTTTCCGCTTGGGCTTGATCTTTGTTTTGGAACTTGACCTTACCGATTTTGGTGACGCCGTCGACAATCCGTGCCAGCCCTTTGCCAAAGTGTTTTTCCAACTGACTGACTTCGACCTCACAATCTTCGACCACGTCGTGGAGGAACCCGGCCGCTACCGTTTCCAAGTCCAGTTTGCGCTCGGCCAGAATATAGGCCACGGCAACCGGATGGATGATGTAGGGTTCGCCGGATTTACGGGTCTGGCCCTCGTGTGCTTGGTGGGCGAACGCGTGGGCGCGGCGCAAATAATCGGCGTCGGCGTCGGGGTGATTCTCTAGGAAGACGCGTACCACATCGTCAACGGTGCGGTTTTTGGTCTTGGACAGACCCGCCCACTCCTTGATTGCCGATAGTTGTTCTTTTAAGGTCATATGTCCGCCGAAACCAGGGCGCCCACGTGATTGGGCTCGGTGTTGGTCCGTGACCGTGGAGCATGAGGGCTGTTTTGCGCGTTGAACCGTTGACCAGGAAAAACGCGAGAAGGTTTTGCAGCATTGTACAGGTTTTGTAAGGGAATGGGAGCCGACAAATAAAAAAGTCGTGAAAAGATTCAGCGAGGGGTGTTCAAAAGCGTCCTGTTTGCCGTGTGTGCATAAAAAAAGGACGCTTACAAAACCTGCTTGTAAGCGTCCTTTTTTAGAAAATGTTGCTCACGAATGAGCGGGTTGGCGAACCCGTGTTAGCTGTCGATGGGGCGTGAAGCGTGCCACAACAGCAGGGTGGGGCTGGCCACAAAAATCGAAGAGTAGGTACCGATCACGATGCCGATCAAAAGGGGCAAGGCGAAATCTTCGAGCGTGGCGTTGTTGGAGAACCAGTAGATGACACCGACAACGAAGAAGGTCGTCAAGGAGGTCACGATGGTACGGCTCAGGGTTTGGTTGATGGAGCGGTTCATGTGGTCGACGACCTGACCGCCCTTGGCCGCATTCAGGTTTTCGCGAATGCGGTCAAACACAACGATGGTGTCGTTCAGTGAGTAACCAACGATGGTCAAAAACGCGGCAACAACGGGGTTGGACAGTTCGGAGCCAAGCACTTGGCCGGCAATGGCGAACACGCCCAGGGCGATGACGACGTCGTGAACCAGGGCCACGACGGATGCGACCGCGTAACCCAGGCGGAACCGGAACGCGATGTAGATCAGGATGCCGATCAAAGCCAGGATGATTGCCTCGGCCGCCTCGGTCAACTGCTCAGAGGCAATTGAGGGTGAGAAGGTTTCGTTCGAAACGATGCGGAAGCTGCCCAGCATGAAGTTCTTTTCGAAGAACTGTTGCAAGCCTGCCTTGTCTTCGTTGGCCCGCAAGGTGATCGCCTCGGTCATGGTCGCGAAATCTTTGACGAAGTCGTCTTTGCTTTCGCGGTAGGCGATGATGTCACGGGCAACGTCCTCGTAATGTTCCGTGGAGGCGCGGTTCAAAGGATTTTTCTCGCGCAGCAACACGGCGAGGAGGTCCTCGGTGGTGCGGTTCAGCGCGGGGGTGAGCAGCAGCAAGGTTTGGCTCAGTTTGAGTTGCTTGTCGGCGTCGGTTTCAACCGCGGCGGCCAGGGCTTCGATGTCGGCCACTTCGCCGTCCAGCGCGCTGACGATTTGACCCGCGAGGGTGCCGTAGGTCGATTGCTTTTCAGCATCGGTCCCTTCGACCAGGAAGGGGTTTTGGGCGACCAAACCCTCGGCGATGGTTTGTTGACCGAGGCCTTGCAGCAGCGCAATGCGCTTGGCTTCGGCGTCGAAAAATGAACCGAACGCTTTTTCCAAGCCGCGCAGACGGGCAAGTGAGGCTTCGCCTTCTTTCCCTTCGGCGACTTCGGGGTTTTTGATTTTGACGCTGTACTCTTTGTTGAATTCAGGGTCCATGCTGGCCAGTGAGGCTTTGTTATCGACCTGGCTAATTTGGGCGCGCAGGTCGGCGATTTGCACGTCGCCGGTTTCAAATTGAACGGTGAGTTTGGTGCCGCCTTCGTAGTCGACGCTTTTTTCAATGCCGACGGTGAAGATCACGCCGAGTGAGGCAATGAACAGGATGACGGAGAGCAGCCCAAAAGCGCCGCGTTTTTCCATAAACTGAATTTCGCGCATCATTGTGTTGTTCCTCCGTGGATTATTGGGGTGAGGTCGCGGCGGCGCCACGCCACAACGGCCAGATGGATAGGGTGCGATGGGTGGTACTGCTGCGCAGGTAGGTCATGAAGAAGGTACGTGAGCAGAAGACGGCCGTGAAGATGGAGCACACGATACCGATCATCAGCATGATCGCAAAACCTTTGATGGGGCCTTCGCCAAGGAGCAGCAAACAGAAGGCCGCGATGAAGGTCGTGATGTTGGCGTCAAGGATGGTGACAAAGGCGGACTGGTAACCGATGTCGACCGCGTTTTTCACGGCCGTCCCTTGCCTTAGCTCTTCGCGTATCTTCTCGAAGATCAGCACGTTGGCGTCAACCGCCATACCGATGGTGAGGATGAAACCGGCGATACCGGGCAAGGTCAGGATGGCGTCGATTCCGGCCAACATACCCAGCATCAACAACAAGTTGATGAACAAGGCGCAGATGGCGAACAGGCCGGCGATACGGTAGTAAATCACGATGAACACCATGACGGCGCCGAAACCGATGACGGCGGCGGTGGTACCCTGACGGATGGCGTCGCGACCCAAGGTGGGACCGATCACGCGTTCTTCCAAAATGCGAACCGAGGCGGGCAGGCTGCCGGATTTGATTTGCAGGATTTTGTCGTCGACCTCACCGGCGGAGAAGCTGCCGCTGATCACGAACGAGTTGCTCAAACGTTGGCGAATGACGGGCGCGGTCAAAACCTTGCCGTCCAAAATAACCGCCAACTGACGGCCTACCGCGTCGGGTTGGCCGGTCACGCTATCCATGATTTGGCCGCCCGCGCGGTCGAGGTTGATGCCGATGGCGGGGAAGCCGGTTTCGTCGCGAGACGCCATGACGCGGCTGACATTGGAAGCGGTCATCATGACGGGTTCCAACAGGTAGAAACCTTCGCCTTCTTTCATGGGCAGAATTTTGTAACCGGGTTTGAGGTAGGGCTGCAGTTCTTCCGCGCGTTGGGCGAAGTTGAGTGCGCCTTTGGCGACCATGCGCCATTCCAGTTGGCCGGGTTCTTTGACCAGCTTCTGGACACGGGCTTGGTCGTCGGTGCCGGCCAGTTCGACAACGATGCGGTTGGTGCCGACCACTTGGTTGATGTTGGGCTCGGAAACGCCCAACTGGTCAATCCGGTTTTGAATTTTGTAAACCGTTTGGGTGACGGCGTCCTTTTTGACATCGTCAATCGCGCCTTCGCGCAAGGTCAGGGTGAGCTGGTTGGCATCACCGCGGATGTCCCAACGGTCGCGGTACAAACGCTTGACCTCGGGAACCACCTCTTGGTTGATGGTGCTGCCCAGGTTCGCCAAGACGACGCGGCGTTCTTTAATTTGAGGATCGGAACTGCCGACCGTCATGTTTTCGGCTTCCAAGCTGGCTTTGATGGTACCGGCTTGCTCCTCAACGTAGTGGTCGACGGCATCCTCGACATCCACTTCCAATTGCATGAAGATCCCGCCCTTGAGGTCGAGGCCGAGCTGGATGTTTTTGGTAATGTTGTCGGTCGAGAATGTCCAACTGTCTTCGGTTTCGTGCGAGAGCAGCACATAGCCGCTATAGACAATGGCCACTGCGATGACAATCCATCTAGTTTTCATGGGTTAACTCCTTGACCGATGTCTCGACCGCGGTCTGCGTGCCGGCGTTCAGGTTCTGCCACCTTTGACCGATGATCATTTCGAGGCCCCCTCATCATTGAGTGGTTGGGGACCGGTAATCGCGGAGCGAGTCATTTTGATTTTGGTTTTATCGTGAACTTTGAGGATGACCACCTGTTGATCGACCGAATCGATTTCGCCCCACACCCCACCGGATGTGATGACTTTGTCGCCTTTTTTCAGGTTGTCCACATAACGTTGCTGCTCTTTTTGCTGCTTGATCTGGGGACGCATGATCAAAAAGTAAAAAATGGCGATCATGCCGACAATCGGTGCGATCTGGAACCAGAGTGGCGGGGCACCGCCGCCTTCGAAATAGAAAAATGCCAGGTTTAGCCACATGATGGATGGTCCTCCACGTTGCGCGCGTGAGCCTCGATGGTTGCGTTATCCGGCAAGGTGTAGTCGAGAATGTCGCGCGCCCCGTAAACTTGAAGAATCTGTTCTTTAAAAGCTGGGAACCGGTCCGCGGCAATCGCGCGGCGCATGTTCGCCATTAGGTTCTGATAGAAGCTGAGGTTGTGAAGGGTCATCAGCACCGAGGCGAGGATTTCGCCCGCGCGGTAAATATGGTTGAGATACGCGCGCGTGAATCGGGTGCAGGTGTAACAATCACAGTTCGGGTCAAGGGGCAGGTCACTGTCCTTATGCGCCGCTTGTTTGATGGAAACCGGACCTTCGCTGGTGAACGCGTAGCCGTTGCGGGCGTTGCGGGTCGGCATGACGCAGTCGAACATGTCGATGCCGGCCGAAACCGCGTTGACCAAGTCGGCGGGTGTGCCGACGCCCATCAAGTAGCGGGGTTTGTCCTCGGGAAGTTGGGGTGCCGTGTGGCGCAGGATGGGGTACATCAGTTCTTTAGGTTCACCGACGCTCAAACCGCCGACGGCGAAACCGGCAAAGGGTTTCGCACAAAGTTCGCGCACGCTTGCATCGCGAAGATCGGCGTACATGCCGCCTTGGACGATGCCGAACAGCGATTGGTGACCACCTTGAAAATAATTCAGAGAGTGGTCGGCCCAACGATGGGTGAGTGCCATGGAGGCGCGTGTGGCGGCGTGGTCCGCGGGATAGGGGGTGCAGTCGTCAAACGCCATTACCACATCGGAGCCGAGGTCGCGCTGCACCTTCATGGATCGTTCCGGGTCGAGGCGAATCAAATCACCGTCGATGTGGGAACGGAAGGTCACGCCGCGGTCGTCGCGTTTGGTTAGGTCGGCCAGGGAGAAAACCTGGAAGCCGCCGCTGTCGGTCAAGATGGGACCGTCCCAGGCCATAAAACGATGCAAACCGCCCAGTTGGGCGATGCGTTCGGAGCCGGGGCGCAACATCAGGTGGTAGGTATTACCCAGCACCATGCCCACGCCGCAGTCGCTTAACTGCCGCGGGGTCATGCCTTTTACGGTGCCCTGGGTGCCGACGGCCATAAAAACAGGCGTATCGACACCGCCGTGAGCGGTTTCCAGACGCCCTAAACGGGCGCCGCTATCTCGATCCTTCTTGGATATGGCGAACTTAAACAAGGGTATGCTTCCGCGATCAAATGTATCCTCATACCCGGCTGAAATCTGGACCCGTTTTTCCTGAAACAAACATCATGCTTTTGAAAAAAACCGAAACCCAATGCTACGGATAAAGTGTCCCGTTCGGTTCTTGACCCAAGCAGCCGAATAACAAAGTCGGAACTATATCACAGGCCGAGTCGGGGTTCCAGCCTGCAATTTTGGGGAAGGACGCCCGCGGTGATCTCGCTCGCCCCGGCGCTGAAGCGCTTGGGGCACCGAAAAAAGCGCGCTTGCGCGGGCGGTACCGCACCATTTGGCTCGCGAAAAAACTTTGACCGCGCTTGGAAAAATGACCCCCGCTCGTGCTAAAATGGACCGTTTTGTTCCAGTGGCACGAAATGCATTGTCAAGGTCGGTCCACGGAAACCCCGGTGCCAAAGCCCGTCAACCCGGTTGTTGCTTCGGTGGCTCGGTCAAGTTTCCTCAATCAACAACCTTACAGAAACCCGGTAGCTTCGGTTAAAGATTTGCTTCCGCGCCCCCGATAGGATGTTCAAGGCACGGAGGCCGATTGATACCAGAGAACATGGAGGCTCTTGAATGCATGCATACAACCCCAAGGGGGGTGGATATACCGCCAACTATTCGGCGAACGCTTACCGCACCAACAGCGTAAACACCTCACCCTTGCAACTCGTTGTCATGTGTTATGACGGCATGCTGCGGTTCATAAAAAAAACCCGCGAAGCGATTGAACAAAACAACATTGAAGAAAAAGTTAAATTCTTAAATAAAACACTGGCGATTGTCGACGAACTCCAAGGCAGTCTCGATTTTAACCGCGGCGGCGAAGTCGCCCGCAACCTTGACCGGGTTTACACCTACTTCGCCAATGAACTGATGAAAGTCGGCATGCGCAACGACCTTAAGATTCTTGCCCATGTTGAAAAACTCGTCGGTGAATTGCGCGGCGCCTGGGCCAAGATCGCCAATGACAGCCAGGCCGCCACCCCGCCGCCCCCACCACCCGGCACCAGCCGCTTCACCTTTACCGGCTAGCCTTCATTTCGTTCCACACGGTTCAGCGCGATACGCAACCCCATCTTCGCTTGCGTTCGGCGCAAACTGAATTTTTTTTAGACCCTTTACCTGCTTGATGCGTCACACCCTTTGCCGTGGGTCCGTCACGAACTTTTTCGTGGTGTGGTACACTCCCCCACGCTGAAATTTGTTCGATGAGGTTGGCGTTTTGAGTAACGAAGAAGAAATCCCCCCAAATGCGGCCGAGACCGCGGTTGAAGAGATTCCCCAGGTGGTGGAACGCCCCAAAATCCGTTTGGGCCGCAAGCGCTTTGGGGAATTCCTCATTGAACGCAACCGAATCACCCCCAAAGATTTAGAACGTGCCCTCGCCTTGCAGGAAGAGTCCGGTGTCAAAATCGGCCGCATCCTCGTCGACATGGGTTTTTTGACCGAACGCGATTGCACCCTCATCCTGTGTGAACAGCTTGGCTTTACTTACCTCGACCCAGAGCAGTTTCCCGAGGAACTGCCGGAGATTCTCGACCGCATTTCGGTCAAGTTTTTTATTGCCAACAATTTTTTACCGCTTCACTTTGATGAAGAGAACAAGATCCTCAAACTCGTTGTTGAAGACCCCTATCTGCGTGTCCCACTCGACAACCTGGCCGAGTTGCTGGAGTGCAAACTCGAGATTCAGATGTCGACCCGTTCTGATATTCAGGACGCCTTGGAGCGTGGCTACGGGGAAGGCATTAGCGAGTTCGACAAAATCGTCGATAACGCCGACGAGATGGACGAAAACTACGACGATGTCGAACACCTCAAAGACCTCGCCAGTGAGGCGCCGGTCATTCGCCTGGTGAACCTGATCATTTCACGCGCCGTTGAAAGCCGGGCCAGTGATATCCACATCGAACCTTTTGAAAAGTCGCTCAAGGTTCGCTACCGCATCGACGGGGTGCTCAAAGAAGTCGAATCGCCGCCGCGTGGCCTGGCGCCCGCCGTGATTTCCCGCCTGAAAATTATTTCCAAATTGGATATCGCCGAAAAACGTATCGCCCAGGACGGCCGTCTCAAAATGCGCGTGCTCGGCAAAGAAATTGACTTTCGTGTCTCGACTGTTCCCACCTTGCACGGTGAATCCGTGGTTCTGCGTTTGCTCGATAAGGAATCCATTTCCTTCATCGAGCTGTCGATGTTGGGCATGCCTGATTACGTGGAAAAACCCTTTGTGGAGCTGTCGGGGTCGCCCCACGGCATTTTGTTGGTCTCCGGACCGACCGGTTCCGGTAAAACGACCTCGCTTTACGCCTGCCTCAACATGCTCAACGGTTCCGAAACCAAAATTCTCACCGTTGAGAACCCGGTTGAATACCAACTAGAAGGGATCAACCAGATTCACGTAAACGAAAAGGTCGGTCTGACCTTTGCCTCCGGGCTGCGCACCATGATGCGCCAAGACCCCGACGTGATTATGGTTGGTGAGATTCGCGACTCCGAAACCGCCGAGGTCGCCATCCAGGCCAGCTTGACCGGTCACATGGTGTTTTCCACCATTCACACCAACGACGCACCCGGCGCCGTGAACCGCCTGCTCGACATGGGCATTGAAGATTACTTGCTGACCTCGACCCTGCTCGGCGTTCTGGCCCAGCGTCTGGTGCGTGTGGTCTGTAAAGAGTGCCGCAAAGGCTACCTGCCGGACGTTGGTTTCCACAAGCACATCATTAAATTTGTCGACGATCCCACCTCGGTCCATTTTTACCGCGGTGAGGGCTGCAAGAATTGCGGCTTCACCGGGTATACCGGTCGGATCGGCATCTACGAGTTGTTTCAGATCAACGATGAGATCCGCCACTTGATTATGCAGAAACCGGATACGGCCCAGCTCCGTTCCTTGGCCCGTAAGAAGGGCATGCGTTTGCTGCGGGAAGACGGCTGGCGAAAAGTTTTGGACGGGAAAACCTCGGTCGAGGAGCTGTTCCGCGTCACCCAAGAATCGCTCTAGCGCCGAGCCGTCAAGCATCATCCAGGCCGCCTTGCACCGGAAGCGATTTCGGCGCTTGAGGCGGCCCCGCTTTTCGACCACAATGGTCGTGGTTTTTACGGTCCCGTAACTGATCCCATCCACAAGGACGACCCATGCCCACCTTTTACTACAAAGCAACCAATCCCGGCGGCAAGCTGGAGTCCGGTACTCTTGAGGCCTCCGGTAAGCCGCAAGCGCTGGCGATGTTGGAGCGCAAAGGTTTGTTTCCGTTGTCGGTGTCCGACAAACCAAAAAAGGTGACCGAATTTAACCTGTCCGATATCAAAATCGAAGATATCCTACCCATCAACCGCATCAGCGGTAAGGAAGTGCTGGACTTTAGCGACAAGCTCGCAACCCTGCTGCGCGCCGGCCTGCCGCTGGCCCGTGCCCTGACCTTGTTGATCGACACCACCGACCGTGAACCGCTTAAGGACGTCATCCGTCAGGTCTTAAAAGATGTCAAAGCCGGCAACAGTTTTGCCGACAGTTTGGCCAAACACCCGCGCGTGTTTGAGCGCCTGTACGTCAACATGGTGCGCACCGGTGAGGCCGCCGGCGTTTTGGAAAAAGTGCTCGACAACATTACCGAATACTTGGAAGCGCGCCAGAACATGCGCTCCTATCTGATTTCCGCGTTGATCTACCCCTCGATTTTGGGACTCACCGGCGTGGGCACCGTTTTGGTGCTTGTTTTTTTCGTCCTTCCGCGTTTCCAATCCGTCTTTGATCAGGTAGGTCAGGACTTGCCCTGGATTACCCAGGTCATGGTAGACAGCACCACGTTTCTCGCCGACTACAAATTCTGGATCCTTTCAATCTCGATCATTGCATGGGTTGCGTTCTCGCGCTGGAAGGGTTCCGACGAGGGACGGGACAAATGGGATGAGATTAAATTAAAGATGCCGATTCTCGGCAGCCTTTTTGTCCAAATCGAGGTCAACCGCTTCTCGAATACCCTCGGCATCTTGCTCAACAGCTCTGTTTCCCTGTTGGATGCGATGTCGATTACCAAGGAAATTGCCAACAACCGCGTGTTCGTCAAAGCGATGGACCCGATTATCAAAGGCGTGAAAAAGGGCGACGGTATGAGCATGCCGATGTCGCAAACCGGGATCTTTCCGAAAATGGCCGTGCAGCTCGTCACTGTAGGCGAGGAGACCGGGACCTTGGGCGAGATGTTCCTAAAGATCGCCAAGATTTATCAGGGCGACATTGAGAAAACGATCAAACGCCTGTTGGCTTTGTTCGAACCATTTATGATTTTGGTGATGTTTGTGGTCGTCGGCATCATTGTCGCCGCGATGTTGATGGCAGTCACCAGTTTGAGCACCAGCACCTTTTAAATTCACACATGTTTCAGGGAGGGTTTCCATGAAAACCAAAACAGCGCGTTTCCGCCGCGGCTTTACACTCGTCGAAATGATGGCCGTTGTTGTCATCATCGGTATTTTGGCGGCGGTCATCGCCCCCAAATTCTTTACCCAAGTTTCGGGTGCCCAGCGCACCACCGCCTTGCGCGACATTAAAACCTTGGAAAGCCAAGTCACCATGTTCCGCTTCCAACACAGCCGCCTGCCGGAGGAGTTGCGCGACCTCGCGGTTGAACCCGACAACGTGCAGAACTACAAACCGTACCTTGAAAAAGGCGCGCTCAAAGATCCCTGGGGCAACGATTACCAGTACCGCACGCCCGGTGATGAAGGCCGCGATTTTGAAATTTGGTCCCTTGGCGCCGACGGCAAAGAAGGCGGCGAAGGCGACGCATCAGACATTAAAGGTTGGAAGGAAGACGAGTAAACGACCGTTGGCCCGTGTGATGCGGGACCAAAGGTCGAGGGGTTCCCATGCACAGGATTCATCGCAAAGGCTTTACGCTGTTGGAAATGATCGTGGTCGTCACTTTGATGGCCGTGTTGATGGGTGCCGCCACCATTTTGGTGTTCGGCAACCGGGACGGCGTGGTGGTTAAGGACGAGGGCGCGCGCATGATTGCCTATCTGCGCAACGCCTGGGACCACACCCGTGCGACCGGTGCGCCGCTGGTATTCCGGCCCAACTACAACGACGGCTCGCTGCGCTATTACGATCCGCGTAGTCAGAAAACCCATAAGGCCTCGCTTGCCGAGGGTCATTATGTGGTGGGCATTCGCATCAACGACCGCATGTACAGCCAGGCCACCGGCGGCATGGCGACCCCCGTGGCGCAGGCCGACAGTGAAGGGGACGAGGAAGCCGTCGATGCGTTGGCCTACGAGGACGAATTCGCGCTTTTTATTTCCGAGGGGCGCGGCATGGCGCGGATCGCCGTTGTTTTTGCGGTACTCGAGGACAAAGAAGGTCCGATCGATGTGAGCAACTTCAACACCATCATGATGTGTTCACTGAACTTGATTACCGGCAAAGGCGACGTCAGCCCGATTACCCCTGAAGAATTCGAAAACCTGTTTCTCATTTCCTTCGAGGCGGAAAACAATGAAAGTGTCTACTAAAATCCGTTCTTCAACGGTGCGTGCCGGGGCGCGCGGACACGCTGGTTTTACGCTGCTCGAAGCGCTGGCCGCGCTGGCGATTTTAGGAATCAGCCTGGTGGTTTTGCTGCGTTCCCAAACCCTCTCGATTAGCAATGTCACCCAAATCCAACGCTACGAGCGCGGCGTTTTTATTACCGAAAACAATTTGCACTGGACCTTCTTGGACCTCAATGAGGCCGACCAGTGGCAAGACTATCAGGATGTGAGCGGCCAAGACGGGGATTACAAATGGCGGGTCAGCATTCAGCCCGTCGACATGGCGCTTCAGTTCGATAATCCGGTGGTGATGCTGCGGGTCGTCGCCACAACCACTTGGGAAGAAGGGGCCGCGGATCGGAATTACACTTTGGAAACATGGTACTTGTGGGGAGAAGAGCAATGATGGATTTACCGGCTCCGCTCCAAACCCGGCGCCTCGGCTTCACCCTCTTGGAAATGGTGGCTACCGTGCTGATCGGCGCCTTCATCGTGCTGATGATCGCGGGTGTGTTGCGCAACAGCATGTTTGCCTGGGAAACCGTGCAGTTTCGCGTTGGCGAGAACTACAATCGACGCATGGTGTTGGACCTGATCAAGCGCCAAACTTCTTCGCTGTTCCTGCGCACCGAGGCCGAGCAGCTCAGCAGCGGCAGCCGTTCACGCGGTCCGCGACGTACCGGCGGCAACACCAACAACCAACCGCGCCGCGATCCGAATGCCAACCCACAAATTGCCGGGCCGCAGCCGCCCACCGGTTTCCAACTGCCGGAAGGTTCGTATTTCTTTTTAGGGACACCGCAAGAACTGAACTTTTTGTCGACCGTTTCATTTTTATCCGACTTTCCCGGTCAAGTCGCCGTCAGATATTTCGTCGTTCAGGGCGCGGGTGAAGAAGGCGCCGACTTAATGTCGTTGCCCTCCTCACGGACGCTCGACCCGCGCGGCGACGCCAATTTGATTGAGACGTTCGAGAGCGGCAACACCCTGCTGGATTATCCGCCGCCTTTGGAAGGCGATCTGTACCTGTACGTCGAGGAAACCAACTTGTTTTTGACGCAGAGCGAACAAAGCATTGCCGCGTACAACGGCACCGAGGAAGGCGCCGATCCGCAACAGCCGACGATCATCTCTGCCGAGGCACGTGATCGCAATAAACCCAACAGTGGAGAAGAGGCGGCCGGTCCCGCGCAAGCCGTGGGAACCAGTACCATGGCCCTGATCGGCCCGTTGCGCGCGTTTAGCCTGCGTTACCGTTTTCCGCTTAACCGCGGCGTTCAGGAAGAAGATACCGAGGAAGATTGGGCCGAGGCTTGGGATCTCGAATCGGAGGGGCGTTACCCTTCCGCCGTCGAGTTCATTCTGTTCTACGAAAAGCCGGGCATCACCGACGACATTCCAACCGAGGAGTTGCCGGGCATCCGTATGGTGCTCCCCATTTACGACACCAACAATCTGATGCGAGGGGGCAACAATGCACCCTTCTGACGCACAGCGCGGCAACATCCTGATCACCGTGTTGTGGATCATTATGATCATGGCGGTGGTCGTGCTCGGTTTGAACTACGAGGCGCGCAGCGATGTGGAACGCACCATGTTGTTTCGCGACCGTGCCCGCGCCTACTGGCTGGCACGCGGCGCCATTGAACGTGCCAAGTACGATTACGCCCTCTCCAAAATGAGTGCTGACGAGGAAGTGCCCCAGCGTACCAAGTACCGTTACGATTTCGACCACGGGTATGCCGTGGTGCAAATCCTCAACCACACCCACTTAATGTCGATTAACTCGGCCAACCGCGATCTCTGGGTTCAGTTGTTTGCCTACTACGAAATGGACGAAACTGAGGCCGATATCCTGATCGATTCCATTTTCGATTGGGTTGACGAGGACGACCTGCCCCGGCTTAACGGGGTGGAGGAAGAACACTATCTGGGCCTGAACCCGCCCTATTTCCCGCGCAATGGTGAATTCCACAGCGTGGAAGAACTGCTGCTCGTCAACGGGATGACCGAGGATTTGTTCTACGGGACACCGGGTGGTGAGAAACCGGGCCTGCGCGAGTTACTGACCGCCAAGGGACCGCGCATCACCAAGTTCGACATCAACACCTGCCCGACCGGCATGTTGATGGCCTTTCTCGGGATCACCCGCGAGGAAGCCAACCAGGTCAAGGTGGCCCGCGAAATCGAACGTTTTGAAACCGTGATCGAGGCCGGGGAATTGTTCAATGGCGAGATAAATGACAAGTTGATGCAATTTTTCACGGTTTACCAAGGTAACCAATTTAAAATTCGGGCGACCGGTTATGTTAATGATTCGGTTGCGCGTTACACCGTCGAGGACGAGGTTCGTTTCTCCGGGGGCGAACGGTTGTTCACCAACCTCTCTCACAAGGATTTTTCCTTAAAGCACGTCGACGAAACCCCGCAAGTTGATGCGGATGTTGAATAAAACAAAGGCAGAATGAGATGGTACAAGCCGGCAATATGAAATTGGAACTGAATCTTCGCGGCAAAGGTTGGGGCATTGCCTTCAATGACCGCGAACTGCGCCTGGCCGCGATTCAAAACAAACGCAACGTTTTGAGCCTTACCGGTGAAGACGTGCTGGAAGATTACGCGGAGAAATCCGAGGAGGATGTGCTCGAGTTTATCGAGGATTTCCAAGCCAAGTTCCATGTTAAACGTGCCGATGCTTATCTGGTTCTGCCGCGCAATCAGGTTCGCATCCAAATGGCCGATTTTCCGCTTGAGGCCAAGGAGAACTTGGACGAGGTGGTCAGCTACCAAATGGCCAACTACTTCCCCGGCGATTTGGAACTGTGGGATTTTTTCCCGCAAGAAGTGGCCAGGGGAGAGCAGCTACGCGTCATGATCGTGGCCGTCAAAAAAGAAGTTCTGGGCAAGGCCTTTAGCTATATCCGTCGTTGGAACCTGCGTTTGGCCGGGGTTACCATCGATACCTTTGCCGTCTTTAACGCTTTTGTTCGCAACTACGCCGATCAAATCTCCGACCGCGCCCACATGTTGTTCCACTTCTTTGAGGACGGCATGGAGATGGCTTCTTGTGGTGACGGCCGCCTGACCAGCAGTACCTTTATTAAATACCCCGACCTGACCGAGGAACAGCCCAACTTCAACATGCTTGTTTCCGAATTGGAGCTCGGTTTCTCGCGGGCCCGTCTCGAACCGGATGCGGTTGAGACCTACACCTGGCTGGGCCGTCCGCCGGCGGCCGTGGAACGGTACCTCAAAGAGAACCTGGCTTTCCCCGAGCATGCGTTCCGTGACGGGACGGAGGAAATCCTTCCGCCCACCGCCGCGCCTGCTTTTGGTGCCGCGGTGAGCGCCGTCCTTGAAAAGCCGGCGCTGGGGCTCAACATGCTGCCCGACAACCAACGCCGGCGTCACAAACAACTCCCGGTTTTGGTTGGGTCGGTGGTGATTGCCGTGGTTTTGGTGCTCATGCTTGGGTTTGAAATCAAGGATTACATGGCGTTGCGTGGACGCTACAACCAACTGGAAGAGCAGCGGATTGAAGTGATGGCGCGCATGAACGAGTTGGCGATGGCGCGTGAGAAATACGATGCCAAGCGCGAGGAAGTGGAAATGTTCCAGCGTTTCCAGGCCTCCTTCCTGTTCAGCAAGTTGTTGTACGTTTTGGCCAACGAACTGCCGGACGATACCTACCTCACCAACCTGCGGCTGCAGAACGGCAACGAGCTCAAAATTCGCGGTGAATCCGGGGATCCGTTCCAGGTTCAGCGTATTTTGCGCAACGTTCCTTTTTTGGTCGACATCAAGGCGCCGAACGCGATTACCACCGGCCGCCGTGGTGACGGCAAAAAGAAGTTCAACATCGACGCCAAAATCAAGCTCGAAAGTTTGCCGGAGTGATGCCACATCCGCTGCTTTCCAGCTTGAGTCGACCGCGCCTCGGTGATAACGTGTGTGGTTCGGCTTCGCCCCTTGTTTTTTTGACCGGGAAGCTTCCCGGTTTCCTGCATTTCCGCTTGTTTTCCTTTCAGCCCAACCATCGGAGGAACAGACCTTGAAAAAGTTTAACCGACGAGAGAAATTCGTCCTGAGAATGATGTTGGGTGTGATCGGATTGTGGGGTTTCCTGGAAGCCCATGAAATGTACGTGCAAAACAAGCTGGACCTTGAAGCCAACATCGAATCGACCAGTACCCAGATCACCACCTACCTCCAGGAGCTTGAAGGGCAGTCACCCGAAAAGTACCTCAACGATGCGGAGGCCTTGGATGGACAGCTCAAGCGCGCTCGAGAAAAGATCATGAGGTTGCCGAATCGCGGGGTTGCTTCTGAAATCATCAGTTCGACCCTGAACCAAAAAGCGCTCGACGCCGGGGTTGAACTGACCTCAATTAGCGGTCGCCGCTTCGAAGAAGTCGGCGAGGAATCAGCGTTGAAGGAATTGCGCACCTACTTTGCTTTTAACTCTGATCTGCGCGAGTTGGTCAACCTGATGGACAGCATGGAAGACGAGCCCTATTATTTGGTGCTCCATCAGGTAAATGTGACCAGCCGCCACAGCCGCTTGCGCAACAACCGTCGCAAAACCAACCGCCCCAAGAAAAAAGTGCTCAACGGCAACGTTCTGATCAGTACCTTGTTTATTGAGGACCCCGAGGGGAAGGAGGCGGACTACCGCCAAACCGTGGTACGCAAACCCGACGAGGACGGCAAACCCACGGAGCCGGGTTCGGTCAAAGCGGACGGGGTGAAAGAAGATGGTGGACCCAAACGGGAACCTTCGCCGCCGCCTTTGCAAGCGGATCGGGACGACGACGGCAGCGAGGCCGAGCCCGATGACGAAGAGAAACGGGGTCCCAAGCCTTTGCCCGAACGGCGTCCGCCGGTTGACGCCGGCTCCGCGGATCGCGGGCCGACGCCCGCGAAAGTCGGTCCGGAACCGGTCAAGTTCAAGCCTCGGGCACGTCCGCTGACGGAGTCGAGCAATCCCAAACAAAAACCGCCAAGAAAATTCAGACCCTAGCTTGCCGCGATCCGTCTCATGTTTGTCCCGGCCGTTTGGCCGCGGGACATTTGGGACAGCCGCCGCCGGTTCTTCGTTTCCGAGCGTCTTTTTCGCTCACGTATTCAGGTCCCCCCAGTTTAAAGAGGTATTCTTTCCCATGCACAAAAAGAACTTGTTCGCCACACGCACGCTGATTTGGGCCACGGTTGCCGTACTGTTGCTGGTTGCTTCAGCCTGTACCAAACGCGAAGATTTGATTGATAAAGCTTTTAGCCAGAGTCGTTTTGAGACACGGCTTGAAAATGATGTGAACAAGGAACCGGTGGATGAGCCGGAGGAAGAGAACAAAGGTGAAACCGCGGTTGAGGTGTTGGTTGACAACATCGAACCGGACGATGGGACCTCGAATTTCAACAAAACCGGCACGGAGGAACACCCCAACCCGGAGCTTTTTCCCGCCGACAAGGAAGCGCCCGCGCTCAAGCTGGAAGAAGCTCAGTTGTACGACGTGATCGATATTTTGTGTAAAGAGTTGAAAATCAACTACATTATCGATCCCAGCGTCAAGGACCAGACCATCACCATTAGCATGGTGGAAGGGGACACCAAGGTCACCATCTCTGAACTGCTGGACCTGCTGCTCAAACTACACGACCTGACCATGGTCAAACGCGATAACTTTTTGTTCATCGTGCCGATTGCCTCGCCAGACGTAAACCCAGGTCTTGAAATCCTTTACGGTTCGAAGCCGAACCCCAACCTGCGTAGCGAAGAACTGGCGATCCAGATTGTGCCCTTGAAGTTTGTGAAACCCGGCGACATGGCCAACATCGCCAAAGACTTTATGAGTCCTTCCGGCCGGATTCTCGAAGAATCACGCAACAACTTGCTGATTTTGATCGACAAATACCAGCACGTCGCCAAGATCATGGAACTGCTGCCCACTTTTGACGTGGACGTTCTTGCCAACAAACGCTTGAGTTTTTACGAGTTGGCCCATGTTGATGCGGTGGAGACCAGCGACAAGTTGGTGGAAATCTTGTCGGTTTACGGCTACGACCAGGAATCAGAACGTTTGAGAATGATTCCCATCGAAACGCTGAACGGCATTTTGGTTGTTGCCGATGCGCAGGAAATTTTTAAAGAGCTCGATTACTGGATCAAGAAATTCGACCAAGAAGCCCAATACGAAGAAGAAACCATCTTCATTTATCACGTCGAATACACCACCGCCGACAGCATTTCCAACTCGCTGACCCAGTTGTTTGGTTTCCAAACCTCTTACGGTGGCAGTAACCAGGGCGGATTTGGCGGCAACAACCCTATTTCACGGCGCCGCACCACCAACCCCAACGGCGATCCGAGCAGCCGGAATCCACAAACCAACAACCGCAACAACCAAAATAACCGCGGCAACCAGAACAACCGCGGCAATAACCAGAACAACCAAAACCCCGCGCTCAACGGTCGCGGCGGGCAAAACCAGGTGCAGCCAGGCGAAGGCCCGATCATGATCGTGGACATTGAAAACAACGCCCTGATTTTCCAAACAACGCCGCGTGAATATGCGCGTGTTCGCAAGGTTTTGAAAAAGCTCGATATCCTGCCGCGTCAGGTCTTTTTAGAAGTTGCGGTACTGAGCGTGAACTACAACGATGCCCAATCGATTGGGATCGCTTGGGGTGCCAACAACACCGCCACCGCCAACCCGCCCAGCAATCCCAACAGCGTTTCCGGTGTTTTTGGTGGAGAAGGCGATTCGCCGGCATTGGGTGTGGCCTATTCCTACACCGCCGCGACGAACCAAATTCAGGCCAACATTTCCGCGGCCAAAACGCGTGGTTACGTCAACGTGTTGCAGCAACCGCACATTATGGCGATTGATAACAAAGCGGCCAGTATTTCGGTTGGTACCGATGTTCCCATTGCGACCACCACCACCAACATCAACCAAATTACCGACGGCTCGAGTGTGACACCGGCTTCCAGTTCGACCATTCAGTACCGTCAGACCGGTGTTTCCTTGTCGTTTACGCCGCACATCAACGCCAACGGCGTGATTCGCATGAACATCTCGCTGGATCTTTCGGAAGCCGGTTCCCAGAGCAGTTCGGCGCAGGCGGTCCCCATCAGCAACAACACCTTGGAAACCGAAATGATCGTTCGCGACGGTCAAACCGTGGTGATGGGTGGTTTGATCTTCGACCAGGAGCAATGGAGCCGCGATACTGTCCCTTTTGTGGAGCGTATCCCGTTGCTGCGTCACCTGTTCACGGATCGCAGTAACTCTTCCTCCAAGCGGGAGTTGATCGTGACCATTACCCCGCGCTTGGTCGACTCCGAGGAAAAATCCATCGCCATCTCCAAGGAATTCAAGGAAAAGATTCTGGAAGAGTTCCGCACCTTCAAGCGTTCACGGAACTAAGGTGGGTTTGAGCATGGCTCGGGGTCCGGTTATTGCTTAGGATGATCGGATAGGAGGATGCGGCTCGGTCGGGGTTACCCTCTTGGAGGGTTTCCTACCGCGGATGAAGCTGCGCCTTTAGTTGGTCTTTGTGCCTGCCGTCGGTGATGTCGTTGCTTCCATTGAGAACCGAGCTTTAGCGCAAGATATATGCAAAAAGGAGAAGTGGCAAACCACTTCTCCTTTCGCGTGTTTGTGGGCTGATTCGCGGCTTGTTTGCCGTGGATCCTATCCCCTGGCGCCTACCGTAAAAGCGCACAGCTGGTTGGTGTCCACCGTGTTGATGATACGGAACACGCCGCTGTCGCCGCGTGGCTTGCCGATGAACAAGGAGCGGTCCGTCACGCGGTCGCCACGATTGCCGAACGCGTTACTTTTGTAGCGGAACCTGCCCTGATCGATTTTGGGCATGACCGTTTCAAACACGGTGTTGAGGGTCGCGACAACCAATGGACGAATTTCGTCCGCGACAGCGCGGGGCACTTTGAATTGGATCGGGCGCAAGGACGATTGCAGCTCCTGCAAAATGAGCAAAACCGCGTACATCATGTGCTGGTTCAGCTCAACCCGCAACAGGTTGCGGTTGGCCTCGTTGCGCCAAAACGGCGTGTAGGCTACGTTGGCCAAGCTGGGGATTTCCAAGGGGCTGACCCATTTTTCCAAAAAATCGATGAGCACGATCAGGCCGGATTGGGTTTGGATCGCCGAACCCGAGACCAAACCCGCGGCTTGACAGGCGGTCTCGCGGTAAGCGCGGGCGATTTGCTCGCCGCGTCGTTTGCGGGCCGCCGCTTCGCGGTACATGCGTTCCTGGTGTAAATGGGTCAGGTGGGTTAGGAAAAGTTCCGGTTTGGGATTTTCCAGTAGGTCACAAAGCAGTTGCGCGCCCTTGGACTGGTTGTTCTTCAAGAGTTGGAACAAGGTCTGCGCATCTTCCGGTTGGAAATAGGACAAGGACTGGCGAATTAAGGTTGCCATGTTGCGGTACAACCCTCTGGCGTCGGGTTGGTAGCGCTTGGGGACTTTGTTTTCGACCGCCGCGGTGATGTATTCCGCGAACAGATCAAAAATCCCTTGTTGTTGTGCACTGAATGCCGGTGTTGTGCAAGCTGATTGAGGCATGGTGATCACCCCTAACTGATGTGATGGTTTGGCAGAGAACCCGCTGTCGCACGAGGTGCGCCTTGGGGTAAAACCGACCCGTTCGTGTCTTTCACGAACCGTTCGTGTCTTCCACGAACCGTTCGTGTCTTTCACGAACCCGCGGTGATTTAGTGAATGGAAACAAGGGTCCACGTGGTCTTGCAGACCTACGGGACGGATGGATGGATTGAGAACCAATGAGGCACATTGGTCGGTCCGGTAAACGAAGCGACACTGGGACCGACACCGTGGCCGGGGTGTAAAATATATGTCAAGGTTATGTAAAAAGTAAAATGAATAAATCTTTACAAAAGCAATCCGCTCTTTTCTCCTGTGCGTATTCTGCCGGCATCAAGCGGCTAAGTCGGTGAGAACGCTCGTGTTTTAAAAGGTAAGCACGGCGGTTTTAGAAAAATAGCAAAGTTTGTGACCGGACAAAATGTGGGACAGGTCACAATCGCCGGCACAATAAAGCCTGTGCCATTTCTTTACGAAGCGAGGGTGATGTGGCCTTTTTGGGATTTACAAAGCCGATTGACGTGCTGGTGATGGGTTCCGCGCGTGGTTTGGGTCGGGCTTTTGTCCAACAATGCCTGGCCGCGTCGGAGGTGACCCGTGTCTGGGCCTTGGGTCGTTCCGTGGAATCCGGTATCGATGGATGCGATCTGTCGACGGGCAAGCGTTTGCGCTGTCTCAATGCCGACCTGACCGACGATTCAAGCCTTGCCGCGGTGGCCGCTGTTTTGAAGGCTGAAGGTGCCCAACTCGACGTGGTTGTTAATTTTGCGGCCCTGTTGCACACCGAGGACGGCATGGTCCCCGAACGCAAGCTGGCCGATGTTGATCCAGATTGGGTCATGCGCGGGTTCCAGGTGAATGCCTTGGGTCCGCTGCTACTCGCCAAACACCTACACCCTTTTTTCCCGAAACGGACAAGGTGCCTGTGGGTTTCCTTGAGCGCCCGCGTCGGTTCCATCGGCGATAACCGGCTCGGTGGATGGTACACCTATCGCGGCACCAAAGCCGCGCTCAACATGTTCACCCGCAACCTCTCCATCGAATTGGGACGTCGCTACCGCGGTCTGATTTGTATCGCCTACCATCCGGGTACCTGTGCCACCGACCTCTCGGCACCTTTCCGCGGCAATGTCCCACCGAAAAAACTCTTTTCCCCCGAGCAGGGCGCCGGCTACCTGTGTCAGGTGCTGTCAGGGCTGGATGATGGAGACAACGGCGGCTTTTTCGCTTGGGACGGCCAACCGGTTGCTTGGTGAACGATTCCTCTCGCTTTTCCATTTAGCCCGCATTTCACACAAGGCTTTCAGCTTCTCGCGACGAAGCCTTGTGAGAAATGCGGGCTAAGGGTTTTCTCTCGTGGCGCCGTATCGGTGTTCATGGGAGGTGTGCCGTGTTTGGAATGAAAAACACCCTGGGATGGTTGCTCTTTTTTTCATGGGTTGCGGCCCTGTCGCTGATCGCTCAGGAAACGTTGTGGGTTCCTCACTTCACCCAATCACCCGATACCTGGGAAACACACCTTGCTCTGGTGAATGCCGGCGATGCGGCTGTCCATGTCTCGGTTGAGGCTTATGACGCCTCCGGTGCCACCTTGGGATCTGTAAGCCTTGATCTCGCCGCCGGCGAGGGCCGCGACCAGAACATCGCCACGCTTTTTCCCAATATGACCGATGCCAGGGGTTGGTTGCGCTTGACTGGCTCCCGCGCCGGGTTAAGCGGCCTGATGCGCTTTCAGCACCGGCTCGGCGGCGGCACCGCCAGTTTACCGCTGTTTACCGAATCCGGCCGCGATTGGGTGTTGCCGCTACTGACCAATGACAACACTTTCTCCAGCGGTTTGGCCGTGGTGAATCCGAGCGATCAAAATGTTTCGCTAGCTCTCACGCTGACCGATTACGCGGGGTCCACCCCGGCCACGGTGACCCGTGACCTGGCCCCGCGTGGCAAGCTGGTCGCCATGGCGCGTGATTTATTTGGCGAAGCGGTCCCCGCCAAAAGCAGTCTTAGCCTTCGCGCCGATGGTGAAGTAGCCGCTTTTGCGCTCAGCTTCTCGCCCACGGTCGACCAAATTGTGGCCGTTCCCGGCCGACAGACCGCGCTGCCTGCTTTGGACGGGACCTTGTCCGCCGACATCCAAGCCGCGGTTACCGCGGGTTCCCTGCCCGGCCTCGCGGCGGCGGTGGTGGTTGACGGCAAGGTCGCCTGGCAAAAAGGGTTTGGTTTTGCCGATGTGGCGGCGCAACGGCCGGTTACCACTCAGACACCTTTTCTTCTGGCCTCGATCAGCAAGGCGATTACCGCGGTCGTCTTCATGAAAGCCGTTGAGCAAGGTTTCCTAACCCTTGACGATCCTCTCAACGAATACCTACCCTTTGTACTTGATAACCCGGCGGTCTCCGGTGAAACCATCCGTTTCTCGCACCTCCTGACCCACACCTCCGGCATCATCGACAACGAAGCCGTCACCGAACAAAGCTACACCTATGGCGCGGATTCACCTATTTCACTGGGTTCTTTTTTGCAGGATTACCTCGTCGCCGGCGGCGCCCATTACGATGCCGAGGCCAACTTTCTCGATGCCGCGCCGGGAAGCCTGAGCGATTATTCCAACATCGCCTCCGCGCTGGTCGGGTACGGCATCGCCCGCGCCACCCAAACCGATTTTGCCCAATTCAGCCAAACCACCCTGTTTGAACCGCTGAACATGAACCACACCGGCTGGTTTCTGCGCGATGTTGGCGACAAACAACCGGCGATTCCTTACCGGGTACCCGCCGCCGGCCGGTTCGAAGCCCTGCAGCATTACGGCTTTCCCGATTACCCCAACGGTCAGTGCCGTGCAAGCGTGGCCGACCTAGCCGTTTTCCTGGCCATGGTCATGAACGGTGGCGAAATCAACGGCACCCGCGTGTTAACCGGTGATTCGGTTGCCGCGATGCAGGAAGCCCAACCCGTCCCCATCCCGGCCGACATTGAGGCGCAAGGTTTGATGTGGTTTACCATGCGTGACTACGGGCGGACCTTGGTCGGTCACGACGGCGGGGAAGAAGGCGCCGATACCTTTATGTTTTTCGATCCCGCCGCCGGAATCGGTGTGATTACCTTGGTAAACGGCGACGGTGACGGATTGGATCAAGACGCATTGGACCAAATTCGCCGGCGTTTGTTCGATTACGGTGCCGCGTTAAAGCGCATGAAAAAAAGAAGCTAACCCGCATTTCTCACCAGAAGTTCTACTCCGGCCTTGAAATCGCTGCGATTACTTAGGTTACTTGGTCGGGCAAGCCTCGACGTAGCGCTGCTACGCCGAAAGGTCGGCCCCGCTGTGTTTGCCCTCGGTCGTAACCTGTGTCCTCACGGCGAATTCAAGGCCTCGCGACGAATTCTGGTGAGAAATGCGGGCAAAGGCCCCCGGCTTTTCCGACAGGAGGGTCAAACCGGCCGCCTCTTGGTATTGCTGAAGAATTGGCACCAGACCAAAACCGGGCTTGTGTTTGCGTCACGTGCAATAAAAAAGCCACCCCTGGGGGCGGCTTTCTCGAAACGCTTGGGTTTGGCTTAACTTAGTCGACGGCCAAAATTAAGGTTGGGAACGCGTTCAGGACGCTGAAGGGCGCGCGGAATTGCAGGAGGCGACGGCCTTCGTCGTCTTTTTCCTCGCGGATTTCCGTGTCTTCCTTGAGCCCGGCGTAGTTGCGCAGCGCGGCTTTCAGATCTTCGTCCGGGTGGAACTTACGCAGTTCGCGGCTGCAGCAGCCCGCGAAGAACCGGTAGGGCAGGGTGTACTCGACCAGGTTGCGTGCATCCAATTTGTCCGAGGCGGGGATTTTGATGGTGCCGAAGCAGGTCATGCCGAGCAGGGAAATAACCTCGCGGCCTTCGAGTTGGGAAATCGCGGAAAAACCTTCGAATGCCAAATCATCGCCCTGATCCTTGGTGAGTTCGACCGCGGTTCCCGGTGAAACCGCGATTTGTCCGAGGGGACCGAGCAGTTCAGAGGGCCAGTCGTTGACGGCGCAGTGGACCATCATCACCAGCGCGATGTAGAAGCTGGCGGGGGCAAAGGCTTGCAGTTCCTCGCGCAGTTCGGGATCGCCCACTTGGAACGGGTTCAGCGCCAGGAACAGCCAGGTGGAGCCGGGCTCGTCGCGTAGCTTTTTCCATTTGATGTGGGCCGGTGTGCTGAGTTTGCCGGAGAAATCGCGAATGTGGGCCAGACCGCGGTAGGACTTGGCGCGGAACACTTGCGGCGCCGCGTTGAGCACCATGGGCACCGACAGGTTTTCGGCCATTTTGCCCAGGTACAGCAGCGTGTGGCGGTCGTCGTCGCTGTTGTCCAGGTAATCGGCGTAAATCGCCAGATCCAGTGGTCGCGGATCCTGGGTTTCCGGTTTGACGTAGAGCAGGAAGGTGGCGTCGCAGAGTTCGCTTTTCATGCAGTCGACCAAGTTGACCTTGAGGTTGGGGCTTGATTTGCCGACGAACAGTTTCAAGCCGCGCCACAAACCATGGAGTTCGACGAATTTTGAATCACTCAAGATTTGGTCGATCACCGAGCGGCTCACCGTATCCAGTTCCGCCGCAACCTTGCCGCGCTTGTCGCCCTCGTAAGTGGAAGCGGCAAAGAAGTTCTTAAGGTTGGGTAGGCGCATCGCCTGTTCTTCTTCCTCTTCCTCCTCGCCGATATCGATCATATCGAGCAGGTTAACCACTTTGCTTTCTTTTTGAGCGGCGGCCATGTCGCGCAGGCGAATGAGTTCGGGTTCTGACTGAACCAGACCGGCGGGCACCAGGCTGTTTTCTTTGTTACAGGCCTCGACCCGTCCCTTGAGTTCTTTGAGCGCTTTTAGGAACGGCACCGCGTTAATCAGCCCTTTTTCATCAAAATCTTTGAGGCTCTTGAAGTGCAAGACCAAACGCAGGTCTTCGACCTTGGGCAGTTGGACCGTGCCCATCCATTGCGGGTCCATGATATCGAAAAGCTGGTCCCAGTTGTTTTTGGTGAGCGGCTGCTCTTTCAGTTCGGCACGTTCTTGGTAACGGCCGCCGTAGTTGCCAAACAAGGTGATGTGGAAGGTGCGTTTGGCGCCGGAAGTTTCTTTGGCTCCACCGAGATGTGGCTGAATATCGTTCATGGTGACTGCTCCCTTAATTGATACCGTGGCGGTTTAACAAGCTGTAGAAGGTCGTCCGCGACAGCCCCAAGCTTTTCATGGCTTTGGTTTTATTGCCTTTGCTTTTTTCAATCGCGTCTTTCAATAGAATGCTGGCGTAGGCGCTCATTTGCTCTTCGAAGGTGCCGTCGCCTTTAATTTTCGGCGGGAGACCCGCTTCTTGAGCCGATTCGTCGCGATCCTCATCGCCCTGTTCCAGGTACTTCACACTGATGAAGTCGGGATCGTCCTCAAAGACCATGGCGCGTTCGATGGTGTGTTCCAATTCGCGCACGTTGCCGTTGCGGAAGTCCATGGTCATCAACTGGTCCTTGGCTTCTTTGCGCAAGCCCTTGAAGTTCAAACCCAGCCGTTGGTTGTACTTGGTGACGAAATAATCGGCCAACGGTAGGATGTCGGAGCGGCGGTCGCGCAACGGCGGCACACGGATTGTCAGACCTTTGAGACGTTGGCGCAAATCGTTGCGGAACTTGCCGTCTTTAACCATGGTGCGCAAGTCGCGGTGCGTGGCGCAAACGATGCGGGTTTGCACCTGCATCGGTTCATCCGCGCCGACCGGGTGGATCTCGCCGCATTCCAAGGTCCGCAGCAGGGTGACCTGCATGTCCAGCGGCATTTCACCCAGTTCGTCCAGAAACAAAATGCCGTTTTCGGCGCGTTTGAACAAACCGGGGCGATCCTTCACGGCGCCGGTAAAACTGCCTTTGGTGTGGCCGAACAGTTCACTTTTGAGCAGGTTCGGCTCCACGCTGCCGCAGTTCAGCGAAATGAGCGGGCCGTCGTAGCTGCCGAGTTTGTACAAGGCGCCGGCGACCAGCTCTTTACCTGTACCGGATTCCCCGTGAATCAAGACCGTGGAAGGCACACGCGCCAGCTTTTTGATGATCTCAAACATATGCACCATCGAGGGATGGTCGCCCATGATGCCGATGCGGTTCATCTCCAGTTCGGACCGGGTGGTGTCCAACTCGAACTGCGTTTCCTGCATGTTGCGCGTGTTTTGGATCAAACGCCCGATGTCTTTGCACAGGTGCTTCAGAACACGAATTTCGTTTTCGGTGAAGTTCATGTGGTCGGTGGAGCGGGCGATGTAAAACACACCGGTCACCGAGGCCGTCGACAAAATCGGTACCGCAACCACGTGTTGTCGTTTCGACAACGACAATGAACGGTCCAACTCGTTGAGGTTCAGCGTCTGGGTTTGCAGGTTACCGGAGAGCGAAACTTGCTGGACCAAATTCTCGTTGATGTTGCGTTGCAGGTCGACAATTTCGTTGTCGAAGGCGTCGCACGCCGCCAAACAGTCCATCCCACCGGCGTGAACCGCGTAATACGCGACGACCTCGGCTTGGCAGAAGTTGGCCGTTTCACGACATGCCTGGGTGGCCATGGACACCATGGATGAGGGATTACTTTGGGTGAGAATGCGGTGAAACACCTCAAATTGGTCCATAACACCTTCCTCAATAGGGACACGGAACCTGATCGACGCCGGCGGCACCGATCAGGTTTCCTCGTTCTCAACAAGCGACGGGGTTTTTGTGGCTTAAGACCATCCCAGCGCAAACTGGTTGTCGTCGTCCATGGAAACCAACAGGTTCTTCTTGAGTTCGCCTTCTTCCATCAACTGGCGCAGAATCGATTCGGCCGTCAACGGCAGCAATTCCGCGTTGATGATTTTGTCGATGTTCCGCGCACCCGCTTCGACCAAACGGCAGCGGTCGCTGATGCCCTGAATCACGTCGCTTTCGACATTCACCGTAACGCCGTGGTTTTCCATCATGCGTTTGGCCACCTTGCGCAGCTTCAAGCCGACAATTTTTTTCATGACCTTTTCGCCGATTGGGAAGTAGGGGATGACCGTCATCCGCGCCACCAGGGCCGGCTTCAGGAATTGGTTGAGGTGGGGGCGAATGGATTCGAGCAGGTCGTTCACATCCGGCCACTCGTCGTCGGCACACATTTCCTCGATCACGTTGGAGCCGAGGTTACTGGTCATGATGATGATGGTGTTTTTGAAGTCGATAATGCGACCTTCACCGTCGGCACAGTGCCCTTTGTCAAATACCTGGTAGAACAGGTTCATGACGTCGGGGTGTCCTTTTTCAACCTCGTCCAGCAGAACAACCGAGTAGGGACGCTGGCGAACCGCTTCCGTCAAAACACCGCCTTCCCCGTAACCGACGTAACCGGGAGGTGAACCGATCAAGCGGGAAAGCGTGTGCTTTTCCTGGTATTCCGACATGTTGATTTGGATGACGAAACGCTCGCCGCCGAAGAGGGTGTCGGCCAGGGTCAACGCCATTTCCGTTTTACCCGTACCCGAGGGGCCGACAGCCAGGAAACAACCGATCGGGGTGTCCGGGTTGTTGACCTTGGCTTTGGAGGATTTGATCGCGCTGGCGATGCGGTCCGCCGCGTGGTCCTGGCCCATGACGCGTTTCTTGAGGGATTTGTCGATTTCCAACACGTTGGCAAGTTCGTCGCTGACCATTTTGCCGACCGGGATGCCGGTCCACTGACTGACGATCTGGGAAACCGTGATCGGTGTGACCTGGAACTCAACCATCGGACTGTCGCCCTGCAATGCTTCCAGCTCGCGGATTTTTCCGTTGCGCTGCGTGTGCAGGTCTTCGTCGTCCTTGCCTTCCTTGCGCGCTTCGATCAATTGGCCGTCGATTTCGAGGATCGCCTCGACCATGGCCTTTTCTTTTTCCCAGCGTTCGTGGAATTCGTTGAAGGAGGCCTCGCTTTTCGCCAGTTTCTCGCGCAACTCGGGCAAAACTTCAATGGATTTGCCCGTCAACTTTTCTTCTTTTTCTTTCTGCTCGATTTCACCCTTCAGCATGTGAATGCTGTTTTCTTGTTGGGTCAATTCGTAGGGTTGGCTGTTCAGCGACATGCGCACGCGGGCGCAGGCCGTGTCGAGCAGGTCGATGCCTTTGTCCGGCAACTGGCGCCCGGAAATGTAGCGATCCGCCAACTGGGCCGCCGCTTCAATGGCGGAGTCCAGCACCTCGACGTTGTGGTGCTCTTGGTACTTGTCTTTCAGGCCGCGCAACATGCTGGTGGCCACATCGGCGCTGGGTTCGTCGACCTTGACCACTTGGAAACGACGCTCCAAGGCCGCGTCCTTTTCAATGTACTTTTTGTATTCCGACCAAGTTGTGGCCGCAATCGTGCGTAGTTTGCCACGCGCCAGAGCCGGTTTCAGCAAGTTGGCCGCGTCGCCCGCGCCCGCTTGACCGCCCGCGCCAATCAGGTTGTGCGCTTCGTCGATGAACAGAATGATCGGGGTCGAGGATTCCTGAACCGCCTCGATCACGCTTTTGACGCGTTCCTCGAATTCACCTTTCATGCTGGCGCCTGCTTTCAGGATACCCAGGTCCAAGGTGCGAATTTGAACATTCTCAAGGATGGGCGGTGCTTTACCCTCGGCAATCAACAGCGCCAAACCCTCGACAATCGCCGATTTACCAACACCTGGCTCACCGACGAGGATGGGGTTGTTTTTGCGGCGGCGGGAGAGGATGTCGACCACTTGGTAGATCTCCGCGTCGCGGCCGATCACCGGATCGACCTCGCCGTTTTTGGCCTGTTCCACCACGTTGACGGTAAAGGCTTCCAACGCCTCGTTGCCCGCGACCTCGGCCGCCTCGGGTGAACGGCGCTCGACTTCTTCACTGCCCACCGTTAATTCATTGAGCTGGTGCACCAACTGCTGTTCGGGCAAGCGCTCCAAGAAACGGAAACGCGAACCGGCGATCCAGTTTTGGTCGCGCAGCAACGCGATCAGCATGTGCGAGGAGCGGATTTTGCCTTCGCCGCGTTCGAGGTTGGCGAAGTTCCACGCACCCGCGAAACTCTCCAACAGAATCGAGGAGAACTTGGGTTTGGCGTGGTTGCCCGTTTTGAGCAGGTTCAAGCTGTCCTCAATCTCACGTCGCGCGTCGTCGAGGTTAATCGTTTGCTTGGTGAACAAAATCGAGATGTCCGACTTGGGTTGATCAAGCAGCTTGAGGAGCAGGTGATCCACCGAAATTTCGAAATGCGTGCGTTGAATGCAGGTCCCTGCTGCTGATTCCAACGCTTTGGTCATGTTCTTGTTGAGTTTTCCCATCAAAGCTTTGATTTGGCTTGCATCCATTGGTTACTGCTCCTTCTCCCGTGGCATTTTAGAGATAAGCGTTAATTCGGCGTTGACCCCCTCCAGCTGAAGGTGCGGTTGTACGACGAGTTTGGCGCGGTAGAATCCAGGGCTGCTTGGATCTTCGGTCACGCTCACCATGCCGTCCCGGAGTGGGTACATCGAGCGAAGTTGAACTTCGGGGTTCGGCATTTTGGTGATCAATCCTTTTAACCACCCGTTTATTTCACGTTCCAGTTCCGGTGCCTCTTTGGTGGTACCGATGTTCTCGCGTTGGATCACCTTGGTGAAATGCGCCAAGCGGCACACGAGAAACAAATAGGCCATGCTGGCGGCGATGCGGTCGAAGGTGGATTCGCCACCGACTTTGCGTTCCGCCTTTTGCAGGGACGGGGCCGAGAAGAGGCAAATTCGGTCCCAATCCTTGTAATAGGTAAAGGGAATGAATCCCTGTGCTGCGATTTCGTGTTCGTTTTGGTCGGAAATACTGACTTCGAGTGGGCGTTCGCGCGTGGTGAAACCTTTGGTGCCCATATCCGCGGGCACAATATCGCCGAGCAAACCGCCGGTACGCGGGCCGCGAATGTAGATGCACCAGCCGTGGCGCAAAAAAGAGTGCAAGAGAATCAGGCCGAAGCCGTAGCTGGAAGGAATCCAGCCGTGCATCGCATCGCGCAGCACCCATTCGCGGCAGAAACGCGGCGGCAGGATGGTCCGTCTTTTGTGGATTTTGATGCGGGGCAAGGTCAGCGCCATGTAACGGGTATCTTCTGCTTCGCGGAAGGAACGCCACTTGGTGAACTCGCCGCTGTTGAAGTGCAGGTTGAAGTCCGTAATCTCTTCGATGTCGCGAATACTGCGTTTGCTGAACAAACCCGCGCCCGCGTTGCCGACCGCCGGACAGTGACAGGCCGCCGCGACCATCGAGATCATTTTCATCAAACGAAGGTCCATTGCTTTGTGGGTGAATTCGTAGTGCATCAGGATGGCGCTAAAAGGTTTACCACCCGCCTGATCGTATTCGTTTTTGTAGAGGTGGTAAAACAGGCCGGATTCACTGGGATCGAGGTATTCGTCAAAATCCTCCATCAAGCTGTCCTTACTGATATCGAGGATTTCGATTTCGCAATCGCTCCTGCCCATCGACTTTTCGCACAGCATGTGGACGCCGAGCCAACAGGATTGCAGGTGTTGGAAGTCGGGATGGTGGACGATTTCAGCCGTCTGCGCCGCGACCTTTTCATTGATGTGGCAAATCGCTTGATCCAGAACCACACGCAAGGCGCGATCCCATGCTTCGCTGCCGTAGGCTGGGCCGGGCGGCGTCGTTTCTTCCGGTTCCTCCGGTTGCACAGGTTCTGCCGGTTCTTCCGTCTCGCTTTCCGTCGCCTCAGTTGCGGCGGCCGCCTCGTCACTTTCGCCGGCCGGCTCTGGTTTCGCCAAGAGCTCTTCCTCGGGTGGGTTCAGCATGTTCTCGTCGAAGGGCGCCTCAAGGGCCGCTTCGTCGAAGACTTGCGCTTCCTCGCCAGGCGCCTTTTTCGGCGTTTCTTCCGGTGCGGTGACGGCAGCCGGTGCCTCGGCCACGGCCGGTTGGGACGAAGCCGGCGTCTTGCCCCTGTTGTCCAGTGCCGATTCGTCGAAGTCGGTGGCGATGTCGTTCATCATGTCCAGCATATCGGAGGATCCCGCGGCGTTTGTCTCACTGCCGGTAGGTGACGGTGCGGGCGGCGGGGTTGCGTTTGATTCGTCGTCTTCACCCAATAAGGCGCGAAATTCGGCTTCCGACATGTTGTCGACCGACGGTGTCTCACCGCCTTCGGTCACCGTCCCCTCGATGACGGGGATAGGCGCGGTTTTATCAACCGGGATGTTGCCGTCGGTGCCG
Organism: Acanthopleuribacter pedis; assembly: GCF_017377855.1. Classification (GTDB taxonomy): domain Bacteria; phylum Acidobacteriota; class Holophagae; order Acanthopleuribacterales; family Acanthopleuribacteraceae; genus Acanthopleuribacter; species Acanthopleuribacter pedis. The sequence goes on from NZ_JAFREP010000008.1 coordinate 197,137, forward strand.
CGGTCCTTAGTGCTCATAGGGGTTCACCACCGAGGTTTCGGCACTGCCGTCGCGCATCACATTGGTCTGGAAGGTTAATTTGGAAACACGGCCGTCCTCATGGACCTCGCCCGTGATTTGGAAGGTCGCCCGAAAGGTGGTTTCGGACGTGCCACGCAGCGTGACTTCCACGCGCGCCAAACGAGGTTCGTACTTTTCCACCGTGCGTTTGATTTCGCGACCCAAGTGCTCCAGCGATTGGGGCAACGAATAATAGACGTAGTGAATGTCGGGCAAACCAAAGTCGGGGATATGGGCCGTCATGCCCTTGCGGTTGTTGAGCAGCAGGCCCAGGTGCTCTTGGATCGAATCCGCCAGACCACGATGCCGGGCTTCACCGCCCGCGATGACGTCCATAAAGTAGTGGTCCCTCATCGATCCAAACCTCCGGTCTCAATCAAAGCGTTTTGACGCATCGGCAGGCAATGCACCCAAATATCGCGACCCACCGAGCGTTCGCCCAGGGTCCACTTGGGGATTTCGTCGGCGCGTAACTCCAAGCTCATGTTGCAGTCCCATTGACCTTGGGTGTAGTTGCGCACCATTTGCTGCATCAGCCGGCGCAAGTTTCCATTTGGAAGAAGTTGAGTGTAGTTATCATAGTTGAGATTCTTAACATTTACCTGAAAAGTTCCACTCAAGTCTTTGATTTTGGAGCCCACCAGGAAATTCCCTTCCTTGCCGATGGTCAAACTTTTGCCCATGATCGAAAACTGATCCTCGGGAATGCGGCGGTAGGTGGCCACGTAGGTTTGCAGTTCGATCTCCAAGTCTGGAAAAAACGAATCCAAAATCGATTGCAGGCCCAGCACGGTTCGGGTCCCTTGGCGGTACAGATACATTTGGTGCCAGCGCAGGCCGTGCATGTAGTCTTGACGGTGTCCCGCCAACACGCCGGAAAGCCGGTCCAAAATGATCTGTTGTCGTTGGGCGTAGTCGTTGCGGGGTCGCAAGGTATCTTCATTAAAGAAGTGGTAACTTTGCCAAATGTGAACCAGCAGGTGGAAATAGCGCTGGTTGAAGATGTCCATAAAATGGCGCATCGCCTGGCTGTCTTCGGCCAGGTGGATCATTTGGTCTGTAAAGTAATCGGGCAGCGCGCCGTGACGACCGTACAGGCCGAAGTGGGCCACCTCGAAAACCTCGTCCCCAAAATCGGTGAACTCTTCGACCGGCGTGATCCATTGATCGGCATAACCGCGTTTGACCGGTTGGGTCAAACGCACGGTTTTGCCTTCGTCCTGGGCTTTTTTCGCGATGCACCGCAGCTCGTGGAGCAGCAGCGTCAGTTCTTTCATGAGGTATTACCCCCAGGCGGTCCAGCTAAAGGTGTTTTTGGTGGTCGATTCGGTCATCACGAGTTTGAAGAAACTGTTAATCGGACAATAACCTTTGAGGAAATGGCCGAACACCCGGGTGAAGAGTGCAATGTCGCCGACAGCCGGGAAGTACGAGCTATCTGCCGATAAATCAACACGTTGCCCCAGAATAACGCAGCCCTGGCGCACGACGTAGTCGCGGTCTAGGCGGATTTCGTGGATGCCCTGAATCTTGCGGGTCCCCGCTTCGCTTTTGCCGTAGTTGTACATGGTGAACAGGGCGCGTAACGCGTCGAGGTCGGACAGCTCGGTGTAGTCCAGAGCCAAGTGCGCGAGAAAATCCCATTCGTGGATGCTGTGTAACGGCGGCCAATAAGCTTGCGAGGCCGGTGCGATGTTGCGGACCGAAATCGTCTCAGGAATTTTGTTGCTGATGCGATTGAGCTGGTCCATTTTCAATTTTTGGGCGTGGTGGCGGTTGGTACATTTGGCGCGGACCGAAATCACCTGGTTCTGTAACGCGCCTGGTCCATCGTGGTCCATATCAATGAAACGCACGAAAAAATCCCAGCCGCGTTCGATGGCTTTGTCACGACGGTGCATGTAAAACCACTGTTTGGGGTTTTTGAGGGTTTTGACCCCAAAATGGTAGTAAGGGCGCACCGTTTCCTGGTCTTGTTCGAAGCTGGCAATCACCTCGTCGACACTGTGCACCTCAATGTCCTCACGGGTGGAGTCGGGGATGACCGGAAATTCGGGACGCAGGTTGTCGACCCGGAAAGGTTCGCAATCGAGGGTGTAGAGATTTTGGGCCACGCAGGAATGTAACCGGATGTTTTTGGATTCAATCACGATCCCGGTCGCAAACGGGCGCTTGAAACGAAAATCGATTTGAACGTTGGTGACATCCTCTTGGTGGGCCAAGTACTGATGGAGCCCTTCGATACGGAAATAGAAGAAGCGGTAGGGATAAAGAAAATAATCACGCAACAGATGAAGCTGGCCCAGCCTGCCCTTTTCGTGGATTTGGTAGTCGTGTTCACCGTCGAACCCGGTCCAAACCAGTTTTAAGGCACCCGGCCGGGTGGTGATTCCCTTAAGCGTGATTGCCTCAAGATTTTCGGCAAATTGGAAGAACAATTCGTACATGGTGGATGGATCGCCATAGATGCCGAATTCCAACTTGTCCCATTCACAAGCGGTGGCGTCCGTGCCGGCGTGGACCTGTAGCTCAAGGCTACGGGTGTAGTCGCCCGGCGCGTCGGGATCAACCCATAGTTGTTTGACCTCAAGGGGTTGCACCCAAAGGTCCCAGCAAGTAGTAAATGTATAGCGTTCGCCCTGTGGGCCGAGCCCGTTGGCGAAAAGCTCGGTCCCCCGTGGAATGAGTACGGGTTTGTCGAGCATGCTTTGTTGCGGCGTAAATTCTACGATGGTTCGTGCTGGTTGCGGTTGTAAATATTGTGGGTAAATCAGTTCGAAGAGGGAATGAACCAGCTCTGGATACTGTGCGTTCAGGAAGCGATTGAGTTTCCCGGTCAGGAAGGCGAAGGATTCAATAATCCGTTCCGCGTGGGGATCGCGAACTCCCGAATCACGTGCATGTAATCCGAGAGTCCGCGCAATTTCCGGAAAGCGCTTGGCGAAAACGCCCGCTTCCTGATCGAGGTAACGCAGCTCCTCCTCGTAGTAGACCCGGTCATCGCGGGAAACCATGGAGATGAGACCTCGTCAGAGAGTTTTTTATTCGCCTTTGCCGGCGGGCATTTTGGAGACCAGTGAGAGGTCAACCGCCATGCCTTCCATTTGGAAGTGGGGGCGAATGAACATTTCCACGTTGTACCAGCCTGGTGATTCCTCGATGTCGGAGACGATGATTTTGGCGTCTTTCAACGGACGACGGGCTTTGAGGTTGGCGTCTGGGAATTCCATCTTGGTAACTAGCTTTTGGATCCACTCGTCCAGTTCCTTCTGCAAATCGGCTTTTTCTTTGGAAGAGCCGATGTTCTCGCGCTGGATTACCTTGAGGTAGTGAGACAGACGCGAGGCCAGGAACATGTAGGGCAAGTTGGCGGCCAATTTGGCGTTGGCGGTTGCCTCGGCCGTGCTGTACTTTTTGGGGCGTTGGCAGGATTGTGCCGAGAAAAAACAGGCGTAGTCGCTGTTTTTGTAGAAGGTCAACGGCATGAAACCGCTTTCGGCCAATTCCAGTTCCACGCGGTCGGAGATGGTGACCTCGGTGGGGATTTTGGACTTCATCTCGCCCTGATCTTCGTAGTGGAAGATGGGCAGATCTTCGACCAAACCACCTGCTTGCGGACCGCGGATGTTCACGCACCAACCGTTTTTGCCGAAGCTGTCGGTGAGACGGCTGGCAAAGGCGATGGAGGCGTTGCCCCACAAGAACTTGTTGTGTTGTTCGCCGGTTACGGTTTCGTGGAATTCGAAATCGCGCATGGTGTGGTTGCCGGGGTGGTAGGGTTCACGCAGCAAGAACTTGGGGTAGGTCAAACCCAGGTAACGGGAGTCTTCGCTGTCGCGGAAGGAGCGCCACTTGGTGTATTCCTGCTGTTCGAAGAGTTCTTCGAAGTCTTTTACCTTGTGCAGGTCGGTCGCTTCCTTGACGCCGAACATGGCGTCGTCGGCCGCCGCGATGAACGGGGCGTGGCAACCGGCGGAGACGTGGCTCAGGTTTTTCATCATGGCGACGTCTTTGCTGGATTGGTCGAAGTAGTAGTTGCCGATCACAGAGGCGATCGGTTGACCACCGGCCTGATCGTACTCTTGCTTGTAGATGTGGTGGAACAAGCCGGACTGCAACAGTTCGGGCGCGTCTTCCAAATCGCTGCGCAGGTCTTCTTTGCTGACGTTAAGCACTTCGATTTTGATGTTGGCGCGGAAGTTGGTGCGGTCGACCAAGTACTTCAGACCACGCCACGCGGATTCCATTTCTTGCAGCTTGGGGTGGTGCAGGATCTCGCTAACCTGCTCGCTCAGCTTAGCGTCCAAGCTGGAGATGACGGAGTCGATCATCGGCTTGTCGAGTTTGTCGAGTTTCTGACCGTCTTTGGTCAGTTCGGAAATCAAGTGGTTGATCGCGGTTGCTAATTTGGAACCGGCGTCTTCACCCGCGGTCGACTTGGCGTGCGGTGCGGTCGGGGCTGAAAGATCAACTTTTCCCAGCAGGCTGTCGAGAAGGGACAGCTCGCCTGCCGCTTCGCCTGCTTGGCCTTCGGCTTGATTCTCAGGGGTCGTCATATACCATTCTCCTTAAAAAGCGTTGCTGGTGGGCTTACTCTTCGTCTCTGCTCGCTTCCAGAAGGGGAGCCAGCGCGTCGAGTTGGCCGCGCAGCGCTTCGACTTTTTCGGGATCACCGACGATGCGGTTCAATTCTTTGCGGAAATCGGCGTTGTTGACCACGCGACCTTTAAGGTCCATCAACAGGCGACGAACTTCCAACAGTACGCGGGTTTCGGGTACTTGCTCGGCAATTTTTTCGGGGTTGAAGTCGTCCATGCTGGAGAACTTCAGGTCGACCTTCATTTCGTCGCCTTCTTCACCACTCAGCTTGTTGGCAACGTTGATGTTCAGACCCAACTTCTGCTCTTTCATGACCGAAGCGAAGTTGTTTTTGTTGACCGAAATCTTTTTGCGCTCTTCCAGCGGGGTGTCGTCTTCCCGCATGGTGTAGTCGCCCAATAACAATAATTTCAAGGGGAGTTCGACTTCTTCTTTGGCGTCGCCGACGTACTTAACATATTTAATATTTACCCGCGAAGCGGGGATTTCGTCCTGGTAGCTGCCCCGAGCCATTGGCGCCTCCTCAATCTGACGTGATGATCCTGATACCGCGACGGTTGCGCGGTGAAGCAGTTCATAAAGATGTTGGCTTAAGCTGTACCAGCCTAGCAAAACCAAGCCCCGAAAAACAAGGTATTTTTAACGGCGGGCCGACGGGTTGCAGCCGTCGCGCGGCTTGGCGTTGTCAGCGCCGAAGCCCCTGTTTGGCGCGGCTTTTCAGCGTTGTGCCGGCCGCTTGACAGCAGTGCCGGAAATTACATACCATTAGCCTCGTTCCCTTCCCGGCTTTTGCGTCTGAACAACCTGGTCCGCTCCGCGCGACTTCGGCGGTTTTGTGCGCACTTACCTGGAGTGGTGTCGAAACGGCCGATGTGGATCGCGTCGTTCGATGTCGATGGAATTTCCGCTTTCGGGCTTCTTTGGATTAGGCGGAGAAGTTCGAAAGCAGAATATGTTTTCGTTTGGGTCGGTGCGCGGGTTCGGCTCTACCGATCGTGTCCGATCTTTTGCGAAAGTGTCTGCGAATCCATGGGTGGGACGGAGTGAAGCCTGTTCGCCGCGGCTTGTCTCACGGCTCAAACGGTTGTTCGCCAAGTCTTTAGCCCAACCCTTGGCCGTCCTGTCGGCCATTTTGGGTTTTATTCCACAGGAATTCTGGTCTATGATGGCTTGAATCCTCGTCTTTTGAGTTCACGGTTATAACAAACGGAGCGTGCTCATGCGTTATGTCTTAATTTCCCTGATGGTGTTGGGGATGGTCGGCTGTTTCGGCCCTAAACCCCTGACCAAGGTCAATTTTCTGAGTCTGCCTGAAACCAACAACGGCCGGGCTTTACCGGTTCACGTGATCCCCGTTGACGAAAGCTTGCGGGTTAAACTTGAGCGGATGACTGCTGAAGAGTGGTTTATCAGCGACGATGTCAACACCCTGACCGGCATTAAGAAACGCGTCCTGCGTGGCGCGCAAAGCGAAGTGGTAAACGCCGAGCGGCGCAACGACCGCAACGACTTCATGGTGATTGTCGACTTTGCGGATGTCGAAGGCGCCGACCAGCAGAAATTGCTGATCGGTGATAAGTACCATCGCTCCAACGATGTATACGTTTTGGTCGAGCGTGATCGTTTGCGTATCGTGGCCAAATCGGTTTACGACGACTACATGCGTAGCAGCCGTTAAGCACGGTACCCGAGCGACACGACCAGTTCACGATCCGCCTCGGCGGATCCCAGGGGGAAGTATTGTCAGCCCGCGACATTAACTGGAGTGAGGGGCTGTTCGTTCAGCCTCATCACTTCCAACAGGCATTTCTCAATCTGGAAGAACGCCAAGCACGGTTTCCTACGGATTATATTCCGCACTTTCACGGCGTTTCCCAGTTGTCCATCTCCGAAAGTGACTGCGAGAACTACAACCTGCACATTGCAGAAATTTCTTGCCGCTTTCCCGACGGGACCCGCATCACCTATCCCGGCAACGCCGTGATCGAAAGCCGCCAATTTAAAGAGCGGCTCGATTCCAACCAGGGCCGCATCGAGGTCTTTTTGGGCTTGCCCAAAATGAACACGGTCGAACCCAATGTGCTGCGTTACGACGCGCGTCCCTTGGGCGGCGTCAAGTATCGTTACATTTCCAAGGTTGAGGAAATCGGCGACCTGGTAACGGGTAAAAACACCCAAGAACTTGAGGTTAAACTCTACAACCCCAAGATCCTCTTTTCCGGTGAGTCGACCTTTGGTTACGACGTCATCAAAATCGCCGAGGTCGAACGCGGCGGGCAGTTTAACTCCGTGCCGGAGTTGGATAAAGAGTACGTACCGCCCTGTTTTTCGGTCAAAGCGTCGGCGTATCTCCAGCACATCATGCGCGAGGTAGGCAACCGGCTGATCGCGAAAAACCGCACCCTGCGGGACTACTGGAAATCGAAGGACACCGCCACCCTCATGAAAGCCCGCGACGCATTGAAGGTGCAGAGTTTGGCGGTTTCTACCAACTCGTTTTTGCAGTTGAGCAGTGGGGCCGTGGTTCATCCTTTTGCCTTGTACGGCAAAATCGCCGAAATTATCGGTATGCTGTCGATCTACTGTGAGGACGATAACTTTGTCGAGGTCCCCATTTACGATCACGACAACCTGGCCAAGTGTTTTAAAACGGCCCACGGCAACCTGATTAAGTTGCTGTCGTTGCTGGAAGAACTCAGCTACGAGGCCCGTGTTTTCGAAATTTCCGGCGAGTCGCTTAATGTCGACTTTGACGCCCGTTGGTTCGACGACAAATACGAGCACTACATCTGTTTCGAGGCGAAGATTGAGGAGCCCGAGGTGCTGCGCCAATTGGGCGGCCTCAAAATTGCCCCGGAAAACATCATCCCAATCCTCAACCAACGACGGATGCGCGGTATCGACTTGGAAGGGCCGGTGCGCCACCTCAGCCACATTCCTACGTCGCCCTACCACCACTACTTTAAAATCCCCGTGGGTCATGCTCTTTTCCGCAAACTCCAAGATCATCCGGTTTTATCCATTTGGGGCAACACCCAATTCGCCGAGCTGGTCACGTTATATATATTGGAAAAGAAATAACCCCTTCTCGGCCGCTTCCTACCAGGCGGCCGGGTTTTGGAGTTTTCGGCCATGAATTCGTTGCGTAACACGTCACAACCCCTTTAGCGACCGGGATCGGTCGCGCCTCCGCGTGTGCCGACGGTGCCCCCTGCTAGAACCCTCTTATTAGGTGATTGTCCATGGATCTTCGCGATGTAACCCGTGATCTTTTTCTGTTCGCCGCTACCTTTCGGGAACGCCTGAATCAGGGCAGCCTGCCGCCGGTTCAGACCCTCTACCAAGAAGTGCGCATTCTGTTTGACAAAATGGATCAAGAGGTGGTCTCCAATCCCGCCCTCAGCGCACGTTACGGCAAAATTAAATACGGGCTGGTGGCCCTGATAGACGAGATCATCGTCAGTTCGACCTGGGCCGAGGCACGCAACTGGCCGGTTTTGGAACTCGAGTTTTACGCCACCAACATTGCCGGTAACCACTGTTTTGAATTAATTAAGTCCCTAACGCCCGCCGACGTCGACCTGATCGAGGCCTGGTTTTACATCCTCGCCCTGGGTTTTCGCGGTGAGCTGGCCTTTGAAGAGGCGCGTTGGGAAGAAACGCTGTTGCGTTTGTACCGTCAGTTACCCCAGCGCATTGAGCAAGGCGATATCAAACTTTCGCCCGAGGCCTACGAGGTTATACCCCGCAAAGCACGCCGCCTTGATCCGCTCTTTTCACTGTGGCGTTCCGTCATTATTTTCGTCGTGTTTTCCATCATGCTGATCGTTTTCTACCAAGTGGTCTGGCATGCCAAGGTTGACGAGGTTAAAGAAAAGTCAAACACGGTGTTGCTGCAGATGCGCGACAAGCAACTGGTTGAGACGCTGAAGGATGGTAACTAATGGGCAAAATTCTTGAACTGCTCCGACTAATCCCCGGCAGCGCCAAAGCCCTGACATTTTTAATGATCGTGGGTGGCGCCTGTTTCTTTGTCTACACCCGCTTTGGCGCCAAGGCCGCCCTGACCTTGTTTGTCGGCATCATGATTATCGCTTTTGCGGTTTGGGTGTTTAACCAAATCGTGAAATGGCGCGAATCACGTCGCGGTGCTGCTTTTGGCAAAGCGCTCGAAGAATCGGCCGGCCCCTCCAAGGAAGAAGTAAAAGTTGCCGTCGGCGAACTCAACGAAAAATGGCACGAGGCCCTGGAGAACCTGCGCAATACCCGCATTGACCTCTACCAGTTGCCCTGGTACCTCTTGATCGGCGAGCCCCAGTCGGGTAAGTCGACCACGCTCAAATTTTCCGGCCTGAAATTTCCCATCGGGGTTGAATCGATCTCGGGTGGTGGTGGTACCCGTAACTGTGACTGGTGGTTTACCGAACAGGGCGTGATCCTCGACACCGCCGGTCGCTTCACCTTCCAAGAAGGCACCGCGACCGACTCGGCCGAATGGGAACACTTCCTCGGTTTGCTTTCCAAGTACCGACCCTATTGCCCCATCAACGGTGTCATCCTGGTTATTCCGGTCGATGCGCTGTTGAATGACGACGACAAGCTGCTCGAAACCAAGGCGCGCAATATCAGTGAAAAACTGCTGACCGTCCAGCGCCAGTTGGCGATTCAGTTTCCGGTTTATGTGCTGATCACCAAATGCGACCAAATCTACGGCTTTACCCAGTTCTTTAACAAACTGAACGCCGACCAACAGCGGGAGATGTTCGGCTGGTCCAACCCCAAACAAGATTCCGGCTTTAGTCTGGATACCTTTGGCGAGAGTTTTGGGCAAATTTCGGCGCGCATCGATCAGATCCGCAACAGCCACTTCAGCCAGCCGCACTTGCATGACGAGGTCGACAAAACCTTTATCTTCCCGGAAGAGTTCCGCACCATCAAAGAACCCCTGCAACGTTACATGCACCTCATTTTCGAAGGCAGCGTGTACAAGGATCCTTTGTTTTTCCGCGGTTACTACCTGACCTCCGGCCTGCAAGAAGGTCAGCCGATTGTCAAAGCCTGTCAGGCCATGTTCCAAGGCGGCGCCATGCCGCAAAACCTGGAAAAGATTTTCACCCGCTCGCGCGCCTTCTTCATCCGTGACTTCTACTCCGAAAAAGTGTTCCCGGAAGAAGGTTTGGTTCAGCGTGCGGCCGACCTGATGCGCAAAGACAAAATGAAACGGCGTTTTATCTACGCCGTGAACATCGCCATTTTTGTGCTGGGCGCGGTTTTTGTCTTTTTCATGTACAACAGCCTGAGCAAACGCTTGAATCCGCCGATGCAGGCCATCGACCAAACGGTGAGCGTGTTGAACCAGGTCGAGGGCTCCTTCTTTAGAGATAAGGAAGCGCGGCGAAGTATCTTCGAGGCATTGAGTTACCTAAAAAGTTCGGTGAACGACACCCGCGACAGCGGTTTCCTGTTGTTCCTCAAAACCCGCCAGAACGAATTGACGGCCCACTTGCAAGATACCTTTGGGTATCTGTTCCTGGATCGCATCATGCTGGAAATGTTTAACCAGGTTGACGCCCAGTTGCGCGAGTTTGATGTGGCCAGTGCCCGTGCCGACCTCAGCAGCGAGGCGGAATTGAAGCTGTTAACCAACGCCATGAAGGAGCTCAAACGCTGGCAGTACGCCGCTGCTGAGAATCGTTTGGACGAATTGGACGACGCCTCAATCGAACCGTTTCTCGATCTTGTGATTAACGACGAGTGGAACCTCGAGCTACAGGACCTGTTGGGTGAAGATACCCTCAAACGCACGCTGCAGCGCTGGTTTAGTGAGGTCGATACCCGCAGTTCCGACCGCTTGCAGAAATTCTTCAAATCCTACATGGTCGACAAATCGACCGGCATGTACGCCAGCCTTGGCGAGAAGGTCGATAGCTTCTACCGCAACCAACCCGAGTTGGATTTGTATCGCGAAAAAGTCGGCATCCTCGAGGACATGAAAGAGTTGTACGAGGCGATCAAACGCCCCAACTTGGACCGCCTTGAGTACCATCAAAAATTGTCCAACTTGGCCGGTTTCTTCGCGGTGAGCAAGCGCGAAGTTATGGCGAACCAAAACGACCGCTATCTTTCCTTCCCTGTCATTCGCGAGGAAATTGCTAAGGCGCTCGGCGAGGAATACGTCGCGCTCCTGCCGAAGGAAGCCGAACCCGAGGGTGATAAAGAAAATCGTTCCTTGCTGGAATCGGGCGGCGACCTGTTCTCCAAAGGCAGCGAAATGTTGGGCCGTTACAAAGATATGCGCGGCAAGTTACCCAACCACAGTTCCTTTGTCAAAGTGTTGGTGCGTCGCGATTTGGACCAACTTCCCGATCCGCGCAAAATCTTTCCGCCAGGTCCCGAGGGCAACCTTTCTTATGATGAGGTTCACTTCAAGTTCTACAACCGTTTGCTGGCCGAATACATGGCCAAGTTCAGCGACGACAGCGTGCCTTACAAAGGCATCGTCGACTCACAAAACGAACTGAACGGGAAACTGGACAGCTTGTTTGTGGAAGGCGCCAAGCGCGTTTCCACCTTGCGTGACCTGTTCGACGAGAAAATCCTCGAGTTTATCGATCTGCACAAGGCCGAGCCGCGTACCTTGGAACGTTTTGAGCAAGCCGTCGGCGATTTCAAACGCGCCTCGGTTTTGCGTGAAATGAAAACCTTGGAGCAAACCCTTAACGACGTGCTCTCAACCATTCCCGACGAGGTGCCCGAGGCGCCGAGCAGTTGGGGGGCCATTGTTACCGGCTTTAACGACATCAGCGATAACGGTCAAAAGTTCGACGGCTTTGTGAAGTTGCCCGACTTGTTATTGCGTGAATTCAAAGGCCGGCCCAAGCGCAACATTGCCCGCATTTACCTGGGCGGCGGCGGCCCGATCCCCGCGGTTGACAACTATGCCAAAACCGCGGAGAAAGTTTTGGAGCGGTTCAGCACCGCGCTGGCCTCGCTCAATGCAATTTCCACCCAGGACCTTAAGAAAAACGAAAGTTTTTACCTGAGTGGTCGTTTCGAGCAATACGCCGACCTGCGCATTAAGGACAACGTGATTGAGGAATACGGCGATAAACGCAGTGTTCCCGTTTACCTTACCGCCCATCTCGACGCACTGGACAAATGGTCGACCAATGCGATTCAGGCCTTTTTCCGTCGGGTCAGCAGCGCCGATCCTTGTCCCGAATGCGGCAGCTCACGCCGTAAATTGGGTGACGCGGTGCGCGACGCCGGGATTGGTTTCCCCATGCGTTTCGACTCACAGGTTCGGGTGACACCCCAAACCGGTGAGGGCGCGTTGATTTCCCCCAGCATTACGCCTAAGGAAAAGTTGGATCATCTGTTCTCGGTCCTTTCGGTTTACAAACCGGAGAACCGGACGCCGGCGATGGAAAATTACGTTAAGAAAAACGGCTTGGAAGGGTTTTTGGAACGTGCTTTTGCATGGGAAGAAGCCGTGCGCGTCATGCTGGCCGAGGGTTTGGAAATTTCCTACAAAATGGAAGACAAACCCGGGTTCGAACCGGTGGGGCGGACGAAGAACATTTCAACCGACTTCACCCTGGCGCAACTCAGCGGTCACTTTACGGGCCGCAACCTGAACTTGAACTCACCAAGTTTTACCAAGTTGGAGAAAAACGACTCGGCCGAGGATGATAAACTTGTTTTTCGTTTATTTAACGATACGCAAGGCAACCGAGCGGAGTCGTTGGTGATCGTGGAAGGTGGCTACCTCGGCATCTTCGCGTTCGCATTAGACGGCAGTACCGCCAACGATACACGCGACCGTTTTACGCGTGAAATCACCCTGCCGCTCAACACGGGTAACACCGAGGTAAAAGGTTTGTTCCACTTCAAGACTTCGCGATCCATTCCGGCTCCCCCGGATTGGAGTCGTATCCTGAGGAAGTAGTTATGCGTTTTTTTGACCGGTTTCGCAACCGTGTCAAAATACCCCCGTTCGGGGTGGGAATTTACGGGAAGCTGCCTGGTTATAAAGACTTTCTCTTCACCAGTTGCAGCCCCGCCTTCTCCGACTGGAAGATCCTCTTGGATCGTGGGTTCGACAGTTTAATTCGTGGTGGCATCCCCAACCCCTACGTGTCCCCGGCACGCCGCTTTTTCGTCGACATGAAAGACCAAAAAGTAGGTTTGGTCGGCTGTATTTGGGACAGTAGTGATGGTTTGCGTTACTTCCCGTTTATGGTTGCAATGACCTTGCCGCGCCGCTACTGCCAAGGCTCTTTTTCCGAGTTCTGGCAGTTATTGGAACAAATCTGGTGTTATCTCGAAGATTTGAAGCAGGAACTGGAAGGTTTCGACAGCTCGACCGGCATCCTCAAACGGGTGCGTGGTGAAAACCACAAAATCGAGCCGTTTGAGCCGACCAAATGGGAAGTCAAGGAACATCCGCTGGCTGAAAAAGCCCGGGGTGACTTTGAACGGGGCATGCTGACCCGGCTCGACTTGAGTCAAATCAGTGCCCTCGAAGAGTTGGAAGTGATTCACGGTTTGCGCCTGAAGCGGAACCCTTGTTTTATCCTGTGGCCGATCACCCGGTGGCGCGACGATCACCGGGGCACCACGCTTGCTTACTTGGGAAGCAAAGGCACGACTGATCTCAACATCCGTTTCTTTCCACCGGTTCAAGACGACCCGCTTCTGGCCAAAAAGACCAAAACCCCCAATTTGGACGGACCGAGCGTGGATCAACCCTCGGTAAGTGATTCGGGATCCCATTTGAATCCAGGCTTGCCGCGGGTGCGAAAGCCCGAGCCGGTGCCCGGTCTTTCGGAAGACCACCCAATGCATCCCGCCAATCAAAACAAACAACAACCGCCTTCCAAACCCTCCGAGGAAGGGGATACCTTTCCTGTCCGCGGTCGTGCCGCCCAGTTCGAGAACGACGAAACCAATGCGCCGACCGAACGCATGAAAGCGGTTGATCCACGGACCCTGGAAGCCAAACAATCGAACGAGGCGTCTACACCCCGTGAGGGGATGCCGAGCCAATCGCCGCCACCCGAGGCGCCGACGCGAATGCCGGCGCCCGCGCCGGTCCCAACTCAGCCGGTCCCATCGGCTGAGCCGGCCGCTGACGATTCAGCGCGCTCGGACGATGCCCCGTCGCCTGTGCCGGTGCCGGGTGCCAAACAAAAGGCGCCTGACGCGCGGCCTACCACCATGCCGGCGCCCGCGCCGCCACCCGCCGCAAATCCTGAACCGCCGCCTTCCGCCAACTCGGCCCCGGCTCCCGCCGACGGCCCCGCCCACGGCCCCGCCCACGGCCCCGCCCACCCGCCGTCTGCCGGACCGCCCGCCGGCCCACTGATGGTTTTGGGACAACAGGCAAAAGCGCCCGTGGACGAACACGTCGATCCCGACCTTGACAGTACCCAGCCTTTAGACGGTTTGTTGAATGAAGGGAAGACCGAGCCCTTGCCCGTCGCGGAATTACCGACGCGTGAACCGGCCGATCTCGAGCCCTTGCGGGAGTACAGCGATTGGGAAGTGGAGGAGGCGCAAGCCGAAATTGAGGCTGCCAAATCACGCAAGATTCCCGAGCTTCACGACGACGATATCTTCGATCCCAACGACAGCGCCGGCCCTCTCGATCTTGAAGGGTTGGGGTTGAAGGATCCTTAATCGGCCGCACGATGAGGCCCGTCCCGAGACCTGCGAGCGTTTTGTTTTTTTGGTGTTCCCGTTGTGTTTGAGTTGGTGTTGAAACGACCCTTGGCGATGGGAATCCTGTACTTCATTCTGGGAGCAAGTCATGCAATTGGAAGAGTTACTCGTACACAAGGAAGCGATTCTCACCCCGATCAGCGACAGCGACCCTTGCGGTGAGGATCCCAAGTACGAAGACGCCTACAGCGAGATTAAGGAAGAGGTCGGCAAGATGTCGGCGCTCGGTTCCGGTTCGCCCGATTGGAACAAGGTCGAGGAACACTCGATTAAGTTGTTGAAAGAAACGGCAAAAGAACTCAACCTTTTTGCCTACCTCGGCTTTGTGTGGTCGCAAAAGTACAAGCTGGCGGGGATGACCGCGGGGATGGACATCGCGGCCGAGGCCTTGATGAAGTTTTGGGACGACATGCACCCCTCGGCCAAAAAGGTGCGCATTCGCGCGCGCGCGGTGGATTGGTACCACACGCGGTTGTTGGAGCAATTACCCGATTGCAAAAGCGAAGATCGCGAACTGCTTCAGAAAAGTTTGGATGCTGTAAAAGCGTTAAAAAATGCCGTTTATGAGAAGTTTGAAGACCCCCCGGTGAACTTCCGCAAGATCCGCACAACCTTTGAGGAATGGCTGGCCCAAGCGCCCGAGCCGGAACCGGAGAAGCCGCCCGAGCCGGAAAAACCGCCTGAACCGCCGCCACAGGCCGCCGCCGCGCCTGCCCCGGCCGCCGCGCCTGCAGCAGCCGCCCCGGCCGCCCCGGTCGCGGCTGCACCCGCCCCGGCCGCCGGTCCCGCCATCCAGGCCCCCGCCGTTGCCGGCGACGCTTCTCTCGACGATGTCGCCAAAGCCCTGGTCCAGATGGCGACCGCCTTGCGAACCGCCGATCCGGCCCACCCCCTGGGTTATCAGTTGCGGCGTATGGGTATTTGGGCGCGCGTTAAAATGCCCAAGGTCAATAACAACCGCGAGATGTTAATCCCTGGACCTCAGCCCAATGTCATCAAACAGATTGAGCTGGCGATGAGTAAATCCAACTGGACCGCCTTGCAGGCGCAAGTCGAGGGGTTCTTCACCTCGGCACCGCTTTGGCTTGATCTTCAGTTTTATGCCGCCCAAGCCGCGGAGAACCAGAGCCAAGATGACATCCTTTCGATTATTAAGGCTGAAACCAAACGTTTTGTCGCTCGCTTTGAAGAATTGCTCGACATTAAATTCAAAGGCGGGATGGCCCTGGCCTCACCGCAAACCAAGGATTGGTTGGAGCAAATCAGCCGCGAAGGCGGTGGCGGTGGTGGTGAGCCCGATCCCGCCGCGGAGCTTCGCAGCGCGTTGCGTTCCCACGGCGCGGGCGCTTTTGCCGATGCGCTTAATGCCGGTCAGGCCGCCATCGACAGCGCGAGTGATCCCCGCGGCAAGATGCGCATGCGCATTGAAGTAGCGGGTTTCTGCCTGGAGGCCGACCAACCGTCCTGGGCCGATGCCATGTTACGCGGATTGGTTGAAGAACTCGAATACTACCGTGTCGCCCAATTCGAACCAAAGTTGGCGGGCAAGGCGTGGCGCTTCATGTTGGAAGCTTCGCGCAAGCTCAAGGCCTTTGACCCGGCCTACGGCGATATGGAACAACGTGCCATGCGCCAACTGGCTCAGTTGGATTTGAGCCACATCGGCGATTTCCCGGTAGAGCTCAAGAAAAAAGGACCGGGCGGTTTCGGCGGCGGCTTCGGCAAAGGTCCCGCGGCACCCAAACCGGCGGCGGCCCCGGCCCCCGCTGCCGATGCCAAACCCGCGGGAAAATAGGCCTGTGTCGAAGACCTGATCGATCCACCGCATCAACGCGAATCGCCGTGTTGCCTCGTTTTGCAAAGGGTTTTGTCCCTTTGCTCGACGGGGTCGCGCCCGCGTGTTAGGTTTAACTCGGCGGGTGTAAACCTAAGAGGCGCGATAAGAGCCAGGGATTTTGGTTAAAAATCTGGAGCGAAATGGTTTGGAAAAAGCGGACCGAGGTCGCGCACGACGCGCACCCGTTGGGTGCGGTGAGCATTTTTGCAGGCCGTTGCAGCCCAGAGGTTTAGCCAAAATCACCGCGTCAGCGCTTCTTAGGGTAAAGGAAGGATCATGGGTTTTGTCGCGCGTTTTTTCATGTTGGTCACCGTTTTGAGCATCGGTGAGTTGTATCTGCTGGTGACCGTGGCCAACGAGATCTCGTTTCCGCTCACACTTGGTTTGTGTGTGTTGACCGGGGTACTTGGCGGTGGCCTGGTACGGTATCAGGGCTTGCGATGCCTCAAAGAAATTCAAACCAATTTGAGCCAAGGCCAAGTGCCCGCCGCGGAAATTGTCTCCGGCTTGATTTTGGTGGTGATTGGGACGCTGCTGCTTACACCGGGATTTATCACCGACACCGTTGCCTTCACCATGTTGGTTCCCCCGATTCGATTGTTTGTCGCCCGCCGCGGTGTTGCGGCCTTTAAGAAACGTGCGGTTGTGCGTCAGGGCGGCGGTTTTCCCGGGCAGGGTGGGTTTTCCGGACAGGCCGGTGGCTTTTCGCGGCCGAGCTCGGGTTCCGGTGCAGGCCGTGTCATCGACGTTGAGGGCGAAGAACTTCCTTAACCGAAAGAACGAGGTACGCCGACCATGGGTAAAAACAAGGGTGCCGCGAAAGGCGGCTGTTTTATGATGAGTGGCTGGTTTGTACTGGCTGCAGCGCTCTTTGTCCTTCTGGTTTTTGCCGCCATTGCGACCCTTTACCAACTCGGTGTTTGGGACGAATTCTGGGCCGAGCTTTTTTGAACATCACTTCGTGCGCGATTCGGGTTCTGAACCGACAGCGCGCTAACCCGCATTTCTCACAAGGAATTCTGCTACGGGGTAAGCCATGCGATTACGAGGGGGGGCCTTCCGCCTTACTCGGTCGAGCCGCCTTCGCCGTAGCTCTGCTACGCCGAATGGTCGGACCCCTGTACCGTCTCTCGGTCGTAACCTTCGTCCTCACAAGGCTTTCTGCTTCTCGCGACGAATCCTTGTGAGAAATGCGGGCTAAAGCCCGCTTGCTACAGCATCCAGTCCCCCTTCCGAACTTCCTTGCGGTACAATGAGCCGGCTGAAATGAGGAGTTGGTTTGTGACTGAATCACCGCGACCTTTATCGGAACCTTGGCCCAATATGGATTACGATCATTCCCTGAATATCGTGTTGGTGGAGCCGGAAATTCCCGGGAACACGGGAACCATTGGGCGTATGTGTGTCGGGTTAGACCTGACGCTGACCCTGGTCGAGCCGCTAGGTTACACCTTAAACGACAAGCAGTTGCGGCGAGCGGGCCTAGATTATTGGCCCCATCTCAAGTGGCAAACCTTGCCGAACCTTGAGGCCTTGTGGTCGATTTGTGACGATCCGCGGCGTTTTTATTTCTATACCACCAAGACCGACCGCCCCTATGCCGCCGCCCAACATCGGCGCGGCGATTTTTTGATTTTCGGCAAGGAAACCAAAGGCTTGCCCGAGTCGCTTTTGGCCGAGCATCCCGAGCGCTGTTTCACCATTCCGATGTACGGTAAAATTCGCAGTTTGAACTTGGCCTTGGCCGCCGGGGTGGTCGCTTATGACGCCGTCCGGCAAATGAGCGATGATTTTCAGGTCCAACCCTGGTCATAAAACGCGCTTTTCCATTCTTTTAGTAGGTGAGCCCATGTTATTTCCTGTGTCCGCGTCGAACCCTCATTCATTCAACGCTTTTTTTCGTGCGGTCTTTTCGGCCTGCCTACTGCTCTTCGCGATGGTCGGTTGCCAACAGCAGCCGGGCTATACCGTGAGCCAGGTGGACGGTTTGAGTAAACGGGCCGGGTTCACCGTGTTGCCCGCCCGCGTCGCTGAAAAAACCTTTACCCTTCCGGTGGAAGCCGGGCGGCAGGCTTGGCTACTCGTTGGCAATGGCTCGGAGGAAGCACGCACCGTTTCGGTAACCGGGGCGCAGCCCGCCTCCGTCACCTTACCCCCAAAACAATGGCAAGTGGTTGCCTTGCAAACCGAACGTGCTTCCCTGCAGATGGATTGGCCCGCCGGTGAACTTTATTTCGGTGATTTGTATGTGTTGCCGGAGCAAGCCAAGGACGCCCACAACATTTTGCTGATTTCGGTGGACACCTTGCGTGCCGACCGTTTCGAGGCGGCCACCATGCCGGGGCTCACTGCCTTTTACGAAAAGGGATTGCGTTTTGAACGGGCCTACACCACCGCGCCCTGGACCTTGCCGGCGCATGCTTCCATGCTTACGGGTTACACACCAGCGCGGCATGGCGTGCGCGAACCGGAGCAGTACCTCAGTCGTGAAACCACGACCCTGGCTGAGCGCCTGCAATTGCAGGGCTACTTCACCGTTGGTTTAACCGAGGGCAACTATATGGCCGAAGTCTTTGGCTTGGCCCAGGGGTTCCACCTTTATTACGAGGACCCACCATTTATGATGGAGCAGGACCCCTCACGCGCGTCACGCTTCCAGGCCAACCTCGACCGTTTGGACGCCGTTTTGGCTGAGCACGAGGACAAGGCGCCGATGTTTGTGTTTCTGCACACCTACGAGGTGCATTGTCCCTATTTGCCACACGACGGTCTCAGTGATCCTGACAATCTCGGCGGTACCCGATGGTTGCTGGACAACGAGTTCGGTGATTTGACGGACGAGCACTTGGCCCATTTGATCAAGTTGTACGACGGTGAGGTGGCCTACACGGACCGCCTGTTGACCCCTTTGGTCGAGCGCCTGGCCGCGAAGGGTAACTGGACGATCATTCTCACCTCCGACCACGGCGAAGAGTTTGGCGAACACGGTGGCCTGTTGCACGCCGATACCTTGTACGAGGAAGTGACCCGTGTCCCACTGGCGCTCATTGGTCGCGGCGTCACGGAAAAAGGGCGCACCAATGACCCCGTGTCAATTGTCGACATTGCCCCGACGATTTTGAATTTGGTCGGGGCACCCGCGGACGAACAAAGCGAAGGGCGCGACCTGCTCGCGTTACCACGCGCTACCACCCGTTCCCTGTTCGCCGAGTCCTACTTCTTCGGCCCCCATGTACCCGCGGAAGATCCACGCCTTACCGCGGTGTGGAAGGCCCACGACAAACTGATTCAAAAACGCAACCACGGCCAATTCACCGCCGAGTTGTATGCTTTGAATGCGGATCCCGCCGAGCAGAAGAACCTGTCCGAGGAGGACATCAAGAAAAGGGATGCTTTGTTTCTGTTCCTTCAAGATTACTTGGCAGGAAAAGCCTTCAAGGCAGGCCGCTTGGAATCGCTCAGCGAAGAGCAGCTCGAAGTGATGCGTTCGCTGGGTTACACGGAGTAAAAAAACCGCTCTGTGAAGCCGGCACACATCCCTCACAAGGATTGGTCGCGAGAAGCAGAAAGCCCTGTGGAGCGGCGGGCTAGATACCGGCGGCGGTTTCCAGGGAGGAGTCGACTGATTTCGGGATGTGGATTTCAACGCCGAAGCCGGTGCCCGTCTTCGGGTAATACAGCGAAATCGTGCCGCCGTTTGATTCGACCAGTTCTTTTACCAGGCTGAGGCCTAGGCCGGTGCCGGTACTTTCCCGCGTCAGTTCGTTTTCGCAGCGGTGGAAGCGGTTAAAGACCTTGGTTTCGTCTTCCTTGGGGACGCCGGGTCCGTTGTCGAATACGGTTAGGACCGCGTCGGTATCGGTTTCGTCGACAACAATGGTCAGTGACGGGTTGGGATCCGTGCGCGCGTATTTGATGGCGTTGTCACACAGGTTGTAAATCACCTGGGCCAAAGAATCTTTGTCAAAGCGAACGTAGGGGGTGGAGCGCACCTTGTAGTAGCACTTAAGGCCGTTGTTTTCGATCCATACCTGCAGGGGTTCCAGCGTTTCTTCGATGAACTCATCGAGGAGCAGCGAGTTCTTTTTGAGGCGGAACACGCCGCGTTCGATGCCTGAATAATCCAGCACGTTTTTGATCAAGCGCGACAGGCGTTCCGATTCGCAATAGATGTACTTGTAATAAGTGTCTTCTTTGCCCTTGGCCCAGCCTTCCAGCAGCATTTCGGTATACATGATGATGCTGGTCAGCGGGGCTTTGAGTTCGTGGGTGATGGCGGAAATGAAATCGTTTTTCTTGCGGGTGAGAAAGGCTTGGGCCGAAATCAATTTACCGAGGTGGAACAAAGAGGCACCGAGGACCAGGATCAAACAGAAGATGCTGAACCAAAAGCGGTTGCGCTCCTCGTAGTAGGTTTTGAGGTAATCGGCTTGGTCGCTTTTGCGTTTTTGTAGGGCCAGGGTGCTGAAGGGTTCCGTGAGCAATTGGCCGCCGGATGCCGAGACGCTGTTGCGGATGACCACGCTGCCGAATTCGGGCTGGCGGTGTTCCAGATAATTACTTTGCGCGGCTTGGTGAAACACCAGCATGTTGACGATAAAACCTTGGATGTACAAATGGTTGTCGATGAGCAAGATGCGAAACATGACAATGTGTTCGTTGCCGTGGGTATCGGTGAAGGCGCGGTCCGAAAAATCGTAATAGCTGATGTTGACCCAGTTGCGATCCGTTTTTTGCAGGGCCTCGGTTTTAAAATCGGCGTACTTGGCCAGGGTATCCAGCTCTCCGAGGGATTCCTTGGTTTTGTTGAGGCGACGGCTGGCGCGTAGGTTGCGCAAGATGGTGCCGATATCGGGAAGCTCGACGCCGTCAACGGCCAAGCGCGCGATCAGG
Organism: Acanthopleuribacter pedis; assembly: GCF_017377855.1. Lineage (GTDB taxonomy): Bacteria > Acidobacteriota > Holophagae > Acanthopleuribacterales > Acanthopleuribacteraceae > Acanthopleuribacter > Acanthopleuribacter pedis. The sequence continues at coordinate 218,249 of NZ_JAFREP010000008.1, forward strand.
AGGGGGGTGACTTCTTCTTCGAGAAACCGGCGGAACCCGTCAATCAAAATTTGGTTTTCGGCGGAGGATTTAAAGGCCTCGTTGGCGTCGTAGGGGGTAATCACCTGACGCCCGGCCGGGTCGAGTTGAAAGTAGCCGACCACGCTGTTTTCAATGATGTTGTACAGGCTTTCGGTGGTTTGATCCATGCCGTCGAGAATGCCGGAATCACTGGGGCGCAAGTTTTTGAGTTGGCGCACTTTGTCAAGGTAGAGTGGGGACCGCTGGATGACGGGTTCGCCGGCGACGGCCACGATTTGACTGCCCTCGGAGAAAATGACGGGTAGGTAATGGGTGAACGGGCGCACCTTCTCGCGTTCCATGAAGCGCTGCCACTCCATGGACAAGTCGCGCATGAAGTCGTTGGCGACCCGGTCGTGTTGGGCGTCAAGGCTGCTTTCGAGTTGGCGCTTGTGGTTTTTGAGCGATACCGTACCCTGATAAAACAGGATGCTGACGGGAATCAGGAGCAGTACGACGTAACCGGAAAAGGCTTTGTATATCCGGTTTTTCATCTAGATCGTATCCTCGATGATGTAACCCTTGCCCCGTTTGGTTTTGATAATTTCGGGTTGCGAGGGGTTCTCTTCAATTTTTTGGCGCAGTTTTCCGATGGTGACGTCGACGGTTCGGGTTTCGAGGCCGACGTTTTTGTAACCCCATACCTCGCGCAGCAGGGTTTCGCGGTCGACGACCTTGCCGATGTTCTCGCAGAGAATTTTGAGGATCATGAATTCTTTTTCGGAGAGGTGCAGGCGCTTTTCATTGAGCCAACAGGAGCGCGCGTCGAAATCGACGGTCAGCGCTTTGACGCGCACGGGGCCGCTGCGTTTGTCTTGGTTCATGGCTTCGACTTTGTCGAGTTCACGTCGGCGCAGGTGGGCGTTGATCCGTGCCAGTAATTCTTTGACGGAAAAAGGTTTGGTGATGTAGTCGTCGGCGCCTTTTTCCAGACCTTCTATGCGGTCACTCTCACGGCCTTTGGCGGAGAGAAAAATAATCGGTGCCTTGATGCCGCTTTCGCGCAAGTTCTCGCAGACGTCGAGGCCGTTGAGTTTGGGAAGCATGATGTCGAGCAGAATCAGGTCGGGGTGCTGCATGATCGCTTTTGATAGTGCTTCATCGCCGCGTTCGGCGGACAAGACATCAAACCCCTGAAATGTGAGAGCGTCGACGATGCCTTCTCTAATTTTAGGCTCGTCCTCAACAACCAAAATACGCTTGCGCATGTTCGCCTCCATTAGCGCCTCATCATACCACAAGCCCCATCATAGCGAAGCGGGGGAGAGGATCACAAGTAACGGGATAAACCGCCTTAACAAATGAGATTACGACCGAGGGGGCAACGAAAAAAAGCTCTCATGAGGCATGAGAGCTTTTTAACCGAGTTGCAGGTTTCGGCAAGGCCGTGTACCGGCCTTTAATTAACGTTTCGCGGTAGAAGCTTCGCTTTCGTCGTCGTTGTTTTCAACGATCACGGCGCCCGCGACAACGGCACCGCCAATGGCGGCGGCGGTCCCGGCGGTAACGCCCAAGACGGTACCCGCGGTTGCTGCCGCCGCACCGGCTCCGGCTGCTGCGCCGGCGGCTGCACCGGCCGCGGCGGCACCGGCACCGGCTGCCGCGCCACCCAAACCAGTTGCGACGGCGGCGGCACCACCGGCAATGGCGCGTTTGGCTAATTTTTTGTTAGCGAAGACACTGTAAACGTGAAGGTTGCCGTCGCTGCCCTTGAAGTTGAAAACCACGTTGGGGCCCAAGTCGAGAATTTTCTTCAGGGTGGGGGAACCGTTGTTGTACCAGTTTTTCCACTTTTTGCTTTTGTAAACCGCGTTGAATTCGTCGGTCACCTTGTAATCACTACCCAGGTCGTCGTGAACCCATACACCCTTGGTGTAGGTCATCTTTTGACCGTCAATCGTACGTTTTTCGCCCTCGCCTTGGGCCATGACACTCAGGGCACAGGTTGCCAACAGTACCATGCAAAACGTTTTCATAATGAACCTCCAAATCCTGCATCATCGGGATCTAAGTCAAGCGAGTCTGGAAAAATTTTCAGTCGGATTCTTCCATTATAGTCACTTTTCCACGTCGCGCACAGAAGGAATTCTTTTTTTTAAAAATCCTCGCTGGAACTCGGTGTTCTCTATATATCGGCCTCACAACCCACCCGCTTTAGTCGGGCTTTGGAATTTTACCGATCCGCACGGTGGTATCACAGCCGAGTTCGCTGGTGTAAGATACGGCCCTACCAGGGGGGCCGGCTTTTCGGCCGCCGATTTTGGGGAGTGAATGCATGGGAACTATCCGGGTGTTGCCCGATCATTTGGCCAACCAAATTGCCGCGGGTGAGGTGGTTGAACGGCCTGCCTCGGCACTTAAAGAATTGGTTGAAAACAGCTTGGACGCGGGTAGCAACAAAATCAAGGTGGTTTTGGAGGCCGGCGGCAAGCGCCGGATTCGCGTCGAAGACGATGGGCGCGGCATGGATAAGGACGACTGTTTGATGGCGCTTGAGCGTCATGCCACCTCCAAGCTAACTCGGGCCGAGGATCTGTTTTCCATTCGCAGCCTTGGTTTTCGTGGCGAGGCTTTGCCCAGTATCGCCTCGGTTTCCCGGTTAACCTTGGAGAGTCGTCGTGCCGAGGACGAGGCCGGCGTTCGGGTTGAGTTACACGGCAGCAAAATGTTTAAGGTGACCGAGGTCAGCCGTCCGCCCGGCACCTCGATCACGGTTGATCAGCTCTTTTTTAATATTCCGGCCCGCAAAAAGTTTTTGCGCAAAACGGAAACGGAACTGAGTTGGATGGTCAACCTGGTTACCCAATACAGCATGGCCCACATCGACAAACATTTCATCCTGGAGCACAACGGGCGAACCTTGATGGACTTGTCGCCGGTGAGCCAACTGAAGGAACGGGTTTACCAGCATTTCGGCAAGCAGTTCATCGATCACCTGGTCCCTTTTGAGGGCGAGCGTGACTGGCTTAAGGTCAGCGGTTTAACTTCGCTCCCTTCTTTTCTCAAAACCAGCCGCAATTACCAATTCCTATTTGTGAATGGTCGGCTGGTGAAGGACAAGATTTTGGGGCATGCCATCAGCGAGGCCTATCAGGGGTTCGGTGAAGGCAAAATCTACCCGGTCATATTCCTATTCATTCAAGTGCCCTCGGCGGAAGTGGACGTCAACGTGCATCCGGCCAAAACCGAGGTCAAATTTATCAATGCCAACTTTGTCCATGACGGCGTGCGCGATTTGATTCGAGCGCCGCTGCTCCAGCAGCGGGCGACCATTCCCTACCGCTTTCGCGAGCAATACCACGAGGTTCCCAGCCAGACGATGCCCACCAAACGCGATCCTTGGTCCATGCCGCGGCAACAGCAGCAAGCTCTGCCGGGCGCGCCCGCGGGCGGGCCGATGTTCGCCGAGGCGGGTGGGGGCGCGGCACCGGCGCCGGGTTCGCCCTACGACCGTTTTGTAACCCAACGCGACCAAGCGGCAAACGCCGCAATGCCGGCGCAAGCCGCCCCAAATACGACCGGCCCTGTTTCTGCCGCGGATGTCAAGGCCGCCGCGCCGTCCGGGCCGACCGCGCCGTCCGGGCCGACCGCGCCGTCCGGGCCCGCGATACCGCCACAACGCGATCAGGTCCCGGATCAAGGGGTTTCGGCAAACCAACATTTATTCAGTGAAGCCCAACGCAAGGAGCTTTCTTTGCCGCGGATTATCGGCCAGTTTCGCGATAGCTACATCCTTGCCGAACAAGACGGTGATTTGCTGTTAATCGATCAGCACGTGGCCCACGAACGCATCCTCTACGATCAAATCTCGGAGGCCTTGGCGGAAAACCGGGTCGAGCGTCAAGCCTTGCTGGTGCCGCAAACGATTGAACTCTCGCCGGCGCAATCGGTTGATTTTGAGGCGGTGAAACCCACCTTGTCGGCCTTTGGTTTCGATGTGGATCCTTTCGACGGCAACACCTTCATTATTCGCGAGCGGCCGGTTTTTGTGGACGGCGAGAACCTCGAAAAGCTGGTTGGGGAGTTGATCGAAAAAGCCCGCGGTGAACGCATGGAAACGGCGCTGGAAGCCATGATCGATCACTACGCCGCCACCAAGGCCTGTAAAGCGGCGGTCAAAATCAACATGTTCCTCACCCCGGAAAAGATGAAACACCTCATTAACGAACTCTATCAAAGCGCAACCCCGATGTTCTGTCCTCACGGGCGCCCCATCGTGCTTAAGTTCTCCAATGAGGAAATTGAGAAGAACTTTTTTCGTCGTTAAAATCCCATGTTCCCGCGTTTGGGGTGCGCGATTTGGCGCAAGCCTGCGCAGGGATCCGCAGCTGCTCGGCGTTTGTCGGTTTTTTGCTTCTGGTGGGCTGGGGTTTGCTCAAGTAATTGAAAATAAACTTTTTGTGGCGTGAGCTCGGCGCGTGGAGCCGTTGTGCGTCTGAATAAAGGTATTTTGTTTAAGCGCGGTAAAGATAGTTGTTTAGGGGTATTTTGAGGGGGGCTCGCCCAACGGTTACCGCTGCCCGGACTTTTTGCAAAGCCGCTATCGCGTTGTTTTTTGTAAACCTTTGGTTTGGAGAAGGTAAAGCCGGGGGTGTCGCTATTATCGGTGGTTCTAGCCAAGTTGGCCTGGTTTTTGAAGTAGAGGGAGTGATCCTTTCCCTCGCCTCTTTACCTTGTCAGGAGCTTTGCTGTTATGCCGGTTAAAAGTTACTTGGCCTTCTCCCATGAAGGTCGCTACCCCCACATGATCGCCCGGCTTGAACAATGCGACGGTGTTTCGGTTTACCCGGCGGAAAACCGAAACGTGGCCGTCGTTGTGACATCCAGTGACGATGAATCCTCGGAGCAGCGTGTTAAATCGGCGCTCGAAGCCATTGTGGATATCCACTGCCTGACCTTGGTCTTTGGTTATGCCGACCCAGCGCCGTTTGCGGTTTAATCTGCCTTCCGGCGCGAGCCAATCTTGAACCAGCCGGTGTGTCTCACGGCCGATGTGGATCGGGAAGCCGACAGCCTGTCCGGTATCCTCCCTTTTCAGGGCACGCCTTGCTTCCCTCCGTGTAGACCTGAGTCGGTGATGAACCTGTTCCATGGGTTCGTGCGCGGATAGGAGTGCATTTCCTAAGAGGAGAACCAACCATGGTTTCACGGCGAATTTTTATCAAAAATATGGCCCTTTCCTCGGCCGTTGTTGCGGCCCAGAGCCTGTTGCCGGGCGTACTTTTTCCCTCCGCCTCGTTTGGTGCCGCGGCCTCGGGGTTGACCTGGCACAAGACGCCCTGTCGTTTTTGCGGCGTGGGTTGTGGTTTGTTGGTGGGTATCGACAGCGGTCGTGCCGTCGCGGTCAAAGGTGATCCTGCATCCGCGGTCAACAAGGGCCTGTGTTGCGTGAAGGGTTATCACTCGGTGCAAGCGCTTTACGGCAAAGACCGCCTGCGTTCCGCGCAAATGCGCAAAAACGGGCGTCTCGTGGATGTTCCTCTTTCCGAGGCGCTTGATGCGGTGGCCGATCACTTTAAGAAAACCATCGCCGCCCATGGGAAGGACAGCGTGGCGATTTATGGGTCCGGCCAGTGGACGATTCCCGACGGCTACGTTGCCGCCAAGTTATTCAAAGGCTGCCTCGGCACCAACAACGTCGAGGCCAATGCCCGACTCTGTATGGCCAGCGCCGTGACCGGGTTCTTGACGTCGTTCGGGTTGGACGAACCCATGGGTTGTTATGAGGATATCGACCACGCTGATGTGTTTATCCTCTGGGGCAACAACATGGCTGAAATGCACCCCGTTCTTTTTTCACGGCTTTTGGAGCGACGCCAACACCACAAACGGACGCTGATTGTGGATTTGGCCACGCGTACCACACGCACCAGTTTTGCCGCCGACAAATCGATTTTGTTCGAGCCGCAAACGGATTTGGCGATTGCCAACTGTATCGCCTATCAAATCATTAAAGACGGTCGGGTGAACCGCTCCTTTGTTGAAAAACACGTGGCCTTTAAAAAGGGGCACACCGATATTGGTTACGGGTTGGAAGACGGCTTCCATTTTAAAGATGAAGCGACACCGACGGATTTCGCGGGTTACGCCGCGTTCCTGGAAGACTACACCCCCGAAAAAGTCGCCTCGTTAACCGGCGTCTCCGCGGCTGATTTGCGTTACCTGGCCGCTTTGTACGGGGATCCCAACCGCAAGGTGGTTTCTTTTTGGTGTATGGGGATGAACCAGCATACGCGGGGAACTTGGATCAACAACCTCGTCTACAACCTTCACCTCCTGGTCGGCAAAATCAGTCGTCCGGGCAACGGGCCGTTCTCCCTTACCGGCCAACCCAGTGCCTGCGGCACCGTGCGCGAGGTGGGTACCCTTACCCACAAACTGCCGCACGGGGTGGTGATGAATGAAGCAGCGCGCAAAAAAGCGGCCGAAATTTGGCAGGTTCCGGTTGAAAACATCGACCCCAAGCCGTCTCATCACACGGTCTCCATGTTCCGCGCCTTGGATAGCGGCGCCATTCGGATGATGTGGATCCAGGTGACCAACCCCATGGTGACCATGCCCAAATTGAAGCGGTACCGTGATGCGGCCAAAAAAGAAGGTCGTTTTATCGTGGTGTCCGATGTGTACCCGACACCGACCACGGATATTGCCGATGTGGTGTTGCCTTCCGCGATGTGGATCGAACGGGAGGGGATGTACGGGAATTCGGAGCGACGCACCCAGCACTTCCAGCAGTTGGTTGAACCACCGGGTGAGGCGATGAGCGATACCCTCCAGATCATTGAAGTGGCGCGGCGCATGGGGTTCGGCGATAAGTTTCCGCAAGACCCTAAAACGCATATTCGTGAGATTTGGGAGGAATACCGGCGGTTTCACGACGGGCCCAAACACGGCATGGCGCCTTATGAGGTGCTCTTGCAGCGGCCAGGGGTGATCTGGCCGTTCCATGAGGGCCGGGAAACCAAATGGCGGTACCACGCGGAAACCGATCCCGCGGCCAAGGGTTCAAGTTTTGATTTTTACGGGAAACCCGATCACCGGGCCTGGATTTGGGCGCGGCCCTATGAGCCGGCCCCGGAAGTACCCGACCGAGAGTACCCTTTTTGGTTGTGCACGGGGCGCGTACTCGAGCACTGGCACTCGGGCAGCATGACCCGGCGCATTCCGGTCCTGCACCGTGCCGTACCTGAGGCTTACGCCGAATTACATCCAGACGATGCCACGCGATTGGGCGTGCGTTCCGGTGAGCGGATCCGCCTGGTGACGCGGCGCGGCTCCCTGGAAATGACGGTGGCCGTGGACCAGCGCGGCCGACCCGCGCGTGGCCATGTGTTTGTGCCCTTCTTCGACGAAGCGCTGTTAATTAACGAGGTGACCCTCGACGCCTATTGCCCGATTTCCAAACAGCCCGATTACAAAAAGTGTGCTGTAAAGGTTGAGCGGGTATGAATACGCCGGTTACCTTTTTCCAAAAATACCTTTTGATCGGCATGCTGGTGCTGCTCATGGCGGCCGGGGTGTGGGTGATTGGGCAGGCGCTGCATGAGGACGACCCCGACCGTGCCAAAACGGAAACGGGGAGGATGACCACGCCGCCGCTTAAAACCACCCCCCTCTATCAAGAGGCCGGCGTGTTTCAGGGGCGGGATCAGCGCTCACGGTTTGTGGATTTGCGTCAGGCCGGCACGCGTCGGTTGGCCGAATATTATGACAGGCGGGCGTACCCCGGTGCGCCGCCGTATATCCCGCACCCGGTTGAAAGCGACATGAAAACCGATTTTGAGGCCTGTTCTTCTTGCCACGAAAACGGCGGGTTTGTGCCGACTTTTCAGGCTTTTGCCCCGGTCACGCCCCATGCGGCCTACCGCAATTGTCGCCAGTGCCACGTTCCCCAAGCCACCGAAACACTGCTTGTCGCCAATCAGTGGCAAACGACGGCGCCGCCCGCCATCGGGCGCGCCGCACTACCGGGCGGGCCGCCGCCCATCCCCCACGGCCTGCACATGCGCGAGAACTGTAGCGCCTGCCACGCGGGGCCCGCGGCGCCCGTGGAAATTCGCACCAGTCACCCGGAACGTTTGTCCTGCCGGCAGTGCCACGTTCCGGCTGAAACGGCGCTTGATTTTGCACGCCCGGGCGAGCAGCCCTAAACGAGGACGGCATCATGGCTTTTCCAGGAAACCGCGACCGGCATGGCCGGCATTTAACCCGAATGTGTTTGTTGTCCCTTTTGATGTTGGTTGGCTGTAGTGGACCCAAGCCGCCTCATCCAGCCAGGGTCGCCGATACCATCGCCGCCCATGAAGGGCCGGTTCAGGGTCCCGACACGGCTCATTTGACCGCGGAATTGAACCGGGTTCGCGCTGAGTTTCCGGGTCGTTTGCAAGCCGCCGATTTTTTCGTCGAAACCCGCGTCAATCAATTAAAACAAGCGCCGTGCGCGCAATGTCACGCCGCCCCGGTGGACTTAGACAAGGCGCCCAAGGCCCATTGGGATATTCAATTGGAACACGCGGGTAACCACATGATGCAGTGCTCGACCTGTCACGATCCAGGCGACCACAAGTCGTCCCTCATTTTTCTTTCCGGGGCCGCGCTTTCCATGGATCACGTTTACCAACAGTGCGGTCAGTGCCATTTCGAACAGCTTCGCGATTGGGAAGGCGGCGCCCACGGTCAGCGGGTGGCGGCCTGGAGCGGCGAACGGGTGGTGCGGAACTGCACGGGTTGTCACGATCCGCACCAGCCGGCGTTTCCCAAGCGGTGGCCCGTGCATGCGGCGCGGCCGGCCGACGAAACACTTCCGATACAGGAGATTTCGCACCCAGAGGAGGGATCCGCTCATGACTAAATCCTCATCAATCAAGACATGGGTCCGACGTCTGTTGAACCCGGAGGCGCTCCGATATTTGGCCGCGGACGACCCCGAAGGCGACCGCTCCTTTGCCGAAGGGGCCGCTCAGGTGATGGACAAGCAACTTGATCGGCGTCAGGCGCTTAAAGCCATCGCAGGCGCCGGCGCCGCCGGCGCGGCTTTGGTTCAGGCGGCTTGTGCCCCCTTGGGTGGTCGATCGGAAGAGGCCCAACATCGTTGGGAAGAATTTTTTAAGAAGAACTACCGCTTGATGACGGAAACGGAACGCGCCGAAACCGTGACGCGCCTGACCAAACTCGCGGCCGATGATCGGGGCGGCGCGCCGCACATTCAAACCACACCGGCCCAGCCGGGGGTCTTGTTTGGTTATGCCTTTAATATCTCGAAGTGCAAAGGTTACCAGGATTGTGTCAAAGCTTGTATCCATGAAAACAATCTGGATCGCGGCGAGAATATGCAATACATCCGCATTTTTGAAATAGAAAACGGGCAGCAAAGCCTGGCTTCCGCCAACGGTTCCTATTATCACGAAGTTCCCGCCGACGGCCATTATTACCTGGGGACGCAGTGTTTCCACTGTGAGAACCCGCCTTGTGTCGATGTTTGCCCGGTGGGTGCGACCTGGAAGGAAGAAGACGGCATTGTGGTTGTTGATTACGACTGGTGTATCGGCTGCCGTTATTGCCAGGCCGCATGCCCCTATTTTGGTCGCCGATTCAATTGGTCGGCGCCCCAGGTGCCGCCCGAATCGGTGAACCGAGAACAGCATTACTTGGGCAATCGGCCCCGCAAGAAAGGGGTTATGGAAAAATGTACGTTTTGCATTCAGCGGACGCGCCAGGGCAAGTTACCCGCCTGTGTGGAAGCCTGTCCCACGGGTGCCCGGGTCTTTGGGAACCTGCTCGATCCCAACAGTGAAATCCGTTATGTGCTTGCCAACAAAAAGGTGTTTCGTTTGAAAGAGGAATTGGGTACCGAACCGAAGTTTTGGTATTTCACCGACTAAGGAGTCGCCATGTCACCGACCCATCTTTTCCAATTTTTTGGTGATGCATTCCTCTCGGCGACCCGTGGGCGCCTTGCCTATCACGTGTGGATGGGGGGATTGACCTTTTTGATGTTGCTCGGCGCTTACGCCTACAGTGTTCAGCTTCAGGAAGGGCTGATTGTGACCGGTATGAACGATCACATCAGTTGGGGTATGTATATTTCGAATTTCACCTTTTTGGTCGGGCTGGCCGCCGCCGCGGTGATGCTGGTGTTGCCGACCTACATCCTCGACGATGTTGATTTCGGCGGCGCGGTGTTGATCGGAGAAGGGGTGGCCGTCGCCGCGTTGGTGATGTGTCTTGCCTTTGTGACGGTTGATTTGGGCGGACCCCATCGCGTGTGGCACATGATCCCCAAATTGGGTTATTTCAATTGGCCGCGTTCTATGTTGACGTGGGACGTCCTTGTGCTTAACGGCTACTTGGCCCTCAATGTGATGGTGCCGTTTTACCTGCTGTACAGCCGTTATCACGGCGTCAAACCTGATAAGCGTAAATACGTGCCTTTTGTGGTGCTGTCGGTTTTTTGGGCTGTCGGCATTCACCTGGTGACCGCCTTCTTGTACGCCGGCTTGCCCGCCCGTCCTTTTTGGCACAATGCCCTGTTGGGTCCCCGTTTTTTGGCCTCGGCCTTTGCCGCGGGTCCGGCCTTCATTCTCATGTTACTCGGTGTGATTGATCGTTTTACCGACTACGGTATTCGCGTGGTGATTTTTGACAAACTGGCCTTGATTATTACCGTGGCGGCCCAAATCAACTTGGTCATGCTCGGTTCCGAATTGTTTGTGGAGTTTTATCAGCCAACCGAACACGCGGAAAGTGCCGTGTATCTTTTTTTCGGGCTCAACGGCCACGACGCCCTCGTTCCCTGGATCCGAAGCGCGGTTGCGCTCAACCTCGGCGCCACCCTGTGTCTCAGCATCCACCCCTTGCGTCGGCGCCGCGGCATTTTATTGGCGGCAAGTACCTTGTTATTCCTGGCTGTATGGATTGAGAAAGGCATGGGGTTGGTGGTTCCCGGTTTTGTTCCGGGCCCTTTGGGTGATGTGGTTGATTACCATCCGAGCTGGGTGGAAATTTGGGTGACGGTGGGCATTTGGGCCATGGGTTTCTTCATTTTGTCGGGTTTGGTTAAAGTTGCGATTGCGATTGAAACCGGGCGGATGAAGGCGAAAGGCGGTGATCAGGAGGTACCTACTGAATCCCTCTAAGCGAGGGCGACCATGTAAGGTATTCTCAAGAAGTTGGGTTTATATTAAGGAGGAGTTGTCATGGACCGAATTCCCAAAACCTACCAAAAGTTTGCCGAACGCCATCCCGAGGTGCTCGCCGCCTACGATGCACTCAACGAACAGGTCAAAAGCGGTGACGCCTTGTCTGAGGAAGAATGTGCTCTGATTAAGCTGGCGATTAGCATTGGTGCCGGTATGGACGGGGCCATGGCCTCCCAAACCCGCAAGGCATACAAAAGTGGTATTGCCCCGGAGAAACTCGAGCAGGTGGCGGTCTTGGCGCTTCCGACCCTTGGCTTACCCCGTATGATGCAGGCGTTTAAAACCATCCGTGGTGTTGTCGAGCGCTTCGAGGTCGGTGAAGAACCAAAGGCTTGACCGTGCCATTGGGCGTCGGCGGATCCGTGACAGCCAAACTGTCGGAATGGTGCGTTTTCATGATCGCGCCGTCCGGCCCCAAAGAGGTTTGCCAACGGCGCGCTCTGCCTTCCACTTGCGGGGGACGCTCCGGCTCAAGTAAGATTGTAAGCGGCGTACTGGGTCCACCGACCGCTGTCGGTTGGCACCCTGAGGTCAGTAAAGTCAAAGATTAAGGACCGCATGCAAGACGTTGTAATGATAGGGGTCAAGCGACCCTCCGACCGAGCTTGGGAAATCGAGAACTACCTTGATGAGCTCAAAATGTTGTGTGAGAATGTCGATCTCCGCGGCAAATTTCGATTGGTTCAAAAGCGAGAGCAACCCGACCCCGCCCTATTTGTGGGCCGCGGTATGGTTGAAAAAATCCACAATTTGGTGGTTAACGAGTCGCTAAAAGCCGTTATTTTTGACGACGAACTCAGTCCGTCACAGCAGCGCAACTTAGAAAAACTCATTCCGGTTCCGGTTTACGACCGCACCTTTGTTATTTTGAGTATTTTCTTAGAGCGTGCCAAAACCAAGGAAGCCAAGGCCCAGGTTGACCTGGCCCGGCTTAAATACGAATACCCCCGTTTGAAACGCATGTGGTCTCACTTGCACCGTCAGGCCGGCGGTACCGGGATCCGCGGTGGTGAGGGTGAGAAACAGCTCGAGGTTGACCGCCGGATCGCCAGGCGGCGGATGCAGCGATTGGAGAAAACCCTTGCGAAGTTTGAGCAGGGGCGCAACACCCGCAAAAAGGCGCGGAGTCAGGACATAATTAATATCGCCTTGGTGGGTTATACCAACGCCGGTAAGTCCACTTTGATGAACCAATTGACCAAGGCCAACGTCGAAGCCGACGACCGTTTGTTCGTGACCCTCGACGCCACCTCGCGTCTGTGGTCGGTGGATCCGGTCATGAAAATCGTGCTTAGCGATACGGTTGGTTTTATTCGTAAGTTGCCCCACGATTTGGTTGCCTCCTTTCAATCAACCTTGACCGAGGTGCAGGACGCCGACTTGTTGTTCCATGTGATGGAAGCCAGCCATCCCCATCTTGACGAATTGAAGAAAACGGTTGAAGGCGTCATCGACAGCTTGTTGGATGAGCCGATTCCGACCGTGCTCGTGTTTAACAAAATTGACAATCTTTCCAAAATGGAATTGAAGAGTCTGAAGCGTGAGTATCCCGACGCCTTGTTTGTGTCGGCCTTGGATCGGATTGGGCTCGACGACATGCGCGAATTTGTGCGACGCCGGTTCCACCATCGCTTGCGGCAGGTTCAGTTGTTTATGCCCAACGAGGCGATGGGCCAGTTTTACCGTCTCAACGACTTTGGGCAAATTACCAACACCCATCACCTGGAGAACGGCATGCGCGTGCACTTCCGCGGTTTCAGCGAGCGGCTGGACGCGTTGTTGCGCGAGGTGCCGGAGCTGCAGTTGATGGAAAAAGGCAAACCGGCGCCGGTAGGGGAGTCGGTTTGAAGCAAGCACTGGAAGGTGTGCGTTGTTTTGACATGCCGGACGGCTGGGAAATCCTGGTTGGCAAAACGGCGAAGGACAACGACCGTCTCTCATTGCGCATCGGTCGCGCCGGTGACTTTTGGTTTCACGTGGCGGGAATGCCGGGTTCCCATGTGGTTGCGCGTCATGAAGCCCAACCACTTCAGTGCCCACGGGAAGTCAAACGTGTTGCGGCCGGGCTGGCCGCGTTTTACAGCAAAGCCAAAACGGGGGGTCAGGTCGCCGTTCATTGGACGACTTGCAAAAATGTGTCCAAAAAACCCGGTCTCGCGCCGGGTAAAGTCATGCTCAAGAAGTATGAAGCAATCAAAATTAGTCCGCTGGATCCCGATGAATATTTTGGAGGAAACCCATGACCACGAAGCAGTTCGTTGAAGAAGCACTCACCAAACCGTTCGGCACGGTTTACGCAGACAAGATGGCCGTGGCCCACTATCGCGACGGGTCTTGGACCCCCTTTGAGATTCAGGAAACCAAACCCTTTAGCATGCATCCCGCCGCCCACGTGTTGCACTACGGCAGCACTTGTTTTGAAGGGTTGAAGTGTCATCGTTGGGAAGACGGCTCCGTGCATGTGTTCCGGCTGGATCGTCACATTCAGCGTTTTCAGGGTTCCGCCGAGCGTTTGTGTCTCCCCATTCCCGACGCCGAATTGGTTGATTCCATGGTCTGTGAATTGGTTACCGCGTGTAAGGATTGGGCGCCCGCGTTTCCCGGCTCCCTTTACGTGCGACCCACCTTGATTGGTACCTTGCCCAGCATCGGCGCCGCCGCCGGCCCTTCTACCGAGGCGATGTTGTTTGTGATTCTTTCCCCCGTCGGCGATTATTTCTCGGGCGGCCTGCGTCCGCTGAAGTTGTTGGTTTCTGAACAGTTGCGCACGGCACCGACCCTCGGCATGGTCAAAACCGGTGGCAACTACGCCGCCGCTTTGTACGCCACCCGTCAAGCGCGCGCCAAGTACCAAACCGATCAGGTTCTGTTCGCCCCCGACGGCTTTATTCAGGAAACCGGCGCTGCCAACTTCCTGATGATTTCCTCCGAAAAAATTGTGACCAAGTCCTTGGATCCCAGTTTCTTGCACGGCGTAACCCGCGACTCGTTGCTGCAGTTGGGCGGCAAGATGGGTTACGAGGTGGAGGAGCGTGAGATCGCGGTGTCAGAGCTGTTGGAATGGGCCAAAACCGGTGAGGCCGCGCTTTCCGGGACCGCCGCGGTTCTGGGCGGCGTTGGTCAGCTTGTGTACCAAGAGGAAAACTACCGTGTCGGCACCGGCGAATACGGCGCGGAAACCGCCAAACTTCGCGCGGCCTTGGTGGATATTCACCGCGGCGCAAGCGAAGACACCTTCGGCTGGCTTAAGAAAATCGTTTAACACCATGGGTTCACAGGATTGTGGGGCGACCCTTTTGGGTCGCCCTTTTGCTTCAATACTGTAGGAGGCGCCTTTGACGGGGGAAGCAACCCTGCTCGAAAAAACACCCGATTCTTGGATCGAAGCCGTGCTGGCGGATTTTTCGTCCTTCTTGTTGGATCATGCCGCCGCGGAACGCAAGGCCTCGGCCATGGCCGTTTCTTTTGTGGTTCAGTACCCCGACCGCTTCGAACTACACACGCCCATGATCCGGTTGGCGCGCGAGGAACTGTTGCATTACCAGCAGGTCATGAGCTTGATACACAAACGCAACTTGGTTTGGGAGCGCGATGTCAAAGATCCCTACGTGGCTGCCTTGCGCGACCTCATCCGTACCCAGCGGGAAAAACGATTGTTGGATCGTTTGTTGGTCGGTTCCGTGATCGAAGCACGGGGTGTGGAGCGTTTTGGTTTGGTTGGTGAACATGTACCCGACCCGGATTTAGCCCGGTTCTACGCGCGCCTGGCCAAGTCGGAAGCGAACCATGCTGATTTGTTTACCCGGCTGGCGCGAAAGTACTTCGCATCGGCTGAGATCCAAGAACGCCTGGCCTGGTGGCGTGCGCGCGAGGCCGAGGCGATGTTGGCGGTGCCGCCACGTGCCGCGCTCCACTAAATACCATTCCGCGCCACTCCACGTCGGGATTCCGGTCTATGACGAATGGCCTTGGTTGTGCGAAACCCTGCGTGGTTTGGCAGCGCAGCAGGGTGCGCCTTTTGAGGTGTGGGTTTGTGTGAACCAGCCGCGCGATTTGCCCGCGACGGCGCCGGCGGCGGTTGCCAACCGCCGCGTTTTGGACTGGTTGGGCAGGGAACAAACCCATTTTCCCTTTCGGCTGCATGTGCTGGCGGCCGTGGGGGATGCCGGGCCTGATCCCGCTGTCGCGGGGGTCGGTTGGGCAAGACGGACCCTGTTCGATGCGGTGCATGCCGCCGCGGGAGATGCGGTGGTTGGTGTTTCCTTGGACGCCGATACCTTTTGCCCGCCCAATTATCTGGCCGAGGTGCGGGCGGTTTTTGACGGGGACGCGGGTATCGGCGCCTTGAGTGCGCCCTACCGTCATCCCGTGCCGGGCGACCCTGTCGCCGCGCGGGCGATCTTGCGTTATGAACTGTGGATGCGTTACTACCAGCTCAATTTGTGGCGGATTGGGTCCCCGTTTGCGTTTAGCGCCTTGGGTTCCAATCTTTCTTTTCGATTGGGTGCTTACCGGCGCGCGGGTGGTTTTCCCTTGCGTCAGGCGGGCGAAGATTTTTATCTGTTACAGCAGCTATGCAAAACGACGCGGGTGGCGGTGTGGTGCGCCGCCGAGGTTGCCCCGTCGGCACGGTTGTCGAGTCGGGTCCCTTTTGGGACGGGTGTGGTGGTCGGGCAACCGGATTTGTCGCTGCAGGAGACCCGTTTTCCTTTTTATGACTGCGCTGATTTTGACCGGATCGGCCAGACCTATGCTTTGTGGTCGCAACTGTTTCGGGGAGATGTCGCGTTACCCGTCGACGCTTTTTTGGCGCATCGACTCAAGGGCAAAGCGCCTTTTACCCGCATGCGAAAAAACTTTGCGGCGGATCAGGGGCGTTTTATCCGAGCCTGTTACGAGCGTTTGGACGGCCTGCGGTTGTTGCAGTGTTTGCGTTTTTATCGCGCGTTCGAGGTCGCCGCGGGACGCATTCCGCCGCGTGATGAAGATGCGCTTCAGGATTTGGCGAAACGCTTGACTTGCAACGCTTTGGTTCCCCGCGATTTTGCAACGACGCCCCTCACTGATTTAACCGCGGCACGTGATCAGTGGGCCGATTGGGAACACGCGCGGCGACGGACCGCCGTTGAGATTGGGCTGGATGCGCCGCGTTTTCGAAACGACCGCGGCTAAGTCCCTTTTTGCCGCCAACTTTTGCTTGGTGTTTCCTCCAAATTGCATTTAGAATAGGCGTTTATGAATGGCTGTGGCGCGTTTAGAGCAAAGAGCATTTCACGTTGAAACGATCTGCGCCGGCCCATTATGTTTTGACCTACACCAGAAAGAGCGGTCGTTCCTGAAGCGTTGAACCAGTCGAACGAGACCGCGTTCGCTCGGAGCATCATGCAAGTCGTACATGGTTTGTGGACCAACACGAAACGAGAAGGTCCAGGGTTGTTCGTATGGTTTGAAGACGAATCCATGCGACTGAAAAGCCAATTGTTTGAACCGATATCCGATTTTACCCCGGATGGTAAAGGGAAGGTGCGCGGCAAGAGCCTGCACGTGCCCGACGCCCATCCTTTCGCCCTCGACGGCCGCGATCTGCAGTTGGCCGTGAAAGGCTTGCTGCGCGGGAGTTTCGGCGGTGTGGTACCACCTTTAACCACAACCCAAATTGACCTAATGGTGCCGAGCCTTGAAGAAATGCCGTTGCCCTCGCCGCACCTCAAAAAGATCATGCTCGGTAATAAACCGATTAGCGGCGATTTAACCCTCAGCTCGTGGCGGGTTCAGGCGGTGCATTTGTCGCCCGCGGTTGCGCTTAAATGGTTGGTCGGTTTGCGCATTCCCCGCGTCAATGCGACCTTGGCCTTTGGGGAATCGATTCGTTTTTGGAAAGACGCCTCCAACCTCGTGTTCTACAGTCTGATTCACGGCACTTATCAGCCTGTTTTAGAAAAAGTCGATCACCAAATTCACGCCCACTGGTTGCTGAACGCCAAAATTCTCGCAAACCAATTGGAGCACCTCCACAAACGCTTGCCCGATTGCTGCGCCTCCGAATGGAGTGCCGAGGGCGCGCGCCGCACCAAAGATTCGATCATTCGCGACTTTTTCGACACCTCGATTGATTACCTCGTGCGCAATGTCGCCGGGCCCTCGGCCCTGGGTGCCTTTGCCGACGGCCGCAATCAACGCAAGCGCAAGAAGCAAAACCCGCTTGATTCATTGACCTTGCCCTTGCTTAAAGCCCTGTATGGGAAACAGAATACCTTTAGTGCCGCGCGGGACGTGCAGACCGCTTTTGTGGCCATGGTTTCCAACTGGTTGGGGACTTCCTCCCAGGCCGGTAACCGCTTGTGGCAAACCTGTTTTACCATTTTGCCGCCGGACATCGGCGGTGCAAAAATTGAAGATCTCAATCCCAAGGCCCGCGTGTGGCGCGTGGTTTTTTCGCTGCAAAGTACCAAGGATCCAACCCAGCATATTTACGCTCAAGAGATTTGGGAAAACTTGGTGCCGACCCAAACCGGCGGCGAATCCCTGCCTGAAAAGTTTTTGCGCGATTTGGGGCGCGCGCTGCAACACGTACCAAAATTGCGTGAGATTCTCGAGTTCCAGTACCCGACCCACCTGGATCTTTCCACCGAGGAAGTTCACCATTTCCTCGCCGAGCAGGTGCCGCACTTGCAGTCGGCCGAGTTCGGCGTGGTGCTGCCCAACTGGTGGAAGAAAAACACCAAAAGTTTGACGACCCGCATCCAGATCGACAGCTCGACCTTCGAGAGTTCCGGCATGTTGGGTTTCGACTCGATGGTGAACTTTTCATGGACCGCTGCCGTCGGTGGCAAAGCCATTTCGGACGAAGCCTTCCAGAAAATGGTCAAACACAAGATGGCCTTGTTGCCCATCGACGGGCAGTGGGTTGAGATTGCTTCAACTGATTTGCTGACCGCCGTAAACTTTTTTACGGATCGCGAGACCCGCGGCGAAATGACCTTGCGGGAAGCCGTGCAAATGGGACTCAAGAGCGAAGACCTCAAGTCTGCCTTTGGCGATGTGGCCTTCGACTACGAAGGAACCCTGGCTCAGTTGTTCGACAGCAAAGGCGACGAACTGCCGGTTTTGGAGCACCCTAAGAACTTGCAAGGTACCCTGCGGGCTTACCAGCTGCGTGGCCTGTCTTGGTTGGTCTTTAACGACCAGCTTGGTTTTGGGGCCTGTTTGGCCGACGACATGGGTTTGGGTAAAACCATTCAGCTTTTGTCGCTGCTGCTTTACGAGCGCGAGCAGAAGTTGGTCACAGGACCTGGGTCACCGACCCTGTTGGTTTGCCCCATGTCGGTTGTGACCAACTGGTACCGTGAGGCGGCCAAGTTCACCCCTGAACTGCGGGTCATGATTCACCACGGAACCAATCGCCACGGACCGGAGACCTTTTTTAAGGTCGCCAAAAATGTGGACCTCATTATTACCACCTACCACCTCATCAACCGCGACGCCGAGATGTTCCACGATCAGAAGTGGCACCGGATTGCTTTGGACGAGGCGCAAAACATCAAAAACCCGGGCGCGCAGCAGACCCGTGCGATCGTGGCGCTGGACACCGAGAAACGCATCGCGTTGACGGGTACGCCGGTTGAGAATAAGTTGTCCGAGCTGTGGTCGATCATGGAGTTTTTGAACCCGGGTTACCTGGGCACCCTTAAGAGTTTCCAGTCGCGCTTCGCCCTGCCGATTGAGCGCCAAGGGGATCGCAAGAAAGCCCAGTTGCTGCGCAAGCTAACCCAGCCCTTTATTTTGCGTCGCCTGAAAACCGATAAAGCCATCATTCAAGACCTGCCTGAAAAGAACGAAATGAAGGTGTACTGCGGTTTGACCGATGAGCAGGCCGCGATGTACCAGGGCTACGTACAGCAGCAGATGAACCAGATCGAAAACGCGGAAGGGATTCAGCGCAATCAGTTGGTTCTGACCACCCTGATGAAACTAAAACAGATCTGCAACCACCCCGCCCATTTTTTGGCCGATCAAGGCGAAATGGATGCGCGTTCGGGCAAGCTGATGCGTTTGACGGAAATGCTCGAGGAAGCGTTGTCCGAGGGCGACAAGTCGCTGATTTTTACCCAGTTCACCCAAATGGGTTTGTTGCTCCAAAAACATTTGGGCGAAAAGTTCGAACAAGAAATTTTGTTTATGCACGGTGGGGTCAGCCAGGTTAAGCGCCAGGAAATGGTGGACCGTTTTCAGAGTGCCACGGGTCCGAGGGTGTTCATTTTGACCGTAAAAACCGGGGGCACCGGGATCAACCTCACCGCCGCCACCCACGTCTTCCACTTCGACCGTTGGTGGAACCCGGCGGTGGAGAACCAAGCTACCGACCGTGCCTTCCGCATCGGCCAGAAACGCAATGTCCAGGTCCACAAGTTGATTTCGACCGGAACCTTGGAAGATCGAATCGACATGTTGATCGAAAAGAAAAAAGAGTTGGCTGAGAATATTGTGGGATCGGACGAGGCGTGGTTGACGCAGTTGTCGACCGATGCGTTGCGCGATATTTTGACGCTTTCGCTTAACGAGGGGTAACCGATGCGAAAACCCGTGGCGCGCGGCAAGGTTTTGCCGGCGAAACCGAGACCCAAAAACACGACCGTGATCGCATTGACGGGGACGCCGCCGGCGGCCAAACAGACCTGGTGGTCGCAGCGTTTTATTTCCGTGTTGGAGTCCTTCAAAATGGGCAGCCGTTTGGCGCGCGGTAAGGCCTATGCCGAGGAGTCCAAGGTGCTCAAGTTGGCCATGTCCCGCGGCATCGTGACCGCCACTGTCCAGGGCAGTCGCAAGGCCAGTTATCGCGTCAGCATTCGCCTTGAGCCTTTGTCTGACTCGGCTTGGAAGCAAGTCACGCACAATCTAACCCGCAAGGCGATTTACGCGGTAGAATTGCTCCAAGACCAGATGCCTCAAGACGTCGAGGCCGTATTTGCATCGGCGCACGTCAGTCTTTTTCCGGCGCGTTTGGAAGAGTTGGAAAGTAGTTGTGACTGTCCTGACTGGTCGAACCCGTGCAAGCATATTGCCGCCACCTATTACATCCTCGCCCAGCATTTCGATCTCGATCCGTTTCTGATCTTCGTGTGGCGAGGTCGCTTAAAAACCCAAATCATCGAATTCTTGCGCAACTATTGGCGTCAGGGGAAACCCAATCGCAACGGGTTTGCCGCCGCCAACCCGGCCAAGATCGAACTGAATGATTATCAAACGTACTGGAACGGACATTTAGACGGCCATGAATCGACACCCCTGGATCCCTTCAGTGAATCAGTCCCCGATTCGTCCATTCGCAAGTTGGGCGGCTCGCCGGTTCAATTGGACGGGCGCGACATCGCGGAGATTTTGGCCGACGCTTACAACATCACCAGTGACGACATCCGGGCATGGGCGACAGACAAAACCTTGCGTGGCGGCGGCGCCCGCTAATTGCGGCCTTTACCGCGCTTTTTTGAGCGAGTGTGCCCGGCTAACCCGGCGCTTGCAGTTTCCCGCATTCGCGTGCATACTGTCTCGTTCTCATGGTGCTCATGCGCGTTTCCAACAATTTCGGGCTGAACGGTTCAGCCCCGTGCCGTCCTCGTACGGCCTTTCGGTACCGTGACCCAATCAGCCGGTACCGATTTCGTTCATCTTGTTCCATCTAAGACACCCCAAAGGAGCTTTTGATATGTTAGTGACCAAGCAAGCCCCTGATTTCAAGGCGACTGCCGTCATGCCTGACAACGAAATCAAAGAAATCAGCCTCTCGGACTACAAAGGCAAGAAAGTCGTTTTGTTCTTCTATCCGCTCGATTTCACCTTTGTATGCCCCACTGAACTTTTGGCGTTCGACAAACGTGTCGGCGAGTTCGAAAAACGCGGCGTTCAGGTTCTCGGTTGCTCCATCGACTCTCAGTTCTCTCACTTGGCTTGGAAAAACACCCCCGTTGACAACGGCGGTATCGGTCAAGTCGGTTACCCCTTGGTTGCCGACCTCGACAAGTCCATCGCGCGCAACTACGACGTTCTGGTCGGCCGCGACGAAGAAGGTAACGGCGGCGCCGTTGCCCTGCGTGGTTCTTTCTTGATTGACGAAGACGGTGTGGTTCAGCACGCCGTTGTGAACAACCTGCCCCTGGGCCGCAACATCGACGAAATGCTGCGTATGGTTGACACCCTCAACTTCCACCAAAAGCACGGCGAAGTATGTCCCGCCGGTTGGAAAGAAGGCGACTCCGGTATGACTGCTTCTACCGAAGGTGTTGCCGACTACCTGAGCAAAAACGCCGAAAACCTGTAAGCGAAACTTGCGAAGCCGAGGTGCGTTCTGGTTGGGCGCCCCTCGGTTTTTTACCGTGCGTTCCCGCGGTGCTTGGGTTGCCCCGCAAACCACGGTTTCAAACGAGTCCCACAAAACTGAAGGAGATGGTCATGGCTGTTACGCTTCCTGAATTACCTTACGCTCTGGACGCCCTTGCGCCCCACATTTCAAAAGAAACACTCGAATTTCACTACGGCAAACACCACGCCGGTTACGTGACCAAGTTAAACGCCGCCATCAAAGACACCGACATGGACAGCCTCAGCTTGGAAGACATTGTTAAAAAAGCCGAGGGTGGTGTCTTTAACAATGCCGCGCAAATCTGGAACCACACGTTTTACTGGAACTCGCTGAGCCCCAACGGCGGCGGCGATCCCAGCGGTGCCTTGGCCGATGCCCTTATCAAAGACTTCGGTTCCATCGAAGCCTTCAAAGCCCAGTTCACCCAAAAAGCCGCCACCCTGTTCGGCAGCGGTTGGTGCTGGTTGGTTAAAAACGGCGATATCCTCGAAATCGTGCAAACCAAAGACGCCGATTGCCCCTTGACCGACGGCAAAACCCCGTTGTTGACCTGCGACGTTTGGGAACACGCCTACTACATCGACTACCGCAATGCCCGCCCCAAGTACATCGAAGCCTTCTGGGCGCTTGTAAACTGGGACCACGCCGCCGGCTTGCTGTAAGTTTCTCGTACCCCAAACCCCAAAACGCCGACTTTCCTTTTGAAAAGTCGGCGTTTCTTGTTTGGGCGGTGTGTTTTCTCGGTAGGCCGCTTTGCGTGTTGCGAGGCCGGTTTTCGCTTGAAACTTGGAGGCTGATTCGCTTTGATGGGAGCACATCGAATCCCATTCGAGCGCCCGAGCCGCCCCGCGACGGTGGCCGGCGGTTATTCGGCTTCCTCATGGAAGCCTTCAAAGAGGTGAGACAATGAGTTTAGACGAGCGTTTTCAAGATGCGGCCGCGCGTGCCAAAGATCTGCCCAGTCGCCCCAGCAATGAAGATTTGTTGAAGATGTATGGTTTGTTCAAGCAAGGCACTTCCGGTGATGTCAGTGGCGATCGTCCCGGCGCTTTTGATTTCAAAGGCCGTGCCAAGTACGACGCTTGGGCGGGCCTGAAAGGTACCGGCCAAGACGATGCCAAGGAACAGTACATTGCCCTGGTCGATAGCTTGGCCAACGGTTAATCCAACAGGAAGGCGGTGGTTTTGACGGCGATTGGGGTTTTTGACTCGGGGATCGGTGGTTTAACTGTATTGCGCGCTTTGAAGCAGGTTTTACCGGAAGAACCCTTTATCTATTTGGGCGATACCGCCCGCTTGCCCTATGGCAGCAAATCCCCGCGTACCATTCGCAACTACCTTCATCAAAACGTCGCCTTCCTCGAAGGCTTGGGTGTCAAAGCGGTTGTTGTGGCCTGCAATACCGCCTCCTCTGTCCTCGACGGTGAGAAGGTATCGGGAATCCCCCTTTACGGCGTTATTGAGCCGGGTGCGCGTGCCGCCACCGCCGCGTGCCCGGGTGGGGTGGTCGGGGTTTTGGCCACGCGGGCGACCGTTGCCTCGGACGCCTATCGCCAGGCGCTGATGCGACTCAACCCCGAGGTTCAGGTTGTTTCCCAGGCATGCCCGTTGCTGGTTCCCTTGGTGGAAGAAGGCTGGGCCGACGATCCTGTTACCGAAATGGTGTTGCAGCGATACCTGGCCGAGCCCCTTCATGCGAATGTTGCGGCCTTGATCCTGGGCTGCACCCACTATCCTGTGTTAAAACACGTGGTTCAACGATTGGTTGGGCCGCACATTCAGGTCATTGATTCAGCACAGACCACCGCTCAGGTGGTTCGCGACGATCTGGCCGCCGGCCGTATTCCCAAATCGACCAACTCGGGTGGCATCAAGGTATTTACGACCGATATGTCGCCGGCGTTTCGTGATTTGGGCGCCCGCATCCTGGCCCCCTATCCCATCGAATCTTGGTCCCTGGCCGATTTATAGAGGTACCCCAGCTTATGTCACAACGATCCTTTGGCCGCGATGCTCGCACCGCCAGGCCGCTCGACTTTCAGTGCGACTTCACCCAAAACGCCGACGGCTCCGTGTTGGTTTCTACCGGCAATACCAAGGTGATTTGCACCGCATTTTTGGAAGACAAGGTTCCCGGTTTCTTGAAGAACCAAGGGGTCGGGTGGGTTACCGCCGAGTACGGTATGTTGCCGGGCGCCACCCACCAGCGCACCTTGCGCGAGGCCGCCAAAGGAAAGCAGCAGGGGCGGACCGTTGAGATTCAGCGTTTGATCGGCCGCAGTTTGCGCGCCTGTGTCAATTGTCAGGATTTGGGGGAGCGCACCATTGTCATTGATTGCGATGTGATTCAGGCCGATGGTGGCACGCGGACCGCCGCCATTACCGGCGGTTGCGTTGCGCTTTACCTCTGTCTTTGGAAACATCGCAAAAAGTTCTTTTCGCCACCGCTGGCCGGTCGGGTCGCCGCCGTCTCCTTGGGCATCCTGGACGGTCAGGTCCTGGTTGATCTCGATTACGAGGAAGATTCCACCGTGGATGTCGACATGAATTTGGTCAAAACCGAAAGTGGCCGTTTCATCGAAATCCAGGGCACCGCGGAGAACCGTCCCTTCTCCCAGGAGCAAATGATGCAGGTTTTGGAGCAGGGTGGTGCCGCGCTGGATACCGTGTTTGAAAAACAAAAACAAGCGTTGCTGAATTACGGGGTGGAGCCGGCATGGTTGACTCGGTAACTTGGTTGTTGGCCACCGGTAATGCCGGGAAAATCAAAGAGCTGCGCCGTTTGTTGGCTGAATACCCCGTGTCTGTCAAAGGTTTAAGTGATTACGGTTTAAAGGGTGATGCGCCTGAGACCGGGGAAACCTTTATTCACAATGCCAAACAGAAAGCGACCTACTACAAAGAACGCGTGAATGTACCGGTGTTGGCCGATGACTCTGGTTTGGAGATCGACGCCCTGCAGGGACGGCCGGGCGTGCATTCGGCGTATTTTGGGAATTTGACAACCGCTGAAGAACGCAACGCCTACACGCTGGACCTGCTGAAAGGGGTTCCGCCGGAGCGGCGTACCGCGCGGTTTCGCTGCATGGCCGTGTTTTTTGACGGTGCCCGCTGGTTCCAGCACGACGGTACCGTCGAAGGCTGGATTGCCGAGGCCCCGCGCGGCGACGGTGGGTTTGGCTATGATCCGCTTTTTTTGCTGGCGCCTGAGGGCCCCGGCTTGGCCGAAATCGACGCTGTCGAAAAAAATAAAATCTCGCATCGAGGTAAGGCGTTTCGCGGCTTGTTGGCCGACTTGGCCGAGGCTGGGGTTTTGCCGCGGTGATCTTGGTTTGGACCGAGGTTTGGCGTTGCTCGGGCCGGCCTTAACCAGGGCGCGGGCCTTGCGCGTCAGGTGCGGTTCACGACCGTGATGGGTCTTGTTCCAGGAACAACAAAAGGTGAATCGTGTTGCTTCGCCTTTCAATTCCTGCTAAAACGGGGCAGGCTACCCAAATTCATTCGTTGTGCCGCGGTTACGATGCGAGGACTGCAACCTTTTTCTTTATAATCCCGTACACAACACACTAGCTTCTCCCATGTCGGGAAGCGGTTCGAGGAGTATTTAATGGCGGAATTAACCATTCACGCGGTCGAAAAGGAAAGTGCGAAAGTGCTTTATCCCAATGGTTACATTAACGCCCATACCGTGCAGGACTTTGAGAAGTCGATCCAGTCTATCTTGGAAGAGAAAGCCTACAAGATCGTCATCAACTGCAATGAACTCGAATATATTAACAGTTCTGGTTTGGGTGTCTTGATGGGCGTCGTTGAGGAAATAACTGAAAACGAAGGTTTTCTCTGGCTCTCGAACATGAACGAAACCGTGTTTAACATTTTCGACACCTTGGGGTTTACGCATCTCTTCAATGTTTACCAAACCGAAGAAGAAGCGCTCGAGGCGATTAAGTAGAGGCGGAGACTGATCTGATGAACGATCTCCATACAGGCAAAGTCGAAATCACATTTCCCAGCCACACCCAATTCGTGCATATGATCACGATGTTGGCCAGCAATGCTGCGACCGTGGCCGGCTTCGACGAAAAGCAGGCGGGCAAGGTTGCGATTGCCACCGATGAAGCTGTCACCAATGTGATTCGCCATGCTTACGGCGGTCGCTCGGATCGCTTGATTTCGTTCACGGTGGAGATTACCCCTGAATCGCTGATCCTGAAAGTCGCCCACACCGGGCAAGGCCTCAAGAAAAGCGATATCAAGCTGCCCGTGATGAAAGAGTATTTGCAAAAGAAGAAGCCGGGCGGTTTGGGCTTGTTTATTATCAACAAGTTCATGGATGAAGTGGATTACTTGGACGGCGAAGAAAATTGCTGCTTAATGACGAAATACCGCAACAAAGCAGGTAACCAAGGTGCCAAAGCAGACTGATCTCTTTTTCGATTTGGTCGAACAACTCCGCGTCGGCAATCCCGATGACGGCAACATTTCCCGTCGCCTCAATGAACTGATCGCCTTAAGCGAGCTGATGGCGACCCTCAACACCGCGCGTGAACTCGACGAAATGCTCGATATTTTGTTGTTGACCATGATGGGGCAGCATCCGTGTTCCAAGGCCGGTATTTTTGTCCGCGAAGATAAAGGTTGGCGACTCGGAATTAGCAAAGGGTTTCGTGGCAAAGGTTTGGTCGCGGATCAATTGCCCGCACCCGATGATTTGGCTGATTTGCCGCCCGTCTTGCATGTCGACGAGGCTGCCGACGGTCCCCTGGAGCCGCTGTTTGAATCCTTCCGTTTTGAGCGGGTGATTACCGCGCGCAATGAAGAAAAACTCGTGGGTTTGATCTTTTTGGGCAAATCCCTGCTCGGCAAACTCAGCGAGGACAAAACCACCTTGCTCAAAATGTTCGCCGACTTCGGCGGTGTGATTATGGGTAACCGCCTTTATCGCGTCGATTTGGAGAAGGTGAACCGCCAGTTGCAGCGCCGCGTGTTCCAGTTGAATACCTTGTACGAGATTACCGGCGCCTTCGCGCGCTGTTTCGAGCCCGATGATGTCTATCAGATTTTGGCCAACAACATCATGGGTAACTTTTTCATCAGTCGTTGTGCCGTCTTAACGGATTACCGCCAACCCTCGCCGGCGTTTGTGAAAGGTTTGGCGCGCGACACCACCATCGACGGCGGACTCGACGAGGCCTCCTTGGCTGATTGGCCCCGACAGGTTTTGAAGCGCGACCAATTGCCCTGTCCTAAAATGAAGACGTTTATGAGCGCCAACAAGTTGGCCTATGGGGTGCCGATCTTCTCCGAGGATGTTTACCTCGGGGTGCTGCTGCTTGGTTCGCGCTTGGATCGCAAACCGCTAAGCGACGCGGATCGCGAGTTTATGGTTTCCTTGTCCCAGCAGGCCGCGGTGGCGCTGGAAAATGTGCGCTTGCAGGCCGAGGTTTTGGAAAAGAAACGCATGGAACGCGAGCTTCAGCTTGCGCGCGAGATCCAGCAGCGTTTGTTACCCAAGGCGATTCCCGCCTTAGACGGTTATCAAATTGACGCGGAAATGCGCCCCTACAATCATGTCGGCGGCGATTTTTACGATTTTTTCCAGCATAAAAACGGCTGTTTGAGCTTTTGCTTGGCGGATGTTTCCGGTAAAAGTTTGCCGGCCTCCATGATTATGTCGACCGCCCAGGCTTCCCTGCGTGCCTTGACCTCTTTTGACGGCATGAGCCCCCACCAGGTGATTGAGAAATTAAACCTGCACCTGTTCCAATCCACCCAGTCCAATAAATTTGTGACGCTGTTTTTTGGGTTTCTCGACCCCGAGGACCACACCCTAGAGTACATTAACGCCGGTCATAACCGCCCCATTATGGTGTGTTCCGAACAAAAGGTGCAACTCTTGCATAAGGGCGGTATGATGGTGGGCATGTTCCCCAATGCGAAATACGAAGTGGGTACCGTTCCCTTCGAAAAAGGCTCGCTTCTTTTGGTTTACACGGACGGTTTGTCCGAGGTAGCCGATGAGGAGGGCGAGGAATTGGGTGATGATCGTTTGGTTGATCTGGTCAAGCGTTACCAGAAGGAAGACGATGTGGGTTTCGGTCGTCGCCAAATCGTGAAAGCGGCGATGGACTTTAGCAAAGGTGAGATGGTTGACGACCTGACCTTGTTGTTGATTCGCCGCAACACCTGATCGCGCGCCCCGCATCCTTCGCACGGCATGCCA
Source organism: Acanthopleuribacter pedis (assembly GCF_017377855.1). Classification (GTDB taxonomy): domain Bacteria; phylum Acidobacteriota; class Holophagae; order Acanthopleuribacterales; family Acanthopleuribacteraceae; genus Acanthopleuribacter; species Acanthopleuribacter pedis. Next base: position 246,087 of record NZ_JAFREP010000008.1, read on the forward strand.
CCGGCCCTAAATTCGCGAAGCAAGGTGTCACCATGAAAAAAAAAGCCGCCAAAATATTGATTGTCGACGATGACGACGGGATTCGCCGTAGTTTGGATAAAATCCTTCGCTACGAGGGTTTTGAAACCGTGCCGGCCGAGAACGGCATGCAGGGTGTCAACCTGGCCCTTCAAGAAGAGCCCGACCTGATCATCCTAGATATCAAGATGCCGCGTATGGACGGCTTGGAAGTCTTACAGACCCTGATCCAACAGGGGACGCGAGCGCCGGTTGTCATGATAAGTGGACACGGCACCATTAAAACCGCTGTAGAGGCCACCCAACTCGGTGCCTTTGACTTTTTGGAAAAACCCTTGGATCGCGAGCGGCTGCTCATCGTGGTGCGCAACGCGCTCGAGAAAAAAGGTCTCCAGGAAGAGAACCAGGCCCTTCAGCGCAAAGTCGATGATCGCTACGCCATGGTTGGCGAACATCCGCAACTCGACAAGTTAAAGGATCGCATTGACCGTGTCGCCGCCACCAATGCCACCGTTTTGATTACCGGCGAGTCCGGTACCGGCAAGGAACTAATCGCCCGTCGCGTGCACGGCGCCTCTGGTCGATCCGGTCACTTTGTGCAGGTCAACTGTGCCGCCATTCCCGAGGAGCTGATCGAGTCCGAGCTGTTCGGCCACGTCAAAGGGGCTTTTACCGGGGCGACCGACAACCAAATGGGCAAGTTCCAGTTGGCCGACGGCGGGACCTTGTTTCTCGACGAGGTGGCCGACATGAGTTTGAATACCCAGGCCAAGGTATTGCGGGTTTTGCAAGAAGGCGAGGTACAAGCGGTTGGCTCCAATAAGATTTTGACCGTGGATGTGCGTGTGGTCGCCGCTACCAACAAGGACTTGGAAGTGATGATCGAAGAGGGCAAGTTCCGCGAGGATTTGTTCTTTCGGTTAAACGTGGTACCGATTCAGAGTTTGCCCCTGGCTGATCGGCGCGAGGATATTCCGCGGCTGGTGGCGCACTTCAAAGCCGCTTTTGAAGCAGATAACGGAATTAAGCCGTGTGACCTGTCGCCGCGGGTCACCGGCTACCTGCAAAACCGCGCTTACCGAGGCAATATTCGCGAGCTGAAAAACCTGGTTGAGCGCATTTTAATTCTCGGCGAGGAAGAGGTTTTGGACGGCCAGGCGCCTAAGGCCCCGCCCGCGCAAGGCTTCCAATTCGAGGCCTTCACCACCCTTAAAAAGTTCAAAGAGGAAATGGAGCGCGAGTTCATTATCGCCAAGTTGCGCCAGTTCAACGGAAATATTTCAAAAACTGCTGAGGCGATTGACACCCCGCGTAGTAACCTATACAAGAAATTAGAGTTGTACCAATTAAACGTTGATGAACTGCTTGCTTAAGCAACCCGTTCCAAGCTGACTTTTCCGATGCGGTGAATGGGCTTTTCTCGTTCATCGCAAGTGAGGTCGCGTTGTTTGTGTCCCTACTGCTCGTTTCCTGTTTGGCCGGAGATCTGACTTTTCTGGAGCCGCGGGCCGCGCGTTTTGCCGGTCAGACCGCCGTGGCTTTGGCCTTTGACGGTGATGTAGACGAACTCTTGGGGATTGAATTGTTCGTTAACGGCGAATCGGTGCACTACTTTGAGGAAACGCCCTTTGAAACCACCTTGGATTTTAGCCGTTTTTCCGAAGGTGAATTGGTGTTGCGCGCGGTGGCGACTTTTTTTGGTGATCGAACCACCGCTGTCGAACTGAAAGGGGTTAATTATCCCCACTTCCACGAAACCGATGTTCGTTTGGTACGGGTGCCGATCAAGGTGGATCGCCGTAAAGAAACAGATACCCTTGCTTTGCCGGATTTTGTGCTCAAGGAAAACGGCAAGCCGCAAAACCTAGAATATTTGTTGGATGAGAACCATCCGCTCGACCTGGTGTTGGTCCTTGATTTTAGCGGGTCGATGGAAGGGCGGGTCCCGATTCTTCTGCGGGGTGTTTCTAATTTATTAAACCGGCTCCATGCGCGAGACCGCGTGCAGGTGATCGGTTTTAACGTGCGGGTTTTTGAAGTGTCGCCACCCGAGACCAACAAGGATTTGGTGAAACGCCGGTTGTTTGCCGTGAAACCCGACGGCGCTACGAATCTTTACGGGGCCGTCTACTCCGGTGTGAAATTGCTGGCCAAATCCAATCAACGGCGTGCCCTATTGGTTTTTACCGACGGCCGCCACGATTTAGATGATGCGCCCGATCATTACAAGCGGGGGTTGGTGGATTGCATTGATTTGGCAGTAAGCAACGGTGTGCCGATTTATACCCTGGGCATCGGTGGGGATACGGACCCCGATATTTTGGCAGAGCTGGCGCTTAGGACCGGGGGCACCTATTTTGCCCTTAAAACCGGTAAGCAGGTGCGCGGTGCCTTTGACGCCATCGGCGGTCAGCTTAGCGATCAGTATTTATTGTGTTATTACACCCAGTCGCGTTTTCAAGGATGGCACGACATCGAAGTCTCCTTGCAGCGGCCTGTCAAGGCGGTGACCTATCCCGGTCGGCTCTATTTTTCGGACCCTTAACCCGCGCTGCTGGTCAATAAATGGGTGATGCATTAAACTTTAAGGCTGTCCTCTACGACTTAAGACTAGGAGCCCTTTCGAGTGGTTACCGATGTTGTTGCAAGCAGCATGTTGGTGGCAAGGTGCTTGTGGCGTTCCCGAGTGTGGCGGTACTTCTTCTGAGCCATGCGGTTGCGCGTCGCAGGTCGTGTCCCAGGACTTTTTTGAATGGGTGTTGGTGAATGAGACCTTTTCGCCGGACGGTGCCCGTATCGGTGGAACGGCGAATGGATCGCGATGGTTTTAACATAAGAAGCGCTGAAGCGAGGGTTTTTGCTAAAAGTCTGGAGCACAATGGCTTGGGAGAAGCGAGCCGGGGTCGCGCACGACCGCACCTGTCGGATTCGCTGAGCAATTTTACAGGCCGTTGCAGCGCCGAGGTTTCGCTGAAATCATCGCGAGTTATCCTGTTTCTTAGGTTTTATCCGTGTTCAAGCCGGGTTAGAACGGCCGGCAATCCCAAATTCTATGGGTTTTTTCTTCTTTGTTTTACGCGTTATGAGGTAAGAATCCGCCTAGAGGTGTGACTGGATTCACCGGGGGCGCGCCGCAACTGAGAAAGTTGGACAAATGCTGTGAGCAACAACAAGTCGTTGCGTTAAGGCTAAGGGTTTGGTGAGGCCCTTTGGTGGTTTTTAAGGAATCGAGGTAACAATGCAATATAGTAGGCCGTTTTTGGGTCTGTCCTTGGTAGTGGTATTGATCGCGGGTTTTCTGGGTTATGGGTATTTTGCCAAAGCCGACACCGAGGCGGAAGGCGCTGACAAAGAAGAAACCAAGCAGGATTTGGGCAAAGCCATGTCGAGCTTGGACCAAACCTTTGGCGGCAAGGAAACCGCCGTCCCGGTAAAAGCCGGGCAGGTGGCCCGCGGTGATCTTATTCAAAACGTGGCCTCCCAGGGCCGTGTTCATGGTTACAAAAACATCGAGCTGGTTAATGAAATTGCCGGGCGCCTGGTTCAATACGCCGTGCGCGACGGCGATCAGGTCAAAGCCGGCGACATCATCGCCAAAATTGACGAGCGCCAATACCAGCTCGCCTTTCGCGAGGCCGAGGCCAATTTAATTAAAGCCGAGGCCGAGTTACTGGCTGAAAAAGTCGGTAGCTTGCCGCCAGGCGAGGATAATAATCCCAGCGCGCTGGCCGCGGCCATGGCTAAATTGGAAAAAGAGTACAAGTCGGGCTTGATCGCTGAAAACGATTACAGCCATGAGAAATTAAAAATCGAATTGCAACAGGGAAAGGTGCAAAACCGTCGCAATGCCGTCATCGAGGCCCGTACCGTTTCCGTCGCGCGGGTTGCCTTGGATCGGGCCAAGCTTGATTTGGAGCGCTGTGTGGTGCGTGCCCCGTTCTCCGGGCGTGTCTTTGAAGTTCAAGTCACACCCGGTCAATACCTTAGCGCCGGAAGCGTGCTCTGTCGTTTGGTGAATCTAGACGATTTGGTTGTCAAAGCGCAGGTGTTGGAATCGGAGATGGGTTCCGTGCGGGTTGGCAGCAAGGCGGTGGTCGCTTTTACCGCGTTGCCTGACCTTGGCGCCCTGGTGGGCCGGGTTGAGGCAATCAGCCCCTTGGTGAATTCCGACGAAAAAACCGTTGAAGCCATCGTGAGTTTTAAAAACCGTGACGGGCGTGTGCGGCCCGGCATGTTTTCCGAGGTGTCGATTGATGCCGCCGTATTCCAAGATCGTATCATGATCCCCAAAACCGCCCTGCTTCTCCGCAACAAAAAACATGTTGTTTTCAAGGTGAATGACGAGAGTCGTGCCGACTGGATCTACGTGACCATTGGTGCCGAGAACAACGAATTTGTCGAAATCACCAAAGGCGAATTGGCCGAGGGTGATTTGGTCTTGGTTGACAACCACTTCACCATGGGCCACGGTGCCTTGGTCCGTGTCGTCAATAAGAAATAGGCTTCTTTGGGTACGCTGTCGCCCGACCGATTGCGCCCGTTCGTTATTGGGCACCCAGGTGCTCAACGCGCCGCGTTCCTCGGTATGCGCCATTGTGGTCTTTCCACGATCCATCGTGGTCTATCCACGATCCATCGTGGTCCCACCGCGGTCCGTCGTGAATACCCACAACCCATCGTGCGGGTTCATGATCGTTTGCCGGCCCCGCTTCCACCGTGAAGCGGCTTGACTGGAAAGGATGAAATTTTATGATCGCTGTTTCCCTAAAGCGCCCCGTTACCGTTGCCATGGTTGTCGCCGCCCTGGTGGTTTTTGGTGTCAAGAGTTACACCGAGTTGGGTCGCGATTTGATGCCCGATATCGCCTACCCCTCGCTGACCGTGATGACCCGTTATGAGGGGGCCGCGCCCCAAGAAGTGGAAGAGTTCATCACCAAACCCCTGGAGTCCTCGCTTTCGACCGTGCGTGGCAAGCGCAAAATCAACAGTATTTCGCGCGAGGGCATGTCGCTGATCACCATTGAATTTGAATGGGGTCACGAAATGAAGTTTGCCACACTTCATGTGCGCGAAAAGCTCGACAACGTGCGTTTTCAGCCGACTTTTCCGCAGGACGCTGAACGACCCAATATTTTGCGCTGGGACCCCTCGGCCAAACCCATCGTCGGTCTCGCCATCACTGCCAACGCACCCCTGCTTGAATTGCGCGACATGGTCCAAGACGTCATCAAACCCCGCCTTGAACAATTGGACGGCATCGCCTTTGCCCAAATTTCCGGGGACATCGAACGCGTGATCGACGTGGAAATCAATCGCGAGAAGATGGTGCTCTATGGGCTGGACATCGAAACCATCAAAAACGCCATTGACGCCGCCAATGCCAACATTCCCGGCGGCACCATCAAAAAAGGCCGCTACCGCTACAGCTTAAGGACCTTGGGCGAGTTTCGCGAGGTTGAAGAAATCAACAATGTGGTTGTGGCACGGCGCAACGGCAGCGAGATATTGGTTTCCGATGTAGCCGTGGTTCACGATACCGCCAAGGATCGCGACGCCCAAACCACCGTGGACGGGGTGGAAGGCCTGGGTTTGTTGGTTTACAAGGAGTCCGGCGCCAACACCATTCGCTCCACCGAATCCGTAAAGAAATTAATCGAAACGCTGAACGCCGAATTTGGCGGCGGTTCTCGTGCGTTGCGCGTGGTCCTGGCTTTTGAAGAGGCCAAGTTCATCTCGCAGGCTTTGAACAATGTGTGGGTGTCCCTGATTTTCGGTGGGTTTTTCGCCTTTTTGGTCCTTGTCCTTTTCTTGTCTGACCTGAAGTCGCCGTTTTTTATTTTTGTGTCCATCCCCATCGCCATCATTGTTACCCTGGTACTGATGTACTTCTTTGGCTTGTCCCTGAACATCATGTCCTTGGGGGGTCTCGCACTTGGCGTGGGCATGTTGGTGGATAACTCCATCGTCGTGTTAGAGAACATCTACCGTTATCGAGAAGAAGGAAATGCGCCCCTCGACGCCGCCTTCAAAGGCGCGCGTGAAGTGGCCATGCCGGTTGCCGCTTCGACCTTAACGACCGTCGCCGTGTTTTTTCCGATTGTCTACATCCAAGGGGTTGCCGGTGCCTTGTTTGGGGAACAAGCACTGACGGTAACCTTTTCCTTGGCTTCTTCCTTGGTCGTCTCGCTCACCGTGCTGCCCTTGTTGACCGCCGTCACCAGCCTGCTAAAAGGACGTGACAGCTTGCCGGGACGATTGGTCCCCATTGAGCGGCTTGACGCCAAGGCTTATCCGCGCGGACTCGTTTTTTGGAAATGGTGGGAATACGCCATTTGTTTCCTGCTTTTGGCCCTGGTTGCCGGCTACTTCAAATCCGATTGGCTCAATTTCGGCATCGCCGCCGGTATCCTGTTTATTTTGCCCACCGCCTTGCTTTTGCTCAAGTGGGTGGCCCGCTTCGGCATTGCCTGGCTGTTTCAGGCCGTTGCCTTTTTATTCCTGTCGTTGCACAACTTTGTACAATGGGTGCTCGATACCGCCATCTTGCCCGTGTTTAACGCCGCCTATGCCGGCTTCGAACATCTTTACCACGCCGTGCTTGCTTGGGCGCTGGAGCGTAAGTTCGTTGTGTTGTTGCTGTCCATCGGTTTGATGGTGTTGACATGGCAAATGGGATCCGAGTTGAAGCAAGAACTGATGCCCAAGGCCGCCACCGGCCAGTTCACCATCGATACCAAGCTGCTGCCGGGCACCTCGCTTGAAATTACTACCGGGGTCGTGGAGCAGGTGGAAGCCTTGCTCAAAAACGAAGAAAGCGTGGCCTTGGTTTTTTCCCAGATTGGCGCTTCCGAGGCAAATCTCAGTCAGTTACTCAAAGACAGTGGCACCAATACCGCCCAAATTTCGGTGCGCTTGCGTGAGCAGGACGCCACCCTCGCCGAGGTTCGCCGCCTTTCCGATTTGGTCCGCGGGTTCGCCGTCGACATTCCCGGCATGAAGGTGGAAGTTGAAGAGAGTAGTTCTTCAATGGAAGATTTGCTCGCCAGCGAAGGTGGTGGTGGTCTGGTTGTTCAGATCGAGGCTGAGACGTTTGACCTTCTTTACGAAGCCAACCAAGCCGTGCTGCGTGGTCTGCAACAGGATCAGACCTTGCAAGATGTGAAAACCACCTTGACCCGTGATTTTCCGCAAATGCGCATCGCGCTACGTCGCGACCGCATCGATCACTACGGCTTTGAAATCCGTCAGATTGGTGAGTTTCTTTCCGGCGGTATGCGCGGCGCATTGGCCACGCAATTTAAAGAGTTTGACCGCAGCATTGATGTGCGGGTGCGGTTCTCCGAGGAGGACCGCGAGGACTTTGAAGAGGTGTTAAAGACGCGCTTGGTTTCTTCAAGTGGCATTTCGGTACCGCTCGCCGAGTTTCTCGAGGTCACCGTGGAGCAGACCACCAAAGAGATCCGCCGCGTGAACCAGCGCAGGGTTGCCTTGGTGTCCGCCAACATCGGCGCCCTCAAAATTTCCGACGTACTGCCACGCGCGGAAGCCATGCTGGATGCGCTTGAGTTGCCACCCAGTGTTTCGGTGAAATTGGCCGGTGAGAAAGAGGGGATCGACGCATCCTTTAAACAACTGTTAAATGCCTTGCTGCTTTCGGCCGCGTTGGTCTACATGATTATGGCCGCGCAGTTTGAATCGCTGCGGTTTCCGTTCGTGGTGATTTTTACCGTTCCCATGGGATTGGTCGGTACCGTTTTGATTCTCAGCCTGACTGGTACCAGCATCAACATCATGTCCCTCATTGGTTTGATTGTGCTTACCGGGATTGTCGTCAACGACGCCATTGTAAAGGTGGACTTCATCAACCAAGCCCGAGGGGAAGGGATGACCCTTCGCGGTGCCGTGATGGAGGCGTCCAAGGTTCGTTTGCGACCGATTCTGATGACCACCGCGACCACCGTGCTGGCATTGATTCCCATGGCTTTTGGGTTTGTGCCTTGGTTGATGAATACCGATTTCATTCATCCGCTGGTGCTTTGGGCCGACGAATGGGCCCTTGCCTATTCACTGCCGCTATTGTCCGAGCTGTTCAGTCCACGCGGCGCGGAAATCCAACAACCCCTGGCGCTGGTCGTCATTGGGGGACTCAGTTTGGCGACGATGCTCACCTTGATCCTGATTCCCGTCCTCTACGAAACCCTGGCCGCCGCCGACAAGACAGAGCCTGCATCGATTGATGATGCCGCCGTTGAGGAGGCTCATCCGTGATTCGCTACCTGCTGCGCCATCCCGTTGCCGTATCCATGTTTTACATCTCGATTTCGATCCTCGGCGTCATTTCTTTTCTCAACCTTTCCGTGGAAGGCCAACCTGAAACCGAATTGCCCCAATTGGTTGTTACCACCAGTTGGTTCGGGACCTCGCCCGAGGTCGTTCAGGTTTTTTTGACCTCGCCGATTGAAGAGGCCGCCGCCCAACTCGAGGGATTGCGTGAGATGGAGAGTAGCTCGATTCTCGGTTATTCCTCCGTGACGCTGAAGTTCAACCGCGACACCGATATGGAATTCGCCAGGCTGGATTTGAACGAGCGGATCAGTGTGTTGCGCAATAACTTGCCGCCGGGAACTTCTCAGCCGCAAATTCAGATGCGGGAATCGCGACGGCGCTCGCGGACCACTTTTATGGAATGCAGTATTTCGGGGCCATACGACAACCAGCGGCTTTCCGAATTGATCAAAGAGCAGTTAATGCCCGAGATGAGCAGCGTGGAAGGCGTCGCCGATATCGAGATTTTTGGGGATCGTGAGCGCAACATTTTCATCAGCCTCAACCGTGAGCAAATGGATCTCTACGGGCTGGTTCCCGACACCGTTGCCGGCAAAGTCAACGAGATGACGCGGCAGTACGAAACCGCGCGCAGCTATTACCAAAATAGCGAATACGCCATCGCTATTGAGAATTCTATTAAGAGTGTGACAGAGCTCGAACGTTTGATTGTGGGGAAGGGTGTAAACGGCCGTATCGTGCGTTTGGCGGACGTTGCCCGCGTTACCTTTGGTCAGGCCGAGCCCCGGAACTATTCCCGCTTAAACGGCAACACCACCCTGCGTTTGATTGTGAGCAAAGAAACCAATGCCAATGTCATTGAAACCTCCGGCAACCTCAAGAAAACGACCGAACGGGCTTTGAACAACTTGCCCCCGGGTGTGCGCATCGATTGGATTACCGATCAAGGCCAAATGATGAAAGAACAGCTTGAATCTGTTTACCATCGCGCTCTGTGGTGTGTGTTGCTGATTATCTTGCTCCTCTTGCTTTTCCTCCGCAGTGTCAGCGCGGCCGTGGTGATTACCCTCAACATTTTGTTCTCCGTGATGATCACCATCAATTTCATGTACTACTTCCAGGTGTCTTTTAACGTCGTCACCCTTTCCGGGCTTGCGATTGGGTTCGGCATGCTTGTTGACAACGCCATCGTGGTGCTGGAGAACATTTTCCGACATCGCGAACAGGGTATGGGTAAATGGGACGCCGCCGTGCTTGGGGTTGGGGAAGTGGGTTGGGCCCTTATGGCGGCTACCTTAACCACCGTGGCAGCCTTCATGTGTATGCTGATGCTTCAGGATCGCTTGGCCGCGACCTACTTGCCGCTGGCCCTCGCCGTCATTTTTTCACTGTCGGCCTCGCTGCTTGTTTCGTTTACCTTCACCCCCTTGTTGAGCCTGCTTATCCGTGGCTCGAACCTCCAAGTTCAAGCGGATCGCAAAAAAACCCTGTTTGAACGCGTGGTTGTTTGGCCGCTGGAGATGCTGCAACGCGGCTATGAGGGGGCTGTTCGCTGGAGTCTGCACCACAAATTGTTGGTCCTTGTGGTCGCCGGTTTGTTTCTTTTTATGTTTGATCGTATCTATGAAACCGAAATTGATCGCGGTGGATTTTCTTTTGGGTTCATGCGCGATGACGAGGTACGGGTCTTTCTGCGTATGCCGGAAGGCACCGAGTTGGAAACCGCCGACGAGGTCATTCGCCAATTTGAAAAACCCCTGCTGGAGGTTGAAGGTTATAAAGATGTCAGTGTCATTGTTCGAACAGAGTGGTCTGAACTGGCTGTATCCTTCACGCCCGAGATGCTGGCCTCGCCTTATCCACTGGCCTTAAAATCCCGTTTGATCGGCATTGCCCAAGGTTTTTCCGGTCTGAATGTGTCGGTGGCCGGCATCAACGCCGACGACAATTTTTATTCAGGGTCAACCGGCTTTGAAACCTACAACAGCAGTATTCGCTTGCTGGGTTACAACTATAAGAAATTGATGGACTATTCCGAGGATATTCTGCGCAAAGTGAAACGCAACCGCCGCGTACGAGAAACCAACATTCAAACTTCTCGGATTCGCTGGGGTTCTCGCGATCAAACAGAATCTACGCTTATCGTGGACCGCGCTGCTTTGAAACAATACAACATTAGTGTGACCTATCTTATGGCGTTTGTTCAGCGGAACCTGAAACTCGAATCGACCGCGCGCACCAAGTTCCGCGGAGAAGATGTGCGCCTTGAACTAAAATTCGAAGATGCTGAAGATTTTGATATCAAGGACCTTGAGTCCCTCGTCATCCCAACCGCCGAGGGGCAACGTATTCGGATCGTCGACCTCGTGCGTTTTGAGGAAAGAAAGGTGCCCGGCGGCATTGATCGTAAGGACCAGCAGTTCGCAATTACCGTCCAGTGGGACTACAAAGCCTCCTACAAAAAAGCGCGAAAATACAATGAAAAGATCTACGATGAGCTTATTTTGCCTCCTGGTTTTAAGGCCGAGCTTGATTTTGAGCGCGTGCTGTCGAAAGAGGAGACGGAAAACCTTGAGATGGTGATCTATTTTGCCGTCCTCGTGGTTTTTTTGATCATCGCCGCGTTGTATGAATCTTTAATCGATCCCTTGGTTATTTTCGCAACCGTTCCACTGGCCGGTACCGGGGTGTGGTGGATATACTGGTATACCGGAAATTCTTTTGATTCAACATCCTATATTGGATTAATCATATTGGCGGGAATTGTTGTGAACAATTCCATACTACTTGTTTCTCAATTAAATCTCGAAGTAAGGCGAATGGATGAAACCGGCTTAACCTTTACCGAGGCCATTGTGCGTGGTGCCGGGGATCGTCTGCGACCCATTCTCCTCACCGCGATTACCACCGTGGTCGGCCTTTTGCCGCTCCTTGACGAATTTGTATCCTGGTTTTTCGATTTGCCGCCGGTCGGCGGCTTCCTGAACCTCATCGGGCGGCCCGACCTGATTGCCACCAACCTTGAGAATGCCGGATTGCAGGTAACCCTGGATATGTTTGCCAGCCTGTCGCGATCAACCGTCGGCGGCTTACTCAGTGCGACCTTATCGACCCTGTTGGTCATTCCCGTGGTTTATGCGTGTTGCTTCCGCGCCAAACAGTGGCTGAGCCGGCGCATCAACGAAATCTTCCATGTGGTGGAGGGACCGGAGGGAAAGCCTGAGTAGCCGGGTCAAGCGAGCTTGGTGATTTTTCGGTGATTTTTTTGTTAAGAAAGCGTGAGAAGGAAGTGAGAGGCCGTGAGGCCCGCCGTGGGTGGGCCGGCACGGCCATTTTCTTTCTTAAGTTGTTGGATTTTATAAGGTTGGCTTGGTGTGGCTCGTGCCGGGGTAGGGAAAAGGCGGTTTTTTCGCATGCCGTGGTGTGGCAGCGAAAGCCCTGTGCCCCAACGGTTTTCGGGGGTGAGGGGTCTGTAAGATTTCTGTAAAACAAGTGAGAATCTTGGATAAATCGCTTGCGTTATTTACGGCGTCCGAAATATAAATAGGCTAGGCCTTACCGGGACTAAGTTTCTACAATTTTTCGCTTTATCGGCCCCAGCGGGGCGCTCGGTAGACGGATATCTGTGTTTGTAAATTCGGTTGACGATTGTTCGACCGCTTAGGTAACATGCACACCTCAGTATTCCATTTTTTTTGAGACCGTATCTAGGGAGGTAATGACTCGTGGGAGCAATACTGGAGTACATCATCAAAGGCGGCGTGGAGATCATGGTTCCACTGCTGCTGCTTTTCCTCATTTCCATTGCGTATACCATCGAACGCTTCTTTCATTTGGCGAAGGCGAAAATTAATACCGCCGAGTTTTTGACGAAGATTCGTGCAGCTCTGAGAAATAAGAATGTTAAAGAGGCTGTTAAAATTTGCGAGACCTTTAAAGGTCCCATCGCGTCCATCTTGAAGACCGGTTTGATGAAATACGGCAGCCCTCAAGAAGAAATCGAGAAAACCATGGAAAACGCTGCAATGCATGAAATTGCGCGTTTGGAACGCGGCTTGCCGGTTCTTTCCACCATCTCTAACTTGGCACCCATTCTGGGTTTCCTTGGAACCGTAACCGGTATGATCGCGTCTTTCGACGCCTTGGCCCAGTTGAACGATCCCGGTGCTGTTGCACAGGGTATTTCACAGGCCCTGATCACCACCGCCGGTGGTTTGATCGTTTCGGTTCCCGCTTTGCTCGCATACAGCTACTTCACCACGCGTGTGAACAGCTTCATCCGTGAGATCGAATCCGCTTCCGCCGTTTTGATGGAAGCATTCTCGCAAATGGACCGGGAATTTTAAGCTAAAGCACTTGTTGCTCAAGAGAGGAATTCCCTATGAAAGTAAAGAAAACCAAATCACTTGAGGCCAATATTCCAACGGCTTCCATGGCCGACATCGCCTTTCTGCTGATCGTCTTCTTCATGATTTCAACGGTTTTTCAGGTTGACAAGACCAGTGTGGCCCTCCCCGAGAGCCACGGCAAAACCCGCTTTGAAGTTGTCAAAGAATCAGCGTTCGTCATCGTAACCAAAGAGGGAACGATCAAGGCGTCCGACGGTTTGGAAGATTCTCGCTTGGTGAACGTTGAGGATATCGGGATCTTGGCTGCTTCTTGGATGCAGAAACGTCCCAGTCAGCCGGTTGTTATCAAAGCCGACGCCGATGCGCGCTACGGCTTGGTCGACGATGTGCTCAAGCATCTCCGCGACGCCGGTGTGGTGAACCTCAAGTTTTTGACTGAACAGTCCAAAGCTGATTAAGCGAGGCGATCCATGAAGATACAGCCCAAAAAAGAAGAACCCGAAATCCCAACCGCATCGATGGCCGACATCGCGTTTCTTTTGATCGTCTTCTTTATGTTGACGACGGTGTTCTCAGCCAACAAAGGCATGGAACATATTCTCCCGCCGCCTGATGAGAACCCCGATCAAACCGAACCTGATGACGCTATCTACATCCGCATTTTTCCCAGTGGCCAATTCACGATGGACGCGACCAGCTACCTGATCGAAGATGTTGAGAAAGTCTACGATTATGTGAATGCCAAAGTTCAGGTGAATGCGAAGAAGCCGATTATTGTCGATGCCAACCCTGAGGCGCGCTACGGCGATATGGTTGCGGTTTTGGATCAATTGAAAATCTTGTCCGTTGACATGAAGCGGGAGCTGGCGATCACCATACCGACGCCGGAAGAACGCGCCATGTATCAGAGGATGCAACAATAATGCCTCTTGAGCCGGAAAAGACCCTGTCTCGGCCTTTTTCGGTTTGGTTTCGGCTCCGTTGAGCGGGTAGCCCTCGGCGGAGCCTTTTGGCAGGTGACCATAATAAGGAGTTCATGTTATGGCCAAAACCCCCCAAAAAGTCGATCTCGACTTCCAAGACGGCAAGGACCACTCGGCGCTCATGGACATGGCGTTTAACGACGCCAATACCGGCCGCTTCATGCGTTTGTCGGTATGTATTTCGCTTTACCTGGTGCTCGCCATCATCTGGATGCCGGGCTTTAGTTTTAATGCCAGCATTCCCCATGTGAACCAGGAAGAAGTTAAACCCCAGAAGCGCAAAGTTCTGAAGCCGCCCCCTGAGAAACCGCTCGAGCGGGTTCAGACCAAAGAGAAAAAAGCCAAAAAAATGCCCATGCCCGACATGACCCCGGATGAGCCGGAACCGATTGTCGAGCCGGATCCCCCACCCGAGCCTGAGGTTTTACCGACCGACGATTGGGAGATTGGGATTCCCGACGGGCCGCCTGAGCCTCAAGGCGATACCATCGCCCGTGTTGGTGAGACCGGTGTTGAGCCACCTGTTTTCACCCGCAAGGTTCCCCCCAAGTATCCCGAGCGCGCTGTCAAAATCAAATTGCAGGGTTACGTGATCCTCGAAGCGATTTTGCGCCGTGACGGTACCGTTGACGACATTAAAGTCTTGCGTGGTTTGGGTAAAGGTAAGTTCGGATTCGAAGAAGAAGCGAAAAAAGCGTTGAACCGCTGGGAGTTCCTGCCCGGAAAAGTGAACGGTCGCCCCGCCGACGTTCGCATGACGCTCAAAATCGACTTCGTGTTACAGTAGTAACTGCTGTAACGACTTTTAACAACAGGTGTTCAAGCCATGTTTCAGGGTTCCCTAGAAGAAGTTAAACTGCCCGATATCATCCAGTTGATGAGTGTTTCTTCCAAAACCGGTTGTTTTGTGATTGAACGTGACAATGTGACGGGACGAATCTATCTCGAAAACGGACAGATCGTTCACGCCTTTGTTGGTGAGGTGGTCGGTGAAGAGGCCATCTACGCACTTGCGATTTGGGACCGTGGCAATTTTCGCTTTCTTCTAGGGGACGAACCCCCCGTCAAAACGGTGACCAAACGGAACACCAATATTCTTATGGAAGTGGCGCGCAAGCTTGAAGAGTGGCGTGTCCTCAAGAAAAAAATTCCCTCACTTGATCTCGTACCGGAACTCGAATCGCTTGGTAGCAAAAAAGTCAGTTTTAATACCCAGGAATGGCATGTTTTATCGCGCATCAACGGGGTGAACTCGATCAATCAGATCGCGGGGATGACGCAAATGGCGGCGATTGATGTCGCCAAACTGATCTACGGTTTGGTTGCCAGCGGGTTGGTGCATCTACGCCAATCGCCCAAGGCCCAGCCGGATTCGAACCCACTCGAGAACAAGGCTAAGAAAAGTTCAAGTTCGACCCGCTCTCCAGAAGAAGAACAAGAATGGCTCTCCAACAAAATTGAAAAAGTATATCAATTTAGCAAAAGTATGTTGGGAGAGATCGCACATCCGGTGATTCAGCGCCATTGCGCCAATGGTGTGAAAAGTATTAATCAGGGTAAAGGCCTTGCCGCGGTCATTGAAACCGCCACGCAAATTGCCAAAGCCGCTCAAATCTTGGAAGGACCTGAGAAAACCAAGGAATTGACCGCCGGCTTAAAGAAAATCATTAAAGAACCCTGAATCATTGGTCCAACACATATGTTCGAGTAGGGTGTCTATCTCCCGAGGAGAAGTTTTGATGAGAAGTATGAAAAATCTTCTTTTGATGTTGATTCTGTGTCTGCCCATGTTGGGTTTTGCACAGGATGAGTACAAACGCGCACGCGGCCTTATCGGCCAAGGCAAATACCAGGAAGCGATCGTGTTGTTGGACGAAGCCATTGCCAGCTATCCCGATTGGTGGCCGCCCATCGTGCTCAAGGGCCAGGCCAGTTTGAAATTGAAACAATACGACGCCGCTCTGCGCAGTTTCAATGATGCCTTAACGCTTGAAGTGGATCCCAAACAGATTCCCGTCGTTAAGTACTACATCATGCAGTGCTACCTGCAGAAAGGCGATTATGCCAAGGTTATTCACGCCGTGGACGACCTGCTGCCGCTTGCGCCGCCCAAGCGCAAGTTTGACCTCTACCTCAACCGTGGTCAGAGTGAAATGCAAATCGCCAAAGCTTCTGAAAAGGGTGGCGACAGCAAAAAGGCACAAACTTATTACAGCAAATCTGTTGTCAGCTTCTCCGAGGCGCTGAAAAACGCGGTTGGCAAGAAAGAGCAAGAAGTCGAAGCTGCATTCCAGAAAGCTTATGCCCAGTACAAAATTGGTAACGCCAAGGGCGGTATCAAATCTCTGGAAACCAGCATCCAGGAATTTAACAAGGTTATCGAACGCAACGCGCGTGAAGAGCGTGCCCACAAGTTCTTAATCGACCTTTCCTTCCGTATCGCCCAGTCTTCCCCGAAGAACCAACAGACCGGTCGTTACATGGAAACCGTTGGTTACATCGACCGTTACCTCAGCATCTGGGCCGACAACCCCGACATGATGAACAAACGTGGAGCCGCGCTTCAGGGTGCCAAAAAGTTTACCGAGGCGGTTTCCCAGTTCAAGCTGGTCAGTAAGTTGAAACCAAAAGACGGTTCTGTTTACTTCTCCCTGGGGAGTTGTCAAATGGCCGCCAAACAATTTAATGACGCGATCAAAACCTTCGAAAGCGCCATTAAACACGGCGAAGCCGACAACCACAATGTTTACTCCTTCATTGCCTACTGCTACCAGGAACAAAAAACCAGGTGCTACAGTACCGATATCCCGCTTTACAAAAAAGCTGTCAGCACCTTAGAAGGTGGCTTGGCAAAATTGTCCGGTTCCGGTAAAGCCAGAATTCAACAAGAGCTTGAGCGCAAGAAAGACAACTTGTCGATTTTGGAAGAGAACTTGGCGACCGATAACGGTAACCACTTGGCCGCGGTGACCAACGTTCAGAGTTTGGAACAATCCATCGCCGGTAACACCGCAACGCTGAAAAAGAACCAAGAGTTGTTGTTGGCCCAGCGTACCGATGAGCTGGAAGCGGCGGTTGAAGCCGGTCGTAAAGCCATCAAAGAAGACCAGGGTCGCTTGAAGTCTGAACTGGAAACCATGCAGCGTTACGTTCGCGACGCCAACAAGTGCAACGATGCCAAATTGTTCACCCACATGGGCAAAATCAAAGAATTGCTCAAGAAACACGGTTCCAGCTAAAACAACCCTTTCCTCACAAGAAAAAGGCCGTTTCCTTCGGGAGGCGGCCTTTTTCTTTTGGGGGAGGCGGTGTTCGTCGGCTTACCTGTGGTTCCGCAATGGTCTCGCCTGAACCAGATATGGCGGCATGTTTGGTGAGAAATGCGGGCTAGCGGAGCAGTTCATCGGGGCTAAGCTCGGTGTAATCGCAGATACTTGCGATGATGGAGGGCAGGTCGTCCAGTGATTCGTCCAGTGCGATTTGAACGACCCTGCGCATGGGCACAAACAAGGTTTGGGGGTAGACCTTGCGGTCCTCACCGCGGAACTGATATTTGAAGGTATCGGTTTGTTTGAGGTCGATCCCGCGTATGACGATCCCTGCTTGTTTGAGTTCGATCAGTTTTCCCCAGACTTGTTCCTTGGGTTCAATGAGGTGGGCGATGACGAAATCGTTGGCTTTCATGACGTTTCCTCGCGTTTAGCCTGCATTTCTCACAAGGTTTTCAGCTTCTCGCGACGAATCCTTGTAAGCCATGTGGGCTAGGGTCATTGTACTCCGGGCCGGCGCGGACCGAGAGGACAAAAAAACCCGCTTGCCGCCAAGGCGGTTCGCGGGTTTTTTGCTGTTCTAAAGGTAGGTTTAGAGGCTGATGTTGTGGTGTTGACTAAGCTTGCCGACCGCTTGGTGATACCGCGTCAAGGCTTTTTTGTAAGCAACCTTGCTGCTGATCAATTGCGTGCGGGCTTGTGCCAGTTGTTCCTGAACCTCGCTGACACGGTAATTGGTAGACAAACCGTTTTGGAATTTTTGTTCCTCGGCTTTCAGGTTCTCTTCGCGAAATTTCAGCGTTTTTTCCTGGGCTTTAATCGCTTTGGCGCTGCTTTCGAGTTCGCGAATCGCGGCGCGAACTTCTTCGAAAATGGTGAGGTTGTTTTGCTCAATTTCGAGCTGACGGCGCCGCATGGTCAGTTCAGCTTTTTTGTGGTTGAGTTTGGCCTGTTGGTTAAACGGGGCCCAGGTTAAATCCAATTGGATTTGCCAACCCGGCAGGTCAAACGAGGCGGCGTCGGATAAAGCATCGCTCCAGGAGCCGGTTCCGAGAACTTCGCCTGTTTGCAGGTCGATATCGTTGGCGCTACTGGCGGAGGTGCCGTAACCCGCGGTGACCGATAAGCCGGGCAGCTTTTGGTTCTTCTGATATTTGAGGTCGAGGCGTGCGTTTTCCAACTCAATGGCGTTTTTCTTGGCCTCGGGTCGGTTCTCGAGGGCTGTTTGAAAGGCCGTGGTCAGATCCGGGGTTTGTGCTTCAATCACAATGGGATCCGCCGGGGTCAAATGCTGCCGCCAATCGTCGAGTGGTAAGTTCATCACCCGCTTGAGGCGGTCTTCCGCGGCGCGAATCGCGTTTTCTTTGGTCACAATATCGTTTTCACGGCTGGCGATATCCGCCTCGTTGTTTACCAATTCAATGGGGGCCAGGGTTCCGACCTCTATTTTGACGCGATTTTGCTCGTAAAGCTGCTTGGCTAAGTCGAGGCTTTGCTGCGCAACCTTCAGATCTTCCACGGCAAAAACCAGGTCCCAATAAGCATCCTCGGTGTTTTTCAGCACGGTTACCATTTGGACGTTGAGGTCTTCGAGCGCGGCATGGTAGTTACCCTTGGCTACGAACTGATCTCGGCGATAGACCTCTTCGTCGAAGTTGAACCCGCGCAGCAGTTGCTGGGTTGCTGAAAAGTTAATGCTGCTGCTGTAGATTTCACCGAAAAGCTGACGAGAGGCCTGGCTACTATCGAACAGGGAATTGTTGAAGCGAACTGAGTATTCAAGGCCGAAATCTTCACTTTTTTGGAATGTCGTATTAAATGCACGCGTTTTATCGCTGTAGGTCGAGCCCGCTTGACCTTGGTCGGCGTCCTGGGCTTCGCCTTCCTGGTTGGAGCTTGAAAGCGAGCCGGTGACCTGGGGTTCGTAGCGTGCGCGGGTTAGATCCAGCGAAAAGCGCTGGTCCTCAATGTTCACGCGTTGGAGTTCGATATCCAAGTTGCGTTCGACCGCGGTCTTCAGGGCCTCCTGAAGCGTGATTGTTTTCGTCTGTTGGGCTTGGATCGGAGAAAAGAGCAAGGTGCAGAGCCCCAGTCCCTTTAGCCATCTGAGATCCATGAAAGTCCTCCCGTGTTCCACCAATTGAATCGATCTACCACCTTCGATACTCTGTTGATTACGAAGCGGGCGTGTAATAGTTCATAGGAATATTGTCTCGGCCGACAATCTTTTGAAAAACAGGGCCAAAAAGAAAAGGCCGGGAAACCCGGCCTTTGCTTATTCGGAAGCCTCGTCACCGCTTGGGTCCGGTGTTTTTGAGGACGCATCCGCATCGCTTTCGCTCGCGGATTTGGTGCTTTTTCGTGGACGTGTGGCCCGTTTGCGTGGTGGTGCTTTTTCACCATCCTCGCTGTTTTGGACCGCCTTGCGTGAACGTGTACGCGTGGTGCGTTTTGGCTTGGGCGCCTCGCCTTCTTCCTCGTCACCCTTGGGCACTTTGCGCAAGCGGCCCGTGCTGCTTTTTGCCTCAGTCGCCTTGGCCTCATCGTCGGCGCTCTTCTTCGCACGCGTCGTGCGGCGACTGGTTGTTCGCGTCTTTTTCGGAGGTGCTTCTTCCCCATCCTTGGTTTCTTTTTTGGGGCGTCCCGCGCGGGTACGACGCGTCGTTGATTTTGGTTTGGCGGGTGCTTCTTCCGCCGGCGCCTCGGTTTGATCGCTTTCGGGAGCCGCGGCTGAAGCTGCTTCATCCGATTCGGTTGCTGCTTCCAAACTCAGAGCGGGTGGGCGGGTAGGCTTGGTCGGTTCGACCGGGGCTGCTTCCGCCGCCTGGGCCGAGCTTTCTTCCGGCTCATCCGTTTTCGGTTCGCTCACCTCGGGTTGCCGCGTGGTCTCGGCCGATTCGGGTTCTTCCTCGGGGAACGTCTCTTCACCATGATCCTGTTCATCGGCGTCCATATCCGCGTCGTCGTCCTCGTCGTCCCCCTCGAACTCTTGATCGAAGCTTTCGTCGGCACGGTCGTCGTCGTCTTCCTCTTCATCTTCCATGGCTTCATCGTCGTCTTCGAAATCATCCTCATCGAACCGGTCGTCCTGGGCGTCGTCCGCCGTTTGCGCCTCGGCGTTGGTTAGGGATTCCGTGCTAGGGGTTTCCTCGGCACCGTCTTCCGTCTTGAGGAATTTGCCGATGATTTTCAACAACAATTCCGTGATTCGTTCAATTTCTTTGTAGGAGAGATCAGGGAACAGCGGCATGCTGATCGCGCGACTGTAGTAAGCCTCGGCGTTCGGAAACTGTTCCGGTTGGCCCAACTTACCCGCGTACAACGGCATGCGGTGAACGGGGATATAGTGCAGTTGCGCTTCGATATTGTTTTCGCGCAAGGCGGCGTAGATTTCGTCGCGTTTGTTCTCGAGTGCGCCCACAAATTGAATGGGGAACAGGTGGTAGGCACTGTCCGCCCATTCGGCCACGAACGGCAATTTGAGTTCCGCGATGTTGCCCAATTTTTGGAAATACACTTGGGCGATAGAGCGGCGACGCTCGATGTGGCGATCAAGGCGCGTGAGCTGGCTGCGACCCAGGGCCGCGTGAAGTTCGCTCATGCGGTAGTTCATGCCGGGGAATTGGAGTTCCTGGTGGAAGGCCGGCATGGTGTCACCGCTGGTGAAGTGGCGTTTGTCTTTTTGGATACCGTGTTGGCGGAAGACGCGAATCCATTCGGCAATGGCGCGGTTGTTTGTGGTCACAGCGCCGCCTTCACAAGTTGTAATGGCCTTGGAAGGATGGAATGAGAAGCAGGTGATGTCTGCTTGGTTGCCGACATAGTGACCGCGGTATTTACCACCCAAGCCGTGACATGCGTCTTCAATCAGCATCAAGGCGTGTTCGTCGCACAATTCGCGCAATGCTGTTAAATCAGAGGCGTGGCCACCGAAGTTGTTGGTGAAGATAGCCTTGGTGTTGGGGGTTACCGCCGCGCGTGCCGCCTCAACACTCAAGGTTAAGGTTTCGGGATCGCAATCGACCAGTACCGGCGTTGCGCCGACCAAACGCACCATGTTGGTGATGGCGCAGAAGTTTAAGGTAGAGGTGATGACCTCGTCCTCCGGTTCCAGCTTGAGGCAGGCTAGGGCCGCGTGAACCGCGGCGGTACCCGAGTTGACGGCGATCGCGTGATCACTGTGGGTCAGCTTGGAGAGCAGTGCCTCGAATCGTTCCAATTCTTTGCCTTGGGTCAGCGTGCCGGAAAGCAACGCTTCGACCACGGCCTCAACATCGGGTTTGGTCAAGGTGTGGCGTGCATAGGGAATCGACTCTTTTTCCGGTGGTAATGGTTGGTGATAGTTGTCTACCGAGCGGCGGTGAGGACGGCCGCTGTAGCTTCTCTTTCCACGATAGTTTTTTTTCCGGTATGTATTCATTTATGAACCCTTGTTCTTTTTATTCTTCGGCCGAAGCCTTCACCGCGCGTTCGTAGGCCCAGTTCCGAATGTGTCGGACTTGCTCTTCCATGGTGGTCGAGATTGGCACGATTTGTTTACGGGCGGCGTACATGTCTTTGAGTTCAAGTTCGCGTTGTTCCATGGCGGCACTGGTAATGGCCGAAATCACGCATTGTTCGATTTCGGCACCATTCCAGCCTTCCGTACCGTCGGCGAACACGTCGAGGTTGAATTGTTCGGGGTCAAAACCGCGTTTTTTCAAGTGAATCCCGAAGATATGCCGGCGTTCGGTAACGCCTGGCAGATCGACGAAAAAGACCTGGTCAAAGCGGCCTTTACGAATCATCTCAGCGGGTAACAAGTCGATGCGGTTGGCGGTTGCCGCGACAAACAAGCCCGGCGGTTTCTCCTGCATCCACGTCAAGAAGAAGGCAAAGATACGCGATAGGACCGGATCAACCGCGGTACTACCCGTGGCCGACAGACCCATCTCGATTTCATCAATCCACAAGATGGCGGGCGCCATTTCTTCCATTAAGCGACAGGCGTCGGCAAAGGCTTGCTCGGGATTGCCGTGGGCACCCGAGAAGATGCGTACCATTTCGAGACGGTACAGCGGGAGTTGCCAAGCCGAGGCAATGGCCTTAATACAGAGTGACTTACCGCAACCAGAGACACCCATGAGCAGAATCCCTTTCGGGGTAATCTCATGGCTGCCTTCACCCTGCAAAATCAATTCTTTACGCTTTTTGAGCCAATCTTTGAGATTTTCCAGGCCGCCCAGTTCTTCCACCGCCGGTACTTTTGCGATGTATTCGACCGTTCCTTGTTTGGCGATGAGGTAACGTTTTTCCTCTTGAAGACACGCCAGCGGGTCCTGGTCCGGGCTGATCTTGAGTTTCTCTAACGCATGGCGGATTTCCGAGGTCGTCAACCCTTTGAGCGTGGCCGCGATGACCGCGGGACTCAGGGGCAGTTGGGTGCCGTTGACGGTTTCCCAGTGTCGGACGACGCCTTGAATCTCTTCGTTGGAAGGCAACTCAAGATTAATGGAAACCATTTCGCGTTCCAATTCCTCCGGCACCGAGGGGCGCGGGGAACTGAGAACCACGGCTGAGCCGGTAATCTGCCATTTGTAGTAAAGATCGCGCAGTGAGCGAATGACGGCAGGGGTGTAGTGGTGATCTAAATCTTTAAACCACACCAGGGGTAATTCCTGCAAGCTACAAAGGTAGTCCAGCGTGCTCACCGCGTCTTTGCTATCGGGGCGAATGCTGTCGCCCGTGTTCAATCCGTTATTGGCTTGCCAAATCCAAAGTGGTTTGTTCATTGCCTGGGCCAATGTGTGCAGGTGATGCTGAAGTCGATCTTCTTCGCTGGACCGGATGAAGATTAAGGGGCGACCTGAAAGAACTGCTTGACCGAGTTTCGAATGAACGGCATCGAAATTTTTGTTATTCATTCACTGTAAATCAAATCTTAAATTTTGACCGCGGCCGCCACTGTGTCGAAACGCATTACAAAACAACCACCGCGACTTCACCTAAACACCTAGGTGGAACCCATGGGTAGCGACACGCAAACGTGATCTCGGTGGCTTACAGTGGGGATACCACAATCATTCGGGTTAGTATACAACAGAACCCAAACGAGAGGTCAGATAATCTCAAAAAAGCTGAGACGGCCGAAAAACGCGCCCTTTGAGAAGTGCGATTGGTGTGCGCTGGTTTTTTAAGTGTCTGCTAATAAGTCGTTTACTTGATTGTGGCGACACCTAGGCCCGCGCGCCGGCTTCGTGGGCACACCTGCTTTTTCTGAGGTCTGTTCCAAGTCGGCGCCTCGGGTTTTCGGGTGTTTTCTTAGCGCGCGATTGTTTGGGCGCCGAGGCTGCTTTGGAGGCCTTGGAGTTGGCTCACGGCTGTTTCAGCGCGTGCGAAAATGCGGTCCAGGCGCGCGCGTTCGTCGTCGACCCGCGTGTTGGCGCGATCCAGGTCGCGTTCGAGTTGGCGGTTTCGGTTGTCGATCGATTCGGTGCGGTCGTCGAAAATGCCCGAGAAGCCGGCGTAGGTATCCGACAGGTTCTCAATGAGTTTACCGAGGCCCGCCGAGACTTCGATGTCGACGGAGGCTACCGAGGCGCCCGCGAAAAAAGAAAGGCCTTCGTAGGGGCTACCTGATTGAAACGAAAGCGCGTTGGCGGTGCGGTTCAGGTTGTAGGTGGTTCCGTCGACGGTGGCGGTGTCGTTGATGGTGTCCAGGTTGATCGATCCTGAAAACGGGGTGTCGGCAAAATCGGAAACCAGGTTGACGTTGGCGTTCGATGAGGTGGAGCTTCCGAGAAAGAGGTTTTTGACCTCGGAAAAGTTGTCGGTCAGCGCCTCTTTGAACTTGGTTTCGTCTAGGCTGAGCTGGCCCGTTTCGCTGTCGCTTTTGAAGCCGATTTGCGAAAGGGCGGTGAAGCCGATGGAGCCGTCGTCGCGGCGGTTGAGGTTTTCGGCGTTGGGAATGGCGCGGCTGATCAGCGAGCGCAATTGGTTCCCTAAGTCGAGGATGCTGGAGTCGCCGGAGAGTACCCCGCCGGCCTCGGCGTTGGTCAGGTTGCCGATTTGGGTTAAAACATCGTTGTAACCCGCTAAAAACTCTTTGGCGCCCGCGATCATGCCGTCGAAATCGTTGGCGACGCGCAGGGATTGTTTGGTGTTTACTTCCGAGGTGTTTCTCAGCGTTAGGGTGATGCCGTCGATCACGTCGGTGACTTCATTGGAGGAGCGCTGGATTTGGATGCCGTCAACTTCGAAAATTGCGTTGAGGCCGGTGCGTTCGTTGACCACGCCGCCGCCCAAGAAACCCGCGTCGAATCCGGTGATCTCGGATTGACCCGCGCCGACGATGATGTTGTTGTCGGCACCGCTTTCGGCCGTTGAAACGACCAGTTGAAAACTGCCCGATTGGACTTCGATGATGTTGGCGTTGAGATTTTCGCCGTGCTGATCGTTAATCGCTTGGCGTAAATCGGCCAGGGTCGAGCCGGCGTCGGTTAAATTGACGTTGTAGGACGAGCCGTTTGCCGTCTCTATATTAAAGGTACCCGCGCCGATAACGTCGTTGGCCGACGTTTGGGCCGTGCCGATGGTGGCGACCGAGTTGGATGCCAATTGGCTGACGGTAAGTTCGTATTCGCCGTTGGCCGCGTCGCTGTTGATGGCGTTCGCGGTGAAGATTTTTTCGTCGGATGACTCAACGATGCGTTTTTCGAAAACGTCGGAATCCAGTTTTTCGGAAATGTTGCCAAAGGTGCCGAGGACCCGCTTGAGGTCGGACAAGCCGCCTTTGGTTTGGTTCTGCTCGACAATATTGGTGCTAATTTTGTCCGCGCGACGTTGGTAACGCGCGAGGAGCGCGTCTTTAAGTGCCTCGTAATCGAGGCCGGTGGCGAGACCGTTAAACTGAATACCTGACATAATGAAATCCTGTCCGATGGGACCCGCGAAAGCGCGGGTTGTGTTGGGTTTGTTCGACCGAGCGGTAACGGGTGCATAACTGGTTTTGCAAAAGGTATGCCGAAAAACCTACTGTCACCGCTTTGAAGCGCCTCGCCCGAGCGGGCGCGGCGCTTTTTTAGAGGTCTTAGCCGAGCAATGACAGGACGGACTGAGCGGACTGGTTCGCCTGAGACAAGGCCGAAACACCGGACTGGTTCAGGATTTGGAACTTGGTCAAATTGACAACTTCAGAGGCGACGTCGGCGTCGCGGATTTGGCTGTCTGCCGCGGTGATGTTTTCGCGGGTTAAGCTCAGCGCGTTGATGATGGTGTTGAGCCGTTGGGACTTCGCACCAACCGTACCCAAAAAGGAGGAGACGTTTTCGATGGCGGAGGTGACTTGGCTCAGCGCGGTGGAAGCCGCACCCGAGGTGAGCAGGTTACCCGTGGCGCTGATGCCCAGTGACGTCGTGTTGATGTTGAAAGAAGACACGGCGACGACTTCCGTGGCGAACTCGCCGACCCGCGCGGAGAAAGAGCGGCCGAAAACCGAGGTACCGTCAAAACGGACGTTGGTTTGCAGCGCGTCAAGCGCGGCTTTGATTTCAGTGAATTCCGCGTCCAGTGCAACGCGACCGGCGGAAGAAGTGGTGCCGGAAGCGGCCTGTTCCGATAACTCGGCGGCGCGGGTTAAGATGTTGACTGCTTCAGTCGAAACACCGTCGACAACGGACAAGCGACCTACCGCGTCGGAGGCGTTGCGTTCTGCCTGGCCCAAAATGCGGATATCCGCTCTCAAGTTGTTGGAAATTTGCAGACCGGCGGCATCGTCAGCCGCTTTGTTGATCCGCAGACCGGTAGAGAGTCGGTTAATGGTGTCGTTCAGTCCACGTTGTGAATTAGCAAGATTGCGTTGTGCAGAAATAGCCGGAACATTGTTCAAAATAGAAGCCATGATAATCCTCCCTGATTTGCAAGGCCACCATCCTTGGTAGCCGATGTAGGTCATCCTTAACCTACACCATGCTCATCGTCGTGCCTGCTGCGAAACATTAACGAAAAATTTGATCGAGCCGCTTTTTGGGGTTTAAGTTGTTTGAAATGATGTGCTTGTGTCGTTTGTTTTTTGGGAGGTGGTGTGGTTTTTACCTCGCCGGGAAGGGTTCGAAGCCTCCCTGACGCCCCGCCAAACGGGCTTGTCGTCGTTCCTAACGCGTATTTCTCACAAGGCTTCGTTGCAGAATTCCTTGTGGGAAAAGCGGGCTAAGTTTCCCCGCGGCGGCCACGCAAAAGCTGCCTTATCGGTTGTTCCGGGGTAAAAAGTGCCCGGCAGAAAGGTTGTGTTGCGCGGGGGGGTCTTCGCCGACCCGGAATTTAAACGCAAAAAAACCGACAAGCGCGAACCCTTTGTTCTCGCCCGCCGGGGCGGGGTCGTTTTCTTGGGGGAGCGTTGTCGGTTTTTTCGCTTGTTTCAGGCATCCTCGCGGAGGATCAATCCCGAAACATCTTTGAAGTTTTTGATGAAGTTGAGGAATTCCTCCGGCGGATAGCGTCTAACCGTTTCGCCGGTCTCTTCATCAATGAGTTGGAACACATTGGTTCCCGTTTCCTCATCCACGGTGAATGACAGTTTTAAGTTGCGCTTAAATGTTTCGTCACGTTGCGCGTTAAGGTCTTCGCGTCGTTGTGCTTCTTGTTCAATCAGTTCATTTTGTAGTGATTCAATGAACGCTGAATTGGGCGCCTCGGAATCGTCGCCGTTGGTTGGGCGACGGTCGCTCCCCGATTGTGTTGTGTTCGGGGGCGCGGTTAACGACGGTGCGCCTTCCTCCTGAATCAAGTCGCCGACCTGAGCGGGTTGCTTGGGCGGCGACTCGGCGGAGAAAGGAGATGACGTCGTTTGCTTGGCCGAGGCTGGTCCCGTTGTGCTCGCCGAGACGGCGGCACTTAAGGTGTCGGTTAACAAAGTCATCACCTCCCTTTCTCAATGCCGTTCTATTTGGTTATCGCTAGGCGGCTTGCGCCTTAACGTTAACCGAGCAAGGACAGAACGGACTGAGCGGACTGGTTGGCCTGAGCCAAAGCCGAGACACCGGACTGGTTCAGAATCTGGAACTTGGTCAAGTTAACGACCTCCGACGCAACGTCGGCATCCCGAATCTGACTTTCAGCAGCGGTGATATTTTCCCGCGTGAGACTAAGCGCGTTCACAATCGTGTTGAGACGTTGTGATTTTGCACCAACCGTACCGAGGAACGACGAAACGTTCTCGATGGCCGATGTGACTTGGCTCAATGCGGTAGAAGCACTGTTGGAGGTCAGCAAGTTGGAAGTCGAAGCCACGCCCAAAGACGCGGAGTCGATGTTAAAACTTGAGACCGTGACGGTTTCTGAACTGAGTTCACCGACCCGAGCCGTGAAGGAACGACCGAAAACCGAGGTGCCGTCGAAACGGACGTTGGTTTGCAGCGCATCCAGTGCGGTCTTGATCTCCGTGAATTCGGAGTTCAGGGCCACACGACCCGCGGACGAGGTTGTACCGGAAGCGGCCTGTTCAGACAGTTCCGCTGCACGGGTGAGTAGGTTGACAGCCTCAGTCGAAATCCCGTCAACAACGGACAAACGACCAATTGCATCTTGGGCATTCCGTTCAGCTTGACCGAGAATGCGGATGTCGGCGCGTAAGTTGTTAGAGATTTGCAGGCCAGCTGCGTCGTCAGAGGCTTTGTTGATACGTAAACCGGTTGAGAGCCGGTTGATCGTATCGTTTAAGCCCCGTTGCGACCCCGCCAAATTGCGTTGCGCAGAAATGGCAGGGACGTTATTCAGGATCGAAGCCATGATTATCCTCCCTGATTGTCGAGGCCACTATCCTTAGTGACCAGACGTAGGCCTTCCTTGACCTACAATCCTCTTATCGACGTGGCGAAACCCGAGCATGAGCAAATTTTATGGGATTTGGTGAATAAGACCATCAATCTGCATGAAATATTAGGCTTGTGAGTCTAGAAATAATCGTTTGTTGCCTAAATTTTGTCGATAACCCGTCAATCCGACCTGCCCTTTGTGCAAAATCCGGCGCGCAACATCCGCTTCCTTTTGGATCTGATCCAACCGTCTGGCCACCGGATCACAAAGGCTGAGCGTCAGTTTGAGCACGCTCTGCCAGCGCGCTTGTAAGCGGGGTTCGTCGGCCTTGCGCAATAAGGCGCTAATGCGTTCGCTTTCCTTTTGGGCCGCGGCTAAAAACTCGGTCACCCGTTCCAACTCCTCGGCCTCCATATGCAGCGCCCAGCGCTTCAGTTGCGGGGGGTAGGTCGTCTCGAATTGTTTGACGGCTTGGTGGAGGGGCTGGGTCATGGTGCCTCATGCGCGGAAGGTTCGGGGCGTGAATTAAATTGAAATAAGCAGAGATGATGCCAAACTCATTGTAGCTTAAGCGCGCGTCCCTTTTGCGGCAAAACCCGGCCGATACCCGGATTTGTCCTTGTCAGAACCTTTGCCGGTGATTGAAACTACAGCCAGAACCGGTTTGTTTTAGGTAGGCTTTGCGACATTGTTCGGCTCGCCGGCGATGCCCGGCAGGGGATGTCGCGAATCCTGGGATGGAGGGGCCATGAAGCGCACTTATCAATGCGGCGCTTGCGCCATGTCAATGTCCGACCCCGTCGACCAGTGTCCCATTTGTGGGGATCACTTCTTTTGGCGCGTCGTTCCACGTGACGAATCACTGGACGAAGCGCGCCGACGCGCGTTTGTCGCCTTGATGCAATCCCTGATGCAGAACCCCATTCCCGAATCCTTTCTCACCCACGGCGGGCACTGTTGGTTGCCGGATACCTACTGGCAATTCGATCCCGAGGGCAAACATCTGCGGCGGCTGGATTGGGTGGTTGATTTAGACCTGCACCAGCATAACCCCGCGCCCGCCGAGCCGGCCGAAAGCACGCGCCCGGTGGAAACCGCCGGAGAAAGGTCGGCCAAAACGGTGGTTATGCCTGTCGAAAGCGACGATTCGGCTGATGCGTCGCTGATCTTGTTCGAAGAAAACGAGGGCTTGCCCCGCACGGTACCGGTAATTGTGGAAGAGCCCGATCTCGCCGACACCGCCTTCGATCCCAACGAGGCCTCGGTTTACCTGGTCGATGAGGACGACGCGCCCGATTGGGAGGAAGCGCCGACCCCGGCCTGGGACCAACCCACGGCCTCGGTGACACCGACCGTACCGGAGCCGCTTGAGTCGAATGACCCGTTTCACAGCATGCCGATGATTGTCGATGAGGAGACGGGGGTCGGCAGCCGTGCCACGTCCGCTCAGCCGGAGTTGCCTGAGGTGCCGCTTTTCGGCAGTACGCCGATGGTTGGTGATGTTGCGCGTGGTGAAAGCCGTCGAGAGTCAGCCGAGACCGCGTCTCCTTTAGCGGCCGCGCGAACCGCCCCGATGATTGTTGAAGGCGACAATCAATTTACCGAGACGGTGGCGCCGGCCTCGCCGCCACCCGCCGCGCCGCGCCGCGACGCTTCGCTCGAAAACCTTTTGGCCGGGGCGGCCGATCCGGCGTCCGCGCCACCCAAACAGGCGCCTTCGCGCGCGCGATTGACAGCCGCCGCCGAGGTACCGAAGGGTCCGGTTGCCTTTTCCGAGCGGCCTTTTTTTAAACCCGTGATGGTGTTCCTGCTGACCATGTTCCTTTCTTTTTCTTACCTGACCCTTTGTTATTATCGAAACCAGCGTACCCCGGGACCCCCTCCCATAACGACTCAAGGAGATGCTGATGCGGTTTTGCCCTGAATGCGGTGCTGAATGCGAAAGTGGTGAAGAGGAATGCCACGAGTGTCGCTTTCCGCTTGCGTTAACCGTGCGGTCCGGCTTGTCCGGGGTGACGATTGGGCGTGATCAAGCGGCACGTTGGCATCGGATTGCCGCGTGGCTGCGCCGATCCGGCGTCGTCCTCCACCAAAAAGAAGCGACGGAATTACCGCGTGGCCAATATTGGTGGGCCTTGCCAGGGGTTGGTGCCTTTATTTTTGCGCTGACGTTGCTTTTTGGTCAGTCCTTGGTGGATATGATTTGGGAGCCGCCCAAACCGGTCGTGCCGGTGGTGGATCTCAACCGTGTGAACCGCGACGGGACACCGCGCCAATCCGCCGAATCCGCCGACAGCCAGACCACGGCTTTGATGGAGGCCCTGAGTACCACCCAGGAGCAACGGGATTTAACGGAGGCTTGGCAGGCTGAATCAACCGTGCCGCGACCCAAGGACCGCGCTGTTTTGCCCAAGCGCGATATTTTGGAACACGCGCGGCGGGCGACCCTTTCCGTTCGGGTTGAAGGTAACCAGGCCAAGGGCGCTTTAATTGGCGCCGACGGCCGGTTTTTGGTGCCCAGTGATTTGGTTGACGCCGCCTTTCGAACCGAAAAACGCAACGTCGCCGGTTCCGGTAGTCTCGAGCAAAAGATGGTGTTTATTCAGCCCGAGGTGATGCTGGCCGACGGTCGTTGGACCCCTTGTTCACAGGTGGAAGCTTTGCCCGAGTTCGGACTGACCTTGTTGCAATACAGCGGTGGCGAAGGGCTCGCCGATACCAAACGCGACTTTAACGTCAGTCTTGACTTGGGGACCAAGCTGTTTCTCCTGCAAGACGATGGTTTCGAGGATTTGCTGGAAGTTCGCGTCGATAATGCCGTCGCCAACAGTTTTGAAATCAATTTTTGGACCTTAGACGGTGGCTTAGGTCCTCGTGGTCGCGGGGCGCCTGCTTTTGATGAACAAGGCGCGCTGGTGGGTGTTTACACGCTGGTCGGCGACCGACACGCGGTGGTTTCCCTGCGCGAGCTGCGCGAACGGGCCCCGGGTTCGTACCGTCAAATCCGTTAGAACAACCCTTAGCGAGGATAGGATGACCGTTACATTGGATTCGCCCAAAGCCATTCACGCCCAATTGGGGCGCGACGTTGTCGACCAGGCGGTCGCCCTGGAACAAATCTCTGTTGCGCTGTACAAGCACTTACAGCACATTAAGGTCGGCAACATTATGTTGATCGGCAACAGTGGAACCGGCAAAACCACCATCATGCGAAGTATCGAGCGCTTGTTTTCCGAGCACGGGGCCGCGATCGGCCACCAAAATACGATTCGCTTAAACGCCAACATCGTGTCGAATGACGAGTCGACCGATCTCGAGTCGAGTGTGATTTTGGCGCGTCTGGCCCAAAACGCCCACAAGCTCATGGGGAGCAGCCCCAACGTGGATCAGTTTCGTGATTTGATCGAAAACGCGGTTGTTTTTTTGGACGAGGTCGACAAAATACGTGCCTACGTGGGTGATAAACCGAATCCCCGCGGTATTTTGGCCCAGGAATCACTGCTGACCCTGATTGAAGGGGAAGGGGTGAGTTTACCGTTGTCGGTTCGCAACGAACAGGGCGGGTTTGATCAACACAAGGTCCCTATCGATACCGGACGCATTCTGTTCATTTGCGGCGGTGCTTTCGAGGGTTTGTACGACATGGTTTACCGTCGCGTGGCCGGTGGGGAGACACGCGATAAGTTGATTCAGGAATACGTCGTCACCGAAAGCCAAGAAGATATGGAGCAAAAAATCCACTTTTCACTCAATGATTACGTACGCTACGAGGATATGTTCGAGTACGGCATGACCCCGCAGTTTTTGGGTCGTTTCGACGAGGTAATTGTGTTGAACGATCTCACGATAAAAGGGTTGATGCGTATTTTTGTCGATCCGCCCAACTCCTTGTTTCGCGAGGCGCGGCGTTACTTTGCCAGCCTCGGGATTGAGTTGCAAGCTTCTAAGGAAGCGGTTCAACGCATTGCCGAGCACGCTTACGACAACCACCGTCTGGGCGCGCGTGCGCTGCGCATGGTTTTCAAACGCATCATGCGCGGTATTGAGTTTGACCCTCACGATCATTATTTGGTGAAGCAGGCCGGTGAGAAGAAGGTGTTGCTATTGACCCGCGATTTGGTGGATCGCTACTTTTAGCCGCGGTGGACTCTTCGCTTAGGGTTCGGGTTCGCGCGGGGAATCGTGTCTTTGACGCACGGGGGCGGTCGGATCGGCTGCTTGTGACCATGTCAACCGTGGGTGAGAAAAGCGGGCAAACCGCGTGCATGGCCGCTTTAGCTCTCATCAAAGGCTAACAAACCCCTGGTACAAAGGTGTTTCGCACACGAGGAAGGTTTCGGTGTGTGCCTTCCGTACGCGGTGGTCGTCCCATTGATGCGTTCGCATGGGTGCATGCCTTCTGACCTAAGAAGCGCGATAACTCGCGGAAATTTTAGCTAAACCTCTGGGCTGCAACGGCCCGCAAAAATGCTCACCGCACCCAGAGGGTGCGGTCGTGCGCGGCCCCGGTCCGCTTTTTTCAAGCCATTTCGCTCCAGATCTTTAGCCAAAATCCCTCGCTCTCATCGCGCCTCTTAGGTTTGAGCCTCATGTGTATCACGTCTGAACCCCACTCCTGTAACGGTCCGGTTGGATCCGTTCCTCTCGAGGTTGGGCCGGGAACACCCGCGGAGCATACCGTGACAGCTAACCATCGCTTATCTCTACCGCCGGCACGCCGTTGGTGCCGTCTGTTGTGGGTGTTTTGGATGGTGATCGTGCCGTTGATCGCCCAAGAGTTCACCTTGCTTGACGCCTTGGATGATTTTCCCCGTTACCAGCGTCGTAGCGGGATTTCAGGAAGCGTGAACAGCGTGGGTTCCGACACCCTTAACAACCTTATGGCGCTTTGGGGCGAGGGTTTTCGCCGTCGCTATCCCAGTGTCAATTTTCAGGTGGAGGGCAAGGGCTCCAGTACCGCGCCGCCCGCCCTCATGGAAGGTGTTGCGCAAATCGGACCGATGTCCCGCTTGATGAGCAAGGACGAACTCGATGCTTTTCGCCAAAAAATGGGCTTTCTTCCCACCGCGATTCCCGTTGCGCTCGACGCGCTTGCGATTTACGTTCACAACCAGAACCCGCTTGTTTCCATTTCCTTGCCCGAACTCGACGCTGCTTTTTCGGTGACCCATCGCGGCGGCCTTGACCGCCGATTGGAAACCTGGAGCGATCTGGGGGTAACCGGTGTGTTGGGGCGTTATCCCCTGAGTTTGTACGGTCGCAATTCAGCCAGCGGTACCTATGGTTTCTTCAAAATGGCGGCGCTGTTCGGTGGCGATTTTCAACCGAGGGTGAAGGAATTGCCAGGCTCGGCCGCCGTCGTGCTCTCTGTATCGCTCGAGCCCGCGTCCATGGGTTATGCCGGCATCGGCTATCGCGCCGAGGGCGTTCGCGCCCTCCACGTTTCCAAGGATCAGGGGTTGCCCGCCGTGGCACCGGTGGCGCACCGGGTTGTCGACGGTGAATATCCGCTGGGTCGTGCGCTCTATATTTATGTTGTCAAACCACCGTCGGAAATGTTGCCCGCCGTGGTGGAGGAATTTGTCCAGTTCATCCTGTCGTATGAAGGTCAGCGCATCGTGGTCAAAAGTGGTTACATTCCCTTGCCGCGCGATGTGGCCAATACCTATCGCCGCGCTTTTTAATCGTTTATCCAGCCGGCTCGGAGCACCCTTTTATGGTTCAACCACGCACATCCCCCATGTTTCGCGATCAACTCGCGGCCCGGTTTTTCACCCTGGGCGGTGTGTCGGTTTTGCTGAGCCTGATTGTGCTGGTGGGATTCTTACTTTTTGAGTTGCTGCCGCTGTTCCAAAAAGCCTCGTTAACCTTCGTGGGTCGGGTTCAGCTTGCCAAGGAGGGGGAAGTCCTACTTCATGTGGGAGCCGACCCCGGCCTGGATCAAGTCTTCACGATTGACCGGCGCGGTTTGCTGCAATGCCACACCTTTTTGGGCCAAGACACCGGTTTGTCCCAGCTCGATTTAGCCGCCCGCCGCACCCATGTTTCTGCTGAGCGCGTACCTTTGGTTTACGCGCGGCAGGGTTTGGACGATCTTGTCTATTTGTTGTGGGCGGACGGTGTTTTACAAATCTACCGACTCGGATTTGAGTTTAGCCGGCCCGGCCAAGGCCCCCGCCGATATACCTTTGTTTCACAATCCATTTTGGAAGTGAAAGCCGAAAATAACTTTCAAATCGTCGACCGATTTGCGGTGGCTTATGTACCCAGGCAAAAGTTAACCCTGGTGCAGCTTGACGATACCGGCTCGGTTTCAGTTCACCATTGGTGGTTGCGTGGCACCGCACCGCGTTCGCCTTTTCAGGTTCAAGGCGAAATGGTGCGAGAGCAGGAAGTTGTGCGCCAAAGCTGTTTGGCCCTGCCGGATGCGCTGGGTGAGCGGCCCGCCGCACCGGCCTTGGACCCGGAGGGACGGCGTTTGTACCTTGGTGACGGCGAAGGCCGACTCGCTGTTTGGGATGTTGCCCAAGAGCAGGCGCAACTTTTGGCGACAGCCGGCGTCGCCGTGTCCGGGGGTGGGGTCAAAGAACTGGTGCTCCTGCCGGGCGGCGTATCCTGCGTCGTGGTCGACGGGGTGGGCGGCATTTCCGTTTGGAACTACCTTACCGCCGGGGTCTCGGCCGGGCGTCTGGTGTCCATCCAAACCATGGACAGGGCCGCGCGAAGGTCCGCCATGGTGGTGCCGATTCCCGCGGGCAAGGTGTTTGCCACTTACGGCGCGGGGGAAGGGTTGCGTTTGTTCAGTTTGATCAGTCGCGAACCGCTGTTGCGTTGGGACGACGTGCCCCCCTTGACGGAAATGTACATAGGGCAAGGGGGCGCTTCGATTTTGGGCCTCACCGGAGACCAAAGGTTGCACGTGTGGCGATTAGCCCATCTGCAGAAGGCGTTCCAATGGCGCTCGCTGTTTGCCAAAATTTGGTACGAGGGTTATCCCGAGCCGTCCTGGGTCTGGCAGTCATCCTCGGCCTCCAGCAGCTTCCAACCCAAGCTGAGTCTGGTTCCGCTGATTTGGGGGAGCGTCAAAGGCGCGGTATTCGGCATGTTGTTTTCATTTCCCCTGGCCGTGCTTTGCGCCATTTATGTCAGCTTCTTGATGCACCCGAAATGGCGCCTGTGGATCAAGCCCGGGGTCGAGCTGATGTCCGCCATGCCAACCGTGGTTATCGGCTTTTTTGTTGCAATGTGGTTTTCGCCCATTGTGCATGACGACTTGCTAGGCCTGGTCGGGGTGATGATTATGTTCCCCCTCTTGATCGGCTTGGCCCTGCTGGTGCTTTTGCGAAGCAAGCGCGGCGTTACCGGGCGCGAGTTTCTCTGGGGCATGCCGATTTTTTTCCTTGCCCTATGGGGCGCCTTTCACCTCGGATCCTACCTGGAATCCCACTTCTTTTCTCCCAGCTTTAGCCTGTGGCTGTACGAACGTTTTTCCGTGCGTTTGGAGCAGCGCAATAGTTTGGTGGTGGCTTTTGGGCTGGGCCTTGCCGTCATTCCCCTGGTCTTCACCGTCACGGAGGATGCACTTTCCGGGGTTCCCAAATCCTTGGTTGCCGCCGCCACCGCGCTCGGTAGCAGTCGTTGGCAAACCTTGCGGTATGTCGTTTTGCCGCGCGCTTTCCCCGGCATGGTTGTGGCCGGCCTAATGGGGTTTGGCCGGGTTTTGGGCGAAACCATGATTGTGCTTATTGCCTCGGGGAACACCCCGATTATCAGCGCCAACC
Source organism: Acanthopleuribacter pedis (assembly GCF_017377855.1). Taxonomy (GTDB): domain Bacteria; phylum Acidobacteriota; class Holophagae; order Acanthopleuribacterales; family Acanthopleuribacteraceae; genus Acanthopleuribacter; species Acanthopleuribacter pedis. The sequence goes on from NZ_JAFREP010000008.1 coordinate 281,564, forward strand.
CGCTTAACGGGATGCGCAGCTTGGCCGCCAACATGGTGGTGGAGATTTCCGAGGCTTCCGTGGACAGCCGACTTTATCGGGTGTTGATTCTTTCCGCGGTACTCCTGCTGGTGGTGACCTTTGTGGTGAACACGCTGGCCGCCTTGTTACGCATGCGTATCAAGCGAGGGCATTATGAATATTGACGCGAATCACCTGGACCAAGGAGGCCGTTATGGCTGAAGGTACCCGCCACGGCGGACGGCGCCACAAACGGCGCCGCGGGCAACGCGGTGACGAGGGTGGCTCTGTCTTGCGGCGTTTTCCTTTCTCGGGGTTGTCAAAAAGTTTGATTCCCTACCAAGGCGACGGTTTGGTTTGGGTCTGTGCCGCCGCAACCAGTGTGGTTCTCCTCCTGTATCTGTTGCTGTTGGGTGTGATAACCACCCGCGGTTTATCCGCGCTTTGGGTAAAACCCGTCGTCGCCGTCAGCTTGATTGACGGCCGCAGTGTACTGGGTCACATCGAAGGAAAGACGGGCGGCGACGGCCGCTGGCGAATCTTTCGCGGCAACCGCGAGGTCTACGGCCACGAGTTCTCCTGGATTGATCCCGAGGCCGTCACCGCCGTCACCTTCCCCGAGGAAGTCACCGTATTTGAACGCGTCGAATATGGACGCGCCGTTGGTTACCTGCGCGGCATGATGCTTTCCGGCTCCGGGGAGGTGGTTCGCCTCGATCTCGAACAGTTTGCGGCGCGCCATCAGCGGCTGCTGACTGAGGAAGCAGAGGCCTTGCGTTTGCTGGGTCTCAAGATGGCCAAGATCAATCTGCGTTTGGAAGACCTTCGCCTGAAGCGACTTAAGGCAATGGGGCGTGGCCGGGATACCCTCGCCTCCAACCAGGAAGAAGAAGAGCGCATGCGTCAAACCTACCTGGAATTGGACCGCAAACACGTGCAGTTGCTCAGTGAAATGCGCCAAAAAACCGCGGTCATTGAAACCATGGAAGGAACCCGGCTTGAGGTGCCCATGAGCGACATTTTGCGTTTTTATCAGCCGAACCAAATGAATGTTTTCGAAAAGATGGGTTTCTACCTGGTCCGGTTCTGGGCCCTCATCAGCGAGAACCCCCGTGAATCCAATACCGAGGGGGGGTTATTTCCCGTTATTTTCGGTACCTTGCTGCTGGTGCTGCTCATGAGCGTGTTTTGTGTGCCTTTCGGCGTGGTTGCCGCCATTTACCTGCACGAATACGCGGGCGAAGGTTGGGTGCTCAATACCGTGCGGCTTGCGGTCCACAACCTCGCATCCATTCCCGGTATTGTTTATGGTATTTTCGGCCTCGGTTTTTTTGTTTACGGGCTGGGGGGATGGATTGATCGCGCCTTTTTCCCGGAGCGTTTGCCCATCCCGACCTTTGGAACCGGCGGCGTTTTGTGGGCCGGCCTAACCATGGCCCTGCTGACCTTGCCCGTGGTCATTGTCAGCACGGAAGAAGGTTTGCGTTCGGTTCCGCGTTTCGTCAAAGACGGCTCACTCGCCTTGGGCGCAACCAAGCTGCAAACCTTGCGACGGGTGACCCTGCCGATGGCGATGCCCGGCATCATGACCGGTTTTATCCTGGCGATTACCCGCGCGGCCGGCGAAGTCGCCCCCATCATGATTGTCGGTGTGGTTAAAATGGCACCCATGCTGCCGATTGACGACGTGTTTCCCTTTTTCCACTTTGAGCGGAAGTTTATGCATCTGGGTTTTCATATTTACGATGCCGCTTTTCAGTCGCCCAATGTGGAAGCCGCTTTGCCGCTGGCTTACGTCACCACCACGCTCCTGCTGTTGTTGGTGTTGTCCATGAGTTTGGTGGCCATGTATTTCCGCGCCAAGTTGCGGGAACGATTTACCGAATACGTTTTTTAGGAGGTGCTGGATGGTGTACCAATTGCCGGCTGATTTGCCGATTGCCTTGAAAGTCAGCAACCTCAGCCTTTACTACGGCAACAAACAAATCCTCGACAACATCACCCTGAACATCCCCAAAAATCGGGTTACCGCCTTAATCGGCCCTTCCGGTTGCGGGAAGTCCGCCTTGCTGCGTTGTTTCAATCGGATGAATGACTTAATCGACCGCGTGCGAACCACCGGTTCCGTCATGCTTGAGGGCCTTGAAGTGAATAAATCCTCCACCGATGTGATCGGCTTGCGGCGTCGGATCGGCATGGTGTTCCAAAAATCAAATCCCTTCCCCATGACCATCCTTGAAAATGTCGTGTACGGCCTTAAAATTGCCGGGATCAAGGATCGTGCCCTGCTGCGCGAGGCCTGTGAGCAGTGTTTGCGGGCCGCCGCCTTGTGGGACGAGGTGAAGGATCGGCTCGAGGCCAACGCGCTGTCGCTGTCCGGTGGACAGATGCAGCGATTGTGTATCGCGCGTGCGATTGCCATTAACCCCGAGGTCTTGCTTTTGGATGAACCTTGTTCCGCCTTGGACCCTATTGCAACCGCCCGAATTGAAAAACTCATACACGATTTACGTGAACGTTATACCGTAGTGGTGGTGACCCATAACATGCAACAGGCGTCGCGGGTTGCCGACTACACCGCGTTCCTGCTGGACGGTGGCTTGGTTGAGTTCAATGAGACCGAAACCTTGTTTACCATGCCGGATCAGACGCGCACCGAAGATTATATTACCGGACGTTTCGGTTAAACCGGCCGCGCACGAGTCCCGTTTAAAGACGGCACGCGTCGTCGCCTTAGGAGTCATGTGTGAAACTTCACTTCCACCGCGAGATCAGCTTGCTGAAGACAGAAATCGCCAAATTGGGCGGTTTGGTCGAGGATGCCATTGGCAAAGCGTTGCTTTGTTTAGAAGAAGGCGAAGATCGACTTGCCGAGGAAGTTTCGCTGGGCGACGATTATATCGACCGCTTAGAGGTTGAAATTGAAGAGCGGTGTTTGAAAATTTTGGCACTTTACCAACCGGTTGCCCGTGATCTGCGGTTTATTGTTTCCGCGCTGAAGGTGAATAACGAATTGGAACACATGGGCGATTTTGCCCAATCGATTGCCCAAAAAATTCATTATGTTCCCAAAGAGGCCGTCGAACGCAGCGGCATGAAGCTCGATGAGATGGGTCGCATTACCCAGAAAATGTTGAGCATGGCCCTTGACGCCTTGCTCAAGGAGGATGCGCAGCGTGCTCGCGAGGTGATTGAAATGGATGACATTGTCGATCAATTGCACGGTGAGCATCACCGCATCATTGCCGAAAAAATCCGCTCCCACCAAACCAAGGTCACCATGGCCGAGTTGGGTCTGTTGTCCGTTTCACGTTCGCTCGAACGGATTGCCGACCGTTCGACCTCGATTGCCCAGGACGTGATTTATTATGTTGAGGCGCGAATCGTGCGGCACCAAAGAGGTCGTGAAGTAACCACTTAGATGTCTTTTGTTGAATCTTTTGTGTCAAAACGCCGTTTATTTTGGTCTCGGGCCTGTTTTTTGCTATGTTCCGGCGTCGGGCTCCGTAAAAAAGAACGCTATCAGGAAAATGTGACTTAGCACAGTGAAGCGTTTAATGGAACCACCTTTTTGAAGAAAATAATGCCTTTTTCGGCCCCGCTGTGATAGCCTGCTTCACAGCCGAATCTTCTCGGCCGACCCAAAGGTTGGAGTTGATCCAATGACCGTTGCCCTATCGGTTCTTTCCCTGGTGTGTTTTGCATCCCCGGTGGCTTCCCACCAATGTTCGATTACCGATTATTTTCGGGTTATTGAGGGGCAACAACCCCAAGCGTTGATTCAACTTGATGTGGCGCCTCGTTCTGAACACCATCTTGAGGCCGACCTTCGCCACCTCCATTACAACCCCGCCGATGTGAAGGCCACGGTAGAGGTGGGACTCAGTTATTTTTCCGTTTCCGAATCGCGGAACTTCGACTTTTTAGCGCGAGCCTGTGGTTTCCTTGGTGAGGCTTTGGCCAAATCGCCGGGCGACGCCGAACTGACCATGCACCTTGGTCTGGCGACAGGGGCCCGTGCGCTGGATATGAAGCCCACTGTTTTTAAAAGGCTTAAGTTTGCTCGTGAAGGTTTTCGTTTGATGGATAAGGCCGTGGCGCTCGCGCCCGACTGTCCCAACCTTCGTTTGTTACGGGGCGGGGCGCAACTGATGGCGCACCCCATCCTGCGCCGCGGGGAAACGCTGAAACAAGACGCCGGCGCCGTGCTTGCTTTCATGAAGTCACCCTCGTTTGAGCGCCTGCCCGATTACCAGCGCGCCCGCTATCATTTGTTTGCGGGCAGCTACAGTGACCGTGGTCAAGCCGGCCGGACCGAGGCCGAGGCGCAGTGGCGTTTGGCCGCCGATTTGGGCGGCGACAGCGCCATTGCCCAAGAGGCCCAAGCGCGTTTGCTCGGGACCTTCCACTCCATGGGCTATACCGGGGATTAAGCCTCTTCCTCGGTGGTGCGGCGCCGCAACATTGCGACATGGGGAATGCCGTCCTCGAGGTAGGTCTCGCCTTGGGCCTCGAAACCCAGATTGCGGTAGAAACGCTCGAGGTAACATTGGCCGGAGATTTTGATGTCGTGGTGGGGATAAAGCCGCTCGGTTGCTTCAAGGCCTTGTTTCATCAAGGTTTTTCCGAGCGACATACCACGTGCTTCCGGTGCGGTGACAACCCGCCCCACGCTGGCCGCGTTCGCGTATTTGAGTCCCGGTGGAACCACCCGGAGGTATGCGACCAGCGCATCTTGATGATAACCACAAAGGTGAAAACAATCGGGATCGGCGCCGTCTGCGTCCAAATAAACACAATCCTGTTCCACCACAAAAACCCGTTCGCGCAGGATTGTAATTTGGTACAACTCGTGGACGGTTAAGTCCTCAAAAGGGATCAGCTTCCAGGTGACGTCGCTTGCCTGTTCCATGCGGGGTCCTCACTAAAATAAACGGGTCGGCTGTAGTTGGGCCAGTGGCGCATCGGCAGCATCATTCGCGCCTGTTGCAGCAGCCAGGCTAAATAAACCGTGGCGTAAGCGCCCGATGGCAAAACAAAGTGCCATTGTAACTGATGGTCGTCGCTTTGCGTGACGCGACAATCCTCGGCCGTGACAAACAAGGGGCGTCGTGTGCCCAAGGCCACCTTGCCGAATTCGCGAAAGTCCTCGCTGCTTTTTCCTTGCTGCTCAAGGAACGCGGTTTCCTCGGCCGTGAGCGTGGTTTTGTAGCCGAACATCGGCCCAGAGGGGCTGATTTCGCCCGCCTCAAAACGCGGTTCGGCTTCCTCCAGCGTCGCCTGAAAGTGGCGCTTGGCGCCCTGTTTCTGCCATAGCTCGTGTTCATCCAGCCGGAAATCGGTGAGGCGTTTTTGCAAAAAGCGATTAAACAAAAAGGCCTGCAACACGGAAACGGCCATGGCGCGTTTTCCTTTGCTCCGCGCGCGACGTGGCCAGAAGGCATCCAGATGATCCTGGTAAACCGCGGAACCAAAGCGTTGCGGCCCGAAGAAATTGGGGAAACGGCGGGTGTGTAGCAGACGGGCGCGATCCTGTTGCGGTTGGTCACTGATCAGGGTGAGCTGAAAGTGGTTGGCCGCGACCAAGCCGGGTTTCAAGCTCTGCGCGCCGCGGCTGATGCGCAGGATTTCGTAGTTTTCGCCCCGCTGGGCGGGGGCGTTTCGCTGTTTTTCCGCGGGCCATGAGAGCCACTGGCCGGAAGTACTCAGGTGATCTTTAAGGCCCGCGTGACCGATGTGCGCCAGCGGGACACCTGTCATTTCCGAGAGTTTTTGCTTGAGCCGCTGCGTGCTGAGGCCGCGTTTTCGGAAATAAGCAAACACAAAAGGACCGCTTCCTTCCGGCGGATGGAGCAGGGTTTCGTCAACGAAAAAGGTGGATTCGGTCTGGTGAAAATGAAGCAAGCAAAACTCCCGGAAAAAGGTTCCCGGGCCGACCGGGTTAGCGAGGAATTGGAAGGGTGGGGCGCTTCTAAGGGACGTTCCAAGGCGCCATTCTCACACGGTGGTTTCAGAAATGGTACCCCGCGATTTGCGTCGGTGTTGTCTCGAATGGGCGCGTGTTGATGAAAATGCGTGGTGTAGAGGTTGACAAAATCTTCAAGAGGCATCAATTTGTGTTTAATGGTTGTGAAAAGAGGTGTGCTTTGCGAATCGAGAACCTCAAGCTCTACCACATTGTTCATACCGACAACTTAAAATCGATTCTTTCCGATGGTTTCCTGTGGTCGGATGCGTTGATGCAACAACGAGGTATAAAAGCAACCACGATTGGCTTCTCGAATATTAAAAGGCGTCGTCTTGAATCAAACCGACTCCGGTGTCATCCTGGGTTGTATGTGGGAGAATGTGTGCCTTTTTATTTCTGTCCTCGCTCCGTTATGCTTTACTTGATTCATCGGGGTAACAACCTCGAACTTCCCTACAAAGGTGGGCAACAACACATTATCCACCTAGAGGCTCGCCTCATACGCGTTGTCCGTTGGGCCAACGCCCATCAAAAACGGTGGGCCTTCACCTTTACGAATGCGGGCGCTTTCTATTTTGAGGACAGCAATAACTTGACTGATTTGGAACGCGTCGATTGGCGTGTGGTGGCCAGTTGGGATTGGTCTGATCCGCTCGTTAAAGAAGCCAAACAAGCCGAGTTTCTTCTTGAGGGCGCATTCCCCGTTGGACTAATTGCCCGAATTGGTGTTTACAGCAAACTTGTGCGTGACCAGGTTTTGGAAATTTACAGCCCAAGGCCTTGTCCCACGATACGCGTCATTCAGAATTGGTATTACTGAAAGGGAGGTAGCCGATGATTGAATTTAAGCATGGGGATCTCCTACGGGAAGATGTAGAGGCGTTGGTGAATACCGTGAACTGCGTCGGTGTTATGGGACGTGGTATTGCTTTGCAATTCAAGAAAGCCTTTCCCGAAAACTTTTTGGCTTATGCTGAGGCGTGTAAACAGAAAATGGTCCAGCCGGGACGCGTGTTTGTTTTTGAGACCGGGCAGTTAACCAGCCCGGCCTATTTGCTTAATTTCCCGACCAAGCGGCATTGGCGTGGGAAGAGCCGGCTGGATGATGTAAAAGCAGGGTTGATTGATTTGGTTCAGGTTGTTAAAGAGCGGAATATTCGCTCGATTGCTGTTCCTCCGCTCGGGTGCGGATTAGGAGGTCTGGCGTGGGATGTCGTGAAAGAAGAAATTTTGAAGGCGTTTGAGCCGCTTGAGCAGGTTCGCGTCGTGATTTTTGAGCCAAAGGGTGCACCGGCTGCCAAAGAACAGGTTAAGGCCAAGAGAGAACCGCTGATGACTCCTGGACGGGCGGCACTGGTTGTGTTGGCGGATCGCTATTTGAGCGGACTTATGGATACATCCGTTTCACTTCTGGAACTGCATAAGCTCCTGTACTTTATGCAAGCCGCGGGTGAACCGCTCAACCTCGTTTTTAAAAAAGCAAGTTACGGCCCTTATGCTGAAAATCTTCGCCACGTGCTTAACGAAATCGAAGGCTGGTTGTTGACGGGTTGTGCGGACGGTGGAGACAAGCCTTATAAACCTTTATGCCCAATGCCGGAAGGGATCAAATTATCTCGCCGGTTTCTTGCCGACTTACCCTCTACAGGTGGTCATGTTGCGAGGGTTTCGGACCTGGTGGCGGGATTTGAGTCTCCGTTTGGCCTAGAGCTGCTGGCAACGGTGCATTGGGTCGTGGACCGAGAGTCGGTCACCAGTCTAGAGCGCGTGATTGAGAAAACTTATAACTGGAATGAAAGGAAGCGGCGGTTTTCCGAGTACCAGATTGGTCTTGCTGCCAAAACTTTGACCGAAAAAGGTTGGATCGAACCGCTGTCCCCATAGTTTTCCTAGCCCGCATTTCTCGCAAGGAATTCTGCTACGGGAGCCATGCGATTACGAGGGGGCGGCCTTCCGCATTACTCGGTCGAGCCGCCTTCGCCGTAGTTCTGCTAAGCCGAGTGGTCGGACCCCGAAAGGTCGGACCCCGATAGGTCGGACCCCGATAGGTCGGACCCCTGTGCCGTCTCTCGGCCGTAACCTTCGTACTCACAAGGTTTTCAGCTTCTCGCGACGAATCCTTGTGAGATATGCGAGCTAGCGGGAGCGCAGGGTGGGGGCTTGGATGACGGAGGTGTCCTCGTAGACCCGCTTGTAGTGATGGTAGGCGCGCAGGACCTTTTGGCAATAAAATTTGGTTTCGCGGTAGGTGACGTCCCAAACGAAATGAACCGGGTTCTCGGTCCCGGAGAACGAGCGCCAGCGGTTGACCGCGCCTTCGCCCGCGTTGTACGCGGCGACGGTTAAGATGGAGCGCCCCTCGAAGGTTTCCATCAAGTTTTGGACGTACTTGGCGCCGAGGGAGATGGCGGTGCGGGGTTCGTACAATTGGGTGACGGAAAAGTCCTCCAACCCCTCGATTTGACCCGCGATGCTTTTGGCGGTGGAGGGGATGAACTGCATTAAACCGCGGGCGCTGGCCCCTGATTTGGCGAATTGGTTAAAGCGGCTTTCCTCGCGAATGATCGCGAGCAGCAGATAAGGATCAACCTGACGGTCCGCCGCATGGCGCTGGATCAGGTTGTCATACGCCATGGGGTAAAGGAGCTTTTGAATCTTTTTGGGCAACAACTCGTGGGGTGCCCAGCGCGGATAGTACTTGGTCAAAATTTCGGCGTGGGAAATGGAGCGGTGGCTGTGGCGGCCGAGCCCGTACCAATGGGCGCGTAAAAAGTGGTAGGTCACCCCGCCGGCGTCGCGTTTGTTGAGGTGTTCGGCGGCGAGGTGGTACCAGCCGGATTCGGCCCATTGGTGGGCGGGGTGGTTCGCTGAAAGGGCGGTGGGTTCCATGTCCTCGGTGAAGTCGGGCAGTTGTGCGCTCAAACGCCGCGCGATTTGGTCGCGTTGGGAACCCTCGGGGAGCAAGAAAAACAACTCTTGAAGCAAACCAAGCGGTGTTTTCTCGGGGTTGCGCTGGTAGCGTTGCCAGCGTTCTCTGGTGAAATGAGCGGGCATCATTTCGTGGGACAGGAAGGACTGGGCAATGAGGCCGAAATAATGGTTGGGGTCTTTTTTGGCAACCTTTAACCAGCGTGCGACCGCCTGTTCTTCCGCGCCTTGCTCCCAGCGGATCATCCCCTCCCAAACATCGGCCTCCATGGCGTTAAAGCCCTTTAAGCCGAGCTTGCGGTAGCGATCCAGGTAGCTAAGCGCCTGCGCGGGTTGCCGGCGTTGAAGGGCCCAAATTACCCCATTCCGGTAGTAGAAACGGAAGAGGTCGGTACCCGCGCCCATTTTGGTCATGCGTTTGCGCAAATCGCGAAATTCGTTCGGGCGGTTGAGGCGCCGCAGGGCGAGGATTTCCAGCCGCAAGCTTTCGCGGTACCAGCGGTCATTGGGCATGCCCTTGGGTTTCTTGCGGACCTCGTCCAGCACGGCTTGGTCTCGGCCACTCATCAGCAGGGCGCGCGCCAGTTGGAAGGAGGTTAAACCACGGTATTTGCTGGTTTCAAGGGTTGCGGCGGCGTGTTCCAGTGCAACGACCGCTTTCTCCGGGCGCTCGCGTTTGGTGTGGGTCAAGGCCAAAAAATAGCGGGCCCGGTCGCGGTCGCCGGCCCCGGCGGCTTTATCGCGGATGAAGCTGAAAAAATGGTCCGAGGTGGTGTAGTCACGGTTGCGATAGGCGACCCAGGCGAACCGTGTCCATGTTTCTTTGCGTGCCAGATAATCGCCGTGTTCGTGCTTGCGCTGGAGGCGCATGGTGAACAGCGCCTCGTCGCTGCCCGGCCATTTCTCTTGAACCACGTGGGCGAAACGACGGGCGCGTTTGGCGTCGCCCAAGGCGTAATACATGGCTACCAGTTGGTGGTAGGCCTCCAGGCGATAGATCGTGGGTGTTTTGGGGGCGGTTAATTTGAGCAATAAGGGCTCGGCGTCGCCGGCGCGGCCGAGTTGCAACAGCGCCGCGGCGCGGGCGGCTTGGACCAGGCGGCGGTCTTTGCGCGGCACGACCAGGTTTTTGGGTTCGGTCAACGCGAGAATGGCGTGGGGGCGGTCGGCGCGTTGCAAACATTGGAGGCGTTCGCGGAGGAGTGCACCACCCGGATCTTCAACCTTGGCATAGGCGTGTAAGGCGCTGCTCCAGTGGTGGCGGCTTTCAGCAAGCGCGGCCTCGCGCAAGGCCCAACCCTCTTCGCGGTAGCGTACGGGATCGTGGGCCTGCAAGGCGGCCAAACTGCGCCCCGCGCGGTGCCACGCCTCGCGATCCTGGTATTCTTGCCAGTCTCTTTGATGGTAACGCCACACAGGATCATGGGTCAGGTTGGGTTGGGTGCCGATTAAAATCGACAAGTAACATAAAATTAGCCCATTCAATGAAATGAACCCCGTCTCGGTAAACTAATTCTCTTTTCGGAAACTTCGCGTCGGTACTTAAAACCTAACGAGCACGAGGTGGGTCGGCAAGTGATTTGTCAGAATTTTACAATAAAAAAAATCGCGGCTTCAGTGCCCTCCCGTAACCGCCTTCTCAGGGGTCGGGACGGACGCGGTCGGCTGACCGCGCCGCCTGTGATTTGGGCCTGGAAACACGCGGGTTAGCCCGGGGGCCAGGTGAAAGGACGACCCGCGAGGATGTGGAGGTGCAGATGGAACACCGATTGGCCCGCCTTGGCGCCGTTGTTGATCACCAGGCGGTAATCTTCAATGCCTTGTTCCTTGGCGATTTGCGTGGCGCACAGCATGAGTTTTCCAATGAGTAAGGTGTCTTCCTCGCCCATTTCGGCAATTTTGACCAAGGGCTTTTTGGGGATGACGAGGATATGGGTGGGCGCTTGAGGGGCGATGTCGCGGAAGGCGCAAACATCGTCGTCTTCATAAACGAAGTCGGCGGGAATTTCCCGATCAATGATTTTCTGAAAAAGGGTCATGGGGAACCTCCTGGAGCGTGGGTTAACCCGCCTTGACCGGCCTCAGGCCGTCAACAGCGGGACAGGACAAAGAAAAAGGAGCTTGTTGGACAGCATCCACAAGCTCCTTTTAAATAAATAGGTTGTCCGCGTTAGTTTGCGCGGAAATTGATGCCGATGTACATCTCGGTTTTAACCGGAACACCGAGCTTGGTAGGCGTAGAGAAACGCATATTACGCGCGGTTTTGATGGCGTCGTCAATCATGCCGTAATCGTTTTGGCCGGCCTTTATGGGGCTGCGCATGACGTTGACCTGGTCAACTGAACCGGTTTCGTTCACCAGCACCTTCATCAAAAAGACGATGGTGGCGCCGCGTTTGACAACATCGTTGCGGATGGCTTTTTTCGGGACTTTCAGCGTCTCAACGTTGGTCAAAGGCGTGGGTTTGTTGAGATCGGGATCGTCCAAGGGAATCAGCTCACCCATGCGGGGCGGCGTGATGTCCGAGGCCGGCGTCGCATCGTTGTTGGCGGCGACATTTGAAACCGTTTGGTTGGTCGTCGCGGGTTCGGTCGGCGTGGGTGAGCTTGACGCGGGTTTGGACTGCTCTTTCGGTTGGTTAACTTTGGTATCGTTGGCGCGGGGTTTGTCTACCTTGGCGATGGTGTTCGAGCCTTGGTTCTTCCGCGTTTTGTCCGCCTCGGCCTTGCGTCGCGCCTCATTTGCTTCGCGCCGTTTGCGGTCCTCTTCCAGTTTGGCGAGGCGCTGTTGGCGGGCTTCCAGCTCTTTGCGCTGTTGATCCAGCTTGGCCATGAGCTCTTGTTGTTCCTGGCGCATCTTGGCCTGTTGTAACTGATCTTCCATGCGCTTGAGGTCGTCTTCCAGCTCTTTGGCCTTGGCTTCCTCGGCCTCGCGACGGGCTTGCGCTTGTTGTTCGGCCATCAGGTTGTTCAAGCGTTCGGTTTCTTCCTGAAGCTCCCGCAACCGCTCTTCCGCGGCGTCCTGGCCCTCCTGCTGGATCTGGGCGGCGAGATCTTTGTTGGTGTCCTTTTCGGGTTCCGCCGCCGGTTGCAGAAACAGAACGGCCACGACGGCGATGGCGGCGGCGGCAACACCGAGCCCAATAAAGAGCGGTGCTTTCGATTTGGGCGTCGGCGCGGCTGGCGCGGGGACTCCTTGCGGCGCGCGCGGTTGTTGGACCGCGGCCGGTTCAGCCTTGGGAGTGGTGGCCACGGCGCTCGCGGCCGGCGCTGCTGCTTTGACTTCCCCAGAGAAATTGCGTTCCCGTTCGCTGTTCATCTTCTCACCCAGTTCTTCCATTTCAATGCGGAAGGCCGAGTGCATGAAGAAGGCGAGGTTGAAGGTCGTGGGACTGTATTCACCGGAATACAGCAAATCGTCCATGTCCTTGGCCATTTTTTGGATGTCGGTATATGCCGAGCCGGCACCGGAATCCAAGGCCGAAATCAAAATGTTGGCGATGGCGGCGGGGATGTTTTCGCCCTCGGAGGCGGTGGTCGCGTTTTTGATGCGCGCGGCCACGTCCCCGGCGCCGTTTTGGTTAAAGCGTTCGCCGGTTAACATTTCGAACAAAATGGAACCACAGCCAAAGATGTCCAGCTGGTCGCGGTCCTCCGCGGTGTAATCCATGTTGGTGGGAACATAAGGCCCATAGGTGGGTTCGAGATCGGCAACCAAACCGGGCAGGGCGCGCAAGGCGGTGTTGAACTGAAAGCTGGTCAGCTTGATTTCACCCTCGTGGGTGACGAATACGACCGAGGGGTTGATGAACCCGTGGGTCATGTGTTTGGTTTTCGCGTAGGCCAAGGCCGACAACATTTTAGAGGTGACCAGCAGGGCGTGGTCGATTGAAAGGGGAAAGCCGTCTGAGTTGCAGCGCTCGAGCACCTTTTCGAGTGAAAAACCCTCGTGAAACTCGTAAACGGAAGCGAGTTGGCCGTTCTCCGGGGCGTTGGTGACTTGGCGCAGAATGTTGGGATGCTCAAGCTTCGAGGTGGTCATGCTTTGGTTGAGGAACTGGTCGACAAAGTCGTCGTTACCGGCCAGTTTCTCGTTGACCAGGTTGAGCAGGAAGTATTCCTGAATTTTTCCGTCGGCGATGTTGGCGCCGCGCCACAGAGCGCCGATCCCGGTCTCCTCTTGCTGCTCAAGCAGGTAATACTTATTGAATTTCTTGATGCCTTCCATACTGCCGAAGCCTCCGCATAGCTAAACCAAAATTCTGGATTGGGGCTTAGCCTGGAACAAGGCGGCCCGTTTTCCGTGTATATTCTTTGTTCAAACCAACACATGTGAACTGTCTCATTGATCGATTCCCCTTACATGCTACCTATGTTCAATAAACGAAGTCAATTCACTTGAACATTTGCGCGTGCTGGATTGTGGTCGATTGAGGCGGCGGCGCGCCTTGATGAGACGGGCGGATCCCGGGGATTAAGCCTGGCGGGCGAAGCCCAATTGGATCAGTTCATCTAAGAATTCGGCGGGTTTGAGCGCAAACTCCGGGGTAACCAAGGCTTGGGTATAAATAATGGTAGCCGAGGTGAGCCCCGGCAAATTGTTCACTTCTATTAAGTAAAGGGTATCGCTGTCGGGTCGGTACATGACGTCGATACGCGCGTAACCTTCAATGCCCAATTGATCGGCGTACGCGGCGAGTCGCGCGCGGATCGAAGCGACGGCGGCCGCGTCCAAGGCCGGTGGCGGGGTGAGGTTCACGCCCATGCCTTTGTTGAACTTTTCATCCAGGGACAAAACATCGGTTTGGGCGAGGGTTTCCGAGGGGTAAAACGCGGTGATCTTGCCGCGGGTCCCGATGACGCCGATGGTCATTTCCATAAAGGTTTCAGGGTCGGCGCCCGCCAACATCTGCTCAACCAGGATTTCGTCAAAGCGGGGCAGGGCGATAAACAACTCGCGATCCGTCACCTTGGGATACAGCAGGTATTGGGGGATGCGGTCGCGGCCCGCCATCATAAACAGCAGGAAAATCGGGAGTTGGTGTTCCGGTTGGCGGGAAACCAAAACACCACTGGAGCAGCCGTCGGCCTTGGGTTTTAGGACCAAGCCTTGGTCGGACTGCAAAGTCGCTTGCAACCCCGCGGCCCAGCGGACCACGGCTTTGGCCCAGCGCTGGAATAGGGGGTCGGTGACGCGTTGTTCGGCGGCGATCAGCTCGGGCAGGCGTTGGGTTAGGGTTTCGAGATCGGCGGCGTCGAGGTCGGCATAGCGGCTCAGTTCCACGATCAAATCGTTGCGCGCGACGAGATGTTGGCCCGGTGCTTCAAAACCGGGGATGGCAAATTCGCGGCACTTTTGGTTGGTGGCTTGTTTGTCCATACACAAGCCGGCCACCTGGGAACTGCTGCCGTTGTAGGGCAAGCCGAGTTGGTCCAGGCGCCGTTGCATGGTGCCGTTTTCACCGATGCCCCCGTGCAGGGCGAGAAATACGAAGTCGAAACGCGCGGGAAAGTCCGCGAGTTTTAACCGGCGCGGGGCGAAGTTGTGCGCCGCCACGTCGCCGGCGTAACCCGCGAAATGGGTGCCGCGCCAGGTTTGAACGAGCGGTACCGCGCGTTGGTAGGCGTCGACATCTGCCAAAACGGCCTCGATTTCGTCCACGGTGTGTTGGAGGGCGACAAAAGCGGGGACTTCCCAAAAGGCTTCCTCGGCGTCTAGGTAAATGGTGTGAATGCGGTACTGCTGCAGCGCGGCCAGTTTTTGGGTGACGTTAAACCAACTCATGCGTGAGACGTGGCGTTCCGAGGTGGCGCCGCCGCCGATCACGGCCACGCGACGGCGGGACGCGGGATCTTCGCCGAGGGCGTCGCTGAAATCGAGCCGGCGGCCCTCGCGTGCCGCGGCGCGGGTAATCAGCAATGAAAAAACATCGGCGTGGCGCATGCCGAAAAGGGCGGCTTGTTGGAATAAGAAAGAGTCGAGGCCGCAGCCGGGAATGCCGTTGAGGTCGGACCAAATGATCGTGCCGTCGTCGCTAAGGAAGCCGTCGAAACGGGCCCAGTCACGCAAGCCAAGCGCCTGAAAAAGGTCGACGGCCTGGGTGCGCATGCGTTGCAACAGCTCGGCCGGTCCGGCAAGCGGGGTTTGGTGGCGCGCGCCGGCGCCGGGCATGTATTTCTTGTTGCGGGTGTAGAGGTTGTCTTGATTTGGGTCGGTGTCGCTTTCGGCGATGGCTATTCCGGTTGGGGCGAGCGGGACAATGCTGTCGTCTTGGTCTTGCAAAACGATCAGGGAAAACTCGCGACCTTCAATGCGCTGTTCCACCAAAACCTCGTCACCGAAAGCCAGGGCGCGCGTGACGGCTTCGTCGAAGGTATCGACCCCGCTCAGGCTGACCCCGTCGGAGGAGCCGGCGCGGTTGGGTTTGACGATGCGTTGGTTCAGCGTGTCGCCGGGGACCTGATGCCACGCGCGTTCCCTTTCGCGGGCCGCGTCTTCCGCCCAGGCCGCGGCTGTGATCAGCGCATTGGGCACGGTGGGAAAACCCCGCTCGGCAATCGCCGCAACGGTTTGCTGCTTGTTGAGGGTCGTGGCCAGGCCCGCGGGCGGACTGCCCAAATAGGCTTGGCGTCCCTGCGCTTCAAAACGTGCGCTGAGTTGTCCGTCTTCCCCATAGGCGCCATGCACGATGGGGCACAGAACATCGCTCTCTTTGATCAAACGGTTGAGGGCGTCGGCTTGCAAGGGTTGGTGGGGAAGGTGCTCAAAGTCTTCGATGGTATTGGAATAAATCCACTTGGGGTCGAGCCGGAAAAACTGGGTATCGCGACTGATAAAAACCAAGGTGATGTTGGTTTCGGCCAATTTTTTTCGCACGCTGTCGTAGAGGGTACGCGCGGAGTCGAGCGAGATGTTGCGTTCATTGCTGGGGCCGCCGAAAAAAATGGTGAGCGTTACTTGCTGAGACGGGCGGGGTACCGCTTGCGCGTGGTTTGTCACGATGAAGGTCTCCAATCAACACAAGATGAACCGCTTGGATGGAAGGCATCGCCTGGGCATTCTTACGGGGGGCGCGGCTGAGCGGCATCTTAGCATTATTCTTCATCCATTAAATAAATGCGCTGGATGCGGTGGCTCCAGCGGACGAGCACCTCGTAGGGAATGGTTCCCTCCATCTCCGCCAGCTCCTCCACGCGAATGCTGTTCCCGCGCCATTCGCCGAAAACCAGGACGGGATCGCCGACCGCGACGTCCTCGATGCCGGTCACGTCGACGGCGGTAAAATCCATACAGACGGAGCCGACGATGGGTGCGCGGCGGCCGTTGACAATGACGTATCCCTGGTTGGAGAGTTTGCGCGAAAGGCCGTCGTAATAACCCAGCGGCATAAAAGCAATCCGGCTTTCGCGTTTTGTCGTGAACCGTTGGTTGTAACTAATCGGGTAACCTGGCGGATAGGTTTTGAGAGACCCGATTTGCGAGAGCAGGGTCACGGGGCATTTGAGCACAAGGGTTTCGGCAACCTCACGTGAGGGGTAAATGCCGTAAACGCCCAGGCCGATGCGAATCATCGAGAAACGCGCCTCGGGAAAACGCGCGGCGGCGGCGCTGGCGGCGGCATGGCAGAGCGGGGGATCGATACCCAGCGCGTTCAGTGCGGCGCGCGCTTGTTCAAAGCCGGCCAGTTGCTCGCGACTAAACGCATCGGCCTCGGGGTCGTCGGCCGAGGAGAAATGGGTCATCAACCCTTCAATCTGCAGGTGTTTGAGTTCCTGAATCGCCGCGGCGAGTGGGCCGACTTGGTCGGGGAAAACCCCGAAACGGCCCATGCCGGTGTCAACTTTCAGGTGTATTTTGATGCGGGTGTTGTGTCGTTCCGCGGCGGTGTTCAGCGCGCGCGCCACGTCGAGGCTGAACACGACGGGCTGCAAATCGAGGCGGGCAACCTCGTCGACATCGTCGGGCAACACCAACTGCACCAAAATTTCGTTGTTAATTCCTTGGCGCCGCAGGCTGACCGCTTCTTTGACGTAAGCGACCCCGAAGAAATCCACGTGGGTTTGTAGGAAGCGTGCAATTTGGCCGGCGTCGGTACCGTAGGCGAAGGCTTTGAGCATAACCAACAGTTTGCCGTCGGCGGGCATCAAGCCGCGGTAGGCCAAGGCGTTGTCGCGAATTTTGGTTAGGCTGATGTAGTACACGGTCTGGGTGAGTTTGCTTTTGAACAGGTTGGTGAGGGTGTCCAGTCGTGCTTCGCGGGGGCCTTTGATTAAAACCACTTCCGCTTCCTTGGCGTGGTGGTCGGCGTAACGCGTCAACGCGGCGGTATCGTCGAATTGGTGGACGACGCCCTCGGCAAAGGCATGGCGGTAGCCCTCGGCGGTTGCGTCGGCGTGGGGGCCGGTCAGCAGGAGGTGTTTGACCTGTTTGCGCGCGGCGAGTTCACCGATGACGCGGTGTTCATAAGCGCCGCGCTCGCCCAATTCACCCATACCCGCGAAGATGAACCAGGTATTTTTGCCTTGGTAGTGATCGAAGAGCGAGAGGCAGGAACGGGTGGAGACGGGATCGGCGCTGTAGCTGTCGTTGGCGAGGAGGCAGCCCTGTTCCGACTGCCACAGTTCCAGGCGGTTGAGCGGTGGGTTAAAAGCACCGCCGTAACGGGTGATACTATTGGCGGAAATACCGAAAAGCCAGGCGGTGCAGATGCCGGCGAGCAGGGTTTGGAAGACCTCGCGCCAGGAGTAGTCAATCGCGACCTGGAGGAAGGTTTCCTGTCCGTCGGGAAAGGCCAGGTGGAGCTGGGAACGACCGCGGCCCGCCGGCGAGGTCGCGATTAGCTTGGGCAGACGTGGGTCTGAACCAAAGCGGTAGATCGGGCAGCGGATATCGGCGAGCAGGGCTTCGTCGAGCAAGGGGTCGTCGGGGATGAGGAGCCATCCCTCGGGAGGGAGATCGCGAAACAGTTGGATTTTTTCGCGGGCAATGGCGGCGCGCGAGCCGAAGCCTTCGAAGTGGGCCAAGCCGATGTTGGTCAAGACCCCGTGGCGTGGTCGGATCATCGCGGCAAGGTGCTGCATTTCGTTTTGTTGTGAAACGCCGGCTTCAATGATGGCGAGGGCGACGGGGGTGCGGCGCGCCAATAGCGAAAGGGCGACGCCGACTTGGCTGTTGTAGCTGCCGGGGCTCGCGTAAACCAATTCGCGGCTCATCAGGCTGTGGGCGAGGAAGTCTTTGAGGATGGTTTTGCCGTTGCTGCCCGTGATTGCGAGGGTCGGGCCGGGCATGGCCGCGTGGTAGTCGGCGGCCAACTGCTGCAGGGCGCGCAAGGGGTTGGCGACGCGAATGAGCGGCAGGTCGGTGGTGTTAACGGCCTCTTCGCCGACAAGCGCGGCCACGGCGCCGCGTTCGGCGGCGGCGGGTAGGAAACGGTCGCCGCGGTAGTTGGGGCCGTCGAGCGCGACAAACAGCGCGCGGGTGCGAAACGCCAAGCGGGTGTCGGTTTCAATCGCGTGAACCGCGAGGTTGCCGGTTTGGTCGTGGGAGGTGCCGTCGATGGTGCCGCCGGTTTGTCGTGCGATCTGTTCCAGGGTCCAGCGCACGCTTAGGCTCCGTGGTAACGCGGCCCGAGCGCGAGTGGGCCGGCCGCCTCAAATTTCAAGGTTTCCACTTCCAAAACGAGGGTGTCCCATTCGCCGCATTTGGGGCAGCGTTCCGCGCGGTTTTCGGCGATGTGACCACAATTCTCGCAGACAAAATCCCCCAGTTGGTCGGCGCGTTCGCCCAGGTAGCGCTGAAAATCCTCGGCGGCCTCGGCGTAGCGGTCGCGGCGTGCTTTGATTTGTGCTTGGTAATGGAGGAGCGATGGACATTTGGGCAGCAGTCCCTCCAGAATTTCGAACTGGTCGAGTGCCTCGTCCAACATGTGCAGTCGGAAATAGAGTTTGGCAAGTTGAAAACGGACCGCCGGTTTATCGTCGGCCGGGGCCAGATACACTTGAATCGCGTCTTCCGGGCGGTTGTCATCGAGCAAGAAATCGACCTGCACGTCCAAACACGCCAAGTTCCCGGTGGCCTGGTAACCCCGCGCGAGCATCTGTTGGGCTTTTTCCAAATTTCCCGCGTTCCACCATACCCGACCCAGTTCAAGCCAGGCGGGGACAAATTCCGGGGTCTTTTTGGTAAAACTTTGCAGGCGGTCGATGTGTTTGCGGGGATTCGTTTCATCGGGTTGGGTTTGCACGATTTTGAATTCGTAGCGGAGGCGTTGGGTGCTGCAATCATCCGTGCCGAGTTTTTCGAGTTGGCTGAGGGTTGCCAGCGCAAGATCCCATTGTTGTTCCTGTTCATACAGCGCGCAGGCTGCTTTGAGTGCGGCGCGGGCGTGGCCGGGGTCGGCGGTAATCAGTGCGTCCAATACCTCGATGGGGTTTTGGCCGGCGGTGCGCAGGACCTCAACCAGCAAGTAACCGATGCGGACGTCGCCGCTTTGGCGAAAGCAAGGACGCAGCATTGCGGCGGCTTGCTCGGTGTCGCCCATGGCCCACAGGGCCTCTCCCTTAATCAGGACGGCTTCGACGCTTTCGTCATCGCCGACGGCGTCCAGGGCGGCTTGGTAATCTTGGTGCTGGAGCAAACCGCGGGCGTGGACCAGTTGCTCGCCCGCGCGCAGATCGAGGCGGTTGCCGCGTTTGACGCCGCGCATTTGGCCCGCGAGTTTGAGGTAGCCGGCGGAAAGATAAAGTGCGGGCGGGAGGGTGCTCAACAGCATGACGGCAATGACGCCGTTCACGAGAGGGAAGGAGAGGTGCCACACCTGGATCGGTTGCAACAAGACGCGTTGGTTTTCGGGGGGTAAAAATACAGCGCTGCAAACGCCTAAAACAAGCAAAGCGAAGAACCAGGCCGACAGGGTGGATAATTTCATGGGCTAACCTTCGTGATGATAGGGATGGCCACTGTTGATGCAATGTGCGCGGTAAATTTGTTCGACCAGCAGCACCCGTGCAAGTGCATGCGGCAGTGTCATTTGGCTCAACGATAACATAAAATCGGCACGCTGTCGCAGCGCGTCGGCGACCCCCATGGCCCCGCCGATACAAAAAACGAGTCGGCGTGCGGCGGCGCGTTCACGATCCGCAAAAAGTTTGGCCAAGCCCTTGGAGGATACATTTTTGCCGCGCTCATCGCAAAGGATCAGGTAATCGTCGGGGTTGAGTTCCGCCAGCAGCCGCGCACTTTCGCGCTGCTGGATGTCGGTCGTCGATTGGTTGCCGCCCTGAAAGGGCTTGAGCACCTTTTCCGAAAAGCGAACGCGGCTCTCCAAGCGGGTAAGATACCGTTGGCACAGTTCGCTTTCCGGTTCTCGTTTGCCTTTGCGACCCACCCACAAGAGGTGGACTTTCATTAGGCGGGCTCCGCGTCGGCGGGTGGATAGGCTTGTTCCGCCTCGGCCCACAGCTCCTCGAGGTTGTAAAAGGCGCGTTTCTCACTGCTAAACACATGGACAATGACGTCGCCGAAATCGAGCAAGGTCCATTCCGCGGCGGAAACGCCTTCAATATCGGACGGCTTGCGGCCGTTCTTTTTGCAGCGCATCATAATTTCTTCGGTAATGGACTTGATGTGGGTGGTCGAGGTGCCGGTCATCACGACGAAATAGTCGGTAAAAGAACAGATGTCGGTGACCTTGAGGGCGCGCAAATCAACGGCCTTGAACTCCTCGGAAATGTCGATGACGACGTCCAGCAATGCTTGCGTGGTGCTTAGATCCAATTTCGTGGGTGCTTGTTCGCTCAAATGAGGCTCCTGAAATGAAATGACCAAACCTTGCGGTGTTGGTCCGCGAAAGCGCGATATGGGACTTGGTTGGAGAGGCGTTTCGGTAAAGGTTAACTTGGTGACCACGCGGTGGAAATGCAACCATCAATCGCAACCGGCGGTGGGAAACGAGGTTTTCCCGTTAAAAATCGAGTTCGTCGAGTGGGTCGACCGCTTGCTCGGCCGCGGCGGAATTGCCTGTTGCCGGTTCGGCCGATTCGGCGGCTTCCGCCTCGGCGGCGAACCAGGCTTCGCGTTGTGCGGCACGCGCGGTTTTAACCCGGCCGTTCAGTTCAAACACCAGCTCGCGAATGGCTTCACCGGTGACGGAGCTGATGGTGGTGTGCCACACGCCGTTGTCGGTGAGTTCCTGTTTGAGTTCTGCGACCCGTTCGTCGCGATCATGGGTCACGTCGGCTTTGGTAAAGGCGACAAGGTAATCTTTTTCAGCGAGTTTGGCGCTGAAGGATTTGAGTTCATTGAGTAGGATGCGGTAACAATCGGCGGGTTCCCGCTCGGGATTGGCCGGATCGATCATCACCAGCAACAAACTTGTGCGTTCGATGTGTTTGAGGAAGCGCAAGCCGAGGCCCGCACCCTCGTGGGCGCCTTCGATGATGCCCGGAATGTCGGCGACCACGAAGTTGTCCATCGGTGTGGCTTTGACCACGCCCAGGTTGGGTTTGAGCGTGGTGAAAGGGTAGTCGGCAACCTTGGGTTTGGCCGCGGAGATGCGGCTGATCAGCGTGGATTTGCCGGCATTGGGGAAACCTACCAAGCCGACATCCGCCAGAACCTTGAGTTCGAGCTTGATCCATAGGTTTTCTCCGTCTTCGCCGGATTGGGCGAAACGCGGTACCTGATGGGTGCTGGAAACAAAATGGCGGTTACCTTTGCCGCCGCGGCCGCCGTGGGCCACGATGACCTCGCTGTCGGGTCGGGTCAGATCCCCCAGGATGGTGCCCGATTCTTTGTCGCGCACGATGGTACCAGCCGGCACTTCCAGGATCAGCGACTCGCCGCCCGCGCCGGTCATGTTGGAGCCGCGCCCGTTTTGGCCGTGGCCCGCCTTGTACTTGCGGCGGTTGCGCAGCGGTAGCAAGGTGTTGAATTCGGGACGGACCCGTACGATCACATGACCGCCGTTGCCGCCGTCGCCCCCGTCGGGACCGCCGAACTCCACGTATTTTTCGCGGCGAAAGCTGAGTGCGCCGTTGCCGCCGTTACCTGCTTCTACATAAATGGTTAATTCGTCAATGAACATAAACTGCAATCCTTCGCCACGCGTCGCGTGAGCGAGTCGCCCGTGGGGGCGATCCATGGCGGTGTTTGAGGCCGCCGGGTTCGCCCGCGATGCGTACCAACGTTCGGCTGCGAAATGTGGTGTGCATCGCGGGTAGTTTCGGTGATCGGTTGGCAAACCGCAAATCGGTTAACCCGCATAACGGAACGGGAGGGGAGATACCATCCGTGCTCGGTAATACGGGTAGACGCAAAGAAGCCGCGGTCGGGTAAACCTGGCCGCGGCTTTCTTGAAAAAAGGGTCTATTGAAACGCGGCGTTAGCCAACGGGGTGAATTTCTACAAATTTCCCGAGGCGACCGCGGTCACGAAACGCGACCTTGCCTTCGATCAGTGCGAACAGCGTGTCATCACCACCGCGACCGCAACCTTTACCAGGCTTGAAACGCGTGCCACGTTGACGAACAATGATTGAGCCGGCAGAAACGAGTTGGCCACCGAAGCGTTTTACACCCAAACGTTTGGATTCGCTATCGCGGCCGTTTCTGGAACTACCGACACCTTTCTTGTGAGCCATGACTTAACCTCTTCATTCTCATTGCCGGGAAACAGGTTCCCGACGGTTAAAAAGTTGGAAACTCGCGATTAGTTTCCGGGAATGGAATCAATGCGGATCGCGAGGTAGTTCTGGCGGTGTCCGTTCTTACGACGGTAGGTCGATCTTCGTTTGCTTTTGAAGATAACGACTTTGTCGCCGCGCTCCGCTCGGAGAACGGTGGCTTTGACTTTGTCGCTGAGTTCAGGGGTGCCGACGGAAAGGTCGGTGCCGTTGCTGGCTGCCAGAGTCTCCAGCTCAACGGTTTCCCCTTCAGATAAGCCGGGGATGACTTCTACACGTAATTCGTCACCCGCGGAAACGGTGTACTGTTTGCCACCGGTTTTGATAACTGCATATGGTTGCATGGATGCAATCCTCCCATAGGAACAGGGCTCAAACGGCCGAAGCCGCAGTCTACCCAAAGGTGTGTTTGATGTCAAATGGAAAAATGAAAAAAGGAACGCGTGCCGCGGTCGGGCCGCCGCCGGATGAACACCCTTCCCAATAGGGGGTTACCGGGTTTCGGCCGGAACCACATCGGGTAGGGCGCGCCCTGCGCTACATTTCGTAGCCGCGGCGGTAGATCAGGGTGCAGTTATTGCAACCATTCACCGTGGCCATGATGCTGCGCCAGGACTTGCCCGCGCCGGCGTTGGGTGAGATGTAATTGACCAGAAAGCGGGTACGGGCGCGTTTGAGGGCCGTGTTGAGGTCGCCCTGGAACTCGCGATCTCCCCGGAAGAGATGGCCGCCGCTAAGCCCGATGAGCGTGGTCATAAATTGGGTCTGTTGGGCCAGCAGGGGTGGGAGTTTGGCGTTGGCGGCCTCGTAGCTGATCATGTAGATGGGAATGCCGTAGTTTTTGACCTTGAGCTCCAAATCGACTTCTTTGGTGTGGCTCATTAAATCGTGGCCGTCACTGAACAAAAACAGTGCCTTGGGGCCCTCGTGTTGCCGCATATCTTCCAGCGCGGCGTTGATGCCGTCGTAAAGCGCGGTGGAGCCGAGCGGGGTGACCCGGGTCAGTTTCTGAATGAGAAAGTCGCGGTTGTCGTGGTATTCGGTTAATTCTTGGTAGGTGTTGGAAAAATAACTGAGCTTGGCGGTATCGCCCTTGCGCATTTTCTTAATCAAGAAACGGGTGGCCGCTTTGATTTGGAAAATGTTGTCGGCGTTACTGGTGCTCAGGTCCATCAATATGTGCATCTTCAGTGGGGTTTGCACCTTCTTGAGATCGCGTACTTGGGCAGGGACGCCGTTTTCTTGAACCGTTAGGTCCGCCAATTTGAGTTCGGTGACGGGGCGGCCGTCGCGGACGATGCGCAACGGCAGGTCGACGAGCACGACCTTTTCCTCATAATCAATTTTGAACTCGGGTTCCGGGTCGAGCGGGTCACCTTCTTCGGGTGCTTGCGCAACCATACACAGCAACAACAACAGCCAATTCACGTTCGTTTTCTCCCTGACACAAAAATATTGTGGACCTAGCCCGCATTTCTCACAAGAACTTCTGCTGCGAAGCCGAACGCCTTGTGAGAAATGTGGGCTAACCGGCCATACTCACTCTAGCTCAGGACAGCGCGCGGTGGGTGATGGAAACGGCGGAAGTGACACAAATCGCCACCGCCGCCGACGCGCGGCCTCAGCGACCCTGGTAAGCCGGCTTGCGTTTTTCTTTAAAGGCGGCCAGCCCCTCCAGGCGATCCTCGGTGGGGATGACGCCCGCGTAACAGAGCTGTTCGATGTGTAAGCCTTGGTCGAGGCTACACTGCAGACCTTGGTTGACGGCTTTTTTGGCCTGCATCAGCGCGATGGGACCGTTTTGGCTGATTTGGGTACCGATCTCCAGGCAGCGGGTGATGAGTTCCTCGGCGGGGAACACGTCGTTGACCAAACCGAGGGTTTGCGCCTCCGCGGCGTTAATGGGTTGCGCTCGGAAAATCATCTCCTTGGCCTTGGCCGGGCCGATCACGCGCGGCAGCAGTTGGGTGCCGCCGGCGCCGGGGATAATAGCCAGGCGCGTTTCGGTTAAACCCAAACGCACGTCGTTGTGGGCGTAGCGCAAGTCGCAGGAAAGGGCCAGCTCCAGGCCGCCGCCGAGGGCCGCGCCGTTTAAGGCCGCCACGGTGATCTTGGGATGGTTGAACAATAGATGAAAGGTGGTGCGCAATTCGCTGACGAAGGCGTCGACCTCGTCTTGGGCCATTTCGGCGCGTTCTTTTAGGTCGGCGCCGGCGCAAAAGGCGCGCTGACCGGCCCCGCTCAAAAGAATGACGCGGGTTTCTCGATCAAAGCGGCAGTCTTCCAGTGCGTTGTGAAGCTCGCGGATCAGGGTGCGACCCAGGGCGTTCATGCGGTCGGGGCGGTTGAGTTTGATGTGGCGGACGTAGCCGTGTTGGGTAATGGCGAGATCGGTTGGTGACAAAAGCTTCCCCCTCGAATGGATGCCGCCGTCGGCGGCGCCGTGCATTACGGGTGCGTGGCATGCTCGGGCAAACAGTCCCGTGTCGGCGTGATTGGATCAGCCTAAATTTAGCCCAGTTGGCCGCATCTGAGAAGGGAAAGGGGGTGGCCGGCATCCCAAAAAAAACGGGGCCGCCCCCGAAGGTGCGACCCCGCTCAAGGGTTTTGGCTGGAAGCCCGCTACATTAAGAACAGGAGTTCGTGGTAGGTGGGCAGTTCCCAGGTGGAAGCGTCGACCATGGTTTCCAAGGCGTCGGCCTGGGCGCGGGCCTTGTCCATGAGCGGTACCACCTGCTTGGCGGTGGCGAGTGCATGCGCTTCTTCCGGTAATTGGTGAACCGCATCCAGCTCGGTTTCGAGTTTGTTGCGGGCGTCAATCAGGTTGCCGATGGTTTCGGCGAGGCAATGCAGACGGCCTGCCTGCAGGGCTGACGACGCGGCGGCTTTTTCGCCGAGGGCCTCGGTCAAGGCGCTCAAAGATGCGGCGCTTTCGCCTTGGTGGGCGATGGCCGCGGGTAAAACGAAGTTGTCGATTAGGCGCAGCATGGTAGCGGCCTCGATGTCGAGGTGTTTGGCGTATTGCTCCATGCGCACGTTGATCACCGCTTCCAATTCGAAATCGGTCAAGAAACCGGTATTTTTGGCAAAGGCTTTGGCCTCTTCCGTCTGCCACAAGGCGAGGGCCTCGGGCGTGGTTTTGAGGTTGGTCAGGCCGCGTTCCTCGGCTTCCGCGGCCCATTCGTCGCTGTAGTTGTCGCCTTCAAAACGAATGTTCTTGCTTTGGCTGATGAAAGGACGCAGCAGTTCGAACAGGTTCTTTTCGGTAATTTGACCCACGTCTTCCAGTTTGGCGTTCATTTCGAGCAAGCTCTCGGTGACCGCGGCGTTCAACGCGGAAACCGGGAAGGAAACGGATTGGCTGGAACCACAGGCGCGGAATTCAAACTTGTTGCCGGTGAAGGCAAACGGCGAGGTGCGGTTGCGGTCGGTGCGGTCGACGGTGATGTTGGGCAATTCGGCCAGACCGAGGTCGATGGACGCCACGATTTCTTCGTTAAAACCGTCGGCTTTTTCGATTTGGTCGAGGATGTTGGTGAGTTGAGAACCCAGGAACACGGACATGATCGCGGGTGGTGCCTCGTTGGCACCGAGACGGTGGTCGTTGCCGGCAGAGGCAATGGTGGCGCGCAGCAGGTCGCCGCGATTCTGGATGGCGTTGACGACGGCGACAAGGAAGTAGAGGAAGGTGATGTTGCTTTGCGGGGATTTGCCCGGCTCCAGCAGATTGCGGCCGTCGCTGGTGGCCATGCTCCAGTTGAGGTGTTTGCCGGAACCGTTGACACCGGCGAAGGGTTTCTCGTGGAGCAGGATCGACAGGTCGTGTTCGTGGGCGACCTTACGCGCCACTTCCATGACCAATTGGTTGTTGTCGGCGGCCAAGTTGGCGTCGCGGAAAATCGGCGCCATTTCGAATTGGTGCGGGGCAACCTCGTTGTGGCGGGTTTTGGCGGGAACACCCAGCTCGTAAAGTTGGGTTTCCAGGTCTTCCATGAAGGCCAAAACACGGCCTTTAATGGCGCCGAAATAGTGGTCTTCCATCTGCTGACCTTTGGCGGGTAGGGCGCCCAATACGGTGCGGCCGGCCATGATCAGATCGGGCCGCATATCGTGCCATTTGCGGTCAACGAGGAAGTATTCCTGCTCACAACCCAAGGTGGCGCTGACGGATACCTTTTTGCCGGTCAAAAGCTCAAGTGCCGCGGCGGCGGCTTCGTTGAGTTGATTGATGGAACGAAGCAAAGGGGTTTTGGTGTCGAGCGCGTGCCCGGTGTAGGTGAAAAAGACACTGGGAATGCACAGGATGGAAACCGTGCGGTTGCGTTGAATGAACACGGGGCTGGAGGGGTCCCAGGCCGTGTAACCGCGTGCTTCAAAGGTGGTACGGGTACCGCCGGAAGGGAAGCTTGAGGCGTCGGGTTCGGATTGAATCAACTGGTTGCCGGAGAAGCGTTCGATGGGCATCATGTTGGCGTCAAAGGACAGGAAGGCGTCGTGTTTTTGCGCCGAGTTGCCCGTCATGGGTTGGAACCAATGCGTGTAGTGGGTGACCCCTTTTGAGACCGCCCACTCCATCATGGCTTGGGCGATGGTATCCGCGCTGGCGCCGTCGAGCTGGATGCCCTTTTGAATGGCGTCGCGCAGCGCGTGGTAGGTCGGTTTGGGGAGGCGTTTCTTGAAGGTGAGAAGATCAAGAACGTGGGAACCAAAAATTTCGGCACTGGTCATGTCATGCTCCGTAGAAAAACATTGCTCCGCCTCGCGGCGGAAAAACTGAGGTTGCGGCGGGCAGGGGCCCGCGACAGCCGGGTGAAACGCAAACCGGGTGCCCGTCACGGGGACGGGTACCAAATAAAAAAGCGGCCCGAGGTTCGGAGCCGCTTGAGGTAACCAAAAAGCTGTTGAGGCCGGAAGGGACAGCAAGGCTGTTCGTTCGTTCGGCTTCCGTCGCGGCGTCGCCGACGGCAAAACACGCCTTAAACGAAGGCGTTGTGTCGGATCGGACGTTTAAGCTTGTGCGGGGGACGGGGGTCGGTCTGCGCAACGGGGTATCTCTGTGTGGGTTCTTGCCGCGGTACGGCAGATTGAACAAAGCGTTATCTTAACCAGGAAAGCTCGCGAGGACAAGTCTCCTTGTGGGGCGGCGATGCACCCAAGCTTCTCCCGTTGGAGGGGGCGGTTGACTTGGGTTTTGGGTAAGCGATTGGCTTTATGGGGCGGTAGCCGGCGTGGCGTCCTTGGGGCGACGCGGGCGGGCATGGACCTGAAGCATGCCGTAATCGTGGCGGTACGATCCGGTAATTTCGAGGTGATAGTAATTCTGGATCAGGCCGAAAAGCGGCGTGCCTCGGCCCAGTGCCACCGGTGCGTAAGTAATAATGAAATGATCGATTAAGTCGGCATCCGCGGCTTGGCGGATCAGGTCGCCGCCGTCGAGGTACAGGTTTTTGCCCCTTGCCGCGGCTTTGGCCTCGGTGATCAACGTCGCGATGGAACCGCGAACCGCTTTGACCGCCGCGGGCGGCGCGTCGTCCAGCGCGCGCGTGGTGGCGACGTGGATCGGCAAATCGCCGTAGTGCCAATCGCCGCCGAATCCGCGCACCACGTCATAGGTACGGCGTCCCATCAGCATGGCGCCGACATCGGCGATAAAGGTCTCGTAATCAATGGAACCGGTATCGCGGGCAAGGGCCGCGGGTGAATCGTCCGCGTAACTCGGTAGCCAAGAAAGGTCGTGATCGGGACCGGCGATGAAGCCGTCGAGGGAACAGGCGAGGTAAACGCGAACTTGGGGAGGTGACATGGTGGGTGTTCCTTTTTGGGATTTTCGTGGTTTGAGGACGGTTATCGTTGGTCGGTTGAAAGGTTGTTTTACCATGGTTCGCCTGGCGCCCTGGATCAACCTGTTCTCGTGCCGGTGGTCGGGTGTGTCGAATATGGTGTAATATTTGGTGTAGCTTATGGTGTCAGAAATGGCGTTATCTAGAATGTTGCTTTTGACGCCAAATTGACTCATATTTACTGATGGAGACGCGAGGTTCGCTCGTAGTCCGGCTCATTCAGTCTTGACCTTAAGGAGGCTTAGGATGCCGAGATACAACTTGAATCTCAACCGGAAAATGGATGCAGACTTAGTAGAAACTGCAGCTTCACTTGATGTTCCCAAAGCGGAGGTCTTCCGACGCGCCTTGGAACTCTACAAGCTGGTGGTTGAATCTGGTGCTAAAACCATTTCCTACGAAAATACCAATGACGGAAAAACCATGACGGTGATTGTTCGTTAGTTTTTCCCCGATACACCGAGGTAGCCATGACAACTTTGCCGGAACAGCCACCCGGCGCAGCCGATCCTGGTCATCACCCAAACAATGATCAAGAACCAAGGGGCGAATCCGACACCGCTTTACTCACGGATTCGCCGTCACATGCTTTAAGCGTTACCCGTGCTTCGGGTAAAAAAGTATCCATTGCCCCGCATTCCAGCGAATGGGCGTCGATTGTGAAGCCTTTTGCCTATTTTATTTTTTGTCTTACCGGCGCGGTGATGCTTTTGCCCTTTTTTCTCATCGCTTTTTTTGCCAACGAGGGTGACAAGCTCGACCAGTTTCTCGAATGGGCCAAGATGATTCTGGCACCGGTGGTTGGTTTCAGCTCCGCCGTGGTCGGTTACTTCTTTGGGACTCGTGGTGCGGCCGGGGCCGCGCCTGATGACGAGGACGATTAACCACTTAGTTCTGTTGCGGATCACCCATAAATAACCCGATCAAATTCGCCGCGGCGTGGTGGGGTGACATCTGTCCCTGTCCAATGGCGTTGCGTAGCTCCGGTAGTTTACGCGCCACCTCGGGATGTGCCTGAAACCGTTCCAACAGGCTGTCCTCCAGCGCTTGCTGGAACCAGCGTTGCCGTTGTTGGCGGCGCAGTTTCTCGAAGAGCCCGTGTTCTTCCAACAGGGCGCGGTGTTTGCCCGCGCTTTCCCAAACCGTGTCGATCCCTTCACCGCCAAGCCCGGACGCGCACACGACGGGGGTTTTCCAGTGGGGGTTCTTGGGGCGGAACAAGTTGACCGCGTTGGCGTAATGACGGCGCGCGCGTTTGGCGGCGTCGCGGAATTCGCCGTCGGCTTTGTTGATCACCAACAGATCGGCCACCTCGATAATGCCTTTTTTGATGCCCTGAATTTCATCGCCCGCGTTGGGGAGCAACAGCACGGTAAAGAAATCGACCATGTCGGCAACCGCCGTTTCCGATTGACCGACCCCGACCGTTTCAATCAGGATCACGTCGAAACCGGCCGCCTCGCACAACATCATGGTTTCCCGCGTGCGCCGGGTCACCCCGCCCAGCGTACCCGCCGAGGGGCTGGGACGGATAAAGGCTTCGTTGCGACGGGCGAGCTGTTCCATGCGCACCTTGTCGCCCAAAATGCTGCCGCCGCTGATTTTGCTGCTGGGGTCGACAGCCAGCACCGCCACCCGCAAACCCCGTTCGATGAGAAACAAACCGAAGGCTTCGATGAAGGTGCTTTTACCGACACCCGGCGTGCCGGAAATGCCAATTCGCGTCGCGGTTCCGCTTCGTGGCAACAGGTATGACACAAGCTGATTGGCCTGGCGGCGGCGATCCTCGCGCGTGTTTTCGACCAAGGTGATTGCTTTGGAGAGCGCACGCCGACGTCCGGCCAAGACGCCCTCGGCCAAACGCTGGGTGGCGGTGTCTAACGAAATCGGGTTCGCCGTTTGTTCCATGGGTGTGTCTTTCCGTTAAGCCTGTTTTGCCAACAAGGAACGCGTTTCCTGAAGCACCTCGTGAGCCGCTTTCAGGATGTTGGTGCCCGGTCCGAAAATCGCGGCCACCCCTTGTTCGCGCAGGTAGTCGTAATCCTGTTGGGGAATAACACCGCCGCAAACCACCAACATGTCGTCGACTTCCTGACGTTTCAACTCACCGATCAACGCCGGGATCAAAGTTTTGTGGCCGGCGGCCTGGCTGGAAATCCCGATGATGTGGCAATCGCTGTCAATCGCTTGGCGCGCCGCCTCCTCCGGGGTTTGGAACAAAGGACCGATATCGACGTCGAAACCCAGGTCCGCGAAAGCGGTGGCGATGACCTTGGCGCCGCGGTCGTGGCCGTCTTGGCCCAGCTTAACCACCAAAATACGCGGGCGTCGGCCCTCTTCTGCCTCGAACTTTATGATATCGGCCTGGAGATTTTGCCAGTCTTGATCTTCTTCAAACGCGGCCCCGTACACGCCACTAATCGGCTGGGCGGTGGTGCGGTAGCGGCCGTACACTTTTTCGAGGGCGTCGGAGATCTCGCCGATGGTGGCGCGGTCGCGCGTGGCTTGCACCGCCAGCGCCAGCAAGTTCCCTTCGCCGCTTTCCGCCGCCTGGGTTAAGGCCGCGAGGGCCGCGGCGACCTTGTCGGCGTCGCGGTTCTCACGCAACTTTTTCAGGCGCGTGAGCTGCGCCTCGCGCACGACGGTATTGTCGATTTCGAGGATGTCGAGTTCTTCTTCTTCCGCGAGTTTGTATTTATTGACCCCGACAATCACCTCGTCGCCACGGTCGATGCGGGCCTGGCGGCGAGCCGAGGATTCCTCGATGTAACGCTGGGGTATGCCGGCTTCAATGGCCTTGGTCATGCCGCCGTGGGCTTCGATTTCGTCGATGATCGCCTGGGCCTTTTCAATTAAACCTTGGGTCAGGCTCTCCATCATGTAGCTGCCCGCCCAGGGGTCAACCACCTTGGTGATGTTGCTTTCTTCCTGAATGATGAGCTGGGTATTGCGCGCGATGCGGGCGGAGAAATCGGTGGGGAGTGCGACCGCTTCATCCAAGGCATTGGTGTGCAAGGACTGGGTACCGCCGAACACGGCCGCCATGGCTTCCATCGTCGTGCGTACCACGTTGTTGTAGGGGTCCTGCTCGGTGAGGCTCCAGCCCGAGGTTTGGCAGTGGGTGCGCAGCATCATGGATTTGGGATTTTGCGGATGAAAACTTTTGATGAGTTTGGCCCAGAGACCGCGTGCCGCGCGTAACTTGGCGACTTCCATGTAGAAGTTCATGCCGATGGCGAAGAAAAACGAGAGGCGCGGGGCGAAGGCGTCAATGTCCAGGCCCTTGGCCAGCGCGGTCCGCACGTATTCGAGCCCGTCGGCGAGGGTTAAGGCCAGTTCGAGGGCCGAGTGCGCGCCCGCCTCCTGCATGTGGTAACCGCTGATTGAGATCGAGTTGAACTTGGGCATATTTTGCGAGGTGTAGGCGATGATGTCGGCGACGATGCGCATCGAAGGCGTGGGTGGGAAGATGTAGGTATTCCGCACCATGAATTCTTTGAGGATGTCGTTTTGAATGGTGCCGGCCAGCAGTTTTTGGTCGACGCCTTGTTCTTGCGCGGCGACGATGAAGCCGGCCAAAATCGGCAGCACGGCGCCGTTCATGGTCATGGAGACCGACATTTTGTCGAGCGGGATACCGTCGAACAGGATCTTCATGTCTTCGATGCTGTCGATGGCGACGCCGGCCTTGCCGACATCCCCGACCACGCGTGGATGGTCGGAATCGTAGCCGCGGTGGGTTGCGAGATCAAAGGCAACCGACAGGCCTTTTTGACCCGCGGCCAAGTTGCGTTTGTAGAAGGCGTTGGAGGCCTCGGCGGTGGAGAAACCCGCGTATTGGCGGATCGTCCAGGGGCGGCCGGTGTACATGGTGGCCCGGGGTCCGCGAATGAATGGGTAGAGACCGGGAACCGTATCGGTATCGGGCAAGTCCGCGATGTCGGCCGCGGTGTAAAGCGGTTTGACATCGATGCCTTCGTCGGAGTGCCAGGTCAAGTCTGCCAGGGGTTTTCCCCGTAACTCTTTTTCTGCCAGCTTACGCCATGCGTCCAGTTCCTTCGCCATACATGCCTCTTGGATAAGAAAAGTTTCACACTTATAGATGCCATCATACTGCAAGGATGGGGTTGATGCGAGGGGCGTGGTCGGGGCTTGGGTTGGCATTCGCTTTTTAGGATGGACGGATGGGGTTTGCCTGCCTGGTTTTGTCGTGGAGGGTGGGCGATTGGGCCTTTGCTTGCCTGGTTTTGCCGGTTGCGCCATGGTGGTTGGGTTGATGACTTAGGATGGCAGGATGGAAAGAGGATGGGCGATTGGGGTTTGCCTGTTTGGTTTGGCCGTTTCCGCCGCGGATGAAGGGGTCCACCTGGGGCTGTGCGGGTTAATTCGCCGGCCGCGTTTCGGATGGGTGGTTTTGGTGTTGGGGTGAGGTTGACGGGCAGTGGGTGCTTTGATCCAGGGTTCCGGCAGAGGCGGAAAACCGTT
Source organism: Acanthopleuribacter pedis (assembly GCF_017377855.1). Lineage (GTDB taxonomy): Bacteria > Acidobacteriota > Holophagae > Acanthopleuribacterales > Acanthopleuribacteraceae > Acanthopleuribacter > Acanthopleuribacter pedis. The sequence goes on from NZ_JAFREP010000008.1 coordinate 314,467, forward strand.
GGGATGAGGATGAAGCAAACGGAAGGAACAATGGGCGGGCCCCGCCGCGGCGAAGCGCGGTGGGAGGGGCCTATTTTTTCTGGAGTGGTCCTTGAGGAATCGGCGTTGGCGTTATCATCAAATGAGCCGACGAGAACCCCGTTTTGGCGATCCAGTAATTCCTCGTCGGCGCGAGCCCAAATCAGCACCATAAGCCGATGGGTCAAGGATGCCGGCGATCCGGTGGGCGCAACGCCGCGGATATGGATGTTGCGCTTTATTCCCCCGTCCTTTTGGTGTCCAAACAAAACCGGCCCCTTTGTGCACATCACAAAGGGGCCGGTTGTCTGTTTATTTAGCCTCTATTCGTCGTCGCTTTTTTTGGTGCGGCGGGCAACGCCGGTTTTGATTGCCGCCTCCATCACCGCCGCCGCGACCTTGGGCACCACGTCTTGGTTGAAGACGCTGGGGATGATGTAGTCGGGTGAGACGATCTCGTCATCGATGGTTTCCGCGATGGCGATGGCCGCCGCCATTTTCATCTCTTCATTAATATGAGAGGCGTGGCAGTCGAGGGCGCCGCGGAAGATGCCGGGGAAACACAAAACGTTGTTGATTTGGTTGGGGTAATCGCTGCGGCCGGTGGCAACCACCTTGGCGTGTTTGAGTGCGATTTCGGGCATGACCTCGGGGATCGGGTTCGACATCGCGAACACGATGGAATCGCTTGCCATCGCGGCCACGTCGGCCTCGTCCAGCAGATTGGGTGCCGACAAACCGACAAACACATCGGCCCCGCGCACCACTTCTTTCAGGGTGCCTGCTTCCTGGTTGGGGTTGGTGATGTTCGCGTATTCGCGTTTGGCATCGTTGAGGTCCTCGCGGCTGTTGGTGAGCGCACCTTTGCGATCACAGCCGATGATGTTTTTGATGCCCAAGTCCATCATCATTTTGGTGCAGGCCGTACCCGCCGCACCGACGCCGGCAACCACCACTTTCAGGTCCTCGTACTTTTTGTCGACCAGTTTCATGGCGTTGATCAGGGCCGCGACCAAGACCACCGCGGTGCCGTGTTGGTCGTCATGGAAAATCGGGATGTCCAGCTCTTCCTGCAGACGGCGTTCAATTTCAAAGCAACGGGGCGCCGAAATATCTTCAAGGTTCACGCCGCCGAAGGTGGGCGCCATGTATTTGACCGTTTTGATGATTTCTTCCGTGTCCTTGGTGTCCAGGCAGATCGGGAAGGCGTCGACGCCCGCGAATTCCTTAAACAGCATGGCCTTGCCTTCCATGACCGGCATGGCCGCCTCGGGACCGATATCACCCAGGCCCAACACGGCGGTGCCGTCGCTGACAATGGCGACCGTGTTGCGTTTGATGGTCAGCTTAAAAGCATCGCTGGGTTTTTTCTCGATGGCGAGACAGATGCGTGCCACGCCCGGGGTGTAGGCCATCGACAATTGGTCGCGTGTTTTGAGCGGGGTTTTGCTGGTGACCTCAATTTTGCCGCCGAGGTGGAGCAGAAAGGTGCGGTCGGAGAAGTTGACGATTTCGACACCCTCGATGGCGGCGATTCCGTCGATGAGTTCTTGAATGTGGGCTTCGCCCGCGGTGTCGATGGTGAAATCGCGAATGACAAAACCTTTGCCGGCTTTAACGATGTCGATGGCGCCGATGGCGCCGCCCAGTTGGCCGACCACCGTGGTTAACTGAGCCAGGACTTCGGTTTGATGGCTAAGCTTTAAACGAATGGTAATACTGTTACTTGCATTGGTGGGGTTGCCTTGTTGCAGCGTCATAATCTGTTCCTTTTGCCTTGGGGTTCCTCGTCGGACAAGGGTTTGGGTGCAAGGTGCCGCGCGACGAAGGGTGCTCGGTCGGCCGCGCGCTGTTGTCCGCGGGGGAATGTCATCGAGGATAATGCTCTTTTCGGCAGCTCACCTGAATGAATTAACCCGAAAATCATCGGCGTTTGAGCCGGTTGGCACCGCGGGGTTCCCGTTTTTGGTGCCTTGTTGCGACTTGATCTCAGAGTCGCGTCTGTTGGCTTGTTTATAACACGGCCTTCCAGGGTGCGAAAAGTAAGGTAAGTCCTTTTTTCTAAGGGTTTTCATTGAATCAGGCTTCAGTTTTCGACGCGGCGGTCGGTTTTTTCGACAGGTTTCGACACCCTTACCGACACCCTTCGACGCGTCGAAAAACGTCGGGCCGGCGGATTGGATGATCCCTGAAACATTAAGTTGTTTATTTTTAGTTGCTTGTGTGGCGGGGTGAAGTTGGCACCAAACCTGTAATAAGGCTATTCCGTCACCGAACGGCGCGTGCGTCGGCGGTGATACCTACCGCGGCAGGTGGACCCTTCCACGATTTGGGAAAGAGGGGTAGTTGGGAGTGTCGCCTGCCGGGGTTAGGGTCCTTCGGGCGTTTTGCCGAGCAAGAGCCGGAAAAGGTTTTGCTGCGCAAAACGCGCGACGGTTCGACCACCGCATGAAACGCTTGCGCTCGCCGGACGGTATGGGGTTTGGTATGATTCGCCTCAGTCTTATCTTTATGCGGCGAGCGTTTGATGGTTTCCGAAAGAGGAACTTATCTTGATATGTCAACCCGGTCAGGGCTTGGGGCCGGAAACTTAGGTCGTCAAGCGATGATTCCTCGTCTCCATTTGACGATCCTGCTACACCCCCAGGAATCCCGCATCGGGGATCGCGTTGCGCTTCCCGAGGGGCCGTCCGAGATTTCGCGGAGGACCCCCGATTTTCATAAACCCACCCAGGTGTTGGGTAAACCCTTGGGATTGCCCTGCATTAGCCGCAAACCTTTTTTTTTGATTCCGCGCGCTCGCGAGGGTGTGCTGGTGAAACGCGACGAACACGGCACCAAGCTTCGGGTGAACGGGGTCTCGCTCAAACAGGAACTGTTTGTTGACATGACCGCGCTGAGCCGTGGGGTGGTGATCACTTTGGCCGAACACCTCGTGCTCCTGTTGCACTTTTCCGACCTGGGTGCGGTGCCGCGTGATTTACCCGATTTCGGCTTGGTTGGCTTTGCCGACGAGGTGGTGCGGATTCGTCACGAAATTCAGCAGGTCGCCGACCTGGACGTTCCGGTGCTGATTCGTGGTGAAACCGGCGTGGGTAAGGAGTTGGTGGCCCAGGCGATTCACCAGCACGGCCACCGGTCGCGGCGCCCCTTCATTACCGTAAATCTCGGTGCCTTGCCGAGCACCTTGGCCGCCGCCGAGTTGTTCGGTGCCAAACGCGGCAGTTTTACCGGGGCAACCCAGGATCGGAGCGGTTATTTCGTGGCCGCCGACAGCGGCGTGTTGTTTCTCGATGAAATTGGCGAAGCGCCCGAAGAGGTACAGGCGATGTTGTTGCGTGCACTGGAAACCCTGGAAGTCACCCCACTCGGTGGTCAACGTCCTGTTTCGGTGGATGTGCGTGTCTTGGCGGCGACCGACGCCGACTTGGAACGCGATATCCAACAGCAGCGCTTTAAAGCACCCTTGCTCCATCGTTTGTCCGGCTTCGAATTGTTGATTCCGCCGCTGCGCGAGCGCCCGGAGGATTTGGGTCTGCTGTTTACCCATTTTTCCAGGGGTGTTGAACGTGAGTTGGGGATTGTGCCGGCCCGGGACAGCAAAGATCCCTTCGCCTTGCCGCGCTTGCCGGTTGCGCTGATGGAGCGGTTTGTCGCCAACAGGTGGAGCGGCAACATTCGCCAGTTCCGCAATCTGGTTCGCCGACTCCATATCAGCAACCGCGGTCGGGAAGTGCTGGAGGAAACGCCCCAAATCAGTCGCCTGCTCGATGCGGAAATCAATGCGTTGCCCTTGGCGGCACCGCCATCGGTGGATGTGGCCGCCAAGGGGGCGAAGGACGCCGCGGCACCAAAACGCAAGCCGCGTTCGATTGAAGAAAACGAATTGTTGCGAGCCATGGAAGATGCTTCATGGGAACCCAAGGTCGCCGCGGAAATTTTGGGGATCTCCCGTGCTTCGGTTTACGACTTGATTCGCCGTGGCGGCACGTTGCGTGTTGCCAATGACTTTAGCGAGGAGGAGCTTCGCGCCGCACATCAGCGTTGCAACGGCAACGCGGCCGAGATGTCGCGCCAATTAAAGGTTTCGGTTGTCGCCTTAACCCGCCGCTTGCGGGGAATGGGTCTCGAATAAAAACGATTCCGGCCAGAGATGGATCTGGCGCGTGCTGTTCCCCGCGGGGACGGCGAAGAGGCGAGAGGTCCATGTGTGTTCGGAATCGACACGAGCCGTGTCGGTGTTCCGTTCGTTTTTGTGATTGAATGTTCCAGCCACACAAGGGAGGTCCTTTATGGAGAATGCGCTCGAAATTTGGTACCAGGGTATCGGCCAAGTTTGGTACATGTCCCGCAAAAATTACACGACGCCCACGGGTGCTGTCGTGGTTGACGGGGTTATGAAAGACGATATCGTGAAATTCATTAACGGGGATCCTGCCAACTCAATTCGGGTTACGGTACCTGTCGGCGTTTTTAACGGAAGCAATCCGACCGTGTTTACGCTTTCGCCCCATGGGCAGCCCAACCATGCGTTGGCACTCCAGGTGGCGATGTCGGCAACCTTTGAGCCCTGCGGCTTTAAGTTTTTGCAGTTGGACCCAGCCAACCCGGAACTTGAAGACGATCCCGAAAAAGAGACCAACGGCCAAATTATTATTCTGGATGATCCCAGTGATCCAGATGTTTAAGCCGCGGTAGACCGAAAGTGCCGCAAAGCCGCCGTGGGAAAACACCCCTCGGCGGCTTTTGTTTGTTCCTAACCCAAGCCGCGGTTGGGTTGTGCCTTTCTCCCGGTACGCGCGAGAAAAGGGCTGGTGATGTTGCTTAGAACTGAGAATACACGGCCTGCTGCTCCAGAGGGCGTTTGAGATCGAGGCTGTAGATTTGGGCTGCTGGATATTGATTCTTGAGGGCGCCCAGTTTTTGAAAGGCGGTTTTGGCCGCTTTTTGTCGGTTTGCGCTTAAGGCGCGCCATACTTGTAATTCGCCGCTTAAGACGCGGGCTTCGATCATGGTTGGATACAGCCTTTGAAACCGTGTGGCGGTCTGATCGAATGCTTTCATGAAACGGGTTTCTTCCGAACTGCCGAGATGAGCCAATGCGTGGAGGTAAGCACGCCGCAATTCATTGCGTTGGGGTTCGGGCCAAAGCACCGGGTCCGCCGTGATTTGGGCATGGAGCTGATCGATTGACGCCAAAAAATCGGGGCGCAATTTACCTTGGGTGAAACGAACGATGCCTTCAAGAAACGAAACATCGCTTAAAAGGCAAAGGTTGAGGCGGTCGTTGGGGTCATGATTGAGGAGGTTTTGAACGATTTCCTCAGCGTGACGGAGGTGGTGTCTGAAGGGTTTATGTTGCTTTAAAAGAGAAAGTGCATGGTAGTAGTGGGCTTGGGCAAAGTGATAGTCGTTGAACGCGTTGCTGGGTCGGTGTTTTTTTGCCTTATCTCGGAGCTTTTGGCAGTTTTCAATAAAACCTGAACTGCCGCGTCCTGTTGCTGCTGCTAATCGAATCTTTCTCGCTTCAACAATTAGGTAGGAATCATAAGAATTGTGATATTTGGGGTTTGTGTCAATAGCACGCTGAAGTGCTTTTTCTGCTTGGTGCAGGGTGTCGCTACAATCGAGTCCCATATTGAGTTTTCGTAAGGCCATTCGTGACAACATCATTCCTTGGCTTTGAGCAAAGTTGGGGACGGTTGGTCTTATTTCTTCAGCCTTCTGATAGTGGCAAAGTGCTTGTTCGAGCAGTGTGAAATCGCTGTACGAAGTGGTGCGTTCTAAAAGGTCGCGCTTTCGCATGCTTTGGCCCAAGTAATAGTGGACGAACATGTTGTTGTCATCTCGGGAAAGGAAGTCATTGAAGGTGGTAATGACTTGATCAAGGATGGCGCCTTTCTGATCCTCGGACCAGAGGTTTGCTTTTTCTAAGTAAACCAAGCCAAGGCTCATGCGAATCCGCTGCGCGCTGGGTGAGAGCTTAATGGCTTCTTCGTATGCGGCCGCGGCGGATTCGATGTGTCTTAGTCGATGTTCTTCACTTAAGGCAGGCCCTTTGGAAGCAATTTGATGTGCTTGACCGAGAATTTGATAGTAGTTATCGGTTCGTTCACTAACCGCGATCTTTTTACTCAATTCCCAAATGTGTTCAAGATCCTCGCGTGCGCTGTTGTTGGTGTTGGTTTCCTGTTGGGCGCGAATGCAGAGCAAGCGCATCAGCGCGGCGAGAATATGTTCTTTGTCGTAGCCGGCCCGCGTGAGTTTTTCCAGTGTGTGAATTTCTTGGCCTAATTCGTCGAGGTTGACGGTGCCTTTATTGACTTCGTCGATAAAGGAAAGCCCTTTTAAGTTGGCTTTGAAAACCAGTGCGGCTGGGTGGTCGGGATTGATGCGCAAGGCGGTTTCGGTATAGGAAAGCGCTTTGTCGAGATAGTGGCGGTGGCTGCCAGGCTTGATGTTGTGGTAGTAGTATTCGCCTGACATGAGTTTGGCCAAAGTGAGGTAATTGTCGACACTGCTGGGGGCGATGTCGATGGCTTTTTGGAGGTTGTACAATGCCTTTTGGAAACACTCGTCCGCATCGTCTTGTTCGCCGACATAGCGGAGCTGTTTGGCGAGGTTGGCGTATAGCGCCCCCTGGAGTTCGAAGTTCTCGTAGAACCAGGGCTGGAACGCGTTACGACGCAAAATTTCCAAGGCTTTGCGTGGTTCTTTGTCGAACCAGGTCATTTGGGCTTCCAGGAAAGCGGGGAAACGGGTTGAGGACGGTGGTACGTTTTCCAGCAGGGTGCGCGCGGGCAGCGCGTGTTGGTGGTAAAGCTGTTCCAGCACGCGGTTGCGCTGCTGCTCATCGGTAATGTTGTCGGCGCCGAGTCGTGCCTCGTTATAGAGTTCGCCGCGGCTTTGGGCGAGGGCGTAGGCCACGGCCGGCAAGCGGTACCCGTTGTTCCAAGCACGTTCCAAAAAGGTCAAGGCGGTTTCGTGTTCGTCAAAAGCCGCGTAGGCGCGGCCGATGGCGAAATCGGCCGCGTCAAACGCCGGTGGTCCCGCGTTGTCGCGCATGGTTTTCATGGCGGCGATCCGTTGGCGCAACTCACCCATCTCAGCGCGGATATCGTGGGGGGGCAACATATGGGAAAAGCGCATGGTCGCTTCGATTTCCTCCGCGGCCTCGCTGAAATTTCGTGCCCATTCCTCGCGTTGTGCCGCCTGCACATTGAGGTGCCAGGTGTTCAGACCCAGTGTCGTCGCCATCATCAGCAACGCCGCCGTTGCCATGACCGCGAGTTTGTTCTGACGAAGCTTCTTGCGGGTGAGGTACCACCAATCCGAGCCGCGCACGCTGACGGCATCGCCTGCTTGAAGCGCGGCCAAATCCTCGGCAAAGGCTTTGGCGGAAGGATAGCGGTCGGCGCGGTCCTTGCGCAGGCACTTCTTGATGATCATCGCCAAATCGCGGCTGATCTCGGGGTTGAGGCTTTGTGGATCGGGTGGGTCGGCGTGGGGAATCATCGAAATGGTATCGAGGCTGTTTTTGCCCATGATCGGTGGGCGGTTGCACAGGCACCAGTACAGCGTGGCACCCAGGCTGTAGACATCACTGCGTGGGTCGAGGCAGCCTTCCTGACCCAAGGCTTGTTCCGGTGACATAAACGAGGGGGTGCCCGCGCTCCAGGCAAGGGTGTCTTCTTCCGTCCAGGCCATCGCCAAACCGAAATCCATAAGCACGGCCTTGGGTCCGCCGCCGCCGGGAGTGCGCACCATAATGTTGCTGGGTTTGATATCGCGGTGGATCAGGCCTGCATCATGGGCCGCGTGGAGGCCGTGGGCGATGTCGCGGATCAAGTAGATATAGGTGTCCAGCGTCCATTCGACGCGGCGCTGACTCAGCGGTGCCCCTTCAATAAACTCCATCGTTATAAAAACCTGGCCCTCTTCCTCGTGGACCTCGTAAACCTTGCACACGCGGTCGTGTTGGATGCGTGCCTGCGCGCGCGCCTCTCGGATCAGCCGTTTGGCGTCTTTTTGGCGGTTGTGGCGCAGGAACTTGATGGCGACCTTGCGCTGGAGTTGCGCGTCCCAGGCCAAAAACACCCGGCCCATGCCGCCCTGTCCCAGAAAGTGCTCCGGTTGGTAACGATCCCAGTGGGTGAGCGGGAAATCGCCGCCGGCTTGGGAAAGGCCGCCGAACGCGCCGTCATTGGGGCGTTGGGTGGATGAGACCGTCTGACCGTCGCCCGCCAGGCGTTGGCGGGTTTGGGGCGAAAGCACGCCGCGTTCTTCGAGCAACGCCAGGGGAGAACGTTCCAGCGCGTGGGCCTGTTCTTTGAGGGCGTCGGCTTCCGTCGCATCCAGAATGCCCTCGGCCATGGCCTGCGCGATTTCTTTGGCGACATTTTCCGGGTGAAACACGGGGCGGCTCCTTTCGGGGGTTGCCTCAGACGACCTTTTTCTTCATATTAAAACCATTCTAAACAAACAAACGGGTCAAGGACCACGCCGGCTAGGTCCGGTATGGCGGGCGGCGATAGGGGACCGAATGCGTCGGCCGGGGTGCCGTGAAACGAGGAGCGAGAGATGCCTTTTTTACGTTATGTGTTGGTGAGCTGCTGGATGCTAATGCCGCTTTGGGGTGGGGAGTGGGTTTTACCTTGGCTCTCCAATCGCGACAACGAGTGGGCTTCAAGTGTGACTTTTAACAATCACGGTGATAGCCCGGCGGGGCTTGAACTCACGGCGGTTCGTGCGAACGGCGATACCTTTACAGCTAACCTAGATGCTGTTGTTGCCGGTGGTCAAGTAATTCGCACTGTTGGAGAACTTTTTCCAGACCTTGGTTCGGGCGGCGGGTTTTCTTTGTTCGCCGTCTCAGATTCCGATGCATGGACGATGAGCGCCAAGGTTTCCTCGCTGAACACCGATTCGGGTGATTCGCCCGCGATTGCCGAGGCTGTTCCGCTTGCCAAGGCCAACACGCGCATCGTTTTTCCCAGCCTGCCTTACGCATTCGGGGCCAATACCGCCATCGTGCTGGTGAACCTGGGGGACAGCGCGGAGGACGTTGTTTTGCAGGTGTTTACCGAGCAAGGGTTAACCTGGGCGAGCAACCCGATCCGGCTTGAACCGCGGCGGCCTTCGCCACAGGTCATGGCGCTGGTGTTTCCCGAGTTGACGGTTGCCAGTCAAATCACGGTGTTTAGCAGCTCGGCGGTGGTGGGTTCCGTATTTAACTTCAACACCCGCAATGAACCCTCGCTGATGAACGCACAGCCTTATCCTGTCGCCAATACCGCGGAACTGGATTCGCTCTTGGTGACCATGAACACGAGCGCCGAGATCATGGCCGCGTACGGGGCCACCACCACCTCGCTGTTCAACAAAGACGCGCCCGCCAAACGCGAGGATTGTCCCGCGGTGGATGTTTCCTTTAATCCCGGTCAAACCGAAAGCTTTTTAACCGCGACCTTGGACTGGGGCAGCGGTTGTACCAACATGCTCGGCGCGTTTCACGCCGGTGCGATTGCCATGTCGTGGTCGCGCCAGGGGAGTTTGACCGCCGGCTGGATGGCCGGTCAGGTGGCTTTCGATGATTTCGTGACCCGTTATTCCGCCGACGAATACCGCATCGTCGGGGTCGTGGAGGCCGAGGGCTCCACCGTTTCCAGTAATTTTATGCTGAATGGGGCTTGGCGTGCGGCGGCTTCCGGGGTCTTTGCGAGCGGCACGGTGGAGGCCGCGATTAACTTGACGATTAACCGGCGCGATGGGTTGTACCAGGTGCAGGGCGCTTACCAGACGCGGATTGCGGCGGCCTACAACTACGACGTGGCGGCCACCATTGATGCGAGTGATCCGGTGGTTTACGACTTGAGCGGCTGCGGTTGGCCGACTAGCGGCACGGTACAGTTTCAGGTCTATTCCACACCGGGATTCACCGGTTCGCTGAATTTTGCGACGGGTGATTGCAGCACGGCGGTGCTGACCATCGGCAACCAGTCCGAAACCATCACCCTCGGTACCGGGAGTTAGCCCGCGGTTCTCACAAGGATTCGTCGCGAGAAGCAGAAAGTCTTGTGAGTACGAAGGTTACGGCCGAGAGGCGGCATAGGGGCCGACCATTCGGCGTAGCAGCTGAGGCGAAGGCGGCTCGACCGAGTAAAGCGGAAGGCCGCCCCTCGTAATCCCATGGGTTGCCCCTTAGCAGAATTCCTTGGGAGAAATGCGGGTTAGCGGGTTGCCGCTTGGAAGGCCGGCAAGGGCGCCAAATCGATGCGGTAAATATCCTTGAACCCGTTTTGGGGACCGTTGTGGAATGTGTGAAGGTTCCGGGTATCGAGGCTTTGGTCGACGGGGATCTGTTGCGGCCGTCCCCAATAGCCGGGTTGCGCCGGTAGGACGCGCCGGCTGAAATAAAGCACATGGCCCTCGGGGCCGAGGCGCATGCCGTCATCGCTTGTCAACAAAAGGTCGGCGGGCAGCAGCGGAAGCGGTTTAGTCCAGGAGCCGTCGGCCTGGCGCCGGCTGATAAACAGTTGCATTTTGCCGGGTGTCGTCGGGCGGGCTTTGGGGATGATGAGGAAGCGCTCACGGGGATCGACCAAAAAAAAATTTTGGCGCCAAGGGCGCCGTCGTTAATGACTTCAGGGAGCGGCTTGGGATCGGCGTTTCCGTTGAGATCAACCCGATAGATATCGCTCGCGGAGAAATCAGGCCGGACCCGACAAAAGTAAAGGACGTGGTTGTGACAACTGGACGGGAAAAACTCAATGCCGGGTCCATTGATGCGCTCGGGAAGTAGGCTGGGTTCGCCCCAACCCGCGCCTTCGCGTGCGACCCGCCAGATGTTGGCGTCGTTGGGGTTTGCTTTGTCCGCGCGGGGGCGATTGGATACGAAATAAACGGACGAACCGTCGGGACTGAAGACGGGTTCGAAATCGGCGTGACGCCCGGAGAAGGGGGCTGTTTCGGGCTCGCGCCAACCCTGTCCCTCCCGTTTGCTGGTTAAGATGACGGTGTGGTTACCCAGGAGCAGCCAGAACATCAGCTCGCGGCCGTCGGGTGAAAAGCTGGGCTCCCGTTCGTTGAACCCGCGCGAAATGGTGCCCGGCATCCAGAGGGTGGGCGTGGGTGGTGGCGTCCACGCGGTGAGGTGACAGCCCCAGACCAGGAGCGCGGTGAACGAATTCACAATCATGGTAGTTTCTCTCTCGAGGTTGGTGGGCCGACGGGGCACAGGAATGCCGCGTTGCCGTCGGCTCACAAGGGTTTTTTAATGGCGACTGGTCAGCGGTTCCTGATCTTCTTCTCGGGTCGCCTTAATATGTTGATGGACGGGCATCGAAAGAATAAAGGTGGCGCCCTGGTCTTTGCCGGGCGAGGTGGCGCGAATGCTGCCGCCCATGCTTTCGATGGCGTTGTGGCAGAAATGCAAACCGAACCCGTGACCGTACTTTTTGGTGGTAAATCCGTGTTGGAACATGTTTTTCATGTGGTTGTCGGCGATGCCCACCCCGGCGTCGGTAATGCGCAACACCACCCAATTATCTTCCTCACTAATATCCAGTTGTAGGATCTTCCGGTTGGGCGGGCATTCCTCCATGGCTTCAATCGCGTTTTTCAGCAGGTTGATCAGCACGTGGAGGAAGGAGGAGGTGGGCAGGGTCACCTTGGGGATGGGTCGGTAATTGCGCTGGATGCGGATGGCGTGTTTTTTAATCGCCTCCATTTGGATCTTGAGTGCGTCCTCGGTGAGTTTGGCGATGTCCTGCGCTTCCATGCGTTCGTTGTTTTTGGCGTGGGTTTGCTGCGTTTCGATTACGTCGCGCATGAGATGGATCTTGTCATTAATCTCCAGTACCAAACGCTGGAGCTCGCGAAAATCTTTTTCAATTACGCCGCCGACGCGGGTCAGGTACTCCGGCAATTTGGAGCCTTTGGCGTCTTGGGTCAAAAATTCGACCAGGTTGCCGCTGTTGGCGTCCAGCAGGGTAAAAGCACGCGACAACAAAGGGATGCGGCTGCGTGAGACCAATTCTTGGATGTAGTTACCGGTGACGTTGACGCTGTTGAGTACGTTGGCGATGTTGTGCAACACGCCGGTGGCAAATTCGGCACGGCCGACGGTGTGGGCCTGGGCCAGCGAGGTTTCCTGCGCCTTTTGCAACTCGATTTCAGCCTGCTTGCGTTGGGTGATGTCGGTATTGGAACCGGATAAACGAATGACCCGACCTCGATCGTCAAGCACCGCCGCGCCGCGCACGAAAAACCACACGATGCGGCCGTCCTTGTGGTACATGCGGTGCTCGCCCTCGTAGACGTGGGGCGCGCGCGAGAGCTGTTCCATAATGCGTCGGAACAGGTTTTGGCGGTCCTCCGGGTGTATTAACTTGAGCCAATCCTTGAGGTTGTTGGTAATTTCGTGATCGGAAAAGCCCAGCATGGCCTTCAGGTTGGGGGCGACGTAGAGCCACCACGAGCCGATTTTCCAATCCCAGATACCCACCTTGCCCGCGGCGACAGCCCGTGCGTAGCGTTCCTCGCTCATGCGCAGGTTGCGGGCGCGCACCTCCACCTTGTACTCCAGCTTGCGATTAAAACTTTCGATTTCCTCGAACAGAAAATAGTTGGTGAGCACAATCCCGGCTTGGTCGGTGATCAGTTGCAGGACCCGTTCGTTTTCTTGGGAGAAGGCGCCGATGTCCGGGTGTGACAGGTTCAAAACGCCCAGCGTGTTGCCGCGTCCTTTGATGGGCAGGCACAACAGCGATTGAATTTGGTTGGAGACCTTGGATTCAATGGGTACAAAAATCGAACTTTTGCTGACATCTTCAATCAAGAGGGAGGTGCCGTGTTCGGCAACCCAGCCGGCGGCCCCTTCGCCGATTTTCATTTTGCGCTGGCGTTTGGAGGCGGGGGGGAAGTATTTCGGTTGGTGGTTTTCTTGGCCGCGGGCGGACGCCAAAATCAGGAAACGTTCGTCGGTATCGATGAGCCACAAGGAGCAGTTTTCAGCCGTAGTTTCGTCAATGATGAGGTCGACGATTTCAGTACAAATCCTTTGTTTATCGTGGCTCCAGCTGATCGAATCGCTGATGCGTTTGATGATCGAAAATTCTTTAACTTTGTCGACGAAGGCGGCGTTCGAGGTGGCCAAGGCATCCGCGTAGGCATCGCGTTCTCGGGTTAGTTTTTGGAGTTCCGCCTTCAGGGCGTCTTCATTGCTCATGCTGGATCACCCTGTTACAAATGCCTCGAAATCGCCGCGATGTTGGTCGAGTTCTTCAAGGGCCGGTTCTAAGAGTTCGTCGGTCATGCCGTAGTTCGCCACCGCGATGGGATCGCGCTCAATTTCAGCCATATCCCCACCCGACCCTAATTGGATCTTACGGCAGCCATAGTCCGCCGCTTGAATCACGGCGCACAACAGCCGGTTTTGCTCCGTTGCGCCGGTAATGTTGTGGTGGAACTGAATCGCCTCAACCACCGGCCCGGGGAATTGCCATTTCCGCGCAAGGTGGTAACCCGCCTCGGCGTGATCCATCCCCAGCACCCGGCGTTCCGCTTCGCCGATCCACACGTTCTCTTTTTTGACGAGGGCGACGACCTCGGTGTATTCCTCGTTGAAGTAATTGTCAAAAATGACCTTGCCCAAATCGTGCAACAAGCCGGATAAAAAGACCGTGTCGCTGTCGATATGTTTGGGCATGTTCACCTTTTTGGAAAGGGTTTTGGCCAAGGATGCCACGCCCAGTGAATGGATCCAGAATCGCTGGCGGTCAAAACTGGATGTCCCAGAGTTGGATTGGAACACCGAAACGCCCATCGCAATGGTTTTCACCATCGCAAAACCCAGGATGACCGTGGCGTGATTGATCGAAGAGATGTTGCGCACTTTGCCGTAAAAAGCGGAGTTCACCAAACGCAAAATGATCGAACTGATCGAAGGGTCTTTGGACAGTACCTTTCCCAGTGTTGACGCATTGCCGTTTGGACTCTCGGTTATCTCTATGATCTTCTGGATGATGGTCGGCAAGGTCGGTAGATTGTTCACCTTTTGGATGAAAATCCGGCGTTCCATTTTTTCCATGGTGTGCGCATATCCTAGTGAGATGAGTTTGCGTTTATCATACCCTATTGAAACAGGTTGGCGCGGAGAAAAGCAGGTTTGATCGTGGGAATGTGTTCCTGGTGAAAGCGCGTTTCCTTCGCCTACTTCCAGCCGTAGGTGGGTTTTTGTCTCCTACCTAAGAAGCGCGATAACTCGCGGAGAGTTTGGCTAAACCTCTGGGCTGCAACGGCCTGTAAAAATGCTTATCGTACCCAACGGGTGCGCCTCGTGCGCGACCCCGGCCCGCTTTTTCCAAGCCATTTCGCTCCAGATCTTTAGCCAAAATCTCTCACGCTTATCGCGCCTCTTAGGTCCTAAAGTGACGGGCGCTTTTGTATTAAGTGCCTTGTCCCGCGGTATCGTTCCCTTGTGCCGGGCGGAAATTGGTGCGGGTCGGGTTGGTTGGCGGTGAACAGCCGCGCCGCAATGGTTTTCGCCGAGACCTGACTCTTGCCCGCTTGTGTCGCCGGGAGTTCAGTTTTTGATTTTAAGTCGTTGTGATTGAATTGTTTGTGTGGGTTCGTGCTTGCTGAGCAACCATGGGGCGACCGCGACCTCGTGCTGCTGTACCCCGGGTCGTCCCGCATCGTTTTCCCTTGGTCGCAACCTTCGCTTCTGCCGCGATTTCAACTCCTCGCGACGAACCCTGGTGACAAAAGCGGGTTAGAGCTATACTTGGGCATTCTCGGGTGGAGGTGACCCACGGTGGCCGATTTGCACAAACGCGATCTTCATGGCGACCCCTTTTCCGTATTTCGGCGTTGGTTCGAGGCCGCCGAGCAGAGCGGTGAACCCATGGCCAACGCCATGACCCTTGCCACCGCTTCCGCGGACGGTATGCCCTCGGCCCGCATGGTGCTGCTCAAGGGCATTGATGATCGCGGTTTCCTCTTTTACACCAATTACGAAAGCCGCAAGGCGCAAGATCTCCTGGCCAATCCCCGCGCCGCGCTTGTGTTTTGGTGGCAAATTCAGCGTCGCCAGGTGCGCATCGGTGGGTCGGTCGAGAAAATTTCCGAGGCCGAGTCCTTGGCTTATTTCCAGTCGCGCCCACGCACCAGTCAGCTCGGCGCCTGGACCTCGCCACAATCCAAAGAGATTCCCGGTCGCAATTACCTGCTCAAAAAATTCTCCGAAATGGAACGCCGCTTTGGCGAAGATCCCATTCCCTGTCCCCAGTTCTGGGGCGGTTACCGCCTGATTCCCGACCGTTTCGAGTTTTGGCAGGAGAACGAAAGCCGCCTCCACGACCGCTTCGAACTTTTGCCGGAAGACAAAACCTGGCGGATTCGCCGCCTCGGTCCCTAACCCGCGCTTCTCACAAAAGCTAATCGTCCTCTTCCTGCTCCAACGCCACCAAACGGTTTTCAATTAATCCGAAAAAGGAACCCTTGCCCGAGAACCGCCAGCCCAAGTGGTTTTGGCAATGGGTACACAGGGCAATCTGCCATCGGTAACCGGGAAACCACGTGAAGTCGTCGGAGGGGCTGCCGATGGCGATGGTGCCCGGTGCCGCGTGGAAACAGGAAACGCGAAACACCAAACCCTGGGGGTTAAAGAAGGTGTGCTGGTGTTTTTGGTTCATTTCTAAGCGGGCCTCATCGGAGGTGACCTCCGCTTTGCAAGCGGCACAGGCGATGCGCTTGCGGAAGCGTTTGTCGCGCCCCGGCACAAGGACAAGGTCCAGGTTTTCGCCCGGATCGCGTTCGGGCGTTTCCTGAAAAAACAGTGGGGTCGGCGACCCGAACCCTGCATGGGTTGTGCGTGGGAGAAAACCGGTGGCTACCCATGTTGGATAACCAAGGCAAAGTTGGGGCGATGCCTGCAAATCGGACCTCCTTCGCCGAAACTCGGCAGGTCTCCTGCTTATCGGCCGCTAAAGGCTCGGTCTTGACGGCCGATGGTGGAGCGGGTAGGAACGCGTCGGACCGCGGCGGATCGGGACGAACCGCGTCGGACCGCGGCGGACCGCGTCGGATCGGGACGAACCCGCGCTCGCGTCTCGGGAGTGCTTCAGGTATCATACCTTTTCCCGCTTGGGACCGGTCCGACTTTGGGCCGGAAGATGATCGCCGCCACACGCTGGGCGACGACCTCCAGGACCCTTTGCATGAATCCTTCGCCCGAGGCCGGTGCGCCTGAAAAAATTCGCGTGTTGCGCATTCAATCGCGCATCTGTATCGGTGGGCCCGCGCTGAACACCTTGCTGGTTAGCAGCAATTTGCCCAAGGAACGTTTCAGCGTGTTGACCGTGGGTGGTCGCCTGCTTGAAGACGAGCGAACCATGGAACCTTTCGCCCATGATCGCGGTGCGCCCATGCACTTGCTGGAGGAAATGGGGCGTTCCATTCACTGGAACGACGACCTGCGCGCTTTGCGCAAGCTGGTTAAACTGATGCGCTTGTTTCGGCCGCACATCGTGCATACCCAC
The DNA here is from genome assembly GCF_017377855.1 of Acanthopleuribacter pedis. Lineage (GTDB taxonomy): Bacteria > Acidobacteriota > Holophagae > Acanthopleuribacterales > Acanthopleuribacteraceae > Acanthopleuribacter > Acanthopleuribacter pedis. The sequence continues at coordinate 331,026 of NZ_JAFREP010000008.1, forward strand.
ACCGCCAAGGCGGGCGCGCTCGGCCGGGTCGCAGCCTTTATCGCCCGCGTTCCGGTTCGCATGCACACCTTTCACGGCCACGTTTTTCACGGTTATTTCAGCCCGCTCAAAAGCAAGTTGGCGGTTCTGATCGAGCGCTGCTTGGCGATGCTTTCCCATGCAATTATCGCCATTTCTCCCCGCCAGTACGAGGACTTGGTAGACGTTTACGGCGCGGTGCCCGCCAAGAAATGCCACGTGGTGCGCCTTGGTTTCGAACTCGACAAAATCGCGGGCGGCACGCCCGGCGTGTTTCGCGACCAATGGCAGTTGGCACCGCAAACCAAATTGGTCGGCATTCTGGCGCGGCTGGTGCCCATCAAAAATCATCAACTCTTGATCGAAGCAATCGCTGTTTGGCACCGGCGTTTTCCCCATGTCGGCCCCGACCAGGTACGTTTCTTAATCATTGGTGACGGTGAGCTACGGCCACAATTGGAACGACGCGTCGCCGAGCTGGGGATCGCCGATTGGGTACTGTTCACCGGCTGGCAGCGGGATACGCCTTCGATTTACGCCGACCTGGATCTCAATGTGCTTGTGAGCAAAAACGAGGGCACGCCGGTGACCCTGATCGAAGGCCTGGCCTGCGGCATTCCGGTGCTCAGTACCGACGTGGGCGGCATCCGCGATTTCGCCGATGAATCCCACGGAACCATTGTACCCAAGGATATTTCACCCGAGGGTTTGGCCGACGCCTTGGCCGCGTTTTTAGCAGAACCATCGCGTTTGCAGCGCCTTGACGAAAGCGTAAGTCGTCGCATACGCGAAACTTTTCATGTAGATCGACTCGTAAGCGATATCGACGCGCTTTATTCGCGTTTGTTGCAAGCACGTCGCTAATCTCCGCCAGTCAACGGGCGAAGGAGGCCGGTTTGTCCCAGTCGTCAACCGATGAGCACCGCGTCGGCGCGGCTTATGCGCTTGCCGCGTTCCTGTTTTGGGGTTTCGCCGCCCTTTTCTTTAAGCTGCTGGCTACCGCGAGTGCCTTCGAAATTCTCGCCCACCGCGTCTGGTGGTCCTGTGTGCTGCTGGCCTTGCTGCTGCGTGGGATGGGCAAGCTGCGTGTCGCGCTGGCCCTTTTCCGCGACCGTCAGGCCATGGTCACCTTGTTGGCGACCGCCTTGTTGGTCGGCTCCAACTGGCTGGTGTTCATTTATTCCATTGTGGCCAACCGCGTGCTCGAAAGCAGCCTGGGCTACTTCATCAATCCGCTGGTGAACGTGTTGCTCGGGATGATGTTTTTGGGAGAACGCTTGAACCCGCGTCAGTGGTTTGCGGTGGCGGCGGCGACGGCGGGTGTCGCTTACGTCACCTGGCAGACGGGCAACCTATCCTGGATTTCCCTTACCCTGGCGGGAACCTTTGGACTTTACGGCTTGTTGCGCAAGCAAACCAAGGTGCCCGCGGTTGAGGGTTTGTTTGTGGAAACGGTGTTGTTGGGCCCGATTGCGCTGGGCGCGATTTTTTGGTTCGAGCTCAATGGGCAAGCCGCCTTTCTGCACCAGGGCCGGCTGATTGACCTCACTTTCGTGCTCACGGGTTTGGTGACGACCTTGCCTTTGTTGTGGTTTACCGCCGCCGCGCGTCGGCTCAACCTGTCGACCGTGGGTTTCTTCCAGTACATCGCCCCTTCCTGCATGTTTCTGCTGGGGGTATTTGTGTTTCACGAGCCATTTTCGCGGGTGCAGTTGGTGACCTTTTCGTTGATTTGGCTGGGATTGGTGGTCTTTTCGCTGGATTCCCTTTACCGCATGAAGAAGGCCGGCCTCAAGCCCGCGGTAACCGCGGCTAAGTGAAACATCCGGTGGCAGATAGCATTTAGCCACCGCGAGGGTGACGCACCGGACGCTTGCGCGAGCCCTGGATCGGGTATAATGCCGTTTTGCCGCCCCAACGCCCGAGTTCCGGCTTCCTTTGCGCGGCATTTTAGGAGGACCTACCATGGGTTTTTTATCCGGCAGCTTGGCCTGCACCCGTTTTAATGTGGTTTCCATTCCCGAGGAACCGAATTTCGAAGCAGCGGCCTTTCGCCTGATCCAACCTGGATCCAGCATTACCGAAAGTTCCGGCTTCGTGCCTTTTGAAATCGATGAGCCTTATGATTGGGGCGCTCAGCGTTATGCCTTCCGCGTGCGCATGGACAAAATCAACGTCGACTCGACCCTCGTTAAAGAACGCCTGCGCGAATTGATTAAGTCCGAACTGGACCGCGGCGAACGGCTCGGCCCCAAAAAGAAAAAGAAGTTAAAAGAATTGGCGGAAGACGAGATTATGGCCCGCTCCGCGCCACGTTCGAAGGTGATCGAAGGCATCATCGACGGCCCCATCCTTTACATCGGCAGCACCTCGAAAACCCACCTGGGGACCGTGCTGACCCTGCTGCAAAAGGTCGGCATTGAAGTTGAATACAAAACACCTTGGTTGGAAAAGGGTTGGGAAGAAGAGGAAAGCGACCTTGTCGACCTCAAAGAACCCGGCCAATCCCTGCACGGCAGCCGTTTCTTGAAAGAACTGTTGAATGCCGCGGATTTCATGGTGGAACCTGAAAAGGGCAGCGTTAAGTTGGCGACCCACTCTAACGCCAAGGTGACCTTGACCGGCGAAGTGTTGGGCGAGTTGGACCACTACCTCGAGGAAGGCGCCGAGATGTTGGCCGCCAAGATGATTTACGGCGAACTCGCGTTTTCCTTTGACGCTTTGGCCTACCGTTTGAACGGACTCAAGTTGCAGTCGGTCAAAGGGGATCATTGGACGGAAACCCTCGACGAGCGCATGGAATACCTGAAAGGTATGTGGGAAGTCCTCGACGAGCAGTTCGAGAAGCTGATGGTTCAGAATGCGCCCGGCGGTGTCGCTGCCGAGCCGCAACCCGTCGGCGGCGCCTCATAAAAAAAATGCCGGCTTAACCCGAAATGCCGACAAGGTGTTCTGCAGCGAAGCGGAAACCCCGCGGGCATTTCGGGTGGCACTCACATTGCGCACCTGACTTCAACGTCTTGCGACGGATGCTGGTAAGCAATGCGGGCCAAGCCGGCATTTGATGGAGGTTGTGACGGTTGGTTGAGGAAAACGACGCTGACGGGTTGGTTCGGCGTTGTTTGCACCGGCGCGGATGCTTGCGGGTCCGCGGCGCCAGGTCGCAGGATGTTCAACCGTCACATTAGGGAACACGTCCGTTCGCGGGATTATTTCCTTTTCTTTTGCGCCTTTGTTCGCTGCTGTGACCCGCCTCACGCCATGATTTGCAGGCCGCGATAGAGGTACACCGAGCCGACCACCAGCAAGGTGCTGGTGCACAACCCGCGGAAATGCTGCTCTGGCAAGCGTTCCAGCACGTGGCGGCCCAGCCAGGTGCCCAAGATGCTCGTTGTTAGGATGATCAGGACCAGGTTGAGGTTGAGGGCGGCGCTTTCCTCCATCGCCATAAAAAGCGGGCCGTAGTACGCGATTTTGACCAAGTGCCCGGCGGATTGGGTCACCGACTTGGTGGCCACCACCGAAAAGCGATCCAGGCTACCGCGAATGAAAAAGATGTCGAGCAGCGGGCCGGAGATGCCGGCGGTGAGCTGTGCGAAGGTGACCACAAAGCCACAGGCCAGCGCGTCTTTGTTGCGCGCAAAGTCAAAGCGCGGCAACTTGGGGATCAGGTTGAGAAAAGGAATGGCGCCCAGCAGCAGGAACAGTTGGTACTTGGCCAACACTATTTGGGCGGCGAGGAGAATCGCCGTGCTGACCGACATGCCGAGCGTGTACCAACCGATACCGCGCCAATAAATGTGGCGCCACAGCAGGAAACCGCGAAAGCTGTTGGCACATAGTTGGGTCATGCCGTGAACGACCATGGCGCCCGCGACCGGAAAAATCCAGGCGTAAATACCCATCATGATCATGCCGCCACCCATGCCGAGCGCGGCCGAAACAAAGCTGGTCAGTAAAACAGAAACACCGGTAATGAGGGCGATACTCGCCATAGATTCCTCGCATCAGGGCGGCAGGCAGCCGTCGGCAGGGGAACCGATTCGGTTCCGCGCCGCGTTGCCGCGCAATTGGGGGATCGCTTTTTGTCTGAAGGGGTGAGGCGATCCAAAACGTGGGGGAGGGTCGCGTTGAAGCGGTGCTCGCGTACAACTGGATAAAATAAAGACCCTTGCGGAAGACTGACACCCGCGCGGCGTCCTCTTGGCGGGTGATGCGCTTAGTCTGCCCGAATTTGATTGATGCGACTAGCGATTTGATTGCATACAATAAATTCCATTAAGGAATGAATGGAGGGGCCCGTGATTACCCTAGTAGAGGCCTTGCTCGCCTTGGCCGAGCACGAAACCATGAGCAAGGCGGCGTTGCGTTTGCGGGTAACCCAATCGGCGGTAAGCAAACGCATCGCCGCCTTGGAGCGCGAACTCGGTCAAAAGTTAGTGGAGCCGGACGGCCGCCGCGTACGGCTCACGCCCTTTGCGGTACGGCTCTTGGCGCGGGTGCGGCCCCTGGTGGGTGATCTGCGCGATGCGCTTTACGGTGAATCGGCGGCGATCCAAGGCGAGCTGGTGGTGGCGGTGAGCGAATCGATTCTGGCCTCTTGGGGGCCGAGCCTGTTTGTTGCCTGCTTGGCGCGTTTGCCCGAGGTACGGCTTTCGCTGAACGCGCACTCCGGTCCCATGGCGGTGGAACGGGTTCGGGCCGGCGAGGCGATGTTGGCTTTGGTGGCGGGGCTTGATCGCGATGCGCTTACCACGCGTCATGTTTTGGAGGAGCCGATGGTGGTGATTCCCTCGGGGCTCCAGCCCCTGACGCTCGCCAATCGTTTGGCGGTACGCACCATCGAAAGTCATTCCGAAACCTGGCGGTGCTTGTCGTTGCGGCTGCCGCGCCTTTACAAGGACCACGACTTCACCTTGGAAGTCAACGCGACCTTGCAAACCTTTACCGGCATTGCACAAATGGCGGTGGCCGGTCTCGGCCACGGTTTGGTGCCGCTCGGCGTGGCGCGTTTGCTCGGGGTGCCGGACGAACAACTGGTGCGGCTGCCGGGGCCGACCTTAACCCGACCGGTGAGCTGGGTGATGCGCGCCAATACAGCGGCGCGACCTCTGGTCAAAAGGTTCCTTGAGGTGTTTGCCGAAGAGGCGGAACCCATCAAGGAAAGCTTTGAACAGGCGGAATAAGAAGGTTGGCGGTTAAATCGTCCCTTCGGCTTGGCCTTCGTCCTTTTTGCCTTCCTTGCGCAGCTTCTTCATGATGTTCATGACGCTTTTGGCGGTAAAGGGTTTTTGCAAAACGGCGGTGACGCGATCCCGGTCGATTTTTTCGAGATTCAGACCGGTGATGAAATAAGTCGGAACGGAATACCCTTCCTTGCGCAGCCAGGCGACAAAGTCGAAGCCGGATTCTTTGGGCATCATGATGTCGCAGAAAATGAGATCGGGAATGCCGCGACCGCGGATCATGCGGCGGCCTTCTTCGACGGAGGTGGCGCGGATAAAGTCGGCGCCCATGCTTTTGACAATAATGCTGAGCATGTCGAGGATTTGGTCCTCGTCGTCAATGGCGAGGACTTTCATACCGACACAGCGGTGGACCGTTTTGATCTCGCGCTGAGGCTTTTCGCCGAACACGTGCAGATTCTCGCGAATTAAGGCGGCCTCGATTTCTTTTTTGAGCTCTTTGTTGAACTTGCGCAGGGCGAGTAGCTTTTCGTGGCCGGGCACGTTTGGCGGCAAGTTGAAGTGGGAATCGTGGGCGTCCACATAAAACACGGGGTGCCCCTGGTCCTGATCAATGAGAAACGCCAGCTTCATATGAGGGTAGGCATGGTTGCCGAGCCGCAAATGATACCGTCCGTTCTCTTTTTCCAAACGTGACCACGCCAGGAGTTCGTCCTTGGTCGCCAGGGATGCCAGTGAATCGGACATTTCCTGGATCGCGGAAGGGACGCCTTTTGGGTAGGCGTGCTTCAGAAACACCTGGGTGGCTAGTTGCACCATCTGATTGAGGTTCATTCTTGTGTAACCACTGGAAGGTAAAAAGTAAAGGAGCTACCTTGATTGAGACCGGAGCTTGAAGCCTCTATCTTACCACCAAGTTCGTTTAAAATCCCCTTACAAAGTGCCAAACCCACTCCAATCCCTCGTGTCATAAACTCAAACTGTCCCGTTTTATGGTAGTTAACGTTGGTGACCTGGTAGAATTCATCGAAAATTTTGTCAAGATCTTCTTCTTTTAAGCCAATGCCGGTATCGCGGATCTCGAACCAAACGCGATCTGCTTCGATCCACGTTTTTACCAGAATCTTGCCTTGGTCGGGTGTAAAACAAATCGCATTTTTGAGCAAGTTACTCAAAACTTGGTCAATCAGGTTTCGGTCGCCTTTGATAATCGGCGGTGTCTCGGTTAATTCCATGCTGAACTCAAGCCGGCGCAGCTTCATGAAAAAGGACATCCCTTCCTGCACGGTGATAAAGGCTTCGTTCAGGTCAATCTCGGCCAGCTTCATGGGGAACTTTTTCAGGGCCAAGCGGGTTAGGTCGGTAATTTTGGTAATGAGTTCGCTCATTTTTTCGAGGTTGGCTTGGGAAATTTGCAGGACGCGGTCGGCGTCGGGGTTGAGTTCGCCAAGCATGCCTTCCAACAAAACGTCGATGTAGCCGGAGGCGATGGAGAGCGGCGTGCGCAGTTCGTGTGAGGTGATGCCGACGATGTTTTCCTTGAGTCGGGTCAAACGCTGCAATTCGAGGTTCCAGTTTTGGCTCTGCTCGTAGGCGTGCTGCAGTTCTTCTTTGCTTTGGCGCAATTCGAGGTTGGTGCGTTCCAGTTCCTCGATTTTGGCTTGGAGCTTGTTGACCAGGGTGACGTTGAAGTCGCGCAAGATGCGGGTTTTGTTGTGGGAAGCGGGTTTTTCCCGCTCGCCGTCCAGATAGCGATGGACCTGATCGGAGAAGGTGCGCGCGTTGATGGGTTTCTCGATGTACCCGTCACAGCCCGCGACCAGGGCTTGATCGCGGTCGCGTTGGGAGGTTTTTGAGGTCAATGCGATGATGGGGATATCGGCAAGGCCCGGCACCGATTTGATTTTGGTGGCCGCGCCCAGGCCGTCGATGTGGGGCAGTTCCAAATCCATCAGGATCAGGTCGGGTCGGAGATCCATGGCTTGTTTGATGCCTTGAATGCCGTCAAACGCGGAGGACAACTTAAAGCCGGCCGGTTCAAGGATTTTCTTGATCAGGCGCTGGTTAAATTCGTTGTCCTCGATGTACAAGATGTGGGGCGTTTTTTCCATGTGTGTACCCTGACGCGAGGTTGCGTGGCGCCTGGAAATGTCCCTAAACCGTTTGGATTGCGTTTTGGGGAAGTTTCAAAATTCGAATGTCGCGGATAGACGGTCGGCTCTGTTCGATTTTAATCAAAAAGTGGACTTTGGTTAATCCATAATCCGCTAATCGTTCAGGCCATTCGATAAAGGTGAGTGTGTCGCTTGCGAGAATTCCGTCTAAGTCAATGCTTTCCAGTGCTTCAGGGCCTTCGAGTCGGTAGAGGTCGATGTGGTCGATTCCCGGGCCGATGGGGTAATGGTTGACGATGGTATAGGTCGGTGAATCCACTTCCCAGGCTTTGTCCGGTTCGAGGCCTTCGCAGAAGCCGCGCACGAAGGTGGTTTTCCCCGCGCCGAGATCGCCCTGTAGCAGAATCACTTGGCCGGCGCTAACCTCGGCGGCGAAAAGCGCGGCGACGGCGCGGGTTTCCGCATCGTTTTTGGTTTGTTTGACAAAGGGAAAAATCATGAAGGTTGGTCCTAGCCCGGGTTTCTCACAAGGAATTCTACTACGGGGCAACCCATGCGATGACGAGGGGGCGGCCATCCGCATGACTCGGTCGATCCGCCTTCGCCTCAGCTGCTACGCCGATGTCGTCTCTCGGTCGTCATCTTCGTCCTCACAAGGCTTTCAGTTTCTCGTGACGAATCCTTGTGAGAAATGCGGGCTAGGCGCGGCGATGGATTTGACGCATCTTGTCGATGCCTGCATCCTACCGATAACCGCCCCGACCGCAAAGCATAATTTGGCCGATCTGGGGGGTCGGGAACGATTGGGGCCGGGGTTGTCATTTGGGAAACCCGTGGTGGTGTCCCTGGGTTCAAAACCGCAGGTCGTCGATGATGTCTTCCGCGGTCATGCTGTAGTCGCGGTAATGCTGGACCCAGCGGTCTGCCGCGAGGCCGTGGCGCAGGGTCGCCGAAAGGACCGCGTCAGCCATCGGGACACCGTTGGCGAGCATGGCGCCGATCATACCGCTGAGCACGTCGCCGCTGCCCGCGGTGGCCAGAGCCGCGTTGCCGCTGCCGCAGATGAAGATGTCGCCGTGGGGCGCGCGAATCAGGGTGCGGTAGCCCTTGAGCACGATCCAGCCGCCGGGGTAGGCTTCGGCGAGGGCGTGGACGGCCGCGAGGCGATCCGCCTGGACCTGGGCCGCGCGAATGCCGAGCAGTTCGGCCGCTTCGCCGGGATGCGGGGTCATGACCCATTCGGCGCCCATCGCGCCGCGACCGTCGGGCAAAAGCGCCAATCCGTCCGCATCCCAAACCACCCGTTGCGCGCTGAGCGCCCAAGCGGCGAGGGCCTCGGTGACGCGGTCACCGCGCGACAGACCGGGACCGATGACCAAGGCTTGGTAGCTTTGCGTGCCTGGGCCGGCGAAGATGTCGCCGGCCATCAGCGAGCCGAGCGACAGTAAGGTTTCCGGGGCGTCGTTGAACAGGCGGACCTTGCCGGCCCCGAAGCGCAGGGCCGCGCGTCCGGCCAAAAATGCCGCGCCTTGCATACCGCGAAAACCGCCGAGTACGGCCAAGCTTCCGTAACTGCCTTTGTGGCTGATATTGGGCCGGCGCGGACGGTCGACATCGGCGGGTTCCAGCAAGAAGTGCCCGATTTTTTGGGATTCGCTGAACTGGATGCCGATTTCGTGCAGGCAAATTTGGCCGCATTGGGCGTTTGCCGGGGTGACCACGTGCGCGAGCTTGAGCCGTTGGAAGGTGACGGTGAGATCGGCCTGAACGGCGGGGCCGTCGATTCGCCCGTGGTCCCCGCTCAGACCGGAGGGAATGTCTACCGCCATGATGTTCGCGTTGGCCGCGTTGGCTTTTTCGACCAGTGTTGCGTAGCGGCCGTCCAGGGGGCGGCTCAAGCCGGTGCCGAACAAGCTGTCCACCAGCCAGGTGACCTCGGGCTCGATATCCGTTCGGAACCTGGGGTTGGGTGCTTCGAACGCGGCCCCGCATGCGATCAGGCGGCGCATGTTCTCCGCGCTGTCGCCGCGGAAGGCGTCCGGTTCACAGGTGAGCCGTGCCCTGACCGAGACACCCCGTTCGTGGAGCAGGCGCGTGATCGCCAAGCCGTCGCCGCCGTTGTTGCCCGGCCCTACCAGGACGAGGACGTGGTCTTGGTCGGTCAGGCGTGCGCCGAGCTCTTGCACGCAACTCTGCGCCGCTTGCTCCATCAGGGTAAGTCCGGGAACACCTAACTCGTGGATGGTGTAGTGGTCGGCCGCCGCCATTTGGGCCGCTGTTACCAATGCCTGCATGATGGGGACTCCGTGTTTGGTGTTACTTTTTCTTTTTTGCGAACAGCGGGGTCAGGGTGTAGCTGCCGTTGGTCACGATTTTGTGGCTGAAATAGGAACGGCCGCCCTCCACATCACTTTCGGGGACCATGGGGTCGACGATCTCTACCTCGGGCGTGAAGGCGCCTTCCACGGGTTTTTTCTTGTGTTTGACGGTGATGGAGAACTTCAAGGGCAGGGAGAACTTGTTGCGGTAGGTGGCCACCTTTTGAACCGCCGCGTATTCGGTTGGTGACGGGTCACGTTCTTCAATGGAAACGGAGCGGGCGTCGCCCCAAAATTCCAGGTTGAGATCGCCTTCAATCACGATTTCCCCTTTTTTCTTCATCTGCCCGCTGGACGAAAAACGCACCTCGCCGATATCAAACCCGCTGCGGTTAAAGGCTTGGTTTTGGTCGTACACGATTTCGGTTTCGCGCTTTTCCATCACCTTGACCAGTTCTTGGGTGGTGATGTTGGTTTTTTCAATCGTTCGTTCCTCGCGGTATTGGTAGCGCTTCTCAAACAGCAGCCGTTGTTTCCCATCGAAGCTGTTGGTAATCAGCATGCTGGTTTCGCCCAAATCGTTGATCTGAAATTGGAGGGTGACATCGACATCCACTTTAAAATCACTTTTTTCCTTAAAAAAGGCCACGGGTACCTTGGCGCCGCCCAGATCTTCCATCCGGGTTGCCGAGTACTGGCTGAACAAGGGTCCGTCAATGGTGATGGTCACGTTGCCTTCCCAGAGTGCGCCGTCCAGGGGCGCGAACGCAATGGCGTTTTCGGAGAGGGGTTCGGAGGCGGAAAGGGTGACGCACCCCAGCAAGAACATAAAAAGGGTGAAAACTCGGGGGTGAAGCATACAGGGACTCCTTGGGGTAAGACGTCGTCTCTTCGAAAAGGGAGATGCGGGGGTCGTGTGCCGATTCTACCGCGAAGTCTCCCCGCGATGCAGGGGGAAATCTGGGCGCGGCAAGGCGCGTGGACGGGGGGTGTTGTCTCATTAAGTAGACGCCCGGTCGGTTCGGGCTCAGGTGCCTCCAACGCGGGCGCGGCTTGCGTTTTGCGCTTTTCTCGCGGGAACCACGAGGAATTCACTGAAGGTGCGTGCATTATCCGGGAGCGACCGTTGGGGTACAAACGAGCTAGCTCACGCAATCTTTTCCGCGGTGGGTGCCGATGCGGCGTGGGTCGCGCCAAAAACGGCGTTTCCTCCAAGCCTGATGGTGGGTGAAGGTGATGCCTCGCCGGCCCGTGTAAATGAAAAAAGCTTCGGTGGGGTAGTTAAGATATTGAATATAATGATGTTGTCTTGTTGTTTTTTGTACCGCACAGGGCGCCGCGGCGTTTGGCACTGTTCTTGTTACTATCGCCGCCGGAATCGTCGCCGTGGTTATTGTCAGGGAACGCCCCACCCGGGTGGTGTCTTGCTTCGTTGCTTGAATACAGGCTTCAATTGACAGTTACTCGGTGCGTTTCCTAAGATGTTCAGTTCGGCTGCGCCGCAACGGTCGCGCCGAACACGGCCCACAAGGTGCCCCGGAACGGTTTTTTTGTTGCCGTGGTGTGGTCCCGGCCACGCCGGGGGACGCCGCTGATACCGGGACAGCCCAGTTTATTCGGCTCTTTTGGGGAGCGTGCTTTTTACGCACCGCTTTCCCCACGATTCGCTAGGGAGGATCGCCTCTTATGTACCTCAGGCATGCCCGTTTTTTATGGATCATGACAGCTTTAATCGCCGTCGGTTGTTACCGAGAATCCGGCGAAGACGTGCTTCCGGTCACTGCAACCCGGATTACCAATGATGTTCGGGACCAGTTACCGACCGGCAAAGAAAGTTCGGGCAGAATCGGCGACTACCTGCTATCCAACGCTCAAATCATGGCGGTTGTGAACGGTTCGGTCGATGGTTCGACCCGCGACCATTACCTGGCCCAAAGCGGTGGGGCCGTGCTTGACTTCACCACCGTGACCTTGGGTGCCGACCGCCGTTTTCGGTCATTTGACGACGACGGCCTGCACCTGCTCACCCAAACCGTGAACATGAGCCGGAACACACCGATCGGCTACGAGCGCATCGAAATCGTGCGCGACGGCGAGAGCAACGCGGCGTTGCGTTTGACCGGTTATGTCTACGATGCCGACGGCTCCCTGGCCGCATCAGGCGTGTCGGTCGACAGCCGAGGCCGCGTTAACGGGGTTCAGGTTCAAACCACCTACAGCTTGCCCGACCGCCGCGGCGACGATCCCGGTTTTACCGGTGACGAAGACGGCAACCGCACCGGCGGCAATGATTTACCCGACGAGCTCGGTGTCGTGAATGAAAACGACAACGTGCGTTTTATGATCGTGACCACCCAGGTCGTGAACAACAGCGGTTCCGAGTTGCCCATTTTCACGGTCAACGATGTGATGGTCCACGACAACCAAGGCCTTTCGCCTTTTGTGCCTTATCCCGACTGGGGTCATGAGGTGCCCGAGGTTGATGAACGGCAGCAGCGTTACGCGTACCCGCACTACGTGCAATTGATTCCTACCGCACAGTTTACCGCTGCTTATACCATTTTCGACGACCTTACCGGGGTGGTGATGGCCGAGCAGGAGACCCTGCCGGAAGAGCGTTTGTCCTACACTTACGTTGGCCGTTCCGCCCTGCCCACGGGGACGTTGGCGCCCGGCGCACAGTACACCTACATCCGCAAAATGGCGGCCTTTAACAACACCACGCCCCTGGGCGTGAACAACGCCGCCATCCTCGAATTGGGCCACCAGCCGCCCGCGAGCAGCCCCATGCACCAAATCGGCGGGCTTTCCTTTGTTTTGGGTTCGCGCAGTGCGCCCGGCGGTCGCTGGACGCTTTCCTACATCAACCAATCCGTGAGCTACTTCAACGGTCAGGCCTACGTGCCCCTGGAAGCGGGTCGCACCTACCCTTACGCCGGCGAACTGTCCATGCCGTCCAACGCGCGCCTGGTTCAATTGCCCGCCGGTCAGATTGCTTTTAGCGCGGAACCCATTAACAACGAACCCTTTTACACCGAGCTTGTAACCGAGGCGTCCCGCGATGACGAAGGCAACATCATCACCGACGAGGACAACAACGTCGTCACCCAAGAGAACCCAATCATCATCACCGCCGGCGAGCAGCGCAACCTGCCCGCGATTCAAGTGGCCGAGAACACCCACGTCAGTTTGGGTCTGAACTTGGCTACCACAAATCAACGTGAGTTGTTGGGTCGTACGACCTTCACCAAAGCGGACGGTTCCCTGGACTTCACCCTCGGCCTGTTGCCGCGCGTGAATGACGGCAACAAGGTGTTGCTGACGATTACCCGTGAGTTGACCACCTTCATCCCACTCGGGACCTACAACGTTTACATGAGCCACGGGCCGTTGCACAACGTCAACATGGCCACCGTAACCGCCCAGGAAAATGTGGACGACGACGGCAACAGTTCTTTTGCCGCCGACCCGAGTGTCTTGAGCTACGAGATGGCGCCCGTCATTGAGTTTCCCGGTTATTTCGCCGCCGATTTTGACAGCCGCACCACCCTCGACCGCATTGGTTTGATGGAAGCCGGTGATTCAATTGCCCACGGCTTTGCCGAGGACCTCGACGTCATCTTCTTCCCCGATACCGACGTGGTGTCGCCCACTGAACTGCTATTCCGTACCCAGGGCATTTTGTTCGGCGCTTTCGATACCCAAGACAACGAAAACGACGTCGACAGCTTGTTTGACGAAATCATCGCCACCCGCGCCACCGCGACCTTGGGTCGTGACACCGAGGGGCCTTGGGGCCGTTTCGCCTTGTTGAGCCTGCCGCGTGAAGACCAGCAGACCGACATCATCGTGCCGCCTTTCGAACGCACGCCAAATGCCTACTTCGACAGCGTGCGCGATCAAATCCCCGGTGCCTTGATCCAAGTGGTGCGACCGCGCAACACCGACCAAACCGAGGGGGGATACTTCACCGCCTTGGCCACCCGCGCCGGTTTGCCTTTGGATCAGCCGATCCCGGTGAACAGCCCCGTGTTTGAGGCGACCGCCGGTTCCGGTTCCGCCACCCGCGCCGTCGACTTTGACCTGTTGCAAGTTCTCGCGGGTAACCGTTACGACGAGTACCTGTTGACGCGTGCGGATTGGTTTAACCTGTTGGAATCCGGGACCTTCAAACCCGCAACCGGTGGCTCTTCGGCCGGGCGCTTGCGCGATTTGCCGATGGGTGCCGTGCGCACCTGGGTCGCCGTTGAGAATACCGCGCATCGCGACAACGATTTGGTTGAGTTCTGGACCAACGCCGCCGCCGGTCGCAGCTTTGTCTCCAACGGGCCGCTGATTGAAGCCGATGTCAACGGCGCATCCTTCGGCCAAGACACCAATGTCAGCGGCAACCAGGTGACCTTAAACCTGAAGATCACCGCCGCGCCGTGGATACCCGTGCGCGAGGTTCGCGTAATCGTCAACGGCGTTGCCCAAGACGTCAACGTGGCACTCAGCAACGAGGGCACCGTGCGTTTCGACGGCCAGGTGACCCTTGAACTGGACGGCAGCCGCCGCCACTGGATCGTGGTGGAAGCCGGCGCCGCGATGAGCGAGCTGGCCAACCCCACGCCCGCGGCCGAGCCCGGTGTCTACGGCATCGTGCAACCCGGTCACCTGCCGCTGGCGTTTGGCAACCCGATCTTTGTGCAAAACTAAACGCGCGATTTTTTGAGATCGTGAACATCATGGATGACGAGCCTTGTGCTCGTCGTCTTTCTTTACGGGGGGACTCTTGAAAAGCGTACTGGTTCTCGGCGCGGGCATGGTCTCGCGCCCCTTGGTTGATTACCTTTTGGATGCGGGTTATGCCGTGACCTTGTGTGACCGTTTTGAGGCGCAGGCCCAGGCCGTCACCGCCGGGCGGCCCAACACCACCGCACTGCAACTGGAAAGCAGCGAAACCGACCGGATCACCGAGCTGGTCGGCCGACACGATTTGGTCGTCAGCTTGCTGCCGCCCGCGCTGCACATTGGTGTCGCTCGGATTGCCTTGGCCGCCGGCAAACATTTTCTGACCGCGTCCTATTTGTCCGACGCCATGAAGGCCTTGGAAGACGAGGTCAAAGCCAAGGATTTGGTGTTTCTCAACGAAATTGGTTTGGATCCCGGCTTGGATCACATGACCACCATGGAAATCATCGATTTGGCCGCGGCCGAGGGTTACGACATCGTTTCCTACGAATCCCATTGCGGCGGCTTGCCCAGTAAAAAAGCCGCCAACAACCCGCTGCGCTACAAGTTCAGTTGGTCACCCGCCGGCGTGTTGGGCGCCTTGCAGCGGCCTTCCAAGTTCCGCCGCGACGGGGATGTTCAGGAAGTGCCCGGCAGCGATATGCTGGCCCATGCCGAGGTGTTGCACATTCCCGGCGTCGGCGTGTATGAGTCCACGCCCAACGCCGATTCCTTGTTCTACGGTGACAGTTACGGCCTCGACAAGGCGCAAACCTTGCGGCGCGGTACCTTGCGTTACCCCGGTTGGGCGTCGTTCTGGCGTTTTATGCTGGCGCACAACCTGACCAACCGCGACAATGCTTTGCGCTTCGACGGCGAACCCGCGGGCAAGGCGTTAACCGTGCTGGCCGGTCTGCCCGCCGGCACCGAACTGACCGCCCTGGTTCACGAACACGCGCCCCAACATGCCTCGGTTTTTATCGAGATTTTGGCGAGCCTTGGTTTGCTCGACCCCGATGTCCAGCTCACCGGTGAGTACACCGCCTTCGACATTTTGTTGGAACGCGCGCTGGCGACCTGCCAATTCGATGCCGACGAGGCCGATTTGGTCGTGCTGCATCACGAGTTTATCGTCGAAAAAGACGGCAAGCGCGAGCGCTGGACCTCGTCCTTGGTTCAGGAAGGGATCCCCGCCGAACAGAAAACGGCCATGGCGCTGACCGTCGGGATTCCTACCGCGATTTCGGCGCATCTCGTGCTGCAGGAGCAGTTCCCACAACGGGGCGTGCTGATTCCGATTGCCCGTGAAATTTACCAACCGATCCTTGCCGAAATGGGTCGCCTTGGTTTTCACCATCAAGTAAAACGGTATCCACTGTAATCCGAGCGCCACGCTTGGGTACCGCCCGCCTCACGGCGGGCGTTTTTGATTGAGACGCGGGTTCGCCCACGAGGCGCAAAACCCTTGTGAGCCACGCGGGGAAGGGGATTGGCTTATGGCTTGGACACCGGAGCAAGTGATTACACGGCGCATCGCGGTTTACCGCGCGCGTGAGGCACGCATTCAGGCGCGCATCAATCTACTGGCCTTGGTTCGCATCGCCGTTTTTTTGGTGATGGTGGTCGGCGGCGCTTTGCTTTTTTCGCCCGCCGTTCGCTGGCTGGGATTGCTTGCCTTTTTTGTTTCCGCCGGCGCCTTTCTCGCGCTGATGGTGGTTCATGATCGCTGTTACCGCTTCCGGGAAAACTGCCGTTTCAACCTGCGTGAGGCGGAAAACGATTTGGCCCGCGTTACCGGTCGTTTGGCCGATGTCAACGTAACCCAGCCAATCGCTTTTCCACCCGATCACCCCTTTGCCGGCGACCTGGATTTCACCACCCCGTTTTCCGTGCTCAAGCTGATCGACAACTGTTTCCACCAGCGCACCAAGGCGCTGTTGCGCGCTTGGATTGACGGCCACGACGACGCCGCCACCATCGCCGCCCGTCAGGCCGCCGTGGCGGACCTCGCCCCGCGCAAACGCATGCGCGCCCGCCTCAGCTTGGCAGCCTGGCTGGACTCGCGGCCCGACCTTGACCCCGCTGATTTGGCGGCTTGGTTGCGGGAGCCGGAACCCTGGACCTTGTCTCTGCCCGCGTACCTGTTTGGTCGGCTTTCCGCCGCCGCCGCGCTTGGCTACTTCGCGCTGCTGTTTGTGGTTAATTCACCCGCGCTGGTTGGACCCGGCGACGCCTTGTTCGCCTGGAAGGCGACCCTGGATTCACTGTTCCTGCCCGTCATCGGTTGGCAGGTCGCCGTGTTCGCCTTTTTCGACTTTTTCCAGCGGCGTTTCTACGCCGCGTTCATGCAGCGGGGCCGCACCATCACCGCCGTGTGTGGGGTGATGAGCCAATTCGAACGCCTGCGACCCGAGGCACCCTTGCTCAAGGAAATTCACGCCGGCTTATCGCTCTCCGGCCAAAGCGCCACCGAGCGCTTGAACCAGTTATTGGTGATTAACGAACGCTTGCAATACCGCGCCAACGGCTTTGCCCATGTGCTGCTGAATGTCCTGTTCTTGTGGGACCAGCACC
This sequence comes from Acanthopleuribacter pedis, assembly GCF_017377855.1. GTDB lineage: Bacteria > Acidobacteriota > Holophagae > Acanthopleuribacterales > Acanthopleuribacteraceae > Acanthopleuribacter > Acanthopleuribacter pedis. Next base: position 347,949 of record NZ_JAFREP010000008.1, read on the forward strand.
AACTGCGCCGGCTTGCCGGATGGCGGCGACATCACGGTCAGGCGCTGCCCACCTGGGGCGAACAGGTGTTTCCCATTGAAGCGCTATCCGCCTTGGCCAATTTTCACTACCTGTTCCCGGAGTACCCGTTCCCCAAGGTGATCGACGCCGATGCGGTGCATATCGATGCGGTGAACCTGGCGCATCCCGGCATTGCCGCCGCGTCACGGGTCGGCAATGATTACCAACTGCTCGGCAACGGCTTGCTGCACCTTGTGACCGGTTCCAACATGTCCGGCAAAAGTACCTTCCTGCGCACCTGCGGTGTGAACCTGGTGCTGGCTCGGCTCGGCGCGCCGGTGTGTGCCGAATCACTGACGTGTAATGTGCCGCGCATCTGGACCAGTATTCGCATTCAAGATTCTTTGGCGGACGGCGTTTCCTACTTCTATGCCGAGGTCAAACGCATTAAGTTGATTCTGGACGAGATCGCGCGCGACACCGCGCCCGCTTTTTACCTTTTGGACGAAATCCTCAAGGGTACCAACAGCCGTGAACGCCTGATTGCCTGTCGCGCCATGGTGGACTTCCTGATTCATCACAAGGCCTCGGGTTTGATTACCACCCACGACCTTGAGCTGATCTCCCTTGAGGGCGAGTACCAGGGCGAAATTCTCAATTACCACTTTCAGGAACACATTGAGGATGAGGAGATGTTTTTCGATTACCGCCTCAAACGGGGTCGCTTGACCTCGACCAATGCCTTGCGGGTGTTGCGGTTCGCCCAGGTGCCGCTTGAATTTGAGCGCTTCGAAAAATAATCTGTTTTCTCTGGGAATCGTCGACCATGGGTGCGGTCATCACCGTGTAATCCAATAGGGCGCGTGGTCTGTGTTATGCTGGGCGCCAAACTAGCCCGCATTTCTCACAAGGATTCGTAGCGAGAAGCTGAAAGCCTTGTGAGTACGAAGATTACGACCGAGAGACGGCATAGGGGTCCGACCTTTCGGCGTAGCAGCGCTACGGTGAAGGCGACTCGACCGAGTAATGCGGATGGCCGCCCCCTCGTAATCGCATGGGTTTCGGCTTCGTAGCAGAATTCCTTGTGAGAAATGCGGGCTAGCTTGCACTAAATACCGAGGATACCGCCATGCCCAACGTGCCTTCGCTCGCCGAACTCGCCGCCAAGGTTGAAGAATTACTGTACGAAACGACCGATATTGACAATCAGCCCGTGCCCCATGACCGCCCGCTCATGGGTGAAATCGGTTTGGATTCACTGGATATGATCGAGCTGGGTTTCGCCATGGACGAATTTTTTGGTTTTCAGTTTTCAGACCGCAACGCGGTGGAACTGTTGGATGAACGCCTCGGCGGCGGCGTGTTGGTGGCGCCGACCGGTTACCTCACCGAGCAAGGGCGCGCCATGGTTTTGCGGCGCATGCCCGAGTTGGAACATCTCGACCTTCCCGAACCCCTCAAGATGGTGGAAGTCCAGCAGTACTACACCTTAGAAACCTTTGCCCGCCTGATGCGCGAATTTTACGTGGCCCTGCCCGAAACCTGCCCCGAGACCGGTGAAGCGGTTGAAGTGGTTGATTTTGTGCCGCAAACAGCCGAGGGCAAGGTGCGGGTTGAGCCGCCGCGCGGTGATGTCTTGATCGACCAATGGGTTGATCGTGCCGCGCTGGAAATCAACGCCGAACCGGTTGCTTAAAGGCGGAACCATGTCTCCCATGTTTTTGGGGTTCGCTGCATTGCTGGTATTTTTCGGCGGCCTGCGTTTGTTGGAGTTGGTTGTTTCCCAACGCAACTGGCGCAGGCACCAAGAAGAACGGCGTGAACGCCTGCGCGAACCGCTGTTTGTTTGGATGGTGTTGCTCCACGGCTCGTTGTTCGTAGTGCTCCCGCTGGAGTTCTTCTTGGGACAACCCGCGTTCGGCGGCCCGCTTTCAATGGCGGCCGGCGTTGTGTTGGTCGTTGCTCTGGTGCTCCGGTTGTGGACGCTGACGACCATGGGCCGTTCCTGGAATGTGCGCGTGGTGTATGGCGAGGATTACCCGATTGTCAGCAACGGCCCGTTTCGCTTCATCCGCCACCCCAATTACCTGGTGGTGATTCTCGAATTGCTGGCGTTGCCGCTGTTGTTCCACCTCTACCTGAGTGCCGTTTGGCTGACGTGTTTAAACGCGGCCGTATTGTTTTTCCGTATCCGAAACGAGGAAGCCGTGTTGTTTCAAAACCCGAGCTGGGTGGCCGAGATGGCGAACAAGCCGCGCTTCTTCCCACGCTTCCGGTAATGTGGATGGACTTGTCCGGGCAAATCACCACCCAATACAAACGCCGGCCAAATGTGGCTTGGATTCGGGGAAGCCGACGGGGTGGGCACACAGGTATGATGGGATGTTTGGTCGGGCTCTGATCCGGCGAACCCCACCGGGGTGGGCACACAGGTATGACGGGATGTTTGGTCGCGCTCTGATCCGGCGAACCCCACAGGGGTGGGCGCACAGGTATGACGGGATGTTTGGTCGGGCTTTGATCCGGCGAACCCCACCGGGGTGGGCACACAGGTATGACGGGATGTTTGGTCGGGCTTTGATCCGGCGAACCCCACCGGGGTGGGCACACAGGTATGACGGGATGTTTGGTCGGGCTTTGATCCGGCGAACCCCACCGGGGTCGCATACCGAACGCCGTGGACCATAACTGGTTTAGACCGTGAGCCGGAGGCGATCCACGACTGGTTGCGCTGAAGGCGCACAGGCGCCGAGGGCGCCGGTGATTTCAGCCCAGATCAAAGGGTTGTGGAACAACCGTTTGCTCTGGGTTCCCGGGGGTTCCCGCCGTGCAGGCCGCCGAAGGCGCCGGCCAAACAACCCCGACCCAAACCCAATGAATCAAAACCATCCACCCCGACCCAAACCCAATGAATCAAAACCATCCACCCCGACCCAAACCCAATGAATCAAAACCATCCACCCCGACCCAAACCCAATGAATCAAAAACATCCGCACCCAATCAAACCCAACGAACCCACACCACCGAAAAACCGACCCGGACCCTATGAAACGCGGCGGGGTATGAACCCCAGGCGCCTCTGGTGCCAACGCCTTCAGCGTTTTCCTTTCCGTGAACCCCAGAGACCCAGGGTGCGACCATTTCCAATGGTCGTACCCGGGGCTAACCTATTGCCCTCCTTCAGAGGGCGTCCAGGGTGGCGAGGCGAAGCCTCGCGTTCGTTCAAAGTATGGTCCATGGATGAGGTGGTGCGGCCCGCTCCGGGGCGCGCTGGGTCGGCGACCGTCCAAAGAGGGCGTTCCGGTCTGATCAAAGGGTTGTGGAACAACCCTTTGCTCCGCGTTCCCGGGGGTTCCCGTCGTGCAGACGCTGAATGCGTCGGCCTCACAACCTTTTCTCATAACCGTGCTTGGGAGGATGGTTGTCATCCCTTCAAGGCGTGCCGAACGTGGTCGGGCGCCGCCCGGCGTTTCCTCAAAACATGGCCTCAAAATGGGAGATACGCCCCACTTGGGTATGCATCCACGCGAACGCACGTGGCGAAGTGGCACGCCGGACCCATGCTCATCGGCTGAGCATTCACCGAATCAGGAGTCGGTCACCGCTACCTATCCAGGCGGAAAGAATTTGTCGATATTGCTTGGCGGCCGCGTGAACAGGGACACCACCACCATCGCCACGCTCGACAACAGGATCACCACCGTGACCGCCATGATGTCGGTGCCCGCGATGGTTTTGGAGCCCGCGTTAAAGAAATACAGCCAGGCGACCGCCGTGGTGAAAACCGAGGCGTAGGCACCCATCGCTGTGCTGCGTTTCCAGAACAGCGCCGCGATCAAGATCGGCAACAAACCCGCGAAGCCGGTAAACGACCAAATGCCCAGCTTGAAAATGCTGCGCGGTGCCACCAGCGACAACAAAAAGGTCAGCGTGAGGATCATTACTATAAATAAACGCCCCCACCAGACCTGGCGGCTTTCGTCCACCTCGCCGCCGATCCGGTAATGGCGCACGATGTCTTGGGTGAACATGTTGCCGATCGACAGCGTTTGGGAATCGAGGGAGGACATAATCGCCGCAAAAACGCCCGCCGCCAGCAGCCCGCCCAATACACCCGGCGCGTGTTTTTCAACCATCATGATCAATACCCCGTTGGCCGCCGGTCCTTGCAGGCCCGGGAAATCCACCGCGCCCGCCATGCCCAGTAAGACGCTCGGCACCCAAACCAGGGCGATGCACAGCGGGTAAAAAATGATCGGTCCCTTGAAAGTGTTCACGCCGCGTGCCGTGAGCCAGTGGTTGAACAGGTGCGGGAACATGCCCGCGGAAAGCGGGATACAGCTATAGGTGATCAGCAGGGTGGGCGAGATGCCTTCGCCGCGTACCGTTAAATTGGGGGCATTTTGATCGAGCTGGTCCAATACCGCGGTGAGACCGCCCAATTTGTTGAGGATGACAAAGGTCGCCAACCCGCCCAGGGCCATAAATACCAGCGTTTGGAAGGTGTTCACCATGGCCGTGCCGCGCATGCCGCTGCTCGAGACGTACAGGAGGATGACCACGCTGACCGTGAGGCTGCCGACCCAGTAGGGGATTTGGCCGCCGGTAATTTGCTCGAAGGTCAAACCCGCGCCCATCACCCCGATCAGCAGGTAGGGCACCAGCAACCCGACCAAAACCACAAACAGCAGGAGGCCGAGATGGTCCGCCTGCCAGCGGTCACGGAAGAATTGGATTTGGGTGAGGTAGCCGTGGGTTTTGCCCACTTGCCACACGCGGGTACCGACGAAAAAAAACAAGGCCGGTACCACCAGCGCGGAGGAGGACGCCATCAAACCGAAGACACCGATGCCTTTGCGGTAGGCCTCGCCCGAAGCACCCAAGAGCGCAAAGGCCGTCATGTGGGTGCCGAACAAGGACATCAACAGCACGAAGGGGCCGATGGTCCGGCCCGCCACAAAGAAGTCTTCACCCGTATTGGCCAGCTTGCGGTGGCTCCACATGCCGATGCCCAGGACGACCAGCAGGTAACCCATCAACATGGCGATGATCATGCATCACCGCCTGTTTTGTCGTCGTATGGCCAAGCCCAACGAACCATCGCGTAAAAAAAGGCGATGAGGAGGAAGCAAAAGGCGACATGGTAGGTCAGACCGATCGGCAACCCGAGCAGGCGTCCGGGGTCGTCCCATTGCCAAACATCGACACGGACAATAAATAAAGCGACGAGGGCGATCACAAACAACAAACCCCGTTGACGTGCGGGCGTGGACATGGGTCGGCTCCTAATGTTCCAGGTTAGCTTGATGCACCAACGAACTTACGCTTCGCGGGCGAATTGGTTCAAAACCGCTCGCCGGCTCTTTTGGTACGGTAACCTCGCGGAAAAGCTGAAGCGGGGATGGGTGGTTGGTGGTAACGCCTAGCTTAACCCAAGCCGGCGCGCGTGGGCGCGGCAAACCCGGTCGTATCTGTTTGTGGTATGGTCCTGGCTTGACGGGAAATAGCGATTCTTGGGGGTGAGCCCGCGCCTAGGCGCGCTTCCAGGCTTCCTGCGCGGCCTGGGATCAGGTATGATTATGGGCTTATTATTGGTTGAAAAGAGGTTCGATTGGCCGGCAAACATCAAGAATTAGTAGCGAAAGAAGGCTGGGTTTTTCTCTTTCCCACGGCCCTGGCGGCCCTGTTGTTGTTCATTTTGGGGTGGGTGATCAGTGGCGGCATCGTCGCGGTGCTTGCCGTGTACATTGCTTATTTTTTCCGCAACCCCTACCGTCAAATCCCCGAGGATCCCAAGGGGATTGTTTCACCCGCGGATGGTAAGATCGTGGCGGTACGTCACTTAGACGACGGGCGTGTCATGATTTCCGTGTTTCTCAATATCTTTAACGTCCACGTCAACCGCAGCCCCATCGCGGGTGAGGTTGAAACCGTGCTCCACACGCCAGGCAAGTTTTTGGCAGCCTACAAAGAAGAGGCTTCTACCCTGAACGAACAAAACAAAGTGGTTGTTCGCGACGGTGACTTTGCCATGGAAGTGATTCAAATCGCCGGTTTGGTGGCCCGTCGCATTATCTGTTGGACCAAAACGCAGGACACCTTGGCCAAAGGCGAACGTTTCGGCTTGATCCGTTTTGGCTCGCGGGTAGATCTGTATTTTCCAGATGAATGCGATATTTTGGTAACCGAAGGTCAGAAGGTTTCAGCCGGGTCTGACCTGATCGCCCGCCGCCGTTAAGCTTCGGTAGGGGGGCGCGAAGGGTGCAAGGGAAGGAAGATTCATGAAAGCAAAAGCGAAACCGACACGCAAACCGGAATGGTTGCGCATGAAATTGCCGGGCGGGGATAAGGTTCATGAAATCAAGAGCCGCCTGCGTGAAAAGAAATTATTCACCGTGTGCGAGGAAGCACGTTGTCCCAACTTGGGCGAGTGCTGGAGTCAGGGCACTGCAACCCTGATGATTTTGGGGGATACCTGCACGCGGGGTTGCCGGTTTTGCAATGTGAAATCGGGCAACCCACGTGGTTGGTTGGATCCGCTGGAGCCGCAAAAGGCGGCTGAAAGCGTGGTCGCCATGGATTTGAACTACGTGGTGATTACCTGTGTGGATCGCGACGATTTGCCGGACGGCGGCGCGGGTCAATTCGCGGCCGTCATCCGCGAGGTGCAGCGCGTTAAGCCAGACTGTTTGGTTGAAGTGTTGGCCTCCGATTATGCCGGTGTTCACGAGCATATCGCCACCGTGGCGGATGCGGGCCCCGATGTGTTTGCGCACAACGTGGAAACGGTGAAGCGTTTGACGCCGACCGTGCGCGATCCCCGCGCCGGTTACCAGCAATCGCTGGACGTGCTGGCTTACGTGAAAGAACGCGAGCCGGAACGGATTACCAAATCCAGCTTGATGCTGGGTTTGGGTGAAACGCGCCACGAAATAGTGGAGACGTTTGCCGACTTGCGCCGCCACGGGGTCGACGTTGTTACCCTGGGCCAGTACTTGCGCCCGTCGCGCAAACATTTGGAAGTGGTTGAGTATCTCGCGCCCGAACGTTTTGATGCGCTTGCCGATGAAGCGCGGCGGATGGGCTTTTTGTATGTGGCGGCCGGTCCCATGGTCCGTTCGTCTTATAAGGCGGGTGAATACTTTCTCGCCAATCACATCGCACGCCAAAAGGCATATCGGGTTCGGGGGCAAGAGAACCCGCCGACGGCGTCCGGGCAGGTCCATGATTCCTTGGCTGATCTGCCTTTTTCCGTATAGGGGAGGACGGTGGCTCCGCTTTGAGCCACCCAAACTGTTTTCAATCGACGAAGGAGAACATTCATGGCGAACGCGTTTAAGTTGCCTGAAATCGGTGAAGGGGTCATCGAGGGCGAAATTGTCGAGTGGCATGTTAAACCCGGTGACGAAGTGCACCCGGACGCCCAGTTGGTCGCTGTTTTGACCGACAAAGCGACAGTCGAAATTACCGCGGACTTTCACGGGGTGATCGAGCAAACCAATGGTGACAGTGGTGATATTGTCGAGGTTGGTTCGGCGCTGCTAACCTGGCGCGAGGCCGGAGCCGCCGCACCCGCGCCGGCTGAAGTTGCCGCACCGCAAAACGGCGCCCATGCGCAGGAAGCGACTGCCGGTGCCGTGACCGATTTCCAATTGCCGGAAATCGGCGAAGGCGTCATGGAAGGTGAGATTGTCGAGTGGCATGTCAAACCCGGCGAGACCGTGATCCACGATCAGCCCATTGTGGCCGTCTTGACCGACAAGGCCAGTGTTGAAATTACCGCGCCGCACGACGGTGAAATTGTGGCCACCGTGGGTGAGCCCGGTGATGTGGTTGCCGTCGGCCAAGTGATCATGACTTATCGGGTCAAAGACGGTGCTGCCGTTGCCGCGCCTGTTGCGGTGCCCGCGGCGGCAAGTGCGCCCACTGCTGTTGCCGCCTCGCGTGCGCCTGTTGCTTTGGCCGGCGATGTTGATCCGAGCAACAATCCCTCGATTAGCGCCTTTGGCACGCCTTTGGCCACGCCCGCCGTGCGCCGTTTGGCCGCGTCTTTGTCGATTGATTTGAAGCGTGTCAAAGGGACCGGGCCCAACCATCGCATCACCCGCGCGGATGTGAACCGTGTTGCCGAGGCCGCCAAAAGCGGTGACCAGGTGGCCGCACCCGCCGCGCCGGTACCGCAAAAGGCTGCTTCCGCGCCCGCGCCTGTCACCGCGCCCAAACCCGTGGCAATTCCCGTTGGTGAAGCCGAGCATCGCGAAAAAATTCGTGGTTTGCGCAAGGCGATTTTTAACCAGATGGCCAAATCCAAGCGCCACATTCCCCACTTCACCTTTGTGGACGAGGTGGAAATGGACCGCTTGATTGATATTCGCAACCAGCTTAAACCCGTGGCCGCCGAGCAGGATATTAAGCTGACCTTCCTGCCGTTTATTGTCAAAGCCGTGGTGTTGGCGCTGAAAAAGTTCCCGATGATGAACGCCTCAATCGATGAGGAAGCCGGCGAGCTGGTTTACAAACATTACTACAACCTCGGCATCGCGACCGCCACGCCCGGCGGTTTGACCGTGCCCGTGCTCAAAGGTTGTGACCAGAAAACCGTGCTGCAATTGGCCAAGGAAATGGTTGAGGTAACGGATCGCGCGCGCAAGCAGCGTTCCACCATGGACGACATCACCGGCGGCACCTTCACCATCACCTCGTTGGGCCGTCTCGGCGGTTTGTTGGCTACCCCGATCATCAACCATCCCGAGGTCGGCATCTTGGGCATTCACAACATGCAGGAACGCGCCGTGGTGCGTGACGGCCAAATCGTCGTGCGCAACATGATGAACATTTCGTTATCCTTTGATCACCGTGTCATCGACGGCGATGTCGGGGCCACCTTTGCCCAAGAGGTAAAGCAATACCTGGAATTTCCGAGTAAATTAATGTTGGCGATGGTTTAGTTCCGAAGAGTGGGTTAACGGGGAAGCAACGGCGCTTGTGTCGAAAAAAAATCAATCAATGTTGGTTCCCCGCCAACTGCTTATGTTAAAGTTAAGCACTCCCACGATTGACTGTTTCTAGCTAGACGGCTGTTCCTACCGGAATTGCCCAAAACCCCCTGTCGAAGGAAGTTGGTGCCTATGAAAGTCGAATATATTAACCCTTTCATCGAATCGACGCTGAAGTCTTTGGAGATGATGGCTCAAATTACGGCAACGCGTGACAACCTCTCGCTCAAGCCGGACTTGATCACCACCTACGATATTTCCAGTATTGTTTCGTTGACGGGTGAAGTCGAGGGGTCGATTATCGTTTCCATGCCCAAAGAATTGGCCTGTAAAGTCGCCAGTAACTTACTCATGGAAGAATGCACCGAGGTGGATCAGAACGTCCAAGACGCAATCGGGGAAATGGGGAACATCATTGTCGGCGACGCCCGTCGTGCCCTGGTGGCCATGGGTAAAAATGTGACCATTTCACTGCCCAACATCGTTTTGGGTAAGGGCCACGCCATTGCACGCAAAGGCATTCCCTGTATCGCCATCCCCTTTAATACCGATTTTGGACCTTTTGAAGTAAACGTCGGTCTTAAAGAAAATTAAACCGGGGTTCCCGGCGACGGTGTCGCACCCTTTTGGGTCGCGGCTTTCCGCTCGTATTGGGTTGTCAGTTGACCGCAGGCGCCGGCGACATCGCGGCCGCGACTCCTGCGAATGGTGGCGAATGCGCCCGCGTCCAGCAGGGTCTGGTACATTCGCTGCAAACGTTTTTCTTCCGGCTCCTGCATGCCCGGGCTCAGTTCGTGCTCGTTCATCGGAATTAAATTGATCATGCTGGGAAAGCGTTGGCTCATCGCCAATAGGGCCGCGATATCTTCGTCTCGGTCGTTGACGCCCGCGATCACCACATAACTCAGCATAATGCGCTCGCGACGGCGAAGCGGGTAACGCTCCAGGCATGCCAGCAATTTTTCCAGATTGTAGGCGCGGTTGACCGGCATAATGCTTGATCGGTTGCCGTCGTTGGTGGCCGCGATGCTCACCATCAGGTGGGGGCGCTTTTTGTAGCTTGCCATTTGTTCAATCTTGGGGACCAGCCCGCTGGTGGATACCGCGATGTCGCGTTCGGAGAGGACCAGCCCGTGGGGGTCTGTCAACAGGTCCACCGTTTTCATGACGTTGTTCAGGTTGTGCAGCGGTTCGCCCATGCCCATAAATACCACGTTGAAACGGGTCGTTTGCCCGCGGGGGTTGGGGTGGCGCAGTCGCATGTGGAGAACCTGACCGACGATTTCGCCTGCTGAAAGGTGTTTGCGAAAGCCCATCGCGCCGGTGGCGCAGAAGGTGCAACCCATGGCGCAGCCGACTTGGGAGCTGATGCAAAAGGTATTGCGGTTCTTGAACGGCATGAACACGCTTTCGATTTGGGCACCGTTGGGTAAATGGTAGAGGTATTTGACCGAGCCGTCGTTGCTGGGAAACGCTTCAATCCGTTGAAAGGGGCTGCGTTTCGGGGCATCGTCCGAATTCAGCAGTGCCAACATGGGTTTGGGCAACTGGAGACGGTCAAACAGGGTGGGGTCGTCGTGATCGCCGCGGTGTAGGGCCGCAAAAAGACGGTCGGCGTGGATGGATTTAAAGCCCCGTTCCGCGACCAGTCGGGTTAGTTCCGCGTGGCTGTAATCGAGCAGGCAATCGTAGTACGAGGTTTCGTCGATCTGCTCCCAGGTAAAGGTTTCCATGGTTCTTGTTTTAAGCCTGGGCAAAAGCCAGCTTTTCCCACGTCAGGCCGGGTTTGGCGTAAACGCGGTAAAAGTTTTCGTTGGTGGCTTCCAGCAGCTGTTGGAGGGAGACGCCTTTGATTTCGGCAATCGCCGCGGCGACGTCGGCCACAAACGCCGGTTCGTTGCGTTTGCCGCGGTGGGGGACCGGTGCCAAATAAGGGCTGTCGGTTTCGATCAGCAGGCGGTCAAGCGGGACCATTTTCACCACCTCGCGTAGATCCGCCGCCGATTTAAAGGTGACAATGCCCGTGAAGCCAAGATCGTAACCCAGATCTAAAAGCGCTTTGGCCATGTCCATCGTGCCGGTAAAGCAGTGGACGTGGCCGCCGCGCTCATTGGGATTGCGTTTCATGATCGCCAGGGTTTCCGGTTCCGCATCGCGGGTGTGGATGACAACCGGGGCCTCGTTGCTGATCGCACGCGCGAGCTGAACCTCAAAAGCCGTTTGCTGTTGCTCGCGTGGGCTGTTGTCGTAATAGAAGTCCAGACCGATTTCGCCCCAGGCCACCACCTTGTCGTGAACCAACAGGCGTTCGATTTCATCCACGACCGCGGTGTTCACCGTATCCGCGTCATGGGGGTGAACCCCGAGCGCCGCGTATATGCCGGGCACGCGTTCGGCCAGTTCGATGACCGTGTGGCATTCCGGTAGGTTGCAAGCTACCTGGAGCAGGTGATCGATGCCGCGTTCGATGGCGCGGGTGATCACGTCCTCGCGGTCGCTGTCGTAGCGTGCGTGGAAAATATGGCTGTGCGAATCGATCATGGTACTGTTTTTACTCCAACAATTTGGCCAGTTCTTCTTCCATCACGGCAACGCCTTCCGCGTCTTTGCCGTTGGTTTTGAAAATGATTTGGCCTTCTCCGTTAACCAGGATGTAGGTGGGGAAACCGGCGACTTTGAGTTTGTCGACCGCGTCACCCAAGTTGTCCAGGTACAAAACCTCGGGTTTGGTTTGGGATTCAAAGAATTTTTTGACCATCATGCGTTGGCGGGCACCGCTGGCGCCGTTTTCAAAGTTCAGAGAAACGAAATTCAGGCCCTTGGGTTCGTAAACGGAACGCAGGCCTTTGAGGTAGTCCCACAGTTCGGGTTCGCCGCCGCAGCAGGTTGACCAAACTTGAATGAGGGCCGGGCCTTTCACATCCATGGTCAGTTTGCTTTTGTCCAGATCGGTGACCTTGATTCCGCCGGGGAAGGGCGTCGTCTCATAGGTGAAGCCGGCGCCGGACTTGTTGCCGCTCGAAATCGTGTAGTTCTGTGCAAAAAGGGACAAGCTGAAAGCGGCGATCAAACAAACCACCGTTCCTTTAATCAATGTGGATGCAGTCATGATGATTCCTCGATTCGATGTCTCCCGGCGTAGCCGAGATGATACTCGTGGCGATAGTAAATGTCTTCCTCGGGATACTCCCAGCAAAAATAATCGCTGCCGCTGTCGAAATCGACCGTGAACGGTTGCTTGGGGATGGCACCCAGCTTGATCACCGTTTCCAGCCAGTAATGTATAATGGCCTGCACGCGTTTTTGAGCCTGATCTCGATCCGTTTCCTGCTGTTGAATCGCAATGATTTCTTTTTCAGCATCGGCGCTGATCTCCATCAACCAAGGGATCAACGCTCGGACTTCATCCTGGCAGAACACTTTGGCTTGAGGTTTTAACGGCTTGGATGTCATGAACGGCTCCGCGCGTGGTCTTATTTCGCCCCCCATGAGGCTGGGGCACAACGATCATACTTGGATCGGTCGAAAAGATCAAAACCGATCCACGGGTCGACGCCGCAAAAACACCGTTTCGGTGGTAGCGGGAGGACCCCGGGAGGATCCCGAGATGGCCGAAGATATGCAAAAACTGCACCTGACGATTTGCCGCGGCCCAAGTTGCGGTGTGATGGGGAGCGATGCCTTGGTGGCCTGGTGTGCCGACCTCAATGCCGCCGGTTTGCCGGTAAGCCATGAAATATGTGGTTGTACCGGTAATTGTACAGAGGCGCCGGTCATCGAACTGGACGGTCGGTATGTGACCGAGGTCAGCCCGGAAAAATTAACGGAAATCCTCATCGAGCGTGGGATCTCCTAGCTGAACCGGCGCTTTGTGTCCTGGGATAAGTCATTGCGACGTTAGACCCTGTCAACTTGACGAACGACACGCGGCGGACGCCGGGCGCCCGCCTGTTGTACAATGCCTCGACCTGGTTAGGGGAGGGTTTGGACGCCGATACCGCCGATTTGATAGATGGTGGTGCCCTCTGTTACCGAGGCCGGATCGAAGGTTTCGTTTTTCTCTTCCGCCAGGTGGGCGAAGTAGTTGACCGCTTCTTTTTTGGAAAGGTCGAACTTGTAAACCGTACCCTCGGCGACGATTTTTTGGCCGACCAACTTTTGGTCGAACACGATCTCGCCGTCTTTTACTTTGATACGTACCTGGTTCTTGCCTTCGGCAACGTCCAGCCAACAGCCTTTCATCGGGCAGACTTCTTTGACTTCACCTTTGACACGAACGACCTTGTCCAAAAAAGCGGCCGGATTTTCGCTAAAGGCTTCGATGCTAATCATGGGGGTTTCGGTTTTAGGGGCTTTGCCGTAAACCGTGGGGTCGGCCATCATCAAACCAATGACCAAGGTTAATACAAACATGGATATCTCCTAGCTCTGTTGAGGTTGCACCAGCCGCGCTGCAGGGAGCGGCGGTTGGTTACGGAAGCGCCGTGAAATAAAAGAGCGCTTGTTTTGATATATCTGAAAAATCGATAAACCACATTTATTCTAATTCAGCTACGAATTTATAGCCAACCGTTGGGATCGTTTGGATGATTTTATTTTGGTCCTGGTCGTCGAGTTTGCGACGGATGCGGGCGATGTGGGTGTCGATGGTGCGGGTGGTGGCATTGGAGGTGTAACCCCATACCGCCTCAAGGATTTCACCTTTTTCGATGGCCTGGTTTGGCCGTCGAATCAGGTATTTGAGGAGTTGGAACTCCTTTTGACTGAAGTGAATCGGTTCCTTGTTGCGACTGACCGCGTAATTTTCGAAATCGACCACCACCCCCGCGAAACGAACCTCGCTGCCGGTGCCCGCGGCCGGCCCGCGCCGGCGTCGGCGTAACAGAGCCTTCACGCGAGCGAGAAATTCACCCAAGCCGAAGGGTTTGGTGAGGTAGTCGTCGGCGCCTAGCTCAAATCCGATGACCTTGTCCATTTCGGTGGACTTGGCCGTGAGCATCAGGATCGGGATGTCTTGGTTTTTGCCGCGGATGTGTTTGAGCACGGTTAGGCCGTCAATCTCGGGCATCATGATGTCGAGGATAACCATATCGAAGGTGTTTTCGGCGTAGAGGTCGAGCGCGATGCGGCCGTTGCTTGCCTCGGTGACCTCGTACCCTTCAAACCCCAGGTTGTGCACCAGCGAAAAACGCAGGTCGCGTTCGTCTTCGACCAGAAGAATTTTCATGAACCACCCATCCCTTGAACAAATCCCACCCCGATTATACTCAAGGATCGCGCAATGACGAGGTGAACCCGCTGTAAGAAAACGGTTTTGTTCCGCTGTCCGGGTTGTGCGGTTTTTTGCTTTTTTATTGGTTCACAGGGAACATCAGGGTGAAGGTGGTGCCTTCGCCGTGGGTTGAGTCGACGTCCAGGCGTGCCTTGGCGTGGTTGAGAATGTGGCTGCTGATCGACAGGCCCAGTCCCGAGCCGCGAATGCCGCCCGCCTTTTGGTCCTCGACCCGGTAGAAACTTTTGGTGATGTGGGGCAGTTCGTTGGCCGGGATGCCGATGCCGCGGTCTCTGATCGCCAGACGGATTTGGTCGCCGCGCCGTTCCAGGGTGACCGCCACGTATTTGTTGTCGCCGGAATACTTAAACGCGTTGTCGCAAATGTTGTCGATGGCGTGTCGGATCAGGCCGGGATCGCCCAGGATCGGGCATGGTTCGTTTGTGATGGCGACTTCAAAGGTGAACCCCTCTGACTCAGCCTGCATTTGGAAGGCGTCGCAGGTGGTCGTGACGATATCGCGCAGATCAATCGGCTGGGCGTTGTAGCTGATTTGACCCAGTTCTATTTTATTGAAGCTTAAAACCTTGTGGACCAGGTGGTCGAGGCGGTTGATTTCCGCCGAGATCATGTTGTGAAACTTCTTTTCGTCCTCTTTGGTTTTGGTGCGGCCCGCCGCGAGCGTCTCAGCCGCGAGGCGAATGATCGCCAGCGGGGTTTTGAACTCATGGGAGATGGTGGTGACGAAAAAGGTTTTTTGGCGGGCCAGCAGGATCTTTTGGCGAATGGCGCGGGTGATCAGCATCAGGCTGAAAACCGCCATGATGAACAAAAGAAAACCCGCGGCGAAGTTGATGCGGGTGCGTGCCACCGAATACAGTTGCTTGGGGCCGAAGGAACGGTACACGATGTCGATGCTGTATTTCTTTAATGTGCGCGACATGGCGTAGACCTGGTGGGCCGCCTCGGGGTCGGGTTGCGGCCCCGACCGGTAAACCACTTCCTTGTTCTCATCCAGGATTTGGATCCAGTACACCGGTTCGTGGTACCGGCTGGTAAGCAGGCCCTTGAGGCCTGGTTTGGTGTTGAAGTAGTTTTCGAGAACTTCAGGCAACACTTCCTCGCGGAGGTAGACGGGGTACTGTTTGTTGCCGTATTGCACAAAGGTAAGTGGGTCGCCGCCGCCTTCGAGTGTGGTCCACTTGCCGGGCGGGCACTTCAGGCGACCTTCACTGATGCAGGCCTCGAGCTTGTTGAGGTCGATGGCCAAACTCATCTCGAGGTAGTCTTGGATGAGGTTGTTGGCGTAATCGAGGTGGAAACTCGAGGATTTGGAGAGCAGGCCGCGGATTAAGGTAAGGCTGTGGCCGGCGTACAAAATGAATAAGATCGGCGGGGCAAACATTAGGAACTTAATGATCCATTGTTGCTGGTGCGCCTTCATGCTGTTGCTCCGTCTTCCGATGTCTTGGGCGAGTGGCAGAAAAAAGAAGCCCAAAAAATGAAAAAAGCACCAAAAGGTGCTGAGAGAAGACTGGGTATGGATGGTGCCGATGCTCGGAGTCGAACCGAGACGGGGTTGCCCCCACAGGATTTTGAATCCAGCGCGTCTACCAATTTCACCACATCGGCATCCAATGCTCGACAGTTATACCAATCCGCCATTTCGGGGTCAAGCAAAAGCTCAAAAAAAAATCAGAAGCGGGCGATTTCCCAAATCCGCGCCGCTTTGATTGTCTCGAAGCTGTTGTGCTAAACCAGTTTAGCCGCTTGGGTGGGGTGGTTAAAAAATGATGCGGGTGTTGAGGATGATGTCGCCTTCCTCCAGGCGATCCACCAGCGGCATGCCCTCGGTGACCTGACCAAAGACGGTGTAATTGCCGTCCAAGTGGGGTTGTGCGGAATGGCAGATGAACCACTGACTGCCGCCGGTATCCTTGCCGGCCAGGGCCATGCCCACCGTGCCGCGTTTGTAGCGCAGCGTGTTGATCTCACAGGGAATGGTGTGCCCCGGTCCTCCCGAGCCGTCGCCGCGCGAATCGCCGGCCTGAACCACGAAGTTGGGAACGACCCGGTGAATCGGCATGTTGTCAAAGTACTTGCGGTTGCTGAGGTAAACAATATTGGCGCAGGTAATGGGTGCGTAGCTGCCGCGCAATTTAATGCGAATTTCGCCGCGGTTGGTTTGAAGCAGCCAGGTGGGTTCCGGGGCGCCCTGGGCGAACAATGCCGCCTGTTGCAGGATTTGCGCGGGGAGTGGGTGGTTCCAGGGGCGATTAAACAGGTTGCGGCGTCGCGCGAAGTCTACGGTGCCCGCCGTTTCAAAAGCCTTGAGGCGGACCAGGTAATCGGGATGAGCTTGTAGCTGCTGCAGCAGGCGGCCGCGGCGGGCCGCGTCGGGCATCAAGGCTTCGAGGCTGTCGATGACCGCATAGTGAAAGTCGGGTTCCGGCAGTGGTTGTGCCAGCAGGGCGTTGATGCGGGGCAGGTAGGTACGGCTCAGGTTGCGGTCGTTCCCCATCGCGGTCACCGCCGTTGCCGCCAAGTACGGGTCTTTGCTCGCCAGAGCCGCGTTGAGCCAACGCCTGTGTTCCGGGTTTTCAGGTGCGGTTAAGATCTGATAGCTCAGCGTGGCCAAACCCTTGTTTTTGGGATCGGTCCATTCTTGGAGTTCGCCGCGTTGGTTGGGACCCTCGTGAATGATCCATTGGCGCAACGGCCAGGGGTGGCGGCTCTTGCGCCAGCCTTGGATAAGGTGGGTGTGACGCTGCTTGCGTTCACCCTCCATGTTCTCCAGAATCACCACTTTTTGCGCTTGGCTCAAGGCGCCAAATCGCGGCTCAAGCCATTTGTCGATGGCTGGATCGTTGCGCTGGACCAGTTGGGTCAGGGTTGCCGTGACCACGTTGGGGTTGGGGTCGCCCAAAAGCCCCGGTGCGGCGAGCATGAACGGCGTGGGTTGTTCCCCATGGGCGGCCGCCGTGTTGCCGAGCGCGTTCACCGCGTTGACGCGTAACCGCCAGTCGGCGGACTTGGTGAGCGCAAGCAGTGCGTCTACCACGGCGGCGTCGGCGTCGGATACGGTTAGCCGGAGCAGGAACAAACGCGCGCGTGTGCTGTTGTCGGGGTTGGCCACTTGGGTGAGGAAGACTTTTTTATGGATGGGGACCTTGTTGCGGAACAGGTAAAAGAGCGGATCGAGGTTGTTCCCGGTCGGACGGCGCGACAGTAGGTCGCGTACGGCGAGGTTGAAGCTTTCATGGCCGTGGCGGTAGAGGGTGCGTAAGCTCCGCGTCTGCTCGTTGGGTGGGGCTGCTTGCCAGCGTTGCAGCAGTTCGCCGCGGTCACTTGGCGAGGCGCATTTGGCGACGGCTTCCCACCAGAACAGGCGGTTCTCCTCGGCAACGGTGGTGTTCCACAACGGTTGTACCGGGGCACCCAGCTCACCATAGGCAAACAACGCGGTGCTTTGGAGTTGCGGATGGGAAAAATGGGCGACAATGATTTTGGCGGCGTCGGGGTGACCGTTTTGACCGATGGTCAACAAGTACTCTTGCATGAGCAGTTGGGATTGGGTCTCCAGATTAAATTGGTTGGTGGGAATGCTCGCGGCGTGGCGCTTGAAACGCGCCTCCATCACCGCCGACCACGTCTCAATCGGGGTTTGGGTTGCGGTCTGCATCCAAAGCCAACAAAAAGCCAAAGTCATCATGTGTACCATCCTGTTGCGGCCGTTTGGCCGCGGTTATAAAACGACCGGGAGTTGGGTCGTTAAGCGCACGCCTTGTTGGTCGAAATCGGCCCGATACGCGTAAACTTCAAGGCCCTCGGCGACGGCGGCGCGCAAACAGGCGGCATATTCGGGATCAAATGCCTCGGCGACGGTGACCCGTTCGATTGAGGCGCGCTGCACGCAGAAAAAAAGTACGGCCCGGCCGCCCATGCGACGTACAGCCGCCAATTCCTGGACGTGTTTGGTGCCGCGTTTGGTGACGGCGTCGGGGAAACCGGCCAGTCCCGGTTCCAACAAAAGGGTGACGTTTTTGACTTCGACGTAACAATCGGCGCGGTCCGGTGCCGACAGCAAAAAGTCGATGCGGGAGTTTTCACCGTAACGCTGCTCTCGTTTGAGGGTGGGGTAACCCTGGAGTTCGTCCACCACGCCGGTCTCAATGGCTTCCTGAACGAGCCGGTTGGCCAGACCGGTGTTGATACCGGTCCAGCCGTCGGCTAGCTCAATGGCTTGCCAGGAGTAGGCCAACTTGCGTTTGGGATCGTCGTGGAAGGTAACCCAGCTGCGTGCGTTCTCGGCCGTGCAGGTCGCCATGCTGCCCGTATTGGGGCAGTGGGCCGTGATCAGGGTACCGTCGGGTTTTTGGAAATCGGCGAAAAACCGTTTGTAGCGACGAAGAAAAGAGGCTTCATGAACCTCGCCTGGCCAATCCATTGGATTAGTTGAACTTAAAGGGTGGGTGGAAGATGCCGTCTTCGGTGACAATGGCGCTGATTAAGGCGGCCGGGGTGACGTCGAAGGCGGGGTTGAAGACGGCGGTATTGGGTGCCGTGATCGGGTTCTTGCGCACGTGGCTGACCTCGTCATGAGGCCGTTCCTCAATGGGGATGTCTTTGCCGGTGAGTGTTTTGGTGGCGATGGTCGTGGTCGGCGCGGCCACGACAAAAGGGATGCCGTGGAAATGGGCCGCCATGGCCAACATACTGGTACCGATTTTGTTGGCGGTGTCGCCGTTGGCCGCGATGCGGTCGGCTCCGACGATCACGCAATCGACCATGTCGGCGTTCATCAGGTGCCCGCCCATGCCGTCGGTGACCAGGGTGACGGGGAGCTTGTCCTGTTGGCATTCCCAGACCGTGAGGCGCGCACCTTGGAGGAAGGGTCGCGTTTCATTGGCGTAAACTTGGGTGAGTCGTTGTTCTTCATTGAGTTGGCGGATGATTCCGAGCGCGGTACCCCAGCCGGAAGTGGCCAAGGAGCCGGTGTTGCAGTGGGTGAGCACGCGGCGTTGGCCGGCGAGGAATTGGGCGCCGTGGCGGCCGATGGCTTTGTTCTTGGCCAAATCGTCCTGGTGGTAGGCGACGGCGATCCGTTCTGCTTCGGCGGCCGGGTTCTGCCAACCGGCGGGATTGCCAAGACCTTCTTTGGTGTTGTCGATGGCGTCGAAAAGGTTGATGGCGGTAGGTCGGGACGCCGCCAAAACCTCGCAGGCGGCGTGAAAGGCTTGGGGTGAGGCATCGTTTTGCAGGGCAAGAACCAAGCCATATGAGGCGGTAACGCCGATGGCCGGGGCACCGCGCACAACCATGTTGCGGATGGCGTCGGCTGTTTCTTGGGCGGTGCGGCACTGGACAAAGGATGTTTCAAAAGGGAGCACGCGCTGATCGAGTAATTCGAGGTGATCGCCGTGCCACTTGATCGCTTCTACCATAAGTGACCTCGCTGGGTATAAAGATGCCGAATCATAACAAATTTTGGGACGGGTCCCACGAGGGTTGTGTTGGTTTTTGGCCGGGAAGGCGGGGGGTTGTGGCGGTAGATTGACGGTTGGACCGCTCAAGGGTTGGTCGGGCTTTTTTTGGGAAGGCCGTTCCGGGGCGGTGACCCTTGGCGCGGGGGGATACGGTTTACTGAGGCGGTCGGCGTAGGCGTGCCAGTTGGTGCTCGCTTAATGCGGCTTTCCAACGTTTTCCGCTCCAACCCCGGATCGGTGCTTGTCCCGCGAGCTGGACCGTTCCATCGCCTTGTTCTGGAAAGCCGTGGTTTTTGCTGAGCCTCGCCAAACTGTGGCGAATCTTGACCCGTTGCTGTTTGTGATCCTCGCTGCTCTCCAAGGTCAATGTGCCTTCACTCAGGCCGCGGTTGACGATGGTTGCCGGCGTGTAGATCTGGTCGTCTTCAAGTTCGAGCAATAAAAAGGCGTATTTCATGGGTCGGCCTGCTTTACTTTTCATGTCATAGGTTCTCCTACAAAGTTAATGGAATACTGTCGTGGGCAACATGGATCGGTTTGAATCCCATTGCTTTGACTGCTATTTTGTAACATTTTCTGTGGCTTCAATAAAGATTAAACATCTAAAAAAGTTGAAAAAAATAAAAAGGTTGTTGATGGGTTGTTTTTTTGTGCGTGAAAACTAATTAGCCCCTGTTCGTGTACCCGCATCACGACCTGTTCCCAAAACGCGGCCGGCGGCGAAACGGCGCTAGCCCGCATTTCTCACAAGGGTTCATCGCGAGAAGCCGAAAGCCTTGTGAGTACGAAGATTACGACCGAGAGACGACATAGGCGTAGCAGCGCTACGGCGAAGGCGGCTCGACCGAGTAATGCGGATGGCCGCCCCCTCGTAATCGCATGGGTTTCGGCTTCGTAGCAGAATTCCTTGTGAGAAATGCGGGCTAGGATTCATCGAAGCCTTGCGGCCCGAGGGCGATTTGATGGATGACTTTTGGGGGCCGGCTCTTTCCCGGGGGGCTCGACCGAATGAACGCTCACACCACCTGATTGGGTGGCTTCTTGCCGGCTAAAAATGCGGAAACGTTGTCCATTACCCGCGACGCCATCCGCTTGCGGGTGCCCCAGGTGGAGGTGCCCTGGTGGGGCGTGGCCACCACGTTGCGGAAGTTGAGCAATCCCGGGTGGACCTTGGGTTCCCGTTCGAAAACGTCCAAGCCGACCCCGCCCAAATGGTTTTGTTCGAGGGCTTCGACCAGCGCCGATTCATCGATGATCGGACCGCGTGCGGTATTGATCAGCAAGGCGCCTTGTTTCATCTGGGCCAACCGGGTTCGGTTCATTAAATGATGGGTCTCGCGGTTAAGCGGGCAATGGAGGGAAACGATGTCGCTCCTGCCGAGCAACGCGTCCAGCGGCATTCCGTTATCCCGGCCGTGGTAAACAACCTTCATACCGAAAGCTTCCGCCCGTTGCGCGACCGCCCGGCCGATTCGCCCGTAACCGACAATTCCCAGCGTGGCGCCAAACAAATCAATCCCCAATAGCTGCATGGGGTGCCAACCAAAAAACAAGCCGTTGCGCAGCAAGGTTTCGCCTTCACCGATGCGGCGCGCCACGGCCAACATCAGAGCAAAGGTCATTTCGGCAGTGGCCTCGGTCACCGCGCCCGGTGTGTTGGTGACGACGATGCCGCGTTCGGCGGCGGCGTCGGTATCGATGTTGTCGTAGCCGACCGCGTGCTGGGCAATCAGTTTGAGCTTGGGCGCGGCTTCGATGAGGGCGCGGTCGATGCAGTCCCCGGGCATCGAAATCAAGATGTCGCAGTCGGCCATGTTGGCGGCCAGGGTTTCCCGGCTGGTGGGGCGATCACTCTGCAGGGCGACCAAATGGACCGGGGCTTCGGCGAGGGCCGCCATGCCGTCCGGGTGAATGGTTTGGCTTAACACCACTTTTTTCATCGAAGCCTCCATAAAAAAACCACGAGGACCTCTCATTATACGAAATGCCCTCGTGGTTCTTGTGAAGCGTTTGCGGAAGAAATGCGGGTTAGATATTGCTGAGTTCTTGAACCACTTGTTGGATTTGGTCGGTGCCGTTTTTGACGCGGCGAATTTTGGCGCCCAGGTTGCGCAACTTGCCTTCCAAGTCGTAATAACCGCGATCTAGGTGGTAAATGCGGTCGATGGTGGTTTCTTCCGCGGCGATCAGGCCCGCGATGACCAGGGATGCGCTGGCGCGTAGATCGGTGGCCATGACTTGGGCGCCCGACAAAGAGGCGGGGCCGATGGTGAGCGCGCGGTTGCCGTCGATGACAATATCGGCGCCCATGCGTTTCAGCTCGGGAACGTGGTTAAAGCGGTTCTCGAAAATGTTTTCCGTCACGATGGAGGTGCCCTCGGCTTGGGTCATGGTTGCAATGAACTGGGCCTGCATGTCGGTGGGAAAACCGGGATGGGGTTCGGTGGCAACGTTAACGGAACGCAGACCCTCGTGGGGATAAACCTCAATGCGGTCCTCGTGGATGTCCATCGGCAAGCCGGCGCGTTGCATGGCGTCGAGGAAAGCGCCCAAATATTGGGGGGCCGTGTTGGTAATTGAGACGCGCCCGCGGGTAATGGCGGCGGCGCAGACGTAAGTACCGGTTTCGATACGGTCGGGAATAATGCGGTGATCGCAGCCGTGGAGGCTGTCGACCCCTTCGATGACAATGCGGCTCGTTCCCGCGCCTTGGATATCGGCGCCCATGGCAATCAACATGTTGGCCAAATCAACGACCTCGGGTTCTTGTGCCGCGTTGTCGAGGATGGTGGTGCCCTCGGCGAGGGTGGCCGCCATCATCATGTTTTCGGTCCCGGTTACCGTCACCTTTTCAAAATCGATATGGGCGCCCTTGAGGCGTTCGGCCTGGGCGTCGATATAGCCGTGCTCCAGTTTGATTTTCGCGCCCATTTTTTCCAGCGCCTTTAAGTGGAGATCCACCGGCCGCGCGCCGATGGCGCAACCGCCCGGCAAACTGACCTGGGCGCGGCCCAAGCGGGCCAGCAAGGGGCCCAGTACCAAAATGGAGGCCCGCATGGTTTTGACCAATTGGTACGGGGCGATGTGTGAATTGATTTTGGCGCCTTTGATAGCGACACCGTCTTCGTTGTCATTGATTTCGAGACCCAGTTCGCGAATGAGGTCGCACATCGTGTAAATGTCGCGTACCCAGGGCAAGTTGGTGAGGGAGACCGCGCCCGCGGTAAGAATGGAGGCGGCAAGGCAAGGGAGTGAGGCGTTTTTGGCGCCGCTAATACGAACTTCTCCCTCAAGAGGGCCGTTACCAATGAGAACGAGTTTATCCATGCGTCGAATCCTTAAAAAACATCATTAAAAAGGGTTGCGGTTTGGGAAAGTGAAGTGGGGGAGTCGCCTTCCCCCGGCTTCTTACAGCCGCATCCCCGACGGTTTGTATCTTCGGGCGGCAACATGAAAACAATATGAAGTCCTCATGAACCGCGAATTTTTCACACAAATCCGTCCAAAAAAAGCCGGCGCTCGGGGGCCGCAATGAGCCCCGGCCGGCGTGCTTATCCCTGTTGCTAGCGGGTCAAGGCCTTGTTTGCTTGGGAATAAATCCAAAGGAAACGGTAGACCCCGCTCGGATCAGGCCCCCAATTGTAATCGCCGCGGTCAAATTTTTCTTCAAGAAATGTTCCCAAACGGTGTTGATGCTCGTGGGATAACTCAAAGGCGGCATAACCCTCGGGAGTTAAAAAATCGTTTAAGCGGTTTAGAATCAATTTGATATGCGCACGGCCGCGGTCTTCGCTGTACAGCGCCACGTGGGGCTCATATTCTGCAACACCGGGTTGGAGCCAGTCGGTGGGATCCACATAAGGGGGGTTGGCGGTGATGCAATCGAAGCGTTCGCCCTCGTTCAGGCAATCCCACAGGTCGCCCTGACGAATGGTGACGCGGTCGGCGACACCCAAAAGTTCAGCATTCTCGCCGGCCAAATCCAGCGCGTCTTGGCTGATGTCGGTGAGGACCACATGGCTGTCGGGAAAAGCCGCCGCCAAACTCAAGCCGATGTTGCCGGAGCCACAGCACAAATCCAACAGACGCGCGGGTGGCTTGTCCCCGTGTTTTTTGATGATTGCATCGACCAGCCACTCCGTCTCAACACGGGGGATCAGCGCGCGTTCGTCGCATTTAAAGGTCCACCGGTGAAACGGCATACTGCCGAGCAAGTAGGCCCAGGGGCGCCCTTCCAAAGCCTCGTCCAAGGCTTTGCTCAGTTTGGCCAGCAGTTCCGGGCCGGGTTCCCATTCGGGGGCCGTGGCCAAATAAGAAGAACTTTTACCACTCAGATTGGCGGCCAATTCGCGGATGTGGCGGATGGTGCGGGCGCGGTCTTCCTCGGGAAAACGCGTCATTTCTTTTTGTAGGAAGGTTTGCCAGTTCATTTTAGTCTTGCTCTCCGAACGCTTCGTTAATACGACGTGCTTCAAAATTGGTGCGGCAGGCTTCGATCATTTCCTTCATGCCGCCGTTCATAAAGTCGTCCAATTGGTACAAGGTCACTTTGATTCGGTGATCCGTGACCCGACCTTGGGGGAAATTGTAGGTGCGGATTTTTTCGGAACGGTCGCCGCTGCCGACCATGTTCTTGCGGTCCGCCGCGATTTGTTCCTGTTGTTCGCGCAGCTTGAGGTCGTAGAGGTGGGCCCGCAGTGCCTTTAACGCCTTTTCTTTGTTTTTAATTTGGGAACGTTCATCCTGACATTGGACGACCACCCCGGTGGGAAGGTGCGTGAGGCGTACCGCCGAGTCGGTCGTGTTGACGTGCTGACCGCCCGCGCCCGAACTGCGGTAGGTATCGACTTTCAAATCGGTTTCTTTGACTTCAATGCCGACGTCCTCCGCCTCCGCCAGAATGGCGACCGTGATCGCCGAGGTATGCACGCGACCCTGGGATTCGGTTTTGGGGACCCGTTGCACGCGGTGGGTACCGCTCTCGTATTTAAGCTGGGAGAACACATCGGTGCCTTCCACCACGGCCGAAACTTCCTTGAACCCGCCGATACCGGACTCATTGACGCTGGAAACGGTCATTTTCCAGCCGTTGGCCTCGGAAAAACGTTGGTAGGCGCGGAACATTTCGGCCGCGAACAGGCCCGCCTCGTCGCCGCCCGTGCCCGCGCGGATCTCCAAAATGACGTTTTTTCCGTCCAGCGGATCCTTGGGCAGGAGCAACCGTTGTAGGTCGAAAAACGCCTTCTCAACCGCTTCTTTGGTTTCGGGTAAGGCCTCGCGCGCCATTTCCAACAATTCGGGATCTTCATTTTTTCCCGCCAACAAGGACTCGTATTCGGTCAAATCGTCGTTGGCCGAATGGTATTCCTTGTGGGCCGCGATGATGGGTTCCAACTCGCGGTACTGCTTGGCCAAGCCGTTGTAGCGTTTGGTGTCCGCGATCACCGAGGGGTCGGCCATCTGTTCCTCGACGTTGCGAAATTGGTGAACGATGGATTCCAGTTGTTTGAGAACAGTTTCTTTAATACTCACGGCTTAATCCTTCAGAAAAACTTGCGGCCCATGATGAACCTTCATTGATGCGGGAACGAAAAAACCTCGCGAACAGCCCGAGGGGGCCGCGCGAGGTTTTTGGGAATATGAAATGGCCGGCTAATCTTGAGGGAAAAGCGTTTCGATTTCTTTGTTGTCTTTGTAGAAAAGGTCCAGATCTTGACCGGTCCCACCCGGCAACCCGTCTTTGCCGAAACTGGCCAAGACATAACCGTCGGGCGCGCGGCGCGGGATACGGTTGGAGCTGTAGGTGGGTTTGTAATAAATGGGGTTGCCCCAGGGATCGACCCACTCGGGATTCACAACGGAGGGGAGTTTTTTCATGTCTTCGGTAGTGATCGGATAAGACAAAAACCGCACGCGGTAGTTATCCAGGGCGCGGTGGATGCGCGAAAACTTGGAACGAATTTCCTGGCGGTCGTTATCCAAAACCAGTCGTTCCAACCCTCGGTAATCGTCGATCATTTTTTCGGAGCGTGGGCCGTATTCGGTTTCACCGTAATCAATCTGAATACGTTGCATAATTTCAATAGCTTGCGCAAACTGGCGGCGTTCCGCGTACAGTTCCGCGCGATCATAAAGCTGCTTGGCTTTTTCCGCCTTTTCGTCTTTACAAGCGGCCAGCCCGCCGATCACGAGCAGTGCGAAACAGATTTGTATCAGGTACTTCATTGGACACACCCTCTCGATTTATCCCAATAAATGTGGCCATTATAACCCTTTCCGCCACGCATATGCCGCGCGTTTTTGTGAAAGCGTTGTTTTTGCAACGGTTTTCCCGTCTGGCCGCGGTGAATGCGGGTTAACGCAAATGCTCGCGAATCGTTTGGGCGATGCGTGGCCCGACGATTTGCGCCAACTGGGCCTGGTCCGCATCGCGAATGCGTCGCACGCTGCCGAAGTGGTGCAGCAACTTTTTGATGCGGGTTGGTCCCAAACCGGGAATTTCCTCCAGCTCGGAGTGAATCATCGCCTTGGCCCGTTTGCTCCGGTGGAACGTAATGCCGAAGCGGTGGGCCTCGTTGCGGATGTGCTGCATGAGGCGCAAGGCCGGTTCGTGGTGCGGAATCGCCACCGGTTCGTTGGTGTGGGTGCGGTAGATTAGTTCCTCGCGTTTGGCCAAACCGATTAAGGGATGATCCCCCAAGCCGAGGCCTTGCAAGACCTCGTGGGCCGCGTGTAGTTGACCCAAACCGCCGTCGACAATGATCAAATCCGGCAAATCCTTGCCCTCGCTGAGCAGGCGGCGGTAACGGCGTCCGACCACCTCCGCCATCGACGCGAAATCGTTGGGACCTTCTACCGTTTTGATGTTGAACTTGCGGTAGTTCTTCTTGTCCGGGCGTCCGTCGAAAAACGACACCATCGAAGCCACGGAATGGGTGCCCTGCGTGTTGCTGATATCAAAACACTCCATGCGTTTCGGCAGTTGCGACAATGCGAGGGCGTCGGCCAGCTGCACCACGCCGGGATGTTCTTCTTTCTCAGCCGCTTGTAGTTCCAAGTTGGCGCGTAAGGTTTCCTCGGTCATGGTGAGCAGGCGTTTTTTGGTGCCGCGTTGGGGGACTGTCACCTGAATCGCGCGTTTCTCCGCCGCCGCCAGGGCCGCGCCCAAAACCGCCAAGCCCTCGTCTTTTTCCACCACGATCTCGTCTGGTGGATCCTCGTGGTTGAGGTAATAGTGCGTGAGCCATTTGGCCACATCGCCCACCGCCTCGTCTTCCAGGTCTACCTTAAACTGGGCGCTGCGCACCACCGCGCCGCCGCGAATGACCGTGATCAAAATCGCCACTTCCCAACCTTCAACGCGCGCGATCACCACATCCAAGCGCGAATAACTGAGGTTGGCAACCTGTTGGTTGAGTTGCACGCGGGTGACCAGCCCGAGCAGGTCGCGGAAGTATGCGGCGCGTTCGTATTCGAACGCGGCCGCCGCGGTTTTCATCTGCGACGAAATTTCGACCACCAAATCGTCGCGTTTGCCTTGCAGGAACAAACGCGCGCGGTCGATGCCGTGCAGGTAGGTTGCTTCGTCCACCAAAAAGGCACAGGGCGCATCGCAGCGTTTGATGTGGTACTGCAGACAGGGTCGGTATTCTTTTTCGCCCAGCTTCAAGTCACAGTTGCGCACCTTAAAATGTTGGTGCATCAGCTTAATCGCCTGCCGTGCCGCCTTGGCGTTGGGAAAGGGCCCGTACAAATCGTCTTTCTTCCGGCGCCGCCGCGTGAAGGTCACGCGCGGAAAGGGTTCTTTGGTAATGCGGATATAGGGATAGGTTTTGTCGTCGCGCAACAACACATTGAAATGGGGTTTGTTGTTTTTGATCAGGCTGTTTTCCAGCAACAGCGCTTCCGATTCGGTTTGGGTGATGACGATTTCGAGATGATCGATTTTGGCGATCATGCGTTCGATGCGCGGTGATTTCAGGCTTTTTTGGAAATAGCTGCGCACCCGTGCACGCAAATTCCGCGCTTTGCCCACGTACAACAGCTTGCGTTTCTTATCCGAAAACAGGTAGACACCCGGCGCCGTCGGCAGCTCGTTTAATTGCTTGCGCAGATGTTCCGCGATCTCTTTAATGGTCGCCACCCTTACTGTCTGTTGGAAAAATCGAGGGGGTTGCCGGCATCCTCGGCTACGCTCCTCAATCTAGTCTTCGCGACCGTCGATTTCAAAGCTAAATTCGGGGAACACAAAATCCTCAATCGGGTTGCTGGCCGGTCGCAATTTGACCGTGCGTTCAAAGACCTTAAAGGCTTCTTCTTGAAGATTCAGCGCCAGGAGGATCATGCCGTAGTGGTACAGGTGTTTGATGGTTTCCTGCATCGACAAGGCGTTTTCCAGCAATTCCAACGCTTCTTCCAGGCGGCCTTGTTTAAAAAAGACCCAGCCCAGGGCGTCCAGGGCGTTGTGGCGAAACTCGGGCGGGCTCATTTGCAAGGCTTCCTTCGCCAACTCTTCCGCGGCCTTGAGATCTTGACCCAGGTCCGCCTTGGTCAACGCCAAGCCGTAGCTGGCAATGGTGTGGCCGTAGCCGCTGGGGAAAACTTGCGCCATTTCCGTGAGCGAGGCGATGGCCTCGTCGTAGCGGGCCAGCGCGCGGAAGGATTCCATTTCCAAGGTGTAAGCCATGCAACGTGCCGTGTCCGGTAAGTCCATGGACATCGCTTTTTGGATGACCTTCAGCGTTTCCTCATACCGTTTCAAGCTAAAGGTGACAATCGCGTGGCTCAGGCGCAAGGGGTAACTTTCCGGGAACTGTTTTACCAACTGGCGGTAGTGGGGTAGCGCCTGTTTGAGTTTGCCCTTGCCGACCAACTCTTCCGCGAACTCAAGCCGCTGTAAATCGTCGCCGGCGATTTCCGTTTCGCCGTCCATCTCGGTCTGGTTTTCCAGAACCGGATCCTCGGAAACACCCAGCCGGTTGGGGTTGAGTTCCATGGCGCGCGCGAAACAGGTGCGTGCCTTGCGCGTCCAGCCGCGTTCCAGGTACACCATGCCCAGCGTGAATACCGCTTCCTCGTGTTCCGGGTCCAGCTCCGTTGCTTGGGTGAGATGGTCGATGGCGTCTTTGAGTTTGTTCTGCTTTTTGGCGATAATGCCGAGCAAGTAGTAAGTCTGGGCTTGGGGATCTTGGCGCGCCGATTGGACCAGCAGTGGTTTTGCCGCGAGCCATTCGCCCTCGGCCACATGCAGCGCCCCCAAGCTGAGCATGGCGCGCGGATGGTTGGGGTTGACTTCCAAGCATTCCGATAAATAGCGGCGTGCCGCGTCGGTTTCACCTTCATCGAAATGGTGTAGGCCCAACAACAGCAGGGAACCCGCGTGGTCCGGCTTGGCCGCGAGGGCCAATTCCAAAAATTCTTTGGCTTCTTCGCTTTTGCCCAACTGGTGTTCGTCCTCGGCCAGATAAAAAGCCAGCTCGTAGTTGGCTTCGTCCAGTTTCAGCGCCTTGACCAAAATCTCCGTACTGTCCGAAAAGCGGTCCGAATAAATATGTAACTCGGCTTCTTCGATCAATTTGATAAAAGTCGCGCGATGCTGGGCTTCGCCCCGGAACAAAGCAATGAAACGGTTTTTCATGTGGGAGAAGCGTTCGCGGTGGCGGGCTTCTTCCATTTGCTCGGCGAGGGTGACTTCCCAGCGTTGGTACAACAGGTCTTCCCGCAACAGCTTGGATTCTTTTAGTGTATCGACCAAGGCCGTGACCCCGGCACGGGTGACGAAGGCGTTGCGTTCGAACATGTCTTGGGCTTCATCCAGCCGAGCGACCTGTTCTTGTAATTGGTTGGTCAGCTCTTCCAGGTGCGAAATGCGTTCGAGGAAGTGATCTTCCATGGAAAGGCGTGGTACTTCCGGTTCTTCCCAGCGCTGCCCGCCGCCGACCAACAACAGCTTGTTGCCGCACTTTTTGCAAAATTGGGTGCCTGGCTCGTTCGGGGTGGTGCAATGTTGGCAATAAATCAAGGGGTAGCTGCCTTTCGCGCCGGCTCTTCCCAGCGTCCGTCTTCTTTAATCAGGGCGATCAACTTGGTGACACCTTCATTCTCGGGTACGTTCTTGAGAACTTCCTCGCGACCGCGGTAAATCGCGACGCGGCCCAAACCCTTCCCAACGTAACCGTAATCAGCGTCGGCCATTTCGCCGGGTCCGTTGACAATACAACCCATGATGGCGATGTCGAGGCCTTTGAGGTGTTCCGTGGCGGCGCGCACCTTGGGCACCACCTCGGTTAGATTGAACTTGGTACGACCGCAGGAGGGACAGGCGATGAATTCGACCTTGGTTTTGCGCAAACCCAGTGACTGCAAAATGTCGTAACACACCGGGATCTCTTCAATCGGGTCCTCGGCGAGTGAAACGCGGATTGTGTCGCCGATGCCTTCCGCCAACAAGGTAGCGATGCCCGCGGTGGATTTCACCCGTGCGTATTGGCCGTCGCCCGCCTCGGTCACGCCGAGGTGCAGGGGATAGGCGTTGAGGCGGTCGGCCCAACGCCGTGCAATCAGGCGGTTTGCTTCCAACATGACCGGAACGCGCGAAGCCTTGAGAGAGACGATGATGTCGTAATAAGCCTCGTCCTCGCAAATATCGATAAACTCAAGCGCGCTTTCGACCATACCCGCGGGGGTATCGCCGTGGATGAACAGCATCCGTTCGCTCAGTGAGCCGTGATTGACGCCGATGCGCATCGCCGTTTGGTTGGTTTTGCAGGCTTCAATTACCTTGACCATTTGTTCGCGGATCTTGTCTTGTTCCTCGCGAATCTCGGCGTCGCTGTATTCTTCGCCCGGGTTGCGTCGTTTAAAAACAAACAAGCCGGGGTTAATGCGGATCTTGTCGACGTAGCGCGACACTTCCTGCGCGATTTTGTAACCGTTGTGGTGAATATCCGCGACCAGGGGGATATGGCTTTTGCCAACCTTGGCCAACCCCTCGCGAATCGCGCCTAAATGGTGGGCGTCCTTGAGGTTGGGTGTTGTGACGCGGACAATTTCGCAACCGGCGTCGTGTAATTTCAGGATCTCGTCGATGCAACCCTTCACGTTGGCCGTGTCTTCGACAATCATCGATTGGACCGCAATCGGTTGGTTTCCGCCGATGGTTACGCCGCCGACGGCGACCTCGCGCGTTAAGATCCGTTTCATCATCCTGCTCTCCCGGTGCGTGTTGTGCCCGTTTTTGAGGCACGCCTTACTATAAAACAGAACCGCGGTACAACCAACGGCTAGAAAAGCAGGGAGGGTGGAGGTTTTGGTTCTTATGCGGTGAGGCTGAGGTGGAAACCGGAAAGTTCGAAAACGCCGCGTTCCAGTTCCAGCATGTCTTGGGCGGCGAAGCGGCGAACCAGTTGTTGGTCGGCTTGTTGCTTCATATCGATGAGCGGACTTTGTTGGGCACCGCCCGCTTCAAAATATAGCGCCGTGTTGTAGGGAGCCAGGCGGGCGTTGAGACGCGCTACCAAATCTTCGGCGTGGGAGAACCCGCCGTTTGTCGTCGCCCGTGACGGGGTTGTTTTGGTCGCTGCCGGGTTGGGTGTGGTTCGTTCCGTCGCCCCGGTTGTCGCGGTACCTGCCGGTTTACGGGTTTTGCGCATGCGCGGCATTTGGGCGGGGGGTGGATAGCGATGGTATGTCGGCGTACCTAGCATGATTGTTTCCTTGTCGTTGTGTTCCGGTCCGCTTGGGTCTCGGCGCGAGATGACTCGCGCTCCCTCGGCTTGGGTGCTTAACCCAGCAACTGAAGTACCGATTCCGCCTTGAGGTTGGCTTGGGCCAAAACCGAGACATTGGATTGGTTCAAGATCTGGTACTTGGTGAGTTGTACCGTTTCGTCCGCGATATCCGCATCGCGAATGGCGCCTTCTTGACCTTGCATGTTAACCAAACGTTGTTCCAGGTAATCCATGTTGTCCATGATGCGAATGGCCGCTGTTCCCAGGCGTCCCCGTTGGCGGTTGACCTGTTCAATGGCGATGTTGACTTGTTCCAAAACCGCGCTCGCCGTTGCTTCCGTGGTTAAATCGGTGGTTGCCAAACCGAGCGAGGACAGGGAGATGGACGAGGTTGAGACCTGCATGCTTTCGGTGGCGTCCAGCACGTCGGGGGTCAGGTTGACCGTGATCGCCGAGCCGCTGGAACCAAAAACCGTAACGTTGCTAAAACGAACCTCGTCGTTAATTTGCGTAATGTCCTCCAGCAGGGATTGGTATTCCGCATCCAGGGCGATTTTGCCGTTGCTGTTGTCCAGGCCGCTTGTGTCCGAGGCCGCCTGGGTCGCCAATTCCGCGATGCGTGTCAATACATTATTCATCTCTTCAAGGTGGCCCTCGGCGACCTGTAGGAAACTGACACTTTCAAAGTGGCCGCGCTGCAACTCGCGGTAGGCCTTGATGTCGGAACGCAATTGGCTGGAGATTTGGAAGTCGAGCGTATCGTCCGAGGATTGGGTCAGCCGTTCACCACTGGACAAGCGGTCAAATGCTTGTTGGAGCCCGTTCTCCGAATGTTTTAACTGGGTTAACGCCTGACTTTGACCAAAATACTGAGCAATCGCCACCATGAGAGAACCTCCTGTTCTGTGCCGCGGGTTAATCACATCCTGCGCCGCGGCATCCGTCAGTCGGCTTAAAGCAATGGGCGTGCCGGAAAACGGTTTTTGCAAGTGGCTTTTTTTGTTGGGTTTAGCCTCGTGGCTAGCTATTCAGAGTGGTTTGTGCCATGATTTTGTTAACTTTTGCCCGGAAATAATTACCCGGTACCCAGGAGCCGCGTGATGCTAACCCTTCAGGTTTTCGGTGGTGACCAACATCAAATGGATGTCACGGAAGAAAACACCTTGCTCGATGTGTTGATGCACGCCCAAGCCCACGTTTGGGGTGAATCACAGCGTTTAACCAAAATCGAAATAGACGGCGAAGTCTTGGAGACCCTGGACGAGGCCGCCTTGATTGCGATTCCCGCTCGGGACCAAACCGTGACCGTGTGGCTCGAGAAAAACGAGATGACCCAGGACATCGGCCAACTTATTGAAGAAGCCGCCGCTTATTTAAACCGGTTGGAAAGCGGTTTTGCCGAGCTTGCCGAGTTGTTTCGGGGTCAGGGTACCAAACAGCAGTTTCAAATGATGACCGACGCCATGGTCGGCCTCACCACCATTCTTGAATTGGTTCAAACGCTTTTCTCCAATGAAGGCGTGCCCGATGAACTGGTCGAGGCGTTTAAAGCGTTTCTCGGTGAACTCAATGAGAAATCGCTTGAACTGACCGAGGCGCAAGAGAGTGAAGATTTAACCCTGATCGCCGATATTCTTGAGTATGAGTTTGTGGATGTGATTCAGCTGCTCAAGCAACACCTGGAACACGTCACACCTTACATAAAACAAACGACCCCGGACCCTTGATCCCTTTTCCACGCGAGCCATATGAACCGAGAACAGGTCCTCTCCTTTTCCGCCCTCCGGGAGCATATTGACGATTTTGACCAGGCGGTCTTAAAGACGGCCGGTATCGACTTTTTCTGCTCTTCCGCGGCCTGGATTCTTCCGGCGGTCCAAGCTTTTTACCCGGAATCGCGCGCGCGCATCCTCCGCATTGACGATCACTTTCTGGCCCTGGTGCAACGCGAGGTACCCGGGGTCGGCAGCGCCTTACTGCCCCTGGAATCCAGTTGGTGTTTGGCCGCACCCTTGGTTGGCCCGGATTCGCAACTTTTGGCCGATGTGTTTTACCAGACCGTGCGGCATTTGGGTGGCCAGTGGCGACTTGCCTTTCTCAGCGGGCTCCAAAATGAACAGCCTGTTTGGCAAAAGTTGGTAACCCGGCTCCATCATCGGTTTGCCCTGTTCCGCGGCTCCCAAAGTGTGCGTCGGGTCGCCTCGCTTGAGGGCGGGGTCGACGGTTTTCTGGCGCGTCGTACGTCTAAGTTCCGCAAGAACCTGCGTCGCAACCAACGAACTTGTCGCGCCGAGCAGTTGCGTTTCGAGGTGATCCACGGTGCCCTGGCGCCGGAACAAGCACGCGAATACCTCAACACCTTTATGCAGGTTGAGGCGCTCAGTTGGAAAGGGTTATCCGAACAAGGCGTTAATCAGGGTGAAATGTATGTCTTCTATCGCGAGATGGTTGCCATGCTCGGGCCGCGGGATCGCTTCCGGGCGGTTACCGCCCATCTCGACGGTAAGCTGGTGGGTTTTCTCTTCGGTGGCTTACTCGGGCCTCATTTTCGTGGGCTTCAATTTAGTTTTGATGATCGCTACCGCGCGCTTGGCATCGGCAACGCTTTGCAAATGAAAATGATCGAGCATTTGTGTGGTGAGGGAACCCTGACCTATGACCTCGGTGCCGATATGGCCTACAAGCAGCGCTGGGGTGAAATTGCTTTTACAACCGACGCCATGGTGATTCGATCCTGACGGCGGGGAGGCCCGCCGTCCAGATGGTGCATTTTAAGGGTTGAGGATTTCGAACCAGCGCGATGCATTGTTACTCTGGAACAACCGGTAGCCTTCGCTTTCGTCGTAAACCGCGATCAAGCAGGCGACGCCTTCCATGCTTTCGCACACCGCAATGGCTTCCTCCGGCGACAACACCATAAATGCCGTGGCCAAACCGTCCGCCTGCATGCAGGTTGGTGCGATCACCGAAACCGAGGCGATATGGCGCTCAACCGGGTAGCCCTTGGCCGGGTCGATGATATGCGTGTAGGTTTTGCCCTCGTGTTCAAAGTAGTTGCGGTAATCGCCCGAGGTCGCCAAGGCCGCGCCTTGGAGGCTGCTAATCGCGATCGGTTGATTCGGGTCTTGAAGCACCGGGTTCTCGACCGCCAAGCGCCATGCTTGGTTGCGCGCGTTGTTGCCTTCGGCGTATATCTCTCCGCCCACCTCGACCATAAACCGCGCGAGGTTTTTTTCGCGCAGCATCTGGGCGACCGCGTCCACGCCGTAGCCTTTGGCTATGGCGCTGAGGTTTAGGGTTAAATCGGGCAAGGTTTTGCGCAGTTGTCCGTTTTCCAAAACCAAGTGCTGGAAACCAAAACGGGCTTGGGCCGCTTGGATCGCCTCGGGCTCGGGGAAACCCCGGCGATCTTTGACGCCGAAACCCCAGAGTTCAATCAGAGGGGCCAGGGTTGGATCAAATCGCCCGTTTGTCTGTTGGGCGATATCCAGCGCTGCTTGAACAACAACCGCCGTTTCCGCCGAAAGCGTGATCGCCGCGTCGGGGTGGAGCCGGTTGAATCGCGAAACTTCACTCGATTCTTTCCAGTGAGACATCAAGTGGTCGACGCGGTCCAGCGTCTTCTGAATCTCACTCGAGAGGTCCTTGTGGGCGGAAGGGTTATCGGTAATCACCTTAACCGAATAGAAGGTACCCATTGTTTGACCGTTGAAGTGCAGCACCTCGGTTTGACGGCCACAATGGGACAGCAGAAACACAAGCGGCAACAAAAAAAGCACCAACCGAGGTTGGTGCTTTTGCCGCGAATTGGGTGGATTCATTTTAGAATTCATCGTACGCGATCATTTCCTTTTCTACGCCAAGGTCGAACAACATTTTGTTGACCGAGGAGATCATCATGGGTGGACCACAGAGGTAGTACTCAATCTCGGTGGGATCCGGGTGATCTTTCAGGTAGTTGTCATAAACAACTTGGTGAATGAAACCGGTGTAACCATCCCAGTTGTCTTCAGGTTTGGGGTCGGACAGGCCCACGTTGTAGGAGAAGTTGTCCCATTTGTCGACGATGCTTTTGAAGTCGTCGTCGTAGAACATTTCACGCTTGGAGCGGGCGCCGTACCAGAAGCTAACCTTGCGCTTGGTGTCTCTGGTGTGAAACAGGTCGAAGATGTGGCTCCGCATCGGGGCCATACCGGCACCACCACCGATGTACACCATTTCGCGATCCGTGTCCTTGGCGAAGAACTCACCGTAAGGACCACTGACCACGACCTTGTCGCCGGGTTTGAGGTTGAAGATGTAAGAAGAAGCAATACCTGGCGGAATGTCGTCGCGGCCCGGGGGTGGTGACGCAATCCGCACGTTCAACATAACCATGTTGCCCTCGGCGGGGTGGTTGGCCATGGAGTAAGCGCGGAAGCAGTCTTCCGGGTTGTTGGCGATGTAGCGCCACATGTTGTACTTGTCCCAATCCTCGTGGTACTCGTCTTGGATGGCAAAGTCTTTGTATTTCAGGTTGTTGTAAGCGGGAATGTCGATTTGGATGTAACCGCCGGCTTCGAAATCCAGTTCTTTACCGTCGTCCAAATCAAGCACGAATTCCTTGATGAAGGTCGCGACGTTGTCGTTCGAACGTACCGTGGCGTTGAACTTCTGAATCGAGAACACTTCTTCTGGAACATGGATCTTCATGTCCTGTTTAACTTTCACCTGACAGGCCAAGCGCCATTGCTCCTTGGCTTCTTTACGGGTGATGTGGGTGAGTTCGGTCGGCAGGATGTCGCCGCCGCCCTCAAGTACCTGACATTTGCACATGGCGCAGGTTCCGCCGCCGCCGCAAGCGGAGGGCAGAAAAACCTTGGCGTTGCTGAGCGCGCCCAGCAAGGTGCCGCCGGGTGAAACCGTCGGGCTTTTTTCAGCATCGCCGTTAATCAGAATTTGGACTTCCCCTTGGGGCAGCAACTTCTTTTCGGCGATGTTCAAGATGGTGACCAACGTGAGGATCACAATCGAGAAGACGATTACACTAAGAAATACGATTTCCACGATTTCCTCCTAGATGTTGATCCCGATAAAGCTCATGAACCCAATGGCCATCAGCCCCGTAATGATCATGGTGATGCCCAAGCCGCGCAGACCCGGGGGAAGACTGGAGTATTGAAGTTTGGTACGGATGGCGGCCATACCGACGATGGCGAGGAGCCAGCCGATACCAGACGTCAAACCGAAGACAGTGCTCTCTACGAAACCGTAACCCTTGGTATTCATGAAAAGGGAGGTACCCAAAATGGCACAGTTAACCGCGATCAAGGGCAGGAAGATGCCCAATGCGTTGTAGAGGGTGGGTGAGAATTTGTCGAGGATCATTTCGACCAACTGCACCATCGCCGCGATGATGGCGATGTAGCAGATCAACTGCAAGAAGCTGAGGTCGATGGTGGGCATGCCCAACCACGCCAAGGCGCCGTCTTTGAGCATGAACTCGGTGATGATCCAGTTAACCGGGGTGGTTACGACCAGTACGAACATAACCGCGAAGCCGAGACCCACCGCCGTTTCAATCTTTTTTGAACAAGCCAGGAAAGAACACATGCCGAGGAAGTTGGCCAGCAAGATGTTCTCGATGAAGATGGCTTTGGTAGCAATGCTAAATAACTCTTCCATGTTCGGCCTACCTT
Source organism: Acanthopleuribacter pedis (assembly GCF_017377855.1). GTDB lineage: Bacteria > Acidobacteriota > Holophagae > Acanthopleuribacterales > Acanthopleuribacteraceae > Acanthopleuribacter > Acanthopleuribacter pedis. Next base: position 385,111 of record NZ_JAFREP010000008.1, read on the forward strand.
AATCTTCGTAATGCTTCGAGGTTTCGCGTTGGATCCAAATGATGAAACCAAGCAGGATGAAGGCGCCCGGGGGCGTGATCATCAAACCCATGTCGACGTAACCCATTTCGTACAAAGCTTGGGGCACCACTTGGATGCCGAACACTTTGCCGCTACCGAGCAATTCGCGACCGAAGCCGACCATCAGCAGGATGACGCTGTAGCCGAGCGAGTTGCCCAAACCATCCAAGAAGGAGGGCCAGGGTTTGTTGGCCATGGCAAACGCCTCGGCGCGACCCATGACGATGCAGTTCGTGATGATCAAGGAGACGAATACAGAAAGTTCTTTACTCATGCCGTAGGCAAAGGCCTTCAGGGTTTGGTCAACCAAGATAACCAGGGATGAAATAACCGACAACATGACGATGATGCGTATTTTGCCGGGGATGAAGTTACGCATCAGGCTGATGATGACGTTGGAACCCGTCAAAACCGCCGTCAAGGCAACACACATAACCGCCGTCGGCTGCAAGCTGGTTGTTACCGCCAACGCTGAGCAAATCCCCAAAACCTGAAGGGTGATGGGGTTGTTGTCCCAGAGGGGATCTTTGACAATTTGTCGCTCTTTTTTACCGAACAATTCGGTTTTTTTGACTGGGGCCGCTGTGGCCTCCGCAACACTCATGACCGCTCCTCTCTTAGTTTCTCAGCGTCTTGAAGTACGGCTCGTACTTCTGCAGATCGGCGTACAAGAATTGGTTGATGCCTTTGGTGGTCAGCGTGGCACCGCTGATGCCGTCAACCCAGTGGTCGTGTTTGGATTCGGGAACCGAATCGGCAACCTTACCCTTGGCGATGGTGATGGACACCAATTCGCCCGCGTTGCCCAGGATGTGCTTGCCGACGTAGTTCTGTTTGAACCAATCTTCGGTAATGCGCGCGCCCAGGCCGGGCGTTTCGGCGTGCTCGTAGAAGCTGATCCCTTTGACCGTGTTCAGGTCCAACTCGAGGGCGATGTAACCTTTGATGATGTCCCACAGGCCGTTGCCTTGGATGGGCACAACATAGGCTTCAATGGTGCCGCCGGGTTGGTACACGTACAGGGCTTTGTAGCCGGGATCGTATTCTTCCAGCTTCTTGTCCGCTTTGCGGGCCAGCAACTTAACCTTACGGTTGAAAAGGTTCATCATGGAGGCCGCGTTTTCTTTCGCCAACGCTTCCTCGGTGTAACCCAGGCCCAACAGTTCTTTTTTCATGAAGGCGGTGTCGGCTTCGTTGTTGTCCTTGTCCAAGACTTTTACTTCAAAGTCGGACTCGAACTTCGACAGCACCTCGGCCGGTTTCAATTCGGCGATCTGGTCGGGCGTGTAGCCGACCGCGCTGAACAAGTTTTGAACAATGTCCAAGCGGACGTTGTCGGCCTGCATCGGTTTGAGCACCGTGTAGGCGAGTGAAAGGCCGATGCTGCAAACGAGACAGAGGCCCATGGCGAATGCGTAGGTGTAACCCGCTCCTTTTTTAGCTGACACGGCTCAATCTCCTTTTTACGTTGCCTTGCACCACGTAGTGATCGATCACCGGGGCGAAGATGTTCATGAACAAAATGGCGAGCATGGCGCCTTCGGGATATGCCGGGTTCCACACGCGAATCAACACGGTCAGAACACCGATCAAGATGCCGTAAATCCATTTGCCCATTTCGGTGCGCGCGGCACTGACCGGGTCGGTTGCCATGAACACGGCGCCGAATAACAGACCACCCGCGAGGATGTGATCGGTTGGGGAGAGCGTCAAGATGCCCGGCAAACTTTCGCTTGCGATCAAGTTCAAGCCAAATGCGGTGACTGCCGCGCCCAGGAGAACGGCCGCCATGATTTTCCAACTGCCGACCCCGAGTAATATAAGCAGGGCCGCGCCGACCAGGATCCAGAGCGCCGATGTTTCACCGATGCTGCCGGGGACCAGACCGAAAAAGAGGCTGGCGGTATCGAAGCTGCTATAGCTGAAGCTTTTGAGTGCTTCGCCGGCGTCAGCACCGGGCACCGTGCCCGCGGCAACGGAAAGCGCCGTGGCGCCGCTGAAGCCGTCGACCACTTTGTCGGGGTTGGTCAGGATCCACACTTTGTCACCGGAGATTTGAACCGGGTAAGAGAAGTACAGCAACGCCCGCGCCGTCAGCGCCGGGTTGAGCACGTTCATTCCGGTACCCCCAAAGATTTCCTTACCGACGACGACGCCGAAGGAAATACCCATGGCGACCTGCCACAGGGGGATGGAGGGCGGGAGGGTGAGCGGGAACAGCAAGCCGGTAACCAAGAAACCTTCGTTGATTTCGTGGCCGCGGGTGACCGCGAACAGAACTTCCCAGATGCCGCCGACCGCGTAGCTGGTGATGATGATCGGCAAGATGGTGATCATGCCGTTGATGAACATCTGGATGTCGGTGATGGTTTCACCCGCCGCTTTGGCTTCTTGGAAACCCACGTTGTAGGCACCGAACAACACACAGGGCAGCATGGCGACCACAACCGTGATCATCAAACGCTTGGAATCCAGGGCGTCACGCACGTGCACCGTGGTGTCGGTGACGTTGCGGGGTGTAAATAGGAAACTTTCTTTGGCTTCGTAAAGGGGGTAAAACTTTTCGAGCTTGCCGCCCTTCATGAAGTGGTGTTCGTGCTTGTGAAGAAGATCTTTTAAGAATTGCACTTGTTTAACCTTCCTTTTCCATCAGCTCAAGGCCCTCGGCAATGATGCGGCTAACCTCGGTTTTGGAGGGGCACACATAGGTCGCGAGACCGAAGTCTTCGGGGTCGCATTCCAAAATACCGAGCTGTTCCATTTGCTCGATATCGTTGGCCAGGGTGGCCTTGACGAGAAATTCGGCGTGGATGTCAAGCGCGACCACCGAGTCGTAGTTGCCGGAAACGACAATCGCACGTCGGCCGCCGTTGATGTTGGTGTTCAGGTTGTATTTGCCGGGTAAAAAGCCGGAAACAAATGCCCGCGTGAAGCTGGGCAACGAGAAGCCGGGGTTCATCCAACCTAGGAAGTGTTGTTCGCGACCCTCGGGGAGAACCGTGGCAAGCGTGTCGTAAAAACCGATTGGGCGTTCCGCCGCGCGTTGGTTGCCGGACAACATGTCACCGCTGATGAAGCGGTTTTCGCCGCCCGCGAGACGACCCTCGGTCAAGTCTGCAAGCTTGGCACCGACTTGGGTGCGTACGTAACCGGTTTTGGTCAGGCCGTTGCCCGCAAGCGCAACCGTCCGTTCGATGGGGTAACGACCGCTGGTCAAGAAGCGACCGATCATCACCAAATTCGCGGCGTCGATGACCCAAACCGTTTCCCCTTTGTTGAGCGGATCGATGTGGGTGATGTGGGTGCCCACCAGACCGGCGGGGTGTTTCCCCGTGAAGCGGTGTTGCTGCACGCCCTGGACGCCGCGGAACAGTTCGGCTTTGCCGTCGTTGCCGTCGGTGACCACGTGAACCTTGTCGCACAATACTTTGAGCGCTTCCACGCCTGCTTCAAAATCGGCCTTGTTATCGGCCAAGAAGTAGGATGGTTGGGGCGCGAGTGGGGCCGTCGCCATACAGTTGACGAAAATGCCCTTCGGCTGGACGTTGTAGTCGGCGATTTTGTTGTACGGTCGTCGACGCAGGTAGGGCCAAACACCACCGGCGAGCAACTTTTGGATCAGCGTCTCGCGCGTGACTTTGGAAATTTGGGCCGGTGTGTGTTTCTCGAAGATCTCGTGTTCATAGGTGTCATTGGTGGCAATGATGATCTCTTCGATGACCCGACGTGGGCCGTAGTTGATTGCGGTGACACGACCGCCGGCTGGGGAAAGAAAAACGAGTTCGGGGTTTTTCTTATCAAAAAAAAGTGGCGAACCGACTTTGACTTCGTCGTTGACCGCCACGGCTAATTTGGGTTTCAGTCCGCGGAAATCATTGGGGCAAACACCTACGAATGGTGGGTGTTTTGCATCAGTGATTTCTTCGGCCGCCTCTCCCTTGGCCGGGACGGTGTATCCCTTCGAAATTTTGAAATCGCCCATAGGGGGTATTCTCCTAAAAGCTTAAAAGTGGCTGCCCAAACAAAACCAGACTGGAGGCAACCGAATTGCTAAAAAGAACACTGAAAAAACGCATTGGTGGGGTTGTGTTCTTGCGAAAAGACATGGCTACGCCACGTCAAACGGGCTTATTAAACCATAAAAAAAATGAGTTCAAAAGCGAATTCAGCCCTGCGGTATATAGGGTTTCGGGTTGAACCTGTTCATTTTTTTGCGCTTGGCTGTCGGGATCCCGTCACCTTTCTGTTCGGTGTTTGTCCAGGTTGTTGTTTTTGGCGACCGGGTGGCGGCCTTTTTACCGCTTACCGGTACGAGTAATAAATTAATGTATAGGGGATGGCCGGGGCGACCGGGGGCGAGGCTCGGTTCTTTCTATATATGGGTAACCATGGGGGGAATTGGGGGGCAAGGGGCGTGTGAAAAGTCGAGCAAAAGCTAAGATGTTTTATACGAGCTGTTTGAGAGAAATGTGAGAAAAAGTTCAAAAAAGGGTTTGACAGTTTGGAGGAGAGTCCCTAGAATCTGCATCTTGTCGGCGGCACACAACGCCGAGTTGGTTGAAAGTTGAAAATGGAAGAGAAACACGTCATTACCGACACGAGGTTGGTAATGAACCTAGTCAGTTTCGTTTGTTCTTGAAACAAACAACAGGCATCAACATGAGAGTTTGATCCTGGCTCAGAA
>NZ_JAFREP010000096.1 GCF_017377855.1 Acanthopleuribacter pedis
AACCAATCAAAGCGCGGCAATTCGGTAACAACCGCGGCCTCGCCGGGAACCTGCACGGCGGTCAAACCCTGGCGGGTCCAGGTGGTGGTGAATGCAAAATCACCGCCCGGTGACCACCCCGAGCTCAGCCACAAACCGTCAACCGCGGCGAAGGAAACGGACGGCGTGAAGGTGTCGCAGTCCGCCACGGACACGGCGGAAACGCGCCCGCTTGTGTCATCGAAGGTCGGTGTCACGGCTTTGTCGCACAGGTCGTAATTCACCTGGCTGACGGCGATGTGGTCGGCGGCGGCATAGGTCAGTTCCAGCAAGCGTTGGTCGTTTCCGCCGCCCAGGCTTTGCGCCACCCGCTTCAATCGTTTGAGGGTGAAATCACCCAGCGCCACGGTTTTGCCCTCACCATCCTCGAGCGCTTCCCATTGGTACAAGGTGGTACGGGTTTCGGCCGGTGCCTTCACCACGGCGGCGGTGAGGTATCCCGCGTCGTCATAGGTATAGTCAATCTCGAGCCCGTTCTCCCGTTGGCTGTTGATCACCACGCCTTGCGGCAATTGCCGGTAGGTCCGCTGCACCTGACGCGCGGCGCCCGCATCATTGGGTTCGTCAATGATTCGGTTCGGGTAACGCGCGGCGTCTCTGCCGTTGGCCCAGTACTGGTTCTCCCATGGTTTGTCCTTGCGCACGTGCTCCCTTAACGCGGTGAACAAAGAACCGGGCGCCTCGGTGCTACCGGCCTCGCGCACAACGGGATACATGATGCGCTGATCCACGCCGGACATGGTGCCGACGGGTTTCTCAGCGGCGAGGGTCAAGCCCTGGTTGAGTTGTTTGAAGGTTTCGAACAGGTCGGGGAACTTCCGTTGCCCCACGACGCGGTACACCACGTTGCCCATGTGGTTCAAGCGCCATTCGGCGGTGCCGCCGTCGTCGCTGAAGTTAAAGCTCGAAAAAGGATCGCTGTAAAAAGCGGCTTGATCCAATGCCTCATTCAGCTCGCCCTGGACCTGAAACACGCCTGGATGCTCTAACTGTAATTGAATGAGGGGTTTGGTGTTGTCGCCGATGGCGCCGGGATCCTTGGGAAGCAGCGCGGGCCGCCACCAAATCGGCACCGAGGCGTACAACCGTTGCGCATCGAGCATGCCGACCCCGTACAAACCGGTCCCCAACGCATAATCCCAGGCGTAGCGGCGCGAGGGCGAAAGGTCCAAGCGCGGGTCAATCCCCGGCACGGGTACGTCGGTGTGCTGAAACTCAGGGGTGCGGCTCAACAGGTCAAGGGCGCCGAGGGTGCGGTTGCCGTCGCGGTAACGGGTCGGCGCCTGCTGGTAAACCACCAAAAAGGCGACCTCGTCTTTTTCGATAACGCGGTAGTTTTTGGTGATTTCGTACTGCCACTTCAGGTGCAGGTACCCCTTGCGGCGCAGTTCGGCGGCGTTGTCGCCCTCGGCGAGATGCTGGGTGAGTTTGGCGGTGTTGAAGGTGACCATGC
>NZ_JAFREP010000097.1 GCF_017377855.1 Acanthopleuribacter pedis
TGACCGGACACTACGGACCGGAGCCCCTCCGTAGGGTGTGGATTCCCAAATCAAACGGGAAGCTGCGCCCTTTGTCGATCCCGTGTGTACGGGACCGCGTCGTCCAACAGGCAGCCCTGCTGATCCTGGAGCCGATATTCGAGGCCGATCTTTTGCCGGAACAATACGGATTCAGGAAGAAGAGGGATGCTAAAGCGGCTGTAAGACGGGTTTACTTCCATATCACCGAATTTGGGCGGAAGGAAGTTGTCGATGCCGACCTGAAAGACTATTTCACGACCATTCCTCATGGGCGACTCATGAAGTGTGTCGCGCGAAGAATATCGGATGGGAAGGTTCTAAGCCTTATCAAGCGAATTCTTGAGGTGCCGGTTGTGGAAAAGACCCGCCGGGGGAAAACGAGGACGGCGGAGGCGAAGAAGCTCCGTCGCGGCGTCCCCCAGGGTGGGGTCATCTCGCCGTTGCTGTCGAATCTTTATTTCAGGCGGTTCTTGCTTGCCTGGAAGAAGTTCGGCTTTGCTCGTATGTTTAATGCTCAAATCGTGAACTACGCCGACGATCTGGTGATCTGCTGCAAACCGGGCTCCGGCTCAAAAGCGAGGGAACAGATGGAACGGCTGATAAAGTGCATTGGACTTGAAGTAAACCGAGAAAAGACAAAAACGGTAATGACTCCCGTGGAAAGTTTCGACTTCCTCGGATACACATTCGGGTTGGCGTACAACAAGAAAGGGAAACCATATTTTGGTACCAAGCCTTCCAAGAAAGCCCTACAGCGGCTCGTGAAGAAAATTCACGACGAGACTTCGCGAAGGTGGCTGACGTCAACGGTGGAAAAGCGCGTGGCGGAGATCAACGCGATCTTACGGGGTTGGGTGAATTACTTCAACCAAGGTCCGGTCATCAAGTGCTACGACATCGTTCGCCAATACACCGAGAAAAGGCTACGACGCTGGTTGGTCACGAAGCACAAGCAGCGAGGCAAATCGGGATATCGCCTATACCCGGACGAGCTTCTTTACGGGAAGCTTGGCCTCTATAAGCTGCCGAGACGAATGGCCGACGTGCCGAGAGCGAAGACATGAGATCCCGGATGAGAGCCGTATGCGTTAGTAGCGCACGTACGGTTCGATGAGCGGGGTGTGGAAACGGGTTCGGTATCCCTGCCGAGCACCGCGCCACATCCCGACTCTACCCAGCGGCAGATCGGGGTCATCCAGAAAGGCGGTTAAGCCCGCCCAATTGTCGTTCATGTACCCCAAAGCTTTTCCCATCGGGGATTTGGGGAGGCAACGCTGCCGTTTGCGCCAGGCATCGATTTC
>NZ_JAFREP010000098.1 GCF_017377855.1 Acanthopleuribacter pedis
CGGCCGAACGGCGAAGAGGCGAGCATCAGGCAGATATATCGTGAAGATTCAAATTTTCGCGCCTGGCTACAAATCAAACCGCTAGCCCATTTTCCTATCGTTTTGGTTCTTAACTTAACGGCATTGACCTTACGCGTTTGCCGCAGGCAACCCGATGATGTTTTGGGACCCTGATGGGTTGCAAAACAAAATCTATCAATATATAAATATTGACAACGGATCGCGAGGCTGGATTTACATATCGGACAAGGAGTATCAAAACGCGATAGAAGGCAAAGGCTTTACGTATTCTTCTGCAACCTATGAATATCCCGGCATCCTTTCTCCAGGTTTTTCAAGGGATCATGAAAGAATTTCGGGGAAATCACAAGAAGAAGTAGATCTGTATCTCAGCAGGGAGCTCGGCCGCGTAGTTTTTGGAGGAAGGTTTAGAAGATTTCTGCCTATACCCGCTCATGTAGGGATTATCCACGAGGGTTATTCTCCTGATTTTATCGAAGACCTTGGATGGAGAATAGTAGCATCGGGTCGTATGGTACCTTGGACTCAATTAGCCTCAGAACATCTAGAGCTTTATCTTTCAGGAACAGCGCCAGCAGAAACCCTGTCTGACGGCAGAACGCGAAGAGCAAAATACTTCAGTCCTTCATGGGTCTTGAATGAGAAAAAGGCCACAAATGCATATCATAAAAACATGAAAACCATCATCGAGAATGCTTATGGTTTATACAAATTCAACAGCACCTTCAAAGAAGACCACTACAAAACTAACCCAACAAGCAGCCCAATTTTAATGCAAGATAGAGAACCTTTTAATGAATTCTTCTGGGCGGCAGGAAGTTCTAATCTTGACACTTGGGTTAGTTTCAAAGCGTCAAAAGAAAAACCGAATGCACCAATCGTTCTTGAGGGATATGTTTACAACAAATGGCACGATGTCTACGACTGGGCTCCAGAATTGAATAAAGATGGTTCTCCATATTTCAAGTCGGTTGTTCTCCCTTTCTTAAAATCGACCTTTACACCTAAAAATATTAACCTAGAAATCAGTGATGCTGCTTGGCACTCCTTGGAAAGTCACCCCAGCTCGAACGCTGCACCATTTGCTCAATGCCGTTAAGTTAAGAACCAAAACGATAGGAAAATGGGCTAGCGGTTTGATTTGTAGCCAGGCGCGAAAATTTGAATCTTCACGATATATCTGCCTGATGCTCGCCTCTTCGCCGTTCGGCCGG
>NZ_JAFREP010000099.1 GCF_017377855.1 Acanthopleuribacter pedis
GATTGGCGACGTGCCGGGTTTGGTTCCACATGGTCGAACCGGCCATTCGTAAACCGTCTCGTTGAAGCGCCTTGACTTGCCGCTCCCAAGGGAGTTGATCCTGAAACTTTCGAACCACCAGTTCAACAGCGAGATTTACGCCGTATTGGCCGCCGTCAACCAAGGTTGTTGGGCCGGGGGCCGTTACGCGACAGCCGCATTTTTTTGCGCGATACTTCCAGCGGATAATCTTGCGATTAATAAACTTAGCCGGTACATAATCCACCACATGGGTGATCTCTGCTTGCTTGACTTTCTTTAATGGACTTTCAAGCCCGCACCCGCACTTGGGCTGATCCTCCAAACGATATTCTTCCTCGGCCAAGGGAAGGTCTTGTCCAACCTGGCCGCGGCCGCTGTCGGCCGGCTTTTTTCGCTTGCCGGCGCCGCTGCTCTTGGAATCTGGGTCGCCACCCTCTGAATCACCACCCTTTGCTTTGTCTGAAGATCGGCCGTAAAGCTTCTTTTTGAGCCGGTCAACCTCGGCCTGCTTCTCGATGAGTATCTCTTCAATTCCTTCGAGATAGCCGGTTTCACCATCGTATCCACGGGCGTTTGCAAGCGCTTTGCGAAGTTGCAAAATCTCCTTTTCAAGGCCGCGAAAAACGGGGCGGCCAAGCTTGGGATCGCTGAGAATGTAATCGAGGGTGTGATCTTTAAACATGCGGCTATGTTATCACAAAAACAGAATTAAGTCTTTTTGATCTAGCGCTTTGTTTGTTTTTTTACAATTTAAATTCAGCCGGTGTAAGCGGAAGCTTGCCCTCTAGCCGGGCGCCCTCAAGGATCAACCGTAGTTCCATTGTTGAAAGCCGAGACGGGCTATCCCGCCGCCAGAGGTTGGTGAATTGGCCGGCTTCGAGACGTTTATAGTAAAGACATAGCCCCGATCCATCCCAGA
>NZ_JAFREP010000100.1 GCF_017377855.1 Acanthopleuribacter pedis
CCAGCGGCAGATCGGGGTCATCCAGAAAGGCGGTTAAGCCCGCCCAATTGTCGTTCATGTACCCCAAAGCTTTTCCCATCGGGGATTTGGGGAGGCAACGCTGCCGTTTGCGCCAGGCATCGATTTCCTCGATGACCGGACCACAAAGGGCACGGCGATGCGCCGGTGTTTGCACCGGGCCGGCCTTGAATTCGCGGTCCTTTAGGTAAAGCTTTGCAACGAGGTCTAAGTAGGTTTTAATGTCCGGTTCTAAATGCTGAATATCAGTAAAATAGCGCCGCGTGTGTGACCAACACTGAATGCGTAAAAGTTCATTCTTCGCAACAAGCGCGTTGTATCCCCCATAATCATCGGCTACGAGGGCGCCGGCCGCATCGCCCATGACCCGGAGTGGAACTTTCCCGCTTCGCGTATCTTCAATGGTGAAGTAGGCATGGTTTTCGTTCCGAAACAGCCAGGCAAACTGCTGCTGGTTTTCAACGCCTTCGAGCACCCGCCACCTGGTTTCGTCGGCATGGCGGTGAAACCCAAGCTCGATATCGCGACGTAACGCCTCGTACACGTCTTCTAAGAGATTGGCGACGTGCCGGGTTTGGTTCCACATGGTCGAACCGGCCATTCGTAAACCGTCTCGTTGAAGCGCCTTGACTTGCCGCTCCCAAGGGAGTTGATCCTGAAACTTTCGAACCACCAGTTCAACAGCGAGATTTACGCCGTATTGGCCGCCGTCAACCAAGGTTGTTGGGCCGGGGGCCGTTACGCGACAGCCGCATTTTTTTGCGCGATACTTCCAGCGGATAA
>NZ_JAFREP010000101.1 GCF_017377855.1 Acanthopleuribacter pedis
GCGCCCTCAAGGATCAACCGTAGTTCCATTGTTGAAAGCCGAGACGGGCTATCCCGCCGCCAGAGGTTGGTGAATTGGCCGGCTTCGAGACGTTTATAGTAAAGACATAGCCCCGATCCATCCCAGAAGAGCGCTTTGACCCGATCTCGTCGCTTATTCATAAACACGAAAACCTGGCCGGACAAGGGGTTGTGGCCCATGACGTTGCGGCACACGGCGGCGAGCCCGTCATGAGATTTTCGCATGTCGGTGGGTTGGTTAAAAACGTGGACCTCGACCCGCTGATCCCAAATCATGGCCACCGCCCATCAAGCATGCGCACCAGCCGAGCAACCTGTTTCAGCGAGATGTCACGGCTGAGATGGAGCGCCGTGCCATGCTTGGTGACGAGTTTAATCGAGGCCTCGCGGGTCTCCGGTTTTGGGTATTCGGGCATCTGCGCTGCTTCATCGGGTTCGACCTGGAGACGAATGAAACCCGGCGATTTCTGTTTTGGCTCGATTCTTAGCTTTCCCAAAGCAACCTCCTGAACCTTTTCCAGGAAGTGTAGCCGTCTCGACGCTTTGCGTCTGAACCCTCGTTGGTAGGCTTAC
>NZ_JAFREP010000102.1 GCF_017377855.1 Acanthopleuribacter pedis
CTCTGGTAGATGGCGGATGGGTCCGTAGTACCGCGGAGATCGGGTAATTCTGATGGAGGGAAGGGACCCTGATCCGAGATAAGCGAAGGAAGCGATGACAGCTAAAGGAGATTGACAATGCGTCTACCAACTCCACAAATCACAGTTGGGAAATTGCAGAAAACGCTACATGTGAAAGCTAAGGCTGAACCCAAATTCCGGTTTTACAGTCTGTGGGATAAAGTTTGCCGAACGGATGTTCTGTTGCATGCCTACGCCAAGTGTCGCCGAAACAAAGGCAGCGCGGGCATTGACGGTGTAACATTCGAGGCAATTGAAAACCAAGGGCTGGGTAGCTGGCTGGGAAAGCTGAGAGAGGAGCTTCAGTCTGGACACTACGGACCGGAGCCCCTCCGTAGGGTGTGGATTCCCAAATCAAACGGGAAGCTACGCCCTTTGTCGATCCCGTGTGTACGGGACCGCGTCGTCCAACAGGCAGCCCTGCTGATCCTGGAGCCGATATTCGAGGCCGATCTTTTGCCGGAACAATACGGATTCAGGAAGAAGAGGGATGCTAAAGCGGCTGTAAGACGGGTTTACTTCCATAT
>NZ_JAFREP010000103.1 GCF_017377855.1 Acanthopleuribacter pedis
TCTCCGCGGTACTACGGACCCATCCGCCATCTACCAGAGCCAGTGTCCGGCCCTCACGGACCCACTGTTTTTGGACGGCGCCACCGTTTCCAGTCTCCGATAGACTTCCCCTGTTGAGAATAATTCCTCTCCTGTACATGCTGTCACCACTACCCCGGCGGCACCCACGGCCCAATACGCTCGGTGCTCCGTGGACATCGGCCTTCCCCGTTATTATGGCGGGTCGGCTACCGCAAAGCCTTTTCGGGGCCTGCTCGGTGTTCGCTGCACGCTACGGCCTGTACAGTCGCTGACTCTCTGAAAGAGCCTTTTCTTTGAATACTTCAGCCCATTCGTTGCCTCCTGAACTGCTCCAAAGTGCTTCCGGGCGGAGCGTCAGTTACCCGGGTGGGATTTGAACCCACTGAAATCATCCCCCTTGGCAGGGCGAACACAACAATCCAGCGGAGCGAGCGCTGCGCCAACTGGTGTTGGGCAGAAAAAACTTCATGTTCAATCGTTCGGTAGAGGGGGCGAGGGTGACGGCGATCTTGTATTCGATCTGCGTATCCTGCACTTT
>NZ_JAFREP010000104.1 GCF_017377855.1 Acanthopleuribacter pedis
GCAGCTTACCACGTCCTTCATCGCCTACTACGGCCAAGGCATCCACCCTGTGCTCTTAATAACTTAACCTTCATCTGCGCGAGACCGATCACTCGGATCAAACCTTCGCGCAAACGCATTTTTGCTAATCTCTTGATTCAATTGTCAAAGAACATCTCGCTAAAACAAGACACAAAAAAATGGAGAATAGCGGGTTCGAACCGCTGACCTCCTGCGTGCAAAGCAGGCGCTCTCCCAACTGAGCTAATTCCCCAAAGTAAAAGTGGGCTTACCAGGATTTGAACCTGGGACCTCACGCTTATCAGGCGTGCGCTCTAACCAACTGAGCTATAAGCCCCCATTAACTCAAAGTTGAAAACGGAAGAGAGAAAGACGTTTGTTGCAACAGTTTTAACGAGGCCTGTTACCGTCTATCGACCTTGACATCGACTTGCGTCGTGTCTACTCCTTAGAAAGGAGGTGATCCAGCCGCAGGTTCTCCTACAGCTACCTTGTTACGACTTCACCCCA
>NZ_JAFREP010000009.1 GCF_017377855.1 Acanthopleuribacter pedis
CGACTTTTTCCGGCAGGCCTTGGTAGGCGCTTTCGGGTCCGTGGTAATCAATGACGAGGCGACGCCCGTCTTGGTCGACCAGCGAGGCGATGCGCGCCGGCTCGGGAACCGTCCCGTCGGCATCCAAGCCACCGACATAAGTCACGGTCAGGAAACGGCCGTTGGGTTGGGTAATGCGAATCGGGTAAAAGCGCACGGCCGAACGATTGGCTTCATCGGTAACGCGCCGTTGCGCCAAAAACTCGGTGACCTGACCGTTGGGTTCTTTGAGGAAGTAATTATTTTGGGAAAAACCCTGGAGCAAGGTGCCGTCGTCGCGCCATCGCCGCGTGATGCGGCGCAAGCTCCGGTCAATGAAATGCACATCGGCCTGCTCAGGTAGACAGCCGAAGGTATCGCAGGCGTCCCGTGCGCCGCCGTCGAAAGGCCCCTTTTGGAACAAAGCGTCGCGACCGAAAACCGCGGCATTGCCGGCCGAATCGACAAAACGCACCCGTTCCCAATCGGCAAAAGCGCTGCTGATCACGCGGTTACGGGCGACGATGTAACCCAGGTTAAAACTCCAACCGAGGCCGAGGTTATGGCTGTCGGGCGTACCGGAGAGTTGGCAAAGCTGAAAGTCGGAGCTGTTGCGACAGTAAGGCTCCTCCGGTGTTTTGTAGATTGGGGTCAGGCTCAGGCCGGGAACGCCGACGGCTTCCAGGGTGATGTTGAGTTTGCCGGTGAACTCGTTGATGTGGGTGTAGGGAATCCCGGTACGCAACCCGATTTGGTCGGCATCGGATGAAAGCGGTTCGATCTCCTCCCGCTGGGTGGGTAACTCGCGCGCGGCGACGCGGGTCACCACGGTTTCTTGGTATGCGTGTAAGGGAAAAAGAGAAAGGACGTTAAGGGCAAGGATGCAGGTCTGAAGAAATAGGGTTCGTTGCATCGGATTACCTCTCCTGTGAAGGGTGAAAACGTCAAAACGGAGAAGCCGGCAAACAAAGGTACGCCGAATGGCGCCGATAAAAAACCGGCCGATATAGAAAAGAGGATCGTTCAATCGATCACCTTGAGTGTAACAAGGCCCACAGGACAGCCCCTGTCATACTGTTAAAGACAGGTCAAAAAAGTGTGTCCTCTTACCCAGCAGGTGCAAAAAGCACCAGGGATCGTGTCGTAGATACAACGCTTTTAAAAATCCGAATCTGGTCCACCGGCGGCCGGTGCCGTCAATCCTCACCCAACATCGGGCGGGTGTCCATCGCTTCCATGCGGCGGGCGCCGCTTTCCGTAAACAGGACCGGCACCATATCTTCCGACCAACTTTGGAACCAACGACGCAAGGCCGGCGGCCAGGCCTCGACCGAGTCGGGTTTGACCAGCACTTCCAGTACTTCCTCCGCGCTGCCCTCCAACAAATCGGCGATGCTTTCCGCGAAGGCCGCGACACGGTGGAGCACCTGCTTCTCGGAACATCGCAACTGCACAATCGAATGCACGTGGGGTTCCAACGCGGCCATCCGTGTTTCATCCAACAACAAGCGGCGGTCCGACTCCAGGTCATGGGGGAATTCCGCCAAGGCGTCACGACATCGTTTGGCGGTCATCAACATGACCTGGCGCTCGTTTTCTTGGGAAACGATTTTGCCGGCCTTCACCAGCCGCTGCTCCAAGGTGTTGTTCCAATCAATCAACAGACACCGCTGCGCCTTCAGGGCACGGCCCAGCTTTTCATAACGGCGGAAATGCAGCGAAAAAAAGGGGCCTTGCTGCCGCTTGAGGAATGCATTTTTCTTGGCTTCACAGGGGTCGTCTTTGGTCGCGGCAATTGAAATGGCGGCCTGCCAACGATCGTTGTTGAGATCGAAAAAGCCGTAGCTGGCAAAGAAGCGGCCCTTGGTTTTGTGGCCGTAGCTAATCTTGATTTGGCGACCCGCGGCCAAGGGGCCACGCGCGCGAATCTCTAAATCGCCGCCCGGTTCCTTAGCGCGCCACTTGGCGTTGGCCGGCTCGCCATGATTGATCATGTCCGCCAGCGGGACCACCACCGGCTCGTCCTTGCCCTCCGCGTTCGGCAGCGAAAAACAACGGGTGTTCACCACCGTCATCGCCCAACGCACTTGCTCAAAGCTCCAGTCGTACACATCGCCCAGCTTTTCCCGAATCGTGGCGTACTCACGGCGCAGGATCTTTTGCCGGTGCAAAATGGGTTTGTGGGTAAAGGACCCAACCAATTCGTCCAACAGGTTTTGGTCAAAATACGCGGGAACATGTTCGTAGTTGGTGGGTAACCGCTTTAGGAAGGGTTGCCAAAAACTGTCTTCCCGCCCCGATTCGTTCAGAACAAACAGCGCGAGCAGGGTTTGCGCGGAATGAAGTTCAACCTCGCGCTCGGCGATTAATGCGCCCAGTTCCGAGTCATGGACGGTTTTCGGGGTGATCATCAAGGATCGCGGCACGGTCAGAATTTCATCCTTACCGTCGAAGGATTTCATGGCCACCAGCGCGCGCTCTCCGTCCTTCATGGTGGCAATTTGAATGTGGGGAAAACGACAACCGTGCTCCGTCAGCCAAACAAAATAAGTGGACCAGGCATCGTCCGGGACGCCTTTCGCCTTGCAGTCCAATTTCACGCTCCTCACGGGTGGGTCGGATCCGTAGCCGTCCCCGCTTCCAATACCAAACATTGCCAAGGATCACCCTCGGGCAAAAACGGGCCCATTGCCGTGATGCGGGCCCGTTGGCCCTCATCGGCAGCCGCTAAATGATCGATGGCGAGCACCGCTAACGCTTCGCTCGCGCTGGGATGACGTTGGTGCTGGACCCTAGCGTAGCAGGCCAACCAATCGATGAACAGACCGGGATTGCGAATTTGCCGATGATAACGTTTGAAGAAAGCGTCCATCCAAACCACGGCCGCGGCCTGGGTGTCGGCATCCTGGCGACCGCGACACAGCACCGCAAGGGCGGCGTCAAACACGGGAACGGGCGCGGGATAGTACTCCAGCAGCGGTGGCATCACCTGGCTCACCACATCCAGTTCTTCCTCCGGGGACAGCGTTTCTAATTCAAGTCGTTTAATGCGTAACATCGCGGCGTAGGTATGCTCGACGCCATACCAACGTTCAGCACGGCGAACCAGCTCATGCAATCCAACCCGCGCTTCCTCCACGGCGCCCAAATAAAACCCGGCCCGCAACACCAACGCCTGGTTCAACAGCCATTGAAAGCGGGCGCGACCGGCAAGGGCGGCGGGATCAGCGACGGGCACTCCGGCGGCCATAGCCCGGCATGCCTCAAAACGCCCGCGGCCAAAAGCAACCAAGGCACGTTCATGCACCTCGCTCAACTGGAAATACAAACCTTCCTCATAGGAGGCCGCCGCAAAGCCGGCCGGTAAAACGGATAAGGCATCGGCCTTATCCCAGGCACCGTCGGCGGTATAAGCGCGCAGCAGGTACAGCCGCGTTTCCACCGCCAAGGGATGCTCCGGTGCGAGGTAACGCGTCAGGTCGTCGCGCAACAACCGAAAGCGCCGGATTTGTGCAGCCGGCGTTTCCCATTCACTTTTGAGATAGGCCAATTCACATTGGGCCTGCAGGGTATCCACGTGGTCAAGTCCCAGTAAACGCCGGCGCAATGCCGCCGACCGTTCCATGTGGAAGACGGCCCGATCATGATCGCCGACAGCGCGATAGGCCTTGCCGATGATGAAGTTGAGCGAGGCACGCACCTCGGGGCGCCATTCCGCCGACTCAATGCGCGGCCCGAATTCGTGCAGTTGGTCACGCACTTTGACATCACGACCGTAATTGACGGGCGAGGCGGAAACGACAAATTCCTCGAGCAGTTCAATGGTTTTTTGTGCCGTTTCCGCTTCCTCGCGAATACGGACCTCGGCCCGTTGCGCCCGCACCAACCCCGAAACCAAGCCGAACATGCCGGCCACCACCCCGAGCAGCAAAACAGCCACCCCGGCTGTCAGCAAACTGTTGCGCTGAATGAAGCGTTTGAGTTGGTAGAGTTTGCTTGGCGGCCCCGCGGCCACGGGCCTTTTTTCCAGATAGCGATCACAATCGTCCGCCAGCGCCTTGGCGGAACCGTAGCGGCGATCCGGTTCCTTCTCCAGCGCCTTCATCACAATCCAGTCCAAGTCGCGACGGTAGGTTTTGGCCAAAACCTCGCGCGAGACGCCCATCTCCTCCGCTACCTGTTTCCCGGATCGCAGCACGGCACGACTCGGACGGCGCGGTTTCATCTCGCGAATGTTCTTAAAGGCCTGGTCCCAGGCGTCGCCGGACAACTGCGCCTCACCAAGGGGCAACACCCCCACCAGCATCTCGTAGAGCAGCACCCCCAGCGAATAGACATCGCAACGCAGGTCAACCAAATTTTGATCCACATGGGTTTGTTCCGGGCTCATGTAACTCAAGGTACCCACGGCCATACCGGGCAGGGTCAACTGCTGGGAAACCACCAAAAAGCTATGGTCACTCCCCTCATCCGGTTCCACCGCCTTGGCAATGCCGAAATCAATAATTTTGGGGATCACCAACTTGCCCTCGTGTTTGATGAGGATGTTGGCGGGCTTCAAGTCACGGTGAATAATGCCGCGCTGGTGGGCGTAATGGACGGCCCGACAAATACGCGCAAACAAACGCAGGCGTTCCGCAACCGACAAGGCATGGGTGCGGCAATAGTCGCCCAAGGGCAAACCGTCCACGAATTCCATTGCGAAATAGGCCAACCCCTGATCGGTGGTGCCCATCAGGAATACCTTGGCGATGTGATCGTGATCCAAGCGTGCCAAGGTCTGAATTTCCAAATCAAAACGACGTTTGGCCCGCTCACTCACGATGCTGGTGCGCATGACTTTCAGCGCGACCCGACGGCGAATCGGGCTCTCTTGCTCGGCTTCGAAGACAAAACCCATGCCGCCTTCACCGACCACGCGCAATACCCGATAGGGTCCCAGTTCGGTACCAATTAAGGATTCCGGGTTATCGATGGGGTCGATGCGATTCACCGCGGCCCCTTCAAAAAAGGAATCCTGGGCGGCTTGTTCGTCACTCTCCAGCATTTTTGACAGTTCGAGGAACAACTCGGGATCGTCGTTCTCAAGACCGGCCAGGTAGGCGGTGCGTTCGTTTTTTTCCATTGAGTGGCAAGCCTCAAACGCTGCTTCGAGGCGTTTCCACAAGTCGGACATGATCACTCCGAGGAATCAACAAATTAAGGGCGCAAGACGCGGCAAACGTCCGGGACGAGACCAAAAAGGATGGCGACAAAGGGGTAGGAACAAAGCGAGGAAATAAAGAAAAAAGGGCGGTCCTGCCGAGCAAAACCAATAAGGTGGGTCGGACGGGCCAAGAACACAGTCTAGCGGAGTTGGCGCCATTGCGCGAGAGCGACCCCGTCAAAGCCAATTTTTAACTAATTTGGCGGTGTTGCCGATGCTGGACTTGAAAACCGTCACCGAACAAGAAATGTTCAAATTCAGAAAACTGAGAACGGATAATTATCGATGAATTCATTTGATGTTCCCAAAGGGTAAATGTTTACACGTTTCTTGGAATTCTCTTGAACCGCGTTTCGCGGCAATCACCCGTCAACGCATGTGTGTCTCCACGGCGGTTTTCAGGCTCACCTTAACTTCTCCGCCCTGCCGAGCGACATGTCGCCACCCGCGTTCGGCATATTCCCCAAACCAACCATTTTTTCAAGGATCGGCTTTATGTGGCATTTTTCACTGCTCACTCTGATGGTCGCCCTGTTTTCGCCGCCCGTCATTCCCGACCCGCCCCAAGCGGCGGGCGCCCTTAACCTGCAAGATTTATTGGAACTTGATGTTTCCGTGGCCGCCGTGCGCGCCGAACACCTGATCAGTACGCCCGCGGTGGTTTCGCGCATCAATGTGGCCGATTACCGCCACATGGGCTTCACCCATCTGGTCGAACTGCTGGGCATGGTGCCCGGTTTGGTTCCGATTCACACCGAAATTGGGACCAACACCTTGATGGTGCGCGGCCTATCGGAATTTTTTAACCAAAAAGTGCTTTTCCTTCTGGACGGCGTTCCCTATTGGCAATCAGCCCATGGGGACCACCCGTTGCTAGGGATCCCCCTCGAAGCGATCAGCCACCTGGAAATCATTCGCGGCCCGGGATCGGTCCTTTACGGAACCAACGCCACCGCCGCGGTGATCAACGTGGTGCTCGCCAAGGAACGGAGCACCACCTTCCAGGCCGGTCTCGGAAACCACCGCCGCCGCCGTCTCGGGTTCCACCAAAACGGCGACTTGGGCCCCGGCATGTGGCGCTACCAAATCGCGGCCGAGTGGCATGACAGCGCCGGTTACGAGGCCATGTTCGAACAAAGGGAGCCACCACCCTTTTTCCCAGAAAACACCCCGTCCCAGGGGCGAATTACCCGCAAACAAGGTGCCCGCTCGATCCTGGCCAAGTTCACCTACGACGAGGATCTGACCCTTCTCGCCCACGCCTTCAGCTCAGAGAGTACGGGTTTGGCCGGACCGGCACGGGTCACCAACCGTTCCGAACTCCAATACGAAGGGCGGCTTCTCCACGCGGACAAAGTTTTTTACGGCAACAAATGGACCTTAGAAGGCTATGCGGACTACAACCAGTTCTACCTGAGCATCCCTACCGCCAACCTATTCGAGGGCCGCTATGACGGCGTCCAAACCTTTGATAACAGCGGCCGTGACAACCATCGTCTGCGCCTCGGCGCCCGCTTTTCCTGGTTCTTTCACCAAGGTCTCGCGCTGAACAACGGCCTTGAATACGAACACCGCGAGGCGGGTTTGTACCGCAACGTACCCACCGATCCGGGGCGAGCGGCGGTCGTCACCATGGAACCCAGTCACCAGGATGAACAGTCGTTTTTCAGCCAACTGGACTGGCACCAAGGGCCGTGGCGCGTGCTGGCGGGATTCCGCCATACCGACTTGGGGCACGCCCAATCACAAACACAACCGAGACTTGCGGTCATTCACCATTTCTCAAAAAATCTATCGCTTAAGGGACTTTATTCCGAAGGCTTCAACAGTCCAAATTTCATACAAACACGGGTGAATATCGAAAACGTCATTGTCGGAAACGCCGATTTACAACCCGAACAGGTAAAAACGATTGACATCTCGCTAAACTACGCGACGCCCCGCCGAATGTTCGTCGCCAACCTTTACCGTTTCTCCGGCGAGGATTTTATCCTGCGAACACCGAATCCCACGACCCTGGGCAGCGTTTACGTCAACCGCCCGGCCTTCTCCCGTTGGGGCTGCGAGATCGACATGCACCATTCCAGCGAACCGCTGTTGTTCACCGCCAACCTCGCCTACAACAACGCGGGTAATCGCGACCTAAGCGACGATCCCGGTTCGCTGTTCACACCGCGCTGGACAGGCGCGCTGGGCGCGGTGTTGTCCTTGAAACCCAGCACCCGGCTAGGTTTGTCGTGGCGTTATGTCGCCGAACAAGAAGCCGCGCCTTCACACCATCGCCTCAACATTGCTTACACGCGGGGCGGTCGATTCTGGGAGGTGAAGATCATCCTGGAAAATGTTATGGGCCAAGCGGTTTATTTTGCGGACATCGTGAATCTTCAGCGCCACCGCATCACGCCCAGCGGTGATCCAGACGCCGCGCTCCTGGTGGAAGGGCGCCTCAAGTTAGGCGGAAAGCGCCGTTAACCCTGTTCGCCCTGCTCTTTGAGCCGTTTCTCCGCGCGTTCGCGCCGTTCGTCGCGCCAGTTGACCACGGTCTGATAACTGGACAACAAGACAATGGTGGCGAAAAAGGAAATCCACCCATAGCCGTCGGGTACGAAGTACCAAGGCGCAAAGGCGAGCACCACCCACACAACCCGCATCGGCCAGGTTTCGAGGTTCATGGTGATAACGACCAAGCTAAGCCCTACCAAAATTGTCATGACGTACCACATGAACCACTCCTTTGGTGACGAATCGGGGAAAACCTGAACAACAGGTTTCAAGCAAAAACCGACTCATTCTAACCCGGTTTCGCGCACGGATGACGGCGACCTTGCCGACCTGTAAGAAAAAGCAACTTGACCCATAACACCGCTACGGCTCAAGGCGGTTCGGGCCAATTCCGTGCGCGGCGGGTGAGGAAATGGTTCTCGCCAATTTTATCCGCCAAACGATCACAGGCGGCGCGGTGTTGCTCCGGCCCCGCTTCGTCCCCTCGCTCCGCGCGTAACCGCCCTTCAACCGCCGCTGAAAAATCCCGATGATGGTGATCCTCGGGTAATGCTGCCACGAAGTGCCGGTTCACCGTCTCAAAAACGGCTTCGGCTTCATCCCATTGGTTTCGCGCCGCGAGCAGCGCGACACGCTCCATACGAATTTGGTTCAGGGTAAAGTGGTGATCGGGCAAAATCCCCCGCGCCTTGGTCAGCAGTGACCGCTGCAGCGCATCGGCCTCGTCCCATTGTTGCAGACCCATGTGGATGCGAACCTTGAGAACCTGAAGTGAAAAGAAGTAGTTCGTGGTTTCATTTTCACCCACAACCGCCAATCCTTTAACCACAAAGGGTTCAGCTTCCTGGTATCGTGCTCGCTCAATTAAGGTTCGAGCAAGACCGGCATAGATCGCCGCCTGTTCGCGAAAGGTTTTCAATTCAATCTCTTGAGCAATGGCATCGCCCTCGCGGTATGCGGCCTCGGCTTCCTCCAACAAACCGGACCGGTAAAAAATATCGCCACGTGAGCGCCAAATCCCCATGGTACGCGGGCTTTTATCGCCGCGCAGCTCGCGAATCATCGCCAGCGCCCGCGTGTTGTCGGCCACCGCGGCCTCAAAGCGCCCGTTCCAAGCGGCGAGATCCGCCCGGCCGTTGAGGGTGACGGCGGTGTATTCATGGGTTTCTCCGTAGGCTTTCTCCATCGACGCATAGGCAAGGTCGTACAGGTCAAGCGATTGCGCCCAATCACCGCGGGTTTGTAAAAGGACGGCCAAGTTGTAGGCGGTCACGGCGGTGCGCGGGTGATCGTCGCCAAAGAGTTCACGCCGCAATGCAAGGGCCTCGCGGTAAAAAGTTTCCGCCTTTTCAAACATGCCTAGATTTTTGTAGAAGAGACCCAAGTTATTGGCGTAGAGCGACGTGCGCACGTGGTTTTGGCCGTAACTGCGCCGAATCACCTCATAAGCGCGCAACAGGCAATGCTCCGCCTCCTCATTCTTGCCCGTATCGAGCAACAGTAGTCCGAGGTTGTTCAGGTTCGTTGCGGTCTGGGGATGGTCTTCTCCGAAAACAGCTTTACTGTGCGCCATGGATTCACGGTAAACCATCTCGGCCTGATCCACACGGCCCATGCGGCTGAGCAGAACCCCGAGGTTTCCGCGTGTTTTGTTGGTCATCAGCCCCTCGTTCCCGTTAAATAACAGAAAGCCGGCCAATGCTTTGCGCAAGGATGCTTCCGCGTCCTCATACCGACCGCGATCAATTTCTATCTGGCCGCGATGGTAGGCGGTAAAGGCAAGGAGGGGATGATCCCCCTGGTAAAGCCGCGCCCCCATCGCCTCCGCCTGTTTCACCAACGTTTCCCCTTGTTCATCCTGGGACAACAATTGGGAAATAGAGAGACGTCGGTGGAGGTTGCGCAGCATGGTGGGATGGTCGTCCCCAAACAAGTCACGAATGATTTGGTCGGATGCATCCAATAACCTGAGGGCTTCATCCAGGTTTTCTCGGTTAATTTCGATATCAGCCCGTAGTCTGAAGGTCACCGCAAGCTCGAAATGGTTGCTTCCTAAACGCTGAACTTGTCGGTCGGCCAGTTCCTTAAGCAGGGACGCCGACGCCTCTTGCTCATCCAATGACAGCAACAACGAGGCCGTCAACTGATCGAAATGCATCCGTTGTTGGAAGGGCAAGACGGCAATCCTCGGTTCAATTTCCGACCAGTAGCGACGGGCTTCCTGATAGCGCCCCCGCCAAACCAGCAGCCAATATCGGTAGAAAAGAACCTCACTCGGTTCAGCACCCGCTTCCCAATAAGGCACGATTTCCTTCAACCGCGCTTCCAGCTCGAACCCAAGACCCAAGGTTTTCAAAAGTAACAAGCGCCGCAGCGAAGCTTCGAGAAACACGGGGCTGCCCGGCTCTGAATTGTGAACCGCACGATCTAACAAGGCGCGCGCCTCTTCAAAGTGCCCGACCGAATGGTAGACCCGACCAATGGTAGAGAACAGCCGGTTCTGGATTTCGGGTTCGTCCGCCAGATCAAGTTCGATCCGCTCGCGCCCTAGACGCATCACCTCATAGGCTGTTACCTCGCGACCGTAACTAGAAAAGGGATCGATCTGATCGAACATCGACTCAATGAAGGTAACCACGGTTTCCGCCGTTTGTTTCTCCCGTTGGGCCAGGTCGCGTTCCTCGAGGATTTTTTTCTGTTGGGCCGAGAGGAGTAGGATAAAGGTGAGAACCGAAGCGAGAAAGGTCGCGGCCAAGGCACTCGGGATGGGGTGCCGGGCGATGAATTTTCGAAAAAGATAGGTTCGCGTGGCCCGCCTCGCCTGAATCGGTAATCCGGCCTGATAGGCGCTTAAATCGCCGGCAAAGGCTTCGACACTGGCATAACGATGTTTCGGTTCTTGGGCAAGGGCTTTGAGCAGGATGGTATCGAGATCGCCGCGTAGTTGGCGCACCCGGTGTCGGTGCGTGCCCGAATCCACGGCGCGTTCTTGGGTCGTGTTGCGGCTGGGCGGAACCACGTGACCGTGACGCACCGCTTGCATGAGTTCCGCCACGTTGTCGCAATCAACCTGATAGGGCAACTTCCCGGTGAGCATTTCATAAATAACCACACCCAAGCTGTACACATCCGAGGCGGCTTGAAGGTTTTGGCCGCCAATCTGTTCCGGCGAAGCGTAGCGAACCGTCATCATGTTGCCCAATTCCGTTTCGCGCGCGGGCGCGTTGGTGTCGGGTTTGAACGTAACGGCGATGCCGAAGTCCAATAGCTTGGGGTTGCCGTCGGCGTTGATCATGACATTTTCGGGTTTGAGGTCGCGGTGGATCACCATGTGGTTGTGGGCGTGGCTAACCGCCTGGCACATCTTAAGCGCCAATTCAATACGCTGGGAAAGATCAGGCTGTTGCTTTTGCAGGTAAACATCCAGGTTTTGCCCCTCGATATGTTCGATGGCGATCCAGGGTTGCCCGTTGGCCAGTTCACCGGTTTCGATTAAATGGGCGATGTAGGGATGGTTAAGCTGGGCCAAGATACGGCATTCCCTTTGAAAGAGGGTGCGAACCTTGGGATTGAGGGTGTGTAGCACCTTGACGGCGACTTTCTGTTGGAAGGCGTCGTCGCGAACCGCTTGAAACACCACCCCGGTGCCACCGCTCCCCAGTTGGGTCTGCAACAGAAAGGGCCCGCACAGGGTTCCCGGACGCGGCAAGGTGGCGGCGCCCCTTCCGTTTTCAGTGCCCGGGCGTTTTTGGGTCGTCCTATTTTTCAGTCGGGCGACGGCCCGCCCGAGATCGCCGTCGGGACCGGCATGATCCTGAAGCCACTCACAGACACCCTCGGCATCGTCATTGCTGAGCAGGGTCGCCAACAGTTGCATGGCGGCGTCCGTAGGAGGTTTTCCATTTTGAGACGCCGGCAAATCTGAATGCGCCGAATCGGACAAGGCATGCCTCTTGGTTGCGGCGCCGCCCCGAAAAGGAAAAAAGGGCTGTTCCCGCAAAAAGTGGTGTACCGAGGAGAGGTTATCGGTATCTCAAATTCCCTTCGCCAAAGAGCGCCAAAAAGTTTAATCCCCGGCAAGCCGGGTAGCCAAGACGCCTGAGCACGGATGAATCCAAGCGCCCGCCAGGTCTCAGCGGCGATGGACAGGGGCTCGGTGTGGGTCTACCCCAACACGGCCAACATCCAAGGGTGCGGGGAGCCCGAGCCACGCCCCCCTCAAGGCATGACTCGGGCGAACCGCGGCGAGATCGAGTAGCCCCTCCCGATCTCGCGAACCGCACGCAAAACCCAAGACCGATGATGTGGAGACACGGGGTTTTGGGTCGGGTGCGGTGGGCGTGCGCCGAGGAAATACCGCCCCTCGCGGTGGGCGCACGCAAAAAAAAGGATTAGCTCGCATTTCTCACAAGGAATTCTGCTATGGGGCAACCCATGTGAGAACCGCGGGTTAGGCGATTTCGACGGTTGCGGGCGACATCTGTTGTGACATCAAGTCCAAGGTCATCATCATCGCGTTGATGTCGATCTCAAAATCATCACCGCGTGCATCACCCACCACGAATCCGTAGCGGTTACCCAGCGCATCGGTTAAGTCTTTGAGGACATTGTTAAAACGGTTTGGGGGTTGCAAGGTCAGCAAAGCACCGCCTTGGGCCATAGCGAAGACACCATGAACGAGGTGGCTACCCTCGACCCCGACAACCAGGGCCGCGTCTTTGATTTTGTGCATCATTTGGGTCAGGCTCTCCTTGGTAGGATCCACGATGTCGAAGCCGTAACGGGCGAGATGATCCGCGACCTGCTGTTCGTTGCGCAACAAGCGGCGGCGGCCGCTTGTCCCACGGGTGATGAATACCCCGTGGCCGCAACGTTGCCCCGGGTAGAGGCGCATCTTTTCGCGAATCATTTTCAACCGTTGCCGCTTGAACGCGTTTTGGCCGACGTCGGGAATGACCGACAGGGTTTCCACAAGTACCACTTCGGTGGGCGGTGCCTCGATGCCCAGCATGCGCCGGTAATCGTGTTGGTGCGCGGTCCAGCGGGTTCCGGTAAACAACGGCGGCCCGTACACATCGCCGATGAGCGCCCGCGTGCAGTCGTCGGAAAGCCAGTGCCCGAAGTAACGGTTGCCGTTGTAGCTCGAAGCCAACAGCGCTTTTTCGACACGTAGGCCGGTTCGCAACGCCAACCCCCGCTCTCGTTGCGGGGTAACCACCACGCGTCCCTCGTCGCTGTAAATATAACCATTTACGACCTTGGCGTTGTGGAGGTGATACACCTCGGTGGCGCCGTGCTCGACCTCGCCACCAAAGATGCGCGCCTGCTCGAAAGTGAGGGTGGTCTCTTCCTGCACGGCTTGGACCTTGCCCAGTTGCTCCGGCAGAAAAACAGCGGGTGCCCGCCAGGCCCGTTCTCGGCCGTGTAAGACGCGCACCGGGTTGGTGAACAACCGCTGCTTTTTTTGGTACACCCGTTTCATCCGATAAAAAGCCGACGCCAACATCGCAACCCCCTGGGCAGTGTGTCGTAAGACCGCCCTGTTCTGCCGTGCTGCTAATACAGGTCCTATACCAACTTTTTAAACCGTTCTTTTGCTGCCACTTACCAGCCTTTGTGATCTTCGCGCCCTGTCTCACCTGAGACAGCGCCACGTGTCATATGAGACAAAGCACGCGACAACGAGACACGGAAGGTTGCCGCGAGACGGGACACCACCCACCCGAACGGCACTATCAGGCCGGCCGTCTCATGAAACCGAAACGTTCGACGTACATGGTGCAACCGCAACCCTTGCGCGAAGACCGGAGCAACCACGCGATGGGTTGGTTACCGGGCGAGATCGCAGGCAAAAAACGGGTCTGGCACAGCGGGGGCATCAACGGTTTCACCTCCGGTATCAGCTACCTTCCCGCGATAAACATCCGGGTGATTCGTTTCCACAACGTGGAAAACCCAGAACACGGCCCCACGGCGATCAGGATTTTACTTCGGTATCAGCAGTTTTCACGCGAAGCGTGCTAGGTCGGCGCCGCCGCCCGACCATGGGACGGGGAACCCAATGACAACGAGAAGCGGCGCGGAAAAAATCACGATTCATCCACCTTCCTGTCGCGGTGGATCCGGGTCAAGGCTCCTTGCTGATCCTCGCTCAGGGTCAGATCACCCACGCCCTGCTCGGGCACAACCAAGCTCAATCCACCACCGCCACCGCCAACCAATAATCCGTGGCGCAATTGCAGCGAGAGAATCACCCGGTCTAACTTTTCTTGCGCGTCAAGGTTAAAAACGCTTCGCAGCGGCACCAGTTCGGCAATCACCGCCGGGGAACCGATCATGTCCAAACTATCCAGGCAGAAATCCATCATTTTGTAACGGCGCACGGCCTTGAGAAACAGCGCCTCGGTATCGGGATGGGGTCCCAAGTCGCGCAGGGCAACCAACAAATCAAAGGCGAAATCACGCATTGCGGCGCCTTTCTCGGAAAGCACCTCATCAGCCAGTTCGACCAGGAGCGCGCGAACCGCGTCGTTCCCCAGCGCGGTCAGGCCGGCCAAGGCGGTTTCGGTGCCGGGCCGCAACCCCAAGCCCTCGTGCAAAATCTCGATCTGGGTGGCGGCTTCGAAGCGGGCCACATCGCGGAGAAACGCGGTTCGAAGAGAGGCCGGACATGCCCCAATCACCGCGCGATAATGGGCCGGCCGATCCGCATCCGCTAAGCCGCGAATATGGAGAAAGCGAAGCGCAAAGGGTGCGCTGTCAGCGGGTTCCGGCCAAGACCAATCGCCCGGCGTACCGGCGTCGGCCAAGTCGCACCACAGCGCCGCGAGGCGCTCCTGCACCAGCGAGACATGCTCCCCTATGATCGCCGCACGAAGGCGACCATCCATACCCGGATCGTCCTGCCAACCCACGGCGGTTTCACTCAATAGGGCGACCACCCACTGGATCACCGAAGAACAGGACGCCTGAATCGGCAGTTGGGCTTGGCGCCAAGCCCACCCACGCGCCCGCAGACGCGCTCGCCCCCAGGTCCAAAAATTATGCGGGGTCAGGTAACAAAGCCTGCCCTCGGTTGCGGATAGGTGCCGCAGGCTCACAAGGCGACGGCGGGTGTCGGCATCAAACCAGGCTAGGGCGTTGGGATCGCCCAAACGCAGTAAAAAGGTGGCGTCAAACGCGCGGTCACCGGTCTTAGCACACTCAAAATAACGTTGTTCGTGTTTGTCGAAGGGTTTCAACTCAAACCCATAAGGGAGCGGCGGGTTGAAGATGACTTCCAAAGATCGGCTGTCCATGTGGAGTTGATGTCCCCGAAACGGGCCCACAAGCCCGTCTTCCGTATGGGTCAAACCGGGAAAAACCCGCGCCAACTTTAGGATCGAACGAAAGGGAGAAAAGAGACCCCATTTCGCCAGCAAGCGCTCAAAGGCTTGAAATAAAAAAACAAACGGGAGCCAGAGCGGACTATAAACGGCTGCAAGGATAACCAGCACGAATACCGCGATAAAAATAGGTTCAAAATCAATACCGCCCATGTCACCTCCTCGAAACCGCGACCCCGTCTCAGCGTTTTAGCGAAACGAACCCAAAAAACCCCTTTTTCTCTATTAAAGCGTGTCCTGTTTCAAAAAACGTCATCTTGACCGGCAAAAATGGGCCGGCGGCCGGGCAAAACCCAACGTTGGGTCAAAATGCCTGTCGGATCAATGGTTTGAACGGTCGACGTCAACTTGGGATACGGAACCCGACAGATCATCAGCCGCCTTGCTCAAGGCGCCTTGGGTTCCCTCGGCTGAGACAACGGTTAGGCACCCGGCCACATCGTTGATTACCAAGCCGTGACGGATTTGCAGGGCCCTCACAACCGCCTCCAGTTTGCCGAGGGTGGCGGTGGTGATGCGACCGCGAAGCGGCACCAAGGCGGCAATCACATGGGGCGAGCCGATGTGTTCCAAACTGTCCAGACACAAATCCATCAGGTGGTAGGCCTTGAGGGCTTTGAGAAAAAAGGCCTCGGCGCCTGGGTCCGGACCCAAATCGCGCAAACCGTTGAGAAGGTCGCACGCGATGAAGCGATAGGCGGAACGGGGCGTAAAAAGCGCCTGTTCGGCGAGATCCAAGAGCACGGCACGCGCGGGTTCCCCACCAACAGCAACCAACCCGGCGACGGCGGTCTGACAACCCATCAGGGTCTCGGTCCCTTTGCGCAACAGGGTGATCTGCCGCGCGCGGTCGAAACGGGCCACATCGGCAAGAAAGACGGGTCGCAGAATTTCGGGGCAAAACGGGAGCAGGTCGGTGTAGATCGCCGCGTTCTCGCGGTCCGGCGAAGCGCGCAAATGGAGGAACCGAAAGGCAAAAGAGGCCCCAGACGCCGGTGCCGGCCAAGACCAGTCACCCGGCGTCCCACGATCAGAAAGCTCACACCAGAGCGCGGCGAAATGGTCGCGCATGGCAGGAACCGTCTCACCGTTAAGCGCGTCGCGCAAACGCTGGTTCAGGGTGCGCTCATCGTTCCATCGCGCGGTTAATTCGAACAAGGTGGCGGTGATCCAGGGTAAGGTCGAAACACGCGCCCAACCGGTAACCGCCCGCGGGTTTTGCCGATGCCAACGCCAAGCAAGACGCCTTTGGCGCAGCCATTGCCAAAAGGTGGTGCAGGCCTTAAACCGCAAATGAGAATGGGCGGCAAGGATCTGTTGGGCTTCCAATAAAAGACGACGACTCGGGGCATCGAAATATACCAGCGCGGTCGGGTCGTGCAACAAAAGACAAAATTGGGCGTCAAAGGCGCCGTCTTCGGTTTGAAACGGAAAAAGGTAGGCGCGTTGGCCGGGCTCCGCGGGTCTCAGTACAAAACCATGGGGAAGCGGCGTTTGGAAGGTCAGCTCGATGCCGTCCGCATCCAAAAGGAACGGGTGGTCCGCCGTAATACCACGCGCAAAACGCTGTTGCGCCACCAGATTGGGAACGAAGCGACCCCGCCGGTGGACCCACTGATAGGGCCAAAAAAAACCACAGCACGCCAGGATCACCTCCATACAACGAACCGTGATCAGGAAAAGCAGCAGCAGTGGGATGAGCAGGGCGACAAGTAAACCGAAAATGACGAGCAAGGTGGTTAGGTCAAGGGTTTCCGGGCCGTGGCTGCCACACCAGGCGAGTCCCCATCCCAAACCAGAAACCGCGACCACCCCGTGGAAGAAAAACCCATTCACCGTTTCGCCCCGCTGCGCCCAAGAATCGAGTCCACTAACTAGATCGCAGACGCGGCTAAAAGGGTCGCAACAAAATGCTCAAACAGTTCGATAAAGGGGAAACGCGAAGAAGCCCCGCGTTTCCCCGGCATTGATTAGTTACCAATCGGACTGCCGGGCGGAATTTCAACGGGCTCACCGGCCTCGTGATAATCCTCTTCCGACAACAGTTTCTCGGCAACCTGCTGTAGGTACAGGCCGTGGTTGCGTTCCTCCGCGTCGGTTAGGGCGGTCAGCTTGGCGACGGTGTTTTGGACGGCACCGGCCAACAAGGTACGGATATCGCCGCGGATTTCACCGTCCCCGTAGCGCTCAAGCATGGCGCGCACGGCTTGCTCACGCGCCTGGAGCATCAGGGTTTTGGCGCCGCGCTCGCTTTGGCTGACGACCAGCTTTTTGACCAGTTCATCCAACACCTCGGCAACCCCCAACTGTTCGCCGTCCAAGGCGTGCTGGTTGGCGATGCGGTGCAAACGGCTGGGTTCCAGCAAGGCGGTCAGGCTCATGGCCAAGCTGGTTTCGGCCATGGCCACATGATCGGGAGCGGCGCCGGTACGCCGGGCAAACAACTCACGATGCATGGGATAGCCATAAGCCCGCGGCGGAATCGCGCCGGCCAATTCACCCGGCAAGCTCAAGAATTGGGGCTCCATGGTTTGCAGCAACAAGGTCACGGCGCGCCGCTGGCGATCCGCGCTCACGGGTTTGTTTCCGGTTAGGGTCCCCTCATCCATGCGGTCCTTCACGCGGTAATCGAAGTGAATGCCGCCGATGCTTTTCGCCAGCGCTTCGAGCTGGTAGCGGTGCATCAGGTACACGGGGACCAGCACTTCTTCCAACTCACTGTAGGTCCGCCCGGCGGACAGGTTCGCGGTCGAAAAATTTTGCAACACATGGTTGCGCAGTGCCACCATGCGTTCGAATTCGTCGATGGGATCGGCACCGTTGTCCCACAGGTTGGCCGTGGGGTGGGCGTCGCTCACCTCGCGGGAATGTTCATCGGTGATAAACGGCAAGCCCTTCTTTTCGGTCTCCTTCAGCACCGCGGCCAAACCCTTGGCCTCGTCGCGCCATTCGCCGTAAAGGTACTTGACGGCCTGCTTATCCCAGACGCCGATGCCGACGTCGTAGACCTCACTAAAATCGAGCTTGCCGCGTTTCAGCGTGACCAAGGGCGCCGGGTAATCCATCACCGAGGCACGGTCGTGGGCGCTGGCCGCGAAGTTATGCGCAATCCCCAGTGTGTGACCGACCTCGTGGGCCGACAACTGACGAATGCGGGCCAAGGCCAATTCGACGGGATCCCACTTGCCGCGACTTCCGTTTTTCTGCAGCGGCAACATGCCTTCAAACAGCAAGCGATCCTGACGCACCCGCTGGGAACCGAGGATAACGAAGCCTTTGATGATTTCACCGGTGCGCGGGTCGGGAATCACCCAACCGTAAGACCAGCCGCGGGTGGCGCGGTGAACCCATTGAATCACGTTGTAACGCACATCCATGGGATCGGCGTCCGCGGGCAGCATTTTGACCTGAAAACCGTCGATGATGCCGGCGGCTTCAAAGGCCTCGTTCCACCAGGACGCCCCTTCGATCAACGCATCGCGGATTTGGGGCGGCGTGCCGGGGTCGAGATAATAAACCAAGGGCTCGACCAGCTCGGAACGTTTGGCGCCGGGATCCTTGCGCACCAACCGGTGGCGATAAACCCAGTGTTTCTCCAAGGGCGCATCCAGCGGGGCGGCGTAGTCACGCAAGGTGAACGGGAAGCCGCCGGAACGGGGGTGGAACACACGCGGTTTGTAGCCTGGCTCAGGCAATTGCACGATGGAAAAATGCTGGCGAACCGACACCCGCGTGGCGTCGGGGGTCACGTCGCGAACGAAATCACCGGGCTCGTCCCCTTCCAAAGTCAGCATCACCTCAATTTCCGTGTTGCGGGGAAAGGCCTTGGTACGCGGCAGGTAAACAAAACTCGCATCTTCTTCCACACCGAAATCACCCTGCTCAGCCTCGGCCAAGCGATCGGCAATCCCGGCGCGATCCGCGAAAATGTATTCGTTGAGCGGAATCCACAAGGTGCCGTCCAGTTCCTCCTCGATTTCCACGCTCCAAAGGACGGAGGCGGCAAAACTTTCGGCGACGGCCCGCTGCTCGGCGGGGTTTTCGGAAAAGGCGGTGTGGTAGGTATTGGGTTGCATTAAGAAGAGGCGTGGGCCGACGCGCTTGAAGTACACCAAGCGGGTATTGTCGACCAATCCGCGGTCCAAACCCACGTCGTTGGATCCCAAACCACCGGCGATCCCGGCGGCAAGAATAAAATGTTGTTCCAAGTTATCAACGGCGAGATACAGCTCGCCTTCTTGCTCATCCCAAGCTAAATCCATGTAACCGGGGATAACCTGTTTATCTTCTAGAAAGTCCGGCGCTTGGTCGGGCGCCTCGAAAAGCAAAAGCATGCTCAAAAGTACCAGTGTCATATCAGCCTCATATCATCTAGACGATTCTCCGCTGATTGTAACCGGCGCGCCGTTTTTTCGCGAGATGATCCTCGCGCCCAACCAAGGCTCACCGCACATACCGCGCGTCGCATGGGGCGCCGCCCGGCTGATATTAGTTGGATGAACCCGGCTGGACGTCGCCCAGGGCAAACCAAACCGGGTTGGTCCAGGTCGCCCCCTGTTGGAACCGCAACGAACCCAAACCGCGGCTGTTCACTCCTGGCGTGAATTCAGGGTTGTCCTTGATCACCGACCAGACCAGCAGCGCGGCAAACATCGGGTTGCTCCAACCGTCGGGTGAACAACGGTTGGCAAGACGGGGATACCGCAAGGTGAGCTTGCGGCAAGACGCGGTGTCCATTTGGGTTTCGACGGCCTCGGTTCCCG
Source organism: Acanthopleuribacter pedis (assembly GCF_017377855.1). Classification (GTDB taxonomy): domain Bacteria; phylum Acidobacteriota; class Holophagae; order Acanthopleuribacterales; family Acanthopleuribacteraceae; genus Acanthopleuribacter; species Acanthopleuribacter pedis. The sequence continues at coordinate 19,875 of NZ_JAFREP010000009.1, forward strand.
CGGCCAACCGGCCGAACACCTTACCCGCGTTCCCGGCCTTTAAGCCGAGATCGACCAAGGTTCCGTCGGGAACCCGCATATCAAAGCGAAGGTTCTTACCATCCGACAGGGCGACCTCGATAAAGGTTCGCAGCGGGGGATCCTCCTCCATCGGCAGGTATTGCAGGTAACTCGGCGAGAGAACGGCGGCGGGCAACACCTCATAAGCAGGTTTGTGGCGAATTTTTTTGCTGGGTACCAAGGCGGAGCCGTAAAAGGCACGGGCGGCCGAAAGCAAGTAGGGTTGCCAAGCGGCGACACTTTGTTTGGCGGCCAACTTCAAAAACGCGTCCACGGCGCTGTTGTCGAGGGTCAAGCGCAGGTTAAACGCAAACGCGGTGTTCTCACCGGTGGGCACCACAAAGTCGGCGGGGTTGGTGGGAAACAGGAATTCGGTCAGGAGCGTGCGCAGGGCCTCGAGTTGTTCCTGATTGACGTTGGGGTTGCTGATGTGGGTGGTCACCACCCAATTGAAACCCTCCAAGGTGTAGGAATCGCTAAGGTCGGACCCATCCCCTTTCCCGTTGACCTCAAGGGCGATGGTGCTCGTCCACTTGAATTTGTTGCGCGTGACTTCCTTGTACAAGGAACCGGTAAAAGAGGCGGTGCGGTAGAGCGCGGGCGCGTCTTTGACCTCAACGCGGCTTTGCTGGAACCTTTTGGTGGTTTCCTTGGTGGCGTCAAAAATTTCGCCGAGGCGATTGAGCAGCAGGCTAAAGGTAGAAGTGCGCAAACGGCTGCTGGTAAACAGACATTCGTTGATGCGGAAGGGGGGTTCCTCGTTGTCGTCGGTCTGGGGAAGTTTGGCCAAAAAGCCGGGAATGTCCAGCTTCTGGAACAGCGACCAGTTGTCTTGTAAAGCGCTGTTGGTGCTGTCCAATTCAAGGTCAAACAAGGTTTGCCGCATGGCCTCGTAACCGATTTCGGCACCGAGATTGAAGCCCAGGTCGCCGTTGAGTTTGGCCAGCGAGGATTTCCAGTCTTGGTCGAAATCGGTGACCTTCTCAATAAGGTCGGTCACCTTTTTGGCGAAGGTTTGAATTCGCGCCAAATCCTCCTGGCTGACCTTGTCCAGCGCTTTTCCAAGCAAACGGGTGATCAGTTTTTCCATCTCGTCGTCGAGCTTGGCGCTGAGCTGTTGGGGTGAGGTTAGGTTGGTTTGGATAAAGTTCATTGCTTTGGCCAGTCCGCTTTCCTGAGCCATTTGGTTCCAACGGCTAATGACCTGATTCGGGAAGGTGTTCAAGAAGGTCTGGCTCTGGGCGGCAAGGGTGGCGGCTTTTTGAATCGCGTCCTGGGGCCGGCTGCCCAAACCGGTGAGCAACTGTTCCAGTGATTCCCCGGCCAGGGCCTCAACCATTTCGATCTGCTCGGAAAAGTCGGGGTCGACAAGGGTGCGTACCGTTTCCGCAAAGGTTTTTCCCTTGAGGTCGGCAATTTTTTGCAAGGTGTCCCGAATTTTGGAGCCAGGAGATAGATCTGCTTTAAACAGAAGGCGTTGCCAAAAGTCTTGGAGGCGGGTGTCAAGGTTGTTGTAGGCGGTGGTAATCGATTGGGCGGTTTTCCAAATTTCGTCAAACTTGCCCTGGGAAAGGTAACTTTTCAGGTCCAGTCGCGCGTCGAGTTCGTCGGCAACCTCTTGGCCCAACTTGTCAACCACGGCCTGCCAATCACCGGCGGCCACGGGTTGCATGTCGTCGGCCAAGCGGGTCAACGCGTTGCGGAACTTTTTAACCGGGGCCAACTCGAGAACATCTTCTAATAGCTGAATCAGCACGCTGCCGAGATTGTACTGAACCTGCAGGGAGAAGGACAAACCGGCGGTGAAGGTGCGTTTGCGGGTGCGATCAAGGCGGACGCGAACCCAGGGCGGCGCGACCTTACTCCCAGCCAAACATCCGATGGTGCAATCCATTTTTTCGTAAAGCGAGCAACCAAGCGAGGCTTTTAAAGCGGCCTGCGCGTCAAATTTTAGCGCGGTCCCCTCGAACAATTTGCCCAAAGCATCGAACTGCTTGCTGTAATTCACACCCAAGCTGAGCTTGATCCCGAAATCCAGTTCGTACTGGAACTGGAACTGCTGCACCGCGCCGGCGGCGGCAAGGTCCTTTAATTCGAGACGTAGTGGGAAGCGGGTCTGTGCCGCCAAAAATTTGAGTGCGTCGAGCCGGGTTTCGCCCGCGGGGGTGCGCACCAAGCGGTATTTAAAGGAGCCGTCGGCTTTGGCATTGACCGCGGCGGTGACCAGGGTACCGACGGGAATTTCCGCATCACCGCCCAAGCCGGCACCGATTTGAAACGAAAGTTGCCAAAGGGACGGCAGGGCCTCGGGCGCCCCGCCGGTGCTGTCGTCAAACACCTGGTTAAGGCTGCTGTTCTGGATGACGGCAACCTGGAGTTGTTGATCAAACTCGGCGGAGAGGCTTTGGCCCAATACATTAAAAGATGTGGCAGAAGGGAGTTTGAGTTGCTGGCTGATAAACACACCGTTTTCCGGCGGTGGCGCGTTGAGTTTGGCGAGGTTGGGATCGAGACTGAGTTGTAGGGACTGATTTTGAAAAAAGTCGAGCTCTTCCTGAAACACGGGTACCTCCATGGTCAAACAGACCCCGCCCACCGCACGAGGAAATCCCGCGACATTGCGGGCGAGTGCCGAATCGCCTGGCAAAAACGGCGAAGATGAAATGAACCGGTGGGTCTAAAGAAAAAGAAACAATGTGGCTAATTCACGAAAAAGGGGTGCGGAAATCATACCGCGAATGACAAGGTTCTGCCGACCCGAAAAAAGCTGATCGCGCGTGAATTCCATCAAAATCCGAGCCTTGTACCAAATAGCCACGGATAACTAAATGGAAAAACCCGTGACAAAGTTGCAAATCTGCACTGAATGGTCGACAAAGATTCCCATCTGTCAAACTTTGGTTATACAGATGTCTATTCCCTGTTCAGTAAAAGAAGTGTCCCGATTGCTTGCACGCTCGCGCTAAGGACCGCATAATTTATAGGAAAGTTTTTCATAGCCGGATTTGAAGCCAGGACCTTCAGAAAATTGGATGCGAACCATAAGGTGGATTTTTGCAGGACAAAACCTTGATATGTTCGCGTTTCCACCTTAGGATGAAAACAGGTTTCCGCACCCCGTTTCGGCAGGGTTGCGACCCGCGGGAGATCCCATGAACCAATCCTTATACCCCATGCGCGCGGTCTGTAAGCTGACCAATTTGACGGCCGACACGGTTCGTGCCTGGGAACGTCGCTACGGCGCCATCACACCCGGCCGCGTCAAAGGCGGTCGCCTTTACTCGCAACACGACATTACCCGACTCAAACTCTTGAAACGCGTGGTTGATGCGGGCCATCGCATCGGCAGCGTCGCCAACCTCACCAATCCCCAACTTCAAGACATCCTTAAAGAATTCCGCCAGTTCCGCGATCCCGGTTCGGTGCGCACGGTGAATGCCAAGGTCGACCAAATCGTCAAAGCCTGCAAGGACTACCAATACCTTGAGGTCGATCTGGAGCTGGAAAAGCAGGCTTCCCTGACCAGCACCCGTCGTTTCCTCAGTGAAATCGTGGTGCCCTTGTGTGAACGCGTCGAGGAAGAATGGTCGATGGGCACGGTGACCATGGGCCAAAAACACATGCTGTTCGTGCTGATTCGCAACCTACTCGGAACCTTAATCCGGCTGCGCGGCAACCGCGCCGAACCCGGCTCGGTGATGCTGTTCAGTACCCCCATGCAAGGCACCTATGAATTCGGCGCCCTAATCACCGCCGCGATCGCCGGCGAGGAAGGCTACTACGGCCTCTACCTCGGCCCCAACCTACCCGACAGCGAAATCCTCATGGCCGCCAAACGGACCGGGGTCGCCGGGGTTTGCCTCTGGCTCTCAGAAGGAAGCGGTCGCGAACCGCGCATGGCCGAACAAATGAAAGCGATCCGCGATCAACTCCCCAAAAACTGCAAACTCATTGTCGGCGGACCGGTCGAGAAACAAATTGCCGAGAGCATGGAAGCCTACGGCATCGCGGTAACGCCCGGTTATGAAGCGTTCGATGACTACCTCTCCCAAAAGGCGCGTTTATCCAAGTAACCCTTTTTTTCCAATTCCTTAATCCGTGGCGGCGCCTTTAATGCGCCGCCATTGTTTTTTGTAGGGTTCGGCGCGAATTTCGTCAACCATGGCCAGGTAATTCAGGTAACCCTCAATCGCCGCGTGAAGGTCACCGCCGCGTCCCCATTGCTTTCCTTCAAAACCGGACCGTTCAATTTGGTGCAGCAACGCGCGAAAACGGCGTAACTCGTCACGTGGCACCGAAACGACCCGATTCACCACCAACCCGGTCACCTCCTGGCGCCGCCCTTTGCGCTGGATGCGGGTTTTGTCGGGGTGCACGGTGAAGCCCTCTTCCCCAATAATCGACCGAACCCTCGCCAACAGATCACCGACAACAAAGGCGGGTTCGCCGACGGCGGAGAAGGAGAGGTCGTCGGCGTAACGGGAATACCGCCAGCCCATGGCCTTGGCCAAACCCATCAGACGACAGTCCAAGCGGTAGGCAATCGCATTGGCGACGGCCGGGCTGGTGGGCGCCCCCTGCGGTAACCGCCGCGGCCCGGTTTCCACGGTAAAGGATCGCCCGCGCCACTGCAAACGGGAAACACTGGGTTCGGTCACCAAACGCGCCAAACAGGTCGCAACGGCGGCATTGTAACCCATGGCGCGCAGAAAACCGCGCACCCGAGCGTAGGGAATGCCGGGGAAGAAGTTTTGTAAATCGAGATTCACGACCACATCCGCACCCACGTGGGGTCGGGCGTTGTCCACGATGGAACGACCGGGCCGGAACCCCATACACACGGGATGGAGGGGAATTTGCTGGAAAAGCTGTTCGTACAACATCCGTTGCACGCGTTTGAGCCGCGGCATCGGGGCGGCGATCTGTCGTTGACCGCCGCTTTTTTTACTAATGGCGAAACGACGGTAATGGCTGATCTCCAGGCGGCGGTCGCCAAAGGCGAGAAACTGCAACTCCGCGAGTGGGATGTCCAACAAATGGGCGACATCTTCCAAACGCGGCAAGGGGGGACAATCAAACTTAACGCGGTGTTCCTCGGCGGAAAAAACGGGACGAGGTTTGCGATTGCGTTTCCACGGGAAGCGGCGTTTTCCTCGGCGCGGTCTGGCCGCGATGAGGTGTTCGTACCAATGCTCGCGTTTAAGGCCTTCATCCAGGCGTTTCTCAGCCAGATCACGATCCAACGCCGCCAAGGCCGCTTGCTCAATGGCGCGACATTCCTGTTCCCGGTCCTCCAGGGACGGTGTTCCCGCGCCCTGTCGTGCCCCGGGTTTCTCTCGCTCGCCCAATCACCCCTCCTCTCGGGTGCCGTCGCGCCCCATGGGTCGTCCCTTCGTGAACTAGATCCTGCCGGGCGGTACGGCGCCGACGTCGACCCGCCGTCCGCGCGCATTAGGTTCTCGGAATTCGAACCGTAATGTCGCGGGCGGTACAGGCGACGTCGCGCCACGCGCCGACCGGGCATGCATGGTGGGTCTGAGCGCATGAATGGCGAAACACCATTCGGGTTGCAAGGTGAGCACGACCCGTGGGGGCGACGGCTCGCCTATGATAGCGGAATGAAGGTCGCCGGGGAAGGGCGAGCATGAATTGGGATTCAGGGCGCCGAGGCAACCCGGTCGGGATGGGCGTCCAGCGCCGGATCGGCGTTTTGCAGGGTCCACAACAAACGCACCACGTCGTTGCCGGCCATGGCAGAAACGGGCACTTCCAAGCGGGTGAGCAGGCGAAATAAGGTGGGCCCCCGTTCGGCGTGTCCTTCGCACAAAGCGCCGAGCCGGTTGAAAAATTCGCGCCGCGCCAACTGGGAACCGGTCGATTGCAACAGGGCCTCCAGCACGGGTTTGAGGTTGGGCAACAGTTCGGGATGATGGTCGATTTGGTTGGCCAAGGCCTGTAAGGCATGGGCGCGGGCCTTGGCAAAGGGCAGACGAACTAAGTCGGCCAATTGGTGCCAACGCGCCGAATCATGAACCATTTCCCGCAAAACACGCATGCCGTAACGGGAAACCTCGCTGCGTTTACGCTCTAACAAAGCGGCCAGCACATCCGGGCCGAGTTTTCCGGCACGGCGACGCTCATCCAACACGTGTTCAAAGGCGGCGCGGGTATCCTCGTGTTTCGAGGCAAGCAACCCGAACCACACGACCTGATCACCGTCACCCAAACCAAACCGTTGACGAACCCAACCCATGGCGTGCGCGCGCACGCCGGCAAGCGGATGGTTGCAAAGCTTGACCAAATCTTTGTCGCGCCAAACCTTCGACGGGCTGAACTCGCGCAGGAGGAACTCGCCCAAACGCTGGGCCTCATCGCGCTGCTTGGATTGCAGAAGACGCCAGACGGTGAGCGGTTCGACGGCACGCAGACCGAAGGTAAGCGGTCCCATCATCAGTTGAACCAAAAAACCAAATTGGACCTCGGTGTATTTGGCCGGCGGCAAGAATTCTCGGGCAATCATGCAGGCCCAGCGGTCGGCAAAACGGGGGTCCCGTTCGGTGATGACGGCCATGAGCGGCAACAAGACGGGCGCAAAGCGTTCGGGATCGCGGCCGAGCAAGTTGAGTACCCGACCGGCAATCACCCCGGCCATGGTGGACGGCAACTTTTGCACGAGCAACAAACCAGCCAAGACGATTTCGTCATCCTCCATATCCAGCAGGGTGGGCCAAAAATCCATTTCAAAACGCAGCGGCTCCAGCTCCCCTTCCCGCAGGACCCGCGCTACCAAGGCGCGAACGGCGTCTTGCTCGTCCTCCGCCAACATCAAGAGCACGTGGGCCTCCCATCCTTCCAAACAAGGGAACCCCTCGGCGAGCAAATAATCAAAGGCTTCCAAAATATCGCGGGAACGCGCGGGATCGAAGGAAGAAGCCAAGCGCACGGACAGACGCCGGCCCAGCTCGGCCGACTGGGTCATCGGCAAGTGCCATTCTTTGAAATTGGCCAAACCCTCGCGGCGGATGGTTTCGTTTTCGTGACTGAGCCAACCGGCCCAACTGTTGACGGCGTCGGTAAAAAGCTCGGGATTGCGTTGTAGAGAAGCCAAGGCAAAGGCGCGTTTTTCGGGGTCCGGCGCCCGCATTAACACCTGAACGATGCGCGAGCGGCTTAGCCAGGTGTCGCTGTCGTCACAGATGAGGGAAAACGCGAAGGAGCGGGTTTCCGCGAAGGGCGATTCCAGCAAATGGACCATGGTTGCCTCATCCAATTCCGCCAAAACCTCGGGATATGCGCGCAGCACGGCAATGGCAAATTGGTGGATCGGCAACGCACGGGCACCGGTCAGCAGCGCCAGGCAGCGTTCGGGATGCTGATCCCAATGGGTCGGGAACGCGTCTTCCCTGCCCTCGGGTTTGGGATCGCCGGGTCGGTAGGGATCGCGACAGCGCCACGACAACCGCGCCGACTCAACCCGGTAACGTTCACCGCGACCGTGAATGATGTGGTTGAGCGCATAGTAGGGTGCGTACTGGTCGAGGACCACCTCGCGTTCCTCATCCGCCACGCCGTCTTTCCAGCGGTAGCGACGCACCGGCTTGGCGTCTTCTTCACGAAAATGGCGCAGGTACTCGGTGGCAAAAGCGGTGTAGCCCTCGGCGTCGTAAGCGGCCAAACGGTTCATGTAACGCCAGATCGCACGCCGCAAAAAGGCTTTGGTTTTGCGCGTAAAACCAATGCGGCAATCGGGTTCCTCCAGCTCCTTCTGGACATTCACCCGGAACACGTCCTCGCCGTCTTGAACCCAGCCCCAATCGGAGACTTTTTGGGCTTCCTCGACCTCAATCCGGTAGGCGGTTAGGCCGAATACGGCGCTATCCCCGCGAAAATAGGCAATCTTAAAAATGCGCTTGAAAAAGCGGAAAAAGGGCGGGCGCAAAGGGCAGATGCGCAGGGTTTCAAGCAGGGCGGCGCGCATGGCGTGATCGTTAATTTGGTAAAGGCGCCACAAAATAAAAGCGTGTTTGGCGCGAGGCTCCCGCTGGACCAAGGCCACAAAGTTGCGCGGAAAACGTTTGGGTTCGCGCAGGAGGTCGCGGTAAAAAGGATCCAAGCCGCTGACCAACACCTCTTGTAGGCGCTCTAAGTCCCGCGCCGAAAGCAGCATACGCCACGCCTCACCGGCCATTAAGCGCACGTGTTCCTTGAGGGTGGGGTCGCGTTGTACCTCGTCCAACAGCGGCAACAACCCGTGAAAACGACAGCGGCCGGCGGCCCACGAAGCGGCGTAAACCACATCGGGCTGTGGCGATTTCAGGGCACGGTGAACCGCTTCCTCCGCTTCAAGAATGCGCAATTCACCCGCGCGCCACAGCAGACGCGAGAGTTTGCGTCGCGAGGTACCGGGATAAAGCGCCGCACCATTCAGTTGCCGCAGGAACAGCGCACGGTCGTGAGAAGAGCCGGATTGAGCCACGATTCGTAGTTAAACCTTTCCGTTTAATGTAGTTACATTGGTTACCGAGTAAATGAGCGGGGACAGCCGAGTCTGTATGATACCACGGACCGCCACCTCGGCGCTTGGGCGGAATCACCCTTCCCCCATGTTCCCGGCGGATACCGCGGGGCCCGGTGGGGCCCCTGCTTTATGACAAAACGTAAAAAATGCAGAAGGTGATCATCGTCGGCAGCAGCGCGTATTGCAACAACTTCACCGGCGAAACCCCGCCGTCGAAATAACCCTTAAGAATGGTTAAACCGGCCGGGTTGGGCGCGTTGGCAATGACGGTCAAACCACCGCCGGTCACGGCACCCGCCACAACGGCGATTTTGAGTTCAGGACTGAGGTTGGGTACAAGGGTCGACAGGTAGGTAATGGCCGCGTTGTCGTTGAAGGCGGTTAACACCATCGCCCCAAACATCAGCGGCAACTCGCCCAGCCTGCCCAGCACCGGTTCAATCCACCAGGCTTGCACGCCGCCGTGGATGACCAGACCACCGAGAAAGAAACCCACCAGCACGGGCACCTTGAGATCAATTTGGTTTTGGTAATGTTGGGTAATCGAGGTGAAGCCGAGGAAAAACAGCAGGCCGCCCATGAACAGCACCGGATAGTGCGCGGTGAAGACGGTCCAAACCATGAAGAGCACGTGGATCAGCATCATCCAGGCGGGCACGTGGTCCTCGCGCGAATTCCAACCCGGGTCGATGTAACGGGGGCGCCGTTTTTTCGGCAACAAGCCGGGAATCGCTCGCCCCATTTCCGCCTCGCGGATCTCGGAGAAACGCGCCTCGAAGGCCCACTCGAACAACTCAACACCACTCATTTTGATATCTTTGAAGTCCGAAAACTTTTCGTCGAAGACCTTGTCGAAAATGGTCTGCGCATCGGGGCTGTTCAGGTCCACGTCACGACCCACCAAGTCTTTGATGATGGTGGAACGGATATTGCGCTTAATGTCCTCGAACTTGTCGTCCAAACGCTCACCGAAGTGCAACTGATTTTCCAAAATCTTTTCGGTCTCTTCAAACTGCGCCAGCATGCGCGCGCTCGGCATGTATTTGCCGCGAAGCTCGTCACCCAAACGCACAACCGCGTATTTCACCTGCAATTTCTGCAGGTCCTCTCGGAAGATCCGGTAATAGACGAAGTTCACCACGCCAATACAGACCACGGCTTTCCAGCCGAAGTTGGTCAGCATGAACAACAAATCCCATTTCCAGGGACCCGCCACCATCAGCACCGGCGGCGCGGCGAAGTGGGTCAAGGTGCCACCAATAGAAACGTTGACGAAGAGCAGCGCCAAGGTTGCGTATTTAAGACTTTCCTTGGGGTTGAGTTTGTAAAATTTCTGCGACAGCAGCAGCGCGGAAATCGTCATGGCGGCCGGCTCGGTAATAAACGAACCCAAAATCGGCCCAAAGGTGAGAATCGTAAACCACCAGGCAATCAGCATGCCGCCAAACCAGTTGGCAATCCGCCACATCATCAGCTCGGACAGCTTGAGAATGGGCCGGGTACTGGAAAGGGTCATGATGGCAATGACAAACAGGGCCTCGGTAAAATTCACCTTGTAGGAAAGGTAGTGAACCACCGTGTCCCAGTCGTAGAACGCAAAAATCGCGGTCATCAACGCCAAGGCCCAGATCCCGAAGATCGCCTCTACCTCACCGAGAAAGTGCAGCAGGCGCGCGCCCATATGAACCGAACCGCGTTTGGCCTCGCCGCGATCAATCGCATCCTCGTGATCGTGTTCCCAACGATGGGAAACCTCCAACAACCTTGCCGACAAAAACGTATGCACAATCGCCAAAAAGAAAATCAGCGAGGCAACCAGGTTGAAGGGTTTGTCTTTAGCGCGAAAGAGGATGATTTCAAAAATGCCGTCGAGGTGTTTGTCGTCATAACGCTCAAGCGACGGGGGGAAATCAATATCACTCGCGTGGCCACCACCACCGCCCCCGGCCAAAACCGGGGCGAGACAAAAAACGAGTATCAGCAAGAGCCCCGAAAACGGGCGAACCTTATTTCTAAACGAGCGAAACCCGGACATGCCGGAATGAAGAAACGAATCGATCAACATGCAATAGCCTTTAACTAAAAGAACTCGAACCCACAAGAAGAACCAAAGCGAAAAGGCGCAAAAGAAGAATCGAATCGACGACGACCCTGGCCGTCTTATCGGTAAACTTTCCCGTACCATAACTGGTTCGGGGCGAGCTTTCAATAGTCGGCGTGCGCAAAAAGCGACCACCACGGTTGCGCCTAAAGGACTCAGTTTAACGGCCGGCTTATGCCGCCTCTCAAATCTAACACACCTTTTACCAAGCATTTACCCGGTATCTGCACCCGCCTACATAATAAAAAGAAGATCGGGAGCGGCGGGCAACCCAAGCGGCCCACCTCAAATTCTCACCAAACCCTCACCAAGTTTTCTCCGAGCCCCCTTTACATCCAGGACAAACCCTCGCATTCGGCAACCCTTATCCTCCGCGCCCCCCCTTCCCTTCCATTGATTGACACGCCCCCGCGGCTGCGCTACGATCTAGCCTGCATTTCGCATCTGCAACCGTCAAAAAGCGTAAACCGCTTGATATTACAGTGCTTGCGTCATTAACCGTCTGCCGCCTGGCTCGGTGCATCGCAATTACTCAAGCGGCTACCACGGGGGGCCGGCGCACTGGGACGCTTGCGAAAGCTCCGTTCGGCCGAAAACCGGCCCCGCACAGACCAACGAAACGCAACGGATCATGGGGCGTCGGGTCACCCCGACATAAGGATCCGTGTTTTACCTATTGTCCTTCCTGAGAGCCGCTTCCAACCTGCCGCAATCCTTCAAAAACAGGGCGTCGCGCGGATGGTGCATCTCACGGGGGGCCGCTGCAAAACGGGGCGGCGATTTTATTTGATGGATTTGGAGGAGGACGGCTTGTCCAATCAGCGCGATCAATGGAGCAGTTCCCTAGGATTTGTGCTCGCCGCCGCCGGTTCCGCCGTGGGACTCGGCAATTTATGGAAATTTCCCTACATCACTTGGGACAACCAAGGCGGGGGTTTCGTTCTTGTTTATTTAGCTTGCATTCTTCTGGTCGGCATGCCGGTCATGATGGCCGAAATTGTCATCGGCCGTTTTACTCAAGAAAGCCCGGTACCGGCTTTTGAAAAGGCGGCCAAATCGCTGCCACTTGAAAAATTTTGGCCGATTGTCGGCTGGCTGGGCGTCATCTCCGGCCTGGTGATTCTCTCCTTTTACGCCGTTGTCGCGGGTTGGTCGATCAGCTCGTTTTACTATTGCCTCAAATGGACCTTCAGCGGCTATAGCCCGGACGATTTGAAGTTCGGTGACTTCGTCGGCAACGGGCCGCTGCAACTGGGCCTCACTCTGGCCTTCAGTACGATTACCGCGTTTATCGTCACCCGCGGCATCGCGGGCGGCATCGAAAAAGCCACCAAGGTGTTGATGCCGGTGCTGCTGTCGATCCTGGTGTTGTTGACCCTGAACAGCTTTACCCTGGACGGCGCGGGCAAAGCCATCGCCTTTATCTTCACGCCCAGCCCCATGAAACACGCGGAACAGGGCATTCTCGAAGCCCTCGGCCACGCCTTTTTCACCCTCTCCCTCGGCATGGGCGCGATGATCACCTACGGCTCCTACATGGGCAAAAAAGAGTCCATTGTCAAAGCCTCCGTCGCCATTGTCCTGCTCGACACCGTGATCGCTTTGATGGCCAGCTTCATCATGTTCACCATCCTGTTTAGCTTCCCTTCCGTGATTGAAAACATGGGCAAAAGTACCGCGGGCATGCTGTTTGTCACCCTGCCGGCCATGTTCTACACGGAAATGCCGTTTGGCAACATCATCGCACCGATCTTTTACATCTTGGTCGGTTTCGCGGCGCTGTCCTCAACCATCTCCCTGCTGGAAGTGGTCGTCTCCCTGTTCATCGACAAGATGAAATGGAGCCGCCTCAAGGCGACGGGTACCGCCGCGGGCACCATTTTCTTGTTCAGCATTTTGTGCGCCCTTTCCAACGGCGGCAGCGAATGGCTGACCAACTTCAAGTTGTTCGGCCAAGCAGATAGCGGTTTCTTCTACACCCTCAACAAAATGTTCTTCGCGGACAAAGCCGGTTTCATGAACGCCTTCGACCACCTCTCGGCCAACTGGCTGCTGCCGGTCGGCGGGTTCTTCATCACCTTGTTCGTGGGCTGGGTGTTCCCCGCCAAGTCAACGGCAGCCGAGTTGGGCATGCTGGACGCGTCCGGCAACCCGACCAACGCCTTCAAAGCCATTCAATTCAGCTTGCGTTTCATCGCACCGCTGGCGATTGGCTACATCATCCTGAAAATCTTCTTAGGCGCCGACTTTACCTAAGCACAAAGGGCGCGGACGGTGACCCGCAAGGGTTGCCGTCTTTGGGATGAACCCCTTTTTGCGGTAAGACCTAAGAAGCGCTGACGCGGTGGTTTTGACTAAACTTCTGGGCTACAACGGCCTGTGAAAATGCTCAGGGACGGCGGGTGCGCGTCGTGCGCGACCCCGGTCCGCTTTTCCCAAGCCATTTCGCGCCAGATCTTTAGCCAAACCCCCTCGCGCTTATCGCGCCTCTTAGGTATGATGCTGCATGGTGACGGAGACAGACGCCTCCCCACCCCCAAGGTCGCATGCCCGCATACCAAACGAGGCCGCGGCAGAGGTTGGTTCTTTGCTACACGACACGTCGATTCCGGTTCGTTTCAGTATTATTGATTATTTAAACGCGTTGCCGTTAAACATGGCTTTTAAAGACGGTATTTTTGGGGACGAGGTCAACCTTCATTTTGATTTCCCCTCTCAATGTGCCGACAACTTGGCCTCGAACCGTTGCGATGTCGGTTTGATCAGCAGCATCGAATACCAGCGTATTCCTCACTTACTGGTCGCACCACACATTTGCATCGCCTCACGCCGCGAGGTGCGCAGTGTGCTGATTTTGACCAAAAAACCCCTGGCCGAGGTACACACCTTGGCCTTGGACCGTTTTTCGCGCTCCTCCGCCGCCCTGGTCCAGGTCATTTTCCACCTGCGCTTCGGTCGCCAACCTCGCTTTTTGACCATGTCGCCGCGACCGGAGGCCATGCTGGCGGAAGCCGACGCCGCGCTCATTATCGGCGACGCCGCCCTGCGCCCCTTGCCCGAGGATGTGGCCAAAATCGATCTCGCGGCGGAATGGTTCCAACGCACCGGTTTGCCCTTTGTCTTCGCCTTCTGGACCATGCGCCCCAATCTGCCCACGGATAAAATCAGCGCCATGTTGCTCAAAGCCAAAAACTACGGCCTGCCGCAAATCGAGCAGCGCATGCCCGAAATTCGCGCACGTTGGGATTTCCCGGCCGAAGAAATCCAACATTATTTCCGCCACAACATTCACTATGACCTGGGCGATGAGGAACGCGAAAGCCTGCAACGCTTCTACCGCTACGCGGAGGAAGTGGGTTTGATCAAACACCCCCGCCCCCTGCGTTGGGCCGACGAAGGCCGTTAATCCGCCGCGGCCTCGGGCGTTTGTCCCCAGCATTCAGAGAAAACCCGGTGCTTCACGAGCCCGCATTTCCCACAAGGATCCTTAGCAAGAAGCTGAGCGCCGTGTGATTACGAAGATGACGACCGAGAGACGGCCTAGACGTGCACCATAGAAAAAGCCGCGACTCCTTTTATAGGCATCGCGGCTTTTGGTGGTTCTACGCCCCCCGAAAGGGACATGGGATTACATCGCGTTGAGGCGTTCGATGCGGTCTTCCAAGGTTGGGTGGGTCGCCCACAGAGAAACGCGCTTCGGGCTGCTGATGCGCTGCAGCGCCATGGCACCGGAGACACGGTCGGCCGCGGTCACATTGCGCAAAGCATCCAAGGCCTGGGCCATGGAACGCGGGCTCGTCAACCGTGCCGCGCCGGCATCCGCGCGGTATTCACGCTGACGACTGAACCAGGAAATGGGGATGTAGGCCAGCATCATAAAAACGTTCTCCAGTACAAACACCACGATGATGTAGCCGAAGAACCCCAAACCACCGCCCTCATCGTCACTCAGGAAGGTATCGATGGCCATCGCCACCATCCGCGCGAAAAACATCACGAAGGCGTTGGCGACACCGGTCAACAAGGCCATGGTGACCATGTCGCCGTTGGCGACGTGGGAAACCTCGTGGGCGGCAACCGCCTCCACTTCCCGTTCATTCATTTGGTCCAAAAGACCGGTTGAAAAAGCGACCAGTGAACTGTTTTTGGAGGGGCCGGTCGCAAAGGCGTTGGGTTCCGGGGATTCGTAAATACCGACCTCGGGTACCGCGATGCCGGCCTCGCGCGCCAATGTTGCAACCATCCGTTGGAGTGGCTCTCCCTCGGGCAAAATGTGAATGCCCATGGTACGTTTGGCGACCCAGCGGCTAATGAACAAGGAGATCATGGCGCCGCTCATCCCAAAAATACCGCAGAAAATGGCGATACCCGTGGTGCCGCGCACCTGGATACCGAGCATGGGGAGCACGATGTTCATGATCACCCCGACAGTGACCACGACGAGCAAGTTGGTTAGAAGAAACAAGCCGATGCGCTTGAACATAATGGTTTTTTCCTCCGAAAGCTTTTGCAAACAGGTGTTTTAGATGGTTATGAAACAAAGGGCCGGGGTGTCGGCGCCAAGTGATGCAACGCCGAACGACAACAGGATGATCACCCCTCGACCGTTCCCAAGAAGGGCGCGTGTTCCTTTTCGAGAGGGCCATTCATTTAATGAGGCTATACTGATTCAGACCCTGATAGGTTTCAAGTAGAACCGTACGGTTGAATGTAAAATTAAAAGTAAGAAACCCCGCCGGCCCACCACCGCATGCTGCTCAGTTTTGAGCTAACCCTTTATATTTAATTGAATTAAATCCGATCAGTCATCCCTTAAGCACGTCTGATCGGCGCGTAAAGAAACCCCTGATCACGAAGGGTTCGTCGTTCTTTGGGTATTCCTGGACAAACAAAGGGCCTACCGAGACACGCTTTCCGACAAAACGCCTTCCGCCACAACACGGCGGCGCGGGGCGGCGTTATTGAGCACCCCGAAGGATTCAAACCAAAAGATTTTTTGAAAAAACCGGTCGATGAATACCGGGGATTTTTCATCCAAACGGACCCATGACCTGACTGGCGTATCGCGCCCCTTGGCATTGAAGCATCCTGTCCGGTAGAAGAAGCCGCTTGGTTAAGCGGGCGGAATTCGCTACATTTTTCTAGACACCCGCAACCTCCGCGTCGCAACCTTTGCCGGCGGCGTGGTGGGACGACCACAGCCACAAGGAACACCAGCTCAATCATGACCGAAGTGCCGCCAGATCATCCAAAGGAGACGCCGGAGCCCGCCCCCCTACCCGCACAGATCGGCCCCTACCGGCCGACAGCCAAACTGGGAGAAGGCGCCGTGGGTGTGGTTTACGCCGCCGAACAAAACGAACCCGTCCAGCGTCGGGTCGCCGTAAAAGTCATCAAAGGCGGCATGGATTCCCATCGCGTGCTGCATCGCTTCCGCCAAGAACAACAGTTGCTGGCGGGCCTCAACCATCCCTACATTGCGCGAATTTACGACAGCGGGGTCACCGACACGGACACGCCTTTTTTTGCGATGGAATGGATTGACGGCAGTCACCTCACTCATTTTTGCAACGGCAATCGCCTCTCTATCCGTGATCGGCTTGCGCTGTTCGGCAAAGTTGCCGAGGCCGTCGCCTACGCGCACCAGCGCGGCATCATTCATCGCGATCTCAAACCCGCCAACATCTTGGTGACCGAAACCGGCAGCGAGGTTATCCCCAAAATTATCGATTTTGGGATGGCCAAGGCGGTGAGCAATACCGGGGAAACACCGAACCCGCAACAAACCCGGCTCGGCGCCGTGGTCGGCACCCCGGCCTACATGAGCCCGGAACAGCGCGCGGGCCGGGATACCGACACACGGGGCGATCTCTACGCGCTGGGCATCATTTTGTACGAGCTGATGCTGGGCGACCTGCCCGACGCGACCAAAACAGCCTCGATCCTTTCCAACGAAGCCTTCGACCAGGATGCCCAAACCGGATGCGCGCCCTCGATCACGCGTCACTTCTCCCGGCTTGAAAAAAAAGAACAACAAGCGGCGGCCGAACAGCGCAACACCACGGCCGCGGCGATGCGCCGTGCTTTGGCCGGCGATCTTGACGCGCTGATTCGCAAAGCCATGGCGCCCGACCGTGAGCTGCGCTACCAAAGTGTCGGCTTGTTACGCGACGATGTGCGGCGGCGGGAACGCGGAGAACCCATCCACATTGATTACGGCACACCGCTCCAGCAAGGCCTCCGCCTCGTGCACCGATTTCGGGTGCCCATCGCGGTGGTGTCCGTGGTGGTTGCCGCCCTGGTAACCGGCACCTTCTTTTCGGTTCAAGGTATGAAGCGGGCCGAGGCCGGCCACCGCCAAGCGGTCGCCGCCGCCGACCACGCGCGCACCATCCAAAACCACCTCAGCCGCTTCTTACAATCAGCCGAGGCCGACGATCCCGACGCCACCCTACTTACCCTGCTGACCCGGTACAGCGACCAACTGACCCCGCAAGCCGAACCCGACCCCTTCATTCGCGCCATGCTCCACCACACCGTTGCCAACACCTTTTTTAACCTCGGCGCCAATGATCGCGCGGCATTTCACGCGCAAACCGCGCTTGATCTGCGCGCGCAACACCTTCACCCCAACCATCGCGACCACCTCGAAAGCCGGCGCGTGCTGGGCGCCATTTATCGCGAACAGGGCAAGGCCAAAGAAGCAGCGGCCATTCACCGAGAGGTCGCTTCAGCCTATGAAACCCACCACGGACCGGAAGATCCCGATACCCTCAGAGCACTTTCCGACTTAGCCTTGGACCTGCGCGATCTTGACGGCGCCGCGGAGGCGGCCGAAATCATTCATCGCGTTTTTGAAACCCGCAAACGGGTTTTGGGCAAAGATCACCCCGCCACCCTTTCCGCGATGAATAGCGTCGCCCTGGGTTTGGCCGAAAACGGGGAAATCGACCAAGCCAAGGCCATGCTCAACCACATCATTGACCTGCGCTTGGCCAAATACGGCCCTGATCACGCCCGCACCTTGCTCGCCCGCTACAACC
Source organism: Acanthopleuribacter pedis (assembly GCF_017377855.1). Lineage (GTDB taxonomy): Bacteria > Acidobacteriota > Holophagae > Acanthopleuribacterales > Acanthopleuribacteraceae > Acanthopleuribacter > Acanthopleuribacter pedis. The sequence goes on from NZ_JAFREP010000009.1 coordinate 37,597, forward strand.
TGGGCCGCACCCTTTTGGACGAAAAACGGCTCGAGGAAGCGCTCCCGATCCTTGAAGAAGTCCATCGCGCCCAGGAACGGGTGATTGAAAAAACCCACATCCGCACCCTGCGCAGCGCCAACGCCTTGGGCGCCGCCTACCTGATGCTCAATCGCCTCGACGATGCGGAACCCATTTACCTCGAATACTTGCCGCTCGCGCGACGCCATTACGGTCCCGAGAACCAGGTTACCCTCGAACTGACCACCAACCACCTCGGCCTCCACTTCAAAAAAGGCCGATTCGATCAAGGCGCGATCCTGGCCGGAACCAACTGGTCCTCGCTGAAAAGCGTGTTGGGCGAAACCCACCCCACCACCTTACGCGCACTCAGCAACTACATTTCGTTCCTCTACCGCGGCGGACAATTTGGTAACGCGAGTGCGGTCCTCACCAAAGAACTGCCCGTCGTCGCGGAAAAACTCGGCGACCATCATGCCGTCACCCAACGCTTCGCGCGAATCCTCAAAAAAAGCTTGGACCGCGCGGGCCGTAAAACCGAGGCTGAATCCGTAAAACAACGCTACAGACTGAAAATCTGAACCATTTAACCGGCTCAGACAGAAATGAAGAAAGGCGGCCGGTCGTGACCCGCCGCCTTTTTCCAAACAACTTTAAGCGTTATTGAGCGATTTGTTGCCCGCGAAAATAATCACAGCTCTCGGGCACCATCACGCGTTCAATGCTCAACATGTCCTGCAAGCACGCCTCCTGACTCCCGCACTGAATGAATTCCAAGTACTTGAGCAGCACATAATTCACTTCACCCGAACAGGTATCGCGGTTGAGCAACGTCTGTTTGGTTGCCTGGACGATCACCTTTTCAATCAATTCGGGCGAATGCTGGAAACCCAAAACGTTGTTCATTTCCTCGGCGGCAATCCAGATATTGGTGGCATGTTGCAAATCACGGGTTCCGCCCAGGTTAATGCTCGTGGTGCTCCCGCCTTGAATTCGTTTTTGATGCATGTTCAGTGTACGGGTCACGTTGCCGATGGTCTCGCCCATCGCGGTTACCTGCAGGGTATCCACCATTTGAAAGTCAATCTCATAGGTGACACCGTCGTCCACGGTGAAGGCAACCTGACGCGTAACCGTTTTGGTGTAGGTTCCATCGTAGTTGTTTCTGTAAAGCTCTTCCAAGAAAACGCGGATGCCTAAGGCTTCACCCGTGGGTTGAAAGGCAAGCGTGAAATCACCCTGCGCCCAACATTCGCTGTGCAGCGCATCTGGATCGGGAAAATTCCGCCCCGTCTTACCGGAGCCGGTGGTTACAAATTGGAAATCGACATCGGGATCGTCGGAAACATTGGCGCCGTTTTGGGCGAATACCATTGGGGAGCTAAAGGTTAAGGAAAACGAGGCAATTGCAAACATAAGAAATAAGTTTTTCATGAGGACACTCCAAAACAAGCGAAACGCTTATGGATTAACCCGCAACGCTCCTAAGCGACGAACGGGCGAGACAAGCTGAGACCTGGCCGTAACAGGCAAATCCCGTCAGTCAAAAACGGTTTTTTCTGCCTGCTTCGTAGAGGAAAGGTGTGATTGCGTCTGGCGCGGGGACATTTAATTTTGTTTTTTTTGAGATTTTTTTCGCAGACCGCGCGCCGTGAAAGAACCACTGAATCTTGGACGGCTTTGCCGGTCACGTAAACAACAAACCCACCGCCCCACGACAGCGTGGGCGAAACCCGCGAGGTTGTGGGACACTGAGTTCAAACGGAACCTTATTTGCCTTCGAAGCTTCCGACAACGCCACCGGCCGCGCAGTAAGGAACCAGGGCGCGTTCCATGCTCAACATGCCTTGCAAGCAATCGAATTCACCGGTGCAACCTTCGTATTCAAAAAACTTGAGCAAGAGGTAGTTCAACTCCTCGGCACAGGTATCGCGGGTTTCCAGAACCTGGATCATGGCCTGCTCAATGCCTTTTTCAATCATTTGGGGCTGAAAGGCGTACTCAAAAACTTTGTGGGTTTCATCCGCGGCGATCCAGTTAAGCGGCGCATCTTGAAGGTCCCGGTCACCATCGATGGTAATCGTGGTGGAACCACCGAAGCGAATTTCGCGTTTGGACAAGTTGAAGGTGCGCGCCACCTCGCCGTAGACATAACCGTAACGGGTCATTCTGCTGAAGTCGCGTACTTGGAAATCCATGTCGTAATCAGTCATGCGATCAACAAAAAATTCAACGCGGCGATCCACGACCTTGTTCCAAGAGCCGTCACCGTTGTCGGTGTAGGTTTCTGTTACGGAAACGCGGATGTCAAGCGATTTTCCGGTCGGATTGTAGACCAAGGTGTAGTTCCCTTCCGCAAAATTGACGATGTCGCCACCGCTGGGGTCGAGGGGAAAACTCACGGGGGAACCGCTGTTTGTCACCGTGTAGGAAAAATCAAGGTTGGGATCATCCGATACGTTGGTGCCGTCACTTGCCCAAAGGGTTTGGGCGGTTAAACCGAAAAAAGCAACTGCTAAAATAATCCATAATTTTTTCATTAGATAACTCCAATGCGCACCGCGCAATGTGATTGACGACCTGAGACCCAAAATACGGCCAACGGATCCCGCCGCGGCGCCGGCATAAAACCGGCTTCAGAAAGGAGAGGTGTCGATTCGGTCAGGATGGGGACACGTTTTTAAAAAAAATCACCAACGCAAACAATTCCATAGCTTTACCCCCTGAAATCCACCTGCCGACCCGGCCCCGTCACCCGCTTTTTACGCTTTCTTTCAACAAAGGCTCAGACTATCCCGCGCCCAACCGATAAGCCGGTACATCGCGGTAGAACAAACCAAACGATGGAATGACTCGGGACAGGAGCCTGACCTTGATCCATCGCATGCCCACACCCGGGATGGTTCTGGTTTTCTACGAACCCAATCGTCATCCATCCGATTGGCGGAAAGCCGGCTAGGTGCGGCGTGCCGAACACCAGGATTGGATGCGCCTCGTGTGGGGTAGCGGCCGTGAGACCCCTTTGTTCGCAAGCGGGGTTTCCGGGGAAACACGACGATGTGTCTGGAAAGCTTGTTTACCACGGCGGTCTTAGCGCCGGTCGCGGTCATGCCGAGGAAAGCTCGGGGACCGCGGCGATTAAAGCATTGGCGGCGGGACGTCACACCCTCGCCAAAGTTCCCGTTTATGGCTGATATTTAGATTCAAAAAGATTGGGAGAACCACAAACATGTCTATCGATACCGCATCAAACGACGCCCTCATTGCCGAGCGAACCACAGAACTTTTCCGACAGCGGCAACAACATTATTTCAGCAAAATCGACCGGCTTTTGGTCGGATTACTGATCGCGCAATGGCCCGCCGCCGTCGTCTTTGCCTTGCTGGCAACGCCGCGAACCTGGGACGGAACTGTCGCGGATACCTACGCTCACGTCTACCTTGCCGTCGGCTTGGGGGGTTTGATCTCCTTGGTTCCATTTTTCATGTGGCGCCGTGCGCCGGGCATGGCGGTAACCCGTTATGCGTTGGCAATCGCGGGCATGCTCTACACCAGCATCTTTACGCATATCGCCGGCGGCGTCGACGAGGCCCACTTCCACTTTTTTGTGATGGTTTCCTTTATCGGCCTCTATTTTGATTGGCGCACCACCCTAACCGCCGTTGTGGTGATCGGCGCCGATCATTTGCTACGTACCCTTTTCATTCCCGAGTCCATCTTTGGCGCCGCCGACAATCCTTGGTTCCAAATGATCCGTCATTATCTGTGGGCGATTGTGATGGCGGCGGTGCTGATCCTAGCAGGACGATGGATCACCCAAGAAAAACAGGAAGCCGCGCGCCATTCCGCACAAGCCTCGGTTCAAGCTGAAACGCTGGCGCAACAACAGCAGCTTATGGCCGAGAAACAAAACGAAGAACATCAACGGGCCGAGGCAGCCGAGGCAAGGGTGCGTACCCTGCTCGCCGTGGTTGACCGCGCGGCGGACGGTGATTTAACCGGAACCATTGAGGTAGCGGGCGACGACGCCGTGGGCCGGGTTGCCAAGGGGTTGGAACAGTTGCTCGCCAACTTCCGCACCGGCATGCACCAAATCGCCTTGCAAACGGTGGAAATCAATGAGACCGCGGCGCAACTGGAAAGCCTGAGCAACGGACAAATTGAGAAAGCCGAGGAGGCCATCGTCACCGGCGCGGACATTCGTGTCTACGGCGAGCAAATCACCGAGAGCATGCATGCCGCCGCCGGTCGCATTGAAGCCTCGATTAGCATCAACGACGAGGTCGTCGCCGGTTCCAACCACGCCGCGGAGGTGGCCCAACGCGCCGAGGGCGAGGCCCGCAACACCGGTGAAATCATCGACCGACTCGGCAAAAGTAGCCGCGAAATCGGCAACGTGGTCGCCGTCATCGAAAAAATCGCCTCCCAAACCAACTTGCTCGCCTTAAACGCCACCATTGAGGCCGCGGCGGCGGGTGATGCCGGCAAAGGTTTTGCCGTGGTTGCCCAGGAAGTCAAAGAACTGGCCAAACAAACCGGCGACGCCACCGGCGACATCAGCAACCGTATCGGCACCATGCGTGAGGACGTCAACCAAGCCATTCAAGCAGTCACACAGATCACCAACATCGTTACGGAACTCAACGACATACAACAGAACACGGTTGCATCGGTCATGCGTCAGGCGGAGAACACCACCGACATCAACCAGAGCATCAACAACGCCAACCAGCAGCACGATCAATCGATGGGCCACGTAACCCTGTTAACCGAGGCCCTGCAACAAACCGGCGCCGGCGCGGCCCAAACCGGCGAAGGCGCCAAGCGCATGGTTTCCGTGGCGGACAGCCTCAAAGCCCTGGTTGACGCCTTCAAAGTCTAACCCGCATTTCTCACCAGAAGTTCTGCTCCGGCGTTGAAATAGCTGCGATGACTTAGGTTACTTGGCTGCACCGTTGCAAAGCAACGGCGGGGCGGCCTCGACGTAGCGCTGCCACGCCGAATGGTCGGCCCCGCTGCGTTTGCCCTCGGTCGTAACCTGTGTTCTCACAGCGATTTCAAAGCCTCGCGACGAATTCTGGTGAGAACCGCGGGCTAACCTGGCGGGGCGAACCGGCCCCCCTTTGCCACCTATCCCGAAAGCAAAGCGTTACCCGATTGAAGTCGTGCCTTCTCCCCAAATGAATGCCACCATGCTCACCGATCCATAACAACCTTTGGTTCCCACAAGCACAAGGCAAGGTCGCATCCGTGTGAGGATATTGCACAAATGTGTACTTGCACTTTTTACTTGCATCGCCGCGAGCGTGCATATACATTCTTTACCAACGCCCCGTCGTGGGGCCTTTTTTTGACGCCAATATGTGCACCTACACACAGGAGGCTTTCGTGCGACTTCTTACCTTCCTCGCTTCCCTCTGCCTGACCACCCTCGTCCTCTTTGTTCTTTGGTGGAAACAACCCGCTTTTGCCGAACCCCAACCCGCCCAACAACCGCTGGTTGTCGCCACCGCCCCCGTCACCCTCGCCCAACAGCAAAGCTTTCGCCTTTACGGGGTGACCCGTGCCCGCGACACCGCCAACCTGTCTTTTACCGTCGGCGGCCGTTTGGAAACACGCCCCTTTGAGGTGGGGCAACAGGTCGCCAAGGACCAGGTTCTGGCGCAATTAGATGCAGATCCCTTTCGCCACCAACTGGCCGGTTTGCAGGGCAACCTCACCGAATTGAACACCCTCATCGCCCAGGCCGAGCGGGATCAAAACCGCTCCTCCGATTTGTTTCAGCGCGGCGCCGCGACCAAAGAAGAAGTCGAAAAGGTCGGCGCCGGCTTGACCGCACAACGCGCCAAACGCGACGCCCTTCAAGCCCAAATCAAAGAGATCCGCCGACTCATCGACGAAACGACACTGCGCGCGCCCGTTGCCGGGGTCGTCACCCAAACCTTCATCGAAGCCGGTGAATACGCGCGACCCGGCGCCCCGATTTATGCGCTCAGTGGCGCCGGCGCCGTGGAGGTCGCGGTTGAGGTGCCCGAATCCTTGCTCCCCCACATTCGCCTCGGCATGTCGGTATCGGTTGATTTTCCCCTACTCGGCCGCCGCGCCGAGGCGGGAACGGTTCGCCATCTGGGCTCCAGCAGCCTCGGACCCGGCCACCTGTTTCCGGTCCACGTCGCCATCACCCCCTTCGACGGCCTGATCTCCGGTTTAACCGCCGAGGTGGCCATTGCCCAAGAGGACGAGCCCCAAATAAGCATTCCCGTTGAAGCCGTGCTCAGCCCTTCCGGCGAGCGGGCTTGGACCTTTGTGTTGGTTGACGGCCGGGCCAAACGCGTGCCGCTCCAGTTGCTCCAACTCCAGGAACAAGGCGTGATCGTTCGCGGCGCCTTGAAGCACCATGACCGGGTGGTGATCGGGGCACCGGCGCTGTTACACGACGGTGACCCGGTGATCGTCGGCCAGGCGGTGACGCCATGAAGTTCCTATGGATCGGATTGGAACGGGCCAAGCTAACCTTGGCCGCGGCCTTCCTCCTCTGCGCAACCGGCCTGGTCGCGTGGCGGGTGATGCCGCGCATGGAAGATCCCCGTATTCCCGAGCGCAACGCCCTATTGATCACCGTTTATCCCGGCGCCGACCCCGAACAAATCGCGCGTTTGGTGGCCGATCCGCTGGAAGAACAACTGGCCGAGGTCGACAGCATCACCCGTATCGAATCGGAAATCCGCGCCGAGGTGGTGGTGACCACCTTGAAACTGCGCGGATTCCTCGACGACGATCAAGCGATTAACGCCGAATGGGACGAGGTACGCCGTCACATCCATCGTGCAACCCTTGAATTCCCGGCCGGGGTCTTGCCACCGATTTTGGATACAGACATCCTCGAAACCGAGGCGGTGCTACTGGCCGTCACCGGCATCGACGATCCCCTTGCCCTCATGGAAACCGCCGAAAAGGTCAAAAAAGCGCTGCTGCAGTTGGACAGTGTGGCCGCGGTAAAAATCGCGGGCGATCCCGGCGATCAAATCACCGTCGCTTTTGACGACGCCCAAGCCCGGCGGCTCGGCCTCAACGCCGGCGTGTTGGCGCAACAACTCCAGCAGCGCAACCTCAATCAGCCAGGTGGGAGCGTAAAAACCGGGGGATTGGGAACCTTCTTGCGACCACGGGCCGAGTTCCGTGACCTCGAGGATCTGCGTACCACCCCGATTGTGCTGCCTTCCGGCGCCGCCGTGCCGCTGCACAGTATTGCGCGGGTGGAACGCGGCCCGCGGGAACCCATCGGCGAGATCATGCGCGTCAACGGTCGCCGCGCCGTCGGGCTGGGCGTGGTTCCGGTCGACAACATCAACCTGGTGACCTTTGGCAACGAGGTGCGCGCCCTCACCGAGGACCTGAAATCCCGCGTTGCTCCCTTCACCCTGACCGAGGTGACCTTTCAACCGGCACGGGTCGCAGATCGGTTGCAAAACCTGAGCCTCTCCCTTTTGCTGGGGATCGCCGTCGTGTCACTGGTTTTGGTCTCAACCATGGGTTTGCGCTTGGGTTTGGTGGTGGCCTCGGTTGTGCCCATGATCGCCCTAGCCTCGGTCGCCTTGTTTTTCTTCTCGGGCGGCATCCTGCACCAATTGTCCATCGCGGCCCTGGTCATCGCCTTGGGTTTGTTGGTTGACAACGCCATCGTGATGGCCGAATCCATTCAATGGCACCTGGATCACGGCTTGGACGGCGTCACCGCCGCCAAAACAGCGCTGCGCGAATTGGCCCTGCCCTTGTTGGCAGCCACCGGGACCACCCTCGCCGCCTTTGTCCCGATGCTGCTGGCGGAGGGCGACGTGGGCAGCTTCACCCGCGACATCCCGCGCGTCATCATGATCACCCTCGCCGTCAGCTACTTTTTTGCCCTCTGTGTCACGCCCACCTTAAGCGCGCGCTTCCAAAAACAACTGATTCGCGGGGAACAGCAACAACGCTGGGACCGCCTGGCGGCGATTTCGGTGAACCACCCACGTAAGGTGCTCCTCGCCGTGGGCTTGGTCCTGATCACCGCGGCCCTCGGCGCAACCCGCATGGACCAGCAGTTTTTCCCATACGGGGATCGCAACCAACTCTTGGTGAGCCTGGAACTCCCCGTCGGCAGCCACATCCAGACAACCACCGCCGCCGCGGAACAATTGGAACGCCTGGTCAAAAACGATCCTTTTGTGGTTGGTTCGGCGACTTTTATCGGGCGCAGCGCGCCCCAGTTTTACTACAACCTGCCCAAATACCCGGCCGCGCCGCACCTTGCCCAGGTGCTGCTCACCACCCAATCCACCGAGGGTTTGGCGGCGTTTGCCGACAGGCTGCGCGGGGAAATGCAGCGTTTGGTTCCCGAGGCGGTCACGATCACGCGCATCATGGAACAAGGCCCGCCGGTCGACGCCCCCATCGAGATCCGCATTAGCAGTGAAGATGCGCGCGTCCTCGAACAACGAACCGAGGCCGTCGTCGCCATCCTGGAACGGCAGCAAGGCGTTCACAGCATCCGTCATAACCTGGGTCGCGGTCAGCCCACGCTCACCTTTCGCGTGAACGACGCGGCCGCGGGGCGCGGACACCTAAGCCGCGGCCATGTCGCCCAGGCACTCGGCCGCCAAACCCGCGGCATTTTGGCGGGTCAATTCCGCGAGGCCGACGATCCCGTGCCCATTCTGGTGCGCGGCGGGGCAGGAGAGTTCACCCCCCTGCCCCAACTGGCGAGCCTGGATATCGCCAACGGCGCCGGCAGCCCCGTCCCCCTGCAACAAGTTGCCCGCTTCACAACGGAATGGGTCCCCTCCGTCATCCACCATCGCAACCGCGCGCGGACGGTCACGGTCTCAGCCAACCTGGCGACCGGCACCCGCTTCAACCAGGTCATCGGCCCGCTTAAACGCGATCTGGGAGAATTGACCTGGGACACCTTGCTCCGTTACGAATTGGGCGGTGCCGTCGAGGCCTCAGACACCGCGCGCGGGGCCATTTTGCGCAACATGCCCACCACCTTGCTGCTCCTGGTTTTTATTTTGCTGGCCGAGTTCAACCGCTTCCGCGAGGTCGCGATTGTGATGATCACCATCCCACTTTCGGCGATTGGGGTCATTCCCGGTCTGCTCCTTTTTAACCAACCCTTTGGGTTCATGTCCTTGTTGGGCGTGCTGGCCCTGGCCGGGATCGTGGTCAACAACGCGATTGTGTTGATCGAGGTGGTCAAAGAAGGCCGCGCCGCCGGTCTGCCGTTGCCGGAGGCGGTCCGCAAAGCCGTACGCAAACGGACGCGGCCGATCCTGCTGACCACGGCTACCACCGTGGCGGGCTTGCTGCCGCTGGCACTGTCTTCTTCCTCGCTGTGGCCGCCGATGGCCTGGGCGATGATCTCCGGCCTGCTCAGCGCCACCATGCTCACGCTCCTGGTGGTGCCTGCTTTGTACCTGGTCTTGTTCCGCAACGCATCCGAGGAGGTGGTTGTATGATGCTGATTCTGTTTTTTGTTCTGGCACAATCCGACGCGGAGCACCCCCCGCGTTTCACCCTAGACCAAGTGATCGAGCAGGCCCAACAACGGCCGCAACTGACCGCCGCGGCGTTGCAAACCGAGGCGGCTCGTGCCGAGGCCGACGCGGTCGCCGCCCAGCTCAACCGGCCCCACCTCGATGCCGCTTTGCGCTACCAATACCAAGACCCGGTACCGGCCTTGGTCACCCCCATCGGCACCCTTGAACAGGGCGACCGCCATAGCGGCGTGTTCCAAATCGAGGCGCGCCAAGCCCTGATCGACATCGCCGGCCGCGGGTACAGCGTCCCGGCCTTGCGGAACTTGGCGGAAGCCCGCGGACACAACCAAAACCGGGTTCGTCTCGACCTGATCCAGGAAGCCGCGCTGGCTTTTGTTCAAAGCCTTCGCTATGAGGCCCAATTGCGCAGCATCGAAACCTTCATTCAAAGTTTGACGGAACGCGCGCAACAGGTTCAAGCCCAAGTGGATGCGGGCCGCGCGTTGCAATCCGACCTGCTCAAAATCAGCCTGCGTCGCGAGGACGCCAAACTCACGCTGATCCGGCTCCAAAACGCCTACGCGGTGAGCCAAATCAATTTAGGCCGAACGCTCGGCCTGGCCGGGCCCGCCCAACCCCGTTACGAACGCGGCCAATTCCCGCGGGCACTTCCCGCCAAGGACGATGCGGTACGGTTGGCGCAAAAACAACGGCCCGAACTCCAGGCGTTGGCCCGGCAACAACGGGCTTTAACGCTGCAAGCCCAGGCGGTGCGCGCCGACCGCCTGCCGCGGCTCGATGCACGTTTGGCGCTGGAAGCCATGGAACCCTCACCCTTCAGTGAAGATCGTTTCGCAACAGCCCAACTGGTAGTGCGGCAACGGCTGTTCCGCGGCGGCGCCCGCAAACATCAAGCCGCCGCGAAACGCATGCAGGCCCAGGCTGTTTCATCCGGCCAGGTTGAGCAAAAGCGCCGCATCACCCTTGAGTTGGAAGCGGCCTATGCGGCTTGGCGGACGGCGATCACCGCCATTCGCGTGCGCAAGCTCGACGTCACCCAGGCCACCGAAACTTTGCGAGTTGAAGCCGAGCGCTACCAGAGCGGGCGCGCCACCCTTAACGATGTACTCGACTTCGAGGCGGTCCTCAACGACCGCCGCACCCTGGCGGACCTGGCCGAATTGGATCTGCTCACGGCCTGGATTCAGTACGCCCGCGCCACGGCGTCCTTTTGAGGCAGAAATGAAGCATCCCCCCAAGCCGGCCGACCCGCTGGACCCCGCCGCTATCGGCCCCTGTTTCTATTTTAAAATCAAACGTTTGTCCCGCTTAATCGGCCGTTGTTACGATCCTTTCCTCAACGAAATCGGGCTAAAAGGCACCCAATTCAGCCTGCTCTCCGCCATTTACCAACTGGGCGCACCCAGCACCGGCGAACTGTCACATGTCCTTGGTTTGGACCGCACAACCCTAACCCGCAATACAACCGTATTGATCGAGAAGAACTGGATCACCACGGAAAAAAAATCAAGGCACAACCATTACCGGTTAACGAACGAGGGCAAGGCCATATTCACGAAAGCCCTGCCGTTATGGCGGCACGCACAACAAGCACTCCGCCACCAAGTCGGCGCCCAACAATGGGACAGTTTCCTGCATGAGGTCGACGTGGTAGCCTCCAGCCTGCAAACCCCTTTTGCTCAAAAAAACGCTTCACAACCCGTGGCGCTGATCGACGCCGTGCACAGAAAGCAGGGGTAACGACCCTCTTTCTCATCTTTTCACGCCCCGGCCACCGTAGAATATCGGATCACACCCAACGGAGGCAGGGATGCGCAACGAAAACCCTTTTGAATCACCGGAAACCGAACTCGCACCGCCCATCCCAGTTGGTGAAGACTTTGCCTTTTACTTCGATTCCTCCTGGCGCTACTTCACCCACGTTTGGGCGGGTTTTTCGTTATTTCACCTTCTGTTCATCGGCATCGGATTCCTCCCTATTTTAGGTCTTGTCGTCGGTATTACAGGGGTCCTGCGGCTGAGGAAACCCGCAATTACAATGAACGCCGATCACCTGATTACGATCCCGCTAATAGGTGGTCAACAAAGAATCTACCTCTGGCGCAAACTCCATGAGCTGACATCTGTCAGCGAGGATGCACTTACCGTCAAAGACGTCGACGGCCAATACAAAGACGTCTCGTTGACTTTTATGAAAGCCGAGACCAAACGCAACGCGATAAAAGAAGCTTTGAACTACTACCGCTTGGCAAAAGAAACACCGGCCGAATAACGCGATCCATCTGTAAATAAAAGGTAAACCCGGCGCATCATTAAGAACTCCATAAATCCCCTAAACCATTCATTAATTTAGCTATGGCCCATATCAATACGTAAAGCCTACGTGACAGATTCTCATCTTTTTTTTCATGACGGAGCCGTCAACTTTAACGATTTCGCGCAAAAACGCAACCGCTAATTTTGGTTTATCCATGCTTGGATGTGCTGGATCACCCTTTCGTGGGTTGACAACCTTTCGGGCTTGAGATTACCTTGCCGGCCGGTAATTTTGCCGTTACAGTTCGGTCCATAGCGGGATTCTTGGTTTCGCTTTTTTTTAGCATCCATCCATTTTTTAACCCGCACGCTTCCTTCATCGCGCCCATCAGCGCACGTCCTGTTTCTCCAGTCCGCATTCCGTATGAATGATGCGGACCGGCTCCCTTCGGCGACATCCTTCCCTTCCCTGGACCGGGGTTGATCGCCCGTCTTCGCGGCCTCTTCCTGCCCTTTTTTGGACGCCGGGGCCATGCCCCGCGGCAACCCGCGCGGACACACCTAATCTATTGGGTCTTCCCTTCTCTCGATTCGTTGCCGCAATCGGCCGTTTCACCTGAAAAGCATACAGACATCACACCCTTTCGGTGTACGCCACAGCCTTCATCGCCCGCACCTTGTGTGCGTCGGGATCCTTTGGCGCGTCCGCCCTTCTCTACGCCGGCCTGAGAGATGGACGCGTCCGATCACCTGAACCCGCATTGAGTTGCCGGGCAACGCCTCGTGCCTAACCGACCCAGCGCCGGTCGACCTGCCCGTGCCCACGTGCACCGCCCGGATCGACACGACCGCCCCTCGTTTGGGGATATCCCGACCGCCGCGGGAACATTTGGGTTTTGGCAGGGTGCTCCTTTTTGGGATGTGGCGGTACACGGACGCGGTGTACCCATCTTTAAGGAGTTTTTCCCATGAATCGATGGATTCAGCGGTCACTCACCGCCGTTCTTTTGTTTCTACCCTTGTTTGCTTCATCATCGCTCTACCACAAAATCCGCGATGGTCGCACCGGCGCCATGCTGGAAGGCATGCTGCACCTGACCCGTCACCACGACGGCGAAAGCGCCATTGCCCGCGCCGCCGTCAGCGGCAAAGCAGAACTTATATTGGAGCCAGGGATTTACACCATCCGCGCTGAGGCTGAAGGTTACCTTCCCCTGGAAACAACGATTACCGTCAACGACGAAACCCCCGTGGAAACCGTCGCGTTCCACCTGGACCCGGTGCCCATGCCCGAAGGGTTGCGCCGCAAAACCACCGACCTACCCGAGGACCAGGCCCAACTCGAGGGTTACCTGTACGACAAAGACACCGGACTGCCCTTGGTCGGTCACCGCGTGCTGATGGAAAACCAAGGATACGAAGGTGTTACCGACGAAGACGGGCGTTTCGAAATCGTTTACGCATGGGAACAACCGATTGACGCGGGTAACAAACCCTACGTGACCGTCGACAACCTGATCATTGAAAGCGAGGATCGCCGCACCACCTTGCAAAATATTTCCTTGCTTCCGGGTGTCACTATCTTGCGCGAGGACCTCGATATGGAAAGCGGCGGTATCTCGGAAGATCGGCGCCACCGGCTAGACCGCGGGGTGCCAACCCAAACCGAGCTCAGCCCGCAAACCCAAGTCAAACCCCAATTCAAACGCGCCCCGGCCGTATCGCGGTTCATCAAACCACCGGCGAGCATTCGTATCGGCATGGATTGTAGCTGCTCAACCTGTAGCCGGGTGGTGGTGCGAAGCCTGGAGACCTACGTCGCCAACGGGCTGAAAAGCGAATGGATCGCTTCTTGGGGCATGGATTCCCTGCGCTCGGGCGCCATCGCCTTCCGCTCCTACGGTGCATGGCACGTGGACAACCCCAAGGCGACCCATTACGACATTTGTTCCACCACCTGTTGCCAGGTGTATACGGATACCACCAACAGCCGCACCGCCCAAGCCGCGCGCGACACCGCGGGTCTGATGCTGGTCCAAGCCGGCGAAAGCACCGCGTTCCGCTCCGAATATTCGGCTCAAAACAACGCCTGGGACGATCCCAACGACGGGCTCACCTGCAACAACGGCGATTTGAGCTGCGGCAACGGTTCGGTGGGTTCGCCGTCCACCGGTTGGCCTTGTTTGGCCGACAGCGTGGGTCGCAACCGCGGTTGTTTCGGCCACGGTCGCGGCATGTCCCAATGGGGCACCCATTACTGGTCGCAACAGGGCCGCAATTGGGCCTGGATCACCAACCACTACTACAACGCCAACGGCAACGGCAGCGGCAAACGCAACAGCGCGATCAGCCATCCCTTCGCGTTGGGGGCGCTGCAGGTTTCCAGCGGCCAAGCGCGTCCCGGCACCGCGATTACCTTGGGCCTGAACGTCACCAACCACGCCGGCGCCACCCACCGCATTTTGTTCGGCGCTTCGCTTCGCGACGCCTCCGGCGCCTACACCAGCGACGCCGCCAACGACAACCTGATTACCCTCGCCCCGGGCGCGGGTTTGTTGCAACGTCCGTTCAACATCCCCGCCGGCTTGGCGAGCGGTTCTTACCGCGTGGTCGTCGGTTTGTACCTCGACGCCGACGGTAACGGGCAACTCAACAGCGGTGACTTCCGTTTCCATCTCACCGAATCGAGCCAAGCGCTGGTGATCGGCGACGGCGGTCCCCCGCAAGCCCAGCTCAGCCTGTTGATTGACGACGCCGCCAACCCGATTGTGTTCAGCGTCGACGCCGACGAAACGGTCACCCGCGTGCGTTACTACCAAGGCGAAACCCTGCTGGGTGAATCCGAGGAACGCGCCGACGCGTTCCGCATCGAACGCACCTTCTCCGCGGGCGCCGCCGCAACGATCACGGCACGGGGCTACAACAGCGCCGGCCTGGAAGTAGCCGCCGATACGGGGGACTTTACCGCACCGGGCGAAGATGAAGCACCCACGATTGCCTTTGCCAATCCCGGTGTGATCGTGAACCCGGCCGTATTTTACGTACAAACCGGGGCAACCACCGCGCGGGTCGTCTACCTAGCCGACGGTTCGTTCAGCCTGGGCGAAAGCAGCAACGCCGAAAACCGTTTCGCGGTTACCTACCGCTTTAGCGGCGTGGGTCCCCGCAACCTAAGCGCGGTCGCTTACGACGCCGACGGCAACGAAATCGCCCGCGAAGATCGCTCGATCACCATCCGCAACCAAGCGGTGGTGCTGTCGGCGCCTTCGCCCATGACCAACCCGCTGCACCTCAGCGCGGATGCGGCGAGCAACGTCACCCGTATTCAGTACCTTGCCGATAACCGCTGGGATCTGGGCACGAGCACGGACCGCAACGCGGCCTTTTCGGTTTACCCGCAATTCGGCACCACCGGCGAACGATCGATTACCGTGGTTGGTTTCGACGCCGCCGGAAACGAGGTCGGCCGCGACACCCGCACGATCACGATCCGCAACGAACCCTTGTTCTTCATCACCCCCTCGAACACGACCAACCCGGCCAAGCTCCAAGTACGCGCCTCGGGCGACACGGCCCGTATCGACTACTTCGCGGACGGTACCTGGCCGTTGGGCAGTTCACGCGCGCGCTGGAACGACTTCAGTGTCACCTACCCGTTCAACCAAGAAGGCCGTCGCAACATCAGCGCGGTGGCTTATGACCGCGCGGGCCACGAGCTGCGCCGCATCGAGGTACCCATCACCATCGGTTCCGGCGGCGGTACCGGTGAACCCGATCCGCAACAAGGCACCAGCCTGCAAACCTCGATTCGCAACATCTTTAACGCGGCCTCTTCCCATAGCTTGAGTGGTCGGGTTGAGAGCCTCAGCGGCGGGTTCACCTACTTCACCTGGAACGCGGGCGTCGGCAAAATTCCGGCCTCCAACCAGAAAATGTGGGTTACCGGCGCGGCCTACCACTTCCTCGGCGAGGACCACCGTTTCGAAACCGACATCCACTTCAACGGCACCTTCTCCGGCGGCACCCTCAACGGCGACCTGATTATCTACAGCCGCGAGGACTACACGATGGCCCTGGCCTACGGTGGTCGCGATCCGGTCTTTAACCGCATCGTCGACCAACTCAAAAGCCAAGGGTTGCAGCGCGTCACCGGTCGCGTGCTCGCGATGGGTAACTGGTACGAAACCAACTACTACAGTCGCAGCTACAGCGCGCGTCTGAGTTCGGCGGCTTCGCATTTCCGCAATGTGTTGCGGAATCGCGGCGTCACCGTTAACGGGAGCAGCGGCACCCTCGGCGGCATCAACGCGCCGGACAACCGCGTCTACACCCACCGCTCGCGCACCATCGCCGAGGCCTTTAAGGACCTCAACAAACCCAGCAACAACACCTACGCCGACATCCTGCGCGCCCACCTCGGCCACGTCGTTAAAGGCCGCATCTCCTCGGCCGCGGGCGGCGAAGCCATGATGGACTTCTTGGCCGAGATCGACGCCGACTACCCCGAAAACCGTGTCGCCGACGGCTCCGGTCTCAGCTACAGCAACCGCCTCAGCGCCCGCACGCTGATCAAAATGATCCGCACCCTGAAAACCAACCCGGCCACGGCAAGTTGGGAACAGACGCTGGCCGTCGGCGGTGTCGACGGCACCTTGCGCAACCGCCTGACCGAGAACGATGTTCGCGGCCGCGTTTTCGCCAAAACCGGAACCCTGAACCCGGTTGTTTCGCTTTCCGGCGTGGTCACCAACCGCCACAACGGCAATTCCTATTTGTTCTCGTTCCTGATGAACGACGTGGTCAGCAAAACCAACGCGCGCGCCACGGTAGACCGCGCCGTGCGCCTGATCGCTTCCAACTTCGAGGGTCCGCGCAACAAAGGCGACTTCATGCATGAAGAACCACCCGTGGTTTTCCTTGAGGAAACCCAAAGAGCGCTTGCCCCCGATGAATGGGAACAAATCGTTCCGGCCTTCACCGTCCTTGAGCCATAGTCCGATCAGCGCCGCGGCGCGCAAAACCTCGGCAGTCAATAAACGCGGCGGGACCCCCGTCCCACCGCTCTGTCTCGATTAAATCAGGAGTATTTCCAATGCATCATCTCTTTAAAACATGCCTGGCTTTATTAGGCTTGGCTTTGTTCTGCACTGTTTCCGCCCACGAAATCGGCTACCTCCACCATCGCGAAAACCAGTTCGCCATGCCGGTCAAACGCAAGGACATTCACCCGCGTCACACCTCGCTGCACGTTCAGGTCGCGCGGGCCGATGTCGCAAGCGTGCGCTACCAACTGTTCGACGGCACCCTGCTCGGTGAAAGTGAAGCGCCTTCAGCCGATTTCGGGGCCGTGGTTGCCTTCCCGCACGAGGGTTTGTTTGAAGTGACCGCCCTCGGGTTCGACGCCGACGGCAACCAGGTCGCAAAAACCTACGCCACCCTCCACATCGCCGAACGCCGTTTGGCCAACCAACCCCTGGAAGCCGCGCTGCCCGTTACCCCCCAAAAGGGATTCATGGCGCCGCTGTGGTCGCCGTCCGGTGAGCACTTGGTTTTTTCCGGCGAACAATACCGCGGCTTGTACTTGGTCAACATGAACACCCGCGCCAAGAAAGGATTTAGCATCACCACCTTGAGTGAGCAGGACATGGCCGGCTACAAACCCCAATGGCATCCCCACGAACAGGGCTTGTGGTTCCGTGACCAAGGCCAAACCGACAGCGAAACCCCCGCCAACGAAATCGACCTCGGCGGTAACAGCTTCGCCCGCGACAAACAAGAGCGCGAAGCCGCGGCCGAACCCACCCGTTTCAACATGGTGAACGACGAACTGTTCTTGACCGTGCGCGACGGCCAAACCCTGAAACGGCCCATCGCCTTAACCAACGGCGGCGACAAATTCTTCGGTCCGCAAGGCTCGCCGGACGGCACCAAGGTGCTTTACGAAGGCCTGACCAGTGGTTTGCACGTGTTGGATTTGGAAAGCGGTCAACGCATCCACATCGGCCAAGGCAACCACCCCTCCTGGGGTCCCGACAGCACCCGAATCTTCTTCGACATCTCAGAAGACGGCCACTACCACATCATCAACAGCGATTTGTTCGTTTACGATCTGAACACCAACACCACCACCCAACTGACCAACACCCCGGACCAACGGGAGCAACGACCCGCCGTCGCCAACGACGGTCGCCACATCGCCTATGACGCCGACGGTGCCGTGTTCGTCGCGGTGCTTCCGCAAGGGGGTGAGTAATGAAAACCTTGCTGCACATGATAACCGTCTTCTTGTTCATCGTGCTCGCCCCGTTGGCGGCCCAGCCCAAAATCTGCATCGACGCCGGCCACGGCGGTTCTGATCCCGGCGCGGTCGGCAACGGCCTGCGTGAATCCGACATCAACCTCGACATCGCCCTTAAGTTGCGCTCCTTGCTGAACGCCGACACCGCCGATACCTCGGGTGGTTCGAGCTGGCGCGTGTTGATGGTGCGCACCGGTGATACCAGCGTCAGTCTGGCCGGCCGCACCGCCTACGCCAACAGCAACGGCGCCAACCGGTTCATCTCCATCCACGCCAATTCCTTTAGCGTCGCAAGCGCCAACGGCACCGAAACCTTTCGTTACCGCAACGGCAGCACCAACTCGCGTTTGTTGCAAACCGCGATTCATGAAGAGCTGATCGACGCGGGCGGTTTGCGCGACCGCGGCATTAAAACCGCCGGTTTTTACGTGTTGCGCTATACCTCCATGCCCGCGATGCTCTCCGAACAGGGTTTCGTTTCCAACAGCGGCGATGCGGCCGAAATGGCCAAAGGCGCCTGGCGCACGGACATGGCCAAGGCCCACATGTACGGTTTGCAACGCCACTACGGCGTGGCCGCCTACGATCCGACCCAAAGCGTCGAGCGCGGTACCGTCACCCTGAACATGGGCGACACCGCGCTGAACCCGGTCCGCCTGCGCGCGCGCAGCAGCGGCGACGTGGTTCGCGTCGCCTACCTCGCCGACGACCGCTGGCCCGTGGGTGAATCCGCCAACGCCGCCGGCGGTTACGCCGTCGACACCCGTTTCTACACCGTCGGCCAACGCAAAATCACCGTTATCGGTTACGGCGCAAGCGGCCGTGAGCTGGCACGCGACAGCCGCACCGTGACCGTTCAGAACAGTGCCTTTGTGTTCACCACCCCGTCCGTCACCGACAACCCCGTCGCCTTGACGGCACAAGGTGATGCGAACGTGGCAAGCGTGCGTTACTACGCCAACGATACCTACCTGCTGGGAAGCAGCAGCAACCGCAACAGCGATTTCCCGGTCAGCTACCGCTTTAACTTCACCGGCACGCGTTCCCTTTCCGCCGTGGCCTTCGACAGCAACGGCAATGAAATCAACCGCGTGGATCACCAAATCCAAATCAACGACTAGAAACTATGCAGCGTCGCTTGCCAAAGCTTTTGGTGCGCTTCGCGCAATATCGTTTCTCGCCACACGTATATATATAATGTAGAAAGGTGGGTCCCCGCGACCCACCTTTTTTTGTTCCGACTGGAAATCGGGTTAACCCGCGATTCTCACAAGGCTTTCAGCTTCTCGCGGCGAATCCTTGTGAAAACCGCGGGTTAGTCAATCGGTTCCTCTGCAGCGTCCAGTTTCTCGGTTTCGATCAGGGTTCCGTCGCCATCGTAGCTGAACCGTTCCACCGCCGCTTTTTTCCAGGTATTTAGGGTCAAGTTCCCCGCGGCGTCGTAATAACGGGTTTCCCGCCGCAACCCACGCTTATCGCGGGTATACAGCTCTCGCGCCACCCCGTCGCCGTTCTCGGCAACCTTGCCGGTCGCATCCAAATAGGTGCGGCCCATCAGCCACAAGCCCGAGGGATCCCAATCAAACCGCATGGTTGCATAACCAAAACGGCCGACCTTTGCCTTTTTGTCGGCGCCCCGCAAGGTACGCGTCAGTTGGTTGCCGTTGGCGTCATAAGTCATATCCCAACGTTCCGCGCCGGAATAATGTTCTTTGGCGGCGCCGTTTTTGCCAAAAAACACAATCTCTTTGCGATTTTTCGAAAGTTCGTACCACTCCCCCGCGGTGCCCGTCGGCCCCAATGCCGGCTTACCCGCCGCATCGTACACTTCCCAACGCATGAACAACCCTTGCGAACCATAGAAGTAGCGGTACTGGGCGGCCCCGGAAGGCGCGTTCAAGAGTTGGTTGTTTTCATCCAAGTTTTGCATCAGGCTCAAATGCCCGTCGGGACCAAAAGTCATTCGAATCCGCTTAAATTCAAAGCCGGGGCGATGGCTTTTGAGGGTTCCTGCTTGGTCGACGCGGGTCTCAATCACACTGCCGTCGAGCCCATGCTCCCAATGATAAGCGTAATTTCCCCAACTGTTTTCAATCCGCTTCCCAGCCTTGTCGAAGAACATCAGCTCAAGCGGACGACCGTGATCATCAACCTGATAGACCTTCTCCCAAACCTTACCCCAACCCGTGGTGCGTTTCCCTTCGCGGTTGTAGAAGCGATGAATCTGTCGGTTCTCCTTATAATGAACGGTGGTGCGAACCGCGTGAACGTAGAGGGCCAAAAGCGCGCCTTCCGAATCTTTAAAATGCTCGCCGAGTTTGGTTTGGATCTCGATCAAACGCCCCTGGCCGTCATAAGTTGCCGCCACATGGACCCGCTTGGCCGCCTCCTCCGGCGTCAAGGGCAGGGCGCCCATAAAGGGTTGCAGCGGTGATTCCCAAAACGGCAAAGCGCCGTAATACCGCGTCGTTTGCGCCTCACCCACGCCCGTCATCAAACACAAAAACACAACACACCACAATCGCATGGTCACTCCTTCAATGGATGTCGAAGGGGATTTACGGGGAGGCCGCGCGCAAGGATGCCGGCTTTGCGATAAGCGGTCGCTTTTTTGCGATTTTTGGTAAGCGCATCTCGCGCGGCCTCGCATAGAATAACCCCATGCGCTTCTCTTTTTTATCCGTGCAAATCGCGGTCTGGGTCGGCTTCGCCCTGCTGACCCGTTTCACCTGGCTGAATACCCGTCCCCCTTCCTGGACCTGGATTTTCTGCTATATGGGCTTGGGTTTGGCCGCCGCCTATGCCTTCCGACCGCTCATCCTCTTCTTGACCCGCCGACCTATCCCCGTCCAGATGGGCGGCATGCTCCTCGGCGCGCTGACGCTTGGTTTGCTGTGGCGCCTCCTGTTTAACAGCCTGGAATATCACGTTTTGGAATCGGCCAACAACGCCTTCAAATTTTGGGGTTACTTCCACAACGGCAAATCTTCCGTGGTGCAACTGCTCGCCTGGGGCTTCGGCTACCAGGGTTTTCTCCTCTACCACGGCCGCCTCGAATCCCAAAAAAACGCCGCCGAGGCACAGGCCTTGGCCCAGGAGGCCAAGTTACGCCTGCTCCAGTACCAAATCCAACCGCACTTCCTGTTCAACACCCTTTCCAGTCTCGACACCTTGCTCGCCACCCAACGCACCGAACAAGCACGCGCCTTGCTCGGCGAACTGGTCCGCTTTTTTCGGTTCGCCGTGGATCAAGCCGTTCGCGACGTCAAAAACGTGCCGCTTGCACAAGAGCTGGCCTGGATTCAGGCCTACCTCGCCGTTGAGAAACGGCGCTTCGGTGATCGCCTGCGCCTGGATTGGCAGGTAACAGGCACCGCTTCCACGCCCGTGCCCGCCGGAATACTCATGCCCCTGATTGAAAACGCGCTAAAACACGGCATCCATCCCGCCGTCAACGGTGGTGACCTGGTCGTCAAGGCGGAAGAGCAGGACGACGCCTGGGTTGTTACCATCACCAACAGCCTCGCGCCCGCGGGGACAACCAAAACCTACGCGGAAAAAACCGGGTTGGGCCTCAAAAATACCGCCGAACGGATGGCCCACGCTTATCCCGCCCAACACCTTTTCGTTTTTCGCAAAGATGCCGATACCTTTGAGGCACAATGCCATTTCCCCAAGGAACCGGAGGGCTCAGGCGTTTGAAGGTATTAATTGTCGATGATGAAGCGCTCGCGCGAGAAGCCGTCCGCCTACGCCTGGCAACTTATGCGGACGTCACCATCGTGGGCGAGGCCGACAACGGCTCGGACGCCTTGGTGCTCATCGATCACCTGCAGCCGGACACCGTCTTTCTCGACATCGAAATGCCAGGCGGGAACGGCCTGGATTTGGCAAAAGCCGTGGCGGATCGCGCGCATCTCAAGGTGGTGTTTATCACGGCCTATGCGAACTACGCGCACCAAGCCTTTCGCGTCGATGCCGTGGATTACCTGCTCAAGCCGATTCGGGACGATCAATTTGCCGACATGATGGCCAAGTGCCGCCGCCGACCGGTCAAAACAGCACCGCCGCGCCCCAGCGAACCCGAACGCTATTTGGCAAGGCTGGCGCTTAAGGAGGGAGAGGAAACCCACATGGTTCCGGTAACACGGATTGAGTCGATTGTGTCGGCGGGCGATTACCTCTGCATCCGCGTGTTTGATGATCGCGGAACCAAGGTGTTTATTCACCGCGCCACCCTAAAGAAACTGGAAACCTTGCTGGACCCCAACCTGTTTCAACGTTGCCACCGATCCCACCTGGTCAACATCCAGCGGATCGGCGCCTTCACACGGGAGCCCGACACCCTGGTCGCCCTAAGCGGCGAAGCCCATCCGGTCAGCCGTCGTTTTCTAGCGCGGGTCAAATCACGTTTTCCCCGTTTGGGACAGCCGTGACCCGTCCGAACAGCGGTTTTGTTCGCTCCGCTGCCAAGGACAGCGCAAGGAACATCACTGAGTCACCTCCACCCATTCTGCCTGGGAATGGGCAAGTATTCCTCTTTTCCAAGCGGCTAGATCGTCGTTTTTTTGGGTAGCACCCGATACGTCAACCGAAAAGTCTCGAGCGACTTTGGCGGTAATTTTGCGACCCACCGGCGTTAACTCGGCCAGGGATTCCGCGATGATCGTCGCACTCACCATCCGCGACAAAGCTTGGCTAAAATTCATCACCTCAATCGCTTGGGCATCGGTGACGGTGCCGGTTTTCTTGACTTCCAGAAGGATTTCTTTTACGAGGCTATCGCTGGTGAAATAAGCGCCTAACTTCTCCTGGTTGCGTTCGTTGAAATCACGCATGCTTTCCTGAAGAACCAAGAAATCGCTTTGTTGGAGACCTGCTTCAAACAGAGCCTTGCGCACAACCGGGGAGCCGTTTTCGATTTGCCCAAACAGGATCATGTACCGAACCAAGTCCGACTGGTGATCAACAGGAATGGAAACGAATTCTCGTTTGGACGTTTGACGCAAAGCTTCAATCCGCTGCTCCTGTAAATTGGCATTTTCGACCAATTCTGCTCGAATCGTCTCCACCAAAGAAGGCTCCGGCGGTGATTGAACCAGAACCATTAAAATAAGAAGAACCATATAACGCTCCATATTTCTTTTTAGGGCTGCTCGGGAGCCTTGCTTTTGAGTTAAAGGTGAAAACCAAGCTACCCAGAGAAAAGGACACCCATAAATTAATAGCGTATTCCAGCACAAAATTTATCAGCCACTCTAGAAGAAAAAGCGAATCAGAGCAAAAAAGCGCACTCCCCTCTCGAAAAAAAACTCGGCAAATAAAATCCCTTTCACAGGCTCGAACGGTTTTGGAGCTGGATCAGTGACAGGTTCAGCCAGTTCTGCATTCGGAACACCTGTTCGGAAACACCCAGGAACCGCTTACACCAAAATTCCAGCTTACCGGCGGCACAAGGATCACTGATCACGAAACAACGTGACTTTTGCCACGCAATAGCATGACCCTTGAATCGAACAACCGACACGCTGAGAAAAAAGGATCGCCGCCTTGCCTTGCCCGCGTTGTTCTTTAATCCCGGCCAAACACTTTGCGGCCCATCACTTTTCAGGTCAGCCCTCATGGCGGATCCAGCCGGCACAACACCCCCATCGCCACGACGCCCCCGGCTTTTTACGCGGTTCGAACGATTAACTACCAATCCTGGCCCGAACCTTGCAAATTTCGTGAGGCGATATGATAGACACAATGGAGGTACCGTTCATTGAGCGCGATCAAAAACAACGTCGCCGATCTGCTGTGGAAAAGTCCGGGTTCTAAAATCCAGATTCTCTCGCTGCAAGGTCACGAGGCACTCTCCCAACTGTATGTTTTCAAAGCACTTATTAAAACCCGTGACGCGGGTCTGAGTTTTGCCCAAATGCTCGACAAAGAAGTCAGCATCGTCATGATGGCGGGACCCGAACTCACCTCGGAACGTCACTTCTCCGGGATCATCACCAAATTTTCCCAAGCACGCACCCACCACGGCGACGTCGATGCCTCAAATGATAAGTGGTACACCTACCACGTCGAATTTCGCCCTAAATTCTGGCTGACCACCAAACAGTCCGCCTCCAAGGTGTTTCAGGAAAAAACCTCCAAGGACATCATTACCGAGGTCCTCGGGGACTCCGGTGTGGCCCACGAATGGAAACTGCAGAGCGACCCACCCGAACGCATCTACACCCTGCAATACGAAGAATCCGATTTCAACTTCATCAGCCGCCTGCTCGAACACGACGGCATCAATTATTTCTTCGACCACAAGGCCAAAAAAGTCGTGTTCACCGATTACCCCGCCGGCTTCCCCGACTGCACCCCCACCAGCAACGCCAAGTACGACGAAGAAGTCGGCATGGTCTACGCCATGGGCGAGGACGAGGTGGTCAGCGATTTCACCTACGAAGAAACCATCGGTACCGGCAAAGTTGTGCTCAACGACTACTTCTATGAAGCCGCGCAAAGTGACCAAAAAGTCACCGAGGTCGAGGGCGCCGTCCCCAACTTCAGCAAACTCGAACAGTACGAACACACACAAAACTACGACAACGTCGCGCTCGGCACCGTTTACGCCCGCATCCGCAAAGAGGAAAACATCACCACCTCCAAAGCGGCCCACGGTCGCGCCACCTGCCGCTCTTTCTGTCCCGGCCACATTTTCACCCTGGAAAAACACTTCCGCGGCGAATGCAACCGTCGCTGGATCCTGACCGAAACCCGTTACAACCTGGAGCAGGGCCACTTCTCGGTACACTTTAGCGCCATCGCCGCCGACGTCAAGGTTCGCCCGGAACGCGTCACGCCCAAACCCCGCATCTACGGCGTGCAAACCGCCGAGGTCACCGGTCCCCCGGGCGCCAAGGTGTACCTCGACGACCTGGGCCGCTGTAAGTTGCAGTTCCACTGGGACCGCGAAGGGTCCAAAAACGACCGCTCCTCCATGTGGGTTCGGGTTTCCAACAACTATGCCGGCAAAGATTACGGCATCCAGTGGATCCCGCGTATCGGCCACGAGGTACTCGTCAGCTTTGTCAACGGCGATCCCGACCTGCCCGTGGTCACCGGTCGCGTTTACAACAACTACAACACCCCACCGCTGGGCCCCGCGCAAAAATGGCAAAACATTATTAAAACCATTAAAGACAACCACATTATGTTCGACGATCAGGACGGTAAAGAGCTGGTCGACATTCGCGCCGAAAAAGACATGAACACCCACGTACTCAACGACAACACGCGCACCGTCGACCACGACGAAACCATCGTCATCGGCAACAACCGCAGCATTGAAGTCGGCAAGCAGCACGATGAAGAAATCGGCACCTCCATGAACATCCATATCGGAAAGAACTTGGCCGAAACCGTTGGCGGCCAATACACAGAGAACGTCGCCAAGGATTACAAAATCGCCGTCGACAAGAACATGCAGCGCCGGGTCAAAGGCGAAGACTTGATCAAAATCGACAAGGAAGCTTCGCTGAGTGTCGGCAAAAAGTACACCGTTGGGGTCGGTAAGGATTATTTCCTCGACGTTGCCGCCAACGGCAAGATGGATTTTGGCAAAAAGCTCAATGTCTACTCCAAGAAAGACATGAACTTCACCTGCGACAAAAAAGCCGTTTTGAAAATCAAAGACCAGCTCACCATCAAGGTGGGTTCCGTGACCGCCGTCCTCAAGAAAAACGGCGACATCACCGTGAAAGGCAAAAAGATGAACTTCAAGGCCTCATCCAAAATCAAGATGAAAGGCTCGAAGATCAACCAGAACTAACCGGGCGAAACGCCGTGGTTCCCATCGCGGCGTTTCCTCGTCTTGGTCCGTCACGGCGATTCCGCGAGCGTGGTAATTCTCGTCGTGGTCCTTACACGGCGATTCCTCTTTTGCTGCACGGGGGCTTCGGTTTAGAATCGCAGGTTCCCCTTTCTCAAACTCAATGCCGTTCCTTTCGGAAAGGATAAGCCTTTGCTCCAAATCGTGAACCAAACCCCCTTGGCCACCGGCTTCTCGTTTTTCACCGACAAAACCGGTGCCGAACGGGTCACCCTGGTGGTCAAAGCCCAACTCAACCTACCCGCCGACGGCGAGGCCGTTTCGCTTCATCCCGATCCTTGCGAGGTCCTGGTCCAAGACCTGTACCACGGCGAACCCGGCCAAAGTTCGCTACACCTCGCCGGTGAACTCGTGATGGAAAAAACCGCCACCGACGTCGCCCTGGTCGGCAGCGCCGTCGCACCCGGCGGCATCGCCGTCCCGCAAATGCCCGTTTCTCTGACCATCGGCGCGCAACAACACCGCCTCCTGGTCAGCGGGGATCGCACCTGGAAGCAAGACCTCTCCGGCGCCACCGAGCCCGTCCCTTTCGAAACCATGCCCATCACCTACGAACGCGCCTTCGGCGGAACCCTTCCGCCCGTCAAAGAAGATCAGGCGCCCGCCTATTGCCCAGAAAATCCCGTTGGGACAGGTTTTGCCACCAAACGGGCCGAGGCGCGCGGCGCCGCGCTGCCCAACATCGAAACCATCGACCAACCGCTCACCCACTGGCAGCAAAAACCGCCCGTGGCCGGTTTTGGTTTTATCGACACCAGCTGGCAACCGCGCATGGCGCTGGTCGGTACCTACGACGAGACCTGGCAACGCAACAAGGCCCCCCTCCTACCCGATGATTTTAACCCCGATTACTTTAACGCCGCCCATCCCGACCTGATCCACCAACCCTTCCTGCAAGGCGGCGAACGCGTGATCCTCGACGGCTTCCACGCCGACGGCCCGCGCACCTTCACCCTTCCCCAACTCCAACTTTCGGCAGCCTTTAACCTCGCCGGCAGCAAACATCCCACCGCTTTTGATCTTTGGCAAGTGGTCTTCCATCCCAACCAAAACCGCTTCACCATGGCCTGGGGTGCCGGTTTCGCCTTCGGCAAAATGCCCTCTCGCCTGCGCGAGGTCGTCATCGTCGACCGCAATCAATTCTTCGCGGCCGCCCCATCACTCGGCTCGGCCCAATCATCCGAGGTACCTTCATGAAAACGGTGATCACCGCGGTGAACAGCACCACCCCTGTCGGCACCGACGCCCTCGCCACCGCCCACTCCGTGCGCACCGGCATGGCCCGCATCGAAGAATCGAGCTTTTGGGACCGCGCCCGCCTGCCCGTCGATTGGAGCCGCATCGAATACCTTTCCGATTACGAGGTCAACCTTGCGCGCCAGCAAGTCGTCGGGAACTTTTGCCTCGACACCCTCATCGAACAACTCAGCGAACAGGGGCGCCGTTTCGAGAACCTGTACCTGCTCGTCGGTTTGGCCCATCCCGACCGACCCGGTCCGGCCTACGCCGCCAAGGACCACGCGCTCCTCGATGAATGGTGCCGAAAGCTGGCGCCCCTCGCCAACGCCGTTTCTGCCGAACCGTTTCAGCAAGGCCACGCCGCCGTGGCCCACGCCGCCGACCGCGCCCGTCAGATCCTCGCCGACCAACCCGAATCGGCCTGTCTGATCGGCGGTTACGACAGCTTGCTCGATCCGCAAACCCTGCAATTCTTTTCCAAAGCGGACCGCTTGTTATCCGAGGCCTACGGGCGCCAACACGGCTTCGCCCCCGGCGAAGGTTGCGCGTTTTTCCTCGTGGAAACCGAGGAACGAGCCCGCCGCGCGGAAACACCGATCCTTGCCGAACTCGCCGGCGCCGGCCACGGCTTTGAACCCGGCTCCATCGTCAGCGACCAGCCCAACACCGCCAAAGCCCTCACCGATTGCTGCCGCGCCGTGCTTGAGGCGGCCGATCCCGAACCCGTTATCGCCCAAGTTTACAGCGACCTCAACGGCGAGTATTTCCGCACCAAGGAATGGAACTACGTTTCCATCCGCCTCTTCGGCCAACGGGACGAACTGCCCGTCCACCATCCCGCCGAGTACTACGGCACCGTCGGCGCGGCCGGCGGCGCCGTGCTCGCCAACCTCGCCACCATTGGTTACCAAAACGGCTGGATCCAGGGCGACAGTTTGATTTTCTGCAGCGACGATCACGGTGACCGCGGCGCCATCCTGTTGCGCCCGGCCCCAACCCCATAACACCCCAAGGAGGAACCCATGCCATCTACCGTCTTCGCCAACATGATGGGCGTTTCCCACAAGGGAAGCGGCGCCAAAAGCCTCGTTTTCCCAGATGTGTGCAAAACCCCAACCCCCGGCGGCCCGGTCCCCATCCCCTACCCCAACCTGGCCCAATCGATGCACCTCGCCAAAGGCTCGAAAACGGTCAAGGTCCAGGGCAAATCCGCCACCATCAAAGGCTGTAACTACTCCATGAGTGTGTGCGACGAACCCGGTACCCTCGGCGGTATCATTTCCGGCACCTTTAAAAACAAAGCCGAGTTCGTGCTCTACTCATTTAATGTCAAGTACGAGAACAAAAACGTCTGCCGCATGTCGGACCTGATGTTCCACAACAAGAAAAACATCGTCGGTTAGCCCCCCCTCTTGCCAACCCTTATTCATATAGTTCCAAGTAGTTACGAGGATGTTCACGTATGACCAATATTGATTCCGTCGACGCCCCCGCGCCGGCAAAAGAAGAAAAAGTCGAACCCAAACTCATCTCCATTGACTTCCTCGACGGCGACGACGATACCGATGTGCCCCAGGACCGCAAGCAATGGGTCAACCTGCCACGCGACGCCAAATGGGTCGACGGCACCAACATCCCCAACATCGACCGCCTCACCGAGAAACCCCGCGTCAAGGTCCGGTTTGATGAGAAAGGTTCGCACCCATTTAAAGTTAAGTACGACCCCGGCGGAAGCAATCTGATTTACACCGGCGGAGAACAGGGCCGCAACCCGCTGTTCAAGTACGAGGAAACCCAGAAGAACTACACCACCGACGGGGACGGCACCAAAATCATCCCTACCGATTGGTTTATCAACGTGTGCGGCATGAACGTGTGGCGCCTCGAAGCCGAGGACGACAAAGGCAACAAAGCACAGAGCCACAACCTCATCGGCTGGCGCATGATTTACCTCGTCGAAGCCGTGATGACCGGGGTCACCGCCAACGCCGCCGCCAGCTTGGCCACCCTCACCGGGGAATACGCCAAACACGGCATTCACATTGACGTCTTGCCCCGGGTCAACATGACCCACATGGAGAACATCGGCGCCAACGACAGCGGCACCTTCATCAGCAACACCCGCACCGCCTACAACGGCTCCCAAGGCCCCGGCAAGGAACCCTACACCGTCGTGGTCGGGTACACCGACCACCTCGCCGTGCGCGACGATGCCGATCAATTCGTCGAGCCAGGGGTCGCCGCCGGACCCGGCACCGCCAAGTTCACCGTGCAAATTACCGACGGCTCCGGCAACGACAAGTTTTTGTGGAACAACATCGTCACCGGCGAAGATTGGTACGTGAGCTGCACCTTTTTGCCCGATCCACCGCCGCCGCCACCGGCGCCTGTCGCCCCGCACTCCGGGATTACCGGCTTTTTGTTGGGCCTGATCGGCATGAACAATCCCCCGCCCGCGCCGCCGGCACCGCCCGCGCCCGTCGCCGTCAACATTCCCAAGGCCGACTGCGTCGGCAAACCCAAATGGGCCGTGTTGCCCGACGCCCTTAACGCCGTCGAAATCGACCTCAGCGGTTTGCCGGCCGCCACCGGCACCCTCACCCTCACCGTCAACACCGTCAACCGTATGCGCGCCGGCTTGTCGTTTGGCGGCGGTAACCTGATCTGCGTCTGCACCAAGGCCTGGTGGCAGGTTTCAAGCGAAGCCGACCAGAACCAAGTCATGATTCACGAACTCGGCCACAAGATTTACATGGTCGTCGACGGCAGCGGGAAACAACCCGATGCGGTTGCCACCCAATACGACGGCAAAGGCCACGTCGGCAGCCACTGCTACTTCCCACTCGGCGTGCTGCCCTCCTACGGCGGCGTCGGCGGTTCCGGTTGCGTCATGTTCGGCGCCACCAACGGTGTCAGCGCCTTCTGCGTCAACTGCGATCCCGCCGTGAAGAAGATGGACATCAGCGATGGCTGGGCACGTCTCTAAGCCGAGGCAGCGGCGCGGTATTTGTGCCGTTCCGCGCCGCCTCGGCGCCCTGCTCCTGCTCCTCCTCCTTTGCCATTGCGGCCCATCACCCCAAACCGTCCCCGAACCGGCAACCCCGATCACCAAGGAGAATGACACCATGGCCTCCCAAGATCCCTGGCAAGACGTTAAGCTCAACCAAAACAACCCCTCGTCCTGTTCACCACCCCAGCCCGATCCCCACTGGCGCGGCCTCGTCATCAACGCGCCCAAGCAAGTAAAATTCAAAAAAGGCGGGATCATTGATGAATACGGCGCCTTCGCCGCCATTCCCCTGTGCACCTTTTACCGTTTTGACCTGCCCAACGTGCCCATCAGCGAGAATTACAGCATCACCGCCAAGGATCTGAAAACCGGCCAAATCTTCAAGGGCGACATCGTCGACCTGGATCCCGGTTCGGCCTTGCCACCCCCTTCCCTACCGGGCGCCGCGCCCACCCCACCGCCACGACCCGGCAGTGCCAAGGGCGGTTACATGAACCCCAACCTCGCCAATTTCCTCAACATCCCTCAAGAGTCGGCGACTTATGAGGTATTTATGAGCTACCGCGGCTTCAACTCCAACAAGGTCGTCATCGAGCTCATCAAACAATAAACACCACCGGTTCCCCTCGGTGCCGGTTAGCGCGAGGAGCCCTCGTGACCCACCATGACCCTTGGCTGAATGTGCCGCTCAACGAAGGCGGCCCCAACCCCATGTCGCCGCCGGATCCCGGCCCCACCTTTCGAGGGATCGTCATCACCGCACCCGAGCGCGTTGTTTTTAGGGCGGGTGAGGTCGTCGACGATACCGGCGCCTTCGCCGCCATTCCCGTCTGCGCCTACCACTGCTTCGACGTGCCCGCCGTGCCCATCGACGACCATTTCAAAATGCACGCGGTCGAGGTAAAAAGCGGAAAAAGTTACGAGGGTTTTATCGTGGCGCTGGATCCCGGTATCATGGTGCCCTGCCCCTTCGAGGACGCGGAACCCCTTAAACCGGAAGACGTGGAAGGCCTGGCCTCGGGCGGCTGGATCAATCCCAACCTGGCCAACTTCGTCCCGATCCCGCGGGAACCGGCGACCTACGAGGTTTTTATGAGTTTGCGGGGTTTCCAATCGAACCGGGTTAGGATTGAATTGATTCAAGAATAATAGGACGGCCCCGCTGTCCACGAAAGGCATCCCCATGCAGCAGCAACGCATCGCCGCATTTAAAGAAAACTTGTGTTTAGAGCACTTGGAAGAAGCATCCTTCCTCTTCGACCAACGCATCGCCCTCACCTGGGATTTGGAATTCACCTGGCCGGAACAAGCCGCCCAGGAAGAAAAGTTCGCAACCCACCTGGACGCCTTGTGTTCCATCGGCCAGGCCGCCTGGGACGTGATGCGCGAGTCGGCCGCACCAACCGACAGCGGCGAACTCTACACCGCCGTCGTGTTCTTTTGCCGCAAAGACAGCGCCAAGGACGTCGCCGAACTCATTCCCGTCGTCGACTACGAGGAACCCACCGTGACCGAGGCACTGCACAGCGCGCTGATGCAGCATTGCCCCAACGCCTGGGTCGAGGACCTCGCCGCCTGGGCCCAAGAAACCGAAGCCTTTCAGCCCATCTTTTACGAAATCGCCGCCCGTCGCGGCTGGCGCAAATATTACGACGCCCGCCCCTTGCGCGACCGCGGCCAGTGGCCCGCCTACGCGCGTTGCACCTTGCGGACCAACGCCCAAGCCGCGGCGCCGGAGCTCTTGGACGCCTACACGTGGAGCAAGGATTTCGACACCCGTTTCTACGCCGCCTTGACCATGATGCGCGCCGCCCACCAACCCTTCTTGCGCGGCGTGATGGAAAACACCGCCCCGGACGACGCGGGCCTGCTCACCCTCGCCCTGATGGGTTCGGCCCAAACCGCGGGGTTCTTGCTCAACCTTCCGCGGGCAAAGGAGCCATCACGCGCCTTCATCACCGCCCTCGCCCTGCTCGGCGACCCCATCGCCTGCCCCTGGCTAATCGCCCAACTCGAGGAAGACAACGAATGGGCCCCGGACGCGGCCCTCGCCCTCAACACCATCCTCGGCGGCTTTTTCACGGAAACCGTTTGGATCGAAGAAGAAGAGGACGAGGACGAGCTGATTGAGGAAGACGACGAGGACGACGAGGATGACGATTTCGAGCCAAGCGAACGCCTGATCACCCCCCTCGAGGACGACGACGACGACGACGAGGAAGAAGAGGAAGAGGAAGAAGACGATCCCGACGAAGACCCAAATCAAGCGCCGCAAGGCGAAGAGATCGAGCGTTTGAGCCAGGACCCAGCCATCTGGCGTCAACACCTGGAGCAACTCAAGCCGGAAAACAACGTCCGCTACCGCTACGGCAGCCCGGCAACCTTGCAAAGCGTGGTCGGCTCGTTGTTCGAGGCCCGCACGCCCAATTTCATGCGCGACCTCATTCTCCACGAATGCCTGACCCGCTACAACTTGGAGATCCCGATCACCGTGCTCACGCCGATCAACCACCAAATCGCCGTCGGCCGCAAGCTACTCGCCCAGCTCGAAGAACAAGGCAACCAACTCCCCCCGGGAAGCTGGACCTACCTCGGCAATCCCTATACGTAAAAACACCGAAACGCTGATAGGAACATACAAAGCACACAAGAAGAAATCCCCCTCATTTAGGAACCGAGCAACCCAAGCCGATACACGACAAAACGAAAGAAAAAACCTTATCAAGAAAATTCTGAGCCAAAATCCACGGCAATTCCGCATAAGAGGTAAAGATCCGATTTTTACCCGCGTGCATTAATCCACGTTCTTCCCATCGTGGTTAACGCCGTGTTGACGAGGCTTACTTGGCTCACGACGACCTTATCCAGCGCGTCGGCCTAGCCGCCCGGACAGGCCGGCTGGTCCTATTTTTGGGCGACGCGCCCGCCCTTTCGTTAGAATTCCCCTCCCTTGATACCGCCATGGAACATTTGGCGGATGCTTATTTGGAAAACGAGGAATTGGACGCGGATCGAAAAGGCCGTGTTACCAAATACCGAGAAGAGCAAGACTGGCCGCGTTTAACCAAGACCTTGCACGACCACGACAGCGAGCTTTACGAAACCCGCGTCAAAAGCGCGCTGGCCGGACCGCACGCCGGGGCAACACCGGTATTGCCCTGGTGGCTCCAGACCCTGTTGGTGATGGAACCGGTGCTCATTATTACCTCGGATCGCGGCCCCCTCCCGGCCGCTACCATCCCGCGCGGCTATACCTTGACGACCTGGCAAGATGCAGCGCGAATCACCCAATTGCCACAACCAGGCAAGCACCATTTGGTGGCGGTTAACGGTTGCTCGCTTATCCCAGGCAGCCTGTTGCTCACTTTAGACGACGAGCATGTATTTAAGGGTCCGGCAGGCGATCCCGTTCGGGCTTTGTTACAAAAAGTGCAACGTGACTATCTGTGTCTGTGGGTCGGTTTTCGTGAGGACGATCCCTTCCTGGTTACCCAATTTGAAGACCCAACCCTACCGCTTGAAAACCAAGTCATGATAACCCCATCTGGCAAATACAGAACGGTGCTGAAAAACCAAGCGCTTTGGGTTGAAGAGGATGCGGGCTTGGGTTTGAGTACCACCGCCAAGTCGCTGATTGCCGCGGCGGAACGGGAACCACCGCCGGATTGGGAACACATCAGCGAGACAATCACCAGTCAGTCCAAGGTGATGCGCTTTAACGAACTGGTTTGTTTGCCCAACCCCTCCCGCAAGGAGATCTTGGCTTATTACCAAGGCCATCCCGCGACATGGTCTCTCGTTCGCGAAAATCACTCCATTCCCCGTCGTGAAACCCAAGAGGTTTTGGATTTCCTCAACAAGGGCCGCAAAACCGTGCTGGTCAGTGGGCCGACCGGCACGGGTAAAAGCACCATCTTGATGCAGGCCGCCTTGAAACTATTGGAAGACGACTACACCGTGCTTCATCTAGACGCGCCACGAACCATTGATCGATGGCTCTCCCCCAAACAAGGCAAACTGGCTGTTTTGGTCGATGACGGCAGTCGTTACTACGGTTTGGCACAGCTCGTCCACAAGGCCGAAACGCGAAGCAACGTGGTTGTTTTGATCGCGGCGCGCACCCACGAATGGATCAACATGTTGCGCTTCCGCCGCCAAGCCAACCTAGCGGCCATGGCAAAAGTCAGGGTCAAAGAACTTTTGCCCGCCGAACTGGAGCACCTGGGGGAAAAGCTGACCGCGGCAGGCGCCTATAAAACAAACACCGACCAGAAACAACTCGTGGCGGATTTAACCCTTCACTTAGGTGAAAGCCGCGACCTGTTGGCCGCGATGTTAATGGCGACCACCGGCTTGAAACTCGTGGCCATTTTAAGAAAAGCCATCGAAGAAATCGCAAGCTGGACGGAAGGAAAAACACTCCTGGAACTTTTGGGTACCATTGTTTTCATTGAATCACTCCCGACCAAATCGGGTATCCCTCTGACCTGTTCGGCCAGATTACTCTGCCATGTGTTGGGTTTGTCGCCCAAGGCCGTCAGTGCGGCCCTAGAAAGATTACGCGGTGAGGTCAGACCGAGACAGAACCTTTACGATGAATTAAGTTCTCGTGATCAGATCATTAGCCAACAAATCTACCGCATTTTATTTGAAGGTGCGAACCCCTTCCTGGCAAAGGTAGACATTGGCGCTTTAATTTTATGGGCCGCCAATTTGATAGCACGCGAGGAAACCAAAAAACACCATCTGCAACTCATGAGCATGGTTCCCAACCATTTTTGGAAGCTGGGTGACTATCAAACGGCGGAAGCCCTTTTTGAAGCAGCTACGCGCATCGACCCATCCAACCCTATCGTTTGGCAGAATTGGGCGCGAATGGCCAAAGAACCCAATGCAAAACCCCATCTGCACCTTTCGCCGGACCCACGTATTTTGTTCGAAAAAGCAACCCAAGCCGATCCCAAGGACGCTCCTTCATGGCAAGCTTGGGCCGTCATGGAACACAAAGCCGGCAATATCGAAATTGCCCGCTCCTTATTCGAACAAGCAATCCAAGCCGATCCTAGCCATGCACTTTCTTGGCAAGCTTGGGCCGTCATGGAAGCAAAACACGGTTTACCCCACGAAGCACGCAAACGCTTCCACCAAGCCACCCAGGTCGATCCCAATCAAGCCCCCTCTTGGCAGGCATGGGCCATCTTTGAAGCGGAGCAGTTGCATTACGCCGAGGCCCGCGAGTATTTCAAACAGGCAATCTGCGTGGATGCAGGACATGCACCGTCCTGGCGCGCTTGGGTGGCAATGGAGTTGGACCTTGGCCATGTTGAGCGCGCCCAACACCTTATCGAAAAAGCCTGTGAAACCTGCCCTGCCTATGAATTTGAGGGGCTGCGAAGACGCCTGGAGGATGGCGAAAAACCAGTTACGCCGCCGACTAACAAAAGCCAAAAACCAAAAAATCGGCTTCGTGCGACCGTCCAAACACAATTTGTTTCATGGGTCGGGACCACCAAAAAACAAGCGGGAATATCCGAATACATGGCCTACCTCGCCGCCAACGCGATTAAAAAAAAGAAGCAAGCGGGCAACGACGAACGTTTTTTAGCCTTGGCGATGATCGTGCCACACCTGCGAAAACCACTGTTACGTGAAGCCGAAAGCACCAGGTTACCTGCCGCCCCTGCATTTATTTTGACTTTACCGGCGCGACTCGACCCCAACCCCTTGCCCGAAAACCAAACCCGCTGCTTCGCGGTTACCCATCAAGGCCAGGTATTTACCTGGTTGGCCGCGGCACCTTCCCATTTATACGGCCCTGTCCCCGAACCGTGCCAACCGCAACCCATTTTTCAAGTTCCGGGTTTTGATCCCATGCGCGGCCGCGTGTTAGGACTGTACCTGGGTCCGGCAGGTACCTTTAGCCAAACCACCAATCTTTTCCTCGTTGTACAGCTCGACGCCGAACCACGCCTTTACCAGTTCAGCCTAACCAACCTGGGCGACCATCCTCTTGCACACACCGAGTTCCCCGAATGGATGCAAAAACACCCCCTATCAGGCAGACCCGGAAGCCAAGTTGGCGATTTTCACCAGGTTATTTCCGCCCAGCCCATGGACGATTCAGCCACCTGGTCCACCCTCTGGCAGGGCCGTTTATGGCATTTGGCCGCGGCGGGTTTTTACGATAACGACCGTCTTCACGGGATACAAGCCGCGGTGAACGATCAAACCCTATACGTGCTACGCACCGATCAATCCATCGCCCTTTACACAATGGTCGATGGAAAACCGGTGCGGCACACGCGCCGTTTCTTCCGCCGTCAACCCGTGGCAATCGCCGCATTGCCGACTCTTGAAGGCGAACCGCCGCGCTTGCTGGTTGGCTACCGCAACGGCCAGGTTCGGGTGTGCGTCGATGTTGCGAGCGCGCAAGGTGCTGATTGGGGCGAAACCTGTTGGCACGCGCTCGAAAACGCTTATTCAAGCCAAGCCAAGCTCCGCACTTTGGCTGACTGGCCGGCATGGCTTGATGATTTTGAAATGGGGCGGGTTCCCCATGAAGTCTGTCGCCACCAAGCCGCGCTGCAGGTAGCTTGTCGGATGTTTTTCGCTTTTTTACTCCGCCAACCAAACCTCAATTTAGACAAAGAATGGTCCATTAGAAAGTGGCTGAACCCCCCACTCGATACCTTCGATTATCTCCCGTTGTTGCAGATCTTAAGGGTTTACCTACGCAACCTCAGCAACACCGCGGATCCGACAGGAGCCGCCGGTTTTTTGGAAATTTACGAAAGCCTGCCTCACGAATTACGAGAAATTTTAGATACGTACATCCACGAATACGACCTGTCCCAAACCGTTGCGACAAGGGACGCCGGTGGTGCCGACAACGACGCCATTACCCAATTAATTCAACGATCACACCGCACCCGACGCGCTTTTCTAACCGATCCCAAGGTCACATCCGCTGCCAAGGCCTCGATTTTGGCGGAAATCCAATTGGGTTTCCCGATCACCGAGTATTTTGCAAAACAAACCACCCAAAGTGGTCCCCCCAGGTTACTCCCAACGGGGCAACCCTTGTTCGTTTGGGATGATGGTGTCACACTCCAAACCATGACCCTTGATTCAAATACACCACGGGCCGTTTTGCAACCACGCCCGGGGATGCCGTCGCTGTTCACCCTTCAAGCAACGGGGCGGGAACTAAGCCTGATCGAAGTCATGCCGGCTTGCCTTCGCCGACATCGCATGGACGATAGCGGATCCTTGGAAACGACGGATCAAGAACAACACTTTCCCCAACCCATCCAACCGATTCGGGCCGTGGACGCCGGCGAAGACAAACTGTTGATCCTCACCCGGCAAAACAATCTCACCTATGGTTTTCGACTTGACCTTTGGTGTACAACAGGCGCGGGCAAACTCGAAGGCCAATTAAATCTGCGCCACCACCCACTGGTTTGTGTCGCCTTCCATATCGTGACGCCCGGAAAAGAATGGCATATTGCCTTGAGTTCGGGGGAACGCGAATGGACCCTTTACACCTTGACATACCAACCAAGGGAACAAAAACTCAGCTTATCGCAACCCATTCGCTATCGGACGCGGGGTAATGTCACCGCACTGACCTTTGGAGAGGTCCAGGGGTCCACTTGGATTCTTGTAGGTAGCGACCGCGGCCACCTCCAGGCCTTTGAACAAGATGAAGACGCAAACAACCGTTGGCGCTTGAAATGGTTGCATACAACCGCCACGGAAATAAGAGGGCTGCACTTACTTGCGGCGGACCACCACTGCCGCATCCTTGCCTTCACCAGCCAAGGTGAGGTGTTTGTATTTACGGGTTCAGGAGAGCCCAAATGGCACCGCCACTGTCACGTTTCCCTGGTAGCAGGCTGTTTACTGCCGCCGACAACGAAAACCAACCAGATTTTTTCCGCGGTTTTGTGTGACGCACGCGGCGCCTTGGGTGTGTTGTCCTTCGAAGAACAAAAACCATGGGAAACCATCGTCAAAGAATTTAGGACAACCACCGGCATCGAACCCAAACCACCCTATGACGAGTACCCACGTCTTCAAGACCGTCATCTTCACCCCGTGGACCTCGCATGTTTGGCAGGGGACCGTGAAACCAGCGAAAACCACCGCGCATTGGCCCTGCAAGATTTCGCAGAAAAAATTTTGCAGCTGGATCTACCCACTCAAGCCGAATGTCGGGGAATTAAAATAAGCACAAAAAGCTGGCACTGGCCGGAACTCGCCCGTTTGGTTCGCTTCGACGGACGAATCGCCGCTCAAGACAACCGCTTATGGCTCATTGATCTTAGCCTCGACCTGCTCAACCGCCTCTACGAAGAAGACCAAGCCCAACGGTTCACCGACACCTCGGATTTGCGCGGTACCCGGATTCTGGCCGACTTGATTCGTGGTTTAGGCCGCGATCTGTTAACGCCTTTATTCTTATCCGAAGGAAACATTCCAAACTGGACAAAAGTTCCCACTTCACTGCGCCACACCCCGGCTGTCAATGCCGCCATCATCGCAAATCTCAATCTAAATCCCAAAGACCCTAACTTATTCGGAAAACTGGTTACCCAGGCCAGTTTTTTAGGTCCCCAGGCGTTCGATGCGCTCGTGCTCTTGGCACCGACCCAAAATTGCACACAAGCATGGCTTTTCGGTGAACTTGTTGCCCGCAAGCAATACCCCGTACCATCCAGTGAAAAACATCATCACACCCTACCCCCCGGCTTTGCCGGTGTCTTGTGGGCCTTCGGCCGCTTTTTGTGGGGAACAGACCAGCCCATTAAACCCCTGCTGCAGGCGGCGGAAACCCTGGTTCGCGCGGGTCGAGCAAAAGTCGAAAACCAATTCCATCCCGACCTGGCCGTCATTTACGATTGGTTGGCGCCCCTTGCCGTCATTCATAAAATGTGGCGCAGCCCAAAGACCCAACAGCTACAGACCTTGGCGGAAATCGGCGCCATCACGCCCAAGGAACCGGTTACAACGAAACAAACGTGGCGCCAGTGGCTTGTTGACGCTCGCGATCAATTTCTAAGCCGACGGCGCATCGCGCTTGACCAATACCGCGAAACCCTGCTGCATATCATTCGCTTGCGACTGGAACATCTTGACTTCGTTTACCAAACCGACAACCGCGCCCAGTTGCGTTTTCAGCCCAAATTAGACGGCGAACAAACCCTGATCTCCATGGATTTTCGCGTAACGTTAAAGCTAAAGTGCAAAGATCACCAGAACCCACTCGAAACTTTGGCTATTTGGTCATGGGACCAAATTCCAGAAGAAACCCAAACCTATGAATTAGAGGTACCTGAAACCTGTATTGAAGCCGTGCTTCTTTGTGAAACGCTGGATTCTGACGAAGTACAGCACAGCGAACCCTGGCCGGTTGCGCTTCCCCAAAAAAACAAGGAAGGCTCCCATCAATTACTGCGCGGCGTTCCTTCCCTGGTCACCTACCAGGTAGGCTCCTGGATCGCGTTAGAACCCGGCCTTCACCTGCTCGCCTACGATCCCGATATCGGCATCACCCCTTACACCGAAACCGCTGAGCAACAGGGCATTCAGTTGGTCGATCTGGACGGCGGTTTTGGCGGCTACGACGGCAAAATGCTATCGGCCAAAAAACTCTTGGAACATGTGGATTGGCACACGCAGAAACAGGCCACCCAATCCCAAAAACCGCTCAAAACGCTGGTTTTTAATACGACCCGAACCATCACCCAAATGCTCGACGAGCCGGGCCGTCCCGTTATCCAATCTTTACTCGCACAGATCAAAGAGAAAACTTGGCGGGCATCCTGTTGGCTCGTGCCCAAATCAGAGGCATTCCGCCTAAGCGGTGTCCTGGGTGAACAGGCACGACTCATTCCGCTTTTCGCACCGCAAAAACTACCTATCGAAGTTCGCCGCGACTTAATCGCCTGGCTTGCTTCTAGAACTGAATGGGGTGAAAGCACCCTAGCCGCGGTTTTAGAAGCTCTTGGCCTCAACCTTAGCTTGCTGGTTGAATGGTTAAAAACAAAGGAACCGATCTCTGAATTCTTGGAAAACGAAAAAAAAGCCAAAGACCTTCTGATAGCACAGTTTCGCGGTTTATCCCCCCTTGCCCTCGCCAATCTCATCGTATTGGTTTTTTGCCGTACCTGGTTTCCAAGCGGAAAACCCATTCCGGTAGAGGCAACCAGCATTCGCAATCCTGATCACGAACAAGATAAACCCGAAAAACCTCAGTCAGAACCTTTGGATCATTCTTTGTCCGGGTTAACCGAGGACACCCCGTTCGACCCTTCGGCAACAGAAAGTTTAGATAGCGAGGGTTCTTGGTTGCGGGGTTATGAGGAGCATGGTGAACGCAACCCAGACCCCGATATCCTAAACGGCTTAAGGGACCTGGGCGATACGTTGCAAGAGAATGAACGAAACCGTTGCCGCCACCTGCTAAAAAATCGTGGCATCCTCGCTATCAATCAGGGTTTGGTTTTTCTTCGTCAACCCTACCAGGCCATTTTAGAACACTGGATTGAACCCGATTCTTGGGGACGTGAGTTCGCCGAGGATGTTCTGCAAGCCCCCTTATTCAAGAAACTTGACTTCAAAGCGCTTGCGGTACCGGGTGAACAAATTCGGTACTTGGTTCCAAAAATGACCCAACAGGGACTGGACGCGCTGAAAGAACTGGGTTCAGAGAACCCAAATTGGGAAACATTGGTTCATCGCTTAACCGGCATCAACACCCCGGCACTCAAACCTGAAGAACTATCTGAGCCAGAGCTTCGGTTTTATGAGGACATTCGTGCCCGGCTTGACTCAGTGGTCATTTTCCCCCTGGAAACAACCCATACGGGTCCCCTTGAATCCCCCCAGGAAACGCACTGGCTTGTATTTATTGTGGACAATGAAAGCCCCGATCAAGGTTGGTGGTCCAATATGGTTGGGAACCACACGACCGCTGTCAACCTCATCTTTGTATGCCCGAGCATACAAGCCATTTCAGCTGAAAAATCCCAACGGTTGAGTTTCATTGATGCACAAGCACTTAAAGAAATTGTTGCCGGTGCAGACGTCGCCAATACCTTTTGGCTCCACGTCCGTTATCGCGTCGGCCTGTTGAAGCTAAACCCCTTCGAAACAGGGGCGCCCTTGGATCCCGGCAGCGAAACCTTTGTGGGAAGAAAACAAGAAACTGAACATATTTTGTCTTTAATCGCAAATCAGAGCTTTCTCATTATCGGCGGCCGAAAAATAGGCAAAACGAGTTTGCTCAATCACATTGCCGGGGTTTTGGACAAGAAGCCAGACCATACCCCCCTCTTTGTTGACGTCCAAGATGTTTATGATGCCAACATGTTCATTGAACGATTTGGCGCTGCTTGTCAAAAGGCAGGGATTCAGTACATCCCCGCCGACGATCCGGCGGAATCACTAGGCGCGACAGTCAGCCACCTGCCAGGACCGGTTTTACTCTTAAATGAAATTGACGGCCTCGCCCTAGACGACCACGGCTTTCTCAAAACGCTGCGCAGGTTAAGCCAGCAAGGGGAATGTCAATTCGTGATGGTCGGGTATCAGGGTGCTCATGGTGGTTTGGCACGGCTTGATTCACCACTTCACAATTGGTTCCCCACCGATGAAGGTCGGTCTGCCATTATCTTGGGACGACTGGAAGACGACGCAGCCTACCAGTTAATTGATCTCCTAGAAAAAAGTCGACTTAGGTTAACTTATGACAACCCAGAGTTACGTAGTTCAATCCGCAAAGAAATCTACAATGCAACGCAAGGTATTCCCAAGTTGATTCAGGAAGAATGTGACCGGATTGTCAAAAATTTGGATAAGCGCCAAAGCCCGGTCATTACCAAGGAGGATTTCGCGAGAAACCGCGACAAACACGGCATTTGGGATTTTTACCAAAAAATCGAAACCCCCTTTCTGCTTGCCTCCCAACGCCAAATCCAACCCCATCGCTTAAACCGACCACGCCAAGAACACAACCACATGCGCCTTTGGCGTTATTTGTTACTCAGTACCATGGTACACCACCTCTACAGTGATATTCCTGCATACATGGACGGCAAAGCAAAACTCAATCATGTTCTATCGGGCAATCTATACTTCACGAGTAACCAGGCAAGAAACTATACCCTTGCGGTACTGGAACAAGAAGACTCAACGGCTTTTGCCATTGCCCGCAAGGAATTCAGCCTTGACGTCTGTAAAGACATTTTTGATTATTTGGCGCTCACCGTCTTCGTCGGCGTCGAAGTCTCTGAAATGACGCGTTACTACTTCTCGGACCACTTATTTCCAATTGGTTTGCGTACCTATCTTACTGGAGAAAACACAAGTTTAACAACCTACCTCAAAAAGCTCGCCACAGAGTTCGGCGAAAGTTTATCTGAACTGGAGACAAATCCTTGAAAAAAGACAATGTGTTTATGGTTTTTAATACTAAAGGCAAAGAAGTTGTCTATGAATACCGTTGGGGTGAAAATCACAATCCAAAGTTTCGGCTCGAACGCGCAACCCGCCGCATCGGTACCTTGGAAACGCCACCAACCCCGGAAATCAAGTCTTATGAGGAACTAGACCGCGTTTTTCTATTGGTCTCCGAGCGCGGAAGTGGTTTTAAATTTTTACGCCAATGGTTAACCAGTAGACAAGAACACGTCATTTCACAACATAAAATTAGTGGCAAAGAAGGCTCACCACCCAAAAATTGGGTACTTATCGACGGCAACCAAGTCATCCAGCAAAACAGCCTAGTACAACCCGATCAATGGAATGCCTTTCTGAAACAAGATATGGGCTGTTACATCTTGGACCGAACTTTTTACGGCGACAATCCCATTACCGAAAAAACCGGTTCCGTTTTAACCCAGATCAATGCCACAGTAGAAGCGATGCGAACGGATCCCAGTTTTCGTTTTATCCACGCCTCTTACCACCTACCATCGCTCGAAATAGACCCGCTTTTTTCCAATCTCCTGGATCAATGCCACGTTTACCGCCTGCCGCAGTTCAATATCGACGAACTCTGTACATGGCTTGATGAACTGGTCAAAAAATACCAAAACAGGACATTCACCATCGATTTGAAGGATGCCAAACGCTCACTGGCACAGGTCATATTGTATTCGGTCGGTGGACAGCCTCGACTTACCAGCATGCTCTTTCGCCTTGTTGACGATGCCATTCAAGCACAACTCCCCGAAGATGAACGCGACACGCCGCCCCCCAAGAAACCACCATCTTCCGGCTCGTTTGTCCTCCAAGCTGAAGATTTGGCAACACTTTTTAGGCTCCAGGGAACAGAACTCGCCCGCAACCCGCCACACATCGTGGAACGCTGGAAGGAAGACTTGACGGGGTTCCTCAAGAATGACACCCACATGGTGCAGTTGCTGCGGCGGTATGCCGACAACCAACCGAAACCCTCAACCGACGCCCATTACACGGCTGACTACAAACTTTATTTAGCGGGCTGGGTGGGCTTTGATCCCGAGAAAAAATGGGGTATCCGTTCTCAATGTCACAAACAATGGGCAGGCGAATTATTGCGCCATTTCGACCAAGAAAAGGAGCGCACCCGATGAGTGATATCCTCGAAAAGTTGGATAAAGCCGGGCTCAGCCCCAAACAACAAAGTGCCCTAACATCACTCTGTCGCGCGGTCATTCATCCCGAGGCCCGTGTCATCGCAATCGTGGGGAGCCGCGGCAGCGGTAAAACCACCATGATGCAACGGGTACACGAAGCCGTTGACGCCGATCCGTGTTTCGCGGTAACTGAAATTATTGACGCCGCCTTAATTGATCGCGAGGCCGGCATTCTTTCAACCTGCATTCAGGCTTTGTTCGATACCGGCAAACCCTATTCAAAGTTCTCGGAAACTGAACGGGACTTAAAAAACGCCTATGAGGAAACCTTTCGCCAAAGTCTCAGCTTGGGTGATTCATTCCGTCAGATTGCCCGTGAGATGTCGATGGCCCCCAAACAGTATTTAAGTACGGTCGAAAAACGCGTACTCGAATCGCGTAAGTTACCCGAACAGTTCGAAGATTTTCTCGGCCAATTACGGGAATACCGCCGTAAATCAAGCAATCCTAAAAATGACAAAACCCCGCGAATGGTTGTCTTTTTAGACGATCTTGATTTGGCACCTACCGAACTTCTCCGCCCTTGGGCAAAGGCGATGGTTGCCCATTTCGCCATTGACGGCATCACCTGGGTGCTTTCCTACAACCAAAAACGCATGGTCGACGCGCTCTCCAGTCCCCGCATTCATCATAAGAAAAAGAAACCGGACCGAGAAACCGGCGACGCCCTGCTCAACAAACTGGTTTCTGGAAACGATCAATTCGTGCTGGGTGGCTGGAGTACCGAGGACCGGGCCAACTTTCTTCCTTTACACCACCAGGACCCCCATGCAACAAACAATACCGATGAAAAACCACCAACGCCGCCGAGCCTGCAAGGTCTTCTAGAACGATCGGGCAATCACCACTTGCTCCTGCTCCTACCGGGAACACCGCGCGGCCTGGAACAACTCTATGAATGGCTGGACCGCACCGAAACCGAACGAAATGACCAACAAGCCACCGCCAACAGTCCCGCTCCGGCAGAATCACTTGCCACAACCACGGCCTCCAAGCAGCAACCAGAAGGCGAGCAGCCGAATTCAAAAGAACAAGGCGACACGGCTAAA
Organism: Acanthopleuribacter pedis; assembly: GCF_017377855.1. Lineage (GTDB taxonomy): Bacteria > Acidobacteriota > Holophagae > Acanthopleuribacterales > Acanthopleuribacteraceae > Acanthopleuribacter > Acanthopleuribacter pedis. Next base: position 82,543 of record NZ_JAFREP010000009.1, read on the forward strand.
TACAGCGATAACCTCGACCCGCACGTGGCCATGGTCAAGCTAGCGGAAGTCAACCATTGGAAATCTTTTAGCGGATACCTCAAGTCGGTTCCGAGTAACCGCATCGCCTGCAAATTTACCTGGTCCCCCGATATCAGCGTGTCGGCCGGTGATTGGGTTGAATTGCTCAGATCGGCCAAAACCATACCGCGCACCACCCCGCTATTTGAAATGCCGCTTCCGACCTTGGTTCGCAAACAATGGACCAAAATTGCACAGGGCGAAGCACTCACCGAGGTACTTTGTCATCTGGCGTTGCGAACCGAAACCATGACGCCCTACCAGTTGCTCGGCCGTATGCCTTTTACCCACAGCCGCCTTAACCTCTGTCAAATCAAGTGCCGCTTCCACGAAAATAAATTGGATCGTTTTTTAAAGGATTTTGGCGAACAGACCGGGCATCACTTGTTTTGGGGTGCTTGGCACAAGGCCGACGACCAGGGTATGTGGCATTTTACCCTCAGCCCGCAACTCTTTTGGGAGAAGCTCCTTAACCTGCGCGAGGGTTACCCGCGTGACTTGCTCAAAGCACTTTATTACCACCAGGAAACACTCGAAACCCATCTAGAACAGGTGTTCAATGACAACGACACAGCGTTCAAGAGTCAATTCGACCTCACTGGGGAAGGTTTGCAGCGGGGTTTTCTACCCCGCTCGCTTCGTGCCCTGATTCTGTTGGTCGATGCGCTGGAACGCGCGCCATGGCACGAACTGGAAGCACGCCAAAACCATTGGTCACCTATCACCCTGGTCCAGTGCGCATCGGCATTCCAACTGTCCGCGCTCGCTTACCGACTTTGGCCCGATGAAATCATCTTTGATTGCCTTTCCGCATCGGCGAAACAAACCGAAGAAGAAAAGGGTAAAAGCCCTGAACAACTGGAAACGGGGCCGGAACAGGCATCCGAAGCGAGTCCCCCGGACGAAGCAAGCGAGCAGGTTACCCAACCGCCCTTGGTGCTGTATTTCCCATCACAAGCTTTTTCCCGCATTAGCCAAGTAAGTGAACAAGAAATCAACAAAGCCTATAGAAACTTGGTGATTACGTTGACAAAACTGGTCAAGGATGAACGGGAAATCATCGCAAAAGACACCTTACCCTCGGGGATTTCGTACGAAAACAGCCGCCGCGAATTGTTGAGCTTGCTTGCCAAAATGCTTGCATTACCCGCGGTTAAGGACCTAAGCCTGCCCCAATCTACTACCATCGAAAAAGAAACCCAGTCGCTGTTCGACGCAATCCGAAAACGATGCCAGCCGGCAGCCCTCGACGACCCCGCCTCATGAGCCAGCCCCTGGCCTTCTACAGTTGGCTGCGTACCTTTCGCCTGCTCGAACCCGGCCTGTGTGGGTTTGACACCGCCTCCCAACCCAAGGAAAGCCGCTGGTTGTGGCAGGCCGCCAAAGGCAAAGCCGGCATTGAGGAAACCAGCGTGGGGCAGCGGCTGGTCGCGCAACTGCTCGCCATCGACACCCACCCGCTCGACGGCCTGTTCCAGCTTGCCGATGCGCTGGTCACCTTTGGCGACGGCCGTCCCCGCTGTACGGATCAAGACACCTGGCAGTCACTCAACCTCCACATCGACATCGATTTGATCATCGCGGCCCGACTCGGTCGCGATTTTCTTCCCCAACACGCACCCCGCCTCGAGGCATCGCTCGCTTGGCCCTCGGTCTTGGCGGTCGAATCCTTTTGCGACAATTTGGTTCAAAGCCAAGAACTCATCGATACCCACGTCCACTTGAGCACCGCCCTCCCACTCACCTTTTACTGGGTCGCGCTGATGGCTGAATTCGCACCCGTCGGGCACATTCTGACATCGGTCCCCAACCACGCGGCCTGGGAAGACGCCCTGCTCGACGCCGTCGCCATCCGCCGACGCCTGGCACGATGGCTGACCGGCCGCGATCCCGATCAACTGGTGCCCCACCTGCTGGATTGGGACGACGACCCCTTCGACGAGGACGATCCGGTCGCCGAACCCTTTGCCGACTGCCTGCTGGTGCACCTCTTCCCCCACCGCCGCACCCGCCTGGCCCAGAATCCGGTCTTGGGCGAACGCCTTTTGCTGTGGTTCCTCCTCGCGGTTCACATTCGCGATCAATACGACGCGCCCAACGTTGGCGCGGGCCGCACCCAACTCGATCCCTGCCCTGAAACGCTGCGCAAAGACGTGTTGCGTTACCTCCGCATCCGCAACAGCTTTATCCGTGAATTGACCTATCGTCCCCTTGAAACCGGCCTGGATTACTTCCGCCAATTCTTTAAAATCCCGCGCGCCATGACCGAAACCCGCACCTCCCGCGCCAATCGCGAGCGGGTCGGCCGCCGCCGCCGCGCCTTTCTCGCTTTCGAACGTTTCCGCATGCGCCACGCCTTGCGTTACCAATTTTCAGATCCCACCGACGCACCCTGGGCCCGCGATCACGGATTCGGCCTCAACCGCGAGGATTTCGCCCAAACCACCCCATGGCGCCCGCCCCGTCAGGTTGAACTGCGCATTTCCTCCACCAACTCCAGCCTGCAAAAACGCCATCTCCATGCCTTACTGATGGGGTACCGCGATTTTCTCGAACACGATCTGGATGCGCCGCTGCTCCGTTTGGGGTTGATCTTCCACACCCATAAACGACCCTTCTATAAAGACATGCCGGACAAACAAAGCCACGAGCTGGAAGGGATTCTTTCCATTCTGGAGGAAGAACCCGATTTGCGGCCCTTTGTCGTCGGTCTTGATGCCTGTAGCAGCGAACGCGATCTCTCACCACGCCACCTGCGTGCATTTTTCGGGCTGCGCCCGCCCCAAACAGACAGCCCCCCTCCCGGTCTCGGCCGCCTCTCCCCCACCAACGGCGATTTTTTTCACGGAGCCTCGCGCTGGGACTGGCTGGCCCAACGCATCGCCCGCTCCGCCGGGATGGTGCCCATCCGCTTGCGCCGCACCTGTCACGCCGGTGAGGACTTTCACGATTTGCTCTCGGGTTTGCGCTGGATGGACGATTCGGTGGTCATGCTGAACCTGCGACCCGGCGAACGGCTCGGCCACGGTATCGCGCTGGCCTGGTTACCGCGGGAATGGTACCGGGACGGACATCGTCATGTCACCAAACCACGCGGCGATCATCTCGTGGACCTGCTTTGGGCACGGCGGCTTTTGAGCGAAACCTTGCCGCGTTTGAAATGGACACCCGATCTTGATTTGCTCAACAAACTCGACTACCTGCTGCGCGCGCTGCTTTCGACCTGTGATTTGGCGGCACCTAATTTGGACCAATCCCTGCAAACCTGTACCGATCAGTATTACGACGCCTTGTCCGACCAAGCGTTACTGACCCCGCTGTTCCAAGCGCGTGCTCAATGGCATCCAGCGGACCCTAAAAGCGCGGGCAATGGAAAACCAAAAAGGGCCGCCGATTTACTGGGCGAACTGATTTCAGTAACGGTAAACGACGATTACATCGCGCTCGTTGAAGCCTGCCGCGCACGGGTGCGAACCCGCATCGTGGCGGGGGATATCGTGCTGGAGTTATGCCCCACGTCCAACCGCTACATCGGCGGTTTCGCCCGTTATGCCGATTTACCCTACACCAACCTCAACCAATACGGTCTTGCCGGCGGAGAGCAACTAGCCGAACCCGTGTTGGTTTCGATCAACACGGACAACCCCGGCCTGTTCCGCACCACTATCGCCCACGAATACCGCCTGCTGGGCGAGGGCCTGCGCGCCCGCGGCCACGGCCCGCGCGAGGTGGCCCGATGGCTTGAAGAAGCGCGCCAGGCGGCCTTGGCCTCCGCCTTTATCCCGCCGTGGAGTCCGCCGAGCAAACCCGAGATGCGGGCGCGGCTGGATCGGTTGAGCGGGAAAGGCCCCCGTTAACGGGGGACCTGGCCACCTACCTGTTCCTGGGGAATCCCCGTAAACCGGATTCCCCGCTTGATGGTGTTAAACGGTGGTTTGGGTGGAGCGTTGTTGGAAGGCGACCAGGTTGGGGTCCGTTGCTTTTTTGGCGTAGATGGCGAAGGTGATGTGGGCGAAGACGTTTTTGAAGCGGGGGTGATCCAGCCAGGCCGCGAAGGCGTCGGCGACCATGATTGGGTCGTTGGCGAACACGCCGCAGCCCCAGGCGCCCAGCACCAGGTGGGTTAAGCCCTCGGATTCGGCCAAGGCCAGGACTTTGCCGACGCGGCGACGGAAAACGGATTCAATGGTCGCCTCGTCTGTCTCCGCGTGCTTGCGCACCTGGCCGGCGTTGGGGGCCGGCGCGGTGATCACCGAGGCGAAGTAAAGCCGGTCGCAGAAGGAACGACTTTTGATGCGGAAAAACGGCACCCTGGGTGAGTAAATCATGTGATCCGAGTAAAGTAGCGTTTTTCGGTCGCGGTTATAGGTGTAGTACTCGGGACAACGCAGCAGCGTGGGGTACAAACCGGAACACCGGGCCACGTCTTCTTCCTGCGCCTTGGCACCGCGGATGAAACCGCCACCGGGGTTGCGCGCCGATGCGAAGTTGAGTGCGCCGACGGCTTTGGCGCTGGGTTGGGTGGCCAGGCGGTAGGCCGCCGCTTGGGTCGATTCTTTGGTGACCTCGATGTGGGTTTGGGTTCGGCCCGCTTCCCTTTGCGGGGTGGTATCCAACAGTTCGTCCAGGCCCTCGGGCGTCCACAGGCGGGTTCCCGCCTCCGCCGCGCGTTGTGCCTCGCCGAATTCGTGGACACTGCCGTCCGGGGTGGTATAGCGGCCCGCTTCAATCACCGCCAGCGTTTCTTGGGCAATTCCTTTGAGTGACATCGATCAGCCTCCAAGCTCACAGGCCGAATCCATCATCGGCCCAAGTTCGTGTACAATCTACACAACAACTTAGTGTTGAATCAACACAAAAGTCAACTTTCTTTTCTAAATCGCAAAAAAGTTTTGACCTTCACCTTGGGTCAAGGTTTATGGTTGTTGGTGAGGAGGGCTAATGACGAATCGCCTCAAAATCGGGCAAGTCGCGGGTTTGCTTGATGTTTCCACCAAAACCATTCGCCATTACCAACAGCAGGGTCTGCTCCCCGACCGTCGGGACGCGGATAACGGCTACCGTCACTTTTTGCCCGCCGACCTGCTCCAACTCCACAAGATCATGAAACTCCGGGAGCTCGGCATGTCGCTCAACCAAATCGCCGCGGTCATCAAGCAGGGCGACCAATTGCAAACGATGCGTGCCGCGCTGGATACCCTGCGCCGCCAGTTGGTCGATCAGAAATCCCAAATCGAAGGTCAGTTGGCACGCATCGACGGCCTGCTCTCGGAAGAAACACCCGAGGCGACGGCTTTTGACGAACCGCTGCCCGGCGAAGACCAAATCCTGGCCACCTACCAACAGGTCATGCCGGACCTCGATCCAGCCTTGATCCAGAAAATGATCCACCTTGATCGCAAGTTATTCGCTTTATTTAAAGAATTTAACTGGCCGGGAAACCCAGACGAACAGTTTCAAAAGGCGATGGGCCGGGTGATGGCCGATCCCGAAAAAATCCGCCACATGGAACCCATCATTGAAGGTTTCTTTTCCCTGATGGAACAAGGCGCCGAGGCCGAAGTCGACCTGGGCGGTCTCGCCCGCGCCATTAAAAATTTGGCGGATCAACTGGACTTGGATAGCGCGGATCAAAACCATCCCCTTGAAACCGTGCTTTACGAGCTGATCGCCAAGCTGTTGCCCGGCCGGGATGAAGACGTTTTGGCGAAGTTAAAAGCACTGGGCAACGAACTGGAAAACGAGTAGCAACCGGGAACCAAAGGGTTCCAAACACAAGGTGCGTCGGAAAAAAGGCCCAACAAACCCTTCGCATGGGTTGGGCGAAGCGACCGCGGGTTCGCGGCTCGGCGAAAGTCCGTCCTGCCGACACGCGCCGACCGTTCCGGAGGAATCGATGAACCAAACCTTTAGCTATACGCATGATAAAAGCACCTACCTACCCATCGCCGGCTTGTTTGCATTGCTGTGTGTGGCGGAATCGACGGTGCTCGGCTTCCTGGCCGTCCATTTTTTGGACGATCCTTGGCACCTTTGGGTGGCGGTCGCCTTTGTGCTCCTACTGGGGCTGGTCGCCCGCGCGTTGAGTGCCCCCCTCTTCACCCAACACGGCTGGGACGGCGACAACCTGGCGATCAACTACGGTCCGCGCCGCTGGTTGGTAAAACGCGATTGGATCGCCGCCGTGGAACCGGTTCAGGAATCCTTGTCGGGGCTGGAACCGCTGGCGGCCCGCTATGATGAGGACGAAGGCCGCCTAACCGCCTGCTTTTCCGAATCCGGTCAACTCCTGATCCGCTTGAAACAGCCACGAAGCTTTAAGGTCGGCATCAGCAAACACGCCGAAACCGACACCTTGCTGATCAACACCGAACAGGCGCCGTTGTTGCGTGAACTATTGGGATTTAACGACCAGACAACGACCACCCAGCCAACGCGCGACCAGCCAACGCGAGCCCTTCAATCAGCCGCCACCACATCGCCGCCAACGCAACCCCGGCCACAACCCGCCGCCAAACCCAGCTTGGATCCCGAGGCGGCGCCGGTTTTGGCGATTCGCGCTTTAACCAAACAGTTTGGCGAGGTCAAAGCGGTGGATCAACTCGACCTAAACGTGGCGCCGGGAGAAATTGTGGCTTTGCTGGGCTGCAACGGCGCGGGCAAAACCACCACCATCAAAATGATCACCGGCCTGCTCGAGCCGGACGGCGGCCAGGTCGTGATCGGCGGCCATGATCTATGGCGCGACGGGCTCGCGGCCAAGGAACTGTTCGGTTATGTACCCGACCACGCGGCATTTTACGGAAAACTCAGCGGGCGCGAGCAATTACAATTCATCGCCCAGGTGCGCGGCCTGCCCCGGGCCGAATCCGAGGCGGAAATCGACCGCCTCATCGCCGAACTGGATTTGACCCAAGCCCAGCATCGCGGCAACGCCGGTTATTCTCTGGGCATGAAACGCAAACTCTCGCTGGCGGCGGCGATGCTGCACCACCCAAAACTGCTGATCCTCGACGAACCCTTTAACGGGCTCGATCCCTGGGCGGCCCAGCAACTCAAAACCATGCTGACGGCCTGTCGCGCCGGGGGCACGGCCATCCTATTGTCGACCCATGACCTGGCCACCGCGGAACGGTTTTGTGATCGGGTGGCCATGCTGAACAAGGGATGCAAAAGCGTGGATGCGGATGTGGCCGATTTGTGCGCGCAACACGGCGGACTGGAACAGGCGTTTTTTGCGGAAACGACCCGATAAGGAGGCACCGATGCTGGAAATCACGATTTGGCGGAGGAACCTTGTCGCTTGGCGTCGGCATGCTTATTTTTTCCCCGCCATGCTCGGCGTGGCTGCTTGGCTGTTGCTCATCGCCACCCTTGCCGAAACCCGCGCGTTACCCTTGCTCCGGCAACAAACCCTGTTGCCGACAACGGCCTTGATGCCGGCCGCGGCTTGGTTGTTGATGCTTCTGGCGACCGCCCTACAATTCATTGAAGCGGGAATCCACGGCTTCAAGGACCATCACCGATGGCAGCTGTCCCTACCCACGCCCCCCGCGCATCGCCTACGCCGCGAACTCGCGGACAACCTTTTTCGCTCAAGCCACCTGTGGTGCGGCGCGGCCCTATGCACCACCTGGATCTTCAGCAAACTGCACCCGGCCTCGGCCTTGATCCTGCTCCTCAGTATGCCGGCCTTGATTTACCTCGGCGCGCTGTTCGGTTTTGCGTGCCGCCTGGTCAGCCTGGTCCCGGGAACGGCGGCTGCCCGTCCTGTTTGGCGCTTGTTGTTCCTCGGTCCTTCCCTGGCGCTGCTCGCGACCCTGGTCGGCCTCCGCTGGGCATCACCTCTCGATCCGACCTTCGCCACGCTCTTGCAAACCGCCGTATTCACGGCGCTCGCCCTCACGGCACAACAGGCCGCCACCCCCCACCTGGGCCGACTGTACCAGGACGCACTCCAACGCGATAAACCCAACCACGCGGTGCGCAAAGGGGGCCGGTTCCCCTTCCTGACAACCGCCGCGCGTCGCCTTCGCAACCCGACCGGCGCCTTTCTGGTCCGCTCACTGTTGGTTCGCCCCCGAGTTTGGTTTAACGCGGTACGGATCCTGACGGCGGTCGCGGTTACCCCTTTGTTTCCATTTTTGGCAGAATCTTTCGCTTTATACGGATTTCTGCCACACGAACAGGTGACCCTATGGATCGCGGGCATGATGCTGATCCTGATGATCGACGGCGCGGCCAATCCAACCGGGAGCGAAGCCAACCGCATCGTCCCCCTTCTCACCGCGCCCATCGGTTTGACCGGCATCCTGCGCGCCAAGTTGGCGGTCTACCTGCTCGCCTTTGTTTGCTTGGCCTTGCTCCTGACGCTTTGCTTGATCGGGTTCGGTGGAGTCGCAACGGTCACGGCCCTGGGCGGCCTCGCGCTCGCCTTGCCGATGCTGCTCGGTTTCTCAGTCCTTTTTGTGTACGGTTCCGCGTTTGACATCGATCCCAACCGCAAGCACGGCGGCGGCCTGATGGGTGACATTCACGACGAGGCCCCCACCACCGTGGTCGCCCTAACCCTGGTTATGATCACGGGTCAATTCATGCTCGCCCAAGTGGCTTTGATTCGGTATTTGGACGGGCTTTGGCCGGCGGCGGCCGTCCTCGTCCTCAACCTACCCTTACTCATCGAAGCATGCCGCACCGGCCCGCTGAAACACCGCTTTTGGGCACCTCCGATGTTCCGAGTGAGACGCAGGCATTAAAGGTGGTGCTCCTGCAGAGCACCGGGTATGGCGGTCTCGGTCCAAGGGTTGCCAATAGGCTGCTGCGCGCCTTTTGGCAACCCTTGGCTGAAATCCGGCAGGGCTTTACCCTGCCAACGGTAAGCGAACTTGCGTCCCTTCAGGGCTTAAGTGTTTCTTGTATGATTGCGAGCGACTTTCCGGCATTTAGTGCCAAATTTCCATGGTTCAAACCACCTGAACTACCTAAACCACAATCATGAGGATGGGACGCTACAATGCCAACCGGTGGCACGGCAACGCCGTGCAGGATTTCAGCCCATGGTTGGTAGTGGGCGCGCAGCTGCCCACTACCAACCATGGGTCTATGAACCGACCCCCGATGTGCTCTGTAAGAGCACCGCGAATTCTAAATAGCTGATTTTAATTACCTTGGACCGAGACCACCATACCCGGCACTCTGCAGGAGTGCCGCAACCTCTAAATTTTTGATTTTAATTACCTTGGGCCGATGCCGCCATACTCGGTGCTCTGCAGGAGCACCACAACCGCTAAACACCTATGTTTAAAACTTTTGTACCAAAACCACCATACCCGTTGCTGTGCAGGACCACCGAAATCCTGACTAAACCCACGAGCCTGGTGAAAATTTGCCGGGAGAAATCCGCGGCATGCCGGCCAACATCTTGGTTTGGATTACCTGCCTCATTTCGCCCTCAAACCCATTCCACCGACCACATCGTCCACTTCGACTACATCGACCACTTCGACCACATCGTCCACTTCGACCACATCGTCCACTTCGACCACATCGTCCACTTCGACTACATCGACCACTTCGACCACATCGTCCACTTCGACTACATCGACCACTTCGACCACATCGTCCACTTCGACTACATCGACCACTTCGACCACATCGTCCACTTCGACTACATCGACCACATCGTCCACTTCGACTACATCGACCACTTCGACCACATCGTCCACTTCGACTACATCGACCACTTCGACCACATCGTCCACTTCGACTACATCGACCACTTCGACCACATCGTCCACTTCGA
>NZ_JAFREP010000010.1 GCF_017377855.1 Acanthopleuribacter pedis
GACCACTTCGACCACATCGTCCACTTCGACTACATCGACCACTTCGACCACATCGTCCACTTCGACTACATCGACCACTTCGACCACATCGTCCACTTCGACTACATCGACCACTTCGACCACATCGTCCACTTCGACTACATCGACCACTTCGACCACATCGTCCACTTCGTCCACTTCGACCACACCGACCACTTCCGGCCGCATGCCATTGCACGACCGCTTTCGAACCACGCTCAACGAACCCAACGCCCTACGCCAACCTCCCGCCTTTGCCCGCCTGCTTTCGAACCACGCTCACCGATCCCCCCTCGACCGGCCACACGCCGCCGCACCCCCGTCGCCAATCACAACCCTGGACCCGCAACGCCTCGGCCGGCTCCCGCGGATCCCGCATCCGGTTTTTATAAAACCCCGGCGCGCACCATTTGCCCGCACCTGACGGATTTTCATCGTGAGATAACATAACTGTCGTTAAATCGAAGTCCATAGAAATCGCCTCTTGTCCGCCTTGCCACTTCCCCGTCCGCGCGACACGGATGGGCCTCGTGCAAAACCGTCCGCTCCCAACCCGACTCGGAGGTCGCATGCAACGCGATCCACGTATCGTTTCCCAATTTTTGGACGCCGCCTGCCTTCGCTACGACGGTCACGATTGCCCGGAGACCCGACAGATCGCCAAGCAATTGCTCCAAGAACATCCCGACCTGCCCGCGGTCGATATCAACACCGCCGCCTGCTTGGCCCTGCCGCAAACCGTGCGCGCTATGCTCGCCAAACAACCCAACGCGGTTCACCAAACCAGCGGCCCCCGCGATTGGCCGCCGCTGCTTTACCTGACCTACAGCCGCCTAAACATTCACAACGAAACCTTTTCCTCGGATCCACGGGAAACGCTCGAAATCCTGCTCCAGGCCGGCGCCGATCCCAACAGCGCCTACACCAGCGAACATCACTGCATCTTTACAGCGGTGACCGGTGCGCTCGGTAACGGCGAAGGCGGCTTGTTAAAACAGCCCCCACATCCCCACGGGTTCGAACTCGCCGAACGGTTGTTGTCGGCCGGCGCCGAACCCAACGACAGTCAGGCGCTTTACAACTGGATGCAAACCCACGACGACGAACGCTGCCTGGAACTCTGCCTGCGCCACGGACTCCGCGCCGAACATACCTTGAATTGGGAGCCGGATCGCGACATTCACACCCTTGATTACCTGCTCACCTACGCGGTTTCCAACGGCTTAACCGAACGCTGCCGTTTCTTGCTCCAGCACGGCGCCGACGCCTCGGTCTGCCGCGAGGACGGCATCACCTTGTACCGCATCGCGGTTCGCTACGGTTACGACGCGGTCGCCACCCTGCTGTCCGCGGCGGGCGCCACCCTGGACATCACCCTGTGCGACCGTTTTTTCGGCGCCTGTTTCCGCGGTGACACGGACTATATCAAGGAATGTCACCAGGAAAATCCCGGCCTGATTAACGACCTCTCCGCAAACGACCGCACCATCCTGCACCAGGTCGCGGCCAAAGGTTCGCCCGAGGTGGTCACGGCCCTGCTCGAAATCGGCTTCAATGTGAACGAACGCGAGCCAAGCGGCTACCAACACACCCCGCTCCACAAAGCGGCGATGCATGGGCGCCACGATATCGTGGAACTCCTGTTACAACGGGGCGCCGATCGCACCGCGCTCGATACCACCTACCAAGGCACGCCGCGGGAATGGGCCAAACACCACGGTCACGAGCTGCTCGCGGCGTTTATCGCGGCCTGGCCCCATCCCTAAATCCCGCTTAGCTGTAGAGGCGCGCAACACCGGTGATGTTATCGCCGCCATAGCCGGCACGAATCGCTTGCTGAAACACGGCGGCGGTCGCGGCGGAGCGCGGCAGGGCCGCGTCCAACGCTTCCCCGGTCGTTTGAACACAGCCAAAATCCTTGCCGACCAAATCAATGGGAAACATCATCGCGAAGGCCCGGTTGATCATCGCTTGCCCGGCCGCCGCGGCGGCCTCACTGGTCACCGGAATTTTGGCCAACAGCGCCTGGGCATGGGCCGGTTCAAGACCGGCGGCGGCCAAGGGCTGTAATTCGGCCAGAGCCGCAACCTGAATCCCAAACAAGGCGTTGACCATCAACTTCAACACCATGCCGTGACCGACATCGCCGACGTGGAACACGGCCCCGGCCACCGGATTCAGGATCGGTACCAAACGCGCGACCACCTCGGATGTCCCGCCGAGCAAAAACACCAGCTTACCGGCCTCGGCCTGTGGACGCGACCCCACCACCGGCCCATCCGCGCAAGCAAGTCCCCGCGCGGCGGCGGCTTCGGCCAAACGATGTACCCAGGCACGGGTGGTGGTGCTCACTTCCAAAACCACGGCACCCGCGGGCATCGCCGCAAGCGCGCAGTCCCCCGGCGCCAACCAAACCCGCGCCGCCGCCTGTTCATCGCCCACCATCGATAACGCAAGCGCGCAATCAGCCACCGCCGCGGTTCAGGCGCCGATGCGGTTCAGGCGCGCCGCTTCCAAAACCCCCGCCAGTTCATTGGCCAGTTGCGCATCCCATAAATCGACGAACACCGGCACCGTCTCATCCGCGGTTAACGCCAATACCCGGTAGGAATCGGCGCGGTTACCGGGAAAACGTCGTTGGCTGCCAATGACGCGAATCGCGGTGACAGCCGACCAGTTCATCTTTTTCGCGCCGAAGGGATACGGAATCGGAGCGTTTTTAACCTCAAGGGCATCGGCATCCAAAGTCAGCGTGGTTTTGTTGCGGGCGGCAAGCAGCGCCCGCGCGCCAAACATCAGGGTAAGCGCCACCACAATCACCAAACCGGACGGCCCTTGATCCAAAACAAAAAAGAGGCCCAGGGCAATCGGCAAAAGAATCGCGGCAGGGATCAAGGCGATGAATTTATGGGGCGCATACCAACGCAGGGTCCAAACGGGTTTTTCCCGGCGACCGGTTCGGGAAACCACTTCCGACCATCTTTGCAGCAACCGTTCGGGGTCGGGCACAAAAGCAGGCACTGGGAAATTTTGCCGGCACGACGCACAATAGGCACGGCCCGCGATCCAATCAATATGCCGATTGGGAATGAGCACCGAACAGGTACTGCAGGTAATTTCTTCGCTCATGGTCACCTCAAAATCGTGATCCCACTCATTACAAGAAGGGTTTTTCCCCAAAATTGTACGCGGAAACAAACGACAAGTTTGAGCGTATGAATTCGCTTCGGCAAAGGTTTCTCTTCCGAAGCCGGTAGAAACATCATTACCCAAAACCATGAAAGCGCGATTCGTCACCGTAATTTTTGGCTCAATCGCCGATTCGAAACAATCTGGATATAGGGCAGAAGGGATCAAGCGCGCCCCATGTTTTCTTCGGCGAAGATATATTTCTCAGGACGTTAGAGATTTCACTTAGAATAAATACACAAACACTGCAACTTACTTTTCCTCTGCCAGGTGATCTTATGTGGAAAACGACATCTCTTAACAACCGACTGATCATTGTATTTGCCGCGATTGTCGCCACCTTTGCAGCAGTGGTCGGTATTACGGCCCATCTTGTTGCCGCCCGCACCGACGACAGCTTGATTATCAATTTGGCGGGCCGTCAACGGATGCTGACACAAAAATACACGAAGGAAATGCTGGCCTCCATGCGAAGCGGATCCGACCTAGCCACTGGAGCACAAGTTCGAACCGGGGCAATTCATGATCCTACCGTCACCCGCGCTTTATTTGAGGATACCTTGGGCGCGTTTCTCAGTGGTGGTCGCACCTACACCGACTTAGTCGCCAAGGAGCCGGTGGATATCATGGCCGTTCACGAAGAAAGTGCACGCACATTGCTCAAAGAAGTCGAGCTGAAATGGAACGCCTTGGTCGCCGTCTGTGAGGAAGGTTCGGTGAAATTTCAAAACGAGGGCAGCCTCGACGCGGCGGAACGCCGCAAAATATTAGAGGCCAGTGTGAACTGTCTCAAGCAAATGCATGGTGCAGTGGGCGAGTTAAACCGCATTTCGGACATCAAACAAGCGCGGATTTTACACGTAATGGCCGGCGGTTTGATCTGGGTTTTAGTGCTTTCGCTGGCAGCGCTGCTTTTCATCCGCAAGAGAATTTTTCACCCCTTGGAAGAATGTGTCGCGGTTGTGGAAGACATCGCCGCGGGCAACCTGCAGCGACGCGCCCCAAACATTCGCGATGATGAAATCGGTCGCCTTAATGCGGCCGTAAGTACCATGAGCGGGAACCTGGTCGACATGATTAAAAGACTTGGCGAGAGTACCACCATGCTTCGCTCGGGTGCTGAGCGATTCGCGGACTTTCATCAGCAGACTGAACAACTTCAAGAAATGACGGCGGCGGTCACCGCCAGTTCAGAGGCCTTGATCACCCACAACCATACCGTGGCAGAAGAAGTCACCTTGATCGACACCGATGCAGAAAAAATCACGGCCTCCCTTGTTCAAATCGACAACGAACTCAAAGATTTAGGCCTTTCAACCCACTCAGTCACCGGAACCGCCGCGACGTTGTCGCGTGCGGTGGAGGAAATTTCAAAAACCCTAGGTGACATTTCTTCCAATACCGAACGCACCCAAATCCAGGCTGCCGATATCAAATCCGAAACCGAACAGGCTGCTGTTCTGGTTGCCCAGCTTGGACAAGCCGCTCACGAAATCGGCGACGTTGTTAACCTCATCCGCGGGGTTGCCGGACAAACCAATCTGCTTGCTCTGAACGCCACCATCGAAGCAGCGGCCGCGGGTGATGCCGGTAAGGGTTTTGCCGTGGTCGCCGGTGAGGTTAAGGAACTGGCCAAGAAAACCGAATCAGCCACGGGCGACATACAAAAACAGGTTGCCGCCATTCAAGATAAGACCCGAACCGCGATTGTGGGTATTGATCGAATCGTCCATCTCGTCGACAAGCTCAGTGCCGACTTCTCCGAGGTGAACGACGCTATTGCCAACCAGAGCCACCATGTTACCGAAATCGCCGAGGGGCTAAATAGCAACAGCAACAACCTTACTTCCGCGATGGAGAACATCGATCAAGTTGGCTCAGAAGTCGCTTCCATTTCCGGTAACCTGCGCACCCTCACCCAAAGAACCCACGATCTACATCGTGTCATGGATGAAAGCAGAACCCTCGCCGAAGCCATTACCGAAAAAATCCATGTCGGAGAAACCCATGTCGGGTTGCTGTCGGAAAACGCAACCAAAGCAGCCGGCGTGGGTGAAGAACTCACACAGTTTTCCAACCAATACCGGGAAAAACTCATGGCTTATTCCGTGGACACGGACGCTAGCCCCTAAGATTACCAATTAATAATGGACAAGCCCGTGTTGTAAGACCGCCGGAGCATCACTCGTAAACATCTTTTTTTATGAAAGTTACAACTTCAACTTGCAAGTGACGTCTCTTTACGTTTGACAGGCCGATCTAAAAGCCGATTTTGGTGCTTGACCCATAACCGTCTCAAGTTTAGGTTGGTTATTGAGACGGGCACCCGTCCGGGACATTCGCGTTTTTCCCACCACCCTTTTCGTCCATCACGGCGAAAACCCTTCACCTCACCGCGCTGTTTGGTTTCGCAACAGCACGGTGTTCCTGTCCCACCCCTACCTCAAAGTATGCGAAATCCAGCTTCGCTGTCGAAGTCGACCTGAATCGAAACGCATGCTTAATTCCCTCGACTTTGCTGCGATCACACCACCGGTTTACCCGGAAAGGATGGTTCCATGCGTCTTCTGTTCATCACCGTCGTGTGTCTCGGCCCGTGGCTTTTTGCCGCGACCGAAAAGGTGGTCGCTAAAAAAATGGGTTCCCGCTTTGAAGTGACCGCCGTCCACCCGGACCGCGCCACCGCGGCGGCGGCCGTGGCGGCGGCTTATGCCGAGATCGACCGGCTCGAGGCGATGATTTCCAGTTGGCGCGACACCTCGGAAACCCACCGTATTAATCAAGCCGCCGGCCGTGAACCTGTCGCCGTCTCTCCCGAATTGTACGGACTCATCCATCGGTCCACCAAAATCTCGGCGCTGACCCAAGGCATTTTCGACATTACCTTCGCGGGCGCGGGCCGGCTGTGGGACTTCAAGGCCGAACAACCCAACCTGCCGGATCCCCTCGCGGTTCGCCGCAAGCTGCGCCTGGTCGACTACCGCAAAATCAAACTCAACCCACGCGAACAAAGCGTCTTCCTCAGCGAACCGGGGATGCGCATCGGCTTCGGCGCCATCGGCAAAGGTTTTGCCGCCAATCGTGCGGTACGCGTGATGCGCGCCCACGGCATCTCATCCGGCGTGGTCAACGCGGGCGGCGACCTGGTCGCCTTCGGCACCCAGGAAGACGGCCGCCCCTGGGGCGTGGCCGTCGCTGATCCCACGGCACCGGACCGCGTTTTCGCCTGGCTGCGCATCGACAACCAAGCCGTGGTCACCTCGGGCGATTACGAACGCTTTATCGAGGTCGACGGCAAACGGTACAGCCACATTCTCGATCCCCGCACCGGCTTCCCCGTCCACGACCTGCGCAGCGTGACGGTCATTTGCCCAGACGGCGAGGTGGCCGACGCCCTGGCCACGGCGGTGTTCATCATGGGCCGCACCGAGGGATTGGCTTTGGTCAATCGCCTCAAAAATGTGGAGGCCTTCGTCGTCACCGCCGAGGGTCACCTGCTTTATTCCGACCACATCCAAACCCAAATGGACTTTTAACCGAACGTGCGTCGTATTTACCCAACCCCAATCATCCCAATCGAAAGGAGTTCCCTTGAAACGCGCTGGTTTCCTTCTTTTTATGCTGCTGCTCTGCGCGGCATCGTTTTCGTGCAGCCAGGTCAAGCCCTGGCAAAAAGGCACGCTGAGTTTGCAACCGATGCAGGTTGACGACTGTCTGATCCACCGCTTCGAACGCAATGCCGAGGTTTATCGCGAAGGCGCCGCGGGCGGCAACGGCGGAAAGTCCGGCGGAGGCTGCGGATGTTCTTAGCCACCCGTCTCCTATGCATCAGTCTCTTGCTTTTCCTGGTCCCCCGCCTATGGGCTCAAGAGAACCAAGGCGTCGAAATCGACTTTCTGGCGAGTTACTACGACCAGGACGGCGATCACTCACCGGTGACCGGCGGTCGCGGCAGCGAAGAATTGCAGTCGATTTCCCCGGTGTTCCTGGTCAAGTACACCACCAAGTCGGGCTGGAACCTCAACGGCAGCCTCGGCGCGGACAACATTACCTCGGCCTCAACCGACAACATCGACCTCGACGCAAACGGCGTCAATCTATCCAGCGCGAGCCGCGTCGACAACCGCGTGTTCGCCAACCTCGCCGCGAGCCGCGCGTTCGGCAGCCAAACCTGGGGCGGTTCGGTCGGGTTCTCCAAGGAATACGACTACCGCTCTATCAGCGCCGGCCTCAACTGGGCCTGGAATTTTAACGGTAAAAACAACACGCTCGCCGCCGCGGTCACCCGTTACCAAGACGAGGTAGAGCTGTACAACATCGACGGCAACGTCGACGGCACGGAAGACCGCGAAACCACGGATCTTTCGTTATCACTGACCCACGTGTTCTCGCCACGCACCGTCGGCATGATTGAATGGTCCATCAGCGACCAAAGTGGTTGGTTGAGTTCCCCGTTTCAAGAAGTGATTCTGCAAAGCGGCGAGCATGTACAGGAACACTTGCCCGACGCGCGCACCCGCAACGCCCTGCGACTCAGCCTAAACCACGCTTTCAGCGAAGGTTTGGTGCTGCGAAGTTACGCGCGTTATTACGACGATGACTGGGACATCACCGCGACCAGCCTCGAAATAGAACCCCATTTCCGGCTGGGCGGCGACGCCAAACGTTGGCTTTACCCCATCCTGCGGTGGCACAGCCAGGACGGTAGCAATTACTTCGGCCTCCCGGAAACCTTCACCGCCGCCGATGCGTATTACACCGCCGACCGTGACCTAAGCACCTTCGACAGCATGAAATTCGGTTTAGGGTACGAGGTCCAACGGGCGCAAGGCCGCATTAAGCGTTACCAGGTGCGCGCCACCTATTACGACCGCGACGACGGGCTAACCTCTTTTAATCTGTCGTTCGGGCTTGGCTTCACCCTGTAGCGGCGAACATTTGAGGAGGATACCCATGAAAATACACTACCTCGTGGCGATGTTGTCCCTGCTCCCCGCGGGTTTGTTCGCCGGCGAACCCCTTCGGGACCAGCACGGTAAAACCTACGACATCGACCATCTTTTTAACCAGGTCACCGTGGTGGATTTTGCCGCGGCCTGGTGTCAGCCCTGCTGGCGCGCCTTGCCCCATATTCAGGCCTTCGCAAAAAACCATCCCGAGGTTCAAGTTTTGGTGGTTTCCCAGGATGACCAGATACGTGGCCGCGACAAACTGGTGAAAAAACTCGGTTTGGAAATCCCCGTTCTTTGGGATGCCGGCCATCAACTCGCCGAAAAAATGCAGCCGCCGGGCATGCCGACCACGTTTGTCGTCGATAGCGAAGGCAAGGTTGTACACAGCCAAGTCGGTTTTGACGAAAAGAAGTGGGCGAAAACCCAGGCCGTCATCGAGAAGTTACTCGCCGCCCGCAAAAACCCGTAATTTATGACCGCGAAGGCACCTAAATTGCGCCACATTTGCCGAAATATGGCGAAAATGTGGCGACCTTGGGTGCTTTCTTCTTTTTTGGCGGAATCTTTCCCCCATTTTTTGCATTTTTTTTGACGTCGGCCTTTGGCCCACCAAGCGCACATCAATTTTATAAACGTATTTTTTCATGATAGATACGACTAGATACGACTGCCTGGTACCGCACTGGAGTAGGTTCTACTCACTTTTCCAGAGGTCCCACCGCGGAAATTCCACCCAATTCCATCGTTCCTCCATCTTTGGTCCGTAAATTAGGTTTTGTCAGCCGGGACACAGCCACAACCCTTAACCCCACATGCCACGACAGGGATGCTCAAGCACAAGCGAAACCCCTGCAAAAAAAACGGGTTAACACCAGGTTGCGGCCTTTTTTTAAACAACCCCGGCTTTCCATTTCATTTTTTTCATGACACATCAAAGCCGTGTTTCACGAGCCCCCACATGCTTGCATTTCAAGGAGAAGCAGATGTTCCAGCCTTCGTCTGTCCAAAATTCGTTCCGTTCCATGATCCTGTTGCTGTTGATCGGCGGCAGCTTGCTCCAAGCCCAAACCACCGTCCTCAACGACGTCAACATCATTAATGAATACGAAAAAAACGCCATCATCCTCCTGACCAACAACGATCCCGAAACCTTTCCTTACGATCAAGCCTACGGCCTCACCAATTACTGGACCAAATGGGATGTGCTCCTCAACGCCGACAACACTTATTCATTCCGTCTCAATAACAAATACCTCAGCGCCAACGCCGACGGCGGCGTGAACGTGGCCAACTCCATCGGCACCAACGAAAAGTTTTTCCTGGAATCCGGCAACGGCACCTATTACATCCGCACCTGGCGCCACACCTACCTCGGCGCCAATGGTTCCGGCTGGAAAGATGTCATCCAATCATGGGAACGCACCAGCAACGAGGAATGGCTGTTCAACGAACGCCCCGACCCCACCGGCGGCCTGGATAACATCAACATCAGCAACTACATCACCAAAAACATCATCATTTTGCTCACCAACAACGATCCCGAAACCTTCCCCTACGATCAAGCATACGGCGCCAACAACTACTGGACCAAATGGGACGTCATCGTCAACGGCGACGGCACCTACAGCTTCCACGTCAACGGCAAGTACCTGGCCGACACGGGCACCACCAACACCCAAGTTATCTCGGCCATCACCACCGAATCCAAATGGACGCTTGAATCCGCCGACCGCGGCACCTACGCCATAAAATCCAACAGCAACCGTTACCTGACCGGCAACGGCACGGGCTGGAAAGACGTCATCATGAGCAGCACCCTCACCGACGAAGGCCGCTGGCACTTCTTCGACCGCCAAAACGTCACCACCTACACCGACACCACCTT
Source organism: Acanthopleuribacter pedis (assembly GCF_017377855.1). GTDB lineage: Bacteria > Acidobacteriota > Holophagae > Acanthopleuribacterales > Acanthopleuribacteraceae > Acanthopleuribacter > Acanthopleuribacter pedis. The sequence goes on from NZ_JAFREP010000010.1 coordinate 10,045, forward strand.
GTTCATCGACAGCGACACCGTCGGCAACATCGACGAAAACTGGGCCACGGTTGATTTTGTCGGTGACTTCGACTTCACCCCCGCCCTCTTCGCCAACATGCAAACCTTCAACGGCACCGACCCTGCCGACCTGCGCATCCGCAACTTGGGTGTCTCCGATTTCGATGTCTTCGTCCAAGAAGAACAGTCCAAAGACTCGGAAACGGCCCACAACAACGAAACCATCGGCTTCCTGGCCTTGGCTGAAGGCGGCATTCGCAACACCAACGGCCAAGTCATCGCCGAGGCGGGGATCATCGATGTCACCCAAGACGATGCGGGCGAATGGTTTACCCTCGACAGCTTCATCGGAACCTACAGCGATCCGGTCGTCATCATGGTCATCAACAGCTACAACGGTACCCACGAGTCCCACATGCGAGTCCGCGATGTTGGCACCACCAGCTTCCGCTACCAACTGGAAGAGTGGGATTTCCGGGACGGCACCCACGGCACTGAAAGTGTGGCCTACCTGATCGTCGAAGCCGGCACCCACAGCCTGGAAAAAGGCGGCACCTTGCAAGCCCAAACCCAGAAGTTGGACCACAACGCCGAGGTAGTTACCTTCCCCAGCAGCTTCTCCTCAACACCGGTCGTCCTGAGCCAGACCCAAACGCGCAACGGCAATGCCTCGGTGAACACCCGTATGTACAGCGTCGGCACGAGCAGCGTCACCGTACGCTTGCAAGAGCAGGAAGCGGACAACGGCACCCACGACGACGAATGGGTCGGCGTGGTAAGCTACGGCAACTAAACACCCTATCCCCCACAAAACAATGTGGAAAGAAGGCGCGGACCCAGTCCGCGCCTTTTTTGCGTTTTGGGGTATGGGTTGAAAACAGCCAATCGATTAATCATTCGAAGGCTGAACCACGGCCGAGCGAAAAGGGCCGGCGGCCGTCTCTAGACCAAGGCACCGCCACAGGAACTGCCCGCGCCGGCGGTACACCCGTAACAATGATCCGCCAGGGCAATCGGCGCCCGCGCCAGGACCGCAAAAGAGGGGATGTCGTGGATGGTGGTGGCTTTGCCGGAAGCAGGAATTTCCAGCATTTGGTTAAAATCACAATCGTAAACAGCGCCGTCCCAACCAATCGAAATCAAGTTGCGGCACATCACACCATCCACGGCGGCGGGGTTGAAGTTAGCAACCAACAGTTCCATATAGGTGTCCCATTGATTGTGTCGCTTCAACACATCACCAAACCGCTTGATCGGCATGTTGGTAATGGTGAAAAGCCGGTTGAAATCAATTCCAAACAGGTTCTTTAATTCGCGCCGATAATCCTGCTCGAGCTTGGCTTGCGGGGGCGGAAGAAAAGCGCCCAAGGGGTTGTAGACCAGCGATAATTCCAGGCCGGATCCGGGACGGCCGTAACCCAGTGCGTTGAGTTTTTGCAGGCCGAGAATGCTTTTATCAAAAACACCGCGACCGCGCTGGCTCTCGACATTTTCTTTGGAATAACAAGGCAAAGATGCGACTACCTCGACTTGGTTGTCTGCCAAAAATTGGGCCGTATCTTCCTGGCCGGGCTCAAATAAAACGGTTAAGTTACAGCGATCCATGACCTTGCGACCCTGGGCGCGAATCCGCTTCACAAAGGTGCGGAAGTGGGGATTTAACTCGGGGGCGCCCCCGGTGATATCCACCGAATGAATGCTCGGCGTCGCTTCGAGCAAGACCAACAACCGCTCCATGGTGGCAAGCGTCATGATTTCGGTCCGTTTGGGGCCCGCCTCCACGTGGCAATGCTGACATGCCTGATTGCATAATTTGCCCACATTCACTTGGAGGATTTCAAGGGGGCGACGGTCAAGGGTCAAACCGTGTTCTTCGATGGTGTGCTGAAAGGAGCGCAACCTGCAGGTGGTCATGAATGGGGACTCCGGGAAAAAAGATCGCTGGTACCAACCCAAAATCTAACACAAGCAAGCGCGCATCGATTCAGGTAAACCCCAAACAAAACAGATTTGGGTTACACCCCATGGAACAGGGCCGCGATTCGGCCTTCGCTATGAAACCACGCGACGCTCAGGATCGGTTTCAAACCCATGCCTTCCACTTCCAGCACATGCCTCGCGGTTCATAGGGGAAAAGAACGAAACGCAAACCGCGCTTGCGTGGGCGCGGGCCGGAACAACTTGGGTAAACACAAAAAAGGAGGCCGATTAAGCCTCCTTTTGTTGGGAATAATTGAATTTAAATAGAGTTCCTATTCTTGGGACGAAACACCCAGCTTGTCGCTACCTCTGATCACGCCCAATTCATCGTCTTTAACCACAACTTTATCCAAGTTTTGACCGTGGGAATGGTCCATGCGGTCCATTTTTTGCCGTTGTTGGTCCAGTACGTCCATTTTCTTGGTAACCGTGCCCAGGTCAAGCGGGCCTTGTTCCTGGTCGAACCCTTTGCGGAAGATGCCCAATTGGGTGTACAGCTCCAACTCGTCTTCCTTGGGTTTGTCGTTTGGCGCGGAGATGTCCAACCGCATCATGGTCACTTCTTTGGGATCGTAATCCTCAACCGGGGTGAACACGATCACCGGGGTTTGTTTGGTGCCCAGGGTTTGGTTTTCTTCCTTAACCTCATACCCATTTTGCAACAGAGCACGAATCTCCCGCAGGAGGGCCGAACCTTCGTCAGGGTTGGAACCGCGAATCAAACTCCTCGGTGTCAAGGGACCAACCAACTCAAAGGGCTCGCCGCGGTGCATCGCACCCAACAGCCACGAGAAGTTACTTTGCATGTCGTGCCCAAGGTTTTTGGGCTCTTGTTGAACCATGCTTTTCTGAAGGTTGTTCTTCTGACGTTGCTCAATCTTTGAAAACGCCTCGAGGTCCACGGGTTTATTTTCCCGCTGTTTAATCTGATCCAAAAAAGACATGGGTTTTTTGCGTTCTTTTGGCTGACTTTTCGGCTTTTTGACAATCTGTTGTTCTTCTTGGATATCAACTTTTTGATTACCGTTGTCCTTCTTCTTTGATTTCAAACTTGGATCAGGCGTACCCCATTCCTTTAATTTGTTCTGAACCCCGATAGGATCATAAATTTTGCCGGTACTGTGCAGGAAGTCTTCAGCAGTGTGGGCTTTATCCATCGCGTAGAGAACGGGCAACTCTTGGGTTTTGGTACCTTGCCCTTTCCATGTCATGTTCATGGAGTGGAGCATGGTCGCGGTGTTTCGGTACTTTTCGGTTGGGTTCTGACCACGGCGGTGCAACATCCGTGGACCGGGTACGTCGTTACCCAAGCGATAGTGTTCATAAAGAACCTCGGCCCGTTCGAGGTTTTTTTCGGCAATTTTCAACTGAGCTTCCAAACCCGGATGGTTTTTATGTTCCTGGAGCGCCAGTTTAATATCTTTAACATCTTGGGCCAAATCACTTTTGAAATCATCAAAGCTTCGGTACGTGACCGGTTTGACATCCGTTTTTTCAATGCGCTTCGGTGCCGGTTGACTCAGTTCTTGGATCTGGGAACTCTGTACTTTTTGACTCGATACTTTTTGAATCCCGAGGCTTTGCGAGCCCAATTGCAACTTCTTGCCTAATTCGTTGCGTGTTTTGCCAAAGTCAAATTGGCGCTCTTTAATTTGCGGTTGGCTCGATTTAATACCAGACATAAGACACTCCTCGAAAAGGGGGTTTCGCGTTTCTTAGGTGCAAGAAAGCCGGGGGTACCTTGCCCCGTGGTTTGCTGTTGGAAGGAACTTAGGCGAAGCCGCCAAACGTCGGATTGGCCATGGCACCAAAGCCGGCGAGTTCCTCGGTGGGCGCTTGTTCCGTGGCGGGTGCCGCTTCGGCCGTCTCGTTTCCTTCAAGGCTGTTTTTCACCTTCACGGCCAGATCCACAAAATTGGAAAAGGTATTTTCGAGGGTGATCGCATTCAAGAATTCGATTTTCAGGGCGTAATGCAAGTGGATGATCCCGGTTTCGGGGTCAAGCGAAAGGGTGGCATTTTGCGTGCCCTTCCCAAAAAAGTTCAGCAACAAAGCGTTGGTGAGCAGTTCATTACGACGTTCTCCTTCTAAAGGAACCATCGTTAAAGGGGAAGCAAGGTAACAGTGACCGCCGGCCTCGGGGACTTCAAACCGAAAACGACCCTTACCGTCGATGTCGAAAACGCAAAGACCGTCTTCATCAAGCGACAAAATGCCGCTCCCCAAGTTTTCATCCATTTCTTTGAGATAGCCGTCGACTAACTGACGATCTTCACTGTGTGCCATGGTTATCACTCCTAATGGGAAAATGTAAAGGTGAAGCACTGCTGATCCGCAACAGAACCATTCCTTGAAAACGGGCGCAAAGCCTTGAACCACCGTGGTTTCAACCCGTTACCCAAGGAAAGGCGGCGGTTTCACAAAACGCGTGAATTGGCGACAGGCGCGAATACACGATACGGAAGTGAGGTCGTAAACTCGGGCTATTTGCCATAAAACTTGCCGGAGGTTTCACGACCCAATTTGTTGCGGAACAGACACTTGGAAGCCTGCCTGCCCCGCGACACCGGCAAGAATAGCGAGCAATTAAGGAGAAACTGAGGAGACGCCGGGAAAATTTGCATCAACCGCGTGGACTTAATAAAAAAGCCCACGCGGACCAACCAAAGGCGTCGCAAAAAAACCTCAAGGCTTCAATGAGGTGTTTTCTCGGAGGGGTTAACGCTGGGAGGAAATCCCGAGCTCGTCTTGGCCTTTAACCACACCGAGTCGGTCATTTTTGACAACGAACTGTTCCAAGTTTTTTCCGTGAGAATGATCGAGGGGCGGCACAATCTTGGCGCGTTCCTTGACCATTTCGTTCACCGACTTCTGGAGTTCATTCAGATCTTTGGTTTGCTTTTGATCGTCAAAACCATCTACCAACAAACCCATCTCACGGTAGAGCTTCTTCTCCTCTTCATCGGGAAGGCTTACCGGCGCCGATTGGTCAAGCGACTCCAAGGTCACCTTATCGGGGTCATAACCTTGCTTAGGCGTTAAAACAATGATGGGGTTTTGTTTGGTTCCCAAGGTTTGGTTTTCGGGTTTTAACTCATAGCCATTGCGCAACAAACCGCGAATTTCACGCAACAAGGCCGAAGCTTCTTCTTCATTTGAGCCACGCGCCAAACTGCGCTCGGTTAAGGGGCCGACCAACTCAAAGGGTTCCCCATTGTGCATCGCACCCAACAACCATGCAAAGTTACTTTGCATGTCGTGACCCAGCTTCACCTCGGGTTTCTTCTGACTCTCAACGATGTTGTCTTGCGTTTTGGTTTTCATCTTTTTCTCAAGACTCTTGAAGGATTCAGAGGGCTGCTTGCTTTCTTTGGTTTTCATGTTCTGAATCTGAGCCAGGAAGTTGTTCCCTTTAAATTGCAACTTCTTTTTGGGCGGAACCTTCACAACCTCAACTTTTTGCTGTTCGTTCACCTCTTTTCTCGGTGACCATTTGGCAAGCTTGTGCTCCACACCAACAGGGTCATAGATAATCCCTTGAGAATGCAAGTGTTCCTTAGCGGAAGAGCCCTTGTCAAAGGCATACAAAATCGGCAAATCTTGGGTTTTATCGCCCTGGCCTTGCCAGGTCATGTTGATTGCGTGCAACTGACTGCCGAGGTTCCGGTACTGCTCCTTGGGATCCTGACCGCGACGGTGGAGCATGCGCGGACCGCGTACATCGTTGCCCAAACGATAGTGTTCGTAAAGCACCTCGGCACGTTCCAGATTCTTCTCGGCGGTTTTCAATTGAGCCTTCAGATCAGGATTATTTTGATCCTTTAATAATTCATCTTTAAAGCGCATGACGGTAACTTCTAAGTCGAGCTTAAAATCATCGAACTTTTTATAGGTTATGGGGGTAACATCGGTACTTTGAATGCGCTTTGGCGAAGGATTGCTCATCGGTTGAAGTTCGGTGCTTTGCGATTTCTGATGAGAAACTTTGCGCATTCCCAAATCGTTCTGGGAACGTGATTTCAACTGACTCTCAACCTGGCTTCGAGCGGTTTTAAAATCGAACATTCTATTTTTGATCTGAGGCATCATTTACTCCTAGTAATGAAGGGAAAAAACCACGTAGACCACCAAGCAATGGATTAAACCAGAGCATCATCGCGCTGATTAAAACCACGTTGCGTCGTATTACCCTTCGACACATCTTCGCCAAAAAAGCGCCGTTCTTTGCAGTTCTTAAGCGGGACCAACAAACGTTAAACACGTTAAAAAAGGTCGGTCAGGATGCCGTTATGGAAAGGGTGATGGGTTTCCCAAGTATGGTATTGGATGGCGCCGGTATGTTCCGTGCGGCCAGGTGTTTCCTAATGTATCGTTGGTTGCTCATTAGGCCGTCGAGGCCGGGTTGCTTAACCCGTTTGCCGCCTGACACTGACAAAGATAGAAACCAATTGCGGAGGAAATGGGGAGACAAAAAGAAAAACGATTTTTTTTCGATTTCTTTGACCCTTCACCCTTGGCAGCAACCAAACACGCGCAAGATCGGCTTTGTGCGAGGCATCATCCAAAGCGTTCCGCCTCAGACCCACCGGAAGCAAGATAAAACCCCGACCCCGAGAGCGGTCGCTCAGAACTTCACATGGACACTGAGCTCGTAATTCCGCGGCGCGGCCAGTGCCAGTTGGTTGGGGTAAAAGATGTCGCCCCAGGGAACGTAATCGATGTTTCCGAGATTGCGAACGTTGAGCGCGAGCCGAAATTGTCGGGTTTGGTAGGCCAGAAAAGCGTTGGTGAGGGTGTACTGCTTCAGCAGCACCGTATTTGCCGAATCGGCGAAGCGGTCACCAACATGACGCACCCCGAAACCCACATCCAGGGGTAACCCCAAAAGGCCGCCGCGGCTCAACCAGGCACCGGCAACCCAATCCGGTACATTGTGGGGTTGGTTTCCGCCGACATCGTGGCCGAAATCAGGATCGATAAAGTTCCCATAGTCGGCATCGGTGTAGGCGACGTTCCCACCAAAGCGGGTGTTTTCTCCCATTCGCACGAGCCCTGCTAGCTCCAGGCCGCGGGCGCGTTGGTCGCCTATGTTGTCAAAAGCATTGTTGTGGGACGCGAGGAGGAGCGAATTCTTGCGTTCGCTGTCAAAAACCGCGGCGGTCAGTTGGAAGCGATCTTCCTGATCCAACCATTTGAAGCCTATTTCGGTCTGCACAATATCGGTTAAGTCAAAGTTTTCGGCGGCGTTGACCTGAAAGATATTGGATCCAACCGGATCGTGACCGGTTCCGTGGCTCAGGTAAACCAATTTGCCGGAATCGATTTGATAGGTCAGCCCCAGTCGGTAAGACAAGGGCTGAAAGTCGCGTGCAAAGCTCTCCTCCGCCACCAACACCCCGGCCGGATCAAGGTTCTTGCGGTCGAGATCGGTGTGTTCGGCGCGAAACCCGGCAAAAATCCGCCACTGGGAGGACAGCCGTGCGGTGAAATCAAGGATTCCTGCCAGGGTTCTTATGTCGGTGGGACTGGAAAAAGCGACCTCGGGGCCGAACTGGCCGGGTTCCGGCTGATCCAGCGCGACGCGGTCCCCATCGGGAAACCCGCGCATACGCAGAAAATCGTGGCGCGTGTAGTCAAGGCCCACCACCCACTCTTGTTCAAAACCTTCAAAAAGATCGGTTAGCACGGCATCGAGCTGGTACCCGCTTAGGGATTGATCGTGAAAGACAAAAAATCGGTCCCGTGCAAGGGTTTCCAGATCTGAATCGAACAGGTAACTTTCGGCGTTGCGCCAGGCCCGATCCGCGCTGAAATGGTAAGCCGATTGTTTGATCGCAATCTTGTCGGAAACCTGCCAATCCACGCCCAACCGCGTCCAGAGATGCTCGGACTGGGAAAGCTGGTCGCCAATGTTGTAATTGGTAAAGCGCAGGCGATCATCCAAAACCCGACCATCACGCGTCTCCACCACGCCGGTGAGCGGCGCACGTGCCGCGGCGGCATCAATCAGGGGGGTTCCCCAATAAGCGGGGAGATCGTCGTCGAGCAAGTCGAGGCTCACTTCCACCAACAGGCGATGGTTGACAGCCCAGACCAGGGAGGTGGTGAGGTTTAGGGAATCCGAATCGGTTCGGTCGACCCAACCTTGGGATTGGGTCACGTTGGCGTCAACCCGCAAGGCCGTTCGATGACCCAGCGGTGTGCCCATCCCGAAACCGGCGTCGAAACTTTCGTAACGCCCCCAGGACCCGAACAGTTCGGTGCGCCGCGGCAAGTCGAGACGCGCGCGACGGGTAACCATATTAATGGCACCGCCGGCGGTACCGGGACCGTGATGCAGCGAACCCGGTCCTTTATAGATCTCGACACGGTCCAGGTTAAAGGTGTTCTGGGGACGCATGGTCATGGTGGAGGGACCGGCGCGAATCCCATCGCGGAGAATGGCGATCCCGTCACGGGTAAATCCGCGAATGGAGAAACTGGACGGCTCCGCGGGCGACTCGCCGGACAAAACGCCGACCAAATTCTCCGCGGCCTCGGTCACACTTTTCAGGCCACGTGCCCGCGCGGTGTCATGCTCAATGATATCGATGGAAACAGGTAACTGGAAGGCGGACAAATGAAAGTGGTTTCCAGTCTTTGGCTGGTCATCCAGACCCAACTCACGCACGGCTTGTTCGGTAATGCGCAGTTCCAATAAGGCCTCAAGGGAAAGATCGGTTGCTTTTTCACGGGTGGGTTGCGCTTTTTGGCACAGCCCCCATGGAAGCGCTAAAACAACCACCATCCCTAGAAAAAAGAACTTAACAAGCACGGAGGACTCCCTGATACCTATGGTTTCTTAAAGTTATCCTTCATAAATAACTGACTCGGCAAAATCCTCCCAAAAATTAAATTACAGTATCCACCTAAAAAATCCAATCATGCGCACCAAACCGCGCGGGTGCGAGTGATGCGGTTCATTTCTTCCGAAAAGGCTTTGCCTTAACAGAACTCAAGATTGAATCATTTATTACCTTACTTACCATGCTTAGCAAATACTTGCCAGACCCTACAAGGGCCCTCGTAACAAAAGGTTTTGTCTCAACTCGCCGCGTAATCGGGCTAGGGTAAAAAGTGTTCCCTTCAAGATCGAGATTTTGTTGCCGTCGCTACCGGAAATTTCGCTGACAAAACAGCCTCTACACTTCTATCGGTTTTTTTCACTCGACATGCTTTCAATTCCACTTCAACTTTCAGAGTTTGGCTAGAAATTCTTCGGGGCTATTCGCGCCACTAACTCAGCGCCTTTCGCAAGGCTTTGCTTTGACTCGGGCGCCAAATCTTTTGATCCAGGTAGAAGTGGTGGCCGATGATGCCGAAAAACAAAACATAGGCCCACGCCTGCATGGAACCCCCCGACCAGCGGCCGAAGACATCCGGCCAATCCCCCAGATGCCACACGATGGTTCCGAAAACCGCGCCGACCAACAGCGCCACCACCATGTAGTGGCCCGCGTCTCGATTAATCCAGCCGGCCGCGCCGAATTGGCGCTTGTCGCCCCCATAACGCCGCTGACCATGGTGGTACACAATGGCGTGGTATTGGATGTTGTGGAACAAGGAGTTCATCACGGCAATCAACATCAGGGTTTCGGTGCCATTGAGCCGTTGAACAAAGGTATCGCGCGGGGCGATCACATAAAACATCAGCGAATAAAACAACCAGCACACCGCGGTGTAAAAAATCGGCATAAAGGCGGCGGCACCGCGCCGGTTCCAGAGTTGGCGGGCCACAAAAACCAGAAACGCAAAAGCCGCGACACTTAACGCCATGGGCAGTTGGTGGCCCACAAAAAACCAGAGGCCGCCCACCTCGCCCGGAACAGGCAGGCCAAAAATCCCGGGCGCCTTGAAGTTCCATAAAAAATGGAATTGGGCCAGACACACGGAGGCGTAGAGCGCGAAGACCAAGTGTGCGCGGCGCTCGGCGTCCAGGCCGGCCTTGCGGCTGTAAATGGAAATGAAACCGTAGTGCTGGCGCGCATTGTGGTACAACGACCAGCAAAAAATGAAAAATCCGTAAAAGGTCGCCAGGTTCGCGCCCGGTAAGACCGCATCAAGGCTCAAAGCCAGTACCGGGAATAGGAAAAATACGGTGCTTCCCCAAAGCAACTTGGGATGGGACCGACGGAAGTCGCGGTCGAAATAGGTTCTCGAAAAGGTTGCCCAGAAATGGGAGCCCTCAAAAGCAACAACCCACAGCCAAAACAGCGGCGGCAAAAGCACCGGAAATTGGAAGGCGAGCAAGGCAGCGGCTAGGGTAAAAAAGGCACCGCCGGTAACCAACCACAAATCAAAGGCGCGATTGCGGATCCAAGGTGTACCGGTTTGAATGGGATGAATAGGGTGTGAGCCGGATGCGGACATGGTTGCCCCTTGCAGATGTGATAACCCCGCAAGTCCACCTAAAAAGAAAGCACGAAATAAGAAGGCACGAAAAACCGTGTCGCCGGAGTGGCGGTTCGCGGGATGGTCCCTTCCCTTTACGTAAGCAATCGCCCGGAAGATTCCAAAATGTTCACCTCGCGGCCCCGTCCCAACGCGTCTATCATTCGTTTTTTATGCGTCACCTCTCCCCTATTCGGATGGGAATCTGGAATAATACCGCTTCGACCCAATGGTCGTGATTCAGGGTGCAAGGCCCCTTTCCGCCTGCCCACCACGATGAGGCTGATGATGTTCCCTTCTTCACGTTGTTCCCAACTTTCGCTGGTTCTCCTGTTGTGTTTGGCTGCGTGCGGTGGCGGCGGGGAAGGCGACACGCCCGAAACGCAACTTTCGTTTACCTATCAACAGCAAGGGGCCTTGGTGGTCTTCACAACGGTTCAAGACGGGTCCTCGGCGCCGGCTTTTGCCGTCAGTGCCAATTGGGATTTTGGCGACGGGCAAGCGGTGAACGCGATCAATCCCAGCCATTACTACAGCCAACCCGGCACCTATCAGGTGACGGCCCAGTTTCAACACGGCGACGGCAGCCGTTCTTCCCATGTTGAAACGGTGCACATCGACGATGTGGCGGCATGTCCCACCGACTGGCGCCAAGTTCGCGGTCCCAGTCCTTGGGTTTTTAACGATATGGCGGCCTTACCCCACGGGTTCCTCGCGGTCGGCGACAACGGCAGTCTCCAACGGAGTGCCAACGGTTTTGAATGGTGCGCGGCGGGCGACGGTTTCTCCTGGAACTTTACCCGGGTGCTGGCGGTCGAAAACCAATTTTATGTGTTGGGTCATTCCGCCCGTTTCGACGGTGAGGGCAACCCACGCGGGGAAACCGTTTTGTTGGTTGGTCGCGACGGCACAAGCTGGCCGGTCATCGCCGAAGCCGACGCCGTTTTGACCGATTTTGCCTTTTTGGGACCCGAATTACTCGCGGTGGGTCGCGCGGAATTCATCGATCCCAACACCCAAACCCTGACCAGCTTGGGCGTGATTTATCGCTTTAACCGCGCCACCAATCGCTTTGATTGGCTCAGGACCGAAGGCGAAAGCATCGACGAAATCCGCGTGGTCGGCAACCAACTGTGGCTTTCGGGAAAACGGGCACCCTCGGGTCAGGACCCCGGCGGCTTTTTTACCTGGATAAGCACGGACGGCGAAACCTGGGAACAGGTCGCGGACAATCCGATTCGCCCGGAACCCATCCCGCGCGGCGAACGCTTTCGCCAAATCAACTTGCTCGAACAACTGGTTTACCTTGAAGAAGATAACTGGGTCGCCGCCCGGTATGTCGGCAACGACCGGCCGGAACGGATTTTTTACGAGGGTGAACGCTTTTTTGCCTGGGCGGAAGAACGCCTGCTCACCAGCGAGGACGGTCGCGCCTGGCAAGCAGTCAGCCATCCGGCGTTCCCGGAACGAGACGTCACCCTGATCAGCTATAACCAATGGGTGTGGCAAGCCTTTGACGACCAGGGTCCCCTGTTGTGGAGCAGCAATGGCGTCGATTGGCAGGAACATCCGCTGAACCAAAGCCATGGGGAAGCGACGTCCCTCAACCACATCGCGCATACCCGAACGGGTTTTGCGGTGGCCGGCGACGGCGGCACACTCTTAACCAGCCCAAATGGAAGGGATTGGCAGGTCACCACCACCCCACAAACCGTGCGTTATGCGGGCCTGGTGGAACGGCCGACGGGACTGCTGATCGCGGGTGAACGCGCCGCGGCGACGGAGCCGGGTGCGATCTGGATGCTCGAGCAAGATGCGCCCCGCGTGGTCCACGCCAAAACGGAACCTTTTGCAGTCATCGCCGCCACCGAGGCCATGGTGGTCGCCATCACCCGCGGCGGTTCGGTTGAACGCACACGCGATCCCGAGGCCCGCTTTTGGGAACATGCCGGCCAACTTGAATCACCCCGTACCCTACAAGCGTATGAAAACCGCTTCTGGCTGGTCACCAACAACGGCCGCCTGCTGCACAGCAGTGATGCACGGGATTGGACGGAAATTCGTTGGGACAATTACGCGGTGCGGGCGGTCGGTTTCCGTGATAGCCAGGTGTTGGTCGCGGGTGATAATCAACTCGCTCAGGACGCACAAACCCTTCTTTATCTGGGGAATACGAACGAATCTTGGCAACGCGTCGCCTTGCCTTATGCCATGCAGGTTCGTTTTATAGGCACCGACCCCGACGGTTTTACCTTGGTGGGCAATCGGGGGAAAATCGTGCGCTCAAGCGACGCCCCGCGGTTTGCAACCAACATCCTCTTCAGCCCAGATGGGTTGACCTGGCAGCCGCAAAGCGCGCCGCCGGTCACCGGTTTTAACGATTTACGCGCGACCCTTCACCGAGCCTTGGCCATCGGCAAAAAGGGTCGGCTGTTCCTCAGGGAACGATAACCCCCAACGCACTCCGCTAAACAAAACCCATTATTTAGCGCCAGTTAGCAAATAACCATTTTTGTTAATCTAACTTTTGCAAAAACAAAATTAACGGGTGCAGTCGGTCCACCAGCACGGCGTGTTCTCGATGAACGCCATGGTCGCCTCAAACTTAGGTGCGCCTTCCTGGGTTTGGTACTCTTTGAGACCCCAACTCCCAAACCGGTCGTACAGCTGAACGCTTAGGAACATACACATCAGCTCCCCACCGCGCTCACGCCAGCCGTTGAGGTAATCGGTATAGAGTTGCCCCATGCGCGCATCGCGGTTAGCGGCGAAGAAGAGGTTGTTCAAAGTGGTGTCGTCCAAGTAACGATCAATGCCGACCAAATGCTGGCCCGCCTCGTAGGCGATCAAACGCAAACCGCGCTGATCAGCCAGGTTTTTGTTAACCGTGACATTGCCCATGGCTTCGTCCATGGCCCCGGCTTGGGGGGCACGCTCCCATTCAGGCTCCTGATTCGGATCGTACAGGGGACCGCCCTCGGTGATTTCGCGGAATAGGGTTTCCAAGCCGCCGTCGGCCTCGCTTGCCCAACCGATCACGCTCGGGGCAAAGGTGTTGCTGCCCAAGTAGCCGCCAAAGTACGGCCCGATGGCCAGAGCGTCGAGGTTTTGGTAACAAGGAACCCCGCCGTTTTCGGCCGCATACAAGGGACAATCCAAGGCGGCTTCACTGACGGCTTGCACCGTGTGAAACCCGCCCAAAACACCGATCACCCGATCCTCGCCCAGCATTTCTTTCCAGGTAGCGGTGATTTGGGTGGTGCGCATGCCGTGGTAGTTCATCCGTTTGGTGAACGGTTCCGCATCGCTGTTCGGCCAGCGCGCCACGGCCAAATCCTCTACCCAAAAACCCGGCAAAAAGGCGGTGTTCCAAATTTCGTTGCCGTACTCAAGGTAAATCGGCAACCCCTCGTTCAGGTCGCTTTTGACAACCTCGGCAAAATTACGGACAAAACCGTCGTCGGCCAAGGCCGGCATGTTGACCCAAGGCTCGGCGTTTAACAGGTTGACCAGTTCCATCCCCAATTCGTAGGGCGCCCCTTGTTCCCAACGGTTCCAGCGGGCCTCACGCATTTGCGGGCGATCTTCCCAAGCGCTGGTTTCGTTGAGGTTGGTGCGGAAAAAGTCGAGGAACCGAATCACGCGGTAACGGCGTAAATCGTTGAGGTATTGCGGGTGAAAACGCTGGTGGGTATAGACTTCTGAAAAAGGTAAACAGGTGGTACCGCTACAGGTTCCGTCGTTGTTGCACCATTGGTAGGGGTCGCGGTCACACACGGCGCCGGGCATAATCACGCGAATGTTGCGAATGTAGTTCTTGGGATCGGTCGCCGTGATGCGCAGCAAAATGCCCCGATCCGAGGGTTCGTCCACATCGAGAATGTGGCGGCCGGGTTGGGACAGGGTTTCGTTGTAAACACCGTCGAATTGGTACTCAATCGAACCGTCACCGTCGTAAAGCACGGTGTACTGACCGGCGGGATGCGCGCCGGTGTTGCCCTGAAGCATCAGCGCGGCAACGTAGCGGAAGTTGCGGGTGCTGTCGTCCGCCGCGGGCAGGGAACGCACCCAGCCGTTGGCGTCGAGATCAAGCTGAGCCTGTTCGGCCGTGTCAAAGGAATCGTCGCTTTGAGTGAACCAGCCACCGGACATTTTAAAAATGTCGAGCAAGGTCCATTCGGTCGACCAGTAATTGAGATCGTGTACATTGACCCCGATTGCCGAGGTCTGGTTGGCCTTATTGACGGGACGCCAGTCGAGATAAACCTGCGCTTCAAAACCGCTTTCGTAATATTCGAGACGAAGCGCGTGGCGGCCGGCGGGTAGGGTCAGGTGACGCGACAGGTTCACGGCTTCTTGATCGCGCCATGCGTCGAAAATCAGTTCCTCGTTGAGCCATAAACGGACGCCGTCGTCGCCGGTTAATCGGAACAAGTAGGTATCGGCACTGAAATCAAAGGAACCTTCCCAACGGGCGGAAAACCCATCAGCAGGAACGCCTTGGCCGGGACTGTTGTAACCCCAATTGTGAGAAACATGGCTTTCAACGGTTTCGAGGACCGGCTCGCCGGACAGTTCTGTATTGGCGAAGTAGCTGACGCAAAACGTGTTGTCGGTGCAATCCGCCGGTTGACCCAGATAACGCCATTTGAGCACGATGGAGGCGAAGCTACCCGTAACCGGCGCGAGCTGGACGGCATGGTTGCCGGCAGCCAGGTCGAGGGTCGTGATGTAACTTTGGTTCCCGTCGCCCAGGCTGGTTTCAAGCACCGGATTGCCGGCCACGCTGAAGCGAACGGCGGCGGAGGTAATCAATTCGAAACGGTAACGGCCGGTTTCAGCCATGGCAAGCGAGCCGGACCAAGTTCCGCCGGCGAGAAAAACCTGCATCGAACCGAACGCGGTATCCGGCAGCCAAGGGAGGTCCGGCAGGGTCGGGCGCGCGGGCAGCCGATCCGGGCGGGCGCGCTCGGGAAGGGTTTCGTGCGCCAAAACAGGCGAAACACAGAGGGTCATTAAAATAAGGGTTACAAACGAGGGCACGATGATGGCTCCTTCACACGAACATTCCTACATTGCTTTATACAACAAGACGGATCGAAAAAACCGACGGACACGCGGCCCGTCAGGCCTGGATCTTACCAAGCGTGCGCGAGAACACGGCGCGCGGGTCGGCGGGCCTTGGTGCAACCGGGTCGACCTATGGGGCGTTTGTTGCAAACTTGTGGCCGGCCAGGCGTGGCGCCAGGAATCCCGCAGGGTTCGGTGTCCTAGCCCGCATTTCTCACAAGGATTCGTCGCGAGATTGTGAGAAATGCGGGCTAGAACCGCGAAAGACGAAAGGGGCCAAGAGCAGACGACCGGTAGATTTTGGCTAAACCTCTGGGCTACAACGGCCTGTAAAGTTCGGTTTGAGACCCGGCCGGTACCCGCCCTCTGTTTTCAAGCCATTTCGCTTCAGATCTTTAGCGAAAATCCCCCGCGCTTATCGCGCTTCTTCGGTAAATGGCTTGACTTGCTCTGGCGGGAATACCAATAATAGGCCGATCCCCCGCACACACGCATTTTTTCAAGGCTCGGGGTATTGCTGTGTGCGTGGCCGGTAAATGAGCAATGCCATCTTTTTTGAGATCAGGTCACCATGCTTTTTTCAGAACCCGCGTTTCTTTTGTTTTTCCTGCCGCTGTTGTTCGCCATTTATTTCGCCGTCCCCAAGGTCCTGCGCAACACGGTTTTATTGATCTTTAGCTTGGGTTTTTACGCATACGGCGAAAAAATGTTCGTGCTGTTGATGCTGTTTTCCATCGCACTCAACTACGGACTCGGCTTGGCCATTGATCGCGCCGCCACGCCCGCCGCCAAGAAGTTTTGGCTGATCGCGGGGATTGTCGGCGACCTCGGCCTGCTCATCGCCTTTAAGTACGCCAACTTCTTGGTAGACAACCTCAATTCAGCCCTGTCCGTTGTGCAATTGCCAACGGTCCATCTCGACCCGGTCCACCTGCCCATCGGCATTTCGTTTTTTACCTTTCAGGCCATGAGTTACATCATCGATTTGTACCGCGGCGAGGTGAAAGTCCAACGCAATCCTTTTGATTTGGCGCTGTATATTTCGTTGTTTCCGCAGTTAATCGCGGGCCCCATCGTGCGCTATCACGATATTTCCGAGCAGTTACAACGTCGCCGCCACAGCTTTATGAACTTCGCCTACGGGGCGGAGCGGTTTCTGATCGGGCTCGGCAAAAAGATGATCATCGCCAACGCTGTCGCTTATCCATGTGACCAAATTTTTGCCCTACCGGACGACGAGATCACCACCTCCCTAGCCTGGCTAGGCATGGTTTGTTACACCCTGCAAATTTACTTCGACTTTTCCGGTTATTCGGACATGGCCATTGGTCTCGGCCGCATGTTCGGCTTCAAGTTCCTGGAAAACTTTAACTACCCCTACATCAGCCAGAGCATCACCGAGTTTTGGCGCCGCTGGCACATCAGCCTGTCCAGTTGGTACCGCGATTACCTCTACATTCCCCTCGGCGGCAACCGCGTTTCACCGCGCCGCACCTACTTCAACCTGTTCACGGTGTTTTTTCTGTGTGGCTTGTGGCACGGATCCAGTTGGAACTTCGTCATTTGGGGTATGTACCACGGCCTGTTCCTGATCATCGAACGCCTCGGTTTCGGCGCCATGCTCAAGAAAGGACCCCGCGCGGTACGCCACATCTACTGCATGTTGGCGGCCGTCATTGGCTGGGTCTTCTTCCGCGCGGAAACGCTGCCCCAATCGCTGACCTTTATCGCGGCGATGTTCGGCTTCGGCTCTGATCCCAGCGGCGCGCGCCTCCTGGGCCATTACCTGGATACCGAGCTGTTGGTGATGATCGTGATCGGTATGATCGGCGCCACCAACATCGTGCCCGCCGGCACGGCCCGCCTTAAAAGCTATGTGGCCGGCAAAGAAAAAGCCCAACGGGCGACCTGGGAAAACCTGTTCGCGCTGCTCAAATGGGCCGCCCTAACCGCAATCTTC
Organism: Acanthopleuribacter pedis; assembly: GCF_017377855.1. Classification (GTDB taxonomy): domain Bacteria; phylum Acidobacteriota; class Holophagae; order Acanthopleuribacterales; family Acanthopleuribacteraceae; genus Acanthopleuribacter; species Acanthopleuribacter pedis. The sequence continues at coordinate 27,485 of NZ_JAFREP010000010.1, forward strand.
TTCTGGTGCCTGATGATGATGGCGGCCGGCAGCTACAACCCCTTCATTTACTTCCGTTTCTAGGCTGAGGAGGCCGTTCCGTGTTTCACCGTCGCCGCGTCCACTGGTACCACAAATTACTTACGGCTACTTTTCTGGTGATGATCCTGTTGCCGGGTGTCGACATGATCGTCGGTATCGACAAAACGCCGGTGGCCGGAACGGTGGCGACATTCCCCGAATTTCGCGGCGGCCTGCGCGGTGTCGCCTCCCTGCCCGGCCAATTCAAATATTGGTTTGGCGAAAATTTCGGCTTCCGCCAATGGTTCATCCAATTTCACGGCAAACTCAAAAAAGACGTGCTCGGCACCAGCCCGTCCACCAAAGTCATGCTCGGTAAGGATGATTGGCTGTACTACCGCGATGAAATGGTGTTTGAGGATTACCGCAATCTCTACCCCTTCGATAAACCGGGCTTGCAGCAATGGCTGGATTTGCTGGCGGCACGACAAAGCTTTTGCGCGGAACGCGGCATCACCTACGTGTTCACCATCTCACCCAACAAACCCACGATGTACCCCGAATTTTTGCCGGAAGGCTGGGAGCCGCTGGATCGCCCCAACCGCCTGAACCAGTTGCAAGCCGCGGTGGATTCCCGCCTGCCCGAGGTCGCCATGGTGGACGTGCGTCCCGCCTTGAACAACCACAAATCGAGCCACGGCCCCCTATATTTCAAGAGCGATACCCACTGGAACGAAATGGGCGCTTACGTGGGTTACGTGGAAATCATGACCGAACTCAAAAAGCATTACCCCGAATTAACCATTGTCCCGATTGACGAACTGGAGATCGACGAACAAACTTCCAACGGCGGCGACTTGGCGCGCATGATGGGGCTCAAGTTCTCCACGGAAGAACTGATGCGCACCCCGCAATTTCCCGAGTCACGCCCCGTGGTTCGCGAAAAGGACGGCAGTACCTTAACCGTGGTCGTCAAGGACGTGCTCAAAGGCGAAGAAGGCCTGGTCACGCGCTGCGAGGCGGGCGAAATCGAGTCCGCGGTTATTATTCACGACAGCTTCGGCCAAGCGTTAATTCCCTTACTGGCGCGCCATTTCAAACGGGCAACCTTCGTATGGTCCAATAGCTTTGACAAAAGTTTGGTTGAAAAAGAGCAACCCAAGGTGGTGATCCAACAGTTGGTCGAGCGGCGCCTGCTCAACTGGAAACCCACCCCGGAATAACCGCGCCTCAGCCAAAGAAACGACCGAGAAATTGATCGGCGGCGTGGAAATGTTTGTTGCGTTTGGCGGTATCCATTTTCTCGTACTGCCGCACCATCATGCTCAGCCGGTGGTTTTTGGCGAAAAAATCACGGTGCCTGGCGATGAAGCGCCAAAACAGGCCGTCCCACACTTCCTCCCACGGACCCGACGGGTAGTCGCTCATCTTGCGCAAATAGTTGGCACTGGAGAAGTAGGGTTTGGTGGTCATCCCACCGCCGTCGGCGTATTGGCTCATGGCATAAACATTGGGCACCATCACCCAATCGTAGCTGTCGATGAAACCGCCCATAAACCAGCGGTACACGGCATGGGGTTCAATTTCACACAGCAACATGAAGTTGCCGAGCACCATCAAACGTTCGATGTGGTGGGCGTAGGCGTGGGTGTCAACCTTCTTGACAACGTGGTCGATGGGCTGAATGCCGGTGGTTCCCTGCCAAAAGGAATCGGGCAATTGTTGGGTGTGGCCAAAAAAGTTACCATTTCGCTGCTTGACGCCTTCCACCTCGTACATGGCGCGCATGAACTCGCGCCAACCGATGATTTGCCGCAAAAACCCTTCCAGCGACGGCAGGGCGATTTGGTGGTCCTCGGCATAAGCCATGGTGCGTTCGATAATTTCACTCGGCGACAAAAGGCCGATGTTCAGCGAGGGCGTCAGCACCGCGTGATAGATGAAGGCGTGTTGCACCGAGAGGGCGTCTTCATAGGGTCCGAACAGGCGAAAACGCGTGCGCAGGAAATAGGAAAAAGCGGTTCGCGCTTGATCGTGGTTAATCGGGTAATTAAAGCCCTCCAACGAACCGGGATGCGCGGCGAAGTGCTGGGCCACATAGGCCTTGGCCTCGTTAACGTATTTGGTGTTGGGAATGGTTCCGATATCCGGGGGACGGTGCCCACGCGGTAATTTTTTGCGGTTTTCGGTGTCGAAGCTCCACTTACCACCGAGGGGTTTTTCGTCAGGGTCCAGCAAGATGTTCAGCCGCTTGCGTTGCCAGGCATAGAATTCGGCCATGCTGTAGCGTTTGCGTTTATAGAGAAAGGATTCGTATTGGCGACGCGGGGTCAAAAAGTTAGGGCTTTCGTACCATTGAATGCGCAGGCCCAAGTCCGCGGTGAACCGTTTCAGGCGTTTTTCCAGCAAAAAGTCGGTGGGATCAACGACATGCACACAACGCACCCCCTCGCTTTGAAGGTGGCCTAGCAAGGGTTTTAAGCGCGGATAGGTGGGAAAATCGGCGTAGTGAACCCGGTACCGTTTTCGTTTGAGCTGGTCGGCAAAAGCCTTCATGGAAGCACGGTGCAGCACCAACTTCTGTTTGTGGAAACGAACCGGATGCCGTTGGTCGTAGAAATACAAACTGTCCTCGACCATCCAACAGGGCCGGTTAAGCGCGACGGCGGGATGTTCCTTAAAAAGTTGGTGGGGGAAAATCAAAGTTACGTCCATGGAAACTCCGAAAGTGGATTCGTCTTTAATCGGGTCTATCGGTCAAAAGTGAGGAAACCCCAATTTGAGCAACAGGCGGAATGGCACAGGGGTCGGCGCCGGCAGCTTACCATGAGGTGGCGAGCCTTGGGAAAGCCTTGTTATGATTGGACCTGCAAGATCCCTATTCCCCTAATTAAGCAGGCAGCGCGTATGACCCAAAACCTCAGCTACCATGGCAGCTGCCATTGCGGTGGCGTGGCATTTACGATCCAATCACCCCGCATTACGGACGCATTGCGCTGCAATTGTTCGATCTGCCGGCGGCGCAACGCCTTGATGTCCAAGGCTTATTACCCGCCGCCATGTTTTCAGCTCCATCAGGGCCGGGACCAGTTGCAGCTTTACCAATGGGGCGACGGCGATGTGAACCATTACTTTTGCAAACGATGCGGCATCTATCCGTTTCACGAAGCAACCCAAAAGCCCGGCTTGATGCGGATCAACCTCGGTTGTTTGGAAGGATTCGACCTTGAAACGCTGGAGGTTACCCTTTTCGACGGCGCGGAACTGCTTTAACAAACAGGGTAACCGGCATCGCGGGCTAGGAAAAACCGAGCAGGAACGGAAAACACCGTCGAAAGGGACACGGTTTACCTTTTGCGCTTTTCTCGCGGGAACCGCCGGGAAATGGCTGTAAAGGTGATCGTGAATTATCTTAACAACGGGAAATGGGTGGCAGCTTTGTTTCAGGCAAGCACAAGGATCACCGCCATGTTTCGTTTTTCATTCTGGAAATATTGGCTATAATCGGTTTATTCTTTGCCCCCCTATCCAGAAACCAGTTTCTTAAAAAAGGACGGACGTTTGTTGATGCAACGCCTCTCGATCCCAACACCCTTGCTGTTGGCGTGGTGCGCTTGGATTTGCTTCCTCATTCCCTCGGCCGCCGCAACCGAACCCAAGGACACGGCCCCGGTCGGACTGTTCCCTGTCACGGTGAAAGGCAAGTGGGGCTATATCGACCGTCAGGGTACCGTGCGTATCACCCCGCAATTCGAGGATGCACGTGGCTTCAGTCAGGGTCTCGCCCCCATTCAAAGCAACAGCTTGTGGGGTTACATCAATCCCGACGGGGAAATGGTCATTGAGCCCCAATTTGACGACGCCGATAAGTTCACGGAGGGTTTGGCGCTGGTTCGCATATGCGAGCGCCACGGTTTTATTGATCAGCAGGGCCGGTTTATTATCAACCCCAATTACAGCGAAGCATATCCCTTCGCGGAGGGATTGGCGGCGGTTAAGCTGCGCCAGGAATGGCTGTTTATCGACCAAAAAACCGCGCCAAACCGCAAGCTTCAGTTTGATACCATCGCCGGATTTTCGGAAGGCTTGGCCCCGGTTCGCGAAAACCGTTTGTGGGGGTACATTAACGCCGACGGCGACTGGATCATCAAGCCGCGCTTTCGTTACGCGGGCGGGTTTCACGAGGGGTTTGCCCTGGTTCGCGAGAAACGAAACTTTGGGTTTATCAACAACCGCGGCCGGTTTGTCATCAAGGACAGTTTCCCCGTTGCCTCGGAGAAGGTCTCCCGTTTTTCACAGGGTTTGGCGGCAATGCGCAGCGAAAACAAATGGGGTTACATCAATAGCGAGGGCGATTTCGTGATCAAGCCGGTCTTCGATTGGGCCGAACCCTTTGACAAAGGTCTGGCAATGGTCCAGGTCGAAGGAAAAATCGGTTATATCGACGTCACCGGTAAATGGATATGGGCGCCGCGGCGCTAACCGCCGACTTTGTGCAGGGATGTGCCGAAAGCCCTGGTACTGCCTGATTGGCGGTCATCAACATGCCGTGCTGGAACCTAGGCTAAGCTTGCTTGCCGCGGGCGAGAAAAACGCCCACGGAGCCAAAGGCCTCGGGATCATCGACCAGTTGATAGATTTCTTCTAATTCCTTAGCCACCTCGACCCTGCCGCGGTGGTTCATCTGCTCTTTTTTGAAACCGGTGGTGACATCGAGGAAATTACGCATACCCACCATGCAGGATGTAATGGTTTCAATCCGCAAGTCCACATCGGTATACCCGGCCTTACTCATGTAATGAAGTAACTTGCGCCCGATGCGACGATCCCCGCCGGCAAGCGATTGGCCGCGCGCGGCCTCATCGGTAAACCGTTTGAAGGAATAGGGCTCGGGGTATAGCGTGAGCCATTGGTCGTCGACATCGGCAACCAACAAAATACCGCCGGGCGCGAGAACACGCTGAATCTCGCGCAGGGCGGCCATGGGCCGTTCCAAGTGCTGAAATAGAAAGCGCGCGTAGACAAAATCGAAATAACCCAATCCAGGATCGAGTTCGTAAACATTGCCCTGCTGGAATACCAGATGGGCGTGTTCGTGGCCGCAAAGGCTTTGGCGCGCGGTTTCGAGCAGCGGTTCACTTAGATCCACCCCGTACACCTCGGAATCGGGGACCAGGTCGGCGATAATTCGGGTAATGACGCCGGGTCCGCAAGCCAGGTCCAACACGCGCATGCCGTTGCGTAGACCGGCCTGCTGGAGAATGCCGCGTTCGATATCGCGGGCAAGTTCAGCCTGACGGGTCAGGCGATCTAACTCGGCATCATTCCGAGAGAAGGTTCCGAAATCATAGGAGCCGGCATGTTGTTTCACAAAAACACCTCTTAGGGCAAAGACAATGGGCATCACAACCCGGCATACACCGAAAACTGCAGGAAACCGTCAATTCAATGGGCCGAGGTGATTTGATAAAAAGATGACACATGATCGAAGAATTGAACAGCCGTAAACTTTTTTTATTCCAATTTTATACCAAAGCAACCGGCAAAAAGTGACAACAGAATTTGGCAGAGATTCAGCAAGCCCGGAAAAAACACCGCTACCCTATTAAAAAACAAGCGCTTAGGAAAATGTATGAAAAGGCGCCTACAAATTATTTGCGCTTGTCCCCAAAGCGCACCCTCATTATAATGAATTAATCAAAAGTTCACCGCTGAAACATTTTCTCGATTTATTCACCCTGTTCTTCCTAGACCTGAACGCGCTTACCTCGTACCGACCCGTCTCGGAAGCCCCCCTATCTAAAAAATTGCTTGGTATCCATCTGATCATCCTTTCCAGCAACCCTTCGGAAGGTTCCATGGCTCCCATCCAAAAAATCGTGATTCCTTGTTTGGTGGTGCTGATCCTCTTGGCCTGTTTCCAAGAGCGTCCCAAGATCGAACTAAGCGAACAAGAACAAGCTTGGCTTGTGGCGCGCGGCGGTACCATTCGGGTCGCCTTCGAAAAGCATTACCCGCCCTTTGTGTTTGCGGACGAAGAAGGCCGGCCCCAAGGCATTTCCGTGGACATGCTTCGGGCGGCCGAACGCGACCTGGGAATCACCTTTACCTTTACGGAACCCAAGGACTTACACATTCTTTTGGAGGAAGCGAAACGCGGCGAGGTGGACTTGGTCACCACCCTGGCCAGAACCCCCAATCGCGCCGAATTCCTCGATTTCACCCGGGGTTATGCCCACATTCCCGCCTTACTGGTGGTGCGCAGTGAGCACCAGGAACCCATCGATTTGGATGAGCCCGGTGACCTTCGCATCGCGGTGCCCAAGGGGTACGCCATTGAAGAATTTATGGCACGGCGCTACCCACAACTGAATTTGGTTCCGGTGGTTAACGATCTTGAAGGTCTGCGCCAAACGGTGTTTAGCGAGGTAGACGGCTTTGTCGGTGATACCGGGGTGCTCAGCCACATGGTCAAAGCGCAGGGCATCACCAACCTGCGCACCGTGAATGCGGTCGATTTCAACTACGTTTACACCTTTGCGGTTCGCAAAGACATCCCCCATCTCAGCAGCATCCTGGACCGATACCTGGCCACATTCCCCGAAACAGAAAAAAGCGCAATCCTCAGTAAGTGGATCAACCTACCCCTGCGCCCTTTTTGGCGGGAACCGCTGTTCCAGGTGGCGCTGGCGATGTTGCTGGTCATTTTGATCACCGTTTTTGTTTCGAACATCACCTTGCGTCTCATCGTCCAGCGCAAGACCCGCGCCCTTCAGGAGGAGATCGGCCGACGCCGTCAAGCCCAGGAAAAGCTGGAGGAGGCCCACACGCGGCTGGAGCACCGGGTGGAACAACGAACGGCGGAGCTTAGTGAGAAAAACCGTCTGCTTGAGCGCGAGGTCATCGAACGCACCCGTGTCCAGGAAGAATTGGCGATTTCACGTGAAATCGCCAACTGCACGGTTCACAACATCAGCAACGTGATTAACAGTTTGGTGGTCGGCGTCCAATCATTGGAAAAAATGCACCAGCATTCCCGTGCCAACGGGGTCAAACGGGCCATCGATTTGATCACGGAACAAGGCGACAACTTGGGCACCTTTTTCAGCAGCGACCCACGCGGCGGCAAACTGCTGGAATACCTGTCCATGATCGGTGACGAATTGCCAAAGGAGCGCGGCCTTTTGCAGGACGAGTTGTTGCACATGGATCACCAAATTCGATTAATCCGCGACATTGCACGCACCCAGCAAAACTTTGCGGTGAACCAGCAGGACACCTGCTTGGTGAAGGACGTATTGGAAGACGCGCTTAAAATTCAGTTTCCCATCCAAACGGGTGCGATCACGATCACGCGCCGTTACGACGCGGTGAGCCCGATTCAGACGGACCGCATCAAGCTGGCCCACGTCTTCCTCAACCTGATTAAAAACGCCAAGGAAGCGATGCGCGACAACACCGATGCCGCACCGGAGCTGACCTTGTCGGTGACGGAAACCGAAAAACACATCATGGTGGCAATTGGCGACAACGGGCACGGCATTAACCCGGACCATCTGGACAAACTGGGAACCTACGGCTTCACCACCAAAAAGGACGGGCATGGGTTTGGGCTGCGTTACTGCGCGGAAACCCTACAGAGCATCGGCGCGAAGCTGGTAATCGAGTCCGAGGGCGTCAACCGCGGCGCCACCTTCAAGGCCTACATCCCTATCGAACAAGAGGATATCAAGGAAGGTCTCACCACGGCTCAATCGATGGGCAACTAACCCGCCTTTCTCACAGGGGCGTTAGGTCATTAGGTTAGAGCCCCGCCTGTCACTATCAGAGAACCTGGTGGGATGGAACAGGTTTAAGTCCAGGTATTTTTGGCTGATCGTCGGTCTGGATTGCGCTATGCTGGCGTTTGTAAAAATACCGCTTTTGGAGAAAAATCATGGAGCCTACCTACCAGCATGGACAGTTCATGTGGCATGAGCTGGTTACCTCCGATACCGAGGCAGCGGCACGCTTTTACGAAAAGGTCGCAGGCTGGAAAACGCACCAGTATTACCCCAAGGGATCCAACGAACCCTACACCACCTGGATCGATCACTTCGGACCGCTGGGCGCCCTGCTCAGCCTGGAACGCGCACGGGAACCCGGAATTACACCCCATTGGTTTGCCAATGTGGTGGTCCGCGACCTTGAGGTCGCGGTGGATCGCATTCTCGAAGCCGGCGGCCGCCTGGTACTGGGTCCCGAGGCGATGGGAACGGTCGGTCGTTGGGCGGTTTTTCGCGATTTCCAGGGTGCCAAACTCGCGGTCTTCACCCCAAAAGATCCGCTGGAGGCACGCCATCCTTGGCGCCACGGCGGCATCGTCTGGAACGCGTTGGCCTGCGCCGATCACCGCGCCTCTTTTGCCTTCTACCAAAACCTTTTCGATTGGCAACGCCTCGACACCCTGGATCCCGACGGCCCCAATGAACAGATCATTTACGGCGCTTATGGCAAACCGCTGGGCAGCATGTCCACCGCCACCTCGCCGGAACATCAAGGCTGGACGTTTGCCATCGGCGTCGCTGATCACGAAGCGGCCGTGGCACGCGCGGTGGAACTGGGCGGCTCCGTGTTACCGGCGGCGTCGGAAACCCTGGCTGCCGCGGGCGTCACCCGCATGCTTGATCCCCAGGGCGTTTCGATTGCACTCAAGACTCAGATGCCCGAAAACACGCCTTCACTTGAAAAAGAAGCGGGTTCGCTCAATCGCTGAGTCGGTCCCGAACCAGACGCACCTCAATAACCATCCTCATGCACCAGTCTGTCGCCGGTCCCTGAACAGGACGCCGGCGACAGGGCGGCGCATTACCACCACTGAACGGGGAACTCGGTGACGGGTTCGATGTCGCCGTAGCGTTCTACCAACTTCTTGAAAACCACGGGTGGGTTGTTGTCGACGAATTCGAGAATTTGGCGGGCGCATTCCACGGCGTCGTCTTTGCCGGTATCCACGGTGAAATCGTATTCACCGGGAATATGCACTTGCTCGATTTGCATGCGCGCGCAGCCAACGCGGCGGTTGGGCATCACGTCTTCACGGCGCTCCAACTCTTCCAGCGGACAATGCACACCCACCATATAAACACGTTCGATGTTTTTAAAGGCGTCCAGGTAATCCTTGAGCATGATTTCGGTGTTGATCTCGGCCAACACCAAATCGTTGCCGGCCTCGGCCATCGCGGCCAGGGCGCGGCGCATGCCGACCATCAGCGTCCAAGCGGTCTCACCGACCATCATGCGGAAGGTGCGGTTCTCCCCTTCCCCGTCGCGGAGAATTTCGAATCCCCGTTGCGTATCGGGCGAACCGGGATCGGGGCAGGGCCAATGGTGGGGTGTGATCTCGGGATCGAGGCCAACGTATTTTAACGCCAGCATGGGCAGGAAATCATCGTAGCCGGTGGCCATAATCGGGCGATCCGCCAGCTTTTGCACTTCACGGGTGAGCGTGGTTTTGCCGGCACTGGTCGCGCCGTTGATGAGAATAATCTCGCCTTGTTTCTTCATAAATACCTCTCGTGGATAGTCCCGGCGCTACCATAACGCCACGGGAAATTGATCAACCTTAAAATCGCCGTAACGTTCAGCCAGGCTGGGGAACGCGGCGGGCGGATTGTCGGCGATATAGGCAAGCACCTGCCGGGCACATTCGCCCGGCGTGTCGCGACCGGAATCAACGGTGAAATCGTATTCACCGGGCCGGCGCATTTTTGCCAACTGCATGCGCGCCCCGCCGACGGTGCGGTTGGCATGGGTCGCCTCACGGTGTTCCAGCACGTCCAACGGGCAGTTAATGCCGATCAGGTACACGGTCTGGATGTCCTTGAGGGCGGCGCAATAGTCGTACAACAGGACCTCGGTCATCACGTCGGCGATGACGAGGTTGTTGCCCTCGCGCGCCATGGTGGCAAAGGCGCGGTGCATGCCGGCCAACATCCGCCACCCGGCGGGGCCGGCGTAAAAGTGGAACTCGGGCGGTTCCCCTTCTTGGGTCACGCGGACCTCATACCCTAGCGAAGATCGCGCACTGCCCGGCTCCGGCCATTGCGCAATCTCGGGCTGAACTTTTTTGTCGATGCCCACATAGCTACCGGGAAACATGGGCAAAAAATCATCGTGACCCGTGGCGATATAAGGTTTGCGCGCGGCCCCCTGAATCTCACGCGCCAAGGTGGTTTTGCCGGAACAAGAAGTCCCGTTGATGAGAATGATCGTCCCTTCCTGAATCATGATGGACCTCCCGCGGCGGGCACCGAAGCCTGGGACGCCAAACGCCGCAATAACGCAGGCACATCGTGTTCCAGCAAGGCCTGTTGCGGCCACTGAAACAGGATCTTCCAGAGCGAGCGCTCCTCCGCCACCTTGCGCCAGTGCTCAATCATGAGTTTGACGCTAAAGTGCGCAAAAACATGGATGTGCAACACCAGGATGCGCACGATGCCCAATTGGTACATTTCCCATACCTGCGCCAAGCTGACATCGGTGACCCCGTGCTCGCAAAGCAAGGCATGGTAGCGCGCCACCAATGGGGCCTCGTGTTTTTTGCGATCATCGGGCAAAAGACCGGTCACAATCAGGCGTGCCAAATCGATCGGGCCGCAATCCATGCCGGTGCTCTGCCAGTCGATGACGCGGAAGGGATCGTTTTCAGCTGTCGGAAAAAGCAACTGTTGGCGGTGAAACGAACCGTGACACAGGGTCAAGGGCAAGGTTCGGCAATAGGCGGCGAGCTGACGGTGGTGTTGCAGCCACAGCTCCAGGACCTCGATCACGGTGCGCCCCACGTTGTCGCGGTGTTCTTCCGGGATTTTGTTCAGCGCCTTGGTCACGTCGGCCACGTACAGCTCGGGCCGGTCGTAATCACAGGGAACATCGCCCGGTAGTTCGCGACGGCCCCACCAACGGGCGTGAAACGGTGCCAAATGTTCCACGGCAAGGGCGACTTCCGCGACGGTACCGTGAAATAAATCGGGTTGCCGGGCGTTGACAACAAGTTCCAGCAGCAGGACGCAGGCATTTTCTTCGCGGGAATACTCGGCGGCGTAACAATGGGGCACGGGAATCCCGGCCTGATCACCGAAATGCCGATAAAACAAAACCTCGCGCTCAAACACATTGAGGGCCTGCACCGCATTTTTGACGTACTGCTCGCCGGCGGAGAATTTGGCCACGACCTTGGTCGGCAGCGCGGTCGCACGGTCATAGGTCAGGGTTAAGACGTAAACCACGGAGGTCCGTCCCTGTTCCCCCAGCTTTTCAGCCTGAAAATCGATGACGGCCGCGGATCCGTCCGACAAAACCCCGTTCAGCCATGCGACGGTTAGCGCTTCGACATCTGTTGGAAACACGTTTTCCTCCCGGCCCTTTCCTAGCGACCAAACAACGACAGGATCTTTTCTTTGACCTCATCCTGGTGGAAGGTCTTTTGGTGCATGGCAACCTCGGCCTGAATAAATTCAGGCAGGCGACGGCGCTGTTCGGCGACCAGGTGATCCTTGAGGGTGATCAACGAAACACGCGGTTTTTCGGCGAGTTGACGGGCCGCTTTTACGGCTTCGGGCAACACTTGGTCACGGGGCAACACCGCAAAAGGCACGCCCCGTTGTTTCAATTCCTCGCCGCGGTAATTGCGGGCGGTCATCAGCATTTCATGGCCGAGCGCGGTCCCCATTTTGAGCGGGACCATGTAGGTGGCACCCATGCCCGGCGTAAATCCGTACTTCATGAAGTTGGTGGTGTAGACGCTTTCCCGACTCAAAAACACCATGTCGGCGAACAGACCGATCACAAAACCACCGCCGATACCGTGGCCCTGCATCGCGGAAATGACGGGGATCCGACAGTCCAGCGCCAAGCTGTAAAGGCTGGTGGTGGCGAAGTTGCCCTCGCCCTCGTGAAGCCGCAACAAGGCGGATTGATCGCCCCCGGTCGAGAAGTAACTATCGAACCCGGTGAGCACCACCACCTTGGCCTGCTCCTCGGCGGCAATGGTTTCAAAGGCGTCCAACAGTGCCAAGGTCATCTCATCGGTGAAGGCATTTTTGTTAACGCGATCCTGCATGGTTAACACGAGGATCCCCGGCGCCGCCTCGGCGAGATCAACGACCGCCATGGCCGCCCTCCCAAGGAAACTGACCGGTCTCGACAAAACGCGCGATCTTTTCCAAGTTCTCGGGATCGTTGAAGACGGCGCGGTTACCGACAACGGCTTTGTCGCGCTGGGCGGCGAGGTCGTTTTCCAGCGAGGCCAAATAGGTTTTGTAGCGCTGAATGCCGGATTTGGAAAGACGCCGCAAGCGCAACATGTGGCGGCGCAACAGGTCGTCGCTATTGGCGGCGTAAGCGTCAACCAAACCCCAGCGATGGGCCTCGCCTACCTGAACGGGCACCGTCATGAGGGTCATGTAATGGGCCTTTTGTTTGCCGATCTTGCGGATCAGGAACGGGAGCACACAGGCGGGAAACAAGCCAAACAACAGTTCGGACAAGCTGAAGGCCGCGGTCTCATCGGCCAACACGATGTCACAAGCGGCCACAAAACCCATCCCGCCCGCGTTGGCTTTGCCGCGTACATGGGCCACGGTTACATAGGGCCCCTGAGCCAGATCCAACCAAAGGTCGTAAAGGTCCTCGGCACTACGGGTTCCATCCGAGGCGGCCGGATCCGAGCCGGCCTGGTGGATGGCTTTAAAGTCGGCCCCGAAACAAAACACCTCGGGCAACCCTTCGATGACCAGCACCCGGATCTGCGAACCAAACTCCGCTAAAACCGCACGACATTCGCTGACAAGCTGGTCATTGATGGTGTTGTTCGCCTCGGGACGGTGGAACTGCAGGGTGGCCAGACCGCGGTCATTGCGAAATTTAATGGTTTGGTAGGAATCGCTCACGACGCCCATTCGTAAATCCGGTGGTAGTTGCGTATTTCTTTGAGGAAGAGGTTGCCGGAACCCTCGCGCGCCTTACGGGCGCCGGGAATCAAATCGGGATCCAACACCACGTTGCTGGTCCCGAATTTCACCGCGGCGCTGCCGCGCAGCAACACCTCGTATTCATCCATGTCCAGTTCGTAGCGGTCGTCCAACTGCTTACCCATGGCAAAGGTGTTGAGGTGTTCGCGACTTTCCGGCGTCACCACCCCACTAAAGAACTCGGAGCAGCAGCCCGAGCCGTAGGAGAAACAGCCGATCCGTTGGGGGGACGAAAAGGATGCGTTGTCGATGGTGCTGGCGAGCGATAAGGCGGCGGTGGCGCCCATGATATTGCCGACCCTTTGGCAATAGGACAGGCCGGGCATGACACGCCGTTGAAAATCGGCCTCGATTTCGGGTGGCTTGGCTTTCACCATGGTGCGCATCATCTTGCGGTGGGCGCCTTTGACCATGCCGCCGAAGGGCGCGTGAAACGCAAGGTACCCGAAGGTTTTGGCATAATCCGCGTCGGCAACCCGCTTTTTGTATTCGAGGAAGGCGTTTTCGCAACAGTCCAGGTAAGACAAGAGCGACAGGTCGGCGTCACCGGCATCGCCGTCCGGCATGGGGCGGCAGGCGTCCATCACTTCATAGGCGTAATAACCGGAAGCGCCTGGATCCACCCGAAACACATAGGGCTGCTCGCTCACCAACATGGCCACCGCGCCGGAACCACCACTGGGTTCGGAAAAGGCCCAATTCCCCTTAAGCGCGTCGGCTTCCTCGCTTTCGGGGTCGACGGCAAACCGCGATAGATCGGTGGCGACAACCAAGGCGCGCGCGCCCGGCGAGGTCTGCGAAAGGATAAAGTTAAACGCCATTTGTAAGCCGGCCACCCCGGAATAACAGGCGTTTTTGAGTTCCATCAAGCGGCAGTTGCGGTTGAGCCCGAGGTAATCGTGCATGTAGGTGCTCAGCGATTTGCCGAAATCAAAGGCCGATTCGGTGCAGGTGATCAACAGCTCAATACGCTCTTTTTCGGCGTCGCTCATGCGGTCAAGGATCGGTTTGGCGGCGTTAACCCCCAAGGTGACCGGGTCCTCGTAAGGAAGGGCGACGGCTTTCTCTTTCATCAACAGGTTCTCAAAACGGGTGGTATCCAGTTCCCGATGCGTCGCCAACTTCTTCACATCAAGGTAGGCGGTGCCACCAAAAATATTCATCGACTCAATTCCGGCTGGGATCACGGCTGCTCCTTGTTGGGTTGGTTTTCAGGGTCCTCGTTCTCGCCCGTAAAAAGTGCGGCCGCGTCGTCCCCGGTTTGCCGTTTCCAAAGCGCGGCATAGGCCTTATCCAAGGCCAAAAGTTCCTCGTGACTGCCTTCTTCCAAAACACGGCCGCACTCGATCAGGTGAATCCGATCCAGGTGCCGCACGGTGGACAGGCGGTGGGCGATGACAATGGTGGTGCGGTCCTTGGCCAGTTGGTCAATGGAATGCTGGATGGCGGCTTCGGTTTCGTTGTCCACCGAGGAGGTGGCCTCGTCCAAAATGAGGATCGGCGGGTTTTTGAGGAACACGCGGGCGATGGCGATCCGCTGCCGCTGACCACCGGACAGTTTTTGCCCACGCTCACCGACGATGGTTTCGAACCCATCCGGTAACGCGTTGATAAAGGTCAATGCCTCGGCCAAACGCGCGGCGGTGATTACTTCTTCGCGGGTGGCGTCTAAGCGCCCGTAGTGGATGTTTTCGTAAACGGTGCCGTGGAAGAGGAACACGTCTTGACTGACCAAGCCGATCACATCCCGCAGCGCGTTGAATTCAAGCTCGCGAATATCCTGGCCGTCCAACAGGATACGCCCCTTGGTAATTTCGTAAAAACGCATCAGCAACCGGGTTAGGGTGGATTTCCCCGAGCCGGTGGTACCCACCAGCCCCACGGAGGAGCGCGCGGGTATGTGCAGGTCGAAATCCTCGAACAGGTGTTCGTTACCCGCATAACCGAAGGTGACACCTTGAAAACGCAGGTCCCCGTGGATGGTCTCGGCCTCGAACAAGCGGTAGCCGTTCTGAATGGCGGGCTGAACCGACAGAATCCCGGAGAGGCGTTTGCCGGCCGCGACCGTGCTCTGGTAGAGATCGTAATCGTGATCCAGGCCACCCATGGCACCCACCATCTTGGGCATCACAAAACTCTGCAGCATAAAAACGGTCACCGATATTTGACCGGACAGCATCAGGGCGCCGCCGTAGATGATCGGCAACCCGATGCCGGCAACCATGGCGAATTTGGTCATATCCGCGTAACGCATGGCCTCGGCGTAAGCCGCTTCCGTGCTTTCCTTCAGGTCGCGACTCAGCGCCTCAAGACGCAACTGCTCGTATTCTTCGCGGGAAAAACTTTTGATCGTGCTCAAACCGGTCAAGCTGTCGGACAACTGCTTGCGGGCGGCATGTTGTTTGATCCCCTGGTCCCGATACACCTCGGCAATTTTTTTGTGGTAGCGGCGGTATACATAATAAATAACGGGCAACGGCACCAGCGACAGCAAAAAGGAAACGGGCGAAATGGCCAACAAAAAGGCGCTGCCCGCGGCAAAGGTCCCCACCCGATCCACGGTTGAATCGGGCAAATGGCTCAAAAATTCGCGCATTTTCACCGTGTCGTCGTGAACCACGCTCAGAACTTGGCCGGTATTTTGATTGTCAAGGTAGGCCGCATCCAGATGTTGCACATGGGCAAATGCCTTGACGCGCAAGGCATGTTCAATGCCCGCCGCATAGCGTTGCCAGGCCGTTTTGGCGTGGTATTCCGTAATGGTGTTGGCCGTGTTCGCGCCGACAAAACCGACGGCCAACAAGCCCACCTGGGCTACCGGCGATAACCCCACGTTGGTTAACACAGGTAACCCACCCGAAACCGCGGCGGCCATAATCAGGCCCAGGGTCAAAGGCGGCGCCAACGCGGCCACGGTATTCAATAAGGTTAAACCGGTCGCCTTCCAGCGTTGCCCGGTGTTTTCTTCAACGGAGCGAATCAGCGAAAGCACGTGCTCGTCAGCCTGATGGGTGGCGGGCGCTTCGTCAAAGGGGCCGCCGCCTTCGCGTGTCGCGCTTTCGCCCGCCCAGCGTTTGGCCAATCCCTCAAGCGCGTCCCTTAAAAGGTCGGCGGTATCGGTAACAATGTGGTGATCGTAAACCAGCAAGACGCGCCCGGTAACGGGATTGGCGCGAACCGACACAACGCCCGCGTGGTTTTTTAGATCCCATTCGAGTTGTTCGGCAAGAAACGGCTTACGCCGCAGGCCGACAATATCCCAACGTTCTCGTCCCTGAATTGCCGACCGTAATCTGAGCGGCTGAACGGTTTTGTGTCTTTTCATCCGTGATCCTTCGCGCTGCGCAAGAGATGGAAGAACAGTAGAAAGAACCGGTTATCCTCGCGAAAAGTTCGGGACGAAAACATAAGGGCGGTACGAATTAAAGATTCGCGATTGTCCGTTATTCGGCAGGATGGGCTTTGAAGAAGCTGCATTCTATCACAGGTGATTCTGCCAAAAGAAGGATTTTCCCGTCGATGAGCGCTGTGTTAAGATTGCGCACCCAGCAAGCAAGACGTACATTTCGCAAAAGTCCTTTATAAAAGATAATTTCATACAAGTCAGTATTTTCCATTGCTCGCTTGGTGATTACCGCGGCCGCCACGCCGGTCTTCTTTGGATTATGCGCGCACCGCGGTTTCAGAAGGATGGTGTCGTGAAAATTGTTCTTTTTCCCGGTCAAGGTTCCCAGCGCAAAGGCATGGGTGACGAACTGTTCGACGCATTTCCCGAATACACCCGCGCGGCCGACGCCGTTCTGGGTTATTCCATCCGCACCTTGTGCTTGGATGATCCCGACAACCAATTGGGACAGACGCGCTACACCCAGCCCGCGGTCTATACGGTTAACTGCTTGAGTTACCTGGACCACATCCGTTCGGAAGCAAAACCCGATTATGTGTTGGGCCATAGCGTGGGCGAGTACAGCGCCTTGTTTGTCGCGGACATCATCGATTTCGAAACGGGACTGCGGTTGGTGCAAAAACGCGGCGCCCTCATGGCCGAAGCCCGCGGCGGCGGCATGGCCGCGGTCATCGGTTTGGAAGAAGACGGCGTTGCCGCCGTGCTCCAAAACCCGGCCCTCGCCAACCTTTCGATCGCCAATTACAACAGTCCCCGTCAGTTGGTCATTTCCGGCCCCAAACAAGACATTGTCAAAGCCGAACCTTTATTCCTCGAGGGCGGCGCGACCCATTACCGCGTGCTCAATGTAAGCGGCGCGTTTCATACCCGCTACATGGCCGAGGCGGGCAAACAATTTGCCGCGGTCGTAGGCGAGATTCGCCTGAACGAACCGCGCCTGCCACTCATTTCCAACGTCACCGCGCGCCCCTACCGCAAAGCGCGGATGCTGCAACACATCACCGACCAAATTACGGCGCCGGTCAAATGGACCGAAAGCATTCGCTACCTGATGGCCCAAGGTGCCACCCACAAGAACCTCGTCGAGATCGGCAACGGCAAGTCGAGCGTGGTCAAAGCCTTGGCGATGCGCACCATGCGCGCAGCCGAACCCCTGGATCCCGCCTTGTTAGCCGCGGAAGAAGCGCGGCACGCCGCCGAAACGCCGCCACCCGCACCCCACGAGCATCCCGATCAAAACCCAACCGCGCCCCTAGCCAAGGACCAGGCGGAAACACCCGCACCCCACGCGCAAAGGGAACAAAAGCCGGCCGCACCCCCAGCCGAATCCCCGGCGGCAATACCCGCACCCCACGAGCGAACTGAACAAAAACAAGCCGAGGCCCCGGCAGCAACACCCGCACCCGAAACACCAACACAAAAACGCCGGTCGGCACCCCAAACCGAGGCCCCAACGCCACCCATCGCGCCGCCGATCCAACCCTTTTTCAGCGCCGACGCCTTGGGCAATCCCGCCTTTCGCGCTGAATACCAACTGCGCCATGCCTATCTCGCCGGCGGCATGTACCGCGGTATATCTTCCGTCGAACTGGTCAACCGCATGACCCGCGCGGGGTACCTCGCGTTTTATGGCACCGCCGACCTTGCTCCCGAGCGCGTCGAACAAGATTTGCGGGCGCTCAAAACAACCTCGGCCGGTCGTTTCTACGGCGCCAACCTTGTGGCCGATATCGATCAACCCGAACGCAACGAAACCCTGGTCGATCTTTTTCTGCGCTGGGAGGTGCCGGTCGTCGAAGCCGCCGCCTTCATGCAAATCACACCGGCCCTGATCCGCTACCGCGCGGCCGGCTTACGCCGCGATGAACATGGCAGAATTCAGTCGGATCGTCGTATTTTTGCCAAGGTCACCCGACCCGAAACCGCAACCGCCTTCTTAAACCCGGCCCCCGAACGCGTCGTCAAGAGTCTGGTCGCCGCCGGCAAACTCACCGAAGCCCAAGCCGCCCTGCTGCGCGAGGTCCCCATGGCCGACGCCCTCATCGTCGCCGCCGACTCGGCCTGGCAAACCGACGAGGGCATGCCCTATGCGGTTGTGCCCACCCTGATTCGCCTGCGCAATGAAGTGGTGCAGCACCGGGGTTACCACCGCAACATTTATATAGGGGCCGCCGGCGGAATCGGCACCGCCGAGGCGGCGGCCGCCTCGTTCATGCTGGGTTGCGACTTCATCCTCACCGGTTCGGTCAACCAATGCACGGTGGAAGCCGCCACCAGCGACCAGGCCAAAGACCTGCTGCAAAACATGAACGTACAAGACACCGACTATGCACCTTCAGGTGAAGCTTTTGAATTGGGCACCCGCGTCCAAGTACTCAAACGAGGTGTTTTCTTCCCGGCAAGAGCACGCAAGCTGTACGACCTATACCGCCACCACCATGCCCTGGAAGAATTGGACGCCAAAACGGTCGATCAACTGCAAAGCCGCTATTTCAAACGGGATTTTGCCGCGGTTTTCCGCGAGGTCACCGAACAGCTTTCACCGGCCGACCGCGCCAAGGCCGACAGCGACCCCAAATTCAAAATGAGTTTGGTTTTTCGCTGGTACTTCAGCTACGCATCCCGGCTCGCGCAGGAAGGTGTTTCGGCAAGCAAGGTCGATTACCAGATCCACACCGGCCCGGCCCTCGGCGCCTTTAACCAGTGGGTCAAAGGCAGCCCGCTGGAAGATTGGCGAAACCGGCATGTTGACCAGATCGCCGAGAAAATCATGACCGGCGCGGCCGAAATTCTGAACCAACGCTACAACACGATGGCCCACAAAAACTGACTTAAATCCTGTGCCCGCTCCCAAGGAGAACCCCATGAGCAGTGACGCTATTTTCAAACTGATTGCCCAACACACCGTCGAAGTCATCCCGGAACTCGAGGACCACGCGTTCCAGCGAAGCGATTCCCTGGGCAACCTGGGCGCCAATTCACTGGACCGTTCCGAAATCCTGATGATGACCCTGGAGGCACTCGACCTCAAAGTGCCCGCCGTCAAGTTCCACGGTCCCAAAAACATCGGCGAACTGGCGGACGCCATCCATGAACAGCGCGTTGCCGTCTGATTTAATCATCTCGGGGATGGGGGTCGTCTCCCCCATCGGTATCGGCATCGACGCTTTTCGCACCGGTTTGCTGCGCGGTGATCACCGCTTCGCCATCATGCAACGACCGGGACGTCAAACGGAAGACAGCGCGTTCCTGGGCGCGGAATGTGGCGAAATTCACCTCCCGAGGGTGCCCGCCCGCGTGTTGCGTGCCTGTTCCCTCCCCGGCAAAGCAGCCTTGGCGGCGCTCGACGAAGCCTGGCAAAACGCCAGGTTGGACGGCGTTGATCCCAGCCGGATCGGCCTGATCATCGGCGGTTCCAACCTGCAACAGCGCGAACTGACCCTAACCCGACAGAAATACGCCGAACGCCTCGCTTTTCTGCGGCCGACCTACGCCATGACCTTTCTCGACAGCGATCTGTGCGGCCTGTGCACGGACTTGTTTCCGATTCGAGGGTTTGCCTACACCCTGGGCGGCGCCTCCGCGGCCGGCCAACTCGCGGTCATCCAAGCCGCCGACGCGGTGGCATCGGGTCGCGTGGACGTTGCCGTTGCGGTGGGCGCTTTGATGGACCTGTCCTTCTGGGAATGCGCCGGCTTTCGCGCCGCCGGCGCCATGGGTTCCGAACGTTTTGCGGAAGCGCCGGAACAGGCCTGTCGCCCTTTTGATGAACAGCGGGACGGCTTTATTTTTGGGGAAAACTGCGCGGCCCTGGTGGTCGAGCGGGCCGAAACATCGGCGCAACGGGGCGCGGCGCCCAGAGGTTTGCTGCGCGGCACGGCGGTGGTGATGGACGGCAACCGCTATCCCAATCCCAACGCGGACGGTGAAGTCCGCGTCATCCGCGAAGCCCTCCAGGCGGCCGACCTGAAGCCGGGCGAAATCGATTACATCAATCCCCACGGGACCGGTTCACCCCTGGGCGACAAAACGGAAAGCGAGGCGCTGCTGCAGTGCGGCTTGGAACACGCGCCGCTGAACACCACCAAATCCCTAACCGGTCACGGCTTGTGCGCCGCCGGCGCGGTTGAAATCGCCGCCACCCTGGTACAGATGGAGGCGGGCCGACTGCACCCATCCCGCAATCTCGACGCACCGATGAACGGCGCATTGAACTTCGTCGGCGCGACGGCACGCGTCCAAAACGTACACAACGCCCTTTGCCTGAGTTACGGCTTCGGCGGCGTCAACACCGCCGTTTGCCTTCAAAATCCGCGTGGCTAATCACTGAGCGCCGCCCGGAACGAGGAGTGCAGCATGTTTGGTTTCGTTTTTTGGTTTCTTGTGACGGCCTTCAACCCTGACACCACCGCCCCCGATTACGCCTGGACGGAGATGGGCGCGAACAACCGCCAAATCGTGCGCGTCATTACCCGCGAAAAAACCTGCCCCACGATCCAGGTCAACGGCAAACCGCACCCGCTCACCCCACGCGGCGAAAACCCACCGCCCAACTTTGACGTGCTGGTGTGTGAATGTGACCTGCCCCAAAACACCCAAACGGTCGGCTTCCAAGGCAAACCGCTGCCGGTGGTCAAGCGCAAACCGCGCCGCATCGCCATCATCGGCGATACCGGCTGCCGCATCCTCAACATCGAGGGCATTGTCGATGTGCAAAACTGCAACGGCGTCAAAGGCTACGGAACCCCCTGGCCCTTTGCCCAAGTGGCAGACGCGGTTGCGGCGGGAAAACCCGACTTAATCATCCACCTCGGTGACTACCACTACCGAGAGTTCCCCTGCCCCGAGGGGAACAAGGGTTGCGCCGGTCCCTACGGCAATAACTGGCCCGCCTGGGAAGCCGATTTTTTTGCCCCGGCCCGCAACCTTTTGGCCGCGGCGCCTTGGGTATTCATCCGCGGCAACCACGAAAGCTGCTCACGCGCCTGGCGTGGTTGGTTCTACCTGCTGGATCCCGGCCCGCTCCCGGCCAATCCTTGGCAATCCGATCAATGCCCGATGATCAGCCCAGCCTACGGCCTTTCCTTCACCGACCTACACCTGTTGGTTCAAGACAGCGCCAACGTCCCCCACTCCCCGGGCAACGACCCCAAAGGAAAAGCACTGGTCGGCCAATACGCGGCAAGTTACACCCGCCTCAACAGCTTGGCGAGCGCCGACCGCGAAAATTGGCTGCTCACCCACGAACCGATCTGGGGCATCCAGCCGGGAAAAACGGAACAAGGTACCGAACTGTTCCCCTTGCAGTTAACACTGCAAGCGGCGCTCAAACAAACCGCCGCGGGCGCGTTCAGCCCCCACATCGGCCTGCTCCTCAGCGGCCACGTTCACTTGTTCGAGGCCTTGAATTTCACCGACGGACGCCCGCCGATGATGATCATCGGCAACAGCGGCACCAAACGCTCGCCGGCAATCACCCCGGAAGTTTTGGCCCAATCAAACATCCTCAAAACCTTGGGCGTCACCCCCGAGAATTTCCACACCGAGGATGCCTTTAACTACGCCATGGCCGAGGCAACCCCGGCGGGTTGGCAGGTCACCTTGTACCAACTGGACGGCAGCATCAGCCAAAGTTTTTTAGTAAAAAACAAGCAACTCCAGCCAAAATCCCCGCCCAAGAAGTAGGGTCGCTCCAGACAAGGTGCGAACCGAAGCAAGGCGATGCTTGATGATTTTCGCTAAATCTCGGGGCGGCAAGGGTCTGCAAAAATGCTCAGGCCCGCTGGGTGCGGTGAGCATGTTCACAGGACGTTGTAGCCCAGAGGTTTAGTCAAAACCACCGCGTCAGCGCTTCTTAGGTATAAGGAAAAATGACAGTTCCACCAAGATTAGAAGGTACGGAGGAGCGATGGCGGAAAAAGTCACCAACATCATCAAAAGAAAGCAAACCCTCACAAAAATTCGGTTTCACACCCAACGCCCGAGAAAACGTTTGAACAAGAAGATTCACCCTGCTAGATTTGCTTGTAGGAAACACACTCATTCCCATACTATTAAACCTAAGAAGCACGATAAGAGTGAGGGATTTTGGCTGAAGATCTGGAGCGAAATGGTTTGAAAAAAGCGGGCCGGGGTCGCGCACGACGCGCACCCTATGGGTGCGGTGAGTGTTTTTACAGGCCGTTGCAGCCCAGAGGTTTAGCCAAAATCACCGGCAGTTATCGCGTTTCTTAGGTACAACCCTCTCGCTCATTCTATTAAAGCAAACAACTTGCAGCGGGGATAAAAAATTCTACCCTACCCTATCTGCAAGACATCGCCCGATCTCTTAGGAATTCATCATGAGGTTATCACTCCATATATTACTGGCACTTGCATTGACAACCTGTAACACCCAAACACATCAAATTCCCCAAAAAGGAAACGATACTTCACAGCCACTTTCGTCTATCCATTTCACCCAAAGCAAGGCAAAGATGTTTGAAGATGCTTTTGCGATTGAACGTGCGGTGAAACTAGAAACGATTCCGGCATCGATCCTGGGAGAGATAAGCAAAGTCATTGTTCATGAACCTTCTGGCAAAATATATGTCGGCGACTATGACGCAACGGGATCTGTCTTTGTTTTTTCGAACGAAGGCCGGTTTTTGAACAGAATTGGAACCAAGGGTTCTGGACCTGGAGAATACCGAACATTACTTGATTTTGCGGTGAATCATGTCGGCGATGTGTTCTTTCTTGCGGATAACAGACTGCTAAAATTCTCTGATCAAGGGGAGATTTTAAGTGAAATTGTCCTTGGGCCATACGGTCTAGAACTATTTGCCCACCGCGATTTCCTGTATTTCAAATTTGGAAAAGGCAATGGTTCAAAAAACCCTGGCTTTCTTGTCTTCGACCATCAATTAAACCCAGCAGGAACTTTAGGAACACAAGATAAACGGCTTCAAACTTACATGTTTGCGGCACCGACCACCATCACCGCGGCGGGGGATTCACTTTTCTTTACAGACGCCTATTCATTATCCTTGAACGTTTTTAAACAATCAAAATTAACCACATCAAAATTCGGTACACAAAACCAGGTGTTTACCGATGCTTGGAAAGGTGATTCTTTTAACGAAGCTAACAGGAAAGCGGTAATCAAAAACCTTTGGCACTTTCAGTCACTTAGATCTTTTTCAGGTAATCTAATTATGCATGAACGACGCCGGAGCGGCGATGATGCCGTCAATCGATTCCGCTTAATTAACTTAAAAACAAAAAAGGGCGCACTACTGCGACAAACTGTTCTGCGTGATCTAGATGGTACATCCCGTGACCACTTAAGCATTGACTATGTATCTGGATCCACCTCCCAACATCTGGTTGGGGTAATCGGTGATCCAGTGCGTTTTTCTGAATTCAAGGACAACTATCACATCTTTTCCAATATGAAACTGGGAGATTTAGCAAACCAAATACTTGTCTTTTTCAAACTACGTAAAAACTTCTGGGACACCTTATAGACAGCCTCTTTTTACACAGCAACACAACCACAACAGGACGCCCAAACCGCCTTTATCTCAGACACAACCCTAGCTTAAAAACCGTCTCAGTCAATGCCGCGGTGAATAAGTTGCCAGGCACCATGAAGGAAAGCAAAATGAAAAAGAGCGCATTGATCTTTATAGTTTTTCTCCTATGCATCAATGTTTGCCTTGTTTACTTATCTAGAGCCAGGCTTTCTGCAACAATGGCCAACCACCAAACCTTTCAGCGTGAAACAGAAATGAGACTTCAACCTAAGAAGCGCGATAGGAGCGAGAGTTTTTGGCTAAAGCCAGGAGTGCGCACCACCCCTGCTTGCGGGAGTTCGAGCTTTTGGGGCAACGCGCTCGGGTGTTGTTAGGGTTTCGCCTCGAAGACCACGCTTTCAGGAGCCGACCGTTCCAGATAATCTATTTCTAAATGGCATCCATCGAAAAATAATAAGGGCCGTCTTGATATTGCTCACTATTTAACACAAAAGCATAGAAACTCAATCTCCACCAACACCACAACCTAACTTAAGCGCGGGCACTATGGAGGATAAGCCCCCTGAGCCAAACGTGGGAGGGGTCAACAGACACAGCTTCTGTTTTGGCCTTGAGTTTTGCATCTGTGATATCGCCATCATCAAGAACGCAAACGCAACAATCTGCAAAAAAACCACTTATGTAAAACCAAGCACCTTCCTGTCACCTCAAACGACAGCCGGCAAAAAGAAGCGAGAGACCCAATCACCACCAAATTCACAAGGGTCCCGCGGACCTTTTGCCGGAAAACACGCGGACAAAAGGATAACTCCAATTAAACATTATTTAAGAAAATCTCATAAAGACTTGCTCTAAACTCACAGCTATGTAATATTCGTCCTCTACGAAAATCCTGCAATTTTCATCGAAGCAAGGAAAAGCGAAAGGCTTTTTCCCCATCCCTTCTCGCGGATCAACCGCCACGCATCAAATGAAAGGACGCCCATGTGATTCGTCCCGAAACGCCCTGTATTCATCAGCTTATCGAAGAACAGGCCGAGAAAACACCGGATGCCGTCGCCCTTGTTTTTGAGACGCAACAGCTTACCTATGCCCAGCTGAACCGGCGCGTCGCTCAGCTGGCCGACCACCTGCGGCAACAGGGCGTCGGTCCCGATCAACCGGTCGGGCTTTGCCTCACCCGCTCTTTTGAAATGGTCATCGGGCTTTTGGCGATTTTGCGGGCCGGCGGCGCCTATGTCCCGCTCGAACCAAATTACCCCGCGCAACGGTTGCAGTTCATGCTGGAAGACAGCGGCGTTTCCCAAGTGCTCACCCTCGCACGTTTTGAGGAATCCTTGGCGCCCTTGGTCGGTGACACGGCTGCGCTGCTCAGTCTCGACCGCGATTGGGAGACCCTGTGCCAAACGAACCCACCCGAAACACCACCCCCCGCACCGCATCCCGACCAACTTGCCTACATCTTATATACATCGGGCAGCACGGGACGGCCCAAAGGCGTACTGCTGGAACACCGCGCCCTCGCCAACCGCATTCTTTGGATGGCGGACCAATACGGCCTGACATCCGAGGATCGCGTCCTCCAGAAAACGCCCTTTAGTTTTGACGTGTCGGGTTGGGAGTTCTTCTGGCCCCTGATCACCGGCGCCCGTTTGGTGCTGGTCGCGCCGGAGAAACACAAGGATCCCTACCATCTGCGCGACCTGATCGTGCGCGAGTCAATCACCACCCTGCACTTTGTACCGTCCATGTTAAATGCCTTTCTCGGCATCGAGGGTGTAACACGCTGTACCTCACTCAAGCAGGTGTTTTGCAGCGGCGAGGCCCTGACCGTCGCCCATACGCGCCGTTTCTTTGACACGTTCGGCCAATGCGAACTGCACAACCTTTACGGCCCAACCGAGGCCGCCATCGATGTGTCCTACCAACCTTGCCGGCCGGGAATGAGCGAGGTGCCCATTGGACGGGCCATCGCCAACATGCACCTGTATGTGGTCGATGCCGCCTTGAACCCGGTCCCCCACGGCGAAGCAGGTGAATTGTGTCTTGCCGGTGTCGGCTTGGCGCGCGGTTATTGCAACCGTGGCGATCTCACCGCGGACCGCTTCCAACCCGATCCTTTTTCCGAGACACCTGGCGCGCGCCTTTACCGCACCGGTGACCGCGCGCGATTCCTCCCGGACGGTTCGCTTGCCTATTTGGGCCGCATCGATCATCAAATTAAATTGCGCGGGAACCGCATTGAACTGGGTGAAATCGAGGCGGTTTTGTCCGAACACCCGGGCGTCGGTGCCTGCGCCGCGGTGGTCCAAGCGGACGAACGCGGCGAACAGCGCATCGTGGCCTGGTTCGCACCGGACGCCCAGCATGCCGGCCCGGTCCAACGGCGGCTGGCCCTGGAAGCGGCAGACAAACACGAGGACCACCGCACGACCACCCTGCCCAACGGCATGGACGTGTTCCACCTCAACCCCGGTGAAACCGAGTTCCTCTACCGCGAAATCTACGAAGGCGAGGGTTACCTCAAACACGGGTTGGTGGTCAACCCCGGCGATCAGGTGTTTGATGTCGGCGCCAATATCGGCCTGTTTTCACTTTGCATGGCTGAACGCGATGCACGGGTCACCGCCTTTGAACCCATGCCCGAGGTCTACGAGGTGTTGGCGCGCAACACCCACATTTACGGCGACAAGGTCCAGACCTACGCGCGCGGCATCGCCGACCAGTCCGGCTATGAAACCTTTACCTACTACCCCAACGTCACCATTCTCTCCGGCGCCCACGCCGACGTGGAGGAAGAGTTGGACGTGGTGCGCGCCTACCTTGCCGGTGAACCCGGTGAAAGCGCGGCCCGTCAAGAAGATGTGGACAGCATGTTACGCGCCCGCCTGGAAACCCGCGAGGTGCGATGCCGCATCAGCACCCTGTCCGAGGTCATCGCCGAGACGGACATCACGCGCATTGATTTGTTGAAGGTCGACGTCGAAAAAATGGAGCAAAAGGTACTCGACGGCATCAAGGCGGAGGACTGGCCCAAAATTCAACAAGTGGTGATCGAGGTCCACGATATCGACAACCGTGCCCGCTCGGTGCAAGAGCTGCTGGAGGGACAGGGCTTCCACGTGGTGGTCGAACAGGACGATTCCTTCCAAAACACCCAAATTTACAACCTTTACGCCACCCGCACACCGGCGAAGAAGCAGAAAGCGCCCTCGGAACCAAAAACCCCGTGGACGGGTCGCGCGGCCCTGCTCGCGTCGATCAAAGAAACGCTGGCCGCGCGCCTGCCGGATTTCATGGTACCCGCCGCGCTGGTCCCCTTGGCCGCCTTGCCGCTGACGGCCAACGGTAAATTGGACCGCAAGCAACTGGCGAGCCGAGCCGTCCAAAAAAGCCGCCCCAAAAAAATCAGCCTGCCCCGCTCCGAGGTAGAAGAACAGATGTTGGAGATCTGGGAAGAGCTGTTGGGCATCATGGACCTTTCGGTCGACGACGGCTTCTTCGAGGCGGGCGGGAACTCGCTGCTGGCGATCACCCTGATCGAACGCATCAACCAAACCTTTGGCTGTGCGCTGACCACGACGACCCTGTTCAAACACGCGAGCATTGCCGCCCTGTCGGCCCACATCGCGGACCCGTCCCCGCGGGCGACACCTGTCGCCGAGCCCCCCAAGGGCGCGTCAGCCACGCCGCCGCAAGAACCGACGGAGCAACACGCCTACAGCGACGTGGAAGCCGCGCTCAACGCCCACCCCGCGGTGCGACAGAGCGTGGTTTTTTCGCGGCAAAACCGCGGCAAACAGAGCTTGGTCGCCTACGTGCGCCCCAACTTTGACTGGTTCCGCTTTCAAAAGGCCGACCAAGACACGGAAGAGCTGCTCAAAAACTGGATTCCCATTTGGGAACAAAACTACGCACCCATCCTCGGCGGCGAGGAAAGTTCCGACGAGGTTTTGAACGCCATTGGTTACGTCACCAGCGATTCCGGCGATCAAATCCCGGAGGAAGAGATCCGCGAATGTGTCGATCTCGCGGTGGGGCACGTGATGGCGCACCAGCCCCGCAAAATGCTGGAAATCGGGTGCGGCAGCGGCATGTTGTTGTTTAACCTCGCCGACCGCGTCGAACACTACTACGCCACCGACCTGTCTCAAAACGCGGTGGACCACATCCACAACTCACTCAAAAACAAAACCTACCGCGACAAGGTGACCTGTGTGCGGTGCGACGCCTCGGATTTGGACGCGGTCTCGGTCGAAGCCGTCGACACGGTGATGATCCATTCGGTGATTCAGTACTTCCCCGGCATTGATTACCTGACCGACCTAATCCGCACCCTGACGGAACGCTTGCCCCACGGGGCACGCATCTTTATCGGCGACGTGCGCGACCTGCGCCTGCTCAAATCCTTCCATGCGGCGGTTCTCGCCCACCAATGTCCGGCCAAAACCACGCGCGCCAAATTCGCACGCTTGTTGGCCGACCGCGTGCGCCTTGAAAAAGAACTGGTCATCGATCCGCTGTACTTCAAAAACCTGACGCGCACCCTGCCGCGCGTCAAACAGGTGCGCATCTGTCCGAAAAAAGGCCGCTTCCACAACGAATTCATGAAGTACCGCTTCGACACCTTCCTCTACCTGGACGAACCCCGTGTCGAAGGCGCAACCCCGCGCGAGCAACCCTGGCGCGGAGAATCGGCGGCGGAAACCCGCGAGTTGGTCGCCGGCGGCAACGAAGCCCTCTGGCTGACGGATGTCCCCAATCGCCGGCTGTGGCGCGAACAAGCCATCCTCGACTGGACCGCCGACGATCACGGCGAAGCCACCTTGCAAGCGGCCTTGGCGCGCATCGACGCCACGCCCGACAACGAAAAAGGCATTGACCCTTACGACGTGCTCCAGCAGGGCAACGGCGACGGCGTGACCACCACGGTCCACTGGGAACATCCCCACGAGCACGGTCGCTTTGAAATCTACGCCCAACCCAAGGGCGCCACCGCGGGCGAACCGCCCCACGAACTGACGTGGCAACAGGACGAAACCCTGGAACTGGACGGCGCCAACTTCCCCGGTTTCAGCGTGGTTTGGCAGGAAAAACTGCCGCACCTCAAATACCATTTGAGCGAACGGCTGCCCCACGACCGCATCCCCGGCCGCTTTATCTTCCAAACCGAGCTGCCGTTGGACAACCAAGGTCGCCTCGACCGCGCGGCGGTTACCGGCGAAGCCAAAAAACCGACGTCCCCGGCGAAGCGCACGGCGGCCTGCCAAAAAGCCGGCGTCGCCGAGGTTCCCGCCGACAGCCTCGCCGTCATCGGCATTTCCTGCCAGGTCCCGGGCGCCGACGACCATCGTCAGTACTGGCAGAACCTGGTGGAGGGCGTGGAGAGCATGCGCCTGCTTTCCCCGGAAGAATTGGCCGCGGCGGGCGTGGACGCCGAGCTGCGCGCCAACCCCAACTTTGTCCCGGCCCAACGCACCATCAGCGGCAAAGATGGCTTTGACCCGGCCTTTTTCAACATTTCGCCGCGCACCGCCTTGAACATGGACCCGCAGACGCGGCTGCTCCTGCTCCATTCTTGGTGGGCGCTGGAAGATGCGGGTTACGCGGTCGGCGATGTCCCCGAAACCGGCGTCTTCATGTCGGCGGCAACCAACTTCTACCAACAGCCACTGGGCCTGGCCGCCCACCAGCTCCAAGGCGCGGACGGCCATCCGGCCGGTCTCCACGCCCAAGGCGGCATGGTCGCCAACACAATCTCTTACCACCTCGGCCTCAAAGGGCCGAGCCTGTTCGTGCAATCGCTTTGCTCGTCCTCGCTGGTCGGGGTCAAACTGGCCGCGCAAAGCCTGCTCGCGGGCGAAGCCAAAACCGCCTTGGTCGGCGGCGCCGGTTTGTTCGCGTTCTCCCGTGTCGGTTACCTGCACGAACCCGACCTCAACCTGTCCGCCGACGGCCGTTGCCGAAGCTTTGACGCGGACGCGTCGGGCATGGTGGAGGGCGAGGGCGTGTGCGTGGTGGTGCTCAAAAAGGCGCGCGAGGCGGTGGCCGACGGCGACCCGATCTACGCCTTGCTGCGCGGTATCAGCATCAACAACGACGGCAACGACAAAGCCGGCTTCCACGCGCCGGGCGTAACCGGTCAAGCCGCCGCGGCGCGCGCGGTCCTCGAACAAACGGGGATCGATCCCCAGAGCATTGGTTACGTGGAAGCGCACGGCACGGGCACGCCCTCGGGCGATGCGATTGAAGTGGCCGCGCTCAACGAGGCCTACGCGGCCGCGGGGAAAAAGCGCTGTGCCTTGGGTTCGGTGAAACCCAACATCGGCAACCTCGACACCGCGGGCGGCCTCGCGGGCATGATCAAGGTGGTGTTGGCCCTGCACCAGGGCACCTTGCCGCCGCAAATCAATTACAACCAAGCGGCGCCGGATGTGGCCCTGGCCGATTCGCCCTTCTTCATCGCAACCAAGCCAACCGCCTGGCCCGAAAACCACGGCCGCCGCCGCGCGGCCCAAAACCATTATTCGCTGGGCGGCACCAACGTCCATGCCTTGTTCGAGGCGGTCGACCCACCCGCGACCGAGGCCCGCGGCGACGAACCGCTGCTGTTCCCGCTCTCCGCCCGCGACCCGGAACGCCTGCGCGACATGGTTGCCCATCTGGCGGCGTTCCTCCAACGCGAGCCGACCACGGCAGCGCGCAACCTGGCCTTCACCCTGCAGGTCGGCCGTGTCGCCATGCACCAACGCGCCGTGTTCCTCGCGCGAAACACGACGGAACTCAGCAAGCTGTTGCAGGATTTCCTCGAAGGTCGCGCAAACAAAAAAATCATGACCGGCAGTGTGCAACGCAAGGAACAACGCCTGTTTGACAACGATGAAGACGCCCGCGCCTTGCTGCAAGGCTGGCTCCAAAAAGGGCGCCTCCCCAAAATTGCCGAGCTCTGGCTCAAAGGCGTGGCGATGGAATGGGCTCTGCTTTACGGCGACGCCCAACCACGACGCATCCATGCGCCGGGATACGCTTTTGCACGCAAGCGCTTTTGGATCCCGGAAACCGCGCCGGCGCAACAACCGGGCACAGTGGTGGAACAGCGTCCCGCGCCGCGGTCCCAACCCGAACCGCAACCGGCACCCATCCTAACCGGCACCCCTTTGAAGGAGCCGGTCGCCGAGCTGCTCAAAACCATCATCTCCAATTTATTGATGGTGGACGTCGCGGACCTGGACCCGGTCAGCGAATTCAACGATTTTGGTTTTGATTCGGTCACCCTGATCCAGTTCACGAACAGGCTGAACGCGGATTATGGGCTGGACCTCAAACCCACGGCCCTGTTCCAAAACCCCAGCATCGAACGCTTTACCAACTACCTCGTCAGCCAATACGCCGACGCGCTCGGCAAAGCCTTAAAGCTTTCACCGGAACCGGTCGTCGCAAGCCCCGCCCCACCGCGCGTGGTTACAAGCCAAGCCAAGCCCGCGCCGGCGGCGATTTCCGGCCCAATCGCGGCCGACACGCCCATCGCCGTCGTCGGCATGAGCGGCAGTTTTCCCGGTGCCCGCGATCTCGATGCCTTCTGGGAGAACCTGCGCGACGGCGTGGACTGCATCAGCGAAATTCCGGCCGACCGCTGGGACTGGCGCGCCATTGACGGCGACCCGCGCGAGGACCGAACCAAAACCCGCGTGCACTGGGGTGGTTTCCTCGACGGCGTGGCCGAATTTGACCCGCTCTTCTTCGGGATCTCACCGCGCGAAGCCGAATCGATGGATCCCCAAAACCGCTTGTTGATGACCCATGTCTGGCTGGCGATGGAAGACGCGGGTCACAACGCCCAAAGCCTCGCGGGCAGCGATACCGGTATTTTCGTCGGCACCGGCGATACCGGTTACGCAAGTTTGATGCGCGGCACCGCGGACGTGGAAGACTACGCCTTCCTGGGTCTGTTCCCCTTCGGCGGCCCAAACCGCATGAGTTTTTTCATGGACCTGCACGGCCCGAGTGAACCGATAAACACCGGCTGTTCCTCCTCGCTGGTCGCGGTCCACAAAGCCGTGACCGCCATTCGCGAGGGTCGCTGCCGCATGGCGTTCGCGGGCGGGGTCAACACCGTGCCCACCCCCGACGGCCACATCAGCTTCAGCCGCGCGGGCATGTTGTGTGAGGACGGTCGCTGCAAGGCCTTTTCCGCCAATGCCAACGGTTTTGTTCGCGGCGAAGGCGCCGCAATGCTGCTGCTCAAACCGCTGGCCGATGCCGAACGCGACGGCAACCCGATTTACGCGGTCATCCGCGGCAGCGCCGAGAACCACGGCGGTCGCGCCAATTCCTTCACCGCCCCCAACCCCAAGGCACAGGCGGCCTTGCTGACCCAGGCCTACGCGCGGGCGGGCATGGCGCCTTCGCGCGTTGGTTACATCGAAACCCACGGCACCGGCACCCATCTCGGTGATCCCATCGAAATCGAAGGCCTGAAAACCGCGTTTCGCGACTTGGGCGCGGCCGAATCCGTTCAGCCCTATTGCGGGCTCGGCGCGGTGAAGTCCAACATCGGTCATTCAGAGATGGCCGCGGGTATCGCGGGCCTGGTCAAAACCATCCTTCAGCTCAAACACCGCACCCTGGCCAAAAGCCTGCACTGCGAGGCGATCAACCCCTACATCGAATTGGAAAACAGCCCGTTTTTTATTGTGCAGGAAACACGCGAATGGCCCGCTCGCCGGGACGAGACCGGCCGACACTTGCCGCGGGTCGCGGGCGTCAGTTCCTTCGGCATCGGCGGCGTGAACGCCCACGTGGTGTTGGAAGAATACGTGGCCAAACCAGCCGCGCCGGCGCCGACCTCGGACCAGGTCCTGATCGTGCTGTCGGCCAAAAACGAAACGCGGCTGCGGGAATCCGCCGAAAACCTGCACCGCTTCACGCTGTCGGCCTTGGCGCTGAAGGACCGCGATCCCGGCCTGCTTGCCAACATCGCCTACACCCTCCAAGTGGGCCGCGAGCCGATGGAAGAGCGGCTGGCGTTCACGGCGACCTCGCTGGAAGACCTGCGCGACCGCTTGGCGGGCTTTTTGGCCAAACAACCGGGCGGCCTGTTCCACGCTCGCATCAAAGCGTTTCGCGACGCGCTGAGCATTTTTATGTCGGACGAAGACATGCGTGGTGCGATTGACGCCTGGATCACCAAGAAGAAGTTTGCCCAACTGATCCAGCTCTGGGTACGTGGCTTGCCGTTCGACTGGAACCGGCTCTACGCCGACCAAAGCCGGCTGCCGCGGCGCATCAGTTTGCCAGGTTATCCCTTTGCACGGGAGCGCTACTGGATTGGCGCGGATCGCGAAAGCGGGCAGATCGTGGCAGCGACGTCACCCAAGCCGGCCACGCGTCGTGAAACGCCGGCGGCGCGGCTGCCGGAACCACGCACGGCACCCCAGCCACCGCAACCGGCCAAACCAACGAAACCGCGCGGCCAATCCGGCCCAACGTCGCTTCCGGCCGGTGCCGCTAACGGCATGTGCCACCAACGGGTGACCACCCATTGGCAGGACGAACCCCTGCCCGAGGATATCCCGTGGCGGGCCAGGCTCCAGGAGCAGGCCGGCAGCGCCGTGACCGTGATTTACGACGAAGAACCCCGCCGCGATGAACTGGTCGCCCTGCTTTACAATTTGGAAGAAGCCGCCGACTTGGACCGACCCCTGCTGTTGGAGACCCTGTCGGTGCGCCACGTGGCCAACGGCATCGGCCAATCCGATGTGATTCTGTTTTTGGGTCCGCCCCCGACGGATCGCGAAACCTTCTGCCCCGCCGCGGCAACCCATGTCAGCACGTTAATCGAACAGCTTCAGGAACGTGCCTGGTACCGCGAGGTTCAGGTTTTTTACCTCTACGAAGGCGCGCCCTCGCCCGATTGCGAAGCGCTCGCCGGCATCATGCAAGCCGCCATGCAAGAGAACCCGCGCCATCAGTGGACCCTGATCGGCTTGGCCGACGGGGGCGAGGTCACGGCCGGGCAACGCTTGCTGGCCGAATGGGTCGCGGGCGCCTCGCAACGGCCCGGCGAACCCCGGATCATCCGCCACCAAGCGGGCCAACGTCTGGTGCGCCGTACCCAAACGACCCCGGTCACGGCGACGGAGCTTCCCTTCAAGCAAGGCGCTACCTGGCTGATCACGGGCCGCTTCGAGGAAGACAAGGCGCTGCTGCAGCAACTGGCGACACGCTACCAGCCGACCCTGGTCTTTTTATTCCGCGGCGCGTGGCAACCCGCCCGCGAACGCTGCTATACGGCGCTGAAAACCTGTGGGGCGACCGTTCACCGCTACGCCGCCGACGGCGCTACCCCGTTGCGCGACACCTACACCCGCATTAAACAAGAGGTCGGCCCCATCCACGGCGTGCTGGACTTGGCGGCGACCGACGACCAAGGCGCCTTGCCCTCCACGGGAAGACGACGTGCCGAACGGGCCGCATGCAACCTCTTGATGGACCTGCAACGTTTGACCGCCGACGCGCCGCTCGCCTTTTTCTCCTTCCTCACCGCCCCGGCCGCATTGAACGGCGGGATCCCGGGCGGTTACGCGACCGCCTTCCGCCTCGCCCTCGCCGAGCACGTCGCCCGCCGCGGTCAAGCCGCCGTTTACCAACGCGTGGCCACTCGCGAGCCCAAAATGTTGGAAAAAGTTTGGAAGGTCAAACAGGTCCCCGAAGAACAGGCGCACATCGGCGGCGGGATCCTCATCATCGTCAATCCCGATTCCTACCGTCTCGCCAAACGCCTGTTCCAGCGCGCTTCCGGCGTCGTCTTCGCGGGCCGCGACGGCAGCGATTCGGCGGCCTACCCCTTCGATACCGAGAACAGCGCATCGGGTCGCGCCGCCGCCGAACGCCTGCTTTCCGAACAGCAACCCATCGAACTGGTGCTCGATCTGAGCGACCTTACCGCCGAACCGCGCGACACCGCGCCGGCCGGCTTGGGCAAAATCGCCTTCTACCAAGTGCTGGTCGGCGCCTTTACCCCGACCCAAATCGCGTACGTCACCAACGGCCTCCAACACTTCCGCGCGGCGCGCATGAGTCTGGCCGGCGCCCGGTTCGCGGGTTTGGTCAAAATGCTTTCGGCCGAGTACCGCCACATCAACGCCCGCTGCATCGACATCGACAACGCCTTGTTCGCCGACCCACGCGCCTTTGAGAACATGATCCTGCGCGAATGTCGCGTACCGCTGGAAGAAACCGAAATTTGTTACCGGCGCGGCATTCGCTACGTGCCGACCTTGGTCCTCAGCGAACCCCCGCGCGTGGAACGCGCCGAGGTCGCGCAACAGTTCCCCATCTCCCGTGACGGCCTCTACGTCGTCAGCGGCGGCACCAGCGGGATTGGTTTGGAAATCGCCCGTTACCTGGTGGCACGCGGTGCGCGTCGCCTGGTGCTGATGGGTGTCACCCCGCTGCCGGAGCGGGCCCATTGGCCGGCCCTGATTCGCGAGCAGCACGCCCAACACGCGCGGCTTGCGCCGTTACAGGATTTGGCGCAACAGCTCGACCATTTGGAAATCTACACCGGCCCGCTTACCGCGACGGACGAAATGGCGCGCTTTTTCCAGCGGGTAACCCGCCAACACGGACCGGTCAAAGGCGTGGTTCACAGCGCCGGTGTTTACGCCGACCTCACCAACTCAGCGTTTGTCACCCGCGATATTGAAGACATGAACCGCATTTTCCAACCCAAGGTCGACGGCATGGTCGCCCTGGCCCAACAATTCGCGGGCGAACTCGATTTCTTCGTTTCCTTCTCCTCGCTGACCAGCTTCGTGCCCTTGCTGGCGCGCGGCATCAGTGAGTACGCCATGGCCAACGCCTTCCTCGATTTCTACAGCGCTTGGCACCATCACCACAAGCGGCCTTGGTTCCGCGCGATTACCTGGGTCGACTGGAACGAAACCGGGGTGGCCAAACGCATGAGCGCGGAAGAGTTCGCCTTGGTAGAGAAGAACCTGGCCCAGGTCGGCCTTTCCTCGTTCACCAACGAGGAGGGACGGCAGTTCTTCGAACAGGCCATGCTGGTGCCCGACAAACACCACGTGCTGCCCGCGTTTATCGATGCGCCCCACCTCAACGCCGCCGCGCCCGCCTGGTTCTACGGCGTCAGCCGCGATCTGCAAAAAGCCGCGCGCCCCCAAGGCACCCCCTCTTTGCCGGCAGCCAAAGTCGTCAGCCCCGCACCGCCGGCCAGGTCGGCCGATCCCGTCCCCGCCGCGGCACCCGTGGGCAGCCTGGAGGATCGCATTTCCCGCTGGGAACAAGCCGGCAAACCACTGGCGGTTGAAACCCTTACTCGCTACGTCACCTTCGACCAACTGAAACAGCAGGATCCCGTCCTGATCCAACGCGTGTACCAGTTGTTGTATCCCGACGAAGCGAGCCCTTCCCCGGACGTAACGGACACGTCCCCCTCGGAACCTGAACCCCTCTCGCGTTTGGTCTACGAGACCCTGCTCGACGTGCTCAAAATCGATCATATCGAAGCGCACGAAGACTTTGCTGACTACGGCTTGGATTCCATCTCGGCCATGGTCTTTTCGACCCGTTTGGAGAAACGGCTGGATATGGAGATTCCTCCGCAATGCCTCATTGATTTCCCCAACATCCAAACGCTGTCGGAACACTTAAAAAACCGCCGTCTCGTCTGAGCGGCAACCACGGAGGTCGTTTTTGAACCTTTGAAACGAACGCTGATCCCAAAATAAAGACCCCATTCCGCAACCTCCACTTCACGGGAAAGGTGCGGCGGAACCGAGCAACAACCTCGTCTCGGTGCCGTGGGTTCATGGGCGGCCCTCCACCACAAGACATGAGAATGAGATGAACCCAGCAGAACAATTGGCGCGAATCCAGCAAGCCATGCGCGCCGGCAACGTCGGGACCTGTACCCAACAACAACTCGAACGGATCAGCCGTGATCTAAAAAATACGACCCCGCGCGGGCAAGGCCCTTCGTGCGCCCCGGCGGCGGGAACCCCGCGTGCGGTGGCACAACCGGCCCAAAAACCCGCGCGTACCGGTCCCGAACTGATCGCGATCATCGGCTGTGCCGGGTTTTTGCCGCAATCGGCCTCGGTACGGGCTTTTTGGCAGGCACTCGACGCGGACCGCGCCCTGATCGAAACCATTCCCGCCACGCGCTTCGACTGGCGGACCATGTTCGCGCCGGGCGAAAAGAGCGACAGCCGCTGGGGTGGTTTTGTGCCCAACCCGCGCGCCTTCGATCCACACTTCTTCGGCATCCTGCCCGCCGACGCCGAGCTCATGGACCCGCGCCAACGGCTTTTGTTTACCGCGGTCTACCAAACCCTGGAAGACGCCGGTTATGCACCGACCCAACTCAAGCAAAGCCGAACCGGGGTGTTTGTCGCGCTGGAAGACAACGACTACGCCCATCTGCTCGCCGAACAGGGTTTGCACGGCCAAGGCCCGGACCAAAGCGCCTGCCTGTTGCCCAACCGCCTCTCCTACCATTTTGACTGGCGCGGTCCCAGCGAGGTGGTCGACACCATGTGTTCCGGCGCCGCCGTCGCCTTGCACCGCGCCGTTTGCGGCTTGCGCCTCGGCCAGATGGACACGGCCGTGGTCGCCGCCGCCAATGTGATCCTGCGCCCCGAACCCTTTATCACGCTGTCGCGCTTGGGCCATATGAGTCCCGAACCCACCGTGCGTTCCTTTGGCGCCGACGCGCGCGGCCATGTTCGCGCCGAGGCCGCGATCAGCCTGTTGCTGAAACCGCTGTCCCGCGCCGAGGCCGACGGCGACCACATCTACGCGCTGATTCGCAACACCGCCGTCAATTACAACGGCCGCGGCGGAACCTCCATGGCCGCACCCAACCCATCCGCCCATGCCGACGTCATCCGAGATTGTTACCGCGGCGCCGCCGTCGATGTGCGCCGCATCGGCTACATCGAAGCCCAGGGCATGGGGAATCCCGTCGCCGATCTGGCCGAATGGCGCGCCACCAACCGCGCCTTGCGCGACCTCGCCGCCGAGCAAGGGGTGACCTTGCCCGCGGGGAACTGCCGGGTCGGCACCCTCAAACCCATGACCGGTCACATGGAAGCCGCCTCCGCGCTCGGCGCCTTGCTCAAAATCATCCGCACCTTCCACACCGATACGGCCCACCAAATCCGCGACCTGGTCACGCCCCACCCCGATTTGGATTGCGACGGCACGCCCTGTCGCCTGCTCCAAGAAACCGAAAGTTGGCCGGAACAGGAACAACCGCGCCTCGCCGGCCTCCACGCCTACGGCACCGGCGGCAACAACGCCCACATCCTGGTGGAAGAATACCGCGCACCACAACGCGCGGCGGCCAAGGTCGCTACCTGGGTCGCGCCGCTTTCGGCCGCCGGTGAAGGCGCGTTGGACCAACGGGTCGCCGACCTCAAACACTTCCTCACGGAGGAGAAGGGCGTCAACCCGGCCGACCTGGCCTTTACCCTGCAACACGGGCGGACCCACATGGAATACCGCGCCGCCTTCATCGCGCCGTCGCGCGCGGCCCTGATCGCAACCATGGACGCCTACCTCGCGGGCGATCCCACGGTCCGTGCCGAGGCGGCCTCCCACCAGGCCTGGCGACAAGCGGTTCCCCCCACGGCCGCGCAACGCGCTGAATCGGTGCGCCGCCTGCCGCTGCCGGTGTACGGCTTCGAAACCCAAGACTATTGGTTCGACCAAAAAACCCCGTCCACCGCGAGCCAAACCACGCACCAGGGTGGCGGCGAGATTCGGGTCCGCGATTACCTGGTCGCCAAGCTGGCCGAACTCCTGCGCCTTCCGCCGGAACACATCAAAACCGACAAACACCTCCACGACTACGGCATCGATTCGCTCAAGGGCACCGATCTGATTCGCGGCCTGGAAAAAACCTTCGGCTGCCGCATTCAGGGCCGCGATCTGCTGGCCCATCCGGCCGTCAACGACCTCGCCGCCTTCGTCGCCGGCCAAGCTAGCGTCGCGCCGGCGTCACTGCTGGAAGCCGCGCCGGCTGCTGCCGAGGAACCCCGCGCCTTTCCTCTTTCGGCCAACCAACGGGGTTTGTGGTTGTTGCAAAAACAGGATCCCCACCAAACCGCCTACAACTTTCCCCTCGGCCTGCGCCTGTGCCACCGCATCGAGGTCGCCCGCTTCCGCCAAGCCTGTGCCTTTCTGCTCGCGCAACATCCCATCCTCAGTCATACCTTTACCGAACAGGACGGCACCCTCGTTCAGCGCGCCAATCCCGCTGCCCCGGTCCCCTTGCAACAGGAAGACCTTTCCCACTTGAACGCCGACCAGGTTCAGGCGCTGCTGCGCGAACGGGCGCGGATTCCGTTTGATCTTGCCGAGGACCTGCCCATTCGCTGCTTCTTGTTTCAACGCGATTCGGAATGGATCGTCTTGCTCGTCCTGCACCATATCGTGACCGACGGTTTCTCGATCCCCACGCTCTACGCCACCCTGCTGGACGCCTACCAAAGCTTATTGCGCGGCGACACCCCCGATCCCGTGCGCTCGGCCGACCAGACCTTCCAAGCTTACGTAGCTAGAGAAGAAACCTTGCTCGCGGGGAACGCGGGCACCCTGCTGCGTGACTGGTGGCACCAACAGCTCGCGGGTCGTTGGCCAAGGCTGAACCTAGCGAGCGAGCAACCCCACCCCGACAGCGCCGCCACGCGCGGCGCCGTTCATCAAGTGACCCTCGGCCCCGAATCAGCACGCGCTTTGACCCTCTTCGCCCGCGCGGCCCGTGTCAACCCGGCCCCGCTGTTCCTGGCGCTGTTGCAAACGCTGCTCTACCGCACCAGCGGACAAAAGGACCTGGTCGTCGGCATGCCCGCCCGCTCGCGCCCCGAGGGTTTTGAAAACACCATCGGTTATTTCACCAACCTGTTGCCGATCCGCGCCCACGGCTTTGCCGGTCGTTCCTTCAGCAACCTGTTGCAGCAGACCCAACTCGCCGTACTGGACGCGCTCGACCACGAGGCCTTGCCCTTCCCCGAAATCGTGCGCGGTTTGGCCGTGGAACGCCACGACCTCGGCCCGATTTTCCAAGTGCTTTTTGAATACCAAAACTTCTTCAGCGAAGACGACCTGGACCAACTCCAGGCACGTTATCCCGAAATGAAACCCGAATTTCTGACCGACCTCCACCAGGAAGGCGAGGCCCCACTGACCTTGGAGGTCGTGCGCGGGACAGCCGGCTTTTTGTTGAATTTCAAATACGATCCCGCGCTTTTTTCCGAGGCACGCATCCAGCGATTCGCCGAGCATTACCGCGCTGTCGCCGAGGCGGTCGTGGCCGACCCCGGCCAACCCTTGGAAGCGCTGCCCCTCTTTTCCGCGGCGGAACGCCAGGAACGCGCCGCGTGGAACCCCGCCGAAACAGCCTATCCCCGCCGCGGCGTCCACGAATTGTTCGCGGACCAGGCCGCGCGCCGCCCGGACGCGCCGGCGCTGCAATGCGGTGAAACCGAACTGAGTTACGCGACACTGAACCGGCGCACCGACCAACTTGCCGGTTACCTGCAAACCCTGGGCGTGAAAGCCGGCACCCGCGTCGCCGTGTGTATCGGCCGCTCCGAACAGGTTGTGGTCGCGATGTTGGCCGTGCTCAAGGCCGGCGGCGCCTACGTCCCCCTCGACCCCAACTTCCCGGAAAACCGCCTGACATACATGTTGGAAGACAGCGATGCGCTGATGGTCCTCACCGAGGCCCGTCACCGCGCCAAGGTGACCGAACTCCTGCAAACCCAAATTCCCGTGCTGGCACTGGACACCGAATGGCCGCTGATCACCGCCGCAAACCGGCCGCCCGCGCCCGTGCTGTCCGGCGCCGATCACCCCGCTTATGTGATTTACACGTCCGGGAGTTCCGGGCAACCCAAGGGCGTGATCATTCCCCATCGCGCCCTGACCAACTTCCTGTGTTCCATGGCCGAAACGCCGGGCATCACCGCGGGCGACCGACTGCTGGCCGTCACCACCGTGAGTTTCGATATCGCCGGTTTGGAACTGTTCCTGCCGCTGATTCGCGGCGCGGTTTGCCTGCTCTGCCCCGAGGGGATCGCGGCCGACGCCGAACAACTCAAAAACGAAATCGCCCGTAGCAAACCCACCCTGATGCAAGCGACCCCGACCACCTGGTCCATGTTGTTCCACGCGGGTTGGCGCAATGCCGAGCGGGTGCGCCTGTTGTGTGGCGGCGAACCCCTGCCGGAATCCTTGCGCCGCCGGTTCCTCGCCGCCGACAGCGAGGTTTGGAATGTGTACGGCCCCACCGAAACCACCATTTGGTCGTCCTTGGCGCGGCTGCGTGAGGAGGGACCGATCCACATCGGCACCCCGCTTGCCAACACAGAGATTTTTATTCTCGGCCATCATTTGGCGGAAATGCCGGCCGGCGCCGCCGGTGAGTTGTGCATCGCGGGCGACGGCCTCGCCGACGGCTACCACAACCGGCCCGACCTCACCGCCGACCGTTTTGTCCCACACCCCTTCCGCGCGGGCCAACGCCTCTACCGTACCGGCGATCTCGCCCGTCGCCTGCCGGACGGCAGCCTGGAACACCTGGGCCGCATGGATTTTCAGGTCAAGGTACGCGGCTACCGCATTGAACCGGCCGAAATCGAAGCGCGCCTCGCCCAGCATCCTGGGGTGCGTGAATGTGTGGTGGTCGCCCGTGAGGACCAGGGAAGCAGCCACCTGGTTGCCTGGTACCAGCCCGCGGAGACCGCGCCCGACAGCCGCGCCCTCGCCGCCCATCTCGCCGCCGACCTACCGGCCTACATGATTCCCGCCCTGTTCCTGCCGCGCGCGCGCTTGCCCCGCACCAACAACGGGAAAACCGACCGCAAGGCCTTGATGGAATGCCCGCTTGTTGCGGTCGAAGAAAGCACCTCGCCGCAAACCGAACCCTTGGAACAAGCCGTGCTCGCGATCTGGCGCGCGGTCCTGCCCGTCCCGGTGAACAGCACCGACGAGGGGTTCTTTGAAATGGGCGGCGACTCCTACCGCGCGGTGCTGTTGGCCGAACGCATCAGCGAAACCTTCGCCATCCACTTCACCACCACCGACCTGTTCCGCCACACCAGCGTGCGCGCCATGGCCAAACACATCGCCGCGTGCCGACCCGCCGTGCCGACAGCGCCCGCCCCGCCCGTGGTTGCCGTTGAAAACGTGAAGCCCCACCGCCCCAACCGGGAAAACGACAGCCTGGCCGTGATCGGGATCTCCTGTCACTTCCCCGACGCCGCCGACCACCACCAGTTCTGGCAGAACCTCCGCGCCGGCCACGACAGCGCCCGCTTCCTCAACCCCGCCGAGCTGCGCGCCGCCGGCGTGGACGAAGCACTGATTAACAGCCCCGATTTTGTGCCCCTGCAGCAAACCATCACCGACAAATACCGCTTCGACAACGACTTTTTCCGAATTTCCCACAAAAACGCCCGCGCCATGGATCCGCAAATGCGCCATCTGCTTCAGCACGCCTGGGCCACGCTGGAAGATGCCGGGTACACGCCCGAGGCCGTCCCCGAAACCGGGGTCTACATCGCCACCAGCAACAGTTTTTACCAGGCGCCGCTCTACCAAGGCGCCGTCGACCTCTACGATCCCGATGCCTACGTGGCCTGGGTGCTGGCACAACCCGGCGCCGCCGCCACCATGATCGCCTACCAACTGAACCTGCACGGGCCTGCTTACGCGGTCCACGCCAACTGCTCCTCCTCTCTGGTCGGGCTGCACGCGGCCTGGCAAAGTCTGCAACTGGGCGAAACCCGCCAAGCCCTGGTCGGCGCCGCCAGCCTGATGCCCGCCAACAAAACCGGTTACCGCCACCGCGCCGGCCTCAACTTCGCCGCCGACGGCCGCTGCAAAGCCTTTGACGCCGCCGCCGACGGCATGGTCGGCGGTGAAGGCGTGGCCGTGGTACTGCTCAAACGCACCGCCGACGC
This sequence comes from Acanthopleuribacter pedis, assembly GCF_017377855.1. Lineage (GTDB taxonomy): Bacteria > Acidobacteriota > Holophagae > Acanthopleuribacterales > Acanthopleuribacteraceae > Acanthopleuribacter > Acanthopleuribacter pedis. The sequence goes on from NZ_JAFREP010000010.1 coordinate 70,410, forward strand.
GCTGGCCGACGGCGACCACATCTACGCGCTCCTGCGCGGCATCGCCTTGAACAACGACGGCCGCGACAAGGCCGGCTTTTACGCGCCGAGCATTCAGGGCCAAGCCGAGGTCATCCGCAAGGCCCTTGGCGACCACATCGACCCGGCCACCATCGGGTACGTCGAAGCCCACGGCACCGGCACCCGCCTGGGTGATCCCATCGAAATCGCGGCACTCACCGAGGCTTGGAACCTGGAGCAACGCCAAACCTGCGGCATCGGTTCGGTCAAATCCAACATCGGTCACCTGGACACCGCCGCCGGGCTGGCCGGGCTGGTCAAGGTGGCCATGAGTTTGTACCACGGCGAACTGGCGCCGACCCTGCACGTCACCCAACCCAACCCGGCCATCGATTTCGCGGCAACGCCTTTTTATGTGGTCGACAGCGCACGCCCCTGGCCAAAAACCACGGGTCCCCGCCGCGCCGCGCTCAGTTCCTTCGGCCTCGGCGGCACCAATACCCACGCCGTGCTGGAGGCCGCCCCGCCAAACCCCACACCAAAACCGCTCGACGGGCCCTTCCTCCTCGTCTTTTCCGCCGCCGATGACGATCGCTTGCGCACCCGCGTCGCCCTGTTCCGCGATTTCATCGCACACCAAACCGACCTGGATTTGGGCGCCGTCGCCTACACGCTCCAAGTCGGCCGCAAGGCCATGGCGTCGCGGCTCGCGTTGGTGGTGGACGACGCAACCGCGTTACGCCAAAAACTGGACGCGTTTTTGGCGGACGGCGACACGGGCGACCTGTTCCTCGGTACCGCAACCATGGAAAACGCGCCGATCCCCAAAGGCGCCAAAAACAATCGCAATTTGAAAGCGCTGGCGAAACAATGGGTCACCGGCATGCCCGTCGCTTGGGCCGACCCCTACCCGGAACCACGTCCGCGCCGGGTAAGCCTGCCGACCTATCCCTTTGCCGGCGAATTTTTTGATCTCGCCCCCAAAACAACGGCACCACCCGCCCCGCGTCTCCATCCGCTGCTGCACCGGGAAAACCACAAAAACGGGGCTCACTACTGCGCCTCGTTTCACGGTTGCGAGCCTTTTCTGACCGACCACCGGGTAAACGGGCAACCCGTGCTCCCCGGCGTCGCCTACCTGGAAATGGCGCGTTTCGCCGCCAACCACCGGCAGGCGTTCTCAAACCCGAAACTGCGCAATGTGGTTTGGATGCAACCGCTGACCGTGGCGACCGACCCACAAGCCGTGCGCCTGCGGCTCATCCCCGAGGGCGACCGGTTGCGTTACGTCATCGAAGCCACGCGGGCCGACGGCGAATCGGTAACCCACGGTCAAGGCCTGATCGAACCCGGCCAACCCGATGCGGCGCCGCCGCCCCGCGATCTGACCCGCTTGCAGCGCGAAATCAACCACCGGCGTTTTTCCGCCCAAACCTGTTACGCCGCCTTTGCCGAGCACGGCATCCACTACGGGCCGAGCCACCGCGGCTTGGTATGGGTCGCCGCCGACGCGGCCGAACCCACCCGGCTGTTGGCAAAACTGCACCTGACCGAGCTGGGCGACCCGGCTTATGTGCTTCATCCCGGCTTGCTGGACGCCGCGGTTCAAGCCTCCATCGCGTTCGACCGCGACACGCCGAACCCCGTGCTAACCCTGCCCTACGCTTTGGCGGAAGTCGACCGGTTCCGTCCCTGCACCAACAGCATGTGGGCCGTCCTCCAGCGCCGCGACCCAACACCCGAGGCACCCATGGACATCGAACTGCTCGATGACCACGGCCGCGTCTGCGTGGTGATGAAGGCTTTGGTCAACCGCCCCGTCGCGGCAAACCAAGAAAACACCGGCTTGGGCGAACAGCTTCACCTGGAAACCCCGGTTTGGGATGTGGTGAAACCCGAGATCTCGGTGCCGTCTCCCGCCCCGACCTTACTCGTGGGCGGCAGCACCCGGCAGCAGCGCGAACTTTTGGGCAAATTCCCCGACCTGCGTTTGATCGCCGCCGATGAACTCGTTGCGGTTCTGAGCGAAAGCAACACGCCCGTCGCCCACCTGGTATGGATCGCGGCCGACGAGGCGCCCGCGGCCGGTCAAACCCCGGCTGAAACGGCGGAAGCCGGCATTTTACGCCTGTTCCGTTTGGTTAAAACCCTTTTGTCCAAGGGTTACGGCGCGCGCAAGTTAACCCTAACCCTGGTCACCAGCGCCGCCGTCTCCGTTTTTCCCGGCGAAGCGGTCGACCCAACCTTCGCCACCGTTCACGGCTTCGGCGGCGCCTTGGCGCGGGAGTTCCGCCACTGGCACGTGCGCCTTTTGGATGTTGCGGCCGACACGCCTTTGCCGGAAACACTGACCCAAATCCAACCGGCGCCGCGCGGCGCCACCCTCGCCTACCGCGCCGGCCAATGGTTCGCCCCACGCTTGGAACCCGTACGCGATCTGGGTCAAACCGAGAGTGATCCCTACCGCGAGGGCGGCGTCTATGTCGTCGTCGGCGGTGCCGGTGGGATTGGCGCCGCGTGGAGCCGCCGCATCATCGCAAGCCACAAGGCCCATGTCTATTGGCTGGGCCGTCGCCCCGCCGAGGCAACCGCCCAGGCACGCCGCGACGCCACCGTCGGCGACAACGCGCCCACCTACATCCAAGCCGACGCCGCCGATCCACGCGCGCTTGAACGTGCACGGGCCACCATCCTCAAACAACACCCACGCATCGACGGCACCATCCACGCCGCCTTGGTTCTCGACGACGGGAGCCTGACCAAACTCGACGAACAACGCTTCACCCGGGTGCTGCGCGCCCGCGTCCACGTGGCCGTCCATGCCGCCAGCGTCCTGCAACCCCGTGACTTCCTGCTGTTCCTGTCGTCCATGACCTCTTTTGACCGCGACGCCGGGCAAAGCAACTACGCGGCCGGCTGCACCTTCATGGACGCCTACGCCCAATTTTTGGCCCAAAACGAGGACGCCCTGCCCGAAACCTGCCGGGTCCGCGTCGTGAACTGGGGTTATTGGGGTAGCATCGGCGCGGTGGCCACGCCGGAATACCGCGCGCGCATGCACCAGGCCGGCATCGGTTCCATCGAACCGGACGAGGGGCTGACCCTGATGGAACACCTCCTGCGCGGCACCCTGCCGCAATTGGCCGTTCACAAAACGACAAATGCCGAAACGCGCAAAACACAAGGGTTTGTCCAGGCCTACCCCGAAACCATTCCGTCGCTCTTGGCGAAAGGTACCCCGCCCAAGCCGGCCAGGTTGCCGAGCCCGCCTATTCAGGCCTTTGACACCGCGATGCTTGAATTGTTGTGGGCCGTGCTCCACCCACTTTGCCCCGCGACAAGCTTCCAGCCGAGCGCCTTGGTTGCACGCGAAGACGCCACCTTGCAACGCTGGTGCGCGGAAAGCTGCCGATTACTGGCGCAACAAGGTGTACTTGAAGCCACAACAAGCGGCTACCGCGTCGTCCGCCTTCCCGCCGCGGACGCTTGGCAGACCTGGAACAACCGGAAAAACACCTTCGCGGCCGATCCAACCATCGCGCCCCAGGTCACCTTGGTTTCCTTTGTCCTCGAAGCCCTGCCCGACATGCTTGCGGGCCGCCGCCGCGCCCACGAGGTGCTGTTTCCCAAGGCCGCCATGGAACGGGTCGAAGGCGTTTACAAAAACAACCCGGTCGCGGACACCTTTAACAATCTGCTCGGCGACGCCCTGATCGCCTGGTTCAAACAACGGCTGATCCACGAGACCTGCACCGACTGTGTCCGCGAGACCAGGACCACCTGCGACAGGGTGACCCCGATCCGCATTTTGGAAATCGGCGCGGGCACCGGCGGGACAAGCGCGGGCCTGCTGCCCCGCTTGCAAGCCTACGCGGGATTTATTGAAGAATACGCCTATACCGACCTTTCCCACGCGTTCCTCAAACACGCGCGGGAACATTACGCGCCGGGTCGGCCTTGGCTAAAAACCCATTTGTTCGACGCGAGTAAACCACTAGAACTACAAAACATTGAGCCAGGAAGCTACGATGTGGTGGTCGCCACCAACGTGCTACACGCCACCGCCGATATTCGCCAAACCCTGCGCAACACCAAGGCCGCCCTCAAGAAAAACGGGGTTTTGTTCCTCAACGAAATCAGCAGCCAGGTTCTTTTCGACCACCTGACCTTTGGGCTTTTGGACGGCTGGTGGCTCGTCAAAGATGCGGAACTGCGGTTGCAGGGCTGTCCGGGCTTGGCGCCGGAGATGTGGGCGAGGGTTTTGGCGCAGGAAGGATTTAACCACATTGGCTTCCCGGCCGAATCAGCCCATCACCTGGGCCAACAGCTTGTGGTGGCGGAAAGCAACGGCATCGTGCGCCAACCGCTTGCCGACCCACAACCGACCGTTTCGGCACAACACCCGCAAACCACTGTTTCGCCTCAGCTTCCGCAAAGCACTGTTTCGGAACAGCTTCCACAAGCCACCGTTTCGCCGCGGTCGCCGCAAGCCACCGTTTCGCCGCGGTCGCTGCAAACCACCGCGGCAGCCGCACCGGATTCGGCGGAACGCGTGGCCGACATCATTCGGGCAAGTCTGGCCGAAGCACTGGACATGCCGGTCGCCCGTATTCAAGATCAGCGCGGTTTTGCCGACATCGGCGTCGACTCCATCACCGCGGTGGGTATTGTGAACCACATCAATGAAACCTGTGGCTTGCTGCTCCCAACCACGGTTTTGTTTGATTACCCCAACGTGAACCAGTTGGCCGAATTCATTGGGAGCCGGCACCAACCGATCCTTGTGGCAGAAAACACCCCAACCGACTCAATCCTGCCGGCAGAACCGGAACCGGACCGGCGCGCGCGGATTCGCGACTGTATCGCCGCGTCCCTGGAGATGCCCGCGAGCAGCATTCGCGACGACCGCCCCTTCTCCGAATACGGGGTCGACTCCATCGTCGCCGTCGAACTGGTCAACCGCATTAACGACGCCTTCAACACGCTGCTGCAAACCACGGTGTTGTTCGACCACAACAGCGTCGACCGTTTGAACGACCATCTCGCAAGCCTGCAACCCGGCTTACCCACGCCGGCCCCAACCGCGATGCCCCACCGGAAAACGACCGCGGGAGCCCCGCCGATCACGAACCCGGGAGCCCCACCGGCAACAGCACCAACCGAACCCGGTCACTTCCGCCATTTACAGGTGCGCGGGCCCGGTGCGGTTGACGACCTCGTGTGCACCACCGCGCCGTGCCCTGCCTTGGGGCCCGATGAGGTGCGCATCGCCGTCAAAAGTTTTTCGCTGAATTTTGCCGACTTGCTCTGCGTGCGCGGTTTGTATCCCAACATGCCGCCGTATCCCTTCACCCCGGGCGACGAGGCCGCGGGCCTGGTTGAAGCCGTCGGCGACGCCGTCACCCGTTTCCAACCCGGCGACGCGGTGGTGTGTTTGACGCCCGGGTGCCACGCCGAACGCGTCACCTGCCCGCAAGACCGGGTTTATCCCAAACCGGCCGCCTTGTCTTTTGACGAAGCCTGCGCGCTGCCGATGGTTGCCCTGACCATGCTCCAAGCCTTCCGCAAGGCCGACCTGCAACCCGGCGAACGCATCCTGATCCAAACCGCGGCGGGCGGGATCGGCCTGATCGCGGTGCAATTGGCACAACAGGCCGGCGCCGAAATCTTCGCCACCGCCGGGTCCCAAACCAAGCTCGATTATCTGCGCGAGCTGGGCGTTCACCACGGCATCAACTACCGCGAAACCGATTTCGAACGGGAAATCCAACGCCTGACCGGCGGCGAAGGCGTCGATGTGGTGATCAACACCCTCGCCGGCGATGCGGTCCAAAAAGGTTTGAACTGCCTGGGTTCCGGCGGGCGTTACATTGAAATCGCCATGGCCGCGCTCAAGTCGGCCCGTTCAGTGGACCTCTCCGTGCTCAACCGCAACCAGGCCTTTTTCAGCATCGACCTGGGTTTGCTGCGCGGCGAACGGCCCGAGCGCATTCGCCGCACCTGGGCCGAAATGGACGACCTGGTGGCACGAGGAGTGCTCCGCCCCACCATCGGCCGCACCCTTCCCTTTGAACACTGGCGGGAGGCCTACCGCGCGCTGGATAACCGCGAAAACATCGGTAAAATCGTGGTCCAAGTCCCCGCGACCACCGCACCCACGGACAACCACACCAACCACAGCACCAACAGCGCCAACAGCCGGGCCCGCCGCGAATCGGCACCCAGTCTGGAACCCATCGCGATTATCGGCGTCAGCGCGCGTTTTGCCCAATCCCCGGATGTGGACGCCTTCTGGCGGCACCTTGCCGCGGGTGACAACCTGGTCGAAAAAGTGACCCGTTGGGACCTGGGTCCCGAGAACCCGGCGCGGCCGCGCTGTCGTCACGGCAGCTTTTTGGAAGATTACGACCAATTCGACGCGGGTTTCTTCAACATCAGCGAGGAAGAAGCGCTGTACATGGATCCGCAACAGCGCCTGTTCTTGGAGGAAACCTGGAAGGCCTTGGAAAACGCGGGCCACTGCGGCGAGGCCGTGCGCGGCAGCCGCTGCAGCGTTTACGTGGGCGCCATTCGCGGCGACTACCCACAACTCTTCCGCGAAACGCCGCCGGCCCATGCCTTCTGGGGCAACGAGGCCTCGGTGATCCCCGCCCGCATCGCCTACCTGCTCGACCTGCACGGCCCGGCCGCCGCCGTCGACACCGCCTGCTCCAGTTCACTGAGCGCGGTGCATTACGCCTGCACCGATTTGTGGACCGGCCAAGCCGAAACCGCGGTCGCGGGCGGCGTGTTCATCCAACCCACGCCCGAGTTTTACCGCGCCTCAAACGACGCCGACATGTTGTCGCCCAGCGGGCGTTGCTACAGTTTCGACGAACGCGCCGACGGGTTCGTGCCAGGCGAAGGGGTGGGTGCTTTGGTGCTCAAACCTTTGAGCAAAGCCCTCGCCGACGGCGACCACATCCACGGCGTCATCCACGGCAGCGGCGTCAACCAGGACGGCGCCACCAACGGATTAACCGCGCCCGGCGCGCGTTCCCAGGAACGGCTGCTGCGCGCGGTGTACCAACGGTTTGGCATCGATCCCGAACAGATCACCCTGGTGGATGCCCACGGCACCGGCACCCGCCTCGGCGACGCCATCGAATTCGAAGCGCTGACCCGCGCCTTCGACAGCAACAAAACCGGTTTTTGTGCACTGGGTTCGGTCAAAACCAACATCGGGCACGCCTCGACCGCATCCGGGTTGTCCGGGCTCATCAAAGTGCTTTCCGCGCTGCGCCACCAACAAATCCCGCCGTCCCTGAACTTCCAATCCTCCGCGCTTCCCATCGATAACAGCCCCTTTTTCATCAACACCACCCTTCGCGATTGGAAGGTCCCCGCGGGCCAAACGCGCATCGGCGCCGTCAGTTCCTTTGGTTTTAGTGGGACCAACGCCCATGTGGTCCTTGGCGAGGCGCCCCGCGTGAACCGGCGTCACGCGCACAAATCAGCTTGGCTGATCGCGCTTTCGGCACGGAGTCAAGCGGCGTTGCGCCACCGTGTCGCCGACCTGGTGGGTCACCTCGAACAAGAAACGGATCACGACCTGGGCAACATCAGTTATACGCTGCTGACCGGCCGCACCCATCACCATCACCGCCTCGCCTGCGTGGTGCGCTCAATCGATGATTGCCTTCAAACCCTCACGGCCTGGCTGGAAACGGGCGATGCGGCCCGCGTCGCGGTCGGCGAGTTGCCGGAAGGCCGCGCCGGTCGCCGCGATGAACGGGGCGACCAATGCATCAAAACCTGTCGCACCACGGTGGAAACCGAGTCGCTTCTGCGCGAGGTACGGGATCGCTACGTGCAGGGCTTCCGTTTGGCGTACGCCGATTTGTTCGCCGCGGGTTTTAGCAAAGTACCGCTGCCGACCTACCCGTTTGAACGCAAGCGCTATCTGCCCGACACCCAACCAAGCTCGGATCAAATCCCAACCCCCGCGGCAGACACGAACCTGGCTTGCCCGGATACCGACACGGACGAACCGCGGGTCCTCTGGTTGCGTACCTGGATCGCCGCCGCCCTGCAGCAACCCCTTGAACGCATCGCGACCAACCTCAGTTTCTTTCAAATGGGGCTCGACTCGGTCCAACTCCATGCCTTGGCCGGCGAACTCCAGCAACGTGTCGGTCGTTTTTCCACCACCCTGCTTTTCGAATACGTCTCCATCGCCGATTTGGCCAATTACCTGGCCGAACACCATCCCGACTGCCACTTTGCGTCCCAGACCGGACCCAACCAAACCGCACCAACCCGTCCAACACCCAAACCGAACCGGCAAACACACGCAAAACGGCAGGCCACCGCGGCCAACCACGCCCACACCGGCATCGCCGTCGTCGGCATGTCCGGTGCCTTCCCGAACGCCGCCGACCTCGACGCCTTTTGGCAAAACATCCTCGCCGGTGCCGATTGCATCACCCCCGTACCCGCGGGCCGCTTCGGCGAAGCAAGCGAACCCGACCCCGCCTGGGTCGGCGGCTTTTTAGCCGACATCCACCACTTCGATCCGCTTTTCTTCGGCATCTCCCCGCGCGAAGCCAAACTCATGGACCCGCAACAACGGCTGCTGCTGCGCCACCTGTGGCAGGCATTGGAAGACGCGGCCATCCCACCGGACCGGCTGCGCCGCCGCCCCACCGGGGTGTTCACGGCCTTGACCGCCGACGCGGGTTACGAACGCCAAGCGCGCCGCAACGACCCCGACGCCCATACCTTGTCGGTACCCGGCGCCGCCGCCCTGCCCAACCGAATTTCCCAGTTCCTGGATCTATGCGGCCCGAGCAGCAACGTGGAAAGCACCTGTAGTTCTTCCTTGCTGGCGCTCCACCTCGCCGTGCAGGCCGTCCAAAGCGGGACCTGCGACCAAGCTCTGGTCGGCGGCGTCCATTTGATCCTCTCGCCCGAGGGTTACCTCGAGGACGAACACATGGGTAACCTCAGCACCCATGGCCGCGTCCGTTCCTTCCAAGCCGAGGGCGACGGTTACGTGCGCGGCGAAGGTGTCGGCGCGGTGGTCCTCAAACGCCTGGACCTGGCGGAAGCGGACGGCGACCGCATCCACGCCGTCATCCGGGGCACGGGTGTGGCCCACGGCGGCCGCGCCATGTCGCTCACCGCGCCCAACGCCAAGGGCATGCGCCGCGCGGTCGCCAATGCCTTGGCCGGTCCGATCCAACCCGCCGACCTCGACTACATCGAAGCCCACGGTACCGGCACCTTGCTCGGTGACAGCATTGAAGGCGAAGCGCTTCAAACCGCCTATGGGCAACAAGGACCACTTAACCCCGAGCAGCCGATCCACATCGGCTGTGTCAAACCCTTGATCGGCAACAGCGAAATCGCCTCCGGTATGGCCGAGTTCCTCAAAGTGGTTCTCGCTTTGCGCCACAAGATGCTGCCGGGCATTCCGGGTTTCACCCAACCCCACCCACAAATCAACCTGACGCCGCCCTTTTGTATCACGGCAAAACACCAAGCCTGGCCACAACGCACCGACGCATCGGGTCAACCGCAACCACGCCGCGCCGGCATCAACAGCTACGGCGTTTCAGGTGTGAACGCCCACCTGGTTCTCGAAGAACCACCGCCGCGGCCGGTCAGGCGCCAAGCCCCATCGCCGCCCCACATCATCGTCCTCTCGGCGCCGAGTGAAGAACGGCTCAGGGTGGCCGCCGAACAACTTGCCGGCTTTGTACGCGAGCGTTGCGAAACCCATTCCCAAACCGTTTTCAGCGAGACCCTGCGTCGGGAAACGGCCGCGCTTTTGGAAGTGGACCCCGATTTATTCGATCCAAACCAACCCCTGGGCGAGCTCGGTCTCGACGCGCCGCAACGCTTTATGCTCCACCACAACCTGTGTGAAGCGCTGGACCACCATCTGCCACTTGACCCCTTCACGCGTGCCGAAACCGGCGCCGACTTGGTCGCCGCCTTGGCCGACCACAACGAACTTGCCCAAAACCTTTCCCACGGGGAAACAGTCTGCTTCCTCGCCGACCTAGCCTACACGTTGCAAATCGGCCGCGAGCCCATGGCGCATCGGCTCGCGCTGGTGGTAACGAACACCGCGGCCCTGACGGCGGCCTTGGAACAATGGTCGACCGGCAAAACCGCCGCCGACTGTTACCAGGGCGATACCGAAACAGAGACCGCACCCAGCTCGGTTTTGGGCTTAGCAACGGAACAGGAGCCCGCCCGGATCGCGCGGCACTGGGTCCAAGGCGGCGCGGTCGATTGGCACAACGAACAACGCCCGGCCCGGCGCATCGCCGCGCCCGGGTATCCCTTCCGCAAGGAAACCTTTCCCATTTGCGGATCGCGGCCACAACCGCCGGCCCCCAGCCCTACCCCGACAAGAACGCCCTGGAGCGGCATCGATTGGTTGCGCCACACCATCGCCGCCCTTCTCGACATTCCGGCGGATCAATTGCCCCACCGCAAACCGCTGTTTGAGCTGGGTTTCACGTCCTTGGGCGCCCTCTCCCTCAAAGCCGCCCTGGAACAGCACAGCGGCCAAACCTGTTCCCTTGCCGAAATCGATATCTACGCATCGCTCGAACGCTTGAGCAAACAGCTCAACCTACCCACAAACGCGGTAGCAGCCGCGCACGCCGCGGTGGTCCCCGAAATCGTACCCGACCCAGCAGCCCGTTTTGAACCTTTCCCGCTCAACGACATTCAGGAATCTTTCCTGCTCGGGCGCAACCTCGGCCTCAAAGAAGACCGGGTCGGCTGCCACATCTACCTCGAACTCACCTTCACCGATCTCAACATCTACCGCCTCAACCAAGCGTGGCAAAAATTGATCGATCATCACGACATGTTGCGGGTGGTCATCGGCAACGACGGCACCCAGCAAGTGCAACCAACGGCAAGCTATCGGTTCCGCGCCGCTGATTTGCGCCGCAAAACCGAGTCGGACCGTCAGACACAATTAAAGACCGTGCGTGATCGCATGGCCCACCAGGTTTACGAGGTCGGCCGTCACCCGTTGTACGAAATTCGCGTCTGCCTGTGTCCCGACCGGCAAATCGTGCATTTCAGCATGGACGAATTGGTGGTGGACGCCGCCGGCATCGACCTGTTGTTCGGGCAATGGCAAGCACTGTACCGCGATCCTGAGACCGAACTGCCGCCAACGGAAATCAGCTTCCGCGACGTGGTGCTCGCCTTAAAACGCTTTGAACAAACGCCGCGCTACCGCGAAGACCTAGCCTTCCACCTGGCAAAGCGCAAACAACACCCCTTGCCTTACGGGCCGGCCCTCCCGCTGCGCACCCACCTGGCCCAAAGCGGCAACCGGTTTAGCCATGTCACCGAGCAGCTTGCCCCACACGCGTGGCACGCGCTCAAACAACAGGCCGCGCGGGCCTCGGTTTCGCCCAGCGCCCTGGTGCTCGGCGTGTTCACCGCCGTGTTGCACGCCTGGTGCGGTCCCCATCCCTTCTCGCTGATTTTGACCCGCGCCAACCGCGAGGGCCTGCATCCCGATGTGTCGCGCCTCGTCGGTCCGTTCATTTCAACGGGCATCCATGTCACGCCGGCGCAAGGCCCGCTCGGACAGGTCATCCGCGAAACACAGACGCGGTTGATTGAGGATTTGGACCACGGCAGTGTCAGCGGCATTCGCCTCTTGCGCGAATTGCGCCGCCGCCGGCTTATCGACAAACGCCACTTCCTGCCGGTGGTGTTCACATCACTGCTGGGCCACGCACCCGTGGACGGCGACACCGGCTTTAGCCGGCACCTGTCGTATTTCCAGACGCAAACCCCCCAGGTTTACCTGGACCACCAAATCCGCGAACAGGATGAAGCCCTGGTGTTGCGCTTCGACGTCATCAAAGAATATTTTGAGCCGGGCGTGGTTGACGCCCTGTTTGAACAATACCTAACCGTTTTGGGTCGTCTGGCCGCCGAAGCCAACTGGGACGCCGCCGTCGCCGCGCCCCCTCCCTCACGCCCACGAGCCGAAACGCCCGAAACCCCGGCGCGCGACACCACGACCTTCCCGCTGACCGACCAACAACAGGCCTACGCCTTCGGCCGCTCGCAATTTGGGGCCGGCACCAACACCCAGGTTTACACGAGCTACGACGCCGAGGTGCTGGACGTACCCCGATTGGAACGGGCCTGGGCGCGGGTAATGGCCGCCCACGACATGTTAACCACCCGCATCCTCGGCAACGGCACGGCCCAACCGATGGCGCACGCCGAGTATCGAATCGCGGTGACCGACCTGCGCGAAGGGGACGCATCGGCGCGTCGGGCGCAACTGGCTCAGATCGAAACCGACATGATGGCGCGCATTTGCCCGCTGGACAGTTGGCCCTATTTCGAAATTCGCGTATCGCGCTTGCCGGAGGGATGGCGCATTCACCTCGCCGTCGACATGATCATCGCCGACGGTCCCAGCATCGACCTGCTGCTCAACGACCTGTTCGCGTTTTACCGTCGCCCCGATTTGTTTGTGCCGGCACCCGCCTACCGGTTCCGTGATTACATGGCCGCGCAAAGTGCGTACCGCGGCAGTGAACAGTTCCTTGCCGGCCAGGCCTACTGGCGCGAACGCTTCCGCAACATGCCGTCAGGTCCCGTGTTCGCGGGAAAAACCGAAGGCGCGCCCCAAACGACCCAACGTTTGACCGCAACCCTTGATGGCTGGTCCGTGGCGCGCGAATTTGCCGAACGGCTTTCGGTAAGGCCGGGCATGATTCTGCTCACCGCCTTTGCCGATGTGCTGGCCGCCCACGCGGTGCATCTCCCCTTCACCCTGGTGATCCCTTGCTGGCAGCGGCCACCGCTGCACCCCGCGATTGACGAGGTGGTCGGCGACTTCACCGCCATGAGCTGGTTGGTAGTGGATCAGCCGCGCGGCTCATTCGAAGCGCGGGTGCGCCACAACCATGCCGCTGTCCAGCAGGACCTCAACCATGGCCGTGTCAGTGGCTTGAGTGCGCTGCGCCGGGTTACGGCCAAGCGCGACTTGGCCTTCCCGGTGGTGTTTACCGACCTCAGCATTCACCCCAACCCTGAATTGCCCGAGGGTTTCCGCGCCGGTCCCTCGCTGAGCCGCACCCCGAATGTCCACCTCGACAACATCAGTTCCGAACACGGCGACCGCTTGGACCTCGCCTGGGACGTGCAACCCGCCGCGCTCCCCCTCGAGACGGCCACGCGTTTGTTTGCCGCCTACCACGAACTGCTCACCGACCTCGTCCGCGATCCCGCCGCCTCGCGCCGCGAGATCCACCCATCCCAACCCCGCGACGATTCAGCCGTCGTGGGCGTCAAACTGGAGTCGGCGGAATGAACCTTTCCTCTTGCCTTCACGAACTCATCGAACAACAGCTCGCCGCCACCCCGGATGCGCTCGCCTTGGTTTACAGCGGCGACGGCGCCACCCTGACCGCCGGCGAATTGAACCGCCGCGCCAACCGGTTGGCTTGGTACCTGCGCGGGCTGGGGGTCGGCCCCAATGTGTTCGTGGCGATCCTGATGGACCGCGGCCTTGAGGCGATGGTTGCCTTCCTGGGTGTCCTCAAAGCGGGCGGCGCCTATCTGCCGCTGGATCCCGATCATCCGCAAGAACGCCTGACCATGATCCTTGAGGACGCCGATGTGCCGGTGGTGCTCACCGCGGCCAACCACGCCGCCCGGGTCGCCGATTACGATGGTACCGTCCTGGAACTGGACGGGCCCACGCCGGCTTTGGCGGAAGAACAGGCGGCGGATCCGCCGCCGTTCGCCACCCCCGACGACGCGGCTTATGTGATCTACACCTCTGGATCTACCGGCAAACCCAAGGGTTGCATCATCCCCCACCGCGCCATCGTCAACCGCCTGGTTTGGATGAAAAACCAATACAAGGTGAGCGAGCAAGACCGCATCCTGCAGAAAACCCCCTTCACCTTTGACGTCTCGGTGTGGGAACTGTTCCTCCCTATGTTGAGCGGCGCGCGGATGGTCATCGAACGGCCGGGCGGCCACAAGGACAATGCGCGGCTGATCCAAACCATTTGCGCCGAGGGCGTCACCATCTGCCACTTTGTACCGTCGATGCTGCGTTTTTTCCTCAACCAAAACGGGGTTGAAGGCTGCCGTTCCCTGACGCGGGTGTTCACCAGCGGGGAAGCGCTCAGCCACGAAAGCGTGGTTCGGTTCCGCGCGCTTTTGCGCGCCGAATTACACAACCTCTACGGCCCAACCGAGGCCGCGGTCGACGTCAGCTTTTGGCCCTGTGTGCCGCGAGCCGACCACATCGTGCCCATCGGCAAAGCCATCGACAACATCCACCTGCACATCCTCGATCCCGAGGGCAAACCGGTGGCGACGGGTGAAACGGGCGAGTTACACATCGGCGGTGTCGGCTTGGCGCTGGGTTACCTGAACCGACCGCAACTGACGCGACAGAAATTTATCCGCGATCCCTTTGATCCCGATCCACGCGCACGCCTCTACAAAACCGGCGACAAGGTGCGCCTGTTGGACGACGGCAACATCGCCTTCCTCGGTCGCTTCGATTTTCAGGTCAAGGTACGCGGTTTGCGCATTGAATTGGGCGAAATCGAAGCGGTTCTGCGCCGTCATCCGGCCGTGCGCGAGGCGGTCGTCCTGGTGCGCGAGGCCGACAGCGACGATCCACGCCTGGTGGCCTACCTCGAAACCAACCAAGCGGTAACCACCCACAATCTGCGCGCCTTCGCCAAAACCAAATTACCCGAGTACATGGTGCCGAATCAGGTGGTTACTCAGGACAAGCTGCCGGTAACCCGTCACGGCAAGGTCGACCGCGCCGCCTTGCCATGGCCGATCACGAAAACCCAAAGCAACACCGGCGAACCTACCCCCACCGCGCAAGACGCGCCGCGGGAGCCGGCACCGGAATGGGTCGCCGTCCTGTTAGATATGTTCGGCGAGGCCCTAAATGTGGCCGATTTAGGCGCAGACGACGATCTCTTCGACCGCGGCGCCACCTCCTTCACCATGGTGCGCATCGTGGAAACCCTGCAGCTGGAGCACGGGCTCAGCGTGCCAATGGATGTGTTTCTCGACGCGCCCACCGCGGCCGGCATCGCCGCGGCAATTGCCAAGGACACGCCCGCTTCGACCCCGGTGGTGCCGGAACACCGCGCCCCGGCCGCCACCCTCCCAGCGCGATCAGCCGATCCCGAGCCGCCCAGCCTGCTCGCGCAACTCACCACGCTGGTCGCCGAAATCCTTCAAACCGAGGTGCAACCCGAGGACGACCTCTTCGATTTGGGCGCCACCTCCTTCACCATGGTGCGCATCGTGGAGCGCGTCCAAGAACAGTTGGGCATCACCTTGGCCATCGATGTGTTTCTGGACCAACCCACCCTGGCCGGCATCGCCAAACGCCTCGATCACGGCCGACCCGGCACTGCCGCCGCGCCGTCGTCCCCATCGCGGCCGGATTCACCTCGGACGATCACCCTCCCGAACCTTCCGGTCACCTCGGATCAAACGCCCACGCCGCCAAGCGAGGCGTTTCCCGTCGACCGCGGTCGGCTCGGTCGTTTCCTTTCCTTGCTCAAAAGCCACAACGGCAAGTACCGCCACGCTTCCGCCGGCGGCCTCAACCCCATCCGCGCCTATGTCCTCGTTCGCGCGGTCGTGGGCATGCAACCAGGAATCTATTACCACCATCCGGTGGATCATAGATTGGTGCCCGTCACGCGACCCGCGCGGATCTCGGCCGAGTTGTTTGGCGAACCCGACCGACAACGCTTTGCCGACGCGGCGTTTGCCGTGTTCCTCGTCGCCCACATGGATGCGATTGAACCTGTCTACCAAGACGCCGCCCCCAGCCTCACCGTCCTTGAGGCCGGTTACATCGCGCACCTGTTGACCGCCCACGCCTGCGACTTCGACCTCAGCGTCGCGGCGGTACGTGACCTAGCTTTCCAAGAAATCGCGACTTTGTTCCAACCTGAACCCAGCGAGCAGTTTCTCCTCTGCCTGTTGGGCGGGACAGCCGACATGCAAGCCGCGATCAACCCCTGGACCGCGGCGCGTCATACCGACAAGCAACCCAGCCTGGATTTCACCACCTTCCTCACCCGCGAAACCGGCACCTTTCCCACCCCGGAAATCAGCGAACGGCTGCATCGGGAAAAACCGGCCCTGCGCCGTTTTGACACCGGGCTGGAAGCGCTGAGCTTGGAAACGGCCCCGGTTGACCCCCGGCTATTCGCATTGCGGGCCAGCCGCCGCGCGTTTTTGGAAGAACCGGTACCTTTTGCTGATTTCGCCGCCTTCCTCAACCTGTTGCGACCCAACCCGACCCACGAACGCCAGGGGTTCACGCCCGCGCTTAAGATCGGCGTTTATGTGCCCGCCAACGGCGTGGTCGGCATCGACGCGGGTGTTTACCGCTACGACGCGGCCTTGGGTGAGCTGACGCGGGTTAAGCCGGCCTTGTCGCATCCCCTCAAACATTGCTACACCCCGTTCAACCGCAAACACGCCGCCCGCGCCCGCTTCGCCCTGTTCCTGTTCGCCGACGAACGCCGGCTCCGACCGCTGTTTGGCGAGAACAGCACCTACGCGGCGCTGCTGGAAGCGGGCCGCCTCGGTCAGTATTTAATGGAACAGCAGGCGCGCCATTCCATCGGGATCTGTCCCATCGGCGGCATGTTGTTCGACAAGATTCGCGGCGATTTTGGTTTGGCGGAAAACGAAAGCCTGGTTCACAGCTTCGTCGGCGGCCGTTTTGTGGCGTGCCCCCCGGCCACGCAAAAGCCGGCGGGGAACCGACAACCCGAAAGCGCAACCGCGATGCTGGACCTCGCCATTGTCGGCGCGGCGGGCCGTTTCCCCGGCGCCCCCGATTTGACCACCTTTGGCAAAAACCTCAAAAGCGGGAAAACCGCCTTCAGCACCCGCCGCTACGACGCCGACGGGCGTTACCACAACCAGGGCGGCGGCGAACATTTCGGCGGCTTTCTCGACGACATCGAACGCTTCGACTGCCTGTTTTTCGGCATCACCCCGGTTGAAGCACGCACCATGGACCCGCAGGAACGGCTGTTGCTGGAAACCGCCTACGCCTGTTTGGAAGACGCGGGCCTCCCGCCCCAGGTGTTGCGCGCTTCCGGCCGCACCGGCGTTTACGTGGGCGCGATGTGGGACGACTACCAACATTTCTCCTCGGACGCCGCGGGCCGACCCGAGGCGGAACAGGCCGCCGCCGATCACGCCGCCCTCGCCAACCGCATTTCCTACTGTTTTGACTTGCAAGGTCCCAGCGTCGCCGTCAACACCTCCTGCTCTTCCGCCTTAACCGCGCTGCACCACGCCTGTGTCGCGCTGCGCGACGGCGCGGTGGATGCCGCCTTGGTGGGCGGGGTGAACCTGATGACCCATAGCTACCACCAGGGATTGTTGCGCCACCTCGACATGCTCTCGCCGCGCGATCAGTGCCGCGCCTTTGACCGCGAGGCCGACGGCTGGGTCGCCGGGGAAGGCGTGGGCGCGGTGCTGGTGAAAACCCGGGCCGCGGCGGAGCGGGACGGCGATACCATCCACGCCTTAATTCGCGCCACCGGCATCGGCCACACCGGGCGCACCTTCCGCTTTGGTGCACCGGCCGCGGATTCCTTCCGCCGTTCCATTCAAGAAACCCTGGACCGGCACCAAATTGCGGCCGCTTCCATCGACACCGTCGAAGCCGCCGCGCCGGGTGCGGCCTTGGCCGACGCCGCCGAATTCAACGCGCTGAACGCGGTTTTTGCGGGCCACGCACCGCGGGTCGGCACCGTCAAACCCTCGGTCGGTCACTTGGAATCCGCCGCGGCGATGTCGCAAATCGCGCGGGTGCTGTTGCAGCTTCGCCACGGACAACGCTTCCCCAGCGCCGCGGTCGCGAACTGGAACCCCATGATCGAGCGGGGCGAAAACGGGCCCGAACTGGTCACCGAACTTGAACCTTGGCAGCCCAAATTTAACCCGGACGGTAGCGCGCAACCCCGACGCGCGCTGATCAACGCCTTCGGCGCAACCGGCGCCTCGGCGCACCTGGTCTTGGAAGAAGCGCCCGCCGCGCCCCGCGCGCCCCATTCCGGCCCGGTCCTGATTCGCCTTTCCGCGCAAACACCCGAACAACGGACACGCCAGGCGCGCAACCTGCTTGACTTCCTGAGCACCGAACCCAAACCGCGGCTCGTCGATATCGCCTACACGCTCGATATCGGCCGCGAGCACCGGCGCGAACGGGTCGCCTGGGTTGTCGACAGCGTCCCGTCCCTGCAAAAAGCACTGGCCCAATTCCTTGAAAACGGGGACGGCGCCTTCCTCGGTAGCGCGACCGCAAACGAAACCGCGGCGGTTCAAGCCGACGATCTGCACGGCGCCGCGCGCCAATGGGTCGCGGGTACCGCGGTGACGGTGCGCTACCCCGCCGATGCGCGCCGTGTCTCCTTGCCGACCTATCCCTTCGCCGGGGAGCGCCACCACATCGCCGCGCCGCGCCCCGGGCAAGCCGTGTTTGCCGGCGCCGCGCGCGACAACAACGACCCCGCCCATTCCGCGTTGCTAGAACGACTCAAAACGCTGTTCGCCGAGGTCACCGAAATCCCGCGCGTGCGGCTCGATGAGCAAGCCCGCTTCGATGCCTACGGCCTCACCTCGGCCATGATCACCCGCCTCACCGCCCGCCTGGAGGCGGAACGGGGCGAACTGCCCAAAACTCTGTTTTTCGAAGTCCAAACCTTGGCTGAATTGGCCGCCTACCTCGATTCAGGCAACGAATCTGTTGCAAAACCACGCGCAACAGCGACGCTGCCGCGCCACCTTCAGAACGAACCTGTTGCCGTTATTGGGGTTAGCGGCCGCTACCCCGGCGCGCCGAATCTTGACGCGTTTTGGGAGAATTTGAAGCAAGGTGTCGATGCGGTCGGCCCGCTGCCCGCGGATCGCTGGAACAACCTGAACCCACCCGCCGGCCCGGCCCCCCAGGGCGGGTTCCTCGACGACGTCTACGCCTTTGATCCGCTGTTTTTTAGCATCAACCCGCGCGAGGCCGAACGCATGGACCCGCAGGAACGGCTGTTCCTGCAAACCGTGTGGCACACCCTGGAAAACGCGGGTTATTCCCCGGAACGCCTGACCGAAACCTTCCAGCGCCGCGTCGGCGTGTTCACCGGCGTGATGTACGGCGAATACGCCTTGTTCAGCAATCCATCGCACCCGGACGGGCTGACCCTCAACAGCTCGCTCGGTTCCATCGCCAACCGCGTTTCCCATGTGTTGGACCTGCACGGCCCCAGCATGGCGGTCGACAGCTTGTGCTCCTCTTCCCTGACCGCGCTGCACCTTGCCGCGGCAAGTTTAGCGCGCGGCGAATGCGAGGCCGCTTTGGTCGGCGGCGTCAACCTCTCGCTCCACGCCAACAAGTACCAGCTTTTGAACGAACTCAACATGACCGCGGCGGACGGCCGTTGCCGCGGATTCGGCGCCGGCGCGACCGGAATGGTTCCCGGCGAAGGGGTCGGCGCCGTGCTGCTGCGTCCCCTGTCCGCCGCCCAACGCGACGGTGACCGCATCATCGGGGTGATTCGCGCCACCGCGGTCAACCACGACGGCCACACCCACGGCTTCACCGTCCCCAACCCCAACGCCCAGGCCGCCATGATCCGCGACGCCCTCGACCGCGCGGCCATCCCCGCCGCGTGGATTTCCTATGTGGAAGCCCACGGCACCGGCACGCCGCTCGGTGATCCCATCGAGGTCGCCGGGCTCACCCAAGCGTTTGCGACCGAGCAAACCAACACCTGCGCCTTGGGTACGCTGAAATCCAACATCGGTCACACCGAGGCCGCCGCCGGCATCGCCGGGCTCACCAAGGTGCTGCTCCAAATGCAGCACGCCACCCTGGTGCCCACCTTACACGCGGCCGAACCCAATCCCGACATCAACTTCGCCGCCGGCCCCTTCTTCCTACAACAGGAAACAACGGCTTGGCCGCGGCCGGTCGTGGACGGCCGCGAACGGTCGCGTTTGGCCTGTATCTCCTCGTTTGGCGCGGGCGGCGCCAACGCCCACGCGGTGCTGGAAGAAGCACCCGACAGGAAGCCCATCGATTCGATGGACCTCGGACCCGCCGCCATCCTGCTCTCCGCGCGCGATGAGGACGCGTTGCGCCGGGTGGTCGCCAACCTGCGCCGTTTCCTCGACCACCACCCCGACGTCAACCTCCACAACTTGGCCCACACGCTGCAAATCGGTCGCCAAGCGATGGAAGAACGCCTGGCTTTTGTGGCCGAACATACGGGCTCGGTTCGGGCGACATTGGCCGCGTTTGAAGCGGGCGACCGAAGCAAGGTTTTGCGGGGCCGGATCGGCGCGGGCGCAACCGGCATCGCGCTGCTCAACGACGACGCGGACGCCCGCGAACTGTTGACGAAGTGGGTCGCCGCGGGCCGTTTGGACAAAATCATCGGTCTGTGGGCCAACGGTGTCGCGGTCGCTTGGCCCCCCCTGCCCTCGGCCCAATGCATCCCGCTGCCAGGCTACCCCTTCGCGCGCGAAACCTACGGGCCGCCTGTGCCACCGTCGGCGGGCGACGGTTCGGACAGCGTCCTGATCCACCCACTCGTCCACCGCAACACCTCCGATTTTTGGGAACAACGGTTCACCACGCGGTTCACCGGCCAAGAGTTCTTTCTGGCCGATCACCGCGTCGTTTTGGCGGATCGCCCCGTGCCCGTGCTGCCCGCCGTCGCCTATCTTGAAATGGCCCGCGCGGCGATTCAGCAAGCAACCGGCGACGCCGAGCGCGAACGCCCAATGCGCCTGGAACATGTGATTTGGGCC
Source organism: Acanthopleuribacter pedis (assembly GCF_017377855.1). Taxonomy (GTDB): domain Bacteria; phylum Acidobacteriota; class Holophagae; order Acanthopleuribacterales; family Acanthopleuribacteraceae; genus Acanthopleuribacter; species Acanthopleuribacter pedis. The sequence goes on from NZ_JAFREP010000010.1 coordinate 91,287, forward strand.
GCGCCGCTGGCCGTTGGTGAGGCAGGCCAAACCGTAACCATCCGCCTGCGTCTGGAAGATGCGGATCAAAACGAGGCGCTCGGCCCGATCCATTTCGAAATCAGCACCGAACCCGGGGAACGGGTGGTCCATTGCCAAGGCACGGCCCGGATAACCGAAACACCGGCGCACGAACCGAATCCGGTAACCCAGCAGGACCACGCCGACAGCATCGATCCCGATGCGTTTTACCAGGCCTTCCGCGAATCCGGTTTACACCACGGCCCCGCCTACCGCGCCTTGCGGGCCTGCCGCCCCGCGGCCGACGGCACCTTCCTCGCCGAAATCCAGCGTCCCGCCGCCGCGCCGGCGCTCGCCTTTGTGCTCCATCCCGTAATGATGGACGCCGCACTCCAAGCATCGGCCGCCTTGGTCCCCGACGCGGAAAACGCGCCCGCCCTGCCTTTTGCGCTGGACCGCGTCGATATCCTCGGCCCCTGCACCCAAACCATGACGGCCACGGTGCGTCCCAACGGGGCCACCAACCAAAACCGCATCCGCAAATGCGACATCGACCTGCGCGACGAAGCAGGAAACCTTCGTGTCAAGCTGTTTGGTTTTTCCTCGCGGTTGCTGGAAACGGCCGCCGGCCCACAAACCTTGTGTTACCGACCCACTTGGCAGGCGGTCACCGTACCCGCCCATTTGAACACACTCGTTTACAGCGAACGTCGTGTGTTACACGCGTTGCCGACGGACATCCCCGACGCCGAACGCCTGCCCGTGGACGGCCCGACGGAACAAGCCTATACCGAAACCGCCGCGGCGGTTTTTGAAACGGTGCAACACATGCTGCGGCGCCAGGACGCCGGCACCATGCTGCTTCAAGTCGTGTTACCCGCGCCGGCCGGTGTCTTTGCCGGGCTGATCGGCCTGTTGCGCGGCGCCCACCAGGAGAACCCGCGTCTGATCACGCAACTCATCGAATGGGATCAAACCACCTCGTTGCAACATATTTTGGCGACCTCGGCGGCGTTACCCGAACAGGACCACGTTCGCTACCGCGGTCAGGAGCGCGAGATCCCCGGCTGGGTCGAAAGCGAGACCCCGTTACCATCAAAGCACGCGCTGCGCGACAAGGGCGTTTACCTGATCACCGGCTCAGGCGCTTTGGGCAACCTGCTCGCGGAAGACATCCGAAACCACGCGGCCGAGGCGGTGGTTTATTTGGTGGGACGTCGCCCCCAGACCAGCCAAGAACCGGCCGCCGCCGGCTTTCTTTACCGAACCTGCGACGTCACCGACCGCGCCGCCGTCACCGACCTCATCCGTGCCATCCGCCGCGAGCAGGGTGCGCTTCACGGCATCTTCCACGCCGCCGCGGTGTTGGACGATGCCTTGATCCTGCACAAATCAACCGATGCCTTGCGCGCGGTGCTCGCCCCCAAGGTCGCAGGCACCCTGCACCTTGCCGAGGCCGCCGGCGCCGTCGATTTCCTGGCGCTGTTCTCCTCGACCAGCGGCGTGTTTGGCAACGTCGGCCAAGCGGACTACGCCGCCGCCAACGGGTTCCTCGACGCCTTCGCCGCCTCACACACGGACTTACGCGTACTTTCGGTGAACTGGCCGTTGTGGCGCGACGGCGGGATGCGCCCGGACGCCAGCGTCATCCAACACCTGGCCCGGGCCGGCGGCGAACAACCGCTCCCAACCGAGCAGGGTTTGGCCGCGCTTCACGGCGGCTTGGCGAGCGGGGCGACGCGCCTGTTGGTACTCCACGGTGATCCCGTGCGCCTGCGCCAGGCCGTCGAGGCCGCACCGGTGGTGACCGGGGAGGAACCGACGCCGACGGAAAACGCCGTTCCAACCAATGCGGCCCCAACGGACGCGGCACAAGTCCAGGACTACTTCAAAAACCTGCTCTCCGAAACCCTCAAACTGCCGCCACACCGCATCCGCGTGGAAGAACCCCTGGAACGCTACGGGATTGATTCCATTTTGGTGATGCAGATGACCAACACCTTGGAGACCGTGTTCGGCTCGCTTTCCAAAACGCTGTTTTTCGAATACCAGACCTTGGCCGAACTGGCCGAATATTTCCAAAAACATCACGGCACGCGCTTGCAGGAACTGCTGCACCAAACCGCGCCGCGGCAAGCGGTCGCGGCCGGCGACCAAGCAAAGGCACCTCGGAAACACCGAGCCCCATCAAAAGCACGTATCAGCGCGGCCACACCCAAGCGCAAACCCAACGCCCAAATCGCGGTGGTCGGCCTGGCCGGGCGTTATCCTCAAGCCCCCGATCTAGAAACCTTTTGGCAAAACCTGGCCGCGGGCCGCAACAGCATCACCGAGGTGCCCGCCGACCGTTGGGACTGGCGTCACTGGTTCAGCGAGGACTCCAGCCAAACCGGCGTCCACCTGTCGCGCTGGGGCGGTTTCCTCGACGACGTCGCCGGTTTCGATCCCCGCTTCTTTAACATCGCCCCACGGGACGCCCGTTTCATGGATCCCCAAGAGCGCCTGTTCCTGGAAAGCTGTTGGCAGGCGATGGAAGACGCGGGTTACCGCCGCGACGCCTTACCGGAACGGGTCGGCGTGTATGCCGGGGTGATGTATGGCGAATACCAACTGATCGGCCTGCAAGCCAGCCGCGAGGGCCGCAAAACCGCTACCTCCAACCTGTACGCCAGCATTGCCAACCGCGTGTCCTACACCCTTAACCTGCGCGGGCCCAGCATGACCGTCGACACCATGTGCTCCAGCTCGCTGACCTGCCTCGACCTCGCCATGCGCGATTTGCGGCAGGGCCGCACCGACATGGCCTTCGCGGGCGGTGTCAACCTCAACCTGCACCCCAACAAGTACACCATCCTCAGCGACAGCCGCTTCATTTCCAACCGCGGCTACTGCGAGAGTTTCGGCCAAGGCGGCGACGGCTATATCCCTGGTGAAGGCGTGGGCGTGGCCCTGCTCAAACGCCTGGACGACGCCCAACGGGACCACGACCCCATTTACGGGGTGATCCTCGGCAGCGCGGTCAACCACGACGGCAAAACCAACGGTTACACCGTGCCCAACCCCCGCGCCCAGGAGGCGGTCATCGCCGAGGCACTTGCCGAGGCCGGTGTGTCGGCCGCGGACCTTTCCTATATCGAAGCCCACGGTACCGGCACCAAATTGGGCGACCCCATCGAAATCAACGGCTTAACCCGTGCCTTCGGCCGCGATACCGACCACACCGGTTTCTGCCTTTTGGGTTCCGCCAAGTCCAACATCGGCCATTGCGAATCGGCGGCGGGCATCGCCGGGGTCACCAAAGTCCTGCTGCAAATGAAACACGGTCAGGTGGCGCCGTCGCTCCACTCGGCCACGCTCAACCCCAACATCGATTTCGAGGCCACGCCCTTCGTGGTCAACCAAAGCTTGCGCCCCTGGCCGCAACCGGCGAGCGGCGCGCCCCGTGTGGCGGGGATCTCCTCGTTCGGCGCGGGCGGCGCCAACGCCCACTTGGTCATCCGCGAGGCCCAGCGCCCCGAACGCCGCGACGCGGGCGGCAATCAGCCGATCCTGCTTTCGGCGATCAACGAGGACCGTTTGCGTGCCCAAGCGACGCAACTGCTGGCCTGGCTGGAGCGCTTTGACGGTGTGGCCGACACCGAGTTGGAAACCTTGGTGCGCGACGAGCTGGCCGCGCTGCTCCAGGTCGACGCCGCGGAACTGGATCGAGACGAGCCCCTGGAAGAAGTCGGCATTGAACCGGTACACCGCACCGCGTTGTTGGAACGCCTGGCCGGAAAAGTCGCCGTGTCGCAACAGATCCCCACCGGCGCCACCATCGCCGAAATCTGTCGCCAATGGGCACGCCCCACCCAGGAGACGCGGCCACCTTTGGTCGACACCGCCTACACCTTAATGGTCGGTCGCGAGGCCATGCCGGCGCGGCTCGGCCTGCTCGTCGCCGATTACGACGGCTTGCGCACGGGCTTACAGCGCTTCCTCAACGGAGAGCAGCACAGCACCCTTTTCCTCGGTACCGTCGCCGAGGACGCGACCGCGGCGCCGCGGGAAACCCTCGCGGCCTGGTTGGCGGCGCGCCGTTTCGACCAACTGCTGAAGGCCTGGGTCGAAGGCGCCGATCCCGATTGGGCGCAACTCTGGCCGAACCCCGCGCAACGCCCCTTCCGCGTCAACCTGCCAAGCTATCCCTTTGCCCGCAAACGCTACTGGCTACCGGAGAAACAGCCGCCGGTGACCATCCCGGCGATGGTTGCTTCCCCGGCGGTCGCACCCGCCGCCGAACCCGACATGGAATGGCTGGCCGTCGCGGAAACCTGGTCGGCCCAAAACCTTCCCGAGAACCGCGACTGGCAGGCCGCGCTCCGCAAGCAAGACGGCCGGCGCATTGCCCTCATCGGCGAAAGCGAGGACACCGCCCCGTTGCGCGACCTGCTCACGCAACTGAGCCAATCCCTGACCCAAGGTTTCCAAGTCGACACGGTCACCCCCAACCGGATCAACGCCGATTTCTCCTTTGCCGCGCGACCCGATGTGGTGTTTTTGCTCCAACCGCAACGCCCCGTGTCGACAACGCCGCAACCCGCCGAAGACGAGGTGGCGACGGTCTTCCACCTCAGCCACGTTTTCATGCAAACGGCTTGGAACAAACCGCTGCAAATGGTTCATTTCCATCAAACGGCCATTCCCCGTTTGGACCTGCAAGCGCTGGACGGTTTCTTGAAATCGGCCGTGTTGGAAAACGCGCGCCATCGCTGGACCTGCATTGAGGCCGACCCATTCTTATCGGTCACGCCCGCCCAGATCGTGCTCCAGGAATGGCTGGCTGGATCCGACGACAACGCGGAACCCTTCCAGTCGGTGCGTTACCGCGGCGATCAACGGCTTGTCGCCAAGCTTGAAGAAACCGCGATGCCGCAAACCGACACGTCCCTTTTCCGCGAAGGTGCGACCTACCTGTTAACCGGCGGACTCGGGCCCGTCGGCGAATTGCTTTGCCGCGAGTTGGCGCAACGCTATCGTGCGCGCCTGGTGATTCTCTCGCGCGGGGCGCTGGATGAACAACGCCGCGCCACCTGCCGCGAACTCGAGAAGCTGGGCGCCGCGGTCGCCTACCACGCGGTGGATATCGGTGATCGCGCCGCCTTAAAACAAACCCTCACCCGCATCAAAAGCGAGGTCGGCCCCCTTCACGGCGTGATCCACCTGGCCCGCCTGGTGGAAGACGCGCCCATCCTTACCAAAACCTGGGACAGTTTCCGCCGCGTCAAACGCGCCAAGGTCGCGGGCACCCTGTACCTGGACGAACTCACCGCCGCCGAACCGCTCGACTTCTTCGTGTTGTTCTCCTCGATGGGCGCTTTCGGCATTCGCGGCTCGGCCGATTACGGTTATTCCGCCGCCTTCCAAAACGCCTTTGCCGTTTGGCGCCGCGCCGAACAGCAGGCGGGCCGCCGCGCGGGCCACACCGGTGCCTTGTGCTGGGGCTTTTGGACCGTCGACCGCTACCTGCCCGCCAATCGCGAAAAGGTGATCCGCGAATCCGGTTACGATCCCATCGACATGACCGCGGCCTTCCCAATCATCACAAGTGGTTGCCTGCACGCGTCGGCCGCCTTGGGATTAATGGGCGTGGCTGATCGCGACAAAGTGTTGCAAGGCTTGGGTCTACGCGAAAGCCAACCAACCACCCGCGCCGCCGTCATTGCCACGCAAATCGCACGCTGGGAAGCGCAACAAGGTCGCGGCTACCCACTCACCATCGACACCATGCGCGCGTTCATTCACGAACGGGAAATCGCCGGGCTGGCCGGCGACCTGGTCGCGCGCCTGCACAAGCTCCTTTTTCCAACGGAAGCCGCGGCGGCAAGTGTTGCGCCGGAATCTGGGCCTGAACTTGATCCGGCACCACAACCCGACCCGGCACCGTCCTCCTCGGCCGCCAAACCCATCGCCGCCGCCATCCGTGACGCGCTGGTCGCGGTTCTCGAAATCGAGGACGTCAGCGACACCCATAGCTTCCCGGACTACGGTCTGGACTCCATTTCCGGCATGCGGCTCACCGTGATGCTGGAGAAAAAACTCGCGCGGGAAATCGACGCCCAATGGCTGATTGATTTCCCGACCATTCGCAGCTTATCCCAACATTTGGCCGCCCAAACGCGGCCCGTCATGAATTGAGAGGAACACCATGGGCGCAACAGTTGAAGAACTTTTAGGCATCAAACCCCGGACGAGCCGGCCGGAACCCACGCGGGCCCACCAACCCGCGCCGACCCGCCACACCCCGGTCGATCAGAAAATCGCCTTCAGTTTTCTGTTCTTTTCGGATGTGCGCAAGGACGTCTCCGACGAGCAAAAATACAACTTCATGCGCGACGTTACCCTGTTCGCCGACCGCGAAGGTTTTTGTTCGATCTACCTGCCGGAACGGCACTTTTACGAGTTTGGTTCGATCTACGCCAACTCGGCGGTGATGGCGGCCTACCTGATTCCGCAAACCAAAAACATCCGCTTCCGCACCGCCGGTGTGTCGCTGCCGCTGCACCATCCCACCGAGGTCGTCGAATGGTGGGCCATGAACGACATCCTTTCCGGCGGCCGGGTCGACCTGGGTTTCGGCTCCGGCTGGAACAAACCCGACTTCATCCTGGCGCCGGACAACTACGAAAACCGCCGCGAGATCTGTTCGGAACGGATCGAACAGGTGCGCCGCCTGTGGCGTGGCGAGGAGCTGACCTATCCCGGTCCGGGCGGCGAGGATTTCCCGATCAAGGTGTTCCCGCGCCCCGTCCAAAAGGAACTGAATGTGTGGTTGTTGGTTGCCAAAAACCACGACGCCTTCATCCACGCCGGCCGCCAAGGTTACAACATCTTCACCATGCTCTACGGCAACAATTTGGAAGCGATGCGCAAACCCATTCAGCTTTACCGCCAGGCACGTAAAGAGGCCGGCCACGATCCCCAGGCGGGCGTGGTGTCGTTGATGCTGCACACCCTCGTCCACCCCGACATGGACCTGGTGCAGCGCGAGGTGGAGGAACCCTTTAAGGCCTACATCAAAAGCGCCTTGGACGCCCACGTCAAAGCGGCGGTGGTGCCCGGCGAAACGGTCACGGAAGAAGAGAAACAAAAAATCCTGGCCTACGCCTACCAGCGTTACTTCAAAACCAGCGGCATCTTCGGCGGCATTGAGCACGGCCGCACCATCATCGAAGAAGCCATCGACGTCGGTGTCGACGACATCGCCTGCCTGGTGGATTTCGGGGTCGACTACGACGTCGTCCACCAGTCGCTGCCCTACCTCAAAGAATTAATCGCGCCCTACATCAAACGCAACCCTTAAGCCCCGGAGCCCACTCATGACCCAGCCCAGCCCAACCGCCAACCCACGAACCAACGTCCAGACGCGCGGGGATCATCGATGAACATTGACGCCAAACGCCGACAGCTCGCGGCTTTGTTTCGCGAGACGCCGAACGAGGCCCCCCAAAACGGGGCCGGCGCGCAAGCGCGGGAAAACCCAAGCGAACCCATGGCCATGGTGGGTTTGGCGGGACGTTATCCCGGCGCGGCCGACCTCGATCAGTTTTGGCGCAACCTGATTGAAAACCGCAACAGCTTGCGGGACATCGGCAACGACCGCTACGACGCCGCCGCGGTCGCGGGTGACCCCAAAACCGAGGTCGGCAAAACCGATATCCGCCACTTCGGTTTGCTCGACGACATCTACCGCTTCGACGCGCGTTTTTTCGGGATTTCCAACCGCGAGGCCGAGGTCATGGATCCCCACATGCGGCTGTTGTTGGAAACCGTGTGGTCCTGCATCGAAAACGCGGGCTACCGGCCGCGCTGGGTCAACGCCAAAACCGGCGTGTTTGTTTCCTTCTACAACCACGAATACGGCGATTTGCTGCGGGAACTGGAGGTTGAGAAGGCGAGCGAGATCTACCTGGGTACCGGCACGGTCGGGGCGTTGTTCGCCAACCGCATTTCCTACATTCTTGGCTTAAACGGCCCGAGCGAGGTCTACGATACCGCCTGTTCCACCGTGCTGGTGGCGCTGCACCGCGCCGTGCAAGCGATTCGTTCCGGCGACTGCGAACAGGCGATTATCGGCGGGGTCAGCCTGCTGCTCACGCCCGCGCGCGTGATCGACTTGTCCAAGCTGGGCATTCTCAATCGGAGCAACCGCTGCAATCCCTTTTCTTATCCCGCCAACGGGGAAAACATCGGCGAGGGCGTCGGTGCGTTGATGATCAAACCGCTTTCCGCCGCCTTGGCCGCGGGCGATTACATCTACGCCCTGGTCGCGGGTAGCGACGTCAACCACCACGGCAACCGCTCCGGGCACCTGACCATGCCCGCCGCGCGCGCCTTGAGCGAACTGCTGGACACCACCTGGTCGCGGCTCGACCTGCAGCCCGGCCAATTGGCCTACATCGAGGGACACGGTGCCGGCAGCGAGGCCGACGTCGTCGAACTGCACGCCTGTCAGGACAGCTTGAAACACCGTTTGCAACCCGGCGACACCGTTCCGATTGGTTCGGTGAAGGCCAACATCGGTTTTGGCGAGGGTTCCGGCGGCATGGCCCAACTGACCAAATGCGCCTTGGCGCTCCACCACGGCACGGTACCCGCCACCCTGCATTTTGAACGGACCGATCCGGTTTTTGATCAGCAAACATCCCACCTTGAGGTGCTCTCGGAAAACCGCGCCTTGAGCGAGGCTCCTACATTATATATAAGCATGCTGGCCTACGGGCTGGGCGGCACCAACGCCCATGTGGCCCTCGCCCGCCCGCCGCGCACCGCGTTGATCCGGGCGACCGGCGGCGCGCCTTTTACCATGCTGCTGAGCGCGGGCAATGACGCGACCCTGCGCGCCGCGGTGCAACGCTTGCGTGACCATATGGCGGAGGCCTCCCACCAAAATCGCTACGCGGCGTTGCTCGGCGACGAAAACAGCATCCTGCACGCCCTTTCACAAACCCTTGCCGCGCGGGAACGAAACCAAAAGACGCGGGTCGCCTTCGCGGTTCGTACGATGGGCGAGTTCCTGGCCTGCTGCGATTCTTTTCTGGCGGGCGAGCCGCTCGCGTCGGTCGAAGGCGATGCGGCGACCTGGTTGGAAGGTGGGGAGGCCCGGCTTCCCACGGCGCCGTTCCAAACCCTGCCGCTGCCGCCGATTCCCTTCATGGGACCGGTGCAACGCTTGAAACGAAAAAATGCACCGGTTACGCCGCCGGCCGCAACCATCGAGGATCGTTTTGAAATCACGCGCGAGGGCGATACCGCCACCGTGGCCGTGACCCTGTACCAGGACGATTATTTCATCGCGCAACACCGGGTCGACGACACCCCGATCCTGCCAGGGGCGGCCGTGCTCGCGTTGCTGACCCGCATCAACCGCGTGGTGTTTGGTCAAACCACCTGTTCGCTGCACAACCTGGCCTGGCTGCGCCCCTTCGCGCTGGAGGAACCCCGTGCGGTGCTGGTGTTTGCCTTTGACGCGGACGGCCGTTTCCGGGTAACCCGTCGCGGAGAAACCACCTTGTTCTGCAAAGGACGGCTGGCGCGGGAACGCAGCCCACAAGGCATCGATGTTCCGGCCCAGATTCACGGCAAACCCGGCGGACCCGTCCACATCTCGGGCGAGGCTTTTTGGCGACGCGCCAATGATCCAGCCACGCGCCAACAACACGGCCCCGATTTCCGCCGCACCCAAGCGCTATACCGTGTCAGCGAGCTGATGATCAACCGCCTCGCCCCCCAGGATCGCCAGGTACCCCATTTGGCCGAGGTTCCCTTTCTCGACAGCGCGCTGCTTGGTTGCGTCGGTTTCGCCATGAACGACCAGGCCGCACCCGCGATTCCTTTCTCGATTGACAGCTTCCACCATTTGCGCGAAATCGACCCGAACAAAGCGCTGTTCCTTGCCGTGCGCGAACGCCCCGGCCGCCTGAACCGCTACGACCTTTCGTTGGAAGACGGGGAAGGCACCCTGTTCGCCGTCTTCGAGGGCCTGTTTGTCAAAACCTTTGAGAGCTTGGCGACGTCCCCGCAACCATCCGCACCCGCCCCGGAGCCCGTTATGCCACCTGCCGCCAACGCCCCCAATTTAGGTTCCGCGCTCATCGCCGAACTGCGCCGCGCGATTGCCGCTTTCCTGAAATGCGACCTAACCGAGGTGCCGCTGGACGAAAGCCTGGAACCGCTGGGTCTGGACTCCCTCGCCGTCAATGAACTGACCGACCAATTTAGTCGACGATTGAAGATCGACATGCCGCCCACCACCATGTTCGAGTACACCAACATTAACGAGGTGGCGGCCTTTCTGGTCGACGAATTCCCCGAGGCTCTGGCCGCCGCGGGTTTGGTCAAACCCACACCTGAACCGAAGAAGGCACCAACGCCCGGTACCGCCACCGCGCCGGTCCGTCAAAAAAGCCAGGCAAAAGCGGCCCCCGGCGACGTGGCCGTCGTCGGCATGGGTGGTTCCTTCCCCGGCGCCGCCGGATTCCACGATTTCTGGCAAAAAATCCTCGCCGGCAAAGATCTGATCGGCGAATATCCCGAACCTCGCCGATCCTCCGTGTACGCGACCTATGCCCGTGAGGTCGGCGACCTGGGCGGGTTGTACGGCGGTTTCATCAACAACGCCGACCGCTTCGACGCCGATTTCTTCCAATACGGTCGTGAAGAAGTGATGGCGATGGACCCGCAGCAACGCCTGTTCCTGGAGGCGACCTGGTCCATGTTCGAGGACGCCGGTTACGATCCCCTCGGTTTTGCCGAGCAGAACATCGGCGTCTACGTCGGTGCCTTGGGCAACGATTACCGCGCGTTCCTGGAAGATTGCGCATACCCCATTTCCATGGTCCACGAGGGGACCGGCGCCTCGCTGGCGGGCATCGCCAACCGCACCTCGTATTTCTATAACCTCAACGGCCCCAGTCAAATCGTCGACACCGCCTGTTGCAGTTCGCTCTATGCGGTCGACATGGCCGCCAAGGCGATTCAGGACGGGCGCTGTAGCGCGGCCGTCGCCGGCGGCGTCAGTTTCATTTGCACCGCGACCGGTTACCACATGTACAACGCCATGGATTACCTCTCCAAAGATTGGCGCTGCAAAACCTTCTCCGACGAGGGCGACGGCTGGGCCAAAGGCGAAATGGTGGCGGCGGTCTACCTCAAACCCTACGCCGACGCCCTGCGCGACGGCGATTCGGTGTACGGCGTGATCCGCGGCGGCGGCACCAACCACGGTGGTCGCGCCTTTTTCTACACCCAACCCAACAACAGCAAACACGTGGCCCTGATCAAACAGGTCTACCGCGAGGCCGACATCGACCCGCGCGATCTGGCCTACATCGAAGCCCACGGCTCGGGCACCAAAATGGGCGACGCCCTGGAATACAACGGCATGGCCCGCGCGCTCAAGGAACTGACCCGCGAGGCCGGACTTGATCCCCTTGAAAAACACTGTGGCGTGGGTTCGATTAAATCCAACATCGGCCACACCGAGGCCGCCGCGGGCATTGCCGGTTTGCTGAAGGCGTTGATGGTCCTGCACCACAAGGAAATCCCCGCCTCGCTGCACATCAACCGCGTCAACGAGAACCTCAACCGTCGCGGCCCACTGTACTTGAACCGCGAACGGCGGGATTTGCCGCCCGCTCGGGTTCCGGGCCAAGCGCGCTACGCGGGCGTGCATTCCTTTAACTTCTCCGGCGCCACGGTTCACGTCCTGTTGTCGGAGCACCTGGAAACCCGCGATCTCAACCGGGCTTTACCGCTAACCCGTTACCCGGTTTGCCTCTCCGCGCGCACCCCGGCCGCGTTGATGCAACGCTGTCGCGAACTGGCCGATTTCTTGGCCGACCGGCCCGACTTCGACACCTGTTTTGACCGGGTGGTCGCCACGCTCAACCGCTCCCGTTCCGGTTTGTCGGTACGGCTCGGCTTGGAAGTAAGCTCGCGCGCGGATTTGGTCGCGCAACTGCGCGCCTTACCCGCGCAACCGGTTGACGGCGCGGGCCTACGTTACGGACGGGCCCCCAAAAAGGCGGCGCGCGTCCAACCGCCCGCCTTGGGTGACGACACCATCGCCGAACTCATTGACCAATGGCTGCACAATCCCCGTTTCGACTGGGGCGCGATCCTCGATCCCTTCGGCCTGGTCAAGGTACCGCTGCCGACCTACCCCTTTGAACACGAGGTCTCCTACTTCCCCGGCGGCGACGGCACCCAACCGGGTCGCAAAGCGGCGCCGCAAGCCACCTTCACCGAGGCGCCCGCCTCGGTAACGCCCGCGGCCCTCGCCTCGGCCCGAGCGACGTTTGCCCCGGCCCAAGCGACTTTTGCCCCGGTCACGGCCGGCGCGGATTCAGCCGAGCCGGCAGGGACCGACAGCGACCTGGACCAGGGCTTGCGCCGCATCTTCGCCGAACTGCTGGCGGTCCCGATCACGGAGATCGATTTGGAAACCGGCGTCAGTGAATTCGGCTTTGATTCGCTGAAAATCGTCGCTTTGTCGGATGCAATCAACGCGCGTTTCGGGCTCAAAACCCATCCCCCCGATATGTTTGATTTCGCCACCCCGGCCGAACTCGCCGCCTTCATCCGCGCGAAAGCCGACCCGCGCGCACTTGCGGCGCAAACCATGACCCCGCCACCCGTCCTCAAAGACGTCCCACCCTTCAAAGCGTTCCAAGCGACCAAACCGGTCACGGGTTCAGAACCCACACCCGCCGGCACAGCGCGCCCGGCGCAAACCGAAACACCACGCGAACCCGCACCCACCGGCGCCGCGCGCCCGGCGCAGACCGAAACGTCGCGTGGCACGGTTCCCGTGGCGATCATCGGCCGCGCCGGTCGTCTGCCAGGCGCCGCGGATTTGAGCGCGTTCTGGCACAACTTGACGACCGGCCGCGACGGCATCGTGGAAATTCCCGCCGACCGCTGGGACTGGCGCGCCATTTACGGCGATCCCCAAAAAGAAGACAACAAAACGGACGTGCGCTGGGGCGGTTTTATCGACGGCGTCGCCGACTTCGACCCGCTATTTTTCGGCATTTCGCCGCGCGAAGCCGAATTAATGGACCCGCAACAACGGCTGTTAATGACCTACGTTTGGCTGGCGATGGAAGACGCGGGTTACAGCAGCGCAACCCTGGCCGGCAGCAAAACCGGCATCTTCGCCGGCACGGCCGACAGCGGTTACTACAACCTGATCATGGCCGGCGACACCGCCATCGAGGGTTTTGGCGCCACCGGCTCGATTCCCTCCCTCGGTCCCAACCGCATGAGCTGGTTCCTCGACATCCACGGCCCGAGCGAACCCATTGAAACCTCTTGTTCCTCCTCACTGGTGGCGATCCACCGCGCCGCGACCGCCATTGCCGCCGGCGATTGTGACGCGGCCGTGGCCGGCGGGATCAACACCATCCTCACCCCGGAGCACCACATCGGTTTCAGCCGCGCGGGTATGTTGAGCAAAGACGGCCGTTGCAAAACTTTCTCGGATCAAGCGGACGGCTACAGCCGCGGCGAAGGCGTCGGCATGGTGTTCCTCAAACCCCTGGCCGCGGCCGAGGCGGACGGCGACACCATTTACGCGGTGATCCGCGGCAGCGCCGAAAACCACGGCGGTCGCGCGAGTTCCCTCACCGCGCCCAACCCCAAGGCCCAGGCCGACCTGCTCGTCGACGCCTACCGCCGCGCCGGGGTGGATCCGCGCACGGTGACCTACCTGGAAACCCACGGCACCGGCACCAAATTGGGTGATCCCATTGAAATCAAAGGTTTGAAAAAAGCCTTTGCCACGCTGTACCGCGACGGCGGTTCCGCCACCCAGTCCGAACCCCACTGTGGTTTGGGCGCGGTCAAAACCCACATCGGCCACCTGGAAATGGCGGCCGGCATCGCCGGGCTACTCAAGGTGCTGCTGCAAATGGAGCACGGCACCCTGGTCGGCGACCTCCACCGCGACAGGGTGAACCCCTACATTGATTTGGACAGCAGCCCCTTCTACCTGCTCGACCAGAACCGCGCCTGGACCCGTTTGAAAAACGCTGACGGGCGGGAGATCCCGCGCCGCGCCGGGGTGAGTTCCTTCGGGTTCGGCGGGGTCAACGCCCACCTGGTGCTGGAAGAGTACCGCACGCCGCTGCCGGAAACGCGAGTAGCTAAAGTGCAAAAGCCGGCAGAAAAACACCACTACCTACTCATTTCTGCCAAAAAAGAACGGGCCTTACGTGGCCAAGCCGCCAACCTCGCGGCCTTCTTGCGCGGCCAGGGTAATGGTTTGGATTTGGGCGATGTGGCGTACACACTGCAAACCGGCCGCGACGCCATGATCGAACGCCTCGCCCTGATCGCCGAAACGCCCGAAGATGCCGCGGCCCAACTGGAGAACTGGCTCGCGGGCGAAACCGAGCTGTACCGCGGCCGCGCCGGCAAAGATCCCGCCCTTGACGACCTCCGCGACGCCTTGCCCACCTGGCTCGCACAAAAAGACGGGGAACGCCTGCTGCGTTATTGGGTGCGCGGGCTCGATCCCGATTGGTCGGTCCTCCACGCTGGAACCCCACGGCGTCGCGTCAGCCTGCCGCCGCGTGTGTTCGACAGCAAAAAATACTGGGCCGGCCCGGCCGCCGTCAGCGCATCGCCGGCAAGCCCAAGCGATGACAACCTGGTCTGGTTACCAGTTTGGCGCGAACAACCCCAAAAACCCGCCGCCTTGCCGGATGCCGATGAAACGGTGGTCCTGGTTTCCGCGCCCGACCATGGTTTGGCCGACGGCCTGGCACAACGGTTCGGTGATCGCTTGGTACGCCTGCAACCCGGACCGCAAACAACCATCGGCGACGGCAAAATCCGCACCTTCGGGAGCGCGGACCCCAACGGTTTTGCCACCTGTCTTGCCGACCTCGGTCCCATCCAGCGCCTGGTGTTCCTGGCGCCGAACCATGCATCCGATCAGCAGCAACCGCAAGCCGTCCCATTGTTGCGGCTGCTGCGCGCCCTGCGCACCCACAACCCCGGCGCGCTCCACCTGCACGTGGTCACCCAGGACAACCATCCCCTGTACGACCCTGCCGCCGAGCCGGTCGCGGGCGGATTAACCGGCCTGTGCCACGCGGCGGCTCAGGGCGATCACCGCTTGCAACTCCGTCATGTCGATTTGTGCGGGGAGGAATTAACCGACACCAAGCGACACGCGGCCTTGATCGCGGCGATCCTGACCGAACCGCCCTGTGATCGCGGCGCGGTCACCCGTCTTCAGGACGGCGCGCGTTTCCGCCAACGCTTCGTGTCCTTTGACCTGCCCGCGCTATCCGGCCTACGCCGCGGCGGCGCGTACCTGATCGCCGGTGGCGCCGGCACCGTGGGAAGCGCGGTCACCCGTTGGCTGCATCGCGAGGTGGACGCGCGGGTGATTTGGTTCGGCCGCCGTCCCGCCGACGATCCCGAACTGCGGCGTCACATGGCCGGCTTCGACGGGCGCCTGTCCTACCACCAGGCCGACGTCACCGATCCGGCCGCGCTCCAAACCGCGCTCGATGCCGTCCGCTCCGATGTGCCCGTCCTGCACGGCGCGGTGTTTTCCAGCATTGTGTTCGATCACAACAACCCGGTCGCCACCACCACCGAGGCCGACTTCCGCCGCATTCTCGAGGTTAAAACCCAAGGTACGATCAACTTTTACCAAGCCCTGCGCGGGCATCAGCTCGATTTCCTGTGTTTCTTTTCCTCCGCGCAAAACTTTGCCTTCTCCGGCGCCGCCCATCTCTCGGCCTACGCCGCCGGCATCACCTTCGCCGACACCTATGTCGCCTCACTTCAGGGCAAAGCCCCCTTCCCCGTCGGCTGCATCAACTGGGGTTTCTGGCAGGCCGAAGCGGATCATGGCGCCTCTGGTGTTTCCGACGGAAGCACTGGATCCGGCGGATTTGGAAGTAGCGCCGGCGCGCTGACGCACGGCGAAGGCGCCGCCACCTTCGCCCACTTCACCCACTTGTTGCAACAGGGCACCACTTGGCGAATCCTGTGCCTGCGCACAACCGAACCAGTGCGGCGGTTGATGGGTGTGCTCGATGAAACGGCCCGCCTCGGCAAAGCGGCCCCGTCCGTGGTACTGCCTCCCACCAAAGCCATCCAGGTCGCCGCCCCGGTTAATGGCGAGGATTTCGAAACCTGGATGGCGGAGAAGCTGCTTCATCAATTGCGCAAGCTGGACATCCTAAAACCCAACCAACCAGCGGCCGCGGCCGAAACCCTGCGCCAACGCGCCGGCATTCGCGACGAACACCGGCGCTGGTGGCGGGAGAGCCTGTTGTTCCTCAAACACCACGGCCTGATTCAGGTGGTTGACGGTCAGATCACGGCACCCAACGCGGCAGACACAGCCGCGCACCAAGCGGAGCACACCCCATTCCCCGCGCGGTTGCACGCCCAAGCAGCATTGGCGGGCGAATGCCTGGAGGCGTTGCCAGACGTATTGACCGGCGCCGTTCCCGCCACCGATGTGCTGTTCCCCAAGGGGTCGCCGGCCAAGGTCGAAGCGATTTACGCGGCGGATGCGCTCTCCAAAACCATCAACCGCTTGCTCGCGGACCAGGTCGCGACCTACCTGGACCAACGCCTGCAAACCGAACCGCGGGCCCGCTTCAACCTCATCGAAATCGGCGCGGGCACGGGCGGCACCACGGCGGCGATCCTGCCAAAACTGCAACCTTTTGCCGCCCACATCGACGAATACCGCTACACCGACCTGTCCCAAGCCTTTCTGATGCACGCGGACACCCACTTCACCCCGGATTACCCCTTTGTCAAAGGCGGCATCCTCAACATCGAACAACCACCCGAACAACAAGGTTTCCAAGCCGGCGGCTACGATATCGTCATTGCGGCCAACGTGCTCCACGCCACCCGCGCCATGCGCACCACCCTTGCCCACGTCAAAGCCTTGCTCCGTCCCAACGGGATGCTGTTCCTCAATGAAATCAGCGGCCATTCCCTGTTCGCCCATCTTACCTTTGGTCTGTTGGAAGGTTGGTGGCGCTACCAAGACACAAACCTGCGCATTCCCGGCAGTCCGGGACTCGCCCCCAAATCCTGGCTACGCGTACTTCATGAGTCTGGATTTAATGGTGTTAGCTTTCCGGGCGAGGTTCTCCATGACCGTGGCCTGCAGGTGGTGGTCGCCCGGAGCAACGGCCTGTTTCAAACCCACCCCGAAACCCCGCCGGCGGCCGAAACGAGGGTGACCGCCAAAACCCAGGTGCCTTCAACGACCAAAGCCGCGCACACCCGAGCCGCGCGACCCGCGTGCAAACAGACCGGAACCGGCGCCAACGCGAAGCAAGCCCAGGGGGCCGCGGCGGCCCTGATCCGCGACAGCCTCGCGGAAACCATGAAACTGGAACCTGCCGAAATCGAGGGCGACATCGCTTTTTCCGAGTACGGGGTCGACTCAATCCTCGGCGTGGGTTTTGTCAACCGCATCGCGGAAACGCTCGACATCCAGCTCAACACGGCGATCCTGTTCGACTACGCCAACACCGATACGCTCGCCGCTCATTTGGCCGAACAACACGCGGACCGTTTCGCGCCCACGGCACCCAGCGAACCGACACCTCCCCAAACACCTGAAACCCTAAGCATTGAAGGTCCGCTCACCGTCGCACGCCCCGCGCGCCAAGCCTCTCCAATTCCGGCCGAGGAGGAAATCGCCGTAATCGGCATGTCGGGCCAATGCCCAGGTGCCCGCGATCTCGATACCTTTTGGCACAACTTGGTAAACGGCGTCGCCAGTGGCGACTCTGTCGGCTTTGCCGGCAATCCGGCGGACGGCACCCACCACGACGGGTTGTTGGAAGACCGCGCCTGCTTTGACCCGGTCTTTTTCCGTATCGCACCGCGCGAGGCGGAATCCATGAACCCCCACCAACGCCTGGTGATGCAGGAAGGCTGGAAATGCCTGGAAAATGCGGGTTACAACCCCAAAAGCCTGGCCGGATCCCAGGTCGGCTTGTTCATCGGCGCCGAACCCAGCGCCTACTTCCACGAAACCTTTACCGGTTCCTCCGACTCGCTCGCCGCCTCGCGCCTCGCCTACTTCCTCAACCTGCACGGTCCGGCGCTGGTGGTCAACACGGGCTGTTCTTCCGGCGCCTCGGCAATTCACCTCGCTTGTGAGAGCCTGCGCTCCGGCGCATGCGAGATGGCCTTGGCCGGCGGCGTGTTTGCCGTGTTGGACCGGCGCCTGCTCGCCACCCTCGACGCGCTCGGCATGCTCTCGCCCAGCGGCCGTTGCCACACTTTCGACGCCGCGGCGGACGGCACGGTGTTTTCCGAGGGCGTGGCCCTGGTCGCCCTCAAACGACTGGCGGACGCGGTTGCCGACAGCGATCCGATCCACGGCGTGATTACGGCCTCGGCGATGAACCAGGACGGCGCCGGCAACGGGCTCACCGCCCCGTCGGGTCCGGCCCAGGAACGCCTGATCGCCGACCTGTACCAGCGCAACGGCATCGATCCAGAAACCATCAGTTACGTGGAAGCCCACGGCACGGGCACCCGCCTGGGCGATCCGGTCGAGGCCAACGCCCTGGTGCGCGCCTTCCGCCGTTTTACCGACAAACAAGGTTTCTGCACGGTGGGCAGCGCCAAGGCCCACATCGGCCACACTTCCGCCGCGGCGGGTGCGCTCGGCCTGGTCAAAATTCTGCTCTCCATGAAACACCGCCTGTTGCCGGGGATGGCGGGTTTTAAGGAGCTGAATCCGTTGATTGATTTCGCGGGCAGCGCCTTTAAGGTCCAAAGCGAAACCACCCCTTGGCACGGCGCGCGCCTGACCGCGGCCATGAATTCCTTCGGGCACAGCGGCACCAACGTCCACCTGGTCGTTCGGGAAGCCGATCCGGTCCCCCGCGCGGTCGTTTCGGAAAAACCCCATTTAATCGTGGTTTCGGCGATGGACGCCGCGCGCCTGCGCGAAACCGCCGCCACATTGCGGGACGCCCTGCACGACGGTCTCAGCCTCGGCGATGTGGCCTACACGCTCCAGACCGGCCGCACCGCCATGAACCAACGACTGGCCATGGTGGTGCCCGACATCGCCACCCTAAAAACCCGATTAACCGCCTTTTGCCGCGGCGAGCGACCACCCGCGACCTGGTTCGGCCGCGCCGAAGCCGGCGCCGATGCCGTACCGGTAAGCGGCGACCTGGATCGCTTGGCCGCCGCCTGGGTTGCGGGTGGTGAGATTGCTTGGCAAGACCTGCACGGGGAAGAGCCGAGCCCACGCCGCATCCATTTGCCAGGCTATGCTTTTGCACGGGAACGGTACTGGCGGCCGGAGGAACAAGAAGCTTCGGTTCACCATAATCCCCGTGCCGTAGTCCAAACCGTTGAACCGCAACATCCCCCTGAGGAACAAGACGCGCCGGTTCACCAAAATTCCCTTTCCGTGGTCCAGTACTTTGAACCGCAATGGCGCCCGCAACCTGCCGTGCCGGAAGCCAACACGCCGGCGTTTACCCGTCGCATGCTGTTGTTGTGCGAAACCGACGGCGGTAACCGCCACCAGATCGAGGGCGCGGTTCGCTTGGAAGTCGGCGGCCAAGATCTCGCCGCCGATTACGAGGGTTTGGTGGGCCAAGTCTTCGACCAGGTTCGCGACGCCCTAACCCAACCCGGTCAAGGTGCCACCTTAATGCAGGTGCTACTGGTGAGTGACAACCCCGAGCATCCGTTCCTGGGCTTGACCGGCCTGTTGCAAACGGCCCAATTGGAACAACCGGAACTGTACGCGCAAATCATCTTAACGACGGCCGCGGATTTAGCGCGCCATGGCGAAAACGCGCGCCGCCCCTGGGACACCCTGGTTCGCTACGTCGCGGGACGCCGCGAGGTACTCCAGCCGGCGCCGGTATCAACCCATACCGAAACCACGCCCGACACCTGGCGGGAAGACGGGGTCTACCTAATCAGCGGCGGTCGCGGCGGCATCGGCACCCTGCTGGCCCGTGAGATCAGCGCACGGGCGCCGCGGGCACGCGTGATCCTGGCCGGCCGCTCGCCGGCACCGCAAGGGGCGCAAGCGACCTGGACCCACAGAACACTGGACGTCGGCGACCGCGCGGCGGTCCAAAGCCTAATCGCACAAATCATCGCGGAACACGGTCGCCTCGACGCGGTGTTCCACGGGGCCGGCATCCTGCGCGACGCGCTGATTCGCAACAAAAACCGCGCCGACGCGGCGGTGCTCGCCGCCAAGGTTCGCGGCACCCTCAACCTGGATCAGGCCACCGCGGCCCACGGCAGCAAACTGGTGTTGCTTTCCTCCACCGCCGCGGTGGTCGGCAACCCCGGTCAAAGCGATTACGCCGCCGCCAATGGGTTTATGGACCACTACGCCGCGTGGCGCGCCGCCGCGGGCCGACGCATCCTTTCGCTGAACCTGCCCTACCTGCGCGAGGGCGGCATGCGGCTGGACAACACCGCGCTGGAAGCACTGCGCGCATTCACCGGCCTGGTTCCCCTCGAAACCCCCGACGCCCTGGCCGCACTGGGCGGTGCCTTGCAGCGTCAAACACCGCGCCTGCTCCTGCTCCACGGCGATCCCGCCCGATTCGCGCGCGATTACCTCACCGATCAACGCCAATCCCGGAACACCAAGGATCGCGCCGAAACCGAAACCGGAACCGAAACCGAACCCGCCGCGCTGCAGGCGGCCACGTTGGCCAGGCTAACCCAATTGTTCGCCGAGGTGACCCGCCTCGACACGGACCGCATCAACGCCCGCGAACCCTTGGAACACTACGGCATCGATTCGCTCGTGATCACTTGGCTGAACCAAGCCCTGGAAAAAGCCGTGGGTCCGGTTTCCAGAACCCTGTTTTACGAACACGGTACCCTGGACGCGCTAGCCACCCATTTGGCAAGCAAGCACCCGGCCGCCTGCGCGGCCTGGACCGGTGCCACCGCCGACATCCCGGCCGATGGGCCGCCCCCCGTCGCCAACAAGAACCCAACTTCCCCATCGCGCGTCCACAACGACCGCGGCCAAGCGATTGCCGTCATCGGCTTGAGCGGCCGGTATCCAGGCAGCGAGGATTTGGACGGTTTTTGGCAAACCCTGCTCAAAGCGGAACCGGTGATCAGCACCATCCCCGGCGACCGCTGGAACGCCGACGAGCATTTTTGTGCCGACCCCGGCCGCGCCGGCGCGCTCAAAAAAAGTTACAGCCGCTGGGGCGCCTTCCTCGACGATCCCTACGCCTTCGATCCCCTCTTTTTCAACCTGGCCCCGCGCGAGGCGGCGAGCATCGATCCCCAGGAACGGCTGTTCCTGCAAGCGGCTTGGCACGCGATGGAGGACGCGGGTTACGCCCCGTCCAAGCTCACGGAGGAACAACGCCGCGCCACCGGCGTCTTCGCGGGCATCACCAAGCAAGGGTTCCAACTCTACTACGACCAGGACCCCGACGCCCTGCCGCTCACCTCCTTTGCCTCCCTCGCCAACCGCGTTTCCTACGCGCTGAACCTCAAAGGACCGAGCCTTCCCGTCGATACCATGTGTTCCTCCGGGCTGGTCGCGGTCCATGAAGCCTGCGCATACCTGCGCGGCGGACGCGGCCGACTGGCCCTCGCCGGCGGCGTGAACCTCTACCTGCATCCCGCCAACTACGCCGCACTCTCCGCCGGCATGATCATCGCCGATTCGGCCCACTGCCCCGCCTTTGAGAACGGCGGCCGCGGCTTCGTTCCCGGCGAAGGGGTTGGCGCGCTGGTGCTCAAACCGCTCGACGAGGCCCGTCGCGACGGCGACCCGATCTACGCGGTCATTCGCGGCAGCGCGGTCAACCACGGCGGCCGTACCCGCGGCTACACCGTGCCCAATCCCAACCAACAGGCCGAGGTCATCCGCGCCGCGCTCGACGCGGCGGGCGTGGATCCCCGTTCGATCAGCTTCATCGAATCGGCCGCCAACGGCTCGCAAATGGGCGACGCCCTCGAAATGAGCGCCCTCACGCGGGTCTTCGGCAACCGCTCGGGCACCGCGGGCGCTTACCGCATCGGCAGCCTGAAACCGGTGATCGGCCACGGCGAAGCAGTTTCGGGCATCGCCCAACTCACCCGCACCATCCTGGCCCTGCAACACCGGGTGCTGCCGCCGACCCCGCCGCGCGGCGAGCGCAACCCCGACATCAATTTTGAGGACCTGCCCTTCCAACTTCACGACACACCGGCCCCGTGGGAAGCGGTCCTGGTCGACGGCGAAACAATGCCCTTGCGCGCCGGGGTGACCAGCATCGGCGCCGGCGGCGTCAACGCCCACCTCGTCGTCGAGGCGGCACCGCAAGCGGCCGACCCCCAAACCGTCTCGCCCGCGCCGGCCGTGTTCTTGCTCAGCGCGCATCGCCGCGGACGCCTGGAAACCTATGTCGATCTCTGGTTGCGGTTTCTGGAAAAGGACGCGGGCGATTTCGACGCCTTGCTGTACAGCCTGCAAAGCGGCCGCGAACCCATGGCCCATCGCCTCGCCGTGGTTTGCCCGGACCGCGCCGGCCTGATCAACCGCCTGCGCGCTTGGCGACGCGGCGAAACGGTCGCCGATTGCTTCGAAGGCCACCTCGAAACCACGGTCCCCACCGGCAGCGAAACCGCCCGCGATCCCTACGCCCTGGCCCGTGCCTGGGTCGCCGGCAAAAGCGCGAACTGGTCCCTTCCCGGCAAACCTCGCCGCGCCGGCCTCCCTCCTTATCCTTTTGCCGCCCAATCGATCCGCCTCAACGGCAACCCTGGAGAAAACATGGTTCACGAAAACAAAGCCGCCGAATTTTACAGCCACGGCACCGAGGGTACCGACGGCACCTTCCGCGAGGAATACCTCACTTTTGCGCCCTTCCCCGCCAAAGTACCGGGCTTTTCCATGACGCGCACCTGGCTGAACCCCGAGGCCCATCCCGAGCATTTCCAACTGTTAAAACAAAAACAGATCGAACTGCGCCAGGTTTTGTTTTACCGCGAGGACTTCGGCGCCGTGCGACGCGTGCTTGATTTCGGCTGCGGCCACGGCACCGACGTAATCCAACTGGCCGCCGCCCATCCTCACCTGGAAACCCACGGCTACACCATCACCCGCGCCCAGGCCGAGTTGGGCAACCGCCGCATCAACCACATGAACCTGGGCGACCGCGCCCGCATCTACCACCGCAACAGCGCGGTCGACGCCTTCCCGGCCCGCTACGAGCTGGCTATCGGTATTGAGGTCAGCTTCCACATCCGCGACAAACAGGCCCTGTTCCGCAACCTCACGTCCGCCTTAACCGAGAGCGGGCACATCCTGCTAATGGACTTCATCGCCAACCTGCGCGGCCCGATTGTCGACGCCAAGGTGGAAATCAGCATTCCCACCCAAAAGCAGTGGCTCCAACTGCTTGGCGATCACCATCTGGTCATCGATTCGCTGGTGGATGTCTCGCCCGAAATCGCCAACTACCTGCACGATCCCGGCTTTGAGGCCAACTTGGCCGGGTACGCCCCGGTCGTGGTCGATACCTTCCGCAACCACGTCAACCAATCCACGGCCCTGGAAAAAGGGTGGATCAGCTACAACCTAATCCGCCTGCGCAAGGACACGGGGATGGCGGCGGAAGAACGGGACCGCATCAACCGCGAAAAAATCGCGCGGCAAACGCCCTACGCCGAGGCCCTTGCCGACATGCTACGCCGCAATCCCCAAGCCTATCCGGCGCGGCCGAACGCATCAACCACGGCGGTTGGTGCGCCCGCCGCCACCATAGAAAACGAGGTGGTCGGGATCTTCGCCCGCATCCTCGGCATCCCGGCAACCGAGATCCGCGAAATCGGGAACTTCCACCAAATGGGCCTGAACTCGGTGAACGCGGTCGAACTGCTGGAAGCCCTGAATACCCGCTACGATCTCGCGTTACCCACCAGCCTGGTGTTTGACTGTCCCAGCATCAAAGCGCTGACCAAGCACCTCGCGCCCCTGGTCCCCGCGCAAAAGGTCGCGACGCCGCGGTCGAACCAGCCCCGCACCCCCATCGTCGCAGCAGACCGCGAAGCAGGCCGCGAAGCAACGCCGCCACCCACACCCCACCGCGACCAACACGACCCCATCGCGATTGTCGGCATGGCCTGCCGCAGCGCGGGCGCGGACAACAGCGAGGCTTTCTGGGAACTGATCCGCGACGGCCGCGATTGCGTCGGCGCCGTCACCAACCCGGCCTGGCAACAGTTCTTCCGCGATCAGGGCGCGGGCGATTTCCCCTTCCATTACGGCGCCATCGACCATCCCAACCACTTCGATTCGTTGTTTTTCCGCATCTCGCCCAAGGAGGCGGCGGCGATGGACTGCACCCAGCGCATTTTGTTAGAGGAGAGTTACCACGCGCTGGAAAACGCGGCCGAAAACCCCGCGGCCCTCGCGGGCAAAAAGGTCGGCGTTTACATCGGCACCTGCGGCGAAAGCGCCCCGGTCCACGAGGATTTTAGCCATTTCGCCATGCTCGGCACGGACGACAGCATTTTGGCCGCGCGCCTCTCCTTTTTCCTCGATCTCAAGGGCCCGGCGCTGGCGATCAACACCGCCTGTTCCTCCTCACTCACCGCCATCGACCTCGCGTATAAGGCGTTGCGCCACGGCGAGGTGGATTTGGCGTTGGCGGGCGGCATCAGCATTTGGGGCGATCCCAACATTTTCCTCTCGATGCGCAATGCCGGCATGCTCTCACCCAGCGGCCGCTGTCGCCCCTTCGACGACGGCGCCGACGGCATCGTCGTCGGCGACGGGGTCGGCGTGGTCGTGCTCAAACGGTTGTCCGACGCACAACGGGACGGCAACCCGATCCACGCGATCATTCGCGCCTCGGACACCAACCAAGACGGGCTCACCTCCGGCATCACGGTTCCGGGTTATTTGGCCCAAAGCCGCTTGCAACGCGACGTTTACCAACAGGCCGGCATCAACGTGGAAGAGATCGGTTTGATCGAAGCCCACGGGACCGGCACCCGCCTGGGCGATCCGGTGGAGATCCACGGCCTGACCGACAGTTTTTCGGTCACCGAACAAAAACGCTTCTGCGCCATTGGCTCGGTGAAAGGCAACATCGGCCACACGGCAGCGGCGGCCGGGGTCTTGAGTGTGATCAAGGTGTTGCAGGCGCTGAAACACCGCCAACTGCCGCCAACGATTCATTTTGACCGCGAAAACCAACACATCGACTTCGACAAAAGCCCGGTTTACGTGAACACCGTGCTGCAGGATTGGCCGGCCAACCGCCGCGGGACCCGCCTCGCCGCGGTCAGTTCCTTCGGGTACAGCGGCACCAACGCCCACCTGCTGTTGGAAGGCTACAATCAGCCGGTATCCGCCGCCGACCACCCCGAACCACACGTCTTTGTGGTGTCGGCCCGCGACCAAAGCCGGCTCAAAGCCGCCGCGGCCAATTTGCACGACTTTGTGGCCGCTCGGCTCACCCAAGCCGCGCCAACCGCGCCGCGGACCCTCGCCGATCCGGCGTTGGTCCAACAACTCCGCGAACAACTCGACCTCATTTGTGGGTTGCCCGAGGGCTTTGGCGATGACCAGCGCTTTCAAGAGGCCGGGATTGAACCGATCCACCGCATTGTGTTGATGGAACGTGTACAGGACCACTTCGCCCTGTCGCTCTCAACGCGCGATTTCCTGGCGGCGGAAACCCTGGCCGCCGCGGCGGGGCTGTTGGCCGAAGCGGGCCTTGGCGACACCGCCGCAACGCCGGTCGTTGCACACGCGCTTTCGCCGCGGGATTTGGCGTACACGCTCCAAGTCGGCCGTGAAGCCATGGACCAACGGCTGGCCGTGGTTGCCGAAACCTGCGAGGAACTTTTGGCCGCTCTGGCAGCCTTCGGCCGAGATGAACACCATCCCGGCCTGTTCTCGGGCCGCGCCGGTAAAAACCGCCAAACGCTCGATCTGCAGCAGGCACCCGAACTCGTTGACCGCTGGTTGGCCGAGGGACGTCGCCAAACCTTGGCCGAACTCTGGGTACAGGGCGCCGATTTCGATTGGCAACTTCTGGTTCGCGGTCGACAACCCCAACGGCTCGCGCTGCCCGGCTATCCCTTTGCGAAGGAACCCTGCCCGGTGGCCTGGTTTGACGGCCCGCCGGCGCCCCAACCGGACGCGGCCCAGCCGGCGGTGGAACCCGTCGCGCCTACCAACGGCCTGATGCTCGCGCGTTTGACGCGCAACATGGGTCCCTACGAGGCCAAACTCGAAGCCGTGTTACAAACCCGCGATCCCGAAATCATCGAGACCTTTAACCAATGGCTGGTCAAGCTGTTGTTCGTGCAACTGCGCGCGCGCGGCGCCTTCCGCTCTGCTGTCGCGATGGACCCCACGGCCATGCGCCGGGAGGCGGGGATTCTGGACAAGTTCGACCGCTGGTGGCAAGAGGCGGTGGGCGTATTGACGGAAACCGGTTACCTGGAAGGCGACGCCGCCGGGATTCGCCCCACGGCCCAGGCCGAGGCGCTGGAAGCGGATGCGGTGCTGTGGCAACGCTGGTCCGATTTGGCCCAAACCTTTAACCGCGTGCCCGAGCTCCAAACCGCGGTGGTTTTGACCGGTGATTGCATGCGCCGTTTGCCCGAGATCCTGACCGGCGCGGTTCTGGTCACCGACGTCTTGTTCCCCAAGGCCTCGATGGAAAAGATGGAGGGGCTGTACAAAAACAACGAGGTGCCGGACACGCTCAACCGCATCGCGGCCGAGGCCGCCAAAACCTTCATCGAGGAAAAACGGCGCCAGGACCCCAACGCGCGGATTCGCATCATCGAGATCGGCGCGGGCACCGGCGGCACCACCGCCATTGTATTGCCGCACCTGAAACCGGTGGCCGAGCACATCGCAAGCTACTGCTATACGGATCTGTCCAAGGCGTTTTTGAAACACGCGGAAAAGCACTATGGCCCGGATGCGCCGTACCTGGAATACCGCATTTGCAACATCGAAAAGCCGTTGGCGGAACAGGGTTTTGAAACGGGCACCTACGACATCGCCATCGCCGCCAACGTGTTGCACGCCACCCAGGACATTCGCCGCACCTTGCGCCACACCGCCGCGGCACTGAAACGGGGCGGCATTGTGATTCTCAACGAGGGTATTGAAAAAACCATCTTTAACACATTGGTTTTCGGCCTGTTTGACGGCTGGTCGTACTACGAGGACGCCGACCTGCGGCTGCCAGGCTCGCCGTTGCTGCCGACGGAACGTTGGCAACAGGTGCTGGGTGAGGAAGTGGGGCCGGTGTTGTTCCCCGTACCTTCCGCGGAGATCACCGGCCAGCAGATTATTGTGGCGGAACGCTGCACCGTGCCGCGCCCGACCCGCGGCGGCCCGCCACCGCTTCAGCGGGCAAACGCCGAGGTCGCCGGCGCCGAAAGCCGGCTTACGACTCCCGAAAACCAGGTCACCTCCGCCGTGGTGGCCGGCGCCGAGGCACGGGTTCGCGAGACCCTGAAAAAACACCTTAGCGCGGCATTGGACTTGGCCGCGGCGCGCATTGATGAGGAAGCTTCTTTTGCGGATTACGGCGTCGACTCCATCACCGGCGCCAACCTGATCGCGGATATCAACGCGGATCTGGGCATCGACCTCAACACCACCAGCCTGTTCGACCACAACTCGGTCGCGAGAATGACGGCCTTTATTCTCAAGCGTTTCGCGGCACGGATGCAACCGGCCGAACCAAGCGCATCGGCGCAACCGGCCGCCCCGCGTCCCGGCGCGGTAGCAGATCGCGTGTTGGCCGTGCTCCTGGATCGTCTCGGCGAAGCGCTGGGCATGGAACCAACGCGCATCAACCACGAGGATTCGTTCGCCGATTACGGCGTCGATTCCATCACTGGTTCCAACCTGATTGCCGACATCAACGACGACCTGGGCATCGCGCTCAGCACCACCCGTTTGTTCGACTACAACTCGGTGCAGTTGATGGCCGATCACATTGTCGCCCGCTTCGGCAACCAGATCAGCGTCCCCCAAAAGACACCACCCGTGCCACGGCCTCCCGTCGCTTCAACCCCCTCGCCGGCAGCCACAACCCCGGCCGCGGCCGGCATCACGGCGCCAAGCGAAGCGGGCACGCGCCAACCCATCGCGATCATCGGCATGAGCGGGCGGTTCGCCCAATCACCCAACCTCGACGCCTTTTGGGAACACCTCAAAAACGGCGACGACCTGGTTTCAAAAATCACGCGCTGGGATCTTTCCAAAACCCCGGATCAGGAAGGCCACCCGGTCTGCTTGCACGGCGGCTTTTTGGAGGACGTGGCCTCGTTTGATCCGCTCTTTTTCAAAATCTCCGGCACGGAAGCCCTGTACACCGATCCCCAGCAACGCCTCTTCCTAGAAGAAGCTTGGAAGGCGCTGGAAGACGCGGGTTACGCCGGTTCGGGCCTGGCCGGTTCGGCCTGCGGGGTCTACATGGCCTGCGGCGAATCCGATTACCTCGACCTGTTCAAGGGTGACATCCCGGCGCAGGGTTTCTGGGGCAACGCCAACTCGATTACCCCGGCGCGCATCGCCTACCACCTCGACCTACAAGGCCCGGCGATCACGGTCGACACCGCCTGTTCCAGTTCGCTGGTGGCGACCCACCTCGCCTGTCAGGGCTTGTGGTTGGGTGAAACGGACATGGCCCTTGCCGGCGGCGTTTTTGTGCAGAGCACCCCCGAATTCCAATTGATGGCAACCCGCGCGGGCATGCTCTCGCCCACCGGCCGCTGCCACACCTTCGACAGCCGCGCCGACGGATTTGTTCCGGGCGAGGGTTGCGGGGTGATCGTGCTGAAACGTTTGGCGGACGCTATCGCGGACGGCGATCCCATCCACGGCGTCATCGACGGCAGCGGCGTCAACCAAGACGGCACCTCCAACGGCATTACCGCGCCGAGCGCGCTGTCGCAGGAACGCCTGGAAACCATGGTCTACCAACGGTTCGGCATCGACCCACGCGATATCCACATGGTCGAAGCCCACGGGACCGGCACCATCCTCGGCGACCCCATCGAATACGAAGCACTGACCAACGCCTTCCGTCGCTTTACCGACGACACGGCTTTTTGCGCGCTGGGTTCGGTCAAAACCAACATCGGCCACGTGGCCACCGGCGCGGGCATGGCCGGAATCCTCAAAATCCTGCTGGCGATGCGCCATCGCCACATCCCGCCTTCGCTCCACTTCCAAGAGGGCAACCCCAACATTCACTTTGACGGAACCCCTTTTTACGTCAATACCGAAACGCGACCCTGGACCACCGCGCCAAATATACCGCGACGCGCGGCGATCAGCGGCTTCGGGTTCAGCGGCACCAACGCGCACCTGGTCCTGCGCGAGGCACCGCCGCTCCAGCGGGTCCACCCCGTCAACCCGGCCTACCTGGTGGTGTTTAGCGCCCGCACCGAGGCGCAACTTCGCGAACTGGTTGCCAACCAAGTCACCTGGTGCCGCGAGCACGCGGGATTTGATCTGGGCAACCTGAGTTTCACCTTGTTCGTCGGCCGCAAACACCAGGCCCATCGCCTGGTCTGCACGGTGACAACAGGCGCGGAACTGGTCGGCCAACTCAGCACCTGGCAGGAACAAGGCGCGGCGGCTCGGGTACAAACGGCGACCCTGCCGGCCACCGGCCACCGCGAAAAAGCCACGCTGCGCGACTACGGCAACCATTGTCTGGAACAGTGCCGCGCGGGCGACGCCGCCACCTATGTGGAACACCTGGAAGCGATCGGGGAACTGTACTTGCAGGGCTACCGCCTGGCTTATGAAACCTTGTTCGCGGCGGGCCACGGTCGCCTATCGCTGCCGGTTTATCCTTTCGCCAAAGAACGCTATTGGCCGGATGCAGCCGAACAAAAAACCATCGCCGCTCCCGAGACCGCGGTGCCGGCGACCTTGCCCGCGGCGAACACCGAAATCGCCGCCCCCAAGGAATGGTTGTATTTCAAAGAGGAATGGGTCCCCCGTCCGATGCCCAACCATTTCGACTGGGGCAGCGCGCTCAAGCGGTACCAGGACCAAAACATCCTGTTGGTGTACTCCGACGACGGCGAACGCACCGCCTTCACCGCGTTGCTCAACAAGGTCGCGCACGCGGTTGGCATTCCCTCCTTGCCGCTGCAAACCCTGCACGTCGACCAACTGACCACCCATCTTTTCGCCGTGGTCCCCGACGTGGTCCTTTTCCCGACCGCCCTCCCAAAAACCACGCGGATCACCGACCCGGCCGCCCGCGACGTCAACCAACTGTTCAACCTCGCGCGCACCCTCATGCAACAGGGCTGGGAAGACAAGGTCCAAATCTATTTCCTCTACCAGGGCAACAGTTTAAACCCACGCCTGGATTGTGAAGCCTTGTCCGGCTTCCTGCGCGCCGCCATGCTGGAAAACGCGGGCCACACCTGGAAACTGATTCGTTATTACGACGGGGAACCCACGCTCACCGCGGCCCAGGTCCTCCTGCGCGAATGGCTGCTCAGCGAGGCGGTGCTGACCGGGTCCCGCCAAAACCTGGAGATCCGTTACCAAGGCGAACACCGCGCGGTGCGCCGCCTGAGCGAAGCCACCGCCCCGCCGCCCGCGAAAACGTCGGTGTTCAAACCCAAGGCGACCTATGTCGTGGCCGGGGCCGCCGGCTACATCGGTGGCCGCTTCTGCCGCGAGCTGGCACGCCGCTACCAGGCGCGTTTGATTCTGCTCTCGCGCCGACCCGTCGCCGAATCGGCCGATTTCCACCGTGAACTGGAAACCCTGGGCGCCGAGGTCCACCCGATCTCCGTCGACATCACCGACCGCGCGGCCCTCTCCACCGCTTGGTCCACCATCCAACAACTGGGCCCGATCCACGGCGTGGCCAACCTGGCCCGCACCCACGAGGACCGCATGATCGCCATGAAGGACTGGGCCTCCTTCGCACGGGTCATCCAAACCAAGGTCCAAGGCACCCTGCTCCTCGATGAACTGACCCGCGACGAACCGCTCGACTTTTTCCTGTCGTTTTCCTCGCTGGGCGCCTTCGGCGTCGCCGGCTCCGCCGATTACGCCTACGCCACCGCCTTCCAAAACGCCTTCGCCCGCTACCGGCAAAAGCTGGTGGCGCTGGGCCGCCGCTCCGGGGTTTCGCTGACCCAAGCCTGGGGACCCTGGCTGCAAGACAGGCTGTTTCCCGAAACCCGTGCCCAACTACAAGACGCGGGGTACAGCTTGATCGGCGTCGACGCCGGCTTCGCCGCGATTGAATCGGGGCTGGCCTCACGCCGCGCGACCGAAGCCGATCCGGTCATCGGCCTGATGGGCGTGCAGGACCGCGAACGGGTGGCGCGCGAATTCGGCATTTGCCTCAATGCCTTCCCGGAGGAAGAAGGTCCCGCGCCTTCAGCCGCGCCGGCCCCGGTCGACCCACTCCTCGCCAAAATCAAACGCTGGGAACACCGCCAAGCGGCCGGTGAAGACGTGAGCAGTGACATTGCCGAGGCGTTGGCCCCGGAGGATTTGGAGAACCTGCCCGCCACATGGGTGAACCGCATTGAGGCGCTGCTGTTTGCCGACGCCGGCGATATCGGCGCCACGGCCGGACCGAGCCAAACGGCCGACGCCCAACAACAGATGGTCGACCTGGTGCGCGAAACCTTTTCCCAAGTGATGCGCGTTGCCGAGATCGACCCCACCACCAACTTTTCCATCTACGGCATGGACTCGGTCGGGGCGATGCAGTTGGCCACCCGGCTCCAAAAACGCCTCAAACGGGAAATCCAACCCCAATGGTTAATCGACCATCCCACGGTAGACGCCTTCGCCACCTTCCTGGTTGAGCAGGTCGGCGCCCAAACCGGACGGAGTGTGACGTCATGAGTCAGGAACAACGCAACCGCATCGCCGCCCGCTTGCGCGAGCTCGGAAAAGGGTCGGCTTCCAAAACGGGAGAAGCGGCATGCGACCAAACGGCGGGCCAAAAACTGGCCGCCAAACTGCGCGCCATGAAAGCCGCGGCGGACAAGCAGACGCCCGGCCAACCCGAGGCCGACACGCGGCTCGAACCCATCGCCATCGTCGGGTTGTCCGGCATGTTGCCAAGCTGCGATTCGGTGCAGGCCTTTTGGCGCGCCTTGGCGGCGGGCCATTCGCTGATTCGCGAAATCCCGGCGGACCGTTTTGACCAAAGCAATTTTTACGATCCCAGCGGAAAAGATCCCGACCGCTCGGCCACCCGCTGGGGTGGTTTCATTCCCAACGTGCGCGGTTACGATCCGGCATTTTTTGAGACCTTACCGCGCCATGCCGATTTCCTGGATCCCCGCACACGCCTGCTGTTGATGTCGATCTACCACACGCTCGAAGACGCGGGCCACGCGCCGGCCGCGCTGAAGGGCCGCAAAGTGGGCCTGTTCCTCGGCCTGGAAAACGACGAATACCACGGCTGTTTGTTGGCGCACGGCCTCCCCGACGACGTAACCTACACCCCAACGGCGTTTTTGGCCAACACGCTCTCGCACCATTTCGATTTCCACGGGCCGAGCGAATGGATCAACACGCTGTGTTCCAGCGGCGCGGCGGCCCTCCACCGCGCGGTGCAAGCGCTGCGCGCCGGTGAGGCGGAACAGGCCGTGGTCGGCGCCGCCAACCTGATCCTGCGGCCCGAACCTTTTATCGCGCTCTCGCGCTCGGGCCAAATGAGCCCGGAACCCACGGTGCGTTCCTTCGGCCCAGCGGCCAAAGGGTTTCTGCGCGCGGAAGGGGTCGGCAGCGTGCTACTCAAACCCCTGTCCCGTGCCGAACGCGACGGCGACGCGGTGTACGCCTTGATTCGCGGCAGCGCGGTCAACTACAACGGCCGCGGCGGGGTTTCGATTGCCGCGCCGAACATCGCCACCCACGCCGCGCTGATCGCGGATTGTTACCGCCGCGCCGGCATCGACCCACGCGAGCTGGGTTACATCGAGGCGCAAGGCATGGGCAACCCGGTGGCGGATATCGCCGAATGGGAAGCCTGTAACCAAGCCTTGCGCATCTTGGCCGAGGAACGCGGCGTCACCCTCGCACCCGGAAACTGCCGGATCAGCACCTTAAAACCCTTTTGCGGGCACATGCACGCGGCCTCGGCCTTGGGCGCGCTCTTCAAAATCATCGGCGCCCTGCGCGGCGAACAGATTCCCGGCATCCTTGGGTTTGAAGGGCTCAGCGCGGATTTGGAAGATGCGGGTCAACCCTGCCGCGCCGCGCAGGGACAAAGCGCCTGGCCCGCGGGCACACGACCCCGTTTGGCCGGCCTGCACAGCTACGGCGCCGGCGGCAGCAACGCCCACCTCTTGATTGAGGAATACCGGGGCAAAACACCGATGCCGGCGGCGGAAACCACGCTGGTCCTGCCGATTTCGGCCGATTCAGCCGCGGGCTGTCGCGCCAAGCTGGAGCGCATTCTGGCCGCGGCGGAACAGCAACCGCTCGCCTCGGTGGCGCGCACCCTGCAATTCGGCCGCGACGCCATGGCCCACCGCGTCGCCTTCACGGCGCGCACCTTTGCGGCCTGGCGCGAACGGGCGGCGGCTTGGTGTAACGGCAAGGTTCCCGACGGCGTTTTTGTAAAACAGCCAGAACCCGCTTCCACCACGAATCCAAACGATCCCTCGGTCCTGGCCCAAGCCTGGGTCAACGGGGAGCAAGTTCAATGGCCTCAATCTGATGCGCCTCGCCTGCACCTGCCGGGACACCCCTTCCAACGCATCGATTGTTGGTTCGACGCCGAGACGCATCAAGCCGAGGTCTCGTCCTCGGCCGCAGCCCAAACGCGCGAGCAAGCCGAACACCTGGTGCGCGGTCTGCTGGCGGCCCAGTTGAAAATCGAAGCGGCCGCGATCAACCTCGACACGGCTTTCGGCGATCTGGGTTTTGACTCGCTGCTGGTGATGCAGCTCGCGGAAACCCTGAACCGCCGCCACGGGCTCCAGGTCGAACCTTCACAGTTCTTTGAGTTCACCACACCGCGCAAACTGGTCGCCTTTTTGGCGCAACAACAGGGCGGCGTCGCGGCGGACAAACCGAGCCGGACAAAAAGGATTCAACCTTCGCGGGTCGATGAACCCATCGCCGTCATCGGCGTGGCCGGGTCCTTCCCCCACGCCCCCGACCTGGACGGTTTTTGGGAAAACCTACGCGCCGGCCGCGATTGCATCGACGAGGTTCCGGCCGAACGTTGGTCCGACGAATTTTTCGAGCCCGATCCCAAGGCCGCGGTTGCGTCAGGGCGCAGCTACGGCCGCTGGGGCGGCTTCATCAAAGATTTGTACCGTTTCGACGCGCGCTTTTTCGGCATCGCGCCGCGCGAAGCGGTGTTGATGAATCCGAAGGAACGCATCCTGCTCCAAAACGCGTGGCACGCGATGGAAGACGCGGGTTACACACCCGAAAGCCTCGCCGACGAAAGGGTCGGCGTCTTTATCGGCGTAACCAAAGCCGGCTACGATCCCTACCCCGGCACCTTCGCATCCATGGCCAACCGCATTTCCTACAGCTTTGATTTCAACGGCCCCAGCTTCCCCATCGACACCATGTGCTCGTCCTCGCTGGTCGCGGTCCACGAGGCCTGCCGCCATCTGCGCGACGGCGAGTGCAGCGTGGCTCTGGCCGGCGGCGTCAACGCCTATGTGGATCCCTCGCACTTCGCGGTGCTGGCGGCCGGTCAGTTCCTGTCACCGGACGGCCGCTGCCGTTCCTTCGGCGACGGCGCCAACGGCATGGTGCCAGGTGAAGGCGTGGGCACGCTGCTGCTCAAGCCGTTGTCCCGCGCGGAGGCCGACGGCGACGCGATTGTGGCCGTGATCCGCGGATCGGCCATCAACCACGGCGGCCGCACCAACGGCTTCACCGTGCCCAACCCCGAGGCCCACCGCGCGCTGATCCGCGAGGCCTTGGACCGCGCCGGGGTTTCCGCGCGCGAGGTCAGTTACGTGGAAGCCCACGGGACGGGCACGGCGCTGGGCGATCCGATTGAGGTGCGCGGCCTGACCCGCGCATTTGCGCCCGACACGGGCGACACCGCCTTTTGCAGCCTCGGCTCGGTTAAAAGCAACATCGGCCATCTTGAAGCCGCGGCGGGCATCTCCGGCATTTGCAAGATATTGCTGCAAATGAAACACGGCACCTTGGTGCCTTCGCTGCACGCGGCCACCCGCAACCGCCAAATCGATTTTCCGAGCACCCCGTTTTACGTGCAGCAGGATCTGGAACCTTGGAACCCAAGCGACGCGGAGGGCAACCCGATCAACCGCATCGCCTGTGTTTCGTCCTTCGGCGCCGGCGGCGGCAACGCCCATGTGGTGTTGGAAGCGTACGCGGCGCCGGCGGAGAATCCCAGCGTGGCGAAGGAAGCGGTCGCCGTCCTGCTTTCAGCGCGAGATGCTGAAGGTCTGCAGCAACAGGCCGAACAGCTTTTGGCCCATGTTGAAGCGCGGTTTTCCGTGGCGGCGCCGACGGCTTGCGAACAACGTCAGGCCTGTTTGGGTCAGTTGCGCGCCATGCTCGCGGAGGTGATGGACGCCGCCCCGGAAGAAATCCAAGCCGGCGAACCCTGCGATGATGACCGGGTCCCGCCAATGCAACGGGAAGCTCTGCGTGCCCGAGTGAACGCGGCGTTCCCTCACTTGGACTGGTCCGACCTTGGCGCCTTCCGCGACCTCGCCGAACTAGCCGAAGCAGTGGCACGCGCAAACCACGAGACTTGTCCCTGCTTAGGACAAACAGCGCTGGCTGATTTGGCCTACACGCTTCAGGTCGGCCGCCGCGCGATGAAGCATCGTTTTGCCTGCATCGCCGCGGATTTTGCCGAATTGGCGGATCACCTGCGCGCTTTGGTGGCAGCCCCGAACGGTCCGTTCGACGGCAAAACAAGGTTGCGCGGTCAGGTCGACGGGGAACCGCCCAATCAGTCATGCGGCGAATCACTTGAACAGCTTACGGCCTTTTGGGTTGCCGGTGGCGCGGTCAATTGGCGCGAGCGACACGCCGGTCGCGGCCGGCGCCGGGTGAGCCTGCCGGGTTACCCGTTCGCCGGGGACGTCTACCGCATGCAAACGACCCAAACCGAGGCCAAACCGGACCGGGTTGTGTCGGCGCCTGCCCAAAGCGAGCGCGCGGAACCCCAGGCGACCGAGATGTTAGCCTGGGCACCGGTTTGGGAAGCAATCGAAGAAAAAGGCGTGGCACGAGACGATCTCAAACGCGTCATCTTTGCCTGTGACCTGCCCACCTGGGAAAGGGAGGGCGTGGTTCACCTGTCGAAACCCGAAGGAGCGACGCCGGAAGAAGCTTATGCCGAAATCGCCGTTGCGCTGTTTGAACAGCTTCGCCGTTTGTTTGAAGCGCGGGTCGGGAAAACACGGGTCCAGGTGGTGGTTCCCCTTGGAAGCGCGGCCTGCTACGCCGGATTAAGCGGGCTGCTGCGCACCGCGCGCCAGGAGAACCCGGACCTTCTGTGCCAGTTGATTGAAGCGACGCCGAAAACATGTGCGGAATTCCTTGACGCGGCAAGCCTCCATATGACCGAAGCCCATGTTCGCTTGCGCGAGGGTCGCCTGGAACGTCCGGTTTGGCGCGAACAGGCCGGGTTTGCCGCGGACGCTGAAGCCGCCGCCCCACCGTGGAAAACCGGCGGCGCCTACCTGATCACCGGCGGCTTGGGCGCGCTCGGTTTGACGGTTGCGCGCGACATCGCGACAACCACCCAAGCCGTCACCTTGATCCTGACCGGCCGTTCGCGGTTGAGCCAAAAACGCCGTGCCCAGATGCAGGCCCTGGAAGCCCTGGGCGCTCGGGTCAGCTACCACCGGGTTGACATGGCCCGTGCGGAAGCGGTCGCCGCCTTGCTTCACCCCTGGAAAGGGCGTTTGAATGGGATGGTGCATTGCGCGGGTCTGATTCGCGATGGGTTTATTTTGAACAAAACCACCGAGGATTTTCGCGCCGTGCTCGCCCCCAAGGTCGCGGGCACCGCCCACCTGGCGCGGCTTACCCGCGATTGGGACCTCGACTTTATTGCGCTGTTCTCGTCGGGCGCGGGCGCCTTCGGCAACGTCGGCCAGGCCGATTACGCCGCCGCCAATGGGTTTATGGACGCGCTTGCCGCGCGCGAGGGCGGTCGGTTCATCGCCATTAATTGGCCGTTGTGGCGCGAGGGTGGCATGCGCATGGACGCCGCCTCGGAACGGTTGATGCGACGCCGCACCGGTGCGGCGCCGCTACAAACAGAAAACGGCGTGTTTGCCCTGCGCCACAGCCTCGCACAGGGGATGCAGCGGCTGATGGTCGTGGAGGGCGACGCCGCGGTGATTCGCGAGAACCTGACCCAAACGACGTCGCCAAAATCCCAAAAC
The DNA here is from genome assembly GCF_017377855.1 of Acanthopleuribacter pedis. Classification (GTDB taxonomy): domain Bacteria; phylum Acidobacteriota; class Holophagae; order Acanthopleuribacterales; family Acanthopleuribacteraceae; genus Acanthopleuribacter; species Acanthopleuribacter pedis. The sequence goes on from NZ_JAFREP010000010.1 coordinate 128,733, forward strand.
CAAGCCACCGGCGACTCAGTCGCCAGGGTTGCCAGAGTCGACCGAGTCGACCGAGTCGACCGAGTCGACCGGGTCGACCGGGTCGACCCCGCGGCCTTGCGCGAACCCTTACAGGATCGGCTGTGCGCGTTGCTGGGCCAAACCATCGGAATGGACCCCGCCGAGATCGATCCCGACGAGGCGCTCGACAGTTACGGCATCGATTCGGTGCTGACCATGGAACTCACCGACGCCTTGGAACGGGTCTTCGGGGCTTTGTCCAAAACCTTGTTTTACCAATATTTGAACCTCGCCGATTTGGGTGATTTTCTGCTGGAAAACCACGCTGCGACCTGCCGGAATTGGATCGAACCAACAGCCTCATCCCCGGCAACCGCCCAAACACAGGCCGCGGCAAGGGTAACCGAGGCGCCGCGGCCAACCGCCCCCTCACCCGAGCAACCCCAAGCCGAACCAGAAGATCCTTACCGCGACGCGGTGGCGATCATCGGCCTCAGCGCGCGCCATCCCGGCGCCGAGGACCTGGAAACCTTTTGGCAAAACCTGCTCAAGGGTCGCGAAGCCGTGGGCGAGATCCCCGCCGACCGCTGGGACGCCGACGCCGCGCAACAAGCCGGGGCCTCCTCCCGTTTCGGCGCCTTCCTCGAGGACGCCTACGCCTTCGATCCGCTGTTCTTCAAAATGACCCCGCGCGAGGCGGCCAACATCGACCCACAGGAACGGCTGTTCCTGCAAACGGCCTGGCACGCGCTGGAAGACGCGGGTTATGCACCGGCCCACATGCCGCCGGCCTTGCGGCAGCGCTTCGGGGTCTTTGCCGGCATGACCAAACAGGGGTTTGACCGCACCGGCGACACCATCGCCGACGCCTTCCCCACCACCTCCTTGGCCGCGATGGTCAACCGCGTTTCCTACCAACTCAACCTACAGGGACCCAGCATGCCCGTCGACACCATGTGCGCCTCCTCGCTGACCGCGTTGCACGCGGCCTGCGCCTACCTGCGCCGCGGCGAGGGCGCCATGGCTGTCGCGGGTGGGGTCAACCTCTACCTGCACCCCGCCACCTACCAGGCGCTCACCATCGGGCAAATCCTGGCGCGCGGCCCCCACTGCGCCGCCTTCTGCGCCGAGGGCGACGGTTTTGTGCCAGGTGAGGCGGTGGGCGCCGTGGTGCTGAAACCTTATCGGCAGGCCGTGGCGGATCGCGACAGCATCCTCGGCGTGATTCGCGGCAGCGCCGTCAACCACGGCGGGCGCACCAACGGCTTCACCATCCCCAACCCCAACCAGCAGGCGGCGGCGATCCGCGACGCCTTGGCCGCCGGCGGCGTCGAAGCCGACACGATCAGCTACATTGAAGCCGCCGCCAACGGGTCGGCCATGGGCGACGCCATCGAAATGACGGCGCTGCTGGACGTGTTTGGCAAGGGCGGTCCCCGTCCCGGATACCACCTGGGTTCGATTAAACCGAGCATCGGTCACGGAGAATCGGCCTCGGGCATCTCCCAGCTCAGCCGCGTGCTGGTCGCGCTGCGCCGCAAAACCCTGCCGCCAACCCTGATTCACGGCAGTTTGAACCGCGATATCCCGTTCGAAAAACTGCCGTTCCAGCTGGTCCGCGAAACCACGCCGTGGCAAGCGCTCCAGCTAAACGGCGTGACCCTACCCCGTCGCGCCGGCATTACCAACAGCAGCGCGGGCGGCGTCAACGCGCACCTGATCGTGGAGGAAGCCCCGGCGATTGCGGCCGCAACCGGGGTTGCGGGACCCTTCCTGTTCATCCTCTCCGCGCGCAACCGCGAACGGCTGGAATGCATCATCGCCGACTGGCTGGCGTTCTTGGCGGGCCAACCCGAGCTGGATGCGGCGGCGGTCGCCCACACGCTGCGCGTCGGCCGCGAACCCATGGCTCATCGCGTCGCGGTCATCGCGGACGATTTGGCCGGCTTCGCGCGTGGGTTGGCACAGCCCCGCTTTGCGGGTCAGGTCGCCAAAGGCCAACGCACCGACCACACCGCGGTCAAACAGGCGATGGCGCACAACGACCTGGAACAACTCGCCCAACTTTGGGTGGCCGGCCACGGGGTTCCTTGGGGCGAATACCAAAGCGGGTTGCCCCGCGTCTCCGGCCTGCCCTGCTATCCCTTTGCCCGCAAAATTTGCCGCATCGAAGGCCACGACGGCCGACTCGGCGGCCGACTCGGCGGCCACGACGGCCGTATCGGCGGCCACGACGGCCGCATCAAAGGCCACGACGGCCGCATCAAAGGCCACGACGGCCGCATCGAAGGCCACGACGGCCACATCGATTCTATTACCGAAGCAAGCGATCCGCCCTCCTCCACCCCGTCGCTTCCCGCCGAGAAGGAGCATCCCATCCAAGACGAATACGAAAACCCAGCCGCCGAATTCTACGCCCACGCCACGCGGGGCGCCGATGAAAATTTCCAGGAGGAATACCTCACCTTCGCCCCCTTCGAGGAAAAAATTCCCGGATTCTCCTCCTCGCGTATTTGGCTCGATCCACTAGGAAACCCCGAGGATTACGCGCTGATGAAAAGCAAGCAGCGCGAGATGCGCCAAGTTTTGTTTTGTCGCGAAGATTTCCAGCGCATCGAGCACATGCTCGATTTCGGTTGCGGTCGCGGCACCGACGTCATTCAGGTGGCCGAACACTTCCCCCACATCACCACCCACGGCTTCACCATCACCAAGGTTCAGGCCGAGCTGGGCAACCGCCGCATCGCCAGTCGCAACTTGGCGCCGCGCGCGCGCATCTTCCACAAGGACAGCGCGGTGGACCCCTTCCCCGGCTTGTACGACTTGATCATCGGCATCGAGGTCAGCTTCCACATCCGCGACAAAGAAGCCTTGTTCCGCAAAATCGCCGCCGGGCTCAAATCCGGCGGGCGCGTGTTGCTGATGGACTACATCGCCAACCTGCGCGGGCCCATCGTCGACCACGATGTCGAAGTGACCATCCTAACCCGGCAAAACTGGCTCGATCTGTTGGCCCGTCACGGCTTGCGCGTCAGTGAAATCATCGATGTCTCGCCCCAGGTCGCCAACTTCCTCTACGACCCGGAATGTCGCGAAAACATCAAAGGTCAGCCGCAAGTCACGCAAAACCTGTGGCTCAACCACGCCAACCAAGCCACGGCGTTGGAGCGCGGTTGGATTACCTACTGTTTAATGAAGTTCGAAAAAGAGGAACACCTGGACGAGGCCGCCCTTTACCAGCACAACCAACGGATGATCGACAACCAAACACCCTACCCCGAGGCGGTGCGCGCCATGCACCGAAGCGGGCACATCCCCTACCCGGTCACCCCGGCCGATGAACAGGTCCCCGTCGCGCGGGTTGCAGCCGCGACACCGGCGCCGCCGGCCGCGGACGCGCCGCGCGGGGTCAAACCCGACCTGGGCACCATTCGCGCCGCGGTCACCCGCATCTTCGCCAAGGTGTTGGGTTTCACCCAACGGGAAATCGAAGAAAACGATTCCTTTGAAGCGCTGGGTATCAGTTCCATCAACGCGGTGGAACTGTTGGAAGCGATTAACACCCACTACGACCTGGTCCTGCCCACCAGCATCGTTTTCGAATGCAACGACCTGGACAGCTTTGGCCGGTTTGTCCGCGATTCCCTGCCCGAACAAGCCGCGCCACAAGCAGAACCGCATCGGCCCGCGCCGCAACCCAAACCCGAAACCGCGCCGCGCGTCGTACAGCCTGAACCAATGCCGGCCGCGGTCGCCTCACCGTTCGCTCGACCCCGCTTCCGTGAAATCGAAGACATCGCGGTGGTCGGTCTGGCCTGCCGCTGCGCGGGCGCCGACGACCAACAGGCCTTCTGGCAACTGATTAGCGAAGGCCGCGACCAACTGCAACGGGTTATCGATCCCCATTGCGTCCATGATTTTGAAGCGGGTTCCGACCAACACGCGGTGCTGCGCTACGGCATGATGCGCAACCCCGACCACTTCGATCCGCTGTTTTTCCATATCTCCCCCAAGGAAGCGGAGATGATGGACTACGCGCAGCGCATTCTGCTGGAAGAATGTTACAAGGCGTTGGAAGACGCGGGGATTGCGCCCGGCTCGCTAAAGAAACAACGGGTGGGCACCTACATCGGCGTGACGGGCGAGCAACGGGCGGTGTCGCAAAACTCGCACCTGGCCATCCTCGGCGCGGACGCGAGCATCCTCGCCGCGCGCATCGCCTTTTTCCTCGACCTCAAAGGTCCGGCCCTCGCCGTGAACACGGCCTGTTCCTCTTCCCTGGTTGCCATGGATTTGGCTTACCGCGCCTTGCAACAAGGTGAAATCGATCTGGCCATTGCCGGCGGCATCACCATTTCCGGTCAGGTCGGTACCTACGCCTCCATGAACAACGCGGGCATGATTTCACCCACCGGGACCTGTCGGCCATTCGACAACGACGCCGACGGCATTGTCGTCGGCGACGGCGTCGGCATCGTCATCCTGCAACGGCAAAGCGACGCCCTGAATCGCCGTCGCGATGGCTACGGGGTGATTCGCGGCAGCGGCACCAACCAAGACGGGCGCACCTCCGGCATCACCGTACCCGGCTTTTTGGCGCAAAGCGAATTGGAAGCCTCGGTTTACCGCGGTGCCGGCATCAGCGCCGGCGACATTCAATACGTCGAGGCCCACGGCACCGCGACCAAGTTGGGCGATCCCATCGAGGTCCACGGCCTGACCCACAGCTTCGCGCAATTCACCCCGAAGAAACAGTTCTGCGCCATCGGTTCGCTGAAGGCCAACATCGGCCACACCGCGGCGGCGGCCGGGGTGCTCAGCGCGATTAAATTGCTGCTGAGCCTCAAACACCGCCAAATGCCACCTTCGATTAACTTCACCCGCGAAAACGAACACATCGATTTCAAGAACAGCCCGGTTTACGTCAATACCGAACTGAAAACCTGGCAACCCGGCGCCACGGGGCACCGGCTCGGCGTGGTCAGTTCCTTCGGCTACAGCGGCACCAACGCGCACATGCTGCTTTCCGATCCCGAGCCAACCACGCCTTCGGCGAAACACGGCGGCAACCACCTGTTGGTGCTGTCGGCCCGCGCCGAGGATCGTCTGCGCGAGCAGGCCCAAAACCTGGTTGCTTGGCTCAAAACCCATCCCGAGGCCGATTTGGCGGATGTGGCCTTTACGCTGCAAGTGGGGCGCGACGCCATGGCCGAACGGCTGGCTTTGATCGCGGCCGACCACCGCGATGCGGTCAACCAGCTCACCGCCTGGTTGGCCGACAACCAAACCACCAACACCCTGTTCCGCGATCACGTCCAGCGCAACGACGCGCTCGCCCTGTTCGACTCGGACGAGGAACTGTGCGAGGCAACCGAGAAGTGGATTCAACGGGGCAAATTGGACCGGTTACTGCGCCTGTGGACGCAAGGGCTCGCCATCGACTGGCTGCGCCTGACCACCGGCGAATCGCGTCTGATCAGTCTGCCGACCTATCCCTTCAAACGGGAACGCATCCCGCTGGGTGGCGGAAGCGTAGAAGCCGCGGCAGCCGATCTGCCGGAAAAATCCGAGCAGACGGCCGCGAATTGGGACGGTTTCACGTTCCTGCCGCAATGGTCCGAACAGCCGCTGCCCGCCGCGGCGACGGCACACCGCGGCCGTTCGGTGCTCATCGTCACCGCGGGCGATTGCGCCGATCTGGTCGCCGCCTTGGTGCGGACCAACCGCGAACAAGCCGACACCGAGGTGCACCGCGTTCGGCTTGGCCAAAGCACGCGCCGCCTCGCCGAACACGAATGGCTGTGCACGGCCGAACCCGAGGCCCTCGCGGAATGTCTCGGCAATAGGCTGTTTGATACCGTGTTTTTCGCGGTGCGCGGCGGGGCTGAATCGGGTTTGGGTCAGGATGAGCGCGCGCTGCTGCACCTCATCCAACACCTGCGCCGCAACGGCGACGACCTGGACCTGTTTGTGCTCACACCCGACCTATTCACCACGGCCCCCGACGGCGGCGTCACCCGCGGCGCGGGCCTGACCGGCCTGGCATGTGCCGCGGCCCAAGGCAGCCGCCTGCGCGTGCGCAATCTCGACATCGCGGGGCCGGTCGATGCGACCCTGGTCGAACACATCATGCGCGAACCCGCTTCCGAACGGGGCGAGGTCTTCCGCCTTCACAACGGCCGCCGCACCCGCCGCCGTTTCCTTAAATTGGCAACGACCCACCTGCCCGAATCCGGCCTGCGCCGCAACGGGGTCTATGTGATCGCGGGCGGAAGCGGCGCCCTCGGCCGCGTGATCACCGCACAATTGCAAAAGCAATACGACGCGACCGTGATCTGGCTCGGCCGCCGCGACGCGCGGGCGGTGGCGGCAACGGGCGGCGTCCAACCGGCGTTGTACCTGCAAGCCGACGTCACCGATCCTGACGCGATGATCCGCGCGGTGCAACAGATCAAACAAAGCTACCCCGACCTGCACGGCGCCGTTTTCGCCGGGCTGGTTTACCATGCCGACAACAGCATCGCCATGGATCCCGCCGCATTCGGCGAAATGATCCAGGTTAAAATCCAAGGTAGCCGCAATTTTTACCGCGCCTTGGCCGCCGAACCCCTCGATTTCATGTGCTGGTTCTCCTCGGTTCAGGCTTTTTCTTTCCTGTCAGCAGCCGACAGCGCGGGTTACGCGGCGGGCATCACCGCCGCCGACGCCTTGGTGCGGTGCCTGCGCGCCGAAGCCCGCTTCCCCATGGGTTCCATCAACTGGGGTTACTGGCACACCTCGGTGGCGGGCACGCCGCTCGCCGAGCGCATTCAGCACCATTTTGAAACCATTAGCGATGGGGACGGCTTCGCCTTCTTCGCGCGTTTCTGCGGCGCCCTGCGCGCCGGACGCCTGCACCGTGCGCTGTACGTCGGCACCTCGCCGGCGGTGCGCCACCTGATGGCCTGCCCCGAAACGCAACACATCCAACTCGCCCCCGCCGCGGGTCCGGCGGTGATCGAGGAGCTGCGCCATTACCAAAACGACCGACCCTTCACCCACTTCCTCAAAAACGATCCCTGGCCGGAACTCAACGCCTGGATGGCGCGCCTGCTCTTCGTGCAGTTGCGCACGCTCGGCATCTTCGGCGACGCCACGCCCCACCACAACAACGATCTGCGCGCCCAGGCCGGCGTGATCGACACCTACACACGCTGGTGGAACGAATGCTGTCTCGGCATTTTGGAAACGGCCGGCTTGTTGCGCCACGACGGCGAACAGATCACCGCCACCGCCGCCGGTCTGGCCTTAAACGACGGGCTTTGGGCGGAATGGGCCGAATACCGCAAAAACTATCGCGACAACCCCGACTTGAAAAGCGCCGTGGCGCTGGTGGAAACCTGCCTGCGCGCCTTGCCCGAGATCTTGCGCGGCCAACGGCCGGCAACCGAGGTCATCTTCCCCCGTGCCTCCATGGAAAACGTCGCGGACATGTACCAGCGCAACGTGCTCTCCGACTTCTTCAACAGCATGGTCGCCGATTTGGTGGTGCGCACGGTACAGGCCCGCGTCGCCGCCGATCCCGAGGCGCGCCTGCGCATCATCGAGATCGGCGCGGGCACCGGCGGCACCACCGCGCTGGTCCTGCCCGCCCTGCAACCCTGGGCCGCCCACATCGAGGAATACTGTTACACCGACGTCTCCAAGGCCTTCCTGATGCATGCCGCCAAAAACTACGCGGTGGACGCGCCTTTCCTGAGCCAACAGCTTTGGAACGTGGAACAGCCCGCGGCCGCGCAAGGGGTTGATCGGGTTTTTGACATTGCCATTGCCACCAACGTGCTCCACGCCACCCGCGACATCCGCGCCACCCTGCAAAACGTCGCCGCCGTGCTGAATCACCAAGGCCTGTTGGTGCTCAACGAAAACATCACCAAAACCACGCTGGGCACCTTAACCTTCGGCCTGCTCGACGGCTGGTGGCTTTACGAGGACGCCGAGCTGCGCATCCCCGGTTGTCCGCTGCTGAGCCCCGAGGGCTGGCAACAGGTGCTCACGGAATTAGGTTGGTCCGCGGTGTTGCCCGCCCGCGACGCCGCCGACGCCCTCGGGCAGCAGATCATTGCCGCGCAAAGCAATGGTTTGGTCGTGGTCACGGCGGAACACGCCAAAACCGCGGTCGCCGCGCCAAAGCCAAAGCCCAAGCGCAAACGCACCCGCAAGGTGGTGAAAACCGTCGCGGCACCGGCCCGCGACCTGGATCAGCGCATTAACGCAAGCGTGCGCGCCGCCCTCTCCCACACGCTGAACTTGGCCGCGGCCGACATCGAAGGCCGCGTGCCCTTCTCCGACTACGGCATCGACTCCATCCTCGGCGTGACCTTCATCGACCAGATCAACGAGGCTCTGGGCATCACCATGAACACCACCATTCTGTTCGATCAAACCACGGTCGACGCGCTGAGCGCCCACATCCTCAAGAACCACGGCAATCAAATCCACACCCCGGACGGCAGCGAAACCATCACGGTAGAAGAAGAGGTAGAAGAAGATGTCGGCGAAGAACCACAGGCAACGCAAACCGAACCGTGTGAACGCGGCACGCGGCACGCGGAGCACGCGGCCGAGATCGCGGTGATCGGCATGGCGGGCCAATTCCCCGGCGCCAAAAACCCGGCCGAATTCTGGGCGAACCTAGCCGCGGGCCGGAGCGGCATCGGCGAACTCACCCCCGAATACAGCCGCGACGGTTCCTACCGCTGGGGCGGCATGCTCGAGGATCGCCACTGCTTCGATCCCCTCTTCTTCCACATCGCGCCCAAGGAAGCCGAGGTGATGAACGTCCACCAGCGCTTGGTGCTGGAGGAAAGCTGGAAAGCCCTCGAAGATGCGGGCATCAACCCGCGCGTCCTGGCCGATTCCCGCACCGGCATTTACATCGGCGCCGAACCCAGCGGCCAAATCAACGCCTCGCTGACCGGCTCCTCCGACGCCATCATCGCCGCCCGCCTCGCCTACCATCTCAACCTCAAAGGCCCGGCGATGGTGGTCAACACCGGCTGTTCTTCCTCCGGCGTCGCGCTGCACCTTGCCTGCGAAAGCCTGAGAAGCGGCGAAAGCGACCTGGCCCTCGCCGGCGGGGTGTTTGCCGCCATGGTCGCCGACGGACTCGGTACCTTGGCCGAAATCGAAATGCTTTCGCCCACCGGCGAGTGCCACACCTTCGACAGCAGCGCCAACGGCACGGTGCTCTCCGAGGGTGTCGGCATGGTCGCCCTCAAACGTCTGGCCGACGCCCGCGCCGACGGCGACCCGATCCACGGCGTAATCACCGGGTCCGGCGTCAACCAAGACGGCGCCAGCAACGGCATCACCGCCCCCAACGGCGCGGCCCAGGAACGGTTGATGACCGAGGTCTACCAACGCTTCAACATCAACCCCGCCGATATCAGTTACTTCGAAGCCCACGGGACCGGCACCCGCCTCGGCGATCCGGTAGAAGCCAACGCGGTAAAACGCGCCTTCGAACAATTCGCCAAACACCACCCGGGCTGTGTGCTGGGCAGCGCCAAGTCCTTCATCGGCCACACCTCGGCCGCGGCGGGTGTGATCGGGTTGATCAAAATCCTGCTTTCCATGAAACACCGGCAACTGCCCGCCATGCTCCATTTCAAGGAACTGAACCCGCTGATTGAATTCGACGGTTCGCCCTTCAGCATCCCCGCGCAAACCACGTCGTGGCAGGCGCGCCCCGGCCAAGCGCGCACGGCCGCGCTCAATTCCTTCGGCCACAGCGGCACCAACGCCCACCTGGTGGTGCGCGAACCCATCGCGCCCGTCATCGCGAGCAACCCGACCGGACCTTTCTTGGTGGTGCTGTCCGCGCGTGATGAACCGCGGCTGCGGGAAGCGGCCGAACGGCTGGCGGCCTTCGTGCGCGAGGAAGAACCCAAGCTCGCCGATCTGGCTTACACGCTGCAAGTCGGCCGCGACGCCATGGAGGAACGGCTGGCGTTTTTGGTGCACAGCCACCGCGAATTAACCGAACGAATCGACGCCTTCCTCGCCGGCGCCAAGGGGAAAACGGACGCGTGGCTGCGCGGCCAAGTTCGGCCCAACCGCGAGATGATCAGCCTCTTCACCGGCGATGCCGACATGACGCCCACCCTCGACGCCTGGATCGCACGGCGATCCTACCAACGCCTGTTGGAACTCTGGGTGCGCGGCCTGCCGCTCGACTGGGAACGCCTCTACGAAACCGGTCCCCAACCCCGCCGCATCAACCTGCCGCCCTATCCGTTTGCGCGCAACCGCTACACGCCGCGCCGGCCCGAGGCGGCCCCGGCACGCCCCGCCGCAACCTCGCTTGCGGCGGAAACGGCGCCGACCACATCAAACTTGGAAGCCGTCGCGGACGATCACTTTGGTTACCTGCCTCGCTGGGAAGAAGTCGCCGCGCGGCCGCTCGACCCGCCGGAAACGGCCTCGCACCAACGGGTGGTGCTGGTGTTTAACGGCGAATCTTTCCGCTTCGAAAACGATCTGGCGGCTTACTATGAACGCAACCATCCGGGTACCCGCGTGATCCGCATCCGTTTGGCCGATCAAACGCGCCAGGTTGACACGGATTCTTGGCTTTGCGATGTGAGCGATCCAGACGGGCCTGCATTGTGTCTCGACGCCATACCCGTTCCCGACGCGCTGTTTTTCATCGCGCCCTTCCAGGAACGCGGCGCGATTTTGGAAGCGGCGGCCTTGGAACAAAGTATTTGCGGTAACGAAATCCAAGTACTGCGGTTCGTGAAATACCTGCAAACCCGTTTGCAGCCAAGCGACACGCTCGACTGTTACCTGCTCACCGTCGACAACCATGCCGACCTGGAACCGCCCAACCCCCACGGCGCCGGCCTTTCCGGTTTGGCCTGCGCCGTCGCCCAGGGCGATTTCCGCATGCGCGTGCGCAACCTGGACCTGACCCGCGAGGAAATGGCGGACGACGCGGACCGCGCCGAATTACCGGCGCTCATCCTGGCCGAACCGGCGGCCGACCGCGGCGACGTGGTCCGCCTGCAATACGGCCTGCGCCGCCGACGCCACTTCGTGCGCCTCGACACCCAGGGTACCGGCTCGGCGCTGCGCCAAGGCGGGGTCTACGTGATCCTCGGCGGGAGCGGCGTGGTCGGGCGCATCATCACCCGTTACCTGATCGCGGAATACGCGGCCAAGGTGGTTTGGATCGGGCGAAAACCAGCCGCGTCACCGGCCCTGCGCGAACGTTTGGCCGCCTTCGGCATGGCCACGCCGCACTACGTGCAGGCCGACGTCACCGACGCCGAGGCGGTGCAGGTCGCGGTCAACGCCGTCCACGCCCAGTTCGGCGCAATCCACGGCGCCGTGTTTTCCGGTTTGGTGTTTGACCGCGAAAATTCCGTCACCCAAACTGACGAAACCGCCTTCCGCGCCGTGCTCGATGTGAAAACCCAGGGCAGTCTCAACTTCTACAACGCCTTCCGCGATCTGCGCCTGGACTTCATGCTTTGGTTCTCCTCGATCCAAGCCTTTTCGTTCCTCGCCGCCCGCGACAGCTCGGCCTATGCCACCGGCATCACCTTCGCCGACACCTTCGCCCGCTCCCTCGACGACGCGCCTTTCCCCATCGGCATCGTTAACTGGGGTTACTGGGCCGCCTCGGTGCGCGGCACCCCGCTGGAGGCGCAGCTTGCCGCCCACTTCGCCTTCATCGAGGACGAAACCGGGTTCCGCTACTTCGAAAAAGCCACCGCCCTGCTCAGCCAAGGCGTGAAGCAATTCCTGTGTCTGGGTCCGCACGACGCCGTGCGTCGACTCATGCACTGCAACGACGACGAAATCATTTCCATCTACGAATCTTCCAACTCAATCGGGATATAACATGAAGCGAGAAGCCATCGACCGTCTGGTCCAGAACCCTCTTTGGGACGAACTCGAATCTTGGATGAGCCGCCTGCTGGGCGCGCAACTGCGGTGCATGGGTGCCTTCAAGGGCGACCAAGCGCCGGCCGAGGCCTGGCGCGCGCTCGGCGTGCAGGAGAAATACGCACCTTGGTGGTGCACCTGCGCGCTGGAGATTTTGCAACGCAACGGGCAGCTGCCCCCGCCCGCCGCGGACGAACCCGCCGCGGTGTGGGCCGCTTGGGAACCGCGCCTGCAAGCCTTTTTGCAGGAACCGGAAATGGGCGCCGCGGTGCAACTGGTCGACGCCTGCCTGCGCCGTCTGCCCGACATCCTGCGGGGTACCCTGGCCGCCACGGACGTCTTGTTCCCCCGCGCCGCCATGTCCCGCGTGGAAAACATTTACCGGCGCAACACCTTGGCCGATTACCTCAACGGCCTGGTGGCCGACGCGGCGGTCGACCACCTCCAACAACGCTTGGCCACCGATCCCAACGCCCGCCTACGCCTGATCGAAATCGGCGCCGGCACCGGCGGCACCAGCGCGGTGGTCCTGCCCGCGCTCCGTCCCTTCCAAGACCACATCGACGGCTATGTTTACACCGACATTTCGCAAGCCTTCCTGATCCACGCCAAAACCCATTTCTTGCCCGAGTTCCCTTTTGTCCAACCCATGCTTTGGAATGTCGAGCAACCCCTGCCCGCGCACATCGAGGCCGGTTCCTTTGATCTGGCGATTGCCACCAACGTGCTCCACGCCACCCGCAACATTCGCGAGAGCCTGCGCCACGTCAAGACCGCGCTCAAATCGGGCGGCCGCTTGATCCTCAACGAGGGCGTCCAAAAAACCACGCTCAACAGCCTGACCTTCGGGTTGCTGGACGGATGGTGGCGATTCGAGGATCCCAAGTTACGCATTCCCGGCTCCCCGCTCCTGGAAACCCGCACCTGGCGCCGGGTCCTGGCCTGGGAAGGCTACCGTTACCGCCCGCTCCCGCCGGAAACCACCGCCGGCTTGGGCCAGCAAATCGTGGTCGGTGAAAGCGACGGCATGGTGCGCCACACCAAGGCTTTGCCCACGGTCGAGGCCGAAGCACACACCCAGCCGGCACCGGCCGTCACCGCCGCCAAACCAACCGAGGCAACCGCGCCGACACCGGCCGCCGTACCCACCGTCGATGTGCGCACCCACGTCGGCGAAGCCGTCAGCCGCGCCTTAACCGATTCGCTGAAGCTGGACGAAGCGGTGCAGTGCGACATTCCCTTCTCGGATTACGGGATCGATTCCATTCTCGGCGTGGGTTTTGTCGACCACATCAACGCATCGCTGGGCCTCTCGCTGCACACCGCCATCTTGTTCGACTACACCACCGTCGAACGCCTCGCCGATTACCTCAGCGAAACCTATGCCGACCGCATCCGCCGCCCCGAAACGGCCGCGCAGCAAGCCAACCCGGCCCCAACCATGCCGGCGCAAACGGCACCCGCGCCCCCCGTTGCACCAACCCCGATACCAAGCGTCCAACCCATCGTCGCATCGGCCCCGCAAGCCGGCCCCGCCGCGCAACCCGACGTGATTGCGGTCATCGGTTTGTCCGGGCAGTTCCCGAGCGCACCCGACCCGGAGACCTTTTGGCGCAACCTGATCGAAGGCCGCGACGGCATCCAACCATTGCCCGAGGCCTACCGCGACCTGGACCGACTCGTCGGCCGCGACGCCGAGGGCAACCTCTATTACCAATGGGGCGGCGTGCTCGAACACCGCAACCATTTCGACCCGCTCTTTTTCAACATCGCCCCCCGCGAAGCCGAATCCATGAACCCCCACCAGCGTTTGATCCTGCAAGAGAGCTGGAAAGCGCTGGAAGACGCGGGCCGCAACCCACGCGCGCTGGACGGTTCCCAGGTCGGCATCTTCGTGGGCGCCGAACCCACCGAATACTTTTATGAATCCTTCACCGGCGCCTCGGAAGCCATCGTCGCCTCGCGGCTGTCGTACCATCTCAACCTGCGCGGCCCGGCCCTGGTCGTCAACACCGGCTGTTCCTCCTCGGCGGTGGCGATCCACCTCGCCTGTGAAAGCCTGCGTTCCGGCGAATCCGCCCTCGCCCTCGCCGGCGGCGTTTCCGCGGTGATGAAACAAAGCGGGCTCAACACCCTCGCCGAGGCGGGCATGTTGTCGCCTACCGGGGCCTGCCACACCTTCGACGCCACCGGCAACGGCACGGTTCTGTCCGAGGGTGTCGGCATGGTGGTCTTGAAACGGCACGCCGAGGCCGTCGCTGACGGCGATCCCATTTACGGCGTGATCCTCGGTTCCGGCATGAACCAAGACGGTACCAGCAACGGCATCACCGCCCCCAACGGTCTGGCCCAGGAATCGCTGATTCGCGATGTTCAGGATCGCTTCCACATCAACGCCGACCACATCAGCTACATGGAAGCCCACGGGACCGGCACCAACCTGGGCGATCCGGTCGAGGGTAACGCCCTGGTGCGGGCGTTCCGCGGCAAAACGGCGCGCACCCATTTCTGCCGGGTCGGCAGCGCCAAGGCCCACATCGGCCACACCTCCGCCGCGGCCGGCGTGATCGGCCTGATCAAAATCCTGTTGTCCCTCAAACACCGTAAGTTGCCAGGATTGTTACACTTTAATCAACTAAATCCCCAGATCGACTTTGCGGATTCGCCCTTTTTCATCGATGCGCAACCGGCCGAGTGGGTCGCTGACGGGGCGCCGTTGACCGCCGCGCTCAATTCCTTCGGGCACAGCGGCACCAACGTCCACCTGGTGGTGGCCGAACCCAGGCAACCGGCCGCGACGCCGGACCCGGGCCAACCCCAGCTGGTACCGCTTTCCGCGTTTGACCGGGATCGCTTAAACGAAGTCGCCGCGAACTTGCTCGCCTTCCTGGAGCGTGCCGCCGCGGCGCCGCGTTTGTGCGATTTGGCGTACACGCTGCAAGTGGGCCGCGAGGCCATGGCCGAACGGATCATCTTCCAGGTGCGTGAGCTGGCCGAGCTCAAAACACACCTCAAAAGTTTCGTCGCCACCGGCAAGGTGACAGGCCGCCAGGGACGGGTGAGCGGCAAAGGCAAGCACTCGCAACTGTTGGCCGGCGGCGACGAGGACAGCCGCGCGCTGATCGCCGCCTGGACCGCGAAAGGGAAATTGGACAAACTGGCCGACCTTTGGGTGCAAGGGGTGGTCGTGGACTGGGATTTGATCCCCAACGGCGACGCGCGCCGCATCAGCCTGCCCGGCTATCCCTTCGCCCGCGAACATTTTGACGCGCCCCACAAAACGAGCACCGCCGATTTGAAGCGCGCGCCGGGTTCCGCCCTGTTGCACCCACTGTGTCAGCGCAACACCTCGACCTTGAAGGTCCAGCGATACAGCGCCACCTTTAGCGGCGACGAATTTTTCTTCGCCGACCACCGCGTGCACGGCGCGCGGGTGTTGCCGGGGGTCGCTTATTTGGAACTGGCGCGAACCGCCGTGGTGGATGCGCTGGGTGAGGATTTGGGCGACGCCCGCATCACCCTCAAAGATGTCGTTTGGACGCGGCCGATTCGCATCGACGACGCGGCCTTGGATGTGCACATCCAGCTGGAGCCGAGCCAAGACCGTCACGGCAACGAGGAGATTCGGTTCCAGATCCAAACCGACGTGGTCCACGCCGAGGGTTTGGCGGTTCAGGAGCCCGCGCAAACCATCGTCCACGATTTGGACGCCTTACGCGCCGCGGTGAACCGCGAAACCATGGACGCCGAAACCCTTTACGACGCCTTCCACCAAATGGGCATTGATTACGGGCCGGGCCATCGCGGATTGTCCGAACTGCGCTTTGACACCTTCGGGCGCGGCGACACCACCGAACCCCAGATCGTGGCGCGGCTCGACCTACCCGCCGGGTTCGAGGACCACCCCTACACCTTGCACCCCGGTTTGATGGACGCGGCCTTGCAGGCCTCGATTGGGTTTATGTTGGACAGCGGCCGCGGTGAGAACGCCATGAAACCCAGTCTTCCCTTTGCCCTGGAAGCGCTGGAGGTTTTCGCGCCGATCCCGGACCAAAGCTGGGTGTGGACGCGGCCTTCCGAGAACGCTTCCTTCTACGACCGTGTGCAAAAGCTGGACATTGATGTGTGCGATGGGGACGGCAAGGTGTGCGTGCGCATGAAACGCTTTTCCTCACGAACCCTGGAAGGCGCCATCCCCGCCGCGGGCGCGACCCAGGATGACCGCGTCGGCTTGATCACGATGAGCCCGGTGTGGAACCTGACCCGCCCCGAACCCGCGCCGCTTGATACGGACCAGCGGATGTTGGTGATCGGCGGCGAAACAGCCCTAACCCAAGCAATCCGCGACCTTTACCCCAAGGCCCGCCTGCTTTCGCTTGCCGGTGGTGAATCGGTCGAAGCTTTAACAAGCGAACTGCGCACCTTCGGCGATTTGGATCATTTGGTTTGGACGGCCCCAGCGCCTCAAGCCGACGACCTGGCCGCCGAGCGGTTGATTGCCGATCAAAACGGCGGAGTGATTCAGGTCTTCCGCCTGGTTAAAGCGTTGCTGGCCGCGGGTTACGGCGAACGGGATCTCCACTGGACGCTGATCACCCGGCAAACCCTGGCGGTGACGGCCAACGAAGCGGTGGACCCAACCCACGCCGCGGTGCACGGCCTGGTCGGCTCGCTGGCCAAAGAGTACCCCCACTGGCAGGTGCGCCTGGTAGATGTGGCCGCCGCGCAAAGTCCGTCGGCGCAACGCATCTTCCAACTGCCCGCCCACCCCGAGGGCGACGCCCAGGTCCTGCGCGCCGAGAGTTGTTACACGCGCGGCTTGGCGCCCGTTACCGCCGCCTGGACCTCGGACACCCCCGGCTATCGCAAGGGCGGCGTTTACGTCGTGATCGGCGGCGCGGGCGGGATCGGCGAAGTGTGGACCCAGCAGGTCGTCAACGACCACGACGCCCATGTTTACTGGCTGGGTCGCCGCTCCGAAGACGCGCGTATCCGCGAACGGCTGGCCGCCTGCCGCAACACCGAATACATCCAGGCCGACGCGGGCGACCGAGCCGCGCTGGAACAGGCCGCGGCCCGCATCAAACAAAAACACCCGCGCATCCACGGCGTGGTGCACTCGGCCATTGTCCTGCTGGACAAGAGTCTGGCGCGCATGGACGAGACCCGGTTCCGCGCAGGCTTGAGCGCCAAGGTCGACGTCAGCGTGCGGCTGGCTCAGGTCTTCGGCGACGAACAACTGGATTTCGTGCTCTTTTTCTCCTCGCTGCAATCCTTCACCCGCGGCGCCGGCCAAGCCAACTACGCCGCCGGCTGCACCTTCAAAGACGCCTACGCCCTGGCCCTCGCCGACGCTTGGCCGGGGGAAAACAGCCCGCGCATTCGCGTAATGAACTGGGGTTACTGGGGCACGGTCGGCATTGTCACCGACGCGGCCTACCAAAAACGCATGGCCGAGGGCGGGCTGGGTTCGATTGAACCGGCCGAGGGCATGGCCGCGGTCGATCACCTGCTGCGCGGCGAGGCGGAACAATTGATTCTGCTCAAAACCCTGGTACCCGATGTGGTCAACGCGATGTGCGTCCCGGAACGGGTGCAGCTTTACCCGCCCAGCATTCCCGACTGTTTCGCGGCATTCCCCAAACGCCTGCCGCAACGCAACGACGACATTCAGGCGATTCACGCGGCCATGGGTCCCGACCTGGAAGCGATGAACCGGCTGTACCTGGAACTTTTGGGGGCGACCTTGGCCTCGCTGGACCTGTTCGGCGCCAACCCGCCGGCGCTCCCCAAGCTGTACGAACGCTGGTTCGCCGAAAGCATCAACCTGCTGCAACAGCACGGCCACCTCTGCGGCGAAGCCGGCGCCTGGCGCGTCTCCGAACGTCTCAACCTGACGGAGCGCTGGGCGGAATGGGAACGCGGCCGCCCCTCCTGGATGCAGGCGGAAAACCAAAAGGCACAAATCATCCTGGTGGAAGCCTGCCTGCGCGCCCTACCCGACATCCTGCGCGGCCGACGCCAGGCCACCGATGTGTTGTTCCCCAACGCCTCGATGGAATTGGTGGAGGGCATTCACAAGGGCAATGTCGCCGCCGATCTGTTTAACGAGGTGTTGGAAGAAACGGTGGTCGCCTACCTGGAAGAACGCTGCTTGGACCCCAACGCCGAAATCCGAATTTTGGAGATCGGCGCCGGCACCGGCGGCACCACCGCGGGCCTCTTGCCGCGGCTGAAACCGTTCCACAGCCACATTCACGAGTATTGTTTTACCGACATTTCGCGGGCGTTCCTGCTCCACGCCGAAACCAACTACGCGGCCGAAAACCCGTTCCTGACCACGGCCATGTTTGACGTGGGCTTGCCTTTGGCGGGTCAGAACATCGCGCCGGACCGCTACGATTTGGTGATTGCCACCAACGTGTTGCACGCCACCGCGGACATCCGCCAAACCCTGCGCAACGCCAAGGCCGCGCTGCACCGCAACGGCCTGCTGATCCTCAACGAACTGTGCAGCAATTCACTTTTCGCCCACCTGACCTTCGGCCTGTTGGAGGGTTGGTGGTTGTACGAGGACAGCGAGCTGCGCATTCCCGGCTGTCCCGGTCTGTACCCGGAAACCTGGGGCGCGCTGTTGGAAAGCGAGGGATTTGCGCCGGTTTTGTTCCCGGCCGAAGCCGTGCGCGAACTGGGTCAACAGGTCATGGTGGCGCCCTCCGACGGATTTGTCCGCCAGGATCGCGCCGAGGCCGAGGTACCGGTTGCGGCGGCGGTGACCGGCGCGACCGAGGCCGACGCGGACGCGTTGGAACACACGGGCGATTCCTTGCGGGAACGGGCCGCGGCGTACATCAAACGCATCGTGGCGGCCACCCTGCGCATGTCCAGCCGCCAACTGGACACGGCGCAGCCCTTGGAAATGTACGGCCTGGATTCGATCCTGGTGGTGCATCTCACCAACGCCATGCGCCAACACTTCGACGGCATCACCAGCACCCTGTTTTTCGAGGTACAAACCATCGACGCCTTGGTCGATCACCTGCTGGAAACCCAGGAAGAAACGCTGGCCAAGCAGGTTGGTCCAAAGGCGAAGGCAAAACCGGCCAAAGCAGCGGCACCCAACAAGCAGCCGGCACCGTCCCAACCCCTCGCCAAAAGCACGACCCAAGCGCGCCGTCGTTTTGCCGCCAAACCAGCTGAACCGGAACGCCCGGCCGTCACGGCGCGCCCAGCAGAAACCAAACCCGCCGCCCACGCGGGTCAGGTGGCGATGATTGGTTTGAGCGGGCGTTATCCCATGGCCGCCGACGTCGCCGAATTTTGGCAGCGCCTGATTCAGGGCGCCAACTGCATCAGCGAGGTGCCCGCCGACCGCTGGGACTGGAAACGCTACCACAGTGACAAACCCGGCGTTCACGGCAAAATTTACAGCCGCTGGGGCGGGTTTATCGACCATCACGACCGCTTCGATCCGCTGTTTTTCCAGATCTCGCCACGCGAGGCGCGGTTGATGGATCCGCAGGAGCGCATTTTCTTGGAAACGGCCCACGCCTGTATCGAAGACGCGGGTTACACGCCGGCCACGCTGGCCGACGACCGGCGCCGCGTCGGTGTTTACGCCGGCGTAATGAACAGTACCTATGCGCCGCAACCCAACTTCGCCACCATCTCCAACCGCATCTCCTACGTGTTTGATTTCCA
The DNA here is from genome assembly GCF_017377855.1 of Acanthopleuribacter pedis. Lineage (GTDB taxonomy): Bacteria > Acidobacteriota > Holophagae > Acanthopleuribacterales > Acanthopleuribacteraceae > Acanthopleuribacter > Acanthopleuribacter pedis. Next base: position 148,368 of record NZ_JAFREP010000010.1, read on the forward strand.
CGGGCCGAGCATGACGCTGGACACGGCCTGTTCCTCCTCGCTGACAGCGATCCACCTAGCGGTGGAAAGCATCAACGCGGGCACCTGCGACGCGGCCATTGCCGGCGGCGTCCACCTCAACCTGCACCCGATCCACTACCAAGGCCTGTGCGAGGTGCGCATGCTGAGCCCGGACGGGCGCTGTAAAACCTTTGGCGAAGGCGCGGACGGCTTCGTTCCCGGCGAAGGCACCGGCGCGGTGCTGCTAAAACCACTGGCTCAGGCTTTGGCCGATAAAGACCCGATTTACGGTATCATTCGCGGCAGCATGATCAACGCGGGTGGCAAAACCAACGGCTACACCGTGCCCAACCCCAACGCGCAATACCGTTTGATTGCCGACGCGGTCGCACGCGGCGAGGTCGACCCGCGCACGATTAGTTATGTAGAGGCCCACGGCACCGGAACCTCCTTGGGTGATCCGATTGAAATCTCGGCGCTGACCCGCGCCTTCAAAGAAAGCCCCAACTACCGAGCCGGCGAGAAAACCTGCGCGGTGGGTTCGGTGAAAGCCAACGTGGGCCACTGCGAAAGCGCGGCCGGCATCGCGGGTTTGACCAAAATCCTGCTGCAAATGAAACACGGCAAGCTGGCACCGTCGCTGCACGCCGACCCGCCCAATCCCCACATCGATTTCGACAGCACCCCGTTCAGCGTGCCCCACGAGGCGACGGAATGGCGTCCAAAAGTCACCGTGAACGGCAAGCCGCAACCCGTGCCCCGTCGCGCCGGCTTGTCCTCCTTCGGCGCGGGCGGTGCCAACGCCCATCTCATTTTGGAAGAGGCCCCGGCGCTTGCGGCTGACCATGAATTGGATCGCGATCATTTAATAATGTTGTCGGCGCGCAAACCGGCCCAACTCGAACAGATGGTCGCCAACCTCCATCGCTTCCTCGCCGAGGCCGCGGCCGCGGACGAAGCGGTTTCGATGACGAATCTGGCCTACACGCTTCAGGTCGGCCGCGAGGCGATGGAAGAACGGCTGGCGCTGATCGCCCGCACCGCGCCAGAGCTGGAAAACAAACTCAAAACCTTGCTGGATCAATGGGCCGCCGGCGAGCCTGAAGAAGTCGAGGACCTGTTCCGCGGCACGGTCGCATCGGGTGCGCAAGGTCCGGCGGTGAACGCCCTGTCCGTGTTCGCCGCCGACGAGGAATTGCAAGAGGCCGTTGATAAGTGGATTGAACGGGGGAAATTTGCGCGCCTGCTGGATGTGTGGGTGCAGGGGCTTGCCTTTGATTGGCGCCGGCTCTACCGCGACGACCAACCCCGGCCCCGGCGCATCCACCTGCCCACCTATCCCTTCGCCCGCGATCGTTACTGGATGGAGGGAGACGCCTGGGTGCCGGCCATCGAAGAAGAAGGTTCTAGCATGGGTCCGCGCGGGGTGAACCTGGGTGTTTGGCAGAACAAGACAGCGGCGCCTTCAGCCCCGGCGGCGGCGCAAACTGAAACGACGGTAGCGGCGCCCCAACCGGTGCCCGAACCCGTTCGCACCAAACCTGGCCCAATCGCGGCACCGCGATACACCGCGCCCGCTGCCAAACCGGACGGCCTGGTGCGGTTGACGCCCTTGGAAGAGATTTTACCCATCGGCACCCCGACCGCGGCGCCGGCCCAAACCGCACCCACATCGGGACCCTCGCGGGAAACGCTGCACCAGGCGCTGATGCAGGGCTTGGCCGAGGCCTTGTTTATGCAGGTCGCCGACATCAACCCGGACAAAGCGTTCACCGACATGGGTTTGGACTCGATCATCGGGGTTGAGTGGATTCAGGCCGTCAACCAAAGCTACGGGCTCGACCTGCAGGCAACCCAACTGTACGAGACCCCCAACATTCGCGAATTCACCGCCTTCCTGCACCAAACCCTGACCGGCCGGGCCATGCCCGCCACCACGGGATCGACGACAAAACCGGATGTTCTACCCAAGCCAAGCATCAGCTTGCCGGCGATGGAACCGGTCGCCTCGGCGGCACCTAAGGCGGCAGTGGCAACCAACAGCGTCGCGGAAGGTGCGGTCGCGCCACAACCCGCGCCGACCCCGGCAGCGCCGGTGGTTGAAGCCGCGCCACCCGTCGCGCCGCGATTGCGTTCGCTGGAGACACTGCGCGCCGAAGTCCGCGCCACCCTTGCCGACGCCCTGTTCATGCAGCCGGACGAGGTCGATTTGGACCGACCCTTTATCGCCATGGGCCTGGATTCCATTATCGGCGTCGAATGGATTCAAACCCTAAACGAACGCTACGGTTTGGACCTACAAGCCACCAAAATATACGATCACCCCACCGTGCGCGAATTCGCGACCTTCCTTCAGAAGGAAGCACCTTTGCCCGCCGCGCCTCCCACGCCGTTGAAGCCGTCAGGATCGCCGGTCAAAGTGCAACCGCCCGTTGCCGCGGCTGCCCAACCTGAGCCGCCGGTTACGGTACCCGCGCCGGCAGAAGCGACCGTCGCGGCCGAAACAACACCACAACCCAAACCACGAGAACCCGAGCAACCCGTCCGAGCCGTCGCCTCGGCAACCGGCGCGGCAAACCGCGAAGCCGGCCCCCAGGAACCCATCGCCATCATCGGCATGTCCGGCCGTTATCCCGGCGCCGCCGATCTCGACCAGTATTGGCAGAACCTGACCGAGGGCGTCGACTCGGTGGTGGAAATTCCCAGATCGCGCTGGAACGCCGCCGATTACTACGACGCAAACCCCGGCGCACCGGGAAAGATCAACTGTAAGTGGTTGGGATTGCTCGATGATGTCGCCTGTTTTGATCCATTGTTTTTCATGATCTCGCCGGCCGAGGCCGAGGGCATCGACCCCCAGCACCGCCTGTTCTTGGAGGAAGCTTGGCGGGCCTTTGAAGACGCGGGCCTCAACCGCGACACGCTCAGCAACACCCGTTGCGGCGTCTATCTGGGCATCATGAGCAATGAATACGCCTACCTGGTTTCCAAAAACCCGGACGAGGTATCGGTCAGCGGCAACAGTTTCGCCATCGCGGCGGCCCGCATCGCTTATTACCTGAACCTGAAAGGTCCGGCGATCCCCATTGATACCGCCTGCTCCTCCTCGCTGGTCGCCGCCCATTTGGCTTGCCAGGCGCTGAACAACCGCGAAATTGATACCGCGCTCGTCGGCGGCGTCAGCCTGTACCTCGGCCCCGAACCCTACCTGGGCCTGTGCGCCTCCGGCATGCTTTCCGCCGACGGTCGCTGCAAAACCTTTGACAACCGCGCCGACGGCTTTGTTCCCGGCGAAGGGGTCGGCGCGGTCGTGCTCAAACGGCTGGCCGACGCCGAGGCGGACGGCGACCGCATTGAGGCCGTCATCATCGGCTCGGGCATCAACCAGGACGGCAAAACCAACGGCATCACCGCGCCGAGTTCGACGAGTCAGGCGGCCTTGGAACGCGAGGTTTACCGCCGCAACGGCATCGCCGCCGACAGTATCGGCTACGTGGAAACCCACGGGACCGGCACCAAACTGGGCGATCCCATCGAAATCGAGGCGCTGACCACCGTGTTCCGCGAACATGGCGCGACCGGCCCCTGCGCCGTCGGATCGGTCAAATCCAACCTGGGCCACACCTCGGCCGCGGCGGGCGTGGCCTCGCTGCACAAGGTGGTTCACTGCTTGCAGCAACGAACCCTGGTGCCCAGCCTGCATTTCCGCGAGGCCAACAGCCACCTCAACCTGGCGCGCTCGCCGTTTTACGTCAACACCGAAACCAAAAGCTGGGAACAGGGGAAAAACCCGCGTCGCGCGGCGGTCAGTTCCTTTGGCTTCAGCGGCACCAACGCCCACTTGGTGGTGGAGGAATACCGCCAACCGGCCCGAGTGACCGCGCCCGAGGGCGAGACGCTGATCCCACTTTCCGCCAAAGACGGCGAACGCCTGCTGGAGTGCGCGCAACGGCTGCTGCACTACCTGCGCGCCGAGGGCGACGGCGCGGCGGCTCCCCAACCCCCGCAAGCCGACGCCGGCGAACTTACCGCGCGGGTCGTGGCCCTGCTCGCGGACATCCTCAACCTGAACGCCGCCGACATCGACAGCGAGCAGGACTTCATCGAATACGGGGTTGAGCCGCTGCACCAGGCGCGCCTGCGCGAGATGCTGGAACAAACCCTCGGGCTTGAGCTGGACGGCCGCGTTTTCATGCAACAGGACAGCGTGCGCGCCATTGTCGCCGCGCTGTTGCCGGCCGCGGTGACGCGCTCGAAGGCGCAACCGGCGACGGCGTCAGGTGCCTTGCCGCCACGGCGCCCGCAATCCTTGCCACTCACCGACTTAGCCCATACCCTGCAATTCGGCCGCGACGCCATGGAAGAACGGGTCGCCTTTGTGGCCGGCTCCACCGAGGAATTGGCGTTGCAGCTCGAGGCCTTTATCGCCCGCGGCGGCACCACGGATGCGCGGCAGCGGACTTGGCGGGGTTCGGTTCGCGATTACGGCGCGCTTAGCGCGGGTCTTGATTCGCCGGACGACCTGCAGGACATGATCGAACTTCGCCTGGCACGTCGTGATTTGGCGCGCTTGGCCGGCTACTGGGCCCGCGGCGCGGGTTTCGATTGGAACCGCTTGACCACGGGACCGCGATCCCGTCCGCTGAGCCTGCCCACCTATCCATTCGCCCGCGAACGCTACTGGGCCGGTGCTGAAGAAACCGCCGCACCCGTCCCAGCCACGCCGGCCGCGCAACCTAGCCGGGCCGGTGTCCTGCACCCGCTGCTTCACGAACAAACCACGAACCAGGGAGAACCATGGTTCACCACGCATTTCACCGGGCGCGAATGGCTGCTGACCGATCACGTCCTTCGTTTTGAGGGCGCACCCGAGGCACGGGTCTTGCCAGGAGCGGCCCACCTGGAGATGGCGCGCGCGGCGGCGGAACAAACGCTCGGCCACGACGCCTTCCACCTGGCCAACATCCTGTGGTTACGGCCCCTGATCGTCAACGAACCCCATGACGTAAAAACGCGCTTGTTCCCACGCGATACCGGGCCCGATCTGGGCTTCGAAATTTTTGCGGAACAGAACGGCGAACCCGTTGTTTACAGCCAAGGCCGCGTGGTGCTCGGCCGCGGCGACGCCGGGGTCGGCGCGGTGCCGCAACGGCCCATGGCGGCCGGCCTGACCACCACCGCGGGGTCCGCTTGTTACCAACTGTTTGCCACACTCGGGGTCCATTACGGTCCCGCCTGCCGCGCCCTTACCCGGCTCACCGGTGATGCGCGTGGGGTTTGGGCGGACCTGGCCTTGCCGGCGGTGGTCGCCGGCGACGCGGCCGCGTACACCCTGCATCCCAGCTTGCTCGATGCCGCCTTACAGGCCGCCGTCGGTTTGTACCTGGGCGAAAGCGGTGAGCCCGACGCGCGTGCCGGTCTGCCGTTCGCCTTGGACGAAGTTCGCATTTGGTCCAAAACCAAACCCACCCAAGCCTATGTGCGGCTCGCGTCGCAACAGGGCGGCCTGAATCGCCTGGATGTGGACCTGCTGGACGCGGACGGCAAGCCCTGTGTGTGTTTGAAGGGTTATGCTTCCAAGCCCAGTGCACCCAAGCCACCGCCCAAAAAGGCTGATGCGGAGGCCCTGATCTGCCGCCGCGCCTGGCAAACCCGACCGGCGACAGAGGGCCACCCTCAACCTTTTGCAGCCCATCTGGTCTTGCTTGCCGCACCCTTGCAGCTTGAACCCGATCCCGCTTATCGGTTCGTGGCCTTGATCTCGGCGAATGAGGACCCGGCGACGGCGTACCGTGCCGCGGCCGACCAGGTGTTCGCAAGCTTGCGCGCCTTCCTTAGCGAACAAAAAACCGGCAGGCTCCTGGTGCAACTGATTCACCCGGCGACGGAGGCGGGGCAACAGCTCGGCGGGCTCGGCGCCATGCTGAAGACGGCGCGGCTCGAACAACCCCGTTTGTGCGTTCAAATCATCGAGGTACCCGCGGACACGACGAATCTTGCCCAAAAAGTGCACGCGTGCAGCCGCGTTCCAGAGGAAACCGACATCCGTTACGGCGACGGTTCCCGCGCGCTTGGCTTTTGGGAGGAAATCCCGGCCGAACCGGCGCCGGCACCCTGGCGGGAGGGCGGTGTGTACCTGATCACCGGTGGCCTCGGTGGGCTCGGTTTACTTTTCGCGAACCACATCGCCACCCAAACCCAAACATCAACCCTTGTTTTGATCGGCCGTTCGCCCGCCGATCCAAGCAAACTCGCGCGTCTGGAGCAACAGGGCGCCCGTGTGATCTACAGGCAGGTGGATGTTTCGCAAAAAGATGCGGTGGTCGCGCTTGTGGGCGAAATCGAACGGGACCAGGGTCGCCTCGACGGGGTGTTGCACAGCGCCGGGTTAACCCGCGACCAATTCCTGATCCACAAAACCGCGGCCGAGTTTGACGCCGTCTTCGCACCCAAGGTGCAAGGCACGGTGAACCTGGACACGGCCACCCGCCACCTCAACCCCGAACTTTTTGTGTTGTTTTCCTCAAGCGCCGGCGCGGCGGGCAGCATCGGCCAAGCCGATTACGCCGCGGCCAATGGGTTTATGGATCGCTACGCGGCTTCGCGCAACGCCCGTTTGCACCGGGAACAGCGCGTGGGTCGCACGCTTTCGGTGAATTGGCCGTTGTGGGAAGCGGGCGGCATGCGCCCCGATCCACAAACGGAGCAACGGCTGTGGCGCGAGACCGGCATGGCCGCGATGGCCTCGGCAACGGGGATTCGCGCCTTGGAACGCGCCCTGATGACCGACGAAACCCAGGTCATGGTGCTCGCGGGCGATAACCAACGGCTGCGCCGCGTGCTCGGGCCGGCGGCGGAACCAACCGCATCCGCGCCATCAAGCGAAGCCGTTTCCCGCGTGGCGGCGCGCGATTGGTTGCGCGACACACTCGCCGCGGGTCTCAAAATCCCCGCCACCCGTTTGTTAAGCGATGAACCCTTTGAACACTTCGGCATCGACTCGATTCAGGCGGTCAAACTGACTACCCTGCTGGAAAACGAGGTGGGTTCCCTGCCCAAAACGCTGTTTTTCGAGTGCGGTAACTTAAACGAAATCACTGACTACTTGTTGGAACACCACGCGGGGGAAGTGGCGCGGGTGCTCCACCCACCAGCTCAGGCCCCGCAACCAACCGCGCCGAAAGCCGACCGATTGCGGTTCGAACAAACCGTGCCGACCGCGCATCCCAACCCCCGCGAAAGCGACGCGGCGATTGCCGTGGTCGGCTTGGCCGGTCGCTATCCGCTCGCCCGCGATCTCGATGCTTTTTGGGCCAACCTACGCGACGGGCGCGACTGCATCGTCGAGGTGCCCAAGGACCGCTGGGACTGGCGCGAATACTACAGCGAAAACCGCGAGGTGCCAGGCGCCCATTACAGCCGATACGGCGGCTTTATTGAGGACGCCGCTACCTTCGATTCGCTGTTCTTCAACATCTCGCCAAAGGAAGCGCGCTTCCTGGATCCGCAAGAGCGGCTGTTCCTAGAACAAACCTGGTCGGCGTTGGAAGACGCGGGCTACAACCGCAAAACCCTGCGTGGGGCCCAGGTGGGCGTGTACGCGGGCGTGATGTACAGCGAATATCAGTTTTTCGGCGTTGAGGCCAGCATGCGCGGCGCGCGCATGGGTTTCGCGGGCACGCTCGCCGGCATCGCCAACCGCGTTTCCTATCTGTTTGACCTCCACGGTCCCAGCATGACGGTGGAAACCATGTGCTCCAGTTCCTTAACCGCTATCCATCTTGCCTGTCAGGACTTGCGTCTGGGTGTCACGGACATGGCTGTCGCGGGCGGGGTGAACTTGAGCGTGCATCCCAACAAGTACCTTATGCTCAGCAGCGGCCAGTTCATTTCCAGCCGCGGCCGTTGTGAGGCCTTTGGCGAAGGCGGCGACGGCTACATTCCCGGCGAAGGCGTGGGCGTGGCGATCCTGAAACGCTTGGCCGACGCCGAACGGGACCGCGACCATATCTACGGCGTGATTCGCGGCAGCGCGATCAACCACGGCGGACGCACCAACGGCTACAGCGTGCCCAACCCGCGGGCGCAGCAACGGGCGGTCAGTGCCGCGCTCAACAACGCGGGCGTCAATCCGCGCCATGTCAGTTACATCGAGGCCCACGGCACCGGCACCCGCCTGGGCGATCCCATCGAAATCACCGGCCTCACCCGTGCCTTCCGCGAACACACCGCCGACACGGGGTTTTGCCGCATCGGTTCGGTCAAATCGAACATCGGCCATTGCGAGGCGGCGGCGGGCATCGCGGGTCTCACCAAGGTGCTGTTGCAGCTCAAAAACGGTGAACTGGTACCGTCGCTGCACGCGCGGGTGCTCAACCCCAACATCAACTTCGGTGAAACGCCGTTCACGGTGAACCAAGAGATCTGTGCCTGGGAACGGCCGGTGATCGACGGTCACACTCTGCCGCGTTTGGCCGGGCTTTCCTCCTTCGGCGCGGGCGGGGCCAACGCCCACCTGCTGGTCGAGGAATACCAGGGCGCCAAGGTCGCCCGCCAGGCCGGACCTTATGCATATGTGCTTTCGGCTAAAAACACGGACCGGCTCCAGGCTTCGGCGGCCAACCTGCTGCGGTTCCTGGAAGAACACCCGGATCAAGAAGCGGCCGACGTGGCCTTCACGCTTCAGGTAGGCCGCGAGGCACTGACGGAACGGCTGGCCTTTACCGCCGCCGGTTTGGACGAGGTGGCGGCAAAGCTACGCGCGTTCCTGTCCGGTCAGGTCGAAGGTCTGGTTCGCGGCGCCTACCGCCGTGATCGCGAGGCGCCGGCCTGGGAAGACCTTGACGCCCAGCAACGCGCCGCCATTGAAGCGGGCCGTTTCGAGGATCTGCTCGCGCGATGGTGTCGCGGCATGGATGTGGATTGGGCCGCGCTATGGCGGGAACAACCCTACCGCATCAGCCTACCGACCTATCCCTTCGCGGGTCGGCGCTTGTGGGTGGATCAACCCAACCAAACCACGGCGTCGGAACCGTCCGCCACCCCGCAAAAAGAAGCGGATGCATTTGAACCGTTCCACGACGCCTTGCTCGACCGCCTCATCAACGAAGAGATCGACCTGGAAACCGCCCTTGCAAACGTGAGAGGGGAATAAGCCATGAACAAAGCCATTGAACAGATTTACCGCAAAGTCGCCGCCAAAGAATTGACCAAGGCCGAGGCCATGACCCTGTTGCGCCGGATCCAGGCGGGCACCGATCCCGCGACGGACCCGACCGCGACACCCGTGTCGTCGCCCGCCGCGGTCTCGCCGCCCCCCGTTTTGCCCAAACCAAGCGGCATCGCCCTGAGCGACCCGGCCTCGCTGCCGACCCGTTATCCGGCCGGCCCGGCCCGTCCGGTTTACACCCTCGCCCCGCTCGATCCGGTCACGCCAGCGGCGGTCCAAGCAAGCTACAGCCTGCACTATTTGGGCGACGGCGTTTGGGTGTTGCGGGCTGCCGCCGCGGACGGCCTCGATGCACGCGCGGTCGTGGCCACGCTTCGCGCCGCGGCCGAACCCCGTGTTTTGGTTCAGATGGGCGCGGGCTGGGCCATCCCGACCGCGGAGATTCCCGTTCCCGTGATCGCGGTATTCAACGGCGATGTCCAGGGCGCGGCTTTGTGCCGGGCGGCACGCTGTGATTTGGTGCTGTGGTCCGCGGAAGGGCGTTACCACGCGGGAAGTTGCTCCGCCGAGGAACGCGCCTTTTTGGCTTTTCGCTTCGGTTCGACCATCGCCAACCTGTTGTGCGGCGACCGAGCCGTGACCGGCGACGCCCTCCAACAGGCCGGGTGCGACGGCGCGGTGTTCCCCGCGGCGGATGTCGAACACCAAGCGCTGCAATTGGCCCACGCCTTTAAGGTCGCTTCACCCAAAGCCGCAAACCTGCTCAAAAAGCACCTGGCCCAAACCGATCTGTTCCCGGAGCCGGAACGCACAGGGTACCCATTAACCACGGCGGCGGTTGCCACGCCGGGCGCCCCGGAAAAGGTGGCACTCGCCGCGGACGTGGTTGAGATGGCGGTTTACCCCAACGGCGTGGTGCTGGTCACCCTGTGTGATCGCGACAGCAAAAACGCCTTTTCGCCAGGCATCGCCGCCGGTTTGTTCGAGGTGTTCGACAAGCTGCGCGCATCGGACGCCTACAAGGTCATGGTGCTGACCGGGTACGACCACCTGTTCGCCTCGGGCGGCACCCGCGACGGTCTGATCGCCATCCAGCAGGGCGCAACCCGTTACGCCGACGCCCCTATTTACCACATGTTGTTGGCGTGTCCGGTGCCCGTGATCGCGGCCATGCAGGGCCACGCGGTGGGCGCGGGTTTGGCGATGGGATTGTACTGTGATGTTCAGGTTTACGCCGAGGAAAGCGTGTATTCCAGCCGCTTCATGCGTTACGGGTTCACACCCGGCTTTGGCTCCACGCTGATTTTCCCGCACCGTTTCGGCCACGACTTGGGCCGTGAGTTGCTGTTCACCGCGGCGGACATCAAAGGCCACCAACTCAAACGCCGCGCCCCCTTCCTCAACGTGGTTCCGCGCCGGGCGGTGTTGGCGCAGGCCTTGGCACTGGCCGCTCAGATGGCGACGGCAACCCGCGCCGAACGGGTCCGCGAAAAAGCGAAGCGCGCTCAGATCCTGCTCAGCCGGCTCGACGCGGTGGTCGAACGCGAGCTGGTGATGCACGAGCAAACCTTTGTCGGCAGCGCGGAGACCCTGCGCCGTATTGAAAACGAATACGCGGCTGGACCGGCGGCCAAGGTTCCCGTTCCACCCGCACCCCAACCCGCGCAACAAGCCGCCGAAGCCCTGGGCGAGGATGTGCTGGAAACGCTGCGGTCCATGTTGGCCGAGGAACTGTGCATGGAGACCGACCTGGTCGACGAGTACATGTTGCTCACGGAATTGGGGCTGGACTCGATTACCGGGGTCACCTGGGTCCGCCGCATTAACGCCCACTTCGACCTGGACATCCCCGCCACGCGCATCTACGATTTCGCCAACCTCAAAACCTTCGCGGAAGCCGTGGCGGCCGAAATCCCCCATCAACCCAAAACAGCCATTCAGGCCGACCAACCCGCGTCTGCTCCAGAAACCGCGTCCCCACCGGTAGCGGTATCCGCCGACCCCAACCTTTCGGAAAGCGTGCGCGACACCTTGCGGTCGATGCTCGCCGAGGAACTGTGCATGGACGACGATCTGGTCGAGGATCACGCGCTGCTCACCGACATGGGTTTGGATTCGATCACCGGGGTTACCTGGATTCGCCGCATCAACGCGCACTACGCGCTGGATCTCTCGGCCACCAAAATCTACGACCACGCCACCCTGGTTGACTTCGCGGCTTATGTGGCGGGCGAGGTGGCCGGAACCACCCCGGCACCGGCGGCGCCCACACCCGCGCCGGCCCAAGCGATCACCCAACCGAAACCCGCTCCCAAGGCGGTGGCCGCCGAACCCAAAAGCCAAGTTCCAAAGCAGCAAACGACCGTCCCCAAACCCACCGTTGCATCGCAACCCGCGCCATCCTGCCGCGAACCCCGCGGCCAACGCGGCGTGGCCGTGGTCGGCATGGCCGGGCGTTTCCCCATGGCCGAAAACATCGACCAATTTTGGCAGAACATCCGCGACGGCCGCGATTGCATCACCGAAATCCCCGCCGACCGCTGGGACTGGCGCGATTACGACGACGGTCGCGAGGAAACACGCGGCATTCGCTACGGCGGGTTCATCGAGGACATCGCCCTCTTCGATCCGCTCTTCTTCGGCATCGCCCCCAAGGAAGCGCGTTTCATGGATCCGCAGCAACGGCTGCTCCTGCTTTACACCCAAAAAGCGCTCGACCACGCCGGCTTAACCGCGGCCGACCTACAACAGGACCGCACCGGGGTTTTTATCGCCGCCGCACCCGGCGATTACGCGCGTATCGCCGCCTCCGCCGCGGCAGGCCCGCTCGGCCTGACCGCGATGGCACCTTCCGTCATTCCCAACCGCATTTCCTACACCTTCAACCTCAAAGGCCCGAGCGAATGCACCGAAACCGTTTGCGCCTCGGTGTTTACCGCGCTCCACCACGCGGTGCAATCCATTGAACGGGGCGAATGCGAACAGGCGATTGTCGGCGGCGTCCACTTGCTGTTGTCGCCAATGCAGTTCAACAGCGTGGCCGCTATGGGTTACCTCTCCCCCGACGGCCGTTCGCGACCCTTCCAAAAAGACGCGGCCGGTTTTGCCCGGGCCGAGGGTGTCGGCGTCTTGATCCTGCGCGCCGGCGAAAAAGCGCGCGACGACAACAGCATTCACGCCTGGGTCCGCGGCACCGGCGTGGCCCACGGCGGTCGCGGTCTTTCACTCACGGCCCCCAGCGAGACCGGCATGAAAACGGCCATGATGCAGGCTTGGCGCGCGGCGGGCGTGGATCCGCGCGAGGTCGCCTTGATCGAAGCCCACGGCACCGCCACCCCGCTGGGCGACGGCATCGAAATCGAAGCGCTCAAAGCGGGTTACCGTGAAATCGCCGGTGATTTCGAAGCCGGCGCGACGATCCCACCCCCCTGCCGCATCAGCAGCCTAAAACCCATTATCGGGCACAGCGAAATCGTGTCCGGCATGGCGGCGCTGATCAAGGTCATCCAAGCCATGAACCACGGGGTGCTGCCAGGATTGCCGCATTTGGGCGAGCGCCATGAACACGTTTCCCTGGAAGGCAGTCCCTTCCTCATTGAAAAAGACAACCGGCCCTGGCCCAACCGCTTCGACGCTTCAGGTAAACCGGTCCCGCGCCGCGCCGGCCTCAACAGTTACGGTTTTGGCGGCGTCAACGCCCACGTGCTTTTGGAAGCAGGTGAACAACCGCACCCACAACGGGACGGCTCGGAGGGGCCCTTCCTGCTGGTGCTTTCCGCGCCGAGCCAAGCCCAATTATTCACCCTCGCCGCAAAGCTGCGCGAGCACCTGGAACACCACCAGGTCGACATGACCAACCTGTGTTACACCCTGCAACTCGGTCGCGAGGCAAGAGACCACCGCCTGGCTTTGGTGGCGGATTCCCGCGCGGACGCGGTCACCAAGTTGGCCGGCGTGGCCGACGCGGACAACCGCCGACAACAGCGCATCTACCTGGGCGACGCCGGTCCCAAAGGCGCCGACCGGTTACCGCGCCACATCCGCAACATGGTCGGCCCGCAACAAATCGAAGCATCCTTCGCGCGCCGCGACTGGGACGCGCTCGCGCAGCTGTGGATCGGCGGCATCGCGCTGCCGTGGGCCGCCGCCTACCGCGACAGGGCCGTTCGCCGCATTCCGTTGCCAGGTCATTACTTTGATTTGGCTCGGTATTGGGTGGATGGGCCACAACCGGCCGCACCCGCGGCGACCCCAACCCAAAAAACAGAACCCGTCGCCCCGGTCGCGCCGACCACCGACCTTTCCCTCGAAACGCGGGTGACGGCCATCATCGCCGAGTTGGTGGATTTGGACCCGGAACGTATCGAACGGGACCGGCCGTTGCATTACCTGGGCTGGGATTCGGTGCTAACCCTGGAAATGGGTCGCCGCTTGCAAGAAGGATTCGGCGTCGCGCTCGGAAACCGCGAACTCTTGGAACAGGATACCGTGGTCAAGTTGGTGGACCTGCTCACGCGAAAAGGGGCCGAGCCGGTACCGGTGCCGACCCCGAGCCGGCAGCAGGCCAACCCAGGCCCGGCGACAGAACCCTTCCCCCTTGCCGAGGGCCAACTCGGCCTGTGGTTGCTGCAAAAAGCCGACCCTCGCATGACCGCCTACAACGTGCCGATCACGCTGGCCACTCGGCAAGCGGTCGACGTGCCCAAGCTGCGCGAGGCTTGCCGCCTGCTGTTGGTCAAACACCCGGTTTTGCAAACCAGCTTCCTGAGCAGCGATACCGGCAAACCGCGCCAGGTGCACGACGTGGACAAACCCCTGTTCTTCGAACAAGGCGTGTTGCCCGCCGGCGAACCAGAACGCATCGCCCTGTTAAAAACCACCTTCAAACAACCGTTCCGACTCGACGGCGATCCCTTGATGCGGGTCCATCTGTTCAGCGCGGGCGAACACGACCACGTTTTGCTGGTCACCCTGCACCACATTATTTTCGACGGGACCTCGATGAAAACCTTCATCGCGGACTTGCTCACCACCTACACGGCCTTGTGCGACGGGCGCGAACCGCAAACGGCGCCCCAAGCGGACGGTGGTTACGCGGATTTTGTGGCCTGGGAACAAAACCACCTGGCCGAACAGGGCGATCAGCTCAGCGCTTGGTGGCGCGACCATTTGGCCGGCCCCCTGCCGGTGCTCGCGCTCAATACCGACCGGCCCCGCACCCGGCAGCGCACCTTCGAGGGCGCTTCGCTGTTTTCTCACCTTTCCCAAGCGCGCGGCGACCGGGTGCGCGCCCTTGCCAAGCAGCACGGGGTCAGTACCTTCGTGGCCATGCTGGCGATTTACAAGGTGCTGTTGTTCCGCCACACCCATCAGCAAGACATCGTGGTCGGCACACCGACCTCGGGCCGGCCGCAACCCCGCTTCGAACAGACCATCGGTTACTTCATCAACACCATCGCGGTACGTAGCCGGCTCAACGCCGCGTGGCCGTTTCGCGAGCTGTTGAACAGGCTCAAGTGGCAGGTGGCCGACGCCTTGGATCACGCATCCCTGCCCTTCCCACGTTTGGTTGCCGCGCTCGGCGTCAAACCCGGCGCCCACGCGCCCGTCTACCAAACCACCTTCCTGCTGCAAAACTTCTTCTCCGTGAAGGAACAAGACGCCTTTGCCGCTCAATTCCCCGGCTGGTCATCCGTGCATGGGGTCAAGCAGGAAGGCGAGGACGATCTGTCGCTGCACGTGCTGGAGGGCCGCGACGGGTTCGCCCTGAGTTTTGGTTACAACCCGGAACTGTTTGATGCCGAAACCATCGAACGTTTCGCGGAACACTTCAACCACCTGGTCGACGCGGTCTCGGACGACCCCAACCAACCCATCGGGGCTTACGCTTTCCTGGGGCCGGCTGAAAAAGAGAAGGTGTTGGTCGCCTGGAACAACAGCCGTGAGGATTTCGGACCCGACCTGTGCCTGCACGATCGTTTTGCGCGGGAAGTCCGGCAACGCCCACAACAGATCGCGCTGGAAAGGGTGCACGACCAAGGGTCGGAAACGCTGACCTTTGCCGCGTTGGACCGGCGCGTCGAGGCCCTCGCCGGCTTTCTGCAAAGTCGCGGCATCGGCCCCGAACAATTGGTACCCATCTGTTTCCGCCGTTCCTTTGACATGGTGGTCGCCATGCTCGGCGTGTTGCGCGCGGGCGGCGCCTTCGTGCCGATGGACCCGGATCACCCGGCCGAAAGGCTGCGTTTCCTGGTCGAGGATACCGATGCCCGCTTGGTGCTGACCTCGGCCGAACTGGTTGAGCGCGTCGCCGCGGCGGGCGTGACAACCATCGCCCTGGACCGTGATCAGGAGGCAATCCAGGCCGCCGGACCCGCGCAACGCGGCACGGTCACCCCCGAAAATTTGGCCTACGTCATCTACACCTCCGGCAGTACCGGCAAACCCAAGGGCGTGATGATCGAACACCGCCAGATCCGCAACACGCTGCAGTTCCTCGCCGCGCGTTACCCACTCGCCGAAAACGACGCCTACCTACTCAAGACCAACACCACCTTTGATGTCTCGCTTTCCGAGTTGTTCGGCTGGGTCTTCGGTCGCGGACGTTTGGTAATCCTGCCGCCGGGCGCTGAAAAAGACCCGCAACGCCTGATCAAGGTTCTGGCACGCCACGCGATCACCCACCTCAACTTCGCGCCTTCGGCGCTCAACGCCTTCCTGCGCGCCGCACAAAACCGTCCCGACTTTTTGGCGACCAACGCCCTCAAGGTGTTGATGGTGGCGGGTGAAGCCTTTCCCAAGGATTTGGTTGCCGAAAGCGTGGCCGCCTTCCCGCGCGCCCGTGTGGAAAACATTTACGGCCCCACCGAGGCCGCCATTTACGGTTCGTATTTCTCCTGTTCCGGCGCCCGCATCCACAGCGCCAACCTGCCCATCGGGCGACCCGTTGCCAACACCCACCTGATCATCGTCGATGAACAGATGCAGCCCGTGCCCATCGGCGTACCCGGCGAATTGTGTTTGGCCGGCAAAGGCATCGCGCGGGGTTACCTGAACCGGCCCGCCTTAACGCGGGAAAAGTTCGTGATCAATCCCTTCGAGGACGACCCGGATTACCGCCGTCTCTACCGCACCGGCGACTTGACGCGCCGGCTGGCGGACGGTAACGTCGAGTACATGGGCCGCATCGACCACCAGGTCAAGGTGCGCGGGTTCCGCGTTGAACTGGGCGAAATCGAAACCCAACTGGATCGCCACGCGTTGGTGGGTGAAAGCGTCGTGGTGGCCCGCCGAGAAACCGGCCAACTGGTCGCGTATTTCCTGCCCAACGACCGGCAACAGGTACCCGACGCCCAAACGCTGCGCGACCATCTCGGCGCCGTGCTGCCGGATTACATGGTTCCCGCATTTTTTGTGGCCTTGGATGAGATTCCGCTTTCTTCCAGCGGCAAGGTTAACCGCAAGGATTTGGCCGCGCGCGAAATCGTGCTGGACCGTCGCGAACCTCCCAAGCCCAAGGCAAAACCGACAGCGACGCCCAAAACCCGCGACCAAATCGCATCAACGGTGCTGGACATCTGGCGCGCGGTGCTGCAGGTTCAAAACATCGCGCCGGGAGACGCCTTCTTCGAGGCCGGCGGTGATTCCCTCAACGCCGTGTTGCTCGCGGAACGCATCCAAAAGGTGCTGGGCTGTGCCTTCACCACAACCGACGTGATGCATTTCCCCACCGTGGACGACATGGCGACGGTGCTGGCGAAGCGCGTCGGTGCCGAGGAAGCGCCCGCGCCGCCCGAACAAAGCGAGCAGGCGGCAGCGGAACCGGCGCCACCCGCGGCAGCGGAACCGGCCCCATCGGTTACCACCACCTCTGAACCGCCAACGCGGATGGAAACCCCGCCCCAACCCCAAAACCAAAAGCCGGCGCTTCCCGAGGACGACGGCGTGGCGATTATCGGCATCTCCTGCCTGTTCCCCGGCGCCCGCAACCATCACGAATTTTGGACCAACCTGCGTTTGGGAAGCGACGCCGGCGTTTTTCACAACCAAAACGCCTTGCGCGAAAAACGCGTCCCCGAGGCGCTGATCAACCATCCCAACTTCGTCCCGCTGCAAATGGCGATTGAGGATCGCGACCTGTTCGATCCCGAGTTTTTTAACCTGTCCTCACGGGACGCGCTGCTGATGGATCCGCAATTCCGCCTGTTGTTGCAGCATTCGTGGCAGGCGGTGGAGGACGCGGGTTATGTGCCCGACGCCATTCGCGATACCGCCGTGTACATGTCGGCCAGCACCACGCTGTACCAAACCATGCTGCACAACGCCGGCGAGGTCGGTATGCAGGACCGTTATGTTTCCTGGATTTTGGCCCAGGGCGGCACCATTCCCACGCGCATCTCCCACTACCTGGGGCTGACCGGGCCGAGCATGTTCGTGCATACCAATTGCTCGTCTTCCCTGACCGGTTTACACGCCGCCTTCCAGAGCATCCGCAACGGCGACGCCACCTATGCGCTGGTCGGCGGGGCGACCGTGCCGCCCGTGGCCGCGCCCGGTTACATGTACCAGCCAGGCTTGAATTTCTCCGGTGACGGCCGTTGTAAAACCTTTGATGAGAAGGCCGACGGCATGGTGGGTGGCGAAGGCGTGGCGGTGGTCCTGCTGAAACAGGCGCGCGCCGCCGTCGCCGACGGCGATACCATTTACGCCGTGCTGCGCGGGATTGCCGTCAACAACGACGGCGCCGACAAGGCCGGTTACTACGCGCCTTCCGTGCGCGGGCAAGCCGCCGTAATTGACAAGGTGCTGCAAACCACCGGGATCGATCCCGAAAGCGTCGGTTACATCGAGGCGCATGGGACCGGAACCAAGTTAGGCGATCCGATTGAAGTCGCCGCCTTGGGCGAGGTCTACCGGCGCACCACCGACAAAAACCAGTTTTGCGGTTTGGGTTCGGTCAAAACCAACATCGGCCATTTGGATACCGCTTCCGGGCTGGCCGGATGCATTAAGGTCGCGCTTTCACTCTACCACGGCGAATTGCCGCCCTCACTGCATTACCGCAACCCCAACCCCGCCGTGGATTTCGCCACCTCGCCGTTTTACGTGGTCGACGAACTCACGCCATGGCAACGGGGCGAGACACCGCGCCGTGCCGGGCTCAGTTCCTTTGGCATCGGCGGCACCAACGTCCACGCTTTGTTTGAAGAACCCAGGTTGCGGCCGGCGGAACAAACAACGCCCGCGAGCGATGCACCTTACCTGATCGTGCTTTCGGCGCGCAACGAGGAACGCCTGCGCGAGGCGGCGGCCAACCTACACCGCTTCGCCCTGGTCCCCGACCAATGTCCCATGGCGGATGTCGCCTATACCCTGCAAGTCGGCCGCGTCGCCATGCAGGAACGTTTGGCCCTGGTGGTAGCCGACCGTCGCGAAATGCTGCTCGGGCTTGAGGCCTTCCTCGCCGATGAACCCGGCCCCTGGCAACGGGGAACGGTCGGCGCCGGCAGCTCGGTTTTTTCCGCGGAAGATCTGGCCGAAATGCAGGAAAAATGGGTGCGCACCAAGCAATGGGACAAGCTGGTCGCTTTGTGGTTGCAAGGCGGGGCCGTCGCTTGGTCCCGGCTCACCAGCCAAAGGCCCCGGCGCATCAGCCTGCCGACCTATCCCTTCGCCCGCGAACGCTTTATGGCGAAACGGCCGGTCAAAAAGGCGCTGCACCAACTGCACCCGCTGGTGCATGAAAATGTCTCGACCCTGCACCAACAGGCCTATCGTTCGCGTTTTGACGGCGGCGAATTTTTCCTTGCCGAGCACGTGGTGCGCGGCGAGAAGTTGCTGCCCGGGGTCGCCTATCTGGAGATGGCGCGCGCCGCCGCGGTGCGCGCCTATGGCGATCTGGCCGAAACCGACGTGCGCCTGCGCAACATCGTCTGGCTCAGGCCCTTTGCCGCCGCTTCGGACGAGAACCCAATCCACATTGCGCTGGAACCCACCGAACAAGGGGACGGCATTCGTTTTGAGATTCGCGGCGAAAGCGAAACCGGCGAGCCCCCGGTCCACTGTCGCGGCATCGCCGAAATCGCCCCGTCCGGCCCGCGCGAACCCCTCGATTTAGCGCCGATTCGCGACCGCTGCAACCGCCACCAAATCGACGGTGACCGTTGCTACGCCACCTTCCGTGCCGTGGGCGTCCACTACGGCCCCGCCTTCCGTTTGATTCAGGCGTTACACGGCGGTGACCGTGAAGTCTTGGCCCAATTACAGGGTGACGCGGCGGCGGAAGCGGATTTCCTTCTCGAGCCCGGCATGCTGGACGCCGCCTTGCAGGCATGCATCGGCCTCAAACTCAAACCCGGCGGCGATCAAGCCGCGGCGGAAGGCGCACCGATTCGGTTTTCGTTACCTTTTGCGCTCCAGGAATTGAGGGTCCACGCCCCACTCCCAGACGCGGCGTACGTCTGGATCCGCCACGCCGAGGGAAGCAGCGCCGACGACCGCATGCGCAAATTGGACATCGACCTGTGCGACGGCGAGGGCCGTGTCGCCCTGGCCATGCGCGGTTTCTCCACGCGGGTGGTGGACGGCGGCGAACCCTTGCGCACGCCCCAGGCGACCGAACCCAAGCAACGCCCCTTGTTGTTCAGCCCGCGATGGGCCGCGCGCGCGCTCGCCGAAACCACCTCCCCTTTCCCCGCGGGCACACGCCATATTGTGCTCCACTGCGATCCCACCCACGAACAGGAAGCCCTGCGCAACCACGCCGAAGCCTTGGTGATGACCCTGCGCAGCGGACGCGTTGAAACCCGCTACAGCGATTTAGCCGTGCGCCTGTTTGAGGAGATCCGCAGCTTGTTGGCGAGCCGTCGCGAGGGGTATACCTTCGTGCAACTCCTGGTCCCCACGCCCGTCGCCGCCGGTCTCGCCGCGGTGCTTAAATCGGCCCACGCGGAACAACCCAAGTTCATCGGCCAGCTTTTGCTGTTGGAGGGTGATGAAACGCCGGAACAACTGGCCGGTTATTTGGCCGACAACGGTTTGCGCCCGGAAGACACCGTCGTACGGTACCGCGACGGCAGCCGCGAGGTGCTTGATTGGCAGGAGCAAGACCGCCCCGAAGCGATCAAACCGGTTTGGGTCGACGGCGGCGTTTACCTGATCACCGGTGGTGCCGGCGGGGTGGGTTTGTTGTTCGCCGAGGAAATCGCCGAACAAACGGAACAGGCGGTTCTTTATTTAATGGGTCGCTCCAGCCTTTCCGACGAAACGCGGGCACGCCTCGCTCGAATTGAAGAACTGGGCGCCTCGGTGATCTACCGCGCGGCGGATGTGTGCCAAGCCGCCGAGGTTCAAACCCTGGTCGACGCGATCGCCGCCGAACAGGGCCGCCTCGACGGGGTGCTCCACGCCGCCGGCGTTTTGGACGACGGATTTATCCTGAAAAAATCGGCCGAATCCTTTCGTGCCGTGCTGGCGCCCAAGGTCGCCGGCACCCTGCTGCTGGACAAGGCCACCCGCGCGCTGGATCCCGGCCTGTTCGTGCTGTTCTCCTCCGGGGTCGGCGTCTTGGGCGGTCCCGGCCAGGCCGATTATGCCGCCGCCAACGCCTTCCTGAACGCCTTCGCGGAAGAACGGAGAACCCAACGCCCGCAACGAACCACGCTTTCGGTGGCCTGGCCCCTCTGGCGTGACGGCGGTATGCAGGTAACCGAAGCGCGCCAACGCGCCATGGAAGAAAATGTCGGCTTACAGCCCATGTCGCTGAAGGACGGGCTCGCCGCTTTTTACGCGGCGGTCGCGATGCCGAGCGCGCAAGTGATGGTGTTGGACGGCGTCGCCGAGCGCATTCGCGCCTTTATGAAACCGCGAACCCTGGTTCGTGAAGAAACCAAGCAACCGGTCCCGGCTGAGCCGGCAACCGCCGCGCCAAACGACGTTGTTCGCGCGGCGACGCTCGCTTGGGTGCGCGGCATTCTGGCCGACATCACCCGCGACGATCCCGCCAAAATTCGCCGCGATACCGCGTTTGAACAATTGGGCGTCGATTCCATCATGCAAATGAGCGTCATCGAGGCTTTGGAAAAAACCACCGGCGAATTGCCCAAAACCTTGTTGTTCGAGTACCCCGATGTGGGCGAACTGGTCGACCATCTGCTCGCCGAATACGGCCAAAGCCTGCACCAATCCTTTGGTGCGGCGCGCGAACCCGAACCGCAACCCGACGCGCCGGGCCCCGCCGAACCCGTCGCCGATTCACCGGCGCCGAGCGCGCCGACAGCGTTGCGTCCGTTCCGCGTGCAGCCGAGCGCCACGCCCCATGAAGCCGCGCCCCAACCGAAGGCGGACGACGGCATCGCCATCATTGGTATCAGCGGCCGGTTCCCGCAATCACCCGATTTGGACGCCCTCTGGCAACACCTACTCGCCGGCGACAACTGCATCACCCGCGCCGACGCAACCCGCCGTCATCCCTCGCTCAGCACCTACCTGGGCGAACCCGAGGACACCACGCCCCGCTACGGCGGGTTCCTGGACGACACCGACCGCTTCGACCACCACCTGTTCGGCATCCCGGAGGAACAGGTGCTCAACCTCTCCCCCGAGTTGCGGTTGTTCCTGGAAACTACCTGGCTGACGTTTGAGGACGCGGGTTATTCCCGTGCCGCCCTCCATCGGTTCCAACAAAACCACGAAACCGGGGTCGGCGTTTTTGCCGGCATTATGTACCACCAATACGCTTGGACCATTCCCAACCCACGCACCGCGCTGCTCAGCGCCAATGTCAGCGAATGGCACATTCCCAACCGCACCTCGCACTTCTTCAATCTGACCGGACCCAGCATGGCGATTAACTCGGCCTGCTCCAGCTCGCTCAGCGCCATCCACACCGCCTGCGACAGCCTGCGCCAGGGCAACTGTTCCATGGCGATTGCGGGCGGGGTCAACCTCACCCTCGATCCCTCCAAATACGATTTGCTGGAAAAATCGCGGATGTTGGATCGCGGCGACCGCAGCCGCGGTTTCGGCACCGGTTCCGGCTACATCCCCGGCGAAGGCGTGGGCACGGTGCTGCTGAAACCGCTCGCCCAAGCCGTGGCCGACGGGGACCGCATCCACGCCGTGATTCGCGCGAGTTTCGCCAACCACGGCGGCGGGCGGCAAATGTACACCGCGCCCGATCCCAAACAGCAAACCCGCCTGATCACCACCGCGCTGCAGCGCTCCGGCATCGATCCATCCACCATCGGTTACGTTGAGTCGGCCGCCAACGGCTCCGATCTGGGCGATCCCCTTGAGGTGTTGGCGCTCAAAAAAGCCTTCGCGGCGGCCACCGACCGCCGCGGCTTCTGCGCCTTGGGCACGGTTAAATCCAACCTCGGCCATTTGGAAGCCGCCTCCGGTATGTCCCAACTGGCCAAGGTCCTTTTGCAGCTACGTCACCAAACGCTGGTACCCACGATTAACGCGGAACCCTTGAACCCCAAAATCTCCTTCAACGATTCAGCCTTTTATTTACAACAAGATACGCGTGCCTGGCACCCCGAAACCGATCCCCAGACCGGGCAAACCCTGCCCCGCCGTGCCATGATCAACTCCTTTGGCGCGGGCGGCAGTTACAACAATTTGGTCATCGAAGAATACCAACCCAAACCGGTGATGCTGCACCCCGCGCAGCGCGCGCGGCTGTTCCTGTTCAGCGCGGCCACGGAAGCGGGTTTGGCGGCCTGGCTAGACCGGTTCAGTGACTTTTTGGCGATTCGGCCCGAAATCGATGCAGCCGCCTTGGCCGCGGCGCTGGCCCAACGGGACCACGGCCACCCACACCGGCTCGCGGTTGTGGCGGACACCGTCGCCGATCTGCGCGGCAAGCTCGACCTCGCCGCGCGGGGGACCCATCACCCAGATGCGGCCGTTTTTGTGTCGGGCCAAGCGGCGCCGGTGACAGCACTGCCCGCGGTTCACGAGGGCATGGACGCTTCTGAACTCCATGCCGTCGCCGCCGCCTTCGTCGCCGGTGAAAGCCAAGACCTGAGCCCCTTGTACCGGGGCATCCCCAAACACGGCCTGCCGATGCTACCCGCCACCCTCCTCGATCACGGCCAGGTGTTTCGCCATAGCGCCGTGGATCCCGATTTGGACTTTTTCCTGGAGATCGCGGAAAAAATCACCAGTGGCGAACTGTCCCCTGAACAATTCGACCAACTCGTGGCGGAGATGAACCCATGAAATTAAACGCGCTGTACCAACTGGTTCAAGACGGAAAAATGGAACCCCACGATTTCGCACGCCACATGAAACGGCTGAAAAACCAACAACCGGCGACGCGCGTGCCTGTCGCGCTGACGGAAACCTACGTCTACAACGAACCCTTTTTGCGGGACCACACCATCGACGGCAAACAGATTCTTGTGGGTGTGACCCACGCCGCGCTGGCGATTAACGCCTGGTTCCAGCAAAACCCGGAATCGTCCGCGGTCCATCTGCAACGGCTGAGTTTCACCGAACCGATTGAGGTCGGGCCGGGTCAACGCGCCGAGGTGCGAATTGAAACCCAAGCGGCCGACGCGGGTTTGGCGATGAGCGCCCGCTACCGCACCCGCGCCGATGCGCCGTGGCGACGCACCGCCCAAGGTCGCCTGGAAGCGAGTTCCTTCACGGCTGAGGCGGTGGATGTGGCCGCGTTGCGCGCCGGTCTCTCGCGCTATCCCGAAGTCACGCGGCTTTACGAGGCGGGCGAACCGGTGTTCGGCGTCGGTCCCAGCTTCCGCGTGATTCGGGAATTGGCCGTTGGGGAAACAACCGCCTTGGCCACCTTGGCATTGGCACCGGGCGATCACTCTTACGTGCTCGACCCCTTGATCACCTACAGTGCCTTCACCGCGTTGATTCCGCTCCTGCAAAAAGGGCTGGGCGGCGCCTTTCTGCCGTTCGGAATAAAATCGCTGCAGTTGGTTCGAACCGAACCCTTGCAGACCTGTTATCTGTTGGTTCGGCTCGTGAAAAACTCCGGTGAAATGATCCTGTTTGACGTGGACCTCATCGACGCACAACAACGCCTGGTGGCGCGCTACGCGGGCTGTTCGATTAAACGGCTGCGTCTGCCGGGAACGCGGCCGGCCGTGCCGGCTCCCCCGCGACCCGCGTCGCGGCCCGCGCCGCCACCGGTTCAGGCCAAGGGCGACCTGGCAACGCGGATTGGCGCGCACATCCGCGCAAAGCTGGCCGCCGCCGTGGGCGCGTCCCCGCGTTCGATCTCGTTTGACGCCAACCTGATGGACGGCGGTTTGGCCTCGGTCCAGCTCGTCGATTTGGCCGCGACGCTCGAACGGGAATTGGGGATCGAGCTAGACCCCACCTTGTTTTTTGAATACCCCAACTTGCGCGAATTAACCGACTACTTCGCCACGCAACACCGCGCCGCCTTCACACGGTTCTTGGAAACGGACGCGGATCCGCGCACCAAATCCGAACCGGCTTCCTCCTCGAAATCCGCTTCGGCGGCACCCGTCGCACCCTTACCCCCACCGGATCCGCAACCCGAACCCCTCCTTACCGTCGCATCCATCTCGACAGAAGGTGAGACGGAACCGACACCGGTTCGCGTCGACGACATCGCCGTGATCGGCATGGCCGGTAGGGTCGGGGGCGCCGACAACCTCGACGCCTTCTGGCACAACCTCAATGAGGATCGCGATGTGATCACGGAGGTGCCCACCGATCATTGGGACATCGACCCTTGGTACCATCCCGAACCGGGCGTCGAGGACCGCACTTATTGCCGCACCGGCAGTTTTATCAGCAACGTTCACGGTTTTGACCGCGCCTTTTTCAACCTCTCCGAGCGCGAGGCGCGGTGGATGGATCCCCAGGTGCGGCTGCTGTTACAAAACGTGCACGCCGCCGCCGAGGACGCGGGTGTGGTCAAAAACCTGCGCGGTTCCAATACCGGTGTGTTCGCGGGGATTTGTTTTTCAGATTATGCCGATGAACTGGCCGCGGCCGGCTTGCCCATTTCGCCTTATTCCCGCACCGCCGGCCCCGAGGCCGCCGCCAACCGCGTGTCCTTCCATTTCGATCTCAAGGGGCCGAGCATCCTGTTTAACACCGCCTGTTCTTCCGCCTTGTTCGCGCTCCATGCCGCCCGACAAGCGCTGAAAAACGGCGAATGCGGCATGGCCTTTGTGGCCGGCGCCAACCTGGTATTGAGTTCGCAGCATTACCGCGCCTTTTCCGCGCTGGGATCGCTCTCTAAACAAGGGCGTTGCCTGAGCTTCGACGAAGCCGCCGACGGTTATGTACCGGGCGAATGCGTGGGTACCTTGTTGCTCAAACCGCTGGCCCAAGCCATTGCCGACCGCGACCGCATTCACGCCGTGATTAAAGGTTCGGCCGCATTGCACGCGGGTTACACCCCTTCCTTCACCGCCCCAAGCGTCAGCGGACAGGAACAGGTATTGCTTCAGGCCTGGGCGGATGCGGGCATCGACCCCGCCACGCTCAGTTACATCGAAGCCCATGGGACCGGCACCAAGCTGGGCGATTCCATCGAAATCGCCGCGCTCAAAAAAGCATTCGGCCGCCATACGAACCAACGGGGGTTCTGCCGCGTCGGCACCGTGAAAACCCACCTAGGCCACACCGAGGGCGCTTCCGGCATGGCCGGGATGCTCAAGGTCATCCTGCAAATGAAACACCGCCGTTTACTGGGAATGGCTTCGCTGCGTCAAACGAGCAGTTACCTGCGCCTCGACGATGCGCCGGTGGTCCTCGGTGACACGCGTCAACCTTGGCACACCGAAAACGGCCCGCGCCGTGCCGGCGTCTCGGCCTTCGGTTACTCTGGTGCATACGCCCACGTGGTGTTGGAAGAATACACCCCGCCGGCCGAGACGAAGCCGGTTCCTCAAGCCGAGGTGCCCGCGCTGGTGGTGCTTTCCGCCGCGGACGAAGCGGCGTTGCGGGTTTCGGCCAAGCGGTTACACGACTTCATTCGGATGAATGCGCAGGCCGCCGTCCCAACCGAGCCGAACCAGGCAAACCATAAAACGTGGGAAGCTAAGGTAATGCGCGTCCTTGGCGAACTTTTGCAGGTAGACATAAGCGATATCGATAGCGACGTCGGTTTGGCCGAGCTGGGCCTCGAACCCGTAGCCTTCCCGGTGCTCGCGGAACGCCTGTCCGGCTTTGGGGTAACGCTTAAACCGGGCACCTTTCTCGAGCAAAACACCCCGGCCCGCATTGCCGCCCAACTCGCGGACCGGGCCGAAACGCCGAGGGAATCAACGCCAAATGGTTTGGACTTACACGATTTGGCCTACACGCTCCAAGTCGGACGCCTCGAACTGCCGCAACGCCTCGCCTTGGTCGCCGACTCCTTGGACGCGGTCTGCCAACGGCTCGACGATTACCTCGCCGGAACGAACCATCCCAACTTGTTCCACGAACACACGGAACGCCATCAAGAAACATTGGCCCTGTTCGCGGACGATGAAGAAATGGATGCGCTCGTCGCGGGTTGGTACCAACGGGGCCGCTACCAACACTTGCTCGGCCTGTGGGTGCGCGGTTTTGCGCTGGACTGGTCGCGTTTCCACGGCGCCGCCGCGCCGCGCCGCATCAGCTTGCCTACCTATCCCTTCCGCACCGATCCCTATCTCCATCCCGCCCTGGCCAACAAACCCGCACCTTCACCGTTGCCGCCGGTAAAAGCAGAAAAACCGCGTGCTGCGCCACCCGTCGCGACCTCGGCAGAAACCGATTGGTGTTTCGAACCCGTCGATCCGAGGGTGGCCGACGCGGGCGGTCCCGAACCGAAGCAGAAAGCGCGGCAGCTTTTGCGGCAGTTGGTTTCGCAACATACCGGGCTGTCTTTTGATGAGATCCCCATTGAATCGGGCTTTTTGGAAGCAGGCCTGGGTTCACGCGCGCTCGTGGCCTTGGTGCAAGCCGTTTCGCACCTGTTGGCCACCGACCTATCGCCGGGCCTGGTGTTTGAATACGCCACCCTTGCGGCCTTTGCCGATTGGCTCGTCGACCAACACGAAACACGGCTGCGCGCGCTTCAGGTCCGCCGCGCCGGACCCGCGTCAGCCGCGCCGAACGCGGTCGAATCACCGTCAAACCTCGATCCAAACCCGGCAGGGCTACCGCTCTCCGAGGGTCAAAGCGGTCTGTGGTTCCTGCAAAAGGCCGACCCCGGTCTAAGCGCCTATAACTGCACCCTGTGCTTCCGGGGGACCATCGACCCCAGCCAATTGGAGACCGCCTGCCGGCTTGTGTTGCAACGTTTCCCAATCCTCACCACCGTCTGTGGTGAGGATCAAGACGGGAGGCCGTATCAAACAGAACGGCCGAACGCCCCCCTCGCCTTGCACCACGCGCCGCCCGTCTCCGAAGCGGACCTGATTGCGAAGTTGCGCGAACAGATCGCCCAACCCTTTGACATGGCGCAGAACCTGTTCCGCGTGACCCTGTTTCCGGTTGGCGATGAAACGGTCGTTCTCATCAACATCCATCATCTGATCTTTGACGGCAGTTCCTTCGCCCTGCTGTTAAACAGCTTAAGACAGTTTTACATCGAGCCCGCGGCGGGGCGGCCTGTCGCCGTCACGCCGCCGCAACGGACCTACGCGGATTACGTACTGGCGCAGCAGCAGCAGTTGAATGGCGCGGTTGGGCAGCGGCGACGGGTTTGGTGGCAACGGCAGCTGGAGGCCATGCCGCCGCATCTTGAATTGCCCGCGGATCGGCCACGCTCAAAAAATCGCGCGCCTGTCGGGGCCACCCGCACGTTGCGGCTTTCCGAGGCAGAAAGCCGCCGGATCCGCGTCTTTGCCGAAAGCCAAGCCGTTTACCTTTCCTCGTTCTTCCTGAGCCTGTTCAAGGCCCTGTTGCACGTGTACAGCGGTCAGAACGACATCATCGTGGGCATGCCCGTGAACGAACGGGGCCCCGAGGATCAGGGCAACATCGGGTACTACATTAATATGGTTCCCATCCGAAGTCGGGCGCTGGGACAGCTTCGTTTTTCCGAGATTTTAAAACGTTGCCAGGTAACCTTGGTCGACAGCATGGCTGGCAGTTTGCCGTTCCCGACGCTCGTGCGTGCGCTGGAAGTCAAGGCCGCCGATCAGCCGCCCATTTTTCAGGTAGCTTATGCCTATCAGAACTTTGCGACTGGGAACCGCGCGGGGACAGCGAAGGGTGATGCACCATGGACCTTGGTGGAAGGGCTTCACCAGCAAGGCGGCTATGATCTGGACATGCAGGTTTACGACCATCGCGACGGTTTCGCATGGGACCTCAACTACAACGCCGCCCGATTTGCCGAGGAAACCATCGTCCGCTTACTCGGCCACCTGCGGACCATGTTACACGCGGTGCTTGACAATCCAGAACAGCCGATTGCGCGCATCAACCTGCTTTCAGAAGCGGAAACCCGTTTGCTGAACCGAACGTGGAACGACACCGCCCGCCCATACACGGACGGCGACCAATGCATGCATACCTTGTTCGAACGCCAAGCCGCGGCCACACCGGAAGCGACCGCGTTGGTTTTTGAAGCGCGCACCATGACTTATGCCGAGTTGGAACAGCGCAGCCGCGACTTAGCCGGACACCTTCAGGAACGCGGGGTTGGCCCCGAGGTGCGCGTCGGCGTCTGTCTGGAACGCTCTTTCGAAATGGTGGTCGCCTTGCTGGGCATCCTGCGCGCGGGTGGGGCCTACGTGCCGCTGGATCCCGATTACCCGCGCAACCGACTCACTTATTTGGTCGAGGACGCCGCACCCGCTTTGATCCTCACCGTTTCCGAACTCGCCGCGCGCCTGCCGGAACACACCGCCCCGCTGTTGTTTCTCGACCAGGTCCGCGACACAGCGGGCAACGCGGATGCACGGTCTCTTGTCTGTTCGGTGAGGCCCGACAACTTGGTTTACGTACTCTACACCTCGGGTAGCACCGGCCGGCCGAAAGGCGTGATGCTGGAACACCGCGCGCTGGTCAACCGCATTCTTTGGATGCAGGAAACCTATGGTTTAGGCCACGAGGATCGCATTCTGCAAAAAACGCCCTTTAGTTTCGACGTTTCCGGTTGGGAATTCCACTGGCCGCTTATGGTGGGGGCTTCCCTGGTCATCGCGCCGCCGGAAAAACACAAGGATCCTGTTTGGTTATGCAACGCCGTTCGCGATCGGAAGATTACGGTGATGCACTTTGTGCCCTCCATGCTCAAGGCCTTTTTGGAGGCGGAGGAGGTCGGCGACTGTACAGGTTTGCGCAAGGTTTTTTGCAGCGGCGAGGCCTTGGAAGTTGGTCTCAAAAACCGTTTTTTCGAACGTTTGCCAGGCCAAGAACTCCACAATCTTTACGGCCCTACCGAGGCCGCCATCGATGTCAGCTTTCACGCATGCCGCGCCGAGGAAACCAGCGTGCCTATCGGCAAACCCATCGCGAATAGTGAACTGGTCGTGTGTAACCGGGCCGGCTTGCCGGTGCCGCGCGGTGTGCCGGGTGAGCTGTGGCTCGGTGGTGTCGGCTTGGCACGCGGCTACCTGAATCGGCCGGAACTCACCGCCGAACGGTTCACCGCCGCCGCAACGGGCAAACGCTTTTACCGCACCGGCGATCTTGTACGACGCCGTGACGACGGTGCGATTGAATACCTGGGTCGCATCGACCACCAGGTCAAAATTCGCGGCATGCGCATCGAATTGGGTGAAATCGAAGCCGCCTTGCTGCGCCGGGAAGGGATTCACCACGCCGTGGTCCAGGTGCGATCCATCAAGGGTGAGCAACAACTGGTCGCGTTTTATGTGGCGCAGGGCAATACAGAACAGGACCCGAACGCCTTGCGCGAGGCGCTGTTGGGCGATTTACCCTCGTTCATGGTTCCTACCGTATTTTGTGCTTTGCCCGACATGCCGCTTTCGCCCAACGGCAAAATCGACCGCCGCGCGCTTGAGGCCGTCCCCGTTACGCTTCAGTCGACACGGGCTTACCATGCCCCACGTAACACCCGCGAACACCAACTGGTCGCGCTCTTTGGTGAGGTGCTTGGCGTGGAACCTATCGGCATCAACGATGACTTTTTCGAACTGGGCGGCCACTCCATGACCGCGATCCGGCTGCTCTCGCGTATTGAGGCAACAACCGGCGTTCGCCTAACCATGAGCGCGCTGTTCCAAACACGACAACCCATGCTTCTGGCCGCCCTGATCGATCAGGAACAGGCCGAGATTTCAGCGGGTGCCAGACTGATCCCATTGCAAACCAAGGGTGACGCGCCGCCGCTTTACTTCGTTCACGGCTTGAGCGGGCAAAGCCTCAACTACCTACCGCTCAGCCGCGCGCTTCGCGACAGACAGCCGCTTTACGGCTTCGAACCGCCGGGTTTGGCGCGCGGCGAGGAACCGTGTTTCACGGTCGACGCCTTGGCCGAAACCTATGTGAAAACCATCCAAGCCCATCATCCAGCCGGCCCGATTCAGCTTGGCGGCTGGAGTCTGGGCGGCGTGATCGCCCAAGCCGTCGCCTGTAAGTTGACAGATAAAGGTCGGCAAGTGACCCGGCTTTTCCTGGTGGATAGCTATTTGGCCGAACATTTCGACCGCTATACCCAACTCTTGGAAGAACGGGATTTGCCTACCGCACATCTTCCGAACATGGATTGCACCGACGAGGCGGCGTTATGTCGCAACATGCTCTGTGAATTCGGTTTGCCGGTAAATGACGGGGAAAGCGTGGATGAAATGATCGGTCGTGAGGACCCGCGTCGGGTGATCGGCATGGAACCAGAAGCGATCCGCCGTTTACTCGCGGTTCGCTGTGCCAACCACGAGGCCCTGCGCCGTCACCGACCCGATCAGGTATTTAACGGCGGAACCTATTATTTCCAGGCCGCGCACCGCAACTTGGGACACGGCGAAGCACAGGGTGCCGTTGCCGACGCCGCGTTGCGCGACCTGATCCAAGACGAAACGCGTCGTCTCTGGTGCCGGTACCTCAACCCTGAAACTACCCAATTTGTCCTGCTCGAAAGTAACCATGAGGGCGTCATGCAGGAGCCTGTTGTGTGCGAGATCGCCGCCGCGATCCGAGGCACGGCTCAGTTGACCGATCCTCGCTAGCCCCTTCACACCTCGGTGCCGTCATCAAACGGCGCCGTCTACAAACCAACTTGGAGAAAAAGAATGAAACGTTTTACGGCCTTTTGTTTGATTGCCCTATGTTTGATCGCTCCATTAACCGCCGCCGACCAGTATTCGCTCGTGATTGATGCGGGCAGCAGCGGTTCACGCATCTACATTTACAAAGTCCAGCCCAACCAACACGACGAGCTGCCGGCGGTAACTTATGTCGATAGTTCTTCCGTCAATCCCGGCATTTCCGATTGGAACGAAGATCCCGCGGCGGCCAAAGCCAACCTACAGACCCTCGTCGACTTCGCGAAAGAGAAGGTACCCGCCGACGCACAGAAAACGACCCCGTTGCGCCTGATGGCCACCGCCGGCATGCGCATGCCCATCAAAAAAGAGCGCGACCAAATTATGAACGATGTCAACGGGTTCTTCAGCGCGGACGGGTCCTTCGCCTACAAAGGCGGGGTGATTTTGGCCGGTTCTTACGAAGCGCTGTATAGTTGGATCGCGCTCAATTATAGCAACGACCAATTCGACCCGGCCCAAGCGCGCGAGGGCATTTTGGAGATGGGCGGCGCATCCACACAAATCGCTTTCCACCGCAAAAAAGCCTTCAAACGGCACCACATCGGCCGGACCTTCCGCGGCAAGGAGTACAATGTTTACGCCCGTAGTTACTTGTTTATGGGCCAGGTGGAAGCCATGAAGCTGTCGGTTGATTCACCGTGTTACCCGAAAAAGTATCCCATGGATTTCGGTTTCGGTACCGGTGATTTCGACGATTGTTCCAACGAGATTATGGAGCGATTTAATTCCATCTGCGAGAATATGGAGCACAGCCGCGGTCCCCACTGCATCTTCATGAATCCGGTTAAATCCCGAGCGAACATCTCTTATTTTGCCGTGCCGGCCTTCAAGGAGACCTTTGAATTCTTTGGTCTGACCCCGGACGTGGATCTAAACACGTTGGCCGAAAAAGGCCGTGAATACTGTGCGATGGATTGGGACGCGCTCAAGGAGCAATACTCAGGAATTCACCCGTTTTTCCTCAAAACCTTCTGCTACAACGCGGCCTACTTCCACACCTTGATTAAAGAGGGTTACGGCTTTGAAGATCGCGGGGCAAAGATCCTGCCCAACGACGGTAGCTGGACCTTAGGTGCGGTGATCGACACCAACCTGGGCAACGAACCGGCCGAATACAAGGCAGGCAAAAAGCCAAAATCCTAACCCAGCCCGGGGCACGACGCTGCCCCGGTTTTTCCCTCCGAAGGGGGACAGACCCCCTTAACTATTTTGATTTATTTGCTTTATGCTCCCCCTCTACACCTAGTCACAGGGTTCCCCCTTTTTTCAGTTCAACCAGCGCATCGCGTGGTAACAGAAAGGCTTTAGCCTTTAACCGCAAACAGGTCCACACCAACCAAAACCACTTCCAGCCTTCATTTAGACCAATCCTTAACAGGACCACGGCGTCGCAACGCCTCATCGTTAAGTGGGACGCCGCACTGCATGGGGACAGGCAAGTCTAAACTCCTCTTATATTTGGATTTCTATTTTTCTTTGGGTGCACACCGGCGGTTCCGCACGGGGACGGGCAAGCCAAAACACCTGCCACTTGCATTCTTTTTTTCCATTGCCCCCAAACAGCACCCACATACCAACAAGATCAACCGACTAGAAACCATTCAACATTTCAAATAAACCACTGATTAAATCTTTTTCGCCTTGTAATTTTCTAACGCTCAACTTTGCCGACTGCTGCTAGAATCACATTTGCCAAACCTCGCATGGAGATTCATGAAAAACAACTTCATGCGTAAAAATACGCACCACCGACACGGGTTCCTCTGGAAAGATTCGATAAAGGGATTTGTTCAGAACGCCCGACCTAATTTAGCTCAAGAACACGTCAACCGGCTTCTTGGCACTACCAACCTGCGAACCTGTGAAACGACGGTCCCCACCTGTCAGTTTGATGAGGTTTTAATCGCCGGAAGGATTTTTATTTGCCAAAAGACAGGTAGCGTCCGAGGGTTTCGCAAACACAACGGCAATCCGGTTGGTCGACCAATCGGGGGAGGCACAACATGAGTCGCCGCCCCCGAATCAAACTCGAAAAACCCATTGCCTACTATCACGTGATGAACCGAACTGCGCAACAGGAATTTTACTTTGGCGATGGCCATGTCCCAGGCTTCAAGCAAGTTATGCTGGACAAATTCCAAGAGGTAGCATCCGTTTTTTACGTGAACATTCTCGCATGGGTGATTATGGACAACCATTATCATCTTTGCCTTGAGGTTCAGAAACCGCCAAAGGATCCCGAAGATCTCAGAATTCGATTTGAACGTCTCCAGGAAATCAATGAAAGCAAAAGGCGATGGCAACCAGAACTGGCACATGCCTGCTATAAGCGCTTCACCGATCTATCCGAATTCATGAAATCCATTAATATGCGGACAGCGATTGCGTTCAATCACGCCCGAAAAACAAAAGGTCATTTGTGGGGCGCCAGATACAACAGCAAGGTCATTGAGGATGAATCTGGTCTCCTAAAAGTCATGTGCTATATCGAGCATAATCCAGTAAAGGCAGGTATATGCAGAAAATCATCGGCTTACCCTTGGTGCTCTGCAGGCCGTCTGAAGCTTGAGCTTGCTCAAAGGAAAAAGATTGATTTCCCCGCAATCGATTTTCTAAGAAGGATACCCCGCAAATGTCGCGCTCGTACCTATGTCCAGTTCGTTGACGAATTAGCGCTGAGACTCTACGGCCCGCACTCAAAACGCGAAATGGGCGATGAATCATTCGAATTACCCCTAACCGATGCCGAGCTCGATGAGTGGCGGAATGCGTTTGCAACCAGAGCACCTGAGGATTGGTCAAACCAAGCATTTGGATCAGAAGAATTCCACCACCAGATAGCCCTGAAGGAACAAACCAAGGGGCAAAAGATGACAAAAGTCCGCCAAGAGGGGGTTAAGCGAAGGCGCTTCCGTTCTGAGGAACGGCCCACACAAAATAACAGCACAAAACCACAAGGCAAATAAATACAAATACTTAAAAGAAAGCTATCTTGTATTAACGCCAAAGGTGTGTCAACTCGCAGGCAGTTAGCCCGCATTTCTCACAAAGATTCGGCGCAAGAAGCTGAAAGTCTTGTTGAGTACGAAGATTGCGACCGAGAGACGCCACAGGGGTTCGACTTTTCGCGGGGCCGACCATTCGGGGTCCGACCTATCGGCGTAGCAGCTGAGGCAAAGGCGGCTCGACCGAGTAATGCGCAAGGCCGCCACTCGCAATCGCATGGGTGCCCCGTGGCAGAATTCCTCGTGAGAATTGCAGGTTAGCGAGGAGATTCTTGAAAAACGGGCTGCTGAGTCCCCGCTCTTTCGCATAAATGAACCTCTCCTTCCCCCACAAACTCTCCAAGTCATTACCCCCCTGTGACAAGGCCTCTACCTAATTACGCCTTATCCCCATTTAAACCAATCACTTTCACTTGCCTGACCCCCTTTCGGCCTTTCGCCTTATCCCCATTTAAACCAATCACTTTCACTTGCCTGACCCCCTTTCGGGGGGACTCCGAAACTTTCCCCCGCCTGTCACAACCCGAGACAATTTTCCAATTACCTTCCGAAACTTACAGGCACTCAGCAGTCACCTTCCGGACAATCCACCTCACTGCTTCTGATGACAAGGTTTCTACCGCTGTACGTTTTATCCCTATTTAAACCAATTACTTTCGCTTGCCTGTCCCCTGCCGAG
Organism: Acanthopleuribacter pedis; assembly: GCF_017377855.1. Lineage (GTDB taxonomy): Bacteria > Acidobacteriota > Holophagae > Acanthopleuribacterales > Acanthopleuribacteraceae > Acanthopleuribacter > Acanthopleuribacter pedis. Next base: position 183,447 of record NZ_JAFREP010000010.1, read on the forward strand.
GACTTTCGCTTGCCTGTCCCCTGCCGAGAATTTCCGCAACCTTCCTCCGCCGAAACGCACTATGCTATAGGGATACCATCTCTTACACCAACAACCCTCCTTGGAAGGAATTACCCTATGAAAACCTGGTTTGGTTTATGGTTGCTTTGCCTGACGCCCCTACTCGCAGCAGACACCCATATTCAGCTCATCTTGGATGCCTCCGGCTCAATGTGGAACAAGTTCGAAGACGGGCGCTATCGCATAACCACCGCCAAAGACGTGCTTCAACAAGTAGTCAACAGCCTCCCCGCTGAAAACGCCGGTCTGCAAGTCGGTCTTCGCATCTACGGCTCACGCGTCAGCCATAAGGAAAACGGCGCCTGTGACGACACGGCCCTATTCGTTCCCATGTCCGGCGTGGATCGGGACCAACTCCTCAAAACCATTCGCAAGGCACGCGCCTTAGGTGCAACACCCATCGCAAAATCCCTAACGGCCGCGGCCGCGGATTTCAGCGGCATCCAGGGCAAAAAGTCGATCATCCTGGTTACCGACGGGCTCGAATCTTGCGGTGGCGATGTGGAAGCCGCCGTCGCCAAACTCAAAGAAGCCGGCGTCGATGTTGATCTGCGCATCATCGGCCTGGACCTAGACGACCAAGCGGTTGCGGTTTTTTCCCGCTACGCAACCCTAGAAAATGTCGCCGACGCGGCCTCGCTCAGCAAGGTACTTTCCGCCGCGGTTGAGGAACAGGTTACCCTGGAACGCAAGCAACTACCGGTTACGGTACGACTCACCCGCAAGGGCAAAGCGGTCACCGATGCCAAAGTCATGCTGGTAGATCCGGTCAAAGCCACCCAAGACACCTTCTCCCTTAGTCAAGGCCGCTACCAACTGAGCACGCCCCCCGGCTCCTTCGATATCGCGGTAGACGACGTCCACAGCGGCCCCAAAGTGTTCAGCGGTATTGCCGTCAACGCCGACCAAAAAAACGAATTCAGCTTCGAACTGGCACCCGAAAGCGATGCCTCCCTCCGTGTCTCGGTCAAAGAAGCGGTAGCAGGTTCAGCGGTTACCGTTTTCTACGAGGGCGCACCCACGGGCGGAGAACCCTGGATCACCATTGTCACCCCCGAGCAAAGCGACGGTGCTTACCGCGACTGGAAATACGCGCCCGACGGCAAAGGCCAAGTAACCATTTACTTGCCAGGGGAAGTTGGGCCCATGGAAGCACGTCTGGTCGCCACGCAACCGATGGGCGGCGAAATCGTACTGGCGCGCGCCGAGGTGACCGCCACCAAACCCGAAATCAGCCTCGACGTCGCAGCGAACTTGCCAGGCGGTAATTACTTTGAGGCATTCTGGACCGGGCCGGACAATCCAGGTGACTTCATCACCATTGTGCCGGCGGGCAGTGCGCCCGGCGCTTATGAAAGCTACCAATACACAAAAAAGGGTTCGCCGTCACAATTACTTGCGAAGCCTGAGGCAGGCGATTACGAGGTGCGTTACGTCAGTGGTGAGAACAAAGTCCTGGCAAGCACCAGGGTTGTGATCCAAGGTGCCACGGCCGACCTCGAAGCCCCGCAAAGCGCCATGGCAGGCGGAAAAGTCACGGTCTCCTGGCAAGGCCCCAACGGGCCGGGCGATTATATTTCGGTAGCCGAGGCGGGTAGCAACGATACGGCCTACAGCGGTTACGCCTACACCAAAGACGGCAAAGCACTCGCAATCGACCTGCCGGTCAAACCCGGCGCCTATGAGCTGCGATACATGGTGGGCTCAGGGGACAAACTGTTGGCACGTCGGCCGCTTACCTTGACGCCGGCCAAAATCACGCTGGATGCACCGGATAAAGTCAAAACCGGCGCGCCCATTGAGATCAAATGGCAAGGTCCCGACGGTGCCTCCGATTACATTACAATCGTCAAAGTCGGCGCTGCCGCGGCGTCTTACGGCGACTACCGCTACACGCGCGATGGCTCACCGGCGACTTTGACCGCACCGAATGAAGCGGGCACCTACGAAATCCGTTACAACAACGAACGCGCAGGGGCCGTCCTTGCCAAAAAGGCGATCACGGTCGAGTAATACCCGGTCGCACATTAAAAAACCCGCGGCGTCCTCAAACATCGCGGGTTTTTGTGTTACGCCCTGCGTTAGGCGACCGACTCGGCGTCGGCCGAATGAACGACATGCAACCCTAAAAATTCTTGGGTGTTGCCTTGGGTGGCGAATGAGGCACGGTACACGAGTTCAACGGTCCCCGCTTCAGTATCGAAATACAATCCGTCTAAAGCCATGGCGCCCGCATCTCGGCGTGAACGGAACACACACCGGCACAAAAACTCAAGACCGGGGAGATTAAACTGAATGGTGCCCTCGTGTGAAAAGCCGGTTAAACAAACTTTTTCGTCACCGCGCAAGGGGTTCAGGGTTTGTAAATCGGGATGGGCGGCCTGGAAAAAACGGGGCTGAATGTCACGCGGGTATCGCGGTGCGCGTTCGGCCAACCAAAATGAATCAAAAGTGCCTGCATATCGCGCGCGTGAGGGCCACGAGGGTGAAATCAACCCATAACCGGCGGCGAAGGGTCGATCCGTATAACGCTGAATCAGGGCACCGGGGTTTTCCAAATTTGGCAAGGGTTGTCCCGCGGCGGCGCGTTTGCTTTCGTAATAGCCGATCCCCACGGGGTTGCGTGTGTCAAGCCCGCCACTTTGCCCGCGCGGGTAACGGCTGCGTCCGCCGTATGCACGTTCGTAAACCAACGGCATTTCCGCAAAAGCCTCGGGCGCGGACGGGGTTAACCCCACCAAACGGCGTTTCCAAACACGATCCCCGTAAACACGCACCCGTTTCTCGACACTGCCCACCTTGAGATGGGTTTCCATTTCGGTCAGCGGCACAGCACCGGGTGTGCGTGCCTTGCCATAAAGGGCGATATCGCAGCCGGGACGAAAAAGGACGGCTTGCTGATCGGCCAACAAACTCGACTCGGGACCAGCGGTGAACCGTTCACCGCGCGAGACCGATTTTTGGCGCGCCGCGGGCTGAAGCGGCCCGTGGGGATAAGCGCCGGCGGCTGGAAGTAAAAAAGTAGCACTGAGCACGGCGGTCAGGTGTTGGCCGCCGCGGGCGTCGCCGGTAACAAAGTAGTCCAGCGAAAAGGGGGTCGGATTGTGAACGAACTTCATGGATGATTTTCCCTCAAAAGAAATGCCGACCGGCGGGGAGCAGATCGAAAAGAGGCGGTCACATCAGAAGAACCAACGGAGATGATGACGCGAAACCTCAAAAAAGGGCGGCAAGGACGGTACAAGAAAGTAAGCCAACGACGCGCCGTTCAGAAAACATCCCCAGGAAGCGTCGTTTTCCGTCAAAAAATGAATCATAAGAATGGGAAACGCCGAGAGATTTCAACACGGCGGGTTAATTCCAAAACTGTTATACAGCTAATGCACCGAGGTCAATGCAAAAGACCGGTAAAACAGCGGGGACTGTGTATCTGGTATCACAAAAGGCTCGCTCCGATCACCGCTTCAGGCCCGAGTTTGCGCGGGTAATGATAGGGTTTAGTGAATCGGTAGGCTGCCCCGGCCGATGGAGCAGGGTCTAAAACCGTAGGATGGTGGACCTTATTGGCAGACAGCCATCGTAACGCCGACTCTCCTTTTCACCTACCCCGCCCGTGTTTTCCCACGGTTGCGTCATTCCTACAGAGCACCTTCCCTCCCTGACAGGCCACCAAACTTAGTGAAAGCGGGTCGCCCCGATTCATCGTCCGCCTTGAAGGCAAGGTCACGGATTGTTTTTTTGTTGAGGTTCGTTATGTTTGACATCCAAAATGATTCTTTACAGGGTTCCCTCCCCGTCGAGGCACAACACGCGATGGACCGTTTCATTTCGGCCCTTGACCGCCGCGAGGACTTTTTAAACGACCCCTTCGCCGCTTGGTCCCCACTCGCCGCGATGGAACAACGCATCTGGGAATGCGGTGGCGAGATTTTGGCCCAACCCGAAATCTATGCTGATTTCATTCGTGAAATGACGTCCTCACGAGACACACGCCTGGTGCGCGCGGGCATTTGGTTGTCAGCCCTCATGGACCAAGGCATCGAACAGATCGGCACCGTACTTGAGAACACGGATGATTTGGACGAACCCGAAACAGCGGCCTTTCTCAAAGCCCTTGGCCGCGGCTTGGAAAGCGTGGCGGGGGAAAAAACCCTGCCGCTCATTTACATTTTAGCCCGCGCTAAAGACCCGGTACGCCGCACCTTTGCAGCCGCCTACCTGGGTTACCGTCGCCTCAACATTCCCATGCTGCTGCTAACCCTAATTGAGGATGACGACGAAGCGGTCGCCGCGGAGGCCGCCATCACCGCGGGCAAACTGGGCGTGATTGAACTACGCCCCCGCCTGGAAAACAGCATGCGCGAACGTTACCGCACCGGCGACCTAGCCGGTCGCGACCATCTCGCCTTGGCCCTGCACCTGCTCGGCTCGCCCCTTCCCGGGCTTCACGCCCGCGCCTGTCTGCAAGCCCAGGAACCGATCTCCAACCGGCTGGCGATGTTGATGGCGATTGACGGCCGCATGGAGGACGAGGTGTTTTTTCACCAAATGGCGGCCAACCCGGAACAGCCCAAATTCTGTCGCCACATCTTGGCTGCCTGGGGTTTCCCACAAGCGGTGCCGATGCTGATCGACGCGCTGTCGGAACATCCCGACAAAAGCGCGGCCGTGGCCGATGCACTGTATCAAATTACCGCCGCGCCACTGTGGCACCGGGACGACACGGCCCTTGCCGATGCCGAGGTTATCACCGAAGATCTGGAAGACGCGGAAGCGTTCGACGAGGAATCCCTCGACAGTTTGGACATGGAAAGCCTCGACGGCGAGGATTCCCTTGAAATGCATACGGCGGAGGAGCCGCCGCAACCCAGCATCGACCCGATGCGCTGGCACCATTGGTGGCTGGATCACCAAGACCGGTTTGATTCGGAGACCCGTTATCGCTTTGGTCGCCCACTTCATGCCGACGTGCTGCTGAGCCAGTTGGGTTCGGAACACGGCTGCTTGCGCGAGCGCCGCCGCGCCCTATGGGAACTGGCGCGCTGCAAAGGTTTTGGGCCGGGCATGGCATTTGAACCGGATTGGTGGAGCCAACACCAATACCATTACCTCGCGATCCTCAAAGAGCGCCTCAATGGCGCGTCGGATCCCGAGGCATAAAACCGAAGCAGCGCAATAGGTCGCACGCGTCTGGAGCGACCCCGGCCCGCTGTTCCAAACCATTTCGCTCCAGATCTTTAGCCAAAAGCCCCCGCTTCAGCCCTTCTTAGGCAAAAAAGACCCATCACCCAATCGAGATTTTGCCAAAACAAAAACGGTGAATGCGACACAACCTGTTTCATTTTTTGTTTCGCGCTGTGTCACACCTGTCTCACATGAGACGTGACACATGGTGTGACACAAAAGCAAACAACATAACCCAAACATTTACACACACTTACACATACTACCAAGTTGGTATCGCGATTGCTCCAGGCTGCTGGGTGTCACAACACACCAGGAGGCGGCCATGAACCAATCTGTTTTACTTGCCGATGACGACACACACCTGCGCGGCGTGTTCGCCCTGTTTCTGCGGAGCTTGGGCTGGCACGTCGCCGAGGCTTCCAACGGGACGGAAGCCTTAAAAACCTTTCGCAAATCGCGTATCAAACCCTCGCTGGTCGTACTCGACATCCGCATGCACAACGACGGCCTTTCCACCTGTCGCACCTTTAAGACCGACACCTTTATTAATAAGACCCCGCCCAAAATTGCCATTCTTTCCGCCGCCGACCGCGACAAATACGCGCCACTTGCCCGACGGGTCGGCGCCGACATGGTCCTTTCCAAACCGATTACGCCGCAAAACCTCCACGTGATGCTGCAGCGCCTTCTTTCCCGCGATCCCGAACAGCTTGCCGCCAAAAGCGTCCACCAGGAAAAGCCGGTGGTAGCGCACGGCATGGCCATGGCGATGCTTTTCAAGTTGCCGCGGGCCTTGGAAGGCCCCAAACATGAGGCTAACCTGGCCATCGCCCTGGAAAACACCTGCCAGATCTTACGGGAAGAATACGGGCCGCGCTGTTCCATCAAAAAAACCGATAAACGGTCCGCCTTATTACTTTATGTGGAGAACAACGGCGGTGCGGCCCAAGTCAACGCCCGCGCCCAGCGCGTCCTCAAGCGGCTCGACATGCTCCAACACTGTATCGCGGTCGAACTCAAAGCGGGCCGCCTCAGCCGCTATGGCGGCATTAGCTTAGAGGCCTTAACCCGCCTTGCCGCGAAACCGAGCTTGCCCACGCTGACCCGATACCTCGAAAACACGGTACAGCAATCCGCGCAACGCGAGGAACGCGGGGTGGTCACCGCGGTGGAACGCTTCACCAGCCAAGCTGTTTAACGCATCACCAACCTGAAACCCAGAGCGAGTAATGAAGAGGAGCACCCCCTTGACGGAACAAAGCCCAAACACCTGCCCCGCCGACCTGGCCCGCGCGCAAATTGAGCTCGGCAGTCTGAAACAAGAGCTTGCCGGCCGCCGCGCAGACCAACAGCGATTGTTACGGCTGAGCAACATGCACGAATTATTGGGTCAGATCGCCACCTTCTTTAGTGGTCGCGAGGAGCCGGAGATCGGTATTCGCGAGAAGCTGAAATGCGTCGGGGATTTTTTGAATGCCGAAACCGGGTTTGTCCTGCCGCTCAAACGGAATAGCGATTGGGTGCGTCGGGCGGTGTGGTGGCACCAGGACGAGGATCCGAACAGTGATCGACGCAACCAACAACGCCATTTCCAAACAGCGATCACCAATTTCCTGAAACGCGAAAGGGTTGAAGCGTCTCAAGACATCCTTCAAACGAACCCGGTAATCGCCGCCGATTTGCGTGCGCACGGCCTCGAACCACTGCTGCTGTTTCCCATTTCGATTTTTGGTGAGATCCACGGCATTCTTGGTTTCGAGCACCGCCAGGGGCTTTCGCCCTGGTGCAACACCGACAGTTCCTTGGTGCGCCAACTGGGGGAACAGTACGCGCGTGCGCTGGAACGGGTGGCACGGGATCAAGAACGCCAAGTCGCGGCGCGCCGTTTGATGGAAGCGGCGGCCTTGGCAGAGCGCGCCAACCGCTCCAAAAGTGATTTTCTGGCGCGCATGAGCCACGAAATTCGCAGCCCGATGAGCGCGATTGTCGGCTACACGCAAATGCTGACGCGCGGTAATTTGGACGAGCAAGAAGTAGAAGATATCGGCGCCAACATCAGCCGCAACGCCCAACATCTTTTGTCACTGATCAACGATATCCTCGACCTCTCCAAAATCGAAGCGGGCCACATCCAATTAAAACAAAGCACCCACAACATCCGTGCGCTGGTGGGCGAAGTGATCGACCTGATGCGGGTGCAGGCCAATGAGAAACTGCTCGACTTGTTTTGCATTATCGAGGAGGACGTGCCCGAATCCATGCATACCGACGAATTGCGGCTACGGCAAATCCTGATCAACTTAATCGGCAACGCGGTGAAGTACACGGACCGCGGCCACGTGACGGTTTCCATTCGCCGCGATTTGAGCCATCCCGATCAACTCACGATTTCCGTGGCCGATACCGGCATTGGCATTGTTCACTCCGACCTTCCCCGAATTTTTTCCCCGTTCTCACAAGCAGACGGACGCGGCTACCGCGAGGGCACCGGCCTGGGCCTCAGCATCGTCAAACAATTGCTCGGGTTAATGGAAGGCGACATCGCCGTACGCAGTCGGCCAGGCCGGGGCAGCGTTTTTTCAATCCGTTTGCCGCTGTGCGTGGGGAACTTGGCGGCGTGCAAGGAACAACCCAAAAGCGCGCCAACCCATACCCCGGGCCCGGTACCGGCCCGTGCCTTGGCGGGCAAACGCGTGCTGCTGGTGGACGACGGCGAGGACAACCGCCGCATCTTAACCTACTTCCTCAAAGAAGCCGGCGCGGAGGTGTGCTGCGCCGAAAACGGCCGCCGCGCGGTGAAACAGGTCAGAACCGCGGCGACGCCTTTTGATCTGATTTTAATGGATATGTTGATGCCGGGAATGGACGGATACGCGGCAACCCGAACGCTGCGCACCCAAGGAATTTCCACCCCGATTGTGGCGCTGACCGCGCAGGCGATGGTCGATGATCGCGCCAAGTGCCTGGATGCGGGCTGCGACGACTACCTGGCCAAACCGGTCGCACCGGAACGATTGGTCAAAACGGTGCACGACTATTGCGTGGCCAAGGTACAGCGGTTGCAGGAAACCGCGGTGGCGGAACCCGAAATGTCCGAAAACCTCAAAATCGATCCCTCACCCCTGTGGGAGCACCCGAAACTGAAATACATAATTGCCGATTACGTGAACGCGATGGCGGGCGCGGCCAACCAACTGGATACCGCCATTCGGGAAAAAGACCGCGGCAGGTTGCTGGACTTATCGCATCGCTACCACGGTAACGGCGCCAGCTTTGGTTATCCGGTGGTCAGCGAAGACGCCAAAACCCTGGAGAACCATCTCAAAACCCACGCCCCCTTGCCCTCGGTGTTGCAGGCCGCCCATCGGCTGGTCGACGATTTGCGCTTTATTCACGCCAACCACGGCAGGGACTTGCGCGAGGGACAGCCAATTGCTAACTGAACAGCGCGACCTTTCAAACAAACCGCTCAGCGGAGCGCCTCGGGAAACACGGCGCCCGCGTGAGAGAAAGGTCCCCGTGATCGGTCACCCAGGTTATAAGCCGGCGACACGGCGAACTAAGGCGGTATCCGGGCTAAGCTCGCCGCGATGCATCAGGGCCGTGGGCACCATAAAATCGGCGTTGGGCAGACGCTTGCCAAAATGACATCCTAGAACAAAACGCGGCAAAATCGCGCGATCAAGGCTGAGACACATCTTAACCCTCCTCCGCGATGCTTTCCCCATCGGGCGTCAGGCAATGTTCGTTTATCCGGCGAGTGATGCGTACGTTGCTTACCATGGCATGTCACAAGATGAACCAACGGCAACCGCAAATACTCCAGATTTGACAAACAATAGACGATAAGCCCAGTGAATTAGTTGATTCCGCATAACCCAAAATTTCCGGTGCGAACCATCCAGATCACGACCCGCTTGTCCTTCGCACCCCGTTTCGCTAGGATGTGCGTCGGCCTTCCTCAACCTTCATCAAAAAAATACCGACCTTTTTTGGAGACGCCATGCCTGCTTTCGATGTGATCGCCTTCGACGCCGACGATACCCTCTGGCACAACGAGACCCTGTTCACCATGACCCAAGACAAGTTCGCCCAACTGCTGGCACCCTACCACGACGAGGCCTGGATCCGCCGAAAGCTCTACGAAACCGAGATCCGCAACTTGGCCTACTACGGCTACGGCGTCAAGGGTTTCACCCTTTCCATGATCGAAACGGCGATTGAGCTTACGGAAGGGCGCATCAGCGGTGGTGAACTCAAAAATCTGTTGGATGAAGCGAAACGCATGCTTTCGGCGCCGGTCGAACCACTCCCCAACGTCGAACCGGTTGTTAGTTCGCTCGCGGCCGATTACCCACTGATGTTAATCACCAAGGGCGACCTCTTCGACCAGGAATCCAAATTGGCGCGCAGCGGGCTTGGCCCGCATTTTCAGATGGTCGAGGTGGTCAGCCAAAAAGACGTCTCCACCTACCGCGCGGTATTTGCCCGCTACGATCTTGAAGCATCGCGCGTATTGATGGTGGGTAACTCGGTGCGTTCCGATATTTTACCGGTGCTTGATTGCGGGGCGCACGCGGTCCACGTCCCCTACCAAAGCACCTGGGCTCACGAACAAGCCGACGAGGAAACCCTCAAAAAATACCGCTTCCCGGTGCTCGACGACATTCGCAACCTGCCCGGCCTCATCACCGAGTGGGCCGGTTAAGGGGACTTTTGGCGATGGTCGGTCTTATAACTCGAAGTTGAAACCGCGCTCCACCAGGGCCTCGTATTTGCCGCGGTCAAACTCATAGAGTTTGGCCGCGCGGTGGGCAACCTGCTTTTCGGTTTCACCGGTGTCGATGAGCAAACCCATGCTCTGGATTTTTTTGCGGAAGTTCCGTTTATCCAACTGCTTTTCCAATACCACCTCGTATAGGTGTTGCAGTTGCGAGAGCTTAAAGCGGGTAGGCAGTAACTCGAAACCAATCGGCTGGTAGCGGACTTTGCCTTTCAAACGGGTGATGGCGGTATCCAGGATGTCGCGGTGGTCAAAAGCCAATTCGGGATGGTCGCGTAAGGAAAACCAATCGGTGGCCTCGGCATCACCGGAGGCACGCAAATTTTTGCCCTGCAACTTGACCAGCGCGAAATAAGCAACCGAGATAACCCGGGTACGCGGATCCCGTTCCACCGCGCCAAAGGTGTACAGTTGCTCTAAAAAAAGATCGGAGAGGCCGGTCTCCTCCTCCAACTCGCGTCGCGCCGCTTCCTCCAGGGATTCATCCATGCGTACAAATCCACCCGGCAGGGCCCACTGACCTTGAAACGGGGGCAGCAGCCTTTTCACCAACAAGATCTTTAGGTCGCCTTCATCAAAGCCAAACACCACGCAATCGACGGTGACGGATGGACGGGGGAATTCATAGGTATAGGTCATGGGTCCTCGTTTCGTTGCTTGTTTTCCTTCTGAGTGTAAATCCTACAGTAACGCGAACAAAGGACCAACCGGAAAAGCGTCGCGACCTTAAGGAAGGTTCTCATGTTAAAAACCAGGAATCGTCTTACTTCTCAGATGGAACTATTCCAGTGACAATTTCAAGAAAATATTAAACCAACCGGTCTACTCAACCTCAATTTGCTTTCATGCAACCGTCCCTCACTCATTAAACCCAACTTAAACAACTCTTTTTCAACTATTTGTGATTCATTTTTTGTTGTTCAAACAAGCGAGTGATCTAAAGAGAATCAAAGTCACATCCTGGTTGCTGATGATTCTGCGAAGAATATGGTCTAAAAAAGTGAAAACTTTTGCTTGCGCTGACCGTTAATAAAATCTAAATTAGACCAATCGGTCAAACGGAACCCACCCACAAGGAGCCCCAACATGAGTTTTGACATTCAAGGCAAAGTAGCACTGGTCACCGGCGCCAACCGCGGCATCGGCAAACAATACGTAGAAACCTTCCTGGAGCACGGCGCGGCCAAAGTTTACGCCGCAGTCCGCAATCTGGACAGCGCGCAACCCCTGGTTGCCAAATACGGTGACAGGGTGGTTCCCGTCCGCCTTGATGTTGCCGACAACGCCACCGTAAAAGCCGCCGCACAAGAGGCAAGCGACGTGGACGTCGTCATCAACAATGCCGGCATCCTGCGCACCGCCAACCCGCTGGAAGAAAAAGCGCTGGACACCCTGAGCGAGGAAATCAACGTCAACGTGGCGGGCCTGCTGCGTGTCGCTCAAGCCTTTGCCCCCATCCTCGCCAAAAACGGCGGCGGCGCCTTGGCCAACCTCAACTCGGTTGCTTCCCTGAAAAATTTCGCGGCCTTTGCCACTTACGCGGCATCCAAATCGGCGGCCTATTCCATCACCCAAGGCCTGCGCGACACCCTTAAAGAACAAGGCACGATCGTGGTAAGCGTTCACCCCGGCCCCATCGCCACCGACATGGCGAGCAGCGCCGGCTTTACCGAGGTCGCCGAGCCGCCCACCCTGGTTACCGAGGCGACCCTACAAGCGTTCAAAAACGGCGACTTCCACGTATTCCCCGACACCATGGCCAAACAGGTGGGCGCGGCCTACCAAAGTTTCGCCGAAAACGTCATCGACGCCGACTTCTCCGGCGAATAATTCCCCCAAAAACCATCCTCAACCCTGCCTCCGTATTTCAGGCGCCGGTCTCCACAACCGGCGCCGTTTTTTTACGGGAGCGTGGCCAGCGCCGCCTCGAACCGAGCCCACAATGCATCAAAGGACTCCAAACCCACCGAAACCCGAATCAGGTGGGCATTCACCCCACAGGTCGCGGCCCAATCGAGCTCGTGGTAATGGGCCAACAAGGTATAAGGACAAGCCAAGGTGAAGTTGGTGCCCAAACTCGGCCCCTTGCAAACCTCGAGGCGGTCGTAAAACAGCGGGGCATTTTCCGCGCCGTCGACCAGTTCAATCGAAAACAAACCACCGTAACCCGGATTGGGACGGCGACAAAAACGCGTGTAGGTTTCACGACAGGTCAGCGCGGGATAATGAACGGCAGCCACTTTTTCATGAGCGACCAAGCGCGCGCACAACCGCGCGGCGGTTTCATTAACCCGGGCAAAACGTTCGGAAAAATCCGCCCCGTACTGCTGGAGCACGACCGCATCACCGGCATAAAGCAAATCTTCAAAGAAATGGTCACAATGACCGCGCAACACGCGGTACAGGTCACTTTGCGGATTGAGTACCAGCGCACCGCCCATCACATCACCGACACCGCTAAAGTATTTGGTCAAACTCACCACGGCGATGTCCGCGTGGGGGAATGGATTGAGGTTGGCAAAACAATCCAAGGTCACGTCAACCACCAAGGGCGCGCGCCGCGTGCGGCACATGACGGCGACCCGCTCTAAATCAACGGTGGTCAACAAAGGATTGGCCGGGCATTCGGTAAAAACAGAAGCAACCTCACCTTTCCCAAGCGCATCAGCCAAGGCCTGCATATCGGACGCATCACCACGGGGAAGAAAAACCACACCTTGCCCGAGCTTCTCCTGGACCTTCAGGGTATCCACGTAGGGGAAACCGAGTTGACAGGATGCAACCCCCGGCAAAAGCGCGCCGGTTACGCGGTGCGCGAAGGTGATCGCGGCCATGCCGGTGGGAAACAACAACACATCACCGGCGTCAACCCCGGCCAACGCGGCGATCTGGGTGCGCAGGGCGTTTTTGGCCTGCAAACCCGCGGCACGGGGCACGGGTTCATCGGTCAAGGCCTGCTCGGCGCAGCGCGAGCTAACAATTTCACCGCTGTGCTGCCAGTAACTTTTGACAGTGTCAAAATGATCGGCCTCACAAATCAAGGCGTGGATTTCCCCGAACCCGGTTTCAACCACACGGGATTCAGCCCCGTCACGGCGTTTCAAATACAGGCGTGCCCGCCGGGCCACGCCGGCCGAGGGAAAGGAGAAAACGACCTCGGTCGAGGTCGCCTGCTCTTGAGCGATGTGGTGATTGAGGCGCGCAACCAAAGGGTGAATCACGAATCGCGGGTAACCGCAACTCAGCGCGCTTAAAACACGCGCCTCGCCTTCCTCGTAATCAACCACATCGCGCCAGCGCGGCATGGCAACCGAAACCGCGTGACCGGAATCCGGCAACGGCAGCCCCAGGTCGGAATCTCGCCAATTAGGTGAGGTGATAAGATCGCGCATAAGCTCCTACCCTTTCAAATCCAGCTTCAAGGTCCGCTAACAAATCATCCAATTCTTCAATACCGACACTAAAACGCACAACGGCGTCGGTGATGCCGACCTTTTCACGCACCTCGCGCGGTACCGAGGCATGGGTCATGGAGGCCGGGTGGCAAATCAGCGACTCGACGCCGCCGAGACTTTCGGCCATTTTAAAGAATCGCAACTGCTGCAAAAAGGCGCGGGTCTGCTCCAGGGGCAAGCCCAAATCCGCGACAACCACACCCGAGCCGCCACCGCGCATCTGGCGACACGCCAGCATATAGTCAGGGTGCGAAGGAATGCCGGGATAACGCACCCACTTCACCCCCGGCTTCTTCTCGAGCCATTCCGCCAAACCGCGCGCGTTTGCCTGGTGCTGTTTCATCCGCAGCGCCAGGGTTTTCACGCCGCGGGCAATCAGCCAGGTGTCGAAGGGTGAAGGATTGAGGCCCAGTGCTTTTTGGGCGAACACCAACTCCTCCGCCCACTTGGGATCGTTGGTACAAACCACACCGCCCAGGCAGTCGGAGTGCCCATTGATGTATTTGGTGGTGCTGGAAAGCGACAGGTGCGCACCAAGCTGAAGCGGCTGCTGCGTGAAACCGCTGGCAAAGGTGTTGTCGACCAACAGGGTGGCGCCGGCGCGATGACAATGAACGGCGGCGCGTTCGATATCGATAATTTTAAGCAAGGGATTGGTGGGTGATTCCAACCAAACCAGGCGCGGACGCAGCCGTTCAATCGCCTCAAAATTGGCCTCGTCGGTGAAATCCATATAAGTTACGTCAACGCCGAATTTTTTAAAGACACGGTCAAACAGGCGGAAGGTACAGCCGTAAACGTTTTCCTCGGCAAGCACGGTATCGCCGGACTGAAGCGTGGAAACCACCGCGGTAATCGCGGCCACGCCGCTGGAAAAGACGGTCGCATATTCGGCTTTCTCCAGGGACTGCAGCACACTTTCAAGGTTGCGGAAGTTGGGATTGCCGCTGCGGGTGTAGTCAAAACCGCCGGCGTTGCCGTATTCAAAAGTGGACGTGGCGTAGATGGGTGGGGTCACGGCGCCGGTTTGGTCGCGGTAATCGCCGCCGTTGTGAATGGACCGGGTCGCAAAACCTTCGGGTTCGCGCTTGCGGTTGGGGTCGATGTTGCTGCAGCGATACGGAAAGGGTACGTCGCTCTCGGGGAAAAGGGCGTCGAATTCAGTGCTCATGTTCGTCCTCGACAGGGATACAACGAAGGCCGCCGCTCGCAGGTGGCCCCGTCGGCGGAACGGGTCACAGGGAACGTCTTTCATGCCGAACGCTTGGGGGAACAGACGGCAAACAACGATGGATGTATCGGGTACGGTCACCGGCGGGGTGTCGGCGACGGGTCAGGGTTTGGTCCTGGAAACAGACACACGCATTGGGGAATGGTTCTCGGATGAAACACCCCATCGATTGGGGGAAGGATGCGGTGTTTCGAAGGTTAGGGTGAGGGTCGGGGTGGGTAAAGCGGGAAGAGGCCGGCAAACGCGGGCATCACATCACAAAAGATGGGTAGCAGGTGGGAAAAAATAGGGATTGGCGAATGAGAACAACCTGTACCACGGCCCGACTCCTTAACATAATGGCTCGCAGTATAACGAAAGGAACGCGAGGGAACAACCCCAAGTCGCCGAACATCTCGGTTTTTCGTGGCTGAACAAAAAAAGCGGCCCACGGGAATGGGAAGCGGCAAACGCAAAAACTTTTTTTTGTAAAGCTAAGGAACAAACAGCAGAAATCACAAACCCACACATAAACTCTGGCTTATATGACATTTAACACCAAAGAATCGACCAAAATGGGCTTTGATAATGACCCCAAAATCGGTTCCTTGCCCGAGTTATCCCTACCTCAAGGTGAAATTTACGCTTGACCTTTGTCTTTTTTGTTATTTAATTAAACAAACTCTCGCCAGGTCAGGCCGAACGTGGCCGCAATCACAGATTTCCCGCCCTAAAAAAGCGATTGTAAAGCGGTAGCAACAACTGCCGAATGCCGCCCTTTCTCGCTTGGTCCTTCGCTTTCAGCCGACCATCTCACGGGGTTGTCCTTTCGTTCTGTTGCTTAACAAAAAACATCTCCGCGGTGCCTTTCGTTTCACAATGTTCCTAGGAACACCCACCCCCTGGGTTTCTTTGGGAGAACAACGCACCGCCGACCGCGCTTCGACGCGGTCTCCAATTGCCTTTCTTTGAGGAGAGAAACATGTTGGTTCCTTTTCGCCGCCTTCACGGTCGGCTGACGGGATTGCTGTGCCTGCTGTTGGTCACGGCTTCCTTAAATGCTCAAAGCATCGAATATAAAGTAGATTTTAACGTTGCCTCGGACTGGGGTAGCGGCCATACCGGTCAATTGACCATCACCAACACCGGCCGGGACGCCATCAACAACTGGGAACTCAGTTTTGATTTCGATTACCGGATCGACAGTGCATGGAACGCGTCACTCAGCAGTGACGGCGCCAATAGCTACACCCTAACCGGACCCAGCTGGGGTTCCACCATCGCACCCGGTGCCTCGGTCAGCGTAGGCTGGAACGGCAGCCCCGGCGATGTACGCGGCACACCCACCAACTACCGTCTCAACGGCCAAGCCCCCGGTGGTGGTGACGGCGGTGATGGTGGTGACGGCGGCGACGGCTCCGACGGTTCCGATGGTTCCGACGGTTCCGATGGTTCCGATGGTTCCGACGGTTCCGATGGTTCCGACGGTTCCGACGGTGGCGACGGCGGCGATGGTTCCGACGGCGGCGACGGTGGTTCCTGCGTGACCACACGCTTTAATGTCTCCTCCTCATGGAGCGGCGGATTCGGCGGCGAATATGTGGTTGTCAACGACTCCAACCAAACCTTGACCGACTGGACCCTGGTCGTCGACCATGATGTCCAGATTGGTTCTCACTGGAACGGCACGGTGACCATGGGCCCCGAGGGTTATGAGGTACGTCCCACTTCCTGGAACAACACCCTGGCCCCAGGCGCCACGGCCACGGTCGGTTTCAACGGCACCTATACAGGCCGTGAGGTTCCCCAACCCCGCGCGATGCGGTTGGTCGGCCAAACCGGCTGCGACGGTTCTGACGGCGGCGACGGTGGCGACGGCTCCGATGGTGGCGACGGCTCTGACGGCACCGATGGTGGTGACGGTGGCGACGGCTCTGACGGCACCGATGGTGGTGACGGTTCCGACGGCACCGATGGTGGTGACGGTGGCGACGGCTCCGATGGTGGCGACGGCTCTGACGGTACCGATGGTGGTGACGGTTCCGACGGCACCGACGGCGGCGACGGTTCCGACGGCGGCGACGGCGGCGACGGTTCCGATGGCGGCGACGGCGGCGGCGATTACGGACGACGTGTGGTTGCGTACTACACCGCCTGGAGCATCTACGGCCGCAACTTCCAAGTAGCCGACATCCCCGGCGACAAAATCACCCACATCAACTATGCCTTCGCCAACATCTCCAGCGACAACGTCATCCAAATCGGCGACAGTTGGGCCGACGTGGAAAAATCCTATCCCGGCGACACCTGGGATCAACCGATCCGCGGCAACTTCAACCAGCTCATCAAACTCAAGGAACGCTACCCCCACCTCAAAACGCTGATCTCGGTCGGCGGTTGGACCTGGTCGGGACGTTTTTCCGATGCGGCCCTGACCGACGCCTCGCGCGCCAAATTCGCGGCCTCCTGCATTGACTTCATCCGCACCTACCAATTCGACGGTGTCGACCTCGACTGGGAATATCCAGTCGGCGGCGGTTTACCCAGCAACGTCTACCGCCCGGAAGACAAGCGTAACTACACCTTGTTGCTGGCCGAACTGCGCCGCCAACTCGACGGTCTGGAAGCCGAAACCGGCAAAGACTACTTGCTGACGGTAGCGGTCGGCGCCGGTTACGACAAAGTCGCCAACCTGGAAGTGGCCGCCATGGCCGACATCCTCGATTTCATCAACGTGATGACCTACGACTTCCACGGCGCCTGGGAAAACACGGCCAACCACCATTCCCCGCTGTACGCCAACCCCAACGATCCCAACCCCAACCCCGAAATCCGCGCCAAGTACAACACCCACGCGGCGATTAACGAGTACCTGCGCGGCGGCGCACCCGCCGACAAACTCGTGATCGGTATCCCCTTCTACGGTCGCGCCTGGAAAGGTGTGCCGGCCACGGACGGCGGCTTGTTCCAGGAAGGCGACGGCGTACCGCCGGGCACCTGGGACGACTGGGCCTCCGGCGCCACCGGCGTCAACGACTACTGGCAAATCGCGGAATTCGCGGCAAGCGGCAACTACACCCGCTACTGGGACGACGTCGCCAAGGCGCCTTACCTGTACAGCCCCAGCCAACACGGCGGTCACTTCATCAGCTACGAGGACAAGGAATCCCTCAACCTCAAGCTGGACTACCTGAAACGTCGCGGCTTGGGCGGCATCATGTTCTGGGAAATCTCGGCGGACGACCGTAGCTTCGGCCCCGACTCCCTGACCGATACCATCCACAAAGGGTTGAATCCCTAAAACCGCGCTGCTACCCGCCGCCACGGGTAGCCAGGGCTAAGCCACAAACCAAAAGGGTTACCGAACGCAAGCTCGGTAACCCTTTTTTCTTTTTGGGGTGTCCCCCGCGGTCGCGAGACTTTGCCAGGTACTGCTGGAGATCAACGCCCTTTTCGACAAAACCGATAGCGCCGGCCTGCTGCGCTCCCTGATCAGTGCCGCCCTAACCGATAGGGACAAACATCTTGGACGACGACCCCGCGTTTCAAGGACCCGACCAGGCCGCCTTCCGCGGACCCAGCCGCCAGACGGTTGGTGCGTTTGCCACCCAAATCGGCACCATCAGCCGCTGCCGGTGAACGAACCTGGTGCGGCCGCCTCCCCGCGTGGTCGCACCACATAATATATGAAAGGCCGCGGTCCGACGCGGCCTCACTTTTTTGCCTTTCTTTCATTAAAATAGGCCGCGGTCTTACGCGGCCTCACTTCTTTGCCCTGCTTTCATTAAAAAAGGCCGCGGTCCGACGCGGCCTCACTTCTTTGCCCTTCTTTCATTAAAAAAGGCCGCGGTCCGACGCGGCCTCACTTCTTTGCCCTTCTTTCATTAAAAAAGGCCGCGTCCCTACGCGGCCTCACTTCTTTGCCCTTCTTTCATTAAAAAAGGCCGCGTCCCTACGCGGCCTTCCTTGTTTACGGTTTTGGTTTGGTCTTAAGCAGCGTGACGGCGACGAAAGTAGATCACACTTCCCATCATCAACAGGACCATTGCGATCAACGCCCATTCGCCCAAGGTAGGCACCGTTTGCACCGCGCCGCCGAAGTTACCGGCACCGGCTTGACCAACCTCGTACAAAGCATCGGGTTGAATCAACACATTTAATTCAGCCGTGCCGTTATCGCCGATGGTCACGCGCTCAACGGTCACGGTACCGTCCGCGTTGGTAATGCGTACATCGTAGGAACAACCGGCGGTGCCGGAAACAGTCAGCCCGGTGGTGCCGATCGCACCCAGGTTGCTAATGCGCGGTTCGGCACACAGGCTACCGGGCGCACCCGCCTCAACCTGAAGGCCGTCGGTGATCATCATGTCGATGGTGGCCGTACCGCCCGCACCGACCAACACCCGTTGGATCGAACTGGCGCCACCCGGCTGGGTGATCAACACGTCGTAGGCGCAATCGTAGCTGCCGTTAATGGTGATGCCGTTTTGACCAACCGGGGCCAGGTCAACCGTGGGCGTGGCGCAAGCCAAGCCAACCTCGAACAAGGTGGTGGTACCGCTGACCTCGTTGCCAACCGCCAACATCGGGATCAAGGTGGGGCTGTCGGCGGCGGAGATGAAGGTCAAGCCCTCGGGGCCGAGATCACCGGCCGCGGCCGTTTCAGCGTCGGCACTGAAATCGCGGTTGTTGATGTAGGTAACAAAAGCGGGCGCCGTTGGCGTGGCCAGGTTGTACATCGCGATGCCGCCCACCCGTTCCAGGCCCACAAAACCGTAGTTGACACCGGCGATTTGACCCACGGCCACGCCCTCGGGTTCGGGACCTTTGTCGTCGGAGCGCGAATCGAATGAATCGTTGTCGTCGTTGTTGCTGTTGAAGTTGTTCGCCAATTGGGTCGAGGTCAAAACTTCCAAATCATCGCCGGAATCATAGACCAAGGCACCGGTAGCGCCGTTCCAAACGGAGAAGGAACGGGCACCGTAGGCGTAAAGTTCGTCGTAGTCCATGTCGTTATCAGTGTCACCCAAGGTGGTGGTGATTTTCAAACGACCCAGGTTTTCGTTTTCCTGCAGGGTAGCGGCGTTGGGAAACGCGGTGGGGTCCAACGTCAAATCGCCGACGCGTTCTTCCTCGCTAAAACCGCCGTAGTCACGGCTATCGCCTTCGTTGGCGGTAAACAGATAGGTTTGGCCACCGCTCTCAAAAGCAACCATGGCGTCGGGTTGGAACATGCCGAAAACCGGATAGTTGGCGATGTTAATCGCATCGTCGCGGTTGGAGGCGTCGATACCGTTGCCGGCCACGCTGTGGTCTTTAAAACCCAGACCGATCAGACTGGTCACGGTACCGGCGTTGACATCAACCACGGCCACCGCGTTGTTTTCCTGGAGCGCGACCCAGGCGGTCGCGGAATCGGCGGAAACCGCGATGTACTCGGGTTCCAAATCTTGAGCCACGGTCGCGCCGGGGGTGAAAATGCGAATGCTCGCATCCAAGGTTTGACCGTTAAACGCGGTAAATCCCGCGGTGGTCACATTGCCCTGGGTCAGGGACGCCACGCCGCCGGAGAGGTCGATAATGCTGATAGACCCCTCGGGATCCGTGGTGATGTCGTCACTGGGTTCCCCCTCATTGGCCACCAACACCTTGCCGCCGTCGGGCGTGAAGGTCAGCATGTCGGGCAACGCACCCACGGTCACTTGGCTTTGGAAGGTGCCGCCGGTGTTAAAAAACACCACCACACCGTTGTCGGTTTTGGGATCCGCGGCCACGGCAACCGCAACCGTGCCGTTGTGAACGGCGACGCTGTTGGCTTGATCCCCGTAACTGGAAATATCGATGGTAAAAGCAAGGGTGGGGTTGGCAGGATCACTGATATTGAGGACGTCAACCGCGCCACTGGCGCCGTTTACCACAAACAAACGGTCGGTGGCGGCATCGAAGGCGACAATTTCCGCGGCGCTATCGTCAAAAATCCCGGTAGCGTACGTGCCCTTGACCGACAGGCTAATCGGCGTGCCGGCACTGACGAAACACAAAAAAGCCATAAGGCTGAACAACAAGAGACAGACATTTTTCATAGAACGAATCTCCAGTGGATGAAGCGATTGGGTGTCTTGAAATACTAGGGGTTCCCCGCTTGATTCCTGATCGGCGAGGAACGACCGGGTTGGTGACCCCCCGGTGGGTGATGCCACATAAAAGCGGGTGGCGCGGCCGGAAGACGGCCCGTACGAATCCGGCTCGGCGAATAACCGAGCCGGCGACCCAAACCTTTCCGAGGAATGCCTGCAATAAAACAAGCCAATCCTCAGAAGTTGGTGGGGTACCCGAAAAAACAGCCAAGTATCCAGCCCCACCGTGAAAATTTCATGAGGGTACCGTGATCAACCCTGTAGATCGCGACAGCGTGGTCCCATGCAGGGCACCTAGCCCGCGCTAATGGAACAGAGAGTGTATCCCCAAGCGCCGGTCCCCCAACCACGACAAGGGTTCAACCTTGCCACCAGTTTGTTCCGGGCTGTGCTGGTCTTCGAGTTGGGTCATCGGTCCCAAATCTTCCGCCTGGAGCGTGGTCAGACGGGTCATCGGCCGGTAATCAATTTCAACCCCGCTTTTCGGATGGTTGCAAGCCAGCCCCAAATGCACCCCAAACGCACCGCGTTCGCGACAGCGGGGACAGCGGAAAAGGGTGAGCAGGACATGGGATTGCAAGGCGCGGTTGATGGCGGGATGCAGCCTGGTCAAATAAGACCAACGCGGCTCGGCCAGTGCTTCGAGATCGACCTCGTCTTCCTTGGCGGCGGCAAGATAAAACCGCCGTGGTTCCGGCAACCAAACGCGGCATGATTCACAGAACACGCGGCGGCAACCGACCGCCCGCATCCCCGCGGGCAACACAACGGCCACCCATTCCACCAACCAGAACAACCAGAGGTAGGCACTTTGGGGACGGTGGTGGAAATGGGAGGGCCATCCGTTTTGGGCAACATCCAGCATCATCACAAACCAATACTCGGGTTGTTGGATCAGCACCGCAACCGGTAGAGGGGACACCGTATTCAGCCCGTTGTGACTGATCAACAACGCCGTCGCCCATGAAATGTAAAGGGCCAGGGTGGCGAGAAAGCCACCCATCACAAAAGGAATCATGCGGTTGCGACAGCGGCCCCACCAACCGGCGAGCGCCGTGGCCCAGCCCACCCCGTACCCCAACAGCAAGGCAAGCACCAGGGAACCCAATCCGAACACCGGATTATGAACCGTGGCGAAGCCGTGCAGGTAACCACCCGCGCCGGCCGCAAGCAGGGCGAAGAACAAACAAACAGGATACAAAGGGCCGATTCGACCGCTGAGTTGATAAGGGGTTCGCTGCATGGTGCCTCAATCAACCCACCCGGCGTTGTTGCTCTGGGTCTGCCGAACACCGCGCGGCGGTGTTGGGTGGGCATGTTATGGAACCTGATCTAAGCTGCTCGGCTGGGTCCGATCTCGCGAGGGGAGGACGCGGTATTACCCCCAAAGGGCTTTGGGCTTCACCGTAGTGCCGGCTCAGTTCAGGTAGGAGGGCCTTATAACCTAAAGCGCATTCTTACAGAAATTCCGCCAAAAGGAAGTGTAAAAGATCGCAGAATATTAAACGCTTCGCGTAAATTTGCTACGTACGCACAGGATGAGAAGTTTTTGATAAGTTCGTGTTATGGTCGGCTCCATTGTCCATCACCCGCGTTGCCACTCTATTTAATATGAAGGATCCCCATGAATCTCCGTGCTCTGGTTCCGATCACCCGAACCCTCGCGGCGCTCGCCGTCTTGCTGCTCCTCCACTGCGGCAAACCACCCCAACCCAAGGTTGAACCCGAGGCACCGGAACCACCGCTACCGCCGCAAGGACACCAATTCGTTTTGGTGGACAACTGGCCGCTCCTGCGCGACGACGCGGATCACGACGCCATGGTCCGTGCCCTCGACCGACAAGCGGCCTGGCTGGCACGCAAGCCCGCGGATTGGACCTGCACGGTGGGACCCCATCGGGTCGAACGGGATCGGCTCCGCGATACCCTGCTCCGTTTCCGCGACATCTGGCTGGCCCACAAGGAACAACCCGAGGCACTGCAGAACGCGCTCCAGGCCGAGTTCGACCTGTACCAATGGACCTACAACGGGACACCCGACATTTTGTTAACCGGATATTTCGCCCCGGTCCTCGACGGCCGACATCGCGCGGACACCGAATACCGCTTCCCCCTGTACCAACGCCCCAAGGATTTACTCACAATCCGCGTCGACCAGTTCGAACCCCGTTTCCTTCAGCCTGGCTCCAGCCTGCGCGGCACCGCGGTCATGGCCCGCCTGGAGGGCCGCAACGTGGTGCCCTACCACGACCGCGCGGCGATTGACGGCGCGGGCAAACTCGCCGGCCGCGGTTTGGAATTGGTGTACCTCAAGGATTACTGGCACCTATTTTCGTTCCATGTTCAGGGCGGCGGCTTCGTACGCTTGGAAAATGATCGATACGTCAAACTCAACTACGCAGGCAAAAACGGGCTGCCCTACGTCTCCGTTGGCAAGTTACTGATTGAAGCCGGCCACATCACCCGCGAAAACATGTCGATGCAGGCACTCAGCGATTATTTCGCCGCCAACCCCGACGAGGTGGCACGCTGGTGCTTCCAAAATCCAAGCTACGTCTTTTACCAATCCGACGGCCGCACCTATCCCGATTTACAGCCGGACCTCTTCCCCCACGGTTCACTTGGATTCCCGGTCACCACCAAACGCTCGCTGGCCTTCGACAAGAAGTACTTTGGCGGCGGCATGCTGGCATTTGTGCAGGGAACCATCGAGCGAAGCACGGCGGACCGCGAGCCTTTCGGCCGGTTTGCCATTGACCAGGACACCGGCGGCGCCATTCGCGAAAACCATGTCGATGTGTTTATGGGCGCGGGCGACGAAGCCCTGCGCGACGCCGGTTTTTTGAAGGACAAACAAGGCCACGTCTACTTTTTGATCCTCAAACCCAAAATCAGCGCCTCGGCGGAATAACCCCCAACACGCCAAACCACTTGCTTTATGCGTGTTAGCATTTCTTTCAAACTTTTTTGATTTTTTTGCGGACGGTTCGTGGCTTTTTGGTGAGTGTATCAGTGGTAGAGCATTTTGAAGGGAGCTTGTAAACTCCTAACGCATTCGCGTTAACTTGCCGGTGGTTTTCAGATCCACCGGCTTTTTTTTTGCAGGATGGTTTGAAGATACGGCTTTGTCGTTTCGGGTTGGCTGCTGTTGGTATCCCGGCTTTGCTCCCTTCTGGGCTGGGGCAGGATGCGGCCCTGGTCTACGACCCTTTTTTGCCGATTCCCGACGTTGATTGGGCCGTTGCTTCCTCTGTTTTTGATGCTTCCGTGATTGTTTCGGCCGTTGCTTCTTTTGGCGGTCTGTACGCTGCTTGACGAGGCGTACTACCGTTTGTTTCGTTGACATGGGTGGTTAGGAGCTCGCAAAACTTCACCAAAGCCGCCGACCGGAAACGCTGATTGGGGAACACCAAGTACACACCGCCTTGACGCAAGTGGTAATCGGGAAGCAGGCGTACCAATTCCCCGCCGGCTATCGCCGGCAAAACCGCGAAGTCCGGCAAAATACCGAAGCCGACACCCGTCGCGACAACCGAGCGAATCGCCGGGGTCGCATCAAAACTCAGTGCCGCTTCGCAGGTGACCTGGTGGCTTTGTTCCGCCTTGTCATAAAAGGTCCAACGGGTGGGATGCGGCAGGACGCGGTTTTCGATGAACGGCAATGCCGCCAAATCCGCCGGCGTTTCAATCGGTCCATGCTCCGCCAAAAAAGCCGGACTCGCGAAGGGAATTTCCCTGAAATCGCAGAGCTTGCGTGCCTTGTGGCTGCTTTCACGTAACCAACCCACCCGGACCGCTAAATCCAGCTGCGTTTCAACCACGTCCAGCGTGGTATCGCTGAGCGTGAGGGCGATGCGAACCTTGGGGTAACGCGTGCGAAACGCCGCCACCGCACCCACCACCACCTGCATGCCAAATCCCAACGGCGCCGTCACCCGCAAGGTGCCGCGCGGTTCTTCCGCCCCGGCGGCCACTTCCTCATAGGCCGCCGCCACCTCGTTCAGGATCAGCCGCGCCCGCCCCGCCAAGGCCCTGCCCGCCTCGGTTAAATGCAACCGCCGGGTTGTGCGCACCAACAGGGTCACGCCCAATTCGGCCTCAAGCTGCTGGATCTGTTTGCTGACCACCGCCTTGGAAACAGCCAAGCGCGCCGCCGCGGCGGTGATCGTCCCCGTTTCAGCCACCGCGGCAAAATACGGCAAACGGTTGAGGTTGGCGCGTTGATGGGCCATATCGTCACCTTCTAGTTGACAGTGTATTTCCAATGTATCTCTTTTTTTGACACGGATTCAAGCGTAGATTGAGGGTCAAGCAAGGCACGGGTCAGCGAACCCGCCGCCAAAAACTAGCCCGCAATTCTCACAAGGATTCGTCGCGAGAAGCTGAAAGCCTTGTGAGTACGAAGATTACGACGGAGAGACGGCACAGGCGTAGCAGCGCTACGGCGAAGGCGGCTCGACCGAGAAAGCGAAGTAATCGCATGGCTTTCGGCTTCGTAGCAGAATTCCTTGTGAGAATTGCGGGCTGACCCGCATTGCGCATGGGGATTCGTCGCGAGAAGCTGAATTCCTCGTGAGCAGTGCGGGCCACCCAAGGAGTCTGTGATGAACATCTTGTTAATTGGTGCCACCGGTATGATTGGTTCACGTATTTTGGAGGAAGCCAAACAGCGCGGTCACGCCGTCACCGCCGCGGTACGGAACCCCGAGCGCGTCACGCCCCACCAACAGGTGGCGCCCACGGCGTTTGACCTCGCCGACGCGCCGCGCTTCCAAGAACTGGCCGCCAGGGCCGATGTGGTCGTTGCAGCCGTCAGCCCCCGCAACACCGGTAACCCCGAAACCGAAGCCCTCGCCTACGCGGACGCCCTCATCGCCGGGGTCGGCACCACCCGTTTGGTTTTGGTCGGCGGCGCGGGTTCCCTGAACCTGCCGGACGGAACCCCAGTCGCCAACGTGGTGCCCGAACCCTACACCGCCGAGGCCAAAGGCATGCGCGCCGCCTTCGAAAAAATCGCGGCGAGCACGGTAAACTACACCGTCCTCGCACCGGCCGCGGAAATCGCACCCGGCACGCGTACCAACCAATTTCGCACCGGTGGGCGCACCTTTTTGGTCGACGACCAGGGTCAAAGCCGCATCAGCGCCGAGGACTACGCCGTCGCCCTGATGAACGAGGTCGAGCAACCCGCCCATCCACGCCAACTTTTTTCCGTTGCCTATTAAGCAGCGCCGGCAAGCGGGGCGCCTTCACTTGAAAACCAGAATCCCCGCTTGCCGCTTGAACGGCAGGATCAACCTTTAAGGCGAATCGGGGGTGCGCTCAAAATAGTGAAGGATGTTTTTGAACCGTTCTTCAACCATGACAAAAATGTCCATTTCAGCCCACATAAAAAATTCAATAAAATAGTCCGGGGTTTCAACCACCACCACCCAGTAGGTGATCGTGTGTTCCGTGGTTTTTTCAGTTGCCCGAAACCCCAGCGCGGGCATACCACCGACCTGCCGTGCGTCCACCTCGGAAACGCTTGTCTCCACTTCATCTTCTACAAAGGCTTTTCGCAAGCGTTCAACATGCTGCTCGAGCGTTAATCCAGCGGGAAGATCGGACCGTGCCTGCCCGGAAATACTACAAGCCGCACCCAATTGATGATCAACCATGGTGACATCGGCACTCGGCCGAATCGAAGCATCTTGACGCCAACCGTCGGGAACCACCGTTTGATATGCCCGATTCAAAACATAAACCTGTTCGATCTCTCCCTTTTCCCTCCCAACCGCCGCCTGGGCTTGTTCCTGGACGTTTTTGACCACTTCCATTAAAAACAAAAAAAACACAAAGGCAATGATCACAAAAGACAGGGCGCGCACGCTGCACCCCTTCACCGTGCGCAGAAACACTAACGCCGTCACCGGCAAAATCAGCGATCCCACAAAGTACCCGTAGCCAAAAGCGCCGGGGTGTGTTTGCATCACCTCAACAAAATGGCCCGCTAGGTAGATAAACACAAAGAAACTCGCGGTTAGTACCAAGAGCCCGTCGACGAATAGAGAAAAAAGCGCCCGTGGTTTTTTTCCGGTCTCCATCGGCGCCGCTGTCTCCGGTCCCTCATAGGGCGATGCCTCGCGTCTCCCCGCGGGTGGTTGCGATGGGTTTGGTTCGTTCATGGCAAAACCTCTGTTTTAGGATGACCGCACTACCGGCTAAAGATGATCTATCGACCACATGGGAGAATCCATTCAGCTATTTTGGTTGAAAGACAAATCCAAAGGGTCCTGTCGGGCCAAACATGCCATCACCTTAAGCCGGGAGCCGACTCAGAAGCATTCGGAAAACACCTCCAACACTACACCTCACACAAAACCGTTAATTCTTTAGCCAAGAAATTAACTACAACAGCTCACGCAACCGAAGGATAACTCAAAGCATCTCGCCATCTAACCTTCCTCGACCCGTGACACCGCTTCAGGTGCCGCACGTCAGCGCATTCAGGAGTTATCTCATGACCGCTCGGTCCTTTGTCTTCAGCCTTACCGCCTTTTTTGTTTTTCTGCCCGTTGCCGCCATTGATGCCGCACTCGATCAAGATTTTCTCGACATGAGTCTCGAAGACTTGCTTCAAGTGACGGTTGTCAGTGCTTCCAAGAAGGAGGAACGCCTGCTCCAGGCACCTTTGGCGATTTCCACCTTAACCGGCGATGAAATTCAGCGGGCCGGGGCCACCTCCTGGGGTGAAGCCCTGCGTTTGTTACCCGGTCTGATCGTGCGTGAGCAAGCCTCGGGTAATTTTGATGTGCACGTACGCGGTTTCGACAACGTACCCCCCGACTCGCAATTACCGTTTTTGGCCAACACCCTGACCCTGGTCATGATCGATAACCGCATTGTCTACAACTACTTTGCCGGGGGCACTTTTTGGGAGACCCTACCCGTGGGACTCCAGGATGTCAAAGCGATTGAAGTCGTCCGCGGGCCCGCCTCCCCGCTCTACGGTCCCAACGCCGCCGCCGGTGTCATTCACATCATCACCAAAAAGTCGGAGGCCGACGGTTGGCACAGCTCAATCCACGTCGAAGGCGGCCAGGATCAGACCCAGCTGGCATCCCTGCGGAGCAGCTATCGGACTGAGCGCTTCCAATGGCAACTCACCGCCCGCCACGAGGGCCGCGAACGCACCGACAGCACCTACTACAGCTTGGTCGAAGGTCGCGACGTCGCCTCCGCGCTGGACTTGGTCGAATTCGATACCCGCCAACCCTCTCCCCTCGCCCCGATCCGTTTCCCCGATCAGGCCTTGGCCCAGGACAACCAAGCCGCCACCATGCTGTTCCAGTTTACCCCCAACAACGAATGGCGCTATGACCTCGGTTTTGGTTTTGAAGAAAGCGAGGTTCAAAAGGCCTACTTTGAAAACGGCCTGACCCCGTTAAACACCGCCACCTCGGAAACCCGTTTTGTCGATTTCAGAGCGGAGAAAGGCGGCTTCCGCGCCCACGTCGCTTGGTTACAAGGCGATCAAGAGGCCCTGGGTGTCGCCGGCTGGGCCTGGGAGTTCGATACACTGGACGCCGTCCTTGAATACGATCACAGCGTCAACGACCAATTCTCGATCCGACCCGGACTCAGCTACCGCAAAGCCACCTACGACGGTGTTTTTATCGCGGGCGAGCAGGACATGACCACCGTCGCCGCCTCCTTGCGCGCCGAGTGGAACCCCAGCGAAACCATGCGCGTCATTGCCGCGGTGCGCGCCGACCAATACGACACGCCGGACACCACCGAGGTCTCCACCCAACTGGCGGTCAGCTACAGCCCCGACGAAAAACAGAACCTGCGCTTCACCTACGGGAAATCCAACCGCGCACCCTTTATCATCGACACCTTCCAAGACACCGCCTTCACCACGCCTACCGGGTTGCTGTTCGAATTGCGCGGCAACCGCGATTTGGACCCACTCACCAGTGAATCCCTGGAGATCGGCTGGCGCTACCAACCCTCCGCCAAAGCGCAATTCGAGGTGGAAGCCTTTTATGCGCGCAATGAGAACTACAGCGACGTGAATTTGATTTTCGCCGGTCCCGACGGGGAATTCTTTCGCACCACCGGTGTCTTCGACAACTTACCCGTCGAACCGGAACTGACCGGGGCCACCCTCAGCTTGACCCGCTCCATCACCGAAACATCTTATGTACGCGCCTTCGTCACCCTCACCGACACCCGCATCAACGACCACATCAAACCACCGGACACACCGCCGGGTGGTGACGGCCCGCCACCCGACGGCGACGGCGGCCCACCCCCACCGCCACCCGGTTTACCGCCCCGTGAATTGATCGATCTCAACGAAGGCGCAACACCCGAATTTTACGGCGGCATCATCTTCGATCAGCGCTTCAACAAATGGCACTTCAACCTTAACCTGTACACCTACGACGGCGGCGTCATGAAACAGGTGATTGAACAGATCGATCTGGAATCCAAAATCATTGCCAACACCAAACTGACCTACACCTTCGGCAAAAGGGGCGAAGTCTTCCTCAACATCCGCAACCTCAATGACGACGACGCGCGCGAGTTCCTCTACACCGACCGCATCGGTCGCCAAGTCCTCGGCGGTTTCAACCTGCGCTTCTAACCCGCATTTCTCACAAGGAATTCTGCTACGGGGCAACCCAGGCGATTACGAGGAGGCGGCCTTCCGCGGGGCGGCCTTCCGCGGGGCGGCCTTCCGCGGGGCGGCCTTCCGCGGGGCGGCCATCCGCATTTCTCGGTCGAGCCGCCTTCGCCTCAGCTGCTACGCCGAATGGTCGGCCCCGCGAATGGTCGGCCCCGCGAATGGTCGGCCCCGCGAAAGGTCGGACCCGCGAAAGGTCGGACCCGCGAAAGGTCGGACCCCTATGTCGTCTCTCGGTCGCAATCTTCGTACTCACAAGGCTTTCTGCTTCTCGCGACGAATCCTCGTGAGAACTGCGGGCTAAACGAAGTTATGCCGTTCCCACGGTCGACCGGCAGGGCAACGCTTGCCCAGTGGTTTCAGGCTTTTTGGCAAACAAAGCCGTTAAGCCTGAACCGCCCGCCCCCGTGGTACCATCTTTGCCACGCGATAAGGGGGTGGCAATGGCGTGGTTTCGTTTGCATCAATCGCGTTTCATGGTCGCGAGTTTTTTCAGCTTGCTGACCGCCGTGTGTTTTTGGCAAGCCTTGGCAACACCATCCGAAACGCGGCAAATCCTGTGGGCCTGGCTCTGTCTCAATACCAACTTGATGAGCCTCGCCTATTGGCTCAATCGCCCCCGTCTCATCCTCGGCAAAACCCGCGCGGGTCGGATCAACCCCCTACTGCTCGCGGTCAATCTGCCCTGGCTTTTGTTTAGTTGGGTCATTTGGTGGTTACAGCAACGGTTCAGTCGCGAACCCGCCCTTAGTAATCTGGGCACGACCGGCTGGGCCGTTGGCTGTTACCCGGGCCGTCGCTACCCCGGCGATCAGTTCGATGTCTTGATTGATCTCACCGCCGAATTTCCCCGCGCCTCGGTCCGCGACGGCAACTATTTCGCCATCCCCAACCTGGACGCCGTCGCCCTGACCCATCCACCCGACGAACAGGAACTGCATCGCCTCAACATCGGACCCGGCACCCGAGTCCTCGTCCACTGCGCCCAAGGCCACGGTCGCAGCGCCACCTGGTGCGCCCTCGCCTTTCGCGAATTGGGCTGGTTTGCCCATGCCGAGGAAGCCCACCGCTTCATCCTCGAACACCGTCCCAAGGCACAGATTTCCACTTCGCAACGGGCTCAGTTCAATCAGAAAGCCGATTCGCCGACGGCATGAGACTGTCACCCCAGCAAGAGACGCTGTAATTATCACAAAACAGCAGCCTTCATAACATGCTTATTTACAAACTTTACCTCAAGTATACCGAAATTTCGGCCGTCCGGCGGCACCCGGAATGCAGCGCAAAACGCTTGGCATCCTTCCTGCTCTACAACAAATCGCCCATACACGGGTTCCATACCTTGAGCCATATTCGGCTCCTATTTCTATAGCTCATTCGTATCAAGCGCGGTAACCAATCCTAAAACCCACCCGCCATCGCCCGCATTCACCCAAAGGCTGCCACGCGGCAGAAACCCCTGAGAGAACAATGGGGGCGCGGGATCACGTAATGCTGATGGGTGCATGGCGCGGCATGTTCGCACGCGTCGGCGCAACCATGAGCAATGCGGGCTCCAACGATTCTTTTCTCGGGTGGTTCAGCGCTTTAAACGGCATTTAGGTCGGTAACACCCAACCCAAACGCGATCCTTGCCGAATTTCACCAAAGGCCCCAACCACGAGGTTCATCATGTTTTCTTTTCGTTCTACCGCCTGGCTATTCGCCGCGTTGTTATTTTCCTGCTTCCCGCCACTCCAAGCCGACCTTATCCAATGGGACAGCCGTTATTTCGGCCAAGGCGACATCCAACTCGGTTCCGTTGTTGACGCGGTCGGCAGCGACGACGGTCGCTTCCTCTACATTCTGGGCCAAGATTCCCAACGCAACCGGTTGGCGCTCAACGTTCTAAAATACAACGGCCCCGACCAACAACCCGAACTCGTCCAGGTGCTGGACGGGAACGGCTTTGTCAGCCGCATGTTCGACTTGATTCTCAGCCCCGACGGCTACCATCTCTACGCTTTAGGCACGCCCACAAGCTTAAGCGGCGGTCTCACCATTTATGTGGTTGATAAAGAAACCGGCAAGCTCCGCTTAAGCTTCCACGAGTACCATTCGGGCTACGACCAGATTCATTTTGTTGACGACGACTTCATGCTGTTTTTGGTCGGCGACGTGGCGGGCATCGCCAAGAGGGAGCGCATTAGCGGTCGTTTCACAACCGTACAACGTTACCGCAACTACTACGACCAACCCGTCGGCATGCCTACCTTGCCGACCATCCATCAAATCCATCTGCTGCCGGAACGGGACCGCCTGATCGCCTACCATCGCGACGACGCGGCATTGAGCATCATCCAACTGGGTGAACAGTTCGCACCAATCACCGCCACAACCATCACCTTGGACCGCCGCTTCATTGAGGAAGGCAACGCCCTCCAGTTTGCACGGTTCAGCCGCGACGGACGCCATGTGCTGTTAACCGGCAAGCAACACCCAACCCTTTACGAACTGTGGCTCGATTTAGACCGGGCAACGGTCGCCGACTTCCGTCGCACCAGCCTGCCTGTTGGCGACGACCTCGAGGGCAACCTCGTGCAAAAAGTCGCCTTTGATGAAGATGCAGACCGCTATTTCGCCTTCCACGGCCCCTACATGACGGCGGTAGAAACCGCCTTTCCACACGGCCCCACGCGAATCGTCGCGGCACAAAGCGACGAACCCGGCGCGGGCAACGCCGCTTCCTTCTTGTGGTTGGACCAACAATTGGTCACCTTCCCCGAACGACAAAACCTCCAGGTTTGGAACAACCGCAACGAGCCGACGGCCGCGCGGCAACTGCTCGACTTCAGCGGCGGCTTCGGCTGGCAAGGCTTTAGGAACCCGCGCCACATCGCCATCGCCCCCAACGGAACCGATATGTACGTGAGCAACGGCGAACACGGCTTGACCCACTTTCAACACAATCCCGCCGGCGGTTGGTTCCAGTTCCGCGCCAATATCCAGTGCGATCAAACCGCATCGGCCCACATCTTTGAACGGCTGTTGATCAGCGCCGACGGCCGCGCGATGTACGTGCAAAACAGCGCCACCATCCGCCACTTAAGCCGTAACCCCGCGAACGGCGAACTCGCCTTGCTTGCCACCCACATGATTGGCGACCCCCAAGCGACGCACGTGCCCGGCGCGTCCATGTTCTTAACCCAAAACGAGGACGCGCTGCTCAGCATCGACCATCACGGCGACTTGCGCATCTTTGCCCGTGCTGAGGACGGTACCCTCACCGAGCAAAATCAAGGAACCGCTAGCGGCAGCGGGCCTTTGGCCGGCGCACATGCCGCCGCGCTCAACCGCGACGATACCCTCTTCGTGCTCGCTGAAGACGGAACCGTATCCGTTTTCCCCCGAGACGCTTCTGGACGTTGGACACAACAAGCTTTGTTCGAAACAGCACCCGACTTTTTGGCCACGGCACTCGCCTTCGACGACCGCCGCGGGCAACTCTGGATTCGCGGCAAGGACGGCATCGCCCTCTACGATTGGGTTTCGGCTCAAAGCAGCCTCATCGAAAACACCTTGCTCGCGGACAACGCCACCTACCGCTTCGGCAGCGACGGCCCGGTACTGATCGGGGAAAACCACGCACTGATCGCCAACAGCAGGCTGAATACCATCACCGCGGTGGAACGCCGCGACGGTACCTGGACCCCCACCCAAAGCGTAACGGACGTTCGCCGTCGGGGCATTCGCTTGCAAGGCATCACCGCCATGGCTTGGCATCCCACGGAACCCACGGTTTTTGTTCCGGCCCAAGAAGACCAAACCGTGAGTTTTTTCCTGGATACCGTCCTGAGCGACGCGGCAAACGAATAAAAAAGAACCGGCAACCCAAGGACGGGTTGCCGGTTCTTTTTTCGTTGGGACCGGCGAAAAACCGTCATCCGTCCTGAAACGATGGTTCGTCTAAGGCAGTTGCATCTTGTAACCCACCCCGTACACCGAGCGGATCACTTCCACATCCGGCATGCAGGCCGCGATTTTTTTGCGCAAGTTCTTAACGTGGCTGTCGATGGTGCGGTCGGTCACGGCTCGGAAATCATCGTAAAGTTGGTCGACCAATTGATCACGGGAAAAAACGCGACCCGGCGATTTTAACAACACCAACAGAATGGTGTATTCGTTGGGCGTCAAACTCAACAGCTTACCCTTGACGTGAATCTCACGGCGTTCCTCATCCACCCTAAAGGGATTGTCCTCGCCCTCGGCCGCCTCCGCGCCCGCCGCGGCGGGTTTAAACCGGCGCAACACCGTTTTCACCCGTGCAACCACCTCACGCGGACTGAACGGCTTACAAATATAATCGTCGGCACCCAGTTCCAAACCCAACACGCGGTCTATTTCTTCCACGCGCGCGGTCAACATTAAAATCGGCATCTGGGTAAAAGACCGCAACTCACGGCAGATCGTCATCCCGTCTTTGCCCGGCAACATAATGTCGAGCAACAGACAGCTAGGCGATTCTTTTTTGATAAAAGGCACCACCTCGGCGCCGTTCTCAATCCACTTGGTTTCGTAACCGTGGGCACTGAGGTAATCCGTCAACAATTTCGCAATTTTCGGCTCGTCCTCGGCAACCACAATTAACGGCCCTTTGTTTTGATCTTCGCTCACAGGTTACTCCTCACTCACTTCAAGTCCTAAGATCATCGCACAATTTCGTTTTCTCCGTGATGGGTCCATGTCCATTGTTCGACGGGAAACGAAATCGCAACCGCCAAACCACCGAGCTGGGAGGCTTTGGCCGCCAAATGCCCCTCGTGGGCCTCGACGATGTTTTTGCAAATGGCCAGACCCAAGCCGGCGCCGCCGTGTTTGCGCGAGCGCGAAATTTCCGCGCGGAACATGCGGTCAAACAGGCGCGGCAACATTTCGGGCGCCACGCCGGGCGGCGAATCCTCCAGCGTAATCACCACCTTGTCCTCGCCCATCTCCGCGGTAACCCGCACCACCCCGCCCGCGTTGGTGTAGCGGCAACTGTTCTCCAGCAGGTTCGAGAACAACTGCGTCAGCCTTTGGCGGTCGCCCGAGATGCCGATATCCTGGGGCAACTTGTCGACGTGTTCCAAGGTCAGGTCGCGCTGGGCCACCCGTGGTTGGAACAGATGAACCACCGCATCGAGCACCTCGTTGGGGTGCAGGGTTTCTTTTTTGTAGTTAAGCGCGCCCATGTCGGAAAGCGAGAGTTCGTACAGGTCGTTGACGATTTTGGCCAGCACCAGCACCTCGTGGTGGAGCGAGTTGACACTGTCCAAGTCGGGCCGCCGCACGCCGTCCTGAATCGCTTCTAATTCGCCGCGCATCACCGCCAGCGGCGTGCGCAGCTCGTGGGAAATATCGGCGATCCAGCGCTCGCGGGCGCGCTGGTTCTGTTCGAGGGTGGTGGCGAGAAAGTTGAAATCGTGGGCCAACTGACCCAACTCGTCGCCGCGGGCCACCGAAACGCGACGGTCGTAATTCCCGGAGGCGATGGCGTGAACCGCTTTGGCCAGATCTTTGATCGGTCGGGAAAAGTGGGTGGCGAGGAAGAAGGCCACCACCGCCGCCAGCACCAGCATCACCGCCGAGGCCAGGTAAAAACGTTGGTAAAGGCGGCTGACAAAGGTATAACCGGCATTGTCCAGGGGATTACGCGCCGGGTTAATGCCGAGGTAGCCGATGGTCCGACCCTGGGCAAGAATCGGCGCCATGATCAGTTCGCGATCCATCATCGGGGGTCCCATCACCGCGCGTTTGTCGGCATCGAGCACAACCAGCCGCGCGATACCGGGGGGACCGCCTCCGGGCGGTGGGCCGTCGGGCGCTTTGGGTTGCCCTTCAGGCGGCGTTTTTTCGTCCACCATCGCGCGCCAGGCTTCGTTTTCGCTGCCGCGTTCGCTGCTGAAGGGATCGGAAGGACGCGGGCCGGCGGGACCGCCGTCGACCGTGCCGCGGCGCAGTTCGTGCCACAACTTGGGGTTGTCGCGCAATCGTTCCCAACCATAGACCGCAAATTCATTTTGCAGCCGTTCGATAAGGACCTGGCGCGCCTGGATTTCCTCTCCGTCCAAAAACTCGGAGAAGGAATGGCCGAGGCTCCAGTGCAGGAAAACCCCCATCGACACCAAAATCGCCCCACTGCTCAGCATCAGCGCCAAAAACAGCTTGGTAAACATTTTGAGTCGGAACTTCACTTTTTTAGCTTGCACGAGCCGGCTCTCACTTTTAGAGGGAATTGTGAAACAGCAAGGACCTGGGGTTTCAGGAAAAAACGGCCGAACGCCGCACAACCAAAGCTTTTCGCCGCGGGCCAAATCAACCCGGGTGTTGTGAAACCTCTCCCAAGATACTGTGAATCCAAAAGATTCTCAACCAAGAGCTAGCCCGTATTTCTCACAAGGAATTCTGCTACGAAGCCGAAAGCCATGCGATGACGAGGGAGCGGCCTTCCGCGGGGCGGCCTTCCGCGGGGCGGCCATCCGCGGGGCGGCCATCCGCGTTACTCGGCCGAGCCGACTTCGGCCCAGCCCTGCACCCGCGAAAGGTCGGACCCGCGAAAGGTCGGCCCCCTGTGCCGCGGCTTGGTCGTCATCTTCGTACGCACAAGGCTTTCAGCTTCTCGCGACGAATCCTTGTGAGAAATCCGGGCTAGGGAAAGTCAGGCCGGTTTGGTGGC
The DNA here is from genome assembly GCF_017377855.1 of Acanthopleuribacter pedis. Classification (GTDB taxonomy): domain Bacteria; phylum Acidobacteriota; class Holophagae; order Acanthopleuribacterales; family Acanthopleuribacteraceae; genus Acanthopleuribacter; species Acanthopleuribacter pedis. Next base: position 219,647 of record NZ_JAFREP010000010.1, read on the forward strand.
GGCTACACACCGCCCTTTGAGATTCGCCATACCCGCCAACCCAGTCGGCAAATGATGCCGCCCACTGAGTAAGGTGCTCAACGAGACGGTCCCGGTTTGCCGGGTGGGTCCTGGCGAAGGCCGGTGCATCACATTCAATTGGGGTCCAAGAGACGGCCGAGAAATAGGTTCCCCCTAAATAACAGCCCAACTGCCGCCAAATTCCTCGCCTCCAAGTAAATTCCCTCGAGAGATCTTATTCTTGCTAGAATTTTCGCAACCAGCTTTTCAACGATCAGCCTTCTCTCACCCGCCGTGGTTCCTTACCCGCCACGTCGGTGGTTTCGGACTTTCGCTACCATGCTTTGCGCCCGCCCCGCGGGCAGCCAGGAGGAACCCCCATGTCATCCGCGCGGGCCAATGACCCTCGCCTAAATGTTGACCCGCTTTTTGGCGGGTTAATCTACACTATCGCCAGTGCTTTTCGCATGCTTGCCCAACACAAAAAGGGGCGCGCCACCCATACCGTCGGTGTCACCGCGCGCGGTACCTTCACCGTTAGCGGCGACAACCTGCCCGCCCACGCGGTGTTTACCCCGGGACGGACCTTCCCCGTCGTGGTGCGCCATGCCTCGATCAAAGGTTTTGACGACGATGCGATTCGCGACGGTCGCGGCCTGTCCCTGCGCCTGTTCGAAGGCGATGCCGACAGCGAAGATCTCGATCTCCAACCCACGGTCCTCGATGTACTTTCCAGCACCGGTTCCCGCTTCTTTATGAACAACGCGGTGGATTTCGGCCGCTGGGTCGCCGGCGATATGGAAACCCGCGCCGCGCTGGTGGCCGAATTTCCCAAGATCCTGCCAATCTTCCACAAAATCGTCAAAAACCCCGATTCCTTCACCAAGGTTTACTACTACTCCGAAACCACCACCCGGTTCATCGACCATGACGGCAAGCGCTACCACATGCGCTACCGCTTCCGCAACGCCGACGGCTCCTGCGACAGCGGCGAAATTCCCATTGAGGAAATCACCCTGCCCAAGGATTATGTGGATCGCCCCACAAGCGATACCCGCCCCAAGGATTACCTGCGCGCCGAATTCACAGAGCAAGTCACCAACGGCGGGGTTAGCTACCTGATGGAAGTCCAGCTCAAACCCGAAAGCGAGGACGAAATTTACAACGAAATCGCCCGCGATTGCACGGTTGATTGGACCGAGGCGGAAGCGCCGTTCCTCGAAGTCGGCACCATCAGCCTCAACCAAATGCTTTCACCCGCCGAGGACGCATCGATCGCCTTTAATGTCGGCAACGCCCCCGAGGCGCTTGGCCTGATCCTCGCCCGCACCCCGTTTGAAACAGCCTCGATAAACCACCTGCGTTCGCTTGTTTACGACTTCTCCGCCGCTGTTCGCCAGGGGCGTCCGTTGCCCGCGGGTTTGGCCAACCTCAACAACGCCGTCACCGGGATGGTGTTCCACCTGGACCAAACCCCGCTCCGCGATACCCTGATCGAAATTTGGCGCGCCGATCCGGTGACCCCACGCCTGATGGCCACGACCCGCACCAACCAAAGCGGTCGCTTCAAACACGCCGTGAACTTTAGCGATCCAATGTGGTCTGATCGCCCGCCGATCTTTATCAAAGTGATCCGCAACGATACCAGTGACCATCCCGCCGCGGTCCACCAGCAGCCGGCCCCGCCCAACTACGATTTTGGGTTTGTCGCCTTCCCCTATTGGGAATATCAGGTAAATAGCACCCTGCCGCAAATTTTGCGCAATGACCTGATCGCTTCACCCCAGCCGTTTGTCCCCGCCCAATTAAACGCTTTAATGATGGCTTCCGCCAAATTGGCGCTGATCCAGGCAGACCACGCCGAGGACACACCCGTCCCACAAGTGCAACAGGATTACGACAGCGCCCTAGGTAAAAACTTAACGGAACGTCTCGAGGAAGAAACCCCGGGCGGTTCCCGCGGCGATCACTTCTTCGCCTACGCGGTTCTCAACGGGTTTAACCCGGCTTTTTTCAGCCGCGACGGCGATGGTTTGCTCCACGTGCGTTACAACTTCGACGATTACGAATTCGACGGAAAACGCACCGCACCCAACGTGCACTTGACCATGGAAGCCCGACCGGACGGCCTGGTCCCACTCAGCATTGAATACCGGCTACGCCACAAAGAAGCAATTCAACCCGAGGCACTTTCGTTTGCCCCGGCGGTGCTTTCCAAACCTGGCGACGACCATTGGGAAACAGCCAAGGCCTATTTCCGCATCGCCGAATTTATTCAAGGCCAGGCACTGGGGCACTTGGGTCGCGGGCACTTGAACGTGGGTCAGTACGCGATTGCCTTCTACCGAAATATCCAACACAGCCCTATCTACACCTTACTGCACCCCCACCTCAAAGGGGTTACCGCGATTAACGACAAAGGCAACGGCATAATTTTCGGCAAAACCGGCATCCTGGCCCAACAGTCACCCCTGGTCGCGGATTCGGTGATCAAGTACATGGAAGACGACCTGGGCGCCTGTAACTGGAAGGGTTGGAAACCACGGGCGTCCTTGGGTAAGTTCCACCGCTACGGTGCGGTCGGCGAACTCTGGTGGGACCTTTTGGACGACTACGTGGCGGACTTTTTTGCCGAAAATGCCTCGGCGATTGCCGCCAACTGGGACGAGATCTACCACTTCTCGCAAAACTTGGTGGCGCGCGGCGTGGCCTACCGCGCGACGCCGCTCCCGGACGGCGAGTCCTGGTACGACGACGGCGAGATCAGCGACCCTGGCGACAACGGCAAAGCGCTGAGCCAGGTCACCAACACAGCGGCCAATCCCACGGAAGCCGATTGGGACAACCTCAAACAGCTCTGCGTGTATGTCATCTTCCACGCCACGCTCTGGCATTGCTGGCGCAACGACAACCAGGTCAACTTCGGCGGCGAGATCGACTATGCGCGGCTGGCCCTGCACTACGACGGCATCGATGCGTCACGGCAACTGTTGGTCACCCACAGCTTGGTTTCGGTGCGCCACGGGTTCGTCACCCGCAATGAGGACGGCGACATCCCCGCGCGTTTGATCCGCATGCTGGAAGACGAGGCGGAAGCCTTCCAAGCGGTGAATTACAGCATCGACGCCTTCCGGTCGCGAATCAATATTTAAGGAGCTTTCTTCGCCGCGGTGTTGGGATCCCTATTCCGACACCGCGGTCCTCAGATTGGGGTTCATCCTCCGCGGTTGCGCAGCATGTCACAACAGCGGGAACGCAAACCAAAAGGTGGAGCCCGGTGCTTTGTCCGGGTCGGCTTCTACGCCGATGCGGCCCTGGTGGCGTTCGACAATAGCCCGCGCGATACTCAGCCCCAAACCCGCGCCCTCCTCGCGGGAACGGCCGTCTTCCAATTGCGCAAACTTTTCAAACAGGCGTGCTTGATCTTTTTTGCGCACACCCGGTCCCCGATCACAGATGGAAACGCGGGCGAATCCCTCCCACCGACGGGTTTCCACCACGATGGGTTCGTCCTCCGGGGTGAACTTCAGCGCATTGGTCACAAGCATCACCAGCACCTGGCGCACCGCGTCGGGATCGGCCAGCACCATCAAGCCGCTCTCGAAAACCCCGCGCTTGATGACGCGTCCCGCCTTTTCCGCAACGGCACAACACTGGGCCAAACCCTCCATCACCAACTTGTCGGCGGCAATGCGATGCCGCGAAAACTTCTGCGCGCCGCTTTCGATGCGTTTGAGATCCAACAACCGGTGAATCAGGTTCAAACCCCGATTGGCACTTTCCAAGCCCAAACCCACCCAATGGGCGCTCTCCTCGCTAAGCCCTTCTTCCCGCGCCATTTCCAAAACCCCGACGATCCCGGAAATCGGCGCACGCAACTCGTTACAGGCAATGGCCAAAAATTCCTCTTTGACCCGTTCGATGGTTTTGGCGCGGGTACAATCGCGCACCACCATCAGCACTTGATCCACGCTCATCGGCGCAAAACGCGCCTCGTAGTAATGCGCCGCCGAACCAATCCAACGCTCAAAGGTCAAGGTGTGAATGCTGCCTTCCGCCAAACAGAGCTTGAGCGTGTCCCCGATAAATTCCAACTCGGGGACAACCGTATCAATCACCAGGCCGGTAAGATCCGCTTGGTCCGGTCCGCCCGCGTGGGCCAACACTTCTCCGTCCATACGCAACACGAAGACTTGGTCCGGCAAAACCTTCAAGATGCCGCGCAAACGCGCTTCGCTCAAGCTGAGTTCCGCCTCTTTCTGTTGCAACGCTTCGTGCGCAAGCATTAATTCCCGCGACTTCTGCATCACCTCGCGGTGTTCCTCGGTCCCCGCGCGATAAGGCCCGATATACAACAAGCGGCGCCTTCCCAGCCGCGTGGCCGTCGCCTGTAACAACCATTCGTTGGCGCGGTCGTGCCCATCCGTCGCCACAAAAGCGCCGGACTGACAGGTGGCGCCTTCCGCACCGTTCCAAAATGCGGCGGCATCGGTTAAAAAATATTCGAGGTAGGGTAACAACTGGATCAGGTCGGCGGTCGTGCCGGGCGAGGGTTGTAGGTGGCGCGCGCACCAAGCCGGGGCCACATCGGCGTCCCACACCAAGGCATCTTGGTCGGTCACCTCGCAAACCCAGGTGTCGAACAACGCCATTTGTTGCTGCAGGACGATCATCCCCTGATTCTCGGAAGGCTCATCAACGCGCATGGGTCACCTCACCATCATCTCGGCCAACGCGCCAAAGGCCTCGGCAACCTGTTCGCCCGTTTTGGCGCTGGTTCTTTTGACGTGCCAACCGGCGGCGCGGAGTTCTTCCACGCGCGACGCCTCGAGCAGCCATTCATCTTGTAAATCACATTTGTTGAGCAGCAACAAGCGCGGCAGCGCCCCCATTTCGCGTTGGACCAGGGCGTCGAGTTCCAACACCACATTCAAGGTCGCGGGACGCGTGCCGTCGACTACAAATAGAAACCCGGAACTGCCGCGTAAATTGGCGAGGCGAACCTTTTGCAAGTCGTCCTGACCATTGAGGTCCCAAATCACCAGGGTGGTCTCCCCTTTCTCAGTCGTCACCCGCCGCTTGTCGATTTTCACCCCGATGGTGGTCAGGTATTTTTCCCCAAAAATGCCGTGGACAAATTGGGCGATCAGGCTCGTTTTCCCGACAGAAAAGCTCCCCAATAAACATACTTTCTTTTGAAGCATACGGCCCTCAAGGTTGTTGGAACTGAATGGCTAACAGGATACGACGGTCTCGGTCCCCGCCGGCGACCGCATTGATGAACCCTTTTACCCGGAAAACATCCGGGGGAATGCCGCGCGTTACAAAAGCGGCGCGCACCGACTCAGCCCGTCGCAACGCCAGTTCTTGGTTGTGCGTTCGGCTGCCCGAAGCATCTGTAAATCCTTGGATTTCGACCACAAGTATCTCATTTTGCGCGCGGGAGATGCTATTCAATTCCGCAACCTTTGCGGCCACCATCGCGATCTCGGCCGTTTGTTCCTCGGATAATTCGGCTTGATCCACCTCAAAGCGGAGTTCCCAAGCGGTGAGCTCCGCGACCAACAACTCGCTCCGGGTTTTCAAGACCACCACGTCGCGTGCGTCAACGGCGGTCACACCCGCCAGCAGCGGGGCGCCCGCTTCGAAACGCGCCAGCCACGCGGCATCCGCGCCGCCGGCCGCGCTCAAGCGGCCCTGTCGGTTGAGGGTTAAACGAACCGACAACGGCGGCGCCAAACTCCGCCGCGCCCGTTTCAGCACCAGGCTCGGATGCAGCGCGATATACGGGGTGAGTTCCGCCTCCAACCATTGGTATCGGTCGGCAAGCGGCCCGAGCACCACGCCCGGGGGCGATGCCAACGGATCGCGAAAGCCCTCCAACTTCAGGTAATTGCCGCGGTCGCGAACCGCCACGATGTGGTACCCGGGCGTGGCGTCCAATACACCTTGGATCACGGCCAAGCGATGCCGCGTTTGAAAGCTGTAAAACCCAAACCAGCTCACCAAAAACAAAGGCACCAAACCCAAGGCCAACGCATACCAAGGCCCGCTTCCCTCTTCACCCACCTGGCGTTCGTAACGCATGGCCCCCAACAGGAACTGACCGACCGTGGCGAAATCTTCTGATTCACCGCGGTAATCCTGCAAAACGGGCTCAAATTCGAAATGAACCTGTTCCAAGGTATCGCGCAGCACCGCGTGCAGTTCCGCGGGCGGATTGCCGCGGATGACCGCGGCCAGATAAGCCTTGGGTCCCTGCTCAATCCAGACCTTGAGGCCACCCACTTCCAGGGCGCCGAGCGGTGTTTCCTCAGCAATATCAAATGAATCGCGCACAAAATCCTGAATCGCGGTAAGCATCGCCGACACCAGTTCTTTGTCCTTGGCGACCTCGGTCGCGCGTGTTTCATGACCCAACAACAGCCCGGACTCCCGATGAATCAGCAACACCTGGTCCACCCGGTACACGAAGGTTTGCGCCAACACAATCTCGGCAAAGGTGCGGCCGGTGCGCCAGGCGATCCAGCGCCACTTCAGACTTTTGAACGAAATCCGCGTTTCCAAGGCGCCGTTCACGGTTTGGATCAATTGCGACCATGCCTCCCAGACCGCCTTGCGCACCGTGCGGCCGATCACGGGGTACAGAATTTCGGCCATCAGGCGCGGGTTGCGCCGAATGGTGGTTTGGATGACTTCCTCAAGAATCGGCGCCAGCGCTTGGCCGAGCCGAGACTCGGCGCCGGCGCTTTGTTTGACGGCAAGCGGCAGGGCTTTCCGCAAATGGGCGGCTAGCCGCGCCGGCTCGCTCAGATCGGCGTCCAGTTCGGTCAGACGCGCCTGCTCGGGGCTCAGCAACAGGCGCCTCAGCCGCTCAAGCGCCTCCTTTTCCTCGGCATCACCCATGCTACCCGCCGATGCCGAATTAGGATTCGGTCAGATTGGAGAGATCCAGTTCATTTTTGAGGCGCATGGACATCTCGCTAAACAAGCCGGCAAGCGCCAGACGGTCCGCCTTGGACGCCCCCAACCGACTCATCCGTTCTTCAACATCCTCACGCAGGGCATCCAAGCCTTTTTGCAAGGATTCCGAGAGTTGTTGTCCCTGGTGCAGTAAATTCTCGCGTAACTCGCCAACCTGCTCCTCGAACTGTTCTTCCAGGGCGTTGACCTTCTGGTCGACGGCCCGTTTCTGATCGGCGAGGCGTGTTTCCAAACGCTCGGTATCACCTTCCCTTTTGCTCTGCTCCTTACGAAGCTTGCCGGACACTTCCTTGAGTTCGCCCTTAAAGAAGGTCTCGAGCATGTCGGTTTGGTTCTTGAGATCGTCGCGCATTTGCCGCAGTTCGGTCTGCACGGCACTCTCAAGTCCGCTAAAGCGGCGTTCAAATTCCTTGGTTTGGGCACCAAAGAGAATGTCCCGGATTTGGTCTAAGTTGCCACCGGGCACCATGTTCCCCTCGGCCGGCGGTTGATCCTGATCAGACATGGAGCACCCCAAAAGTTGTAGTGGTTTGTTAAGCGTATCGCCCCCAAACCGAAAATCTTAAGCGCTCGTAAAATGCAGATCCGCCCCAAATCGTATTGGCCATATCGATGACCGGGAAGCCAGGATGAAACCGCATACCGGGAAAGGCGCCCTACTACAAAACGAAAGCACATGGGATCGATAAGAGGCGGTCCCGGCAACCACTCCCGCCGCGTTTTGCGGATAGACCCACACGCTGTTTAGCGGATCGCGAGGTGCAGGATTTCCCTTGTACGGGGGAACACGCATGCGGATAAGCCCGTCACTCCGTTTCTTGAACACCACATGCTCATCAACCTCACCCTACAACCTATATAAATGCATACATTTACGCATGCCTGTCACCACATTGCCCAATACAACCAAGCACTCCAACAAGGCGCTACTCAGCTTGATCCTGCACAGGTGCATCAACGCTTCCCATCCATCCAAGGCGCTACCTCCGCGTGGACCGGCTCCCTGCCTACCGCCCATCCTCTAACCATCCGAAGATCCTGAGAAATAACGGATACCAAGCCAACCCTTCGCTTTTAAGCCGACGATTTCTCAATAATTCCGCTTTGATGGAAACCGCGGACGGGGGCCGCTTTCGCCTTAACCACGATGCTGGTGGGTCGGCCCCCTTCGGTTGTTGTCCTCACCCAATTCGCCCGCGACGACGCATCCTCGCGGGCGAAAGGGGTCACATCGGCGAATCCTCGTCGCTCATCCCGCCGGCGAAAAACTCCGCGGTGGTGTGCGGATCCGAGACCGCCATGAAATTGGGACTTTTTTGGGTATTGGGTTGGGCACGCTCGCCAATAATTTCGCCCAGCCGGCCCAAGTATTTGAGGAAGGACATCGCCAAATTAATCACGGTCGTTTCTTCCAACCGTGACGGTACCCACTCAAATTGGAACTGCAACACACCCTCGCGCAAGAACCCTTCGATCATCAGCGGGCGACGCAGGTTCTCCTCGGTCCACTTGCGGTGCTCCATGGTCATCCAACCCGGCACAGGCTGCTCGTCAATCACCCCGCTGTAGGAAAAGGCGATTTCGGCCTCCGGTAATTGCTGGAACAGCGCGGAACCAGGCGCGTCTTCACCCAGGTAACGCACCATGTCGTATCCCAAACCTTCGTGTTCAACGGTTTGCAGGTTCCGCCCGGTTAACGCCAACACTTCCAATTCATCGGCCTTGGGGGGCATCACCAAACAAAAGGGGAAATGACTGGTCAGGTGACCGACCGTGCGCGATACATCCAAATCGCCAATGTTCACCCGGCGCCCCTGCCCCTCCAACTGGACGGTCACGGCCTCGCCCCCGGAAAAATCGCGCAGCGCACAAGCCAAACCGCCGAGGAGCAACGTATAAAGCCGTTGCCCCAAAACCCGGCGACCGGCGATGAGCAAGGTTTGACTGGTGGGCCGATCTAAGGCCAGTACCAGTTGATGGTCGTCGCGGTAGCCGATTTCGTAGGGTTCCTCAAGCGGCGAAAACACGGGTTCCACGGCCATGCTGTCTTCCAACCAACGGCGGCTTTCCGACAAGGAGGACCCTTCTTGCAGCTCCTGACGCAACGCGGCCGACCAAGCCCGCAGTGAATCGGTTTTGGCCAAGGGATAGGGATCGCGGTTGGCAGAAAAACAGCGGTACAACTCACCCAAATCGCTGAGTAACACCCGCCAAGAAACATCGTCAACGACCAACTGGTGAACCACCAAAATCAAGCGGTCGGACAGGCCGCCGCCCATCCGGCACAGGCAGACATGGAACAACAAACCCCAGTCCAGGCACAATCCGCCCGCAACCTGTTCGTGGATGGTTTCAAAACGGGTTTCTTGGCGATCCTCATCGTAGCGGTGCAGGTTCTCCACGGAGAACGCGGGCGTTTCCGCGGGCGGCATGATTTCGGCCCGACGCGACGCGCCCTCGCCGACAAAACGGGCCCGCAAGGCATCGTGCATGGTCAGCAAGCGTTCGACGGCCAACTCCAGCGGGCGCGCGTCAATCCCTTCGGGTACTTCCAAAACCATGGTTTCCACATTTTCATCCGGCTCCTGGGGATTGGCCGCGAAGAACCGCACGTGGGACGGCAACAAGGCCAGTGCGCCGTGGACGGTTTGTTGCGCCACATCCTCGCCGACCCGGTCCGGGACCTTGGCCAACGCGCGTACACGGGGGCTGCGCATCAAATCGGAATAGGAGAAGTAAAAGTCGAGGGCGCGCGCGGTTTTGAGCAAATCCATGGCGGCGTGATCGTCGCCGCCCAGTTGGAAGAAGTCGTCGGTCACACCGACCTCGGGCAAACCCAGTGCCTTGGCGAACAAACCCGCCAGCAAGGCCTCACGGTAGGTCTGCGGCGCAAACGCGCGACTGTACTGGTCGGAATGACTGATTTCCGGCTCGGGCAAATCGGCGTAACTAATGGTCCCATTGGCATTCAGCGGCCAAGCCACCATGGGAACGATGTAGTTGGGAATGAGAAACGCGGGCAAGCGTTCCGCCAATTGGTCGAACAAAACGGCTTCGTCCAGATGGTAACCCAACACGTAGGCGGTCATTTGCGGTTCGCGGGAGGAGATTTGCCGCACCACCACCAGGGCTTCTTCCACCCCTTCTAAGTCAGCCAGAACCCGTTCGATTTCTCCCGGTTGCACGCGGAAATCCCCCATTTGAAATTGTCGGCCCATCATTCCTAAACGCACCACTTGACCATCCTCCAGCCAATAACCCCACTCACGGGATCGGTACACGGGTGTGCCGACCGCGTCCAAGTGAAACGCGGCATTGCTTAATTCGGGTCGCGCCAAATAGGCGGCGCCGAGTTGGTGCCCGGCCACCCAAATTTCGCCGGCCACACCTTGCGGACACGGCAAACCCAGTTGATTGACAATGGTTACCCGTTTACCGGGGAGCGGTCGCCCAAGCGGCAAACCCTCGCCCTCGGATGAGGTCTCGTCAAGGTCACAGGCGGCGAAGGCCAAGCCGCTTTCACAACAACCGTATTCGCGCAGGTAGCGAGCGTCGGGCGCAAAGCGGCGCAGGAGCGCGGCATCCGCCGTGGTCACCTCGCCCGCGTCGAGGACCACCACCCGCAGGGGCGTGGGTTCCGGCTCGAGTTGATGCAACAAATCCAAACGACAACGATTCAACTTGATCGCATTCACGGGACAGAACCCGCCGCGGAGTTGGGCCGGCATCTCGGCTTCGGTGACATGTTCGGGAAAGATGGTTAACTGGCCGCCCTGCAGCAAGGTACAGAAAACGGCGGTCAAACCGGCAGGGGTCGCAAAGGAATGGATCCAAGCAAAGGAACAGGCTTCATCCTTGAGGCGATACCGTTCATTCGCCCATTGAACATATTGGTAAAGCGCACCACGACTGAGTACCGCGCCTTGCGGGTAATCACTTTCGCCGGCGCCGTAGAACACAAAGGCGGCCTGTTCTTGGGGCAGGATGGGAAAAACGTTGGTCAACACCTCGGGCAATTCCGGCAGCACCACATCCATCAGGACGTAGTGGCCGTGAAAACCGCGCAGGTCGAGGGCGTCGCCGGCAAGGGTCATCGCATAGCGCGGCTTGGCCTCGGCCAAAACATCCGCGACACGCGCCTGGTTCTGGGCGGGATCGAGGGGGATCACCACCCCGCCGGCGTGAATCACCGCCAACATCGCGGCCAAGGCCTCGGGGGAACGATTCATGTAAATCAAAACCGGGTCGGCAGGCACCAAACCCAGTTCACATTGGAGGTAGGAAGAGAGGCGTTTGACGTCGTCGTTGAGGGCGGCATAGGTTGTGATCTTGGGGTCCAGCGCACAGGCGGGTGCACCGGGTTGTTCTTGGGTAAGGTCATCCAAATCAAGGAACCAGGTAAACAACCCATCCTGGCGAATATCGTCGCACGCCGTTTCGGGGTCGGTAGACCCCAGCCAGGTCGGTTCGGCGCCGGCACGGGCGAGGTGCCCGGCCGGCGGCACATGCGCATCCACGAGATCGCGGTACACCGCCAACCAATAGGTGTGGAGCCTCTTCAGGTCGTAATCGGCCTGGAGTAAATTGGCGTGGTACGCGATGCTGTCGTCGTGGTCGAGATCGATTTGAATCAAAAGATTGGGTTCGATGCGCGGATCACCATGGAGTTGCGGACAAACCACCAGGAGCGGCGTCAAACGCGGCGGCGTCAGCCCGGTTTCTTTTTGAAGCAGGGCGGCCAAGCCGCGGTTGCTGTGCCCGTAGGCGGTCTCAATTTGGGTTTGAATGGATTCGAGAAAATCAACGGCCGTGAGGGTGCTGTCGATCTCAAGCACGAGCACCACCGGTTCAGCGGCGCAAACACCACATGCCGCGGCAAGGGATTGTTGCAGCGGTGGGGTTTGCACCACGACCACGGCGCAACCGCTGTGACGGGACCACAACAAGGCCAAACTCGCAACGTACCGGGAAAAGCGCTGAAGCAGCGGGACTTCACCCTGGCAGGAAGCCACACCGCGACCAAGGTAATCGCGACAGCCCGGCCGCCCGCGCGGAATGAATCGGGCCGGGTCAAAACCATTGGGCACCAGGGCCAAACGACCGCGCCACCAATCGGAACACACACCTGCATCAGCGGACGTTTCCGTCCACAGCTCTGCCACCATTCGCGACCTCCTCGACACAGCAGCACATACAATCGAGATTCGGAAATGGGCTTCGCACCAATAGAGAGAAGCCGGGATTGGCGTCCTTCCCCCGAGGACAGGACTCAATAAGGCTGGCTGATGTGAAAATCAAACCAACAGGTAAATGTGACCCCATGAAGCAATGGTGTAATAAAACGCAGAGATCAAAGATATGTCATGTAATGGAGCTAGTTTAAGATGAGTTCTCTATGATTGCAACCGAAAACTTTCAAATTTTCGCCGCCCAACAAAAAGTGCGCTATTGTCCCCAAAAATTCCGCCCAGCGGCGTCACACAATCACAACAAATAATTAGATTTAAATGAGTTAACTTTTCGCCGTGATATGTATCACAAGTTAACAAAACAGAAATATCCGCCAAATTTTCTCGATTTACACATATTTACAGGCTTAAATCTCACCAAACACCCGCTTCAAGCAAAGATAACCCGCGACCACCCCTCCCAAAATTCCGCCGGGTTAGAAGGATGAAAATAAACAAGATGTACCGGTACTGTGATCAGGTTTTGCCGGCTTATCAATGGCCGCAAACAGGAATTGCCGTGTTTTCGCGGCATGGCTTCGCGCATCCAACCGGACCGACCCAAAGCAAATAGTGTGATCCAGCACAACTTATCGGCAATCAGGATCACGACCGGCCCCCGAAAATTTGCGACTCCACATTTCCACCACATTTTCAAAATATGATGCATCTATCAAAAGCGGCGTACCGATAAAGCCGTCATGTCCTTCAACCACTTGACCCCGCGTCACCACCGCACCCGCGAACAATAGGAAAGGTCCCTTATGATTGAAATGCTTATCGTATTTGCCGGATTAATCGGCGCAGCCACCATCCTCCCCCAAGCCGCGCCCTTGTTCAAAGGTCGTTCTTTGGACGAAGCCACCCGCGGTTATTTGGTGATCGGCTTTTGTAGCGACCTGATTTGGACTTTCTACAGTTTAAAGACACTCAACCCCTTACTGATCTTCATTTTCCTGACCGCCACCTTGTTCCGCGGTTTGATGCTGATCCTCTCCCACGCGGAAGAAGCCCGCATCCGCGTCCAAGCCGAGGTCCCCGTCGAGCATGATGTCAAAGACGGGGCGGCCCGCGCTTAAGGTTCGCATTTCTTTCGTACTTAAACCTAAGAGGCGCGATAAGAGCGAGGGATTTTGGCTAAAGGTCTGGAGCGAAATGGTCTGGGAAAAGCGGGCCGGGGTCGCGCACGACGCGCACCCGCGGGGTGCGGTGAGCATTTTTACGGGCCGTTGTAGCCCAGAGGTTTAGCTAAAATCACCGCGTCAGCGCTTCTTAGGGTAAAGAGTGGGAACGCGATTGACCGATTCGGTCCATAAAAACAGGGTCACGCCGTCCTTCCACGGCGTGACCCTGTTTTTATTGACACGTCCATTCCGAGTGGGCGAAACGCCCTAACTCACCGCGGCGGTGGGAAAATAAGGCGAGGATTCATCGAAACCCGCATCGCGCAGAGCTTGTTGACCGCCCGGTAATTTATCCATAATCGCCGAGACATCGATGTGGCCGCGCACCAAATGCCGGTACCAGTCTGCATCGGTCGTATCACCCAACAGGATGGCACCCACCAAGAAACCGTCGCGCACCATCAACTTTTTATATATGTTCATCACGCTGTCGCGACTGACCAGCGGCGTCACTTCCTCATTATCGTGGGTGTGCCCAATCGCATACAGATCCATGTCCCCCAGCTCGGAGTGGGTTTCACCGTGGGCGGCGGCCAAAACCGGCTTCTGTTCGCAGCCGGAACCAGCCATGTGCTGGGCCCAGAGCCGGGCGATTTCCATAATGGGCGCAATGTGGCCGACCCCTTGGTTGGGATACTGAGCGCATTCACCAATGGCGTATATATGGTCGTCGGAGGTGACCAGGCGGTCGTCGACCACCACGCCCTGTTCACATTTAAGCCCGCAGGCTTGGGCAATGCCGATGTTGGGCTGAATGCCGACGGCCATCACCACCAGGTCGGCACCCACGGTGCGGCCGTAATCGAGAGACACACCGTTCACATTGCCGCGGCCGTCGTCGTTGAGTGAAACCGCCTCGGCCGAACCGAGGAAGTTGATGCCGAGTCCTTCCATGGTGCGCTGCAACATCACCCCGCCCTCGGCGTCGAGTTGATCCTCCATCAGGGTATCGCCCCGATACACCACGGTCACATCCAAACCGCGACGCCGCAGGCCGCAGGCGATTTCGAGACTTTGCAAGCCGCCGCCGAGCACCACCGCGTGATGGGCCACCTGGGCGCGGGCCAACAGGTTGTTCACGTCTTCAATCTGCCGGAAGGTCATCACCCCGCGCAAATCTTTGCCGGGAAGCGGGAGCACGTTGGATTTGGAGCCGGTACCGATCAGTAACCGGTCGTAATCAAACACCTCACCGGTTTTGGTGTGCACTTTGCGTTGTTCGCGATCAATCTGAGTAATTTCGGTGCCCAGGTGCATTTGGATCCCGTGTGAGGCATACCATTCGGGCTGGTAGAGATGGAGATCGTCGACCTGTTTCTCGTCGGCCAATACGGAAGACAAGGTGTTGCGGTCGTAAGGAAGATGGGGTTCGGCACCGAAGACGCGAATGTCGTACTGTTCGGGCGCGATGTCAAACAACGCGTGCAGCGCTTTCATACCGGCATTGCCGTTACCAATAAGGACCAGTTTCTCTTTTGCCACGGGAACCTCGTTTCAATGGAGTGGATGGATGCCGCGGCCGGCGGCGGTTGTTCCGTTGCCGGTCGGCTTAAAACCTAAGAAGCGCTGGAGCGAGGGATTTTCGCTAAAGATCTGGAGCGAAATGGTTTGACAAAAGCGGAGGCGCACCCGTTGGGTGCGATGAGCATTTTTTCAGGCCGTTGCAGCCCAGAGGTTTAGCGAAAATCACCGCGAGTTACCGCGTTTCTTAGGTTGAAGAGTTGGAAACACGGAGGGGCGCGCTCAGTCAATCACACTTTCGGACTGGGATCAAGCCATTGACCAAGACCTCACAAGGGGCCGATTAAACCGATGAACGATTGAGCGACGTTCCCAAGTTCACGCCCTCGATTCATGACGCCGGTGAACCCACCTTCGCGCTAACCTGGCCCTCACCCGCGAACCCGCCATGAAGGAACCCTGGTTTCGCGATTTGGTCGGCGACATTCGCGACAACAACCCTTGCTAACAGCAAGCGCAACGGTTCATGCCCACCCGGGACAACAGCCACACCCGCTCCCCTTTTTCACAAACCTTGACCCCGCCGGGAATAGCAACAGGGTGTTATGCTGTTGCGTATGACATTCACATGGAACGACCCTATTTCAAGGAGTTACCAAAATGACCCAAGCTTCCGGTTACACCCCACCCAAGGTCTGGGTATGGGAAAAGAAAGCAGGCGCCGACGTCGCCAAGCTCAATCGCCCCATCGCGGGTGCCACCCACGAAAAAGACCTGCCGCGCGGCAAACATCCGCTGCAACTTCACTCCCTGGCCACACCCAACGGGGTCAAGGTCACCATCATGCTGGAAGAGCTCCTGGCGCTGGGTGTCAGCGATGCCGAATACGACGCCTACCTGATCAACATCGGCGAGGGCGATCAGTTTTCCTCCGGCTTTGTCGCCCTCAACCCCAACTCGAAAATCCCGGCCCTGTTGGACACCACCAACGGCGTGCGCGTCTTCGAGTCCGGCTCCATTCTGCTCTACCTCGCCGAAAAGTTCGGGCACTTCCTCCCCAAGGACGTCGCCCACCGCACCGAGGTCATGAACTGGCTGTTCTGGTTACAGGGTTCGGCCCCGTACCTGGGCGGCGGCTTCGGCCACTTCTACCACTACGCCCCCGAAAAATTTGAATACGCGATCAACCGTTTCTCCATGGAAGCCAAACGCCAGTTTGATGTGCTCGACCGCGAACTGGCCCAAAACCGCTTCCTGGGCGGCGACACCTACACGATTGCCGACATGGCAACCTGGCCGTGGTACGGCGTGATGACCCAAGGCACGATCTACGGCAACGCGGCCGAGTTTCTCGACCTCGCGAGCTACGAACACGTGCAACGCTGGGCGAAGGAAATCTGGGAACGCCCCGCGGTACGGCGCGGTCGCCTGGTCAACCGCTCCTGGGGTGAGGAAAACGAACAACTGCGCGAGCGTCACGACGCCGGCGACTTCGACGGGCTGAACACCGCCGATTAACCCACGGCAGGGCGCCCACCAGGGCGGAAACGCCCGCGGGTGCCCTTTTTATTTTTTGGTCATACCAGGTGCTTTCATTTTTTACAAAAAACCATGCGCGCGGCGACACCCGCCCCATTCAGCACCCGTCCCACGGAAGCCACATGGGCCAATCGTCAGCAAGGATAACTTCTGCCTATTCTTTCACTGAAACGACCACGGACGGGAACGGAACTTTTTCGAAATGCGCCGCCAAACTTAATAAATATGGGAGACTGGTCGATGGACTCCACAAGCACCGAAAAATCCGCGTTCAAGCAGAAAGAGCAGAACCGCCGCCAGGCCGGATTACCGAACAACGCGACGCAAGCCGGTTAAACGTTTCGTTTTTCACCTCCTCCGCTAAGTAACGGAAACGAGTGATGCGCCGCTTTGATCCGAATTCCTTGGTTCAACTTTTTCGAAACAAAGCTGCAAAAGACCTTTTTATGAAAAAACACACGATCATTTGTGTCGACGATGAACAAAGCGTTTTAAATGTCCTGTCCACGCAGCTTCGGCGCCGTTTCGGTGACGCCTACAACCTCGAATTTGTGGAAAGCGGCGATGAAGCCCTTGAACTCCTAGAGGAACTTGAAGAAGACGGGTTTATCCCGGTAATGATTCTGTGCGACCAAATCATGCCAAACATGTCCGGCGACGAATTATTAACGGCGATCCATAAGGAACAGCCGCACATCAAAAAAATCCTGCTCACCGGCCAGGCCAGTTTGGAGTCGGCCATCAATGTCATTAACAACGCCGATCTGTACCGCTACATTGTCAAACCCTGGGAAGAAGAAGACTTACTGCTCACCATTGAAAAAGGGATTGAAGCCTATTTCTTGGTTCAAGATCTCCATGAAAAAAACCGCATGCTGGAAAAGTACAGCGCCGAACTGGAACAGATGGTCGAAGAACGCACGGCCCAACTTCAGGAGCGCAACACCGAGCTGGAATCGCTCGACAACATCGTGCGCACCATCAACCAACGTTTTAATTTCGAAAACCTGCTCACCACGCTGTTAGAGCAAGCGCGTGTGCTGTTCCCGCGCATCGACCACGCCGTATTTCTTCACCACAACCATGACTGGGACGCCTTTTTACCGTTCCTGCCAACAGACAAACACGGTGCCGGGCACAAACCGCCCATCTCCCACACGGCGTTAAAAACATTTTTCGAACGGGGCAAGGCGGTCAAACCGAAGATCACCCTTTTTGCGGAACCCAGCCGGGAAACCACGGCCGCGGTGGCGTTTCCCCCCGTTACCAGTCTGCTGGCCGCGATGGTCCAACACGAGGGCCGTGTTCAAGGGGTGCTGTTGTTGGGCGTGGGCGAAGCACGTGCCTTTGATGAAGACGATGTGGAGAAGTTGGCCCGCTTCCGCACCCACATGACGAGCGCACTGGGAAAAGCGCAAATCATGAAAGCCCTGGAACAACACAACCAGCAGATCACCAGCAGCCTTGAGTACGCGCGCGTCATTCAAGGAAAACAACTGCCCAAAAAAGACCATTTCGCGGAGCGCTTTCCCGGCGCGCTGGTCTTTTACCAACCCAAGCATCTGGTTTCGGGTGATTTTTATTGGATTCACCATCACGGTGATCGCGATTATTTGGCGGTGGTGGATTGCACGGGGCACGGTGTTCCGGGCGCACTCATTTCGATGATCGGCATTACCTTGCTGAACAAAATCGTGACCACCGAAGCCGACCTGACCCCGGCCCAAATCCTCTCGCGATTGCGTTCCGAGTTTTGCAGGGCACTTACCCAGGGTGCGGAAAAACCCCTTCGCGACGACATGGAGTTGGGCCTGTGCATGATTGACCGCCGCCACCAGAAAATCCACTTCAGCGGCGCAAAACGCCCGCTTTATTTCATCGAAGGGTGTGGCAAAGGAACCATCACCATCTACCAAGGCAACCGCACCTCCATCGGCGGCCGACGCAACCGCCGTCGCGCTTTTTCCGAACAAATCATTCCCTACATGGAAGGCGACGCCTTTTACCTCTTCACCGACGGTTTCCCGGACCAAGCCGGCGCGGAAGATTACCGCAAATTGGGTCTGAAATCATTTCGCGCGCTGTTGGAACACATTCACGGGTTAAGCACCGAGGCTCAGCATGCCGCGCTTGAAGAAGCCTTGAAACAATTCCAAAAACGACTGCCACAGCGAGACGACATCACGGTCGTGGGTGTGCGCCTATGACCCGTTCGGGCGATTCATCCGTTTTTTTCTCAATGGGTTGTCGGCATTTCCATGACCCATTGAGAAAAAATACAAACCCGCGATCCAAGAAAAAACCAGGCAACAACCACCCCGTAAATCATCCACTTTCGCGGCGTTTGGTAAATCCCGAGCTCGCCGCTTTTAGGTGGCAACCCACACGGTGAGATACTATACTGAAGTATCCAGCTATTCAAAAATCAAGCCTTGTTCCATCCCGTTTGAAGGAGCTTCCGATGATGTGGTACGGCAATAAAAATACCCCCAAACAGGGTTCGATCAACCTCCCCTTTTCCTCCTGGAAATGGAATTTTCAGAACAACTCGGCCAAGGTCACCTACGGGTTCATGAACATGGAGTGGTCCTGGGGCTACAACCAGAACCGCGGGCCGGGCACCCTTCGCGGTGAGTTGCAACTGTTGGGCGGCAACGCCGACGCGTTGCTTTCTTGGGACATCGATCCCACCAAAAAGACGGCGACCATCACCCTGACGCTCGGCAAAAATCTTTCGGTCACCACGGAACACTTGAGTCAGCGCCAAACCCTTGCCACCTTCAAATTTACCGCGCCCCAACAACCCTCGCCACCTGTCCAGTACGCACCCGACTTAACCGTCACCATCGATTGGAACAGCCGCCAACTGGTTCTTGACGGGCGTATTAGCGACACATCCGGTGAAACCCACGGCGAAAACGCATGGCAAAAAAAGGTCGTCCAGGCATGGTGCGCCCCCTCATAAGGGACCACCTCGGAAACAAACGCACCCGCGGGAACCACTGGCTTGCCAGGGGCCGGGCGGCGTGAGGGGTTTGTGCCAAACCCGTCGGTGAACCCCGCCGGCCCGAAACCAAGGGAACACACACACCTTTGGATCAATCCCTCTTTTTGGAGCATCTTGTGCCGCGGTTGGAATTAAAAAAGAAGGTATTCGAAAGCGCGAAAACGGTGATTTACCAGGGCGCCTGGCAAGACGAAGGGCGTCCGGTGATCGTGAAGATGCCCCGTTCCGAGCTGCCGGATAAAAGTGAAGCGGAACGCTACCGACGCGAGTTCGCGCTTTCAAAAGAACTCGATCTGGAAAGCGTTCAAAAAGTCTACGCCCTCGAGCAGGTCGAAAACCGGCCGGCCTTGGTTAAGGAAGATTTCGGCGGTGTTCCGCTGGATCAGTTCATCCACAACCACGACCAACCGCTCCAGCTCCTGCTTGAAATCGCTTACAAGATGGCGCGCGGGCTGGCGGGCATCCACGGCAAAGGGCTCATCCACAAGGACCTAAAACCCGCCAACGTGCTCCACAACCCCGAGACGGGTCAAACCAAAATTTGCGATCTCGGCATGGCGAGCAAGCTGCCCCGCGAGCACGAGGAAATCAAGGCGCCCACCCAGCTCGAAAGCACCCTTGCCTATTGCTCGCCGGAACAAACGGGCCGCATGAACCGCATGATTGACTACCGCACGGATCTTTACTCGCTCGGGGTCACGCTCTACGAAATGTTCACCCGTCGCCTGCCCTTCGAAACCGACGACCCCTCGCACATGGTCCATTGCCACCTGGCCCACGAACCGGAGCCGCCCCATCAGCGCAATCCCCATTTGCCCAAGGTATTGTCACAGATCGTGCTCAAGTTGATGGCGAAAAATGCGGAGGACCGTTACCGCAGCGCATTTGGCCTGGGGTTGGACCTCAAAAAATGCCTCGACTTAATCAAAGACATGGGTACCATCCCGGATTTCACCCTGGGTGAGGGCGATGTCTCCAACAAGTTCGAACTCTCCCAAAAACTGTACGGTCGCGAAACGGAGACGGCCCAACTGCTGGCGGGTTTTGAAAACGCGGCGGCGGGTCGTACCGAGCTGGTGCTGGTCAGCGGGTACTCCGGCATCGGTAAATCGGTGTTGGTGAACGAAGTACGCAAACCCATCGTGCTCAAAAACGGCTACTTCATCAAAGGTAAGTTCGACCAACTCCAGCGGGACATCCCCTTTTCCGCGCTAATCAACGCCTTTCAGGAATTGATTCAGCAAATCCTCACCGAATCGCGCGAACGCATTGACGCCTGGCGCGAACAAATTCTGGCGGCACTGGGCAACAACGCGCGCATTATCGTCGACGTGGTCCCCATGTTGGAACTCATTATCGGTCCACAACCCGAGGTCGCCGAACTGGCACCGGCCGAGGCGGGTAACCGCTTCCAGTTGGTTTTTCAGAATTTCGCGGCTGTTTTCCCCAAGGAAAGCCACCCGCTGGTGATTTTTCTGGACGACCTGCAATGGGCCGATACGGCGACGCTCAAACTGCTGAAATTTTTCGCCACCGACCCCACCAGCCACCACCTGTTGCTGATCGGAACCTATCGCGACAACGAGGTCAGCCCCTCGCATCCCCTGGTGGTCACCCTCAACGACATCAAAAAGGTGTCCACCACGCAAATTCGCGAAATCGAACTCAAGCCGCTGGAACGCCATGATTTGACCTACATGATTACCGACAGTTTTTCCAGCACCCCGGCGGATGCGGCCTCCCTGGTCGACGTCTTGTTGGAAAAAACGCGCGGCAATCCCTTTTTTGTGGTCCAGCTATTGGGCACCCTCCACGAGCGCGACCTGATCCATTTTGACTACGAAACCGGCCGCTGGCTGTGGGAAGCGCGCCAATTGCGCCAGGTCGCCATTACCAGCAATGTGGTGGAGTTGATGGTGGACAAGATCAAGCGCTTGCCGGAAACCACCCGGGAAACCCTAAAACTGGCCGCCTGCTTGGACAGCGAAATCAACCTCGAGCTCACGGCCGTCATCTGTGAACTGGATCATCCGGTGATCTTGGATCGTTTGTGGCCCGCCTTGGAAGAAGGCCTGATTCTTTCCATCGGACAGCGCTACCGGTTTTTGCATGACCGGGTGCAACAAGCCGCTTATTCCTTGATCGAGGAGGAAGCCCGACCGGCGGTTCACCTGCGCATCGCGCGACTGATGTACAAAGCCTCAGACGGTGACAACACGCGGCTGTTCGACCTGGTCAACCACTTCAACCAAGGCCGCCACCAAATCACCGAGGACGCGGAAAAGGTCCGTGTGGCAACCTTTAACCTTGAAGCGGGCAAAAAAGCCAAGGACGCAACCGCCTACCTACCCGCCCGCGAATACTTCGTCGCGGGTTTGTCCCTGTTGTCCGATACCCACTGGCACAGTCACCACGACCTGATGTTTGAACTCTCGGCAGGCTGCATCGAATGTCAGGGCTTGACCGGCGAGTTCGAGGCCTCCGAGAAAACCTTCCAGCAGGCGTTTGGCAATGTAACCACCACCCCGGAGAAAGCGTTTCTTTTTGCCGTGCAAATACGTGTCAACTACGCCAACGGCAACTATCCCCAAAGCGTGGCCCTGGGCAAGCAGGCCATTGCGCTGTACGGGATCACCGTTCCCGACGACGCCTCATTGGCAGAAGCCAACGAACGCGGGTTTGCGACCATCGCGCGGCGGATCCGCGAAACGAACCGAGAACAGCTTCTGAACGCGGCGGAGCTCAAGGACAACAACCTCAAAACCTGTTTCAGTTTCCTGATTGATTTATGGACGGGATGTTACCTCACCGGCAACTTCGCCCTGATGGATTACACCCTGTTCATCATGATGGAAATCACCCTTGACCACGGCAATTGCGCGTCAACCTGCTTCGCGTACATGTCCTATGCCATGCGCTTGGGCGCGGCCGGTGATTACAGCCAAATTGAAGAAATGGGCGCCATTTCCATCGCGCTCAACAAACAATTCCCCCAGCGCGCGCTCCAGGGCAAAATCCACAACATTTTCGGGCACATCGTCAATCCCTACACCAACCGGCTCAAAGGAAATCTGGAAATTTACGACATCGCCATTCAAGCCAACTTCGAAAGCGGTGAATTAATTTGGGGCGCCTGGGCGATGATTTACCAGATTTTCTCCCAGTATTTGTTGGGGTTGCCCTTTGATGCGATTGACGGCAACCTCAAAAAGTTCATTGATCTGATGAACAAGTTCAACATGGAAAACATCGCGCAAACCCTGATCATGCAAGGTCAGGTGTTGCGCAACCTGGAGGGGCGAACCCTCACGGTGGCGGGCTTGAGCGACGAGCGTTACAGCGAAAAAAAGGCACTCGCCTTTTTCCAAGAAACCAACTTTATTCCCGCGCTTAGCTGGCACTGCATCCTCAAAACCCAACTCCTCCTGTTGTACGGGTTCCACGAGGAAGCCGTCAAAACGGCGGCGGCTTCCGAAACCATGCTTGCCGCCAACACCGGGTTTTTCATCATTACCTACCACAGCTTTTATTACGCGCTCGCGATCACGGGCCACTACGACCAAGTGGACGAACAACGCCGCGCCGAATACCGCGCTTTACTGGCGGACCATACCGAGAAGTTGCGGGTTTGGACGGAAAAAAGCCCCGCCAACTACCGCGCGATGTTGTTTCTGGTGGAAGCCGAAACGGCGCGCGTGAATGACGATCAACTCACCGCGATGGATCGCTACGACAAAGCCATCGCCGCGGCCAAAAAGGACAACTTCCCCCAACACGCGGCGCTGGCCCAAGAGTTGGCCGGACGATTCCACGGTGCGTACGGACGCGACACCATCAGCATCACCTACATCCGCGAGGCGGTGAACTGGTATTTCCACTGGGGCGCCTCCCGCAAAGCGCTCCTGCTCCAGGAAGCTTTCCCGGGCATCATGCACGGCCGCATCGGCGACCACAAGGGTTCGACCTCCTCGGGTTCACCGGGCGCCTTAGACGTCCACTCGATTCTCAAAATTTCCCAGGCCATGAGCGGGGAAATCGTGCTTGAGAAACTGCTGGCCACCCTTTTGAAATTTGTGCTGGAAAACGCGGGCGCGCAACGGGGTCTGTTCCTGGTATACCGACGCCAACGCATGTTCATTCAGGCCAAGGGTTCGGTGGAAGACGGGGTCCACATGGTGGACGCCCAGCCCATCGACACGGGCGACGAACTCTGCGAGACCCTGGTGAACTTCGTGGTCAGAACCGGGAAATTGGTCAATTTGGCGGACGCAATCAACGTCGGCGAGTACACCAAGGACGCCTACATCCGGCAACGGAAGATCCGATCACTGTTGTGTATCCCGGTTTTCCATTTGGGCGAATTGACGGCCGCGATTTACCTGGAGAACAACCTGGTTCCCGACGCCTTCACCCCGGACCGCATGCAAACCCTGAAAATCATTGCCTCCCAACTGGCCATTTCCTTTGAGAACGCCACCATGTACCAGGACATGGAACAAAAAGTGCGCGAACGAACGGCGGAACTCGAAACCGCCAACCGCGAACTCAGCAACACCCTGACCGACCTCAAAAACACCCAGGTCCAATTGGTTCAATCGGAGAAAATGGCGGCCCTCGGTCAGTTGGTGGCGGGCATCGCCCACCAGGTCAACACGCCCGCCAGCGCCATTGTCGCGGGCATCGACGAAATCGGCCGACAAAACACCGACTGGTTCGAAAACATGATGGCGTTCCTGCCGCAACTCGACGAAACCGAACAGGAGCACCTGATTACGCTCAGCCGCAAAGTCATGAAGTTCAGCACCCAGGAACGGGCTACCGCGGAAACGCGCGCGGTCTCAACCGAAATCCGTAAAGAACTAAAAAAGAACGAAATCGACAACGCCCGTGCCTTCGCCAAGGATCTGGCCGGGGTCGGCTTGGACACGGGCGACATCCCCCACCTGTTGCCGCTCCTGCGCCACGCCAGTAGTGACCGCATCGTGCACACCTTCTTCCTGATGGGCATGACCCACATTCACGTGCGCGACATCAAGCTGTCCATCGACCGCATCGTCAAACTGATCAAAGCCCTGCGCTCCTATTCCCGTTTGGACTCCGAGGTCCTCTCCGAAATGAACATCCGCGAGGATTTGGAAAACACCTTGGTCATCCTCAAGGGCAAAATGCGCGAGGTACAGGTCCACCGCCGTTATCAGGAGATTCCCACCACCCACGGTTATGCCGAACAACTCAACCAGGTTTGGACCAACATCATTTACAACGGGGTGCAGGCCATGAAAGGCAAGGGCGACCTGACCATCAACCTGCACCGCCACGACGCGGACTGGATTGCGGTCGAAATTCAGGATTCAGGCGGCGGTATCCCGCAAGAAATCCGCGAACGCATTTTCGAGCCTTATTTCACCACCAAACCACGCGGCGTCGGCACGGGGCTCGGCCTCTCCATCTGTCACAAAATCGTCAACAACCACCACGGCCGCATTGAACTGGAATCCGAGCCGGGCAGAACGCTGTTTCGCGTATTGCTGCCGGTGAAGACCCAATGGAAACCCGACGATGCGTCACCCCAAACCGCCGCGACGCCACAGGACGCGCCGGCTCAGCGAGGTATGTCATGAGCGCCACCAAACTGCCCCCCTTCCCGGTCAACCAGAACATCCGACTCATGTGTTTCGACGGCGGGGGGATCCTCGGCTACTTCACCGCCATCATGCTGCGCCAACTGTGTGAAAAAGACAGCGGCTTTCTCGGCAAACAAACGGTGTCTGCCTTCGCGGGCACCTCCATCGGCTCCCTGATCTCCTTTCTTTTGGCGAAAGAGGAGACGCCCCGCGATCTGATTATGTCCGGGGAACTCGAGAACATTTTTCATAACTCGTTGCTCTACAGCAACCGCCTCAACCCCATTGACGGCTGGTTGAGTTTTTGGGGCATCACCGCCTGGTCCGGTCAAGCCGATATGAATGCATTCCTCGATGCGCACTTTGGCGACATGAAGTTGGGCGAACTCAACAATCGCGTGCTGATCACCACCTTTAGCTACGGCAACAGCAGCGGGGAAAACCAGTGGTTTGAACGCATTTTCCGCAACTTCCCCAGTGAAACCCACGATTACGTGGGCGACAGCGACTGGCTGGTCAAAGATGTGGCCTTCGGCGCGGTCAGCCCGGCGACCTTGCGGCCCGTGCAGAATTGGCTCTCGGACGGCGGCATGACCGCCATGTCGCCCGACCTCTCTTCCTTGGCCCAGGTCATCGACAGCCCCCTCGGCAACAGCGCCAAGGTGACCATGGCGGTGGCAAAATGCCTCACGCGTTTGGAAGAGCTGCTCAAACTTTTTGCCAACCCGCCCAAGGACTTTTCCATCGCCAATCTGATGAAAGGCGTGAACAGCAGCCCCCCCAAGCTCAACAACCAACACCTGGAGGAGCTCCATCAAGCAAACCTGGTCGAAAAAACCGACCTAGTCCAAATCCAAGAGTTGGTGGCGGTCATGGAACAGAACGTGGGCAAGTCGGGCAGCGACGCGACCCGGGTGCAACGGGAGTTTGAAAACGAGCTCGCCTTGATTCGCGCCTTGGCCAAGCACCGCGATTTCCCCGCCGAGAAATTGACACAACTAGAGACCGCCATGACCGGCCTGGAACAAGGGCTGACACGATTGGTTGATTTGTTGAAACGCCTCAAAACGGTTTCCCTGGATGATCTCGAGGCCACCATCCAAAACCTGATTCCCGATTTGTTCCACCACGCAACCCACTCCCTCAAGGGCAACATCAACGACATGGCCCGCCAAGTAACCGAGTTGGCCGGCATTCAACGCCTCAACCGGATCGAGATGTTTTCCTTGGGTGTCGGCCAGCAAACCCCCGGGTACTTTACCGAGAATTTTAATTTCGGCTGGCTGCCCTTCATGACACTCCCCACCAACATCACCCAAAAATGTTACGCGCCGCCCACCTTCAACCTCCTTTACAGCCCCACCACCAACGACATCAGTTACATGGCGAGCCTGTTCCTCCCCGACGACCGCTACTTCCGACTCAATCCCCAGGTGGTCGGCTTCCCGGTGCCCTCGGTCATCCCGGCAACCTACATGGCGCGTTTTGATTTCCTCAAAGAGTATTACCTCAAATCCATTCGGGACCAGTTCAACAGCGGCGTGAAACCCGAGGAAATCCAAGCGGCGGTTCAGTGGTTAACGGCACACAACTGGTGCGAGCCACTCCCCCATCCATAAACCGACAACCGTCCACGTGACCGACCTTCTTTTTCAGGTGATTGTTTATGAGTCCACGCATCAAACTCAACCCCGCCAACCGCATCCGCCTGGTGACCTTTGACGGTGGCGGCATCTACGGCTACTGCACGGCCATCATGCTGCGCAATTTATGCCACCGCCTCCCCAACTTTCTCGCGCGCGGTTGCACCGATATCTTCGCGGGCACCTCCATCGGCGCGCTGATTTCACTTCTGCTTGCCAAGGAAGAAGAGCCGCGCCGCTTCATTATGTCGGGTGAACTGGAAGCCCTCTTCTTTAATGAGAATTTGTATTCCAACAAACAGGACCCCCTCAACCGAATGCTGAGCCTTTACGGCATGACGGCCTGGTCCGGCGGCGCCGACATGGACAAGATCATGGACCAGTATTTCGGCAACATGCGCATGGGCGATCTCAAACAAAGAGTGCTGATCACCACCTTTGCGATGGGCGCGCACAAGGGCCCCAACACCTGGGAAACCCGTATTTGGCGCAACTTCCCGTCGGATAAGATAACGATTGTCGACGAGAATAAATTGGTGCGCGACGTCGCCTACGGCGCGGTCAGCCCCTCGACCCTGCGCCCGATTCGCGGATTCCTGACCGACGGCGGCATGACCGCCATGTCGCCCGCGATTAGCGCCTTGGCCGAAATTGTGGACAAGCCCCCGGAGTTGGTGTCTCTGGAAGACGCCGCCAAAAAGCTGCGCAACCGGACCCGCACGCTTTTAAAAGATTATTACGAGGGCACGATCTCCTTGGATGAGGTGATTAAGGAGGTACCGGCCCTGCTAAAAGGTTGGCAACACCTGCTTGAAGCCGGTTACGAATCCGGCTACGACCCAACCGATTACCAGAACCTGCTGCTCAAACTGAGCCAACTCCTCGAAAAGGTCGATTCGCCCGGAAGCGAGGACGACAGCGACACCATGGGCAGCGCCTCCGATGAGACCCTCCACCTGATCAGCCAAATCGCCGAAACCACCCGCTACCGCTACGACCGCTTGAACTTGCTGCGCAAAATCGAGCTGTTTTCCGTCGGCGTCGGCTCTCGGGTACCCGGCTACCACGCGGCCGATTACAACTACGGCATCGTCCCTTTTTCGCTGCTGCCCACCAACATCTTGCAAGCCTTTTTCACCCCGCCGTTCATGCAACTCATGTACGATCCCAATACCAAATACATCAGCACCACCGCCGGCAGGCTGCTGGGCGACGCCGACCGCTTTTTCCGCCTGGATCCCGAGGTCATCGGGTTCCCCGTACCCCCGGTGATTCCCGCCACCTATTTGGCCCGCATCCCTTCTTGTCGCCGACTCTACCTGCGCGCCATCGAGGAACAATCCAGCCTGATCCCACCCGAGGTTTACGAAAACGCGGTCACCTGGCTCTTGGAACGGGGTTGGAACGATGCCCAGTTAATGCATACCGCGCAAAACCAACAAGCCAACAACGAGGCGCCCCATGAGTCATAACGACAACCGCGAAAAATCAGCCAAGGATCAGTTAGCCCAGGCGTTGCGCAAACGGCTCAAGGCGTCTCTGTCGGGTTCCGGCGCGGAGAATCCGGGCGACGCCCTCATCCGCGATTTGGGCGCTTTTTTGGATGCGACCGAGGACCCTTCGTTTTTCGGCGGCCCGGCGGCGACCGGCGCCAAAACCGATGAACCGACACAAAAGTCGGAAAACCCGCCGCCAAACGAGCCGGTCTCGGGACATGCTCGCGCCTCGGCCCAACAACAGGCCGAGCCTCCCGGGGCCCAAAGCGGGCGCACCACCCAGGGAGCCGGACCCCATACCCACCAAGGCAATTCCCAGGGTCACCAAGGCGGGTCCCACGGCCACGACCCACACCAAGGCCGGCCACCCCACGGTTCCCAACCACCGCCGCCTTGGTCGTTTTTTACCAACCCCAACCTCTTCCAATCCTGGATCAGCCAGGGCAATCCCTTCGCCCAAGGCGTTCAGCCGCCGTCCGGCTTTAATCCCTTCCAATGGATGCAGGGTTTCCAACCACCTGGTGCAACACCCTGGCAGGGTCAAAACGGACCCTTCCCCTTTCCTATGCCGTTTTTCCCAAATGTTCCCGGTGGGCAAGCCAACCCCTTTTCCGCTTGGTTTGGATCACCCGGTTTTCAACCACCGCCCACCCCGGATATGGGCGGCTTGCCCTTCACCGGTGCGCCGGCCGCCTTTTTGGCCTACTGGCAACAACTGCTCAACCGTTTCCAACAAACCGGCTTTGCGGCGGGCATGCCGTGGGCGAACCCCACCGAGGGCAACCAAACCCCGGGCGGCGGCGCGTGGCAACAACCTCAACCCGGACCCGATTCCCCCCATTCCCCACTGATCACCCTTCGCGCCGAGGGCAACCGGCCCCCGCTTTTTTGTGTGCATGCGCTGCTCGGTTCCGCCTTTCAATTCCATAAACTGGCGAATCTGTTGCCCGAGGACCAACCCTGTTTCGCCCTCCAAGCGCGCGGCCTCGATACCGGCGAAAAACCGCTGGACAACATCGAGGCGCTCGCCGCCCTCTACCTCAAACACATTCGAGCCAAACAAGCCCGCGGCCCGTATCGCCTGGTGGGTTATTCGTTGGGCGCCTGGATCTCGCTGGAAATCGCCCGCCTGTTACAAGGCATGGGCGAACAAACCGAAATGCTGTTGATGATCGGCGGCACCCTCCCCATTTCGATGCATTTCGCCGGTCAGGTCTGGAGCCCGGAATACTTACAAAAGTACCTGGTCGACTACCGCGAGACCTTTATCACATCCTTTCTACCCTACGAAGAACGAATCAGGATAAAAACACAGGGTTTCAACCCGACCCAACAAGTCTACCTGGCCCACATCAGCGCAATCCTAAGTTACCGGCCACAACCCTTTCGCGGCGGCCGCGTCGCGGTCCTGGCCACGCCGGACCAGCAATGGATCGATCAATGGGTCAATCCCAACGGCTGGCGCGAAATTTTCACCGAACCCGTTGCGTTCTACCCCATCTCCGGGAATCACCTGAGCATGATGGAAACACCCCATATTGATGAAGTTGCCGCGGTTGTTCGGCAACAACTGGAGGCCCTGTAACCCAAACCAAGCAGCGCCGCCGGAAGCGGCCCCAAACCACCGCGCCGAACAGCGACCGGGGCGCACGCCGCGACCGGACGCGTTGACGCCCACCCTCCCTTTTGATAGCATACAAACCATTCCACGCTTACAACTTACACTGTTATTCAACACGATTGCCGACACCCGATCGCATCAAAAATAAATCGATTCCTCCCGTGTTTTTTTTAATGGTTTTTCACAAGATTCCTTAAAAACCGAAACCGGCCCTCGAACCTTTATGGCACCATGGCGGAAGAACCTATGACCGAACCGAAAACCGCGTCTCCCAAACCACCTCCCCCCAATCGTGAAGCGCCCCAGTTATGGGTGCTTTCCGCGGCCGACGGCGATGCATTGCAACGCATGCAGCACAACCTGAGGCGGCATCGTCAAAACCATCCGAACCAGGCAGCCGCCGATATAGCTTTTACCCTTCAGGTCGGCCGTGAGCATTTTGACCACCGCGCCTTCCGCGTGGTGCCGGCCGATCCCACCGCCTCCGACCGGCAAAAAGCGGAACCGAATTGGCTGACTGCCGAGACCCCCGCGCAACGACCGCAACTGCATTGGGTTTGCCCGCCGACCCTGACCCTCTCGGACGCCGATTGGCGACGACTAATCCAGGCCGAGACCGATGAACCCGAAGCACGCGAACCTGATCGACGCGAACTCTGGGCGGCGATTGTGACCGCGCGCCGTTTTCGCAACTGGGGTCTCGAACCCGATGCGGTGATGGGTTATGGCGAAGGCGTTTGGGCGGCGGGGATTTTGAGCGGCGTCTTTTCCATAGAAACCGCGGGCAAACTGGCCGCGGGCCAAACCGTCGACCTGCAGTTGGATGCCCCGGAACGACCACTTTACCTGGGCTACCAAGGCCAACGTGTCGAAGCCGACCAAGCCCGTAACCCGGCTTTTTGGCAGCACCTGGCCCGCGAAAGCAGCGAACAAACGGTGACCGGTCCCCTTTTTCACACCCCGGCGATTCGCTGTGTGTTCGGCGATCCCGCGCCGCGCGCTCGGCTTAACGGCACCGCGGTGAAACCAACCTCGCTTGCCTGTTTCTCAACCCCCGGCACCGTAACCGACATCGACCACCATCTGATCACCCTGCTCGGCAAGCTCTACCTCGCGGGCATTGAACCGGATTGGCGCCGCTTGCACGATCAACCGCGCCGGCGCGTGCCGCTGCCGGCTTATCCCTTTCAAGGCGACCGCTTTTGGATTGAGGACGAACCGCCCGCGCGGCAAACGCCCGCCGAGGCCGAAACCCCGCCACCGCGCGCACCCACGGCTACCGCCATGCTGGACAACATCCTCGCCAAACTGACGGAAGCAGAGGCGGCATTTTTGTTATCCCTCATGCAGCAAAAGCCGCCACCGGAAGTCACCGCGCCGGCCGCACAGGAACCAACGCCGACGCCGGCAGCACAGCCCGCCCGCGGCAACGACCCCGACCTCGAAAACCTGGAGCGCCGACTCGTCGCCATCTGCAGCCGTTTGCTCAAGCTGGACCAACTCGATCCCCACGACAACATCACCCGCCTGGGCGCGGACTCGCTGTTCATGCTGCAACTGAGCAAAGAAGTGTACGAGCGCTTTGACACCGGCATTTCGCCCCACCATCTGTTTGAGGAACCGACCGTGAACAGTTTGGCGCGCAAGCTGACCCGCATGGGTGTCGCCGCGCCAAGCGGGGGTGCGCCGTGAACCGTCAAACCCTGCAACTCACCATGAGCCACGTCGGCCTGGGCACCCTCAACGAATACGCGCTGATGGTGCTCTTCGGCAGCGCCCACAGCACGGCCCTCACGGAGGGTTTGGCCAACAAACCCAGCGCCATTCTGGATCGCCAAGGCCGTATTCTGTACCCCGCCTATTTTCATACCCATCTGGTGGTGCCGCCGGGATGCGATCTCAGTGATTTCGAGCTGTGGGACAAGGTCGAGGTCGCCGTC
Source organism: Acanthopleuribacter pedis (assembly GCF_017377855.1). GTDB lineage: Bacteria > Acidobacteriota > Holophagae > Acanthopleuribacterales > Acanthopleuribacteraceae > Acanthopleuribacter > Acanthopleuribacter pedis. Next base: position 251,374 of record NZ_JAFREP010000010.1, read on the forward strand.
GACATCCAGCGCTTCGGCGAAACCCTGCTCGAATCCCGTTACCTGCTGGCCCCGCCGGGCCAAATCCCCGACGATCCCGCCGACTGGGACACGAGCGCCTTACCGAGCATGGCGGGCAACAATTTAATGGTCGTGGACGCCGCCAAGGGCACGGTTTCAGCACCCAACCCGGAAACCATCGTCGCCCTGCCCAAGGTCGTGCGCCCACCCGAGGCGATCAACCGCGCCCAACAGGTTCGTTTAGAAGGATTTGGCGAATACGGGGGCCGGGAACGCGAGGAAATGGTGGAACTCGCCGTCATTCCCGACGTGGACGCCGCGCCCGGTCAAGCGATGATGTTCGCCAAGTTCGGTGAAATGATGAACCGCGCCGAACGCACCCTGTTCGCGCGCATCCCGCGGCAAGGGATACCAACCGCCGCATTTGCCCATTTGAAACTGCAGGAACGGCAAATTTTCTATTACGCCAACTGTTTCGCCGGTGATCAACTGCGCGTGGTGCTCAAAGTCCGGCGCACCGATCCCCCCGGCGAGGGTTTGCCCACGACCCAAATCCCCGTCTGCTGCCTGGAAACCCAGTTCGAAATGGTGCGCGTGAGCGACCACGCCTTGCTGGCGCTGGCCAAGACCCGCAAACTGTGGTCATTCCCCATCTCACATCGCGATTTGGCCAATGATTGTCGGCGCCTGCTCGCCGCCGCATTGCCCTGAACCAAGGAGAAAACCATGAGCCTGTCCGTCGCCTCCAAAACCCGTGAACGCATCGATTCCGTGTTGCAAAGCATTCAGCAGCAACGGGGTTTACCGCCGGTTCCTCTTGAGGAAGGGCACCAGGTCATGGCCGATTTGGGTTTTGCCTCGCTGGATGTGGCCCAACTCATCGCGCTCCTGGAAATCGAGTTGGGCGTCGATCCCTTCGCCGCCGGTGTGTCCCTTCAAGAGGTCCACACCGTCGGCGAACTCTACCGCGTTTACCAAGATGCATGTAACAAGGCCGCGGGCCAGGCGCCATGAGCGCTTTTTTCCAACGCCTCTTTGCCCTGGAGCGCGGCGATTGTCTGATTGAAGCCGCGCGCACAACCGGCTACGCCGACCTACGCGCGCGGGTCGATGCGATGGAAGCGCTGTTACTGCGTTGCGCCGTTGCGCCCGACGCCGTGGTTGCTTTGGTTTGCGAGGAGACCACCGCCACCTTGATGCTCCTGTTGGCCTTGCTGCGGCGGGGCAACATCGCCGTGCCCTTACCCGCCGACGGCCGCGAAACCCGGGCCGAACGGTTGACCGAAGCCTGTGCCGATTGGCTGTTTACCCGTGCTGACGAAGCGGGTTTGCAGCGCCTTACGCCCCGTGACAAACCCAGCTTAATCAAAGATTTGCAGGAAACGGGACAGGCCGGATTAATCGTATTTTCGTCGGGAACCGGCGGTAAGGTCAAAGCCGCGCTGCACCGTTTTGATCGTTTGGTGGATCGTTACGGCGATAAGCCCATCGGCGATAAGCCCATCGGCGATAAGCCCATCGGCGATAAGCCCATCGGCGATAAGCCCATCGGCGACAAGCCCATCGGCGACAAACTTATCGGCGACAGAACCAACCAACGGCCCGGCTTGCGCACACCCGCCTTTCTCAAACTGGACCACATCGGCGGTTTGGATACCTTGTTTCGGCTGCTCCACGGCGGCGGCACCTTGATCTTGGGCTGTCCGCGCACCCCCGAGGCGGTGTGCCGGCTGATTGAAACCCACCGCGTCACACTGCTGCCGACCACCGCGACCTTTCTGAACATGATCCTCATCAGCCGCGCCGACCGCAACCACGATCTCTCCAGCCTGCGGTTGATCGCCTACGGCTCGGAACCCATGCCGCCCGCCCTGCTGGAACAGGCGCGCCGCCGTTTGCCGAACGTGCGGTTTCTCCAAAAATACGGCTTGACCGAACTGGGCGTGCTCGAAACGCGGCCGGGTGACACGGATTCAACCTGGTTCCAAATCACCGGTCGCACCCAATTCAAAATCGTGGACGGCGTCCTGTGGCTCAAACGCAACGACACCATGCTCGGTTATTTGAACGCGCCCAACCCCTTCGACGCCGACGGCTGGTACAACACCGGCGACTTGGTCGAGCGCCGCGACGGGTTGTTGCGCATCAAAGGGCGCAGCAACCGCATTATCAACGTGGCCGGCGAGAAGGTGAACCCGTTTGAGGTGGAGTCGGTCCTGCGCGAAATCCCCAACGTTTCCGACGCCCTGGTCTGGGGCAAAAAAAGCGCGGTGACCGGTTGGATCGTCGCCGCCACCCTGGAACTGCAACAGCAGGAAGACCGGCGCGAACTCCAACAGCGCGTGGCCGAATTTTGCCGTCACCGCCTCGAACCCTACAAAGTCCCCCTACTGATTCACATCGCCCGCGAGGGCTTGATGGGGGATCGCTTAAAAAAAACCGGCAGTGTCGCGAGGTAACGCCATGTTCGCAAACCAGAAAACCATCTTAATCAGCGGGGGCAGCCGCGGCCTGGGTGCCGCCATGGTGGCGGACAGCCTGGAACACGGCCACCGCGTGATCACCTTCTCCCGCCGCGCGTCCGACGACCTCAAGCGCCTCGGCGACGCGTTCGGCGAACGCCTCGTATGGGAAGCGCTGGACGCGACCGATACCGATGCCGTCACCCATTTTGTCAAACGCATGATCGCGGATCACGGGCGCATCGACGCCCTGGTCAACAACGCGGCCGTCAGCTTGGAGCAGCTGTTCCCGCTCACCTCACCCGAGGCGGTCGAACGCACCCTGACCATCAACCTCACCGCCTGCATGGTGCTCACCCAGTTGGTTTCGCGCAACATGCTGGCCCATTCCGCCGGTAACATTATTAATATTGGTTCCATTCTCGGCTCGCGCGGTTACAAAGGCACCGCCGTTTACAGCGCCACCAAGGCCGCGCTGGAGGGGTTTACCCGCTCCTTGGCCCGCGAACTCGGCAGCCGCGGCATTCGCGTCAACTGCATTGCCCCCGGTTTCATCGAAACCGATATGACCGAGGGTTTGGATCCAAAGCAACGGCGCCAAATCGAACGGCGCACGCCGCTCGGCCGCCTCGGCCGGGTCGAGGACGTGCTCGGCCTGCTGCGGTTTTTGTTGTCGGAGGACGCCGCCTTCATGACCGGTCAAGTCTTGGTCGTCGACGGCGGCCTTACCTGCTGAACAAAGGGGTCCTGGGATGACAGATTGGCTTCAATCGGCCGAGGCGCTGTTGCGCACACTGATCGGCACAAAGCTGGGCATGGACGGGAACAGCCTGGATCCCGACACGCCGTTTTTCCTGATGGGCGTCAACTCCATGATCAACCAAGAGATCGTGTTGGGTTTGGAAGCGTCCTTCGGCCCGCTGCCGCCGTCGCTCCTGTTTGAATACCCCAACCTGAGCGGGTTGGCGCGGTACCTCGCCGAAACCTATCCCGATGTGTTTCAGCGCGATGCCGCGACAGAACCGCAACCAACCGAACCTGCCGAAATAAACCCTGAGCCAACGCGGGAAGCTGAACCCACAACGGCCAAACCATCGCCCGAACCGACACCGGCCCCAACCGTCGCGGTCGGCACAAGCACGACCGAGCCACCCGACCACGCCGTGGCCGTCATCGGCATCAAAGCCGATTTACCGGGCGCCCGCGACCTGGATACGTTTTGGCGCAACCTGCGCGACGGCGTGTGCAGCATTTCCACCATTCCCCCCAACCGCTGGGACGTGGCCCGTTACTTCGACCCCGACGGCGCCGACGGCAAAGGCTATTGCCGTCACGGTGGCTTCATCGAAGGCTTCGACCGCTTCGACGCCGCGTTTTTTAAGATGTCACCCAAGGAAGTGGCCCTCACCGATCCCCAGCAGCGGCTTTTTTTGGAAACCGTTTGGGGCCTGTTCGAGGACGCCGGCATCAACCCGCGCGAGGTACCGCGCGACACCGCCGTTTTGGTCGGACTCAACGCCGCCGACTACGGCATGTTCGCCAACCAGGCCGCGCTCCAAGGCCGCGGCGCCTACCGCAACGCGGACTATTACCAAGTCGCCAACCGCGTCAGTTACTTCTTCAACTTAAACGGCCCGTCCCTGGCCCTCGACAGCGCCTGTTCCTCGGCGGGCACCTGCCTGGCCCTCGCCTGTGACATGTTGCGTGCCGGGACCTGCGGCACGGCGGTCGTCGGCGGCGTGAATTTGTTCCTGCACCCCAGCCGCTTCGTGCAGTACGCGGGCATGCGCATGCTGTCGCCGAGCGGACGTTGCCGCCCGTTCAGTGCCGACGCCGACGGCACCCTGTTCAGCGAAGGTGTGGCCGCCGTGCTGCTCAAACCGCTGGCCCAAGCGCGCGCGGACGGCGACCCCATTTACGGGATCATCCGCGGCTGGGCACTCAACTCGGACGGTAAAACCAACGGTTTCACCGCGCCCAACCCGCTGGCTCAAGCCGACTTGGTCGAAGAAGCCCTCAAGCGCGCCGGTGTGCCGCCCAGCGCGATTTCCTACGTCGAAGCCCACGGCACCGGCACCCCGCTGGGTGACCCCATTGAAATCCGCGGGCTCGATATGGCCTACACCCGCGCCGGATCGGATCGCCTACCCGGCACCGTCGCCCTCGGTTCCGTCAAAGGCAACATCGGTCATTTGGAATCGGCCGCCGCCTTGCCCGGCTTAATCAAGGTGCTGTTGCAGATGAAACACCGCACCTTGGTACCGTCGCTTTTTGCCGAAACCCTCAATCCCAAGATCCCATTCGACCAAGTCCCCTTCCGGGTGCAGCAAGATTGCCAACCTTGGCCCGCCCCAGACGAATCAGGCGCGACGCCGCGCCGCGCCGGGCTCAGCGCCTTCGGTGCCGGCGGTAGCAACACCCATTTCATCCTGGAAGAGCACATCACGCCCGCCGGCCCCCCACCGGCGGGACCTTTTGTGTTCCCGCTTTCGGCCGCCGACGCACCCGCCCTCGAGCGGGCGATTCAAAGCTTGGCCGCCTACCTCGGCGACCATCCAACGCTTGACCCGGCCGAGGTCGCTTTCACCCTGCAAACCGGGCGCGCCCCGCTTGCCCACCGCCGCTGTTGGATCGCCCACACGCTCGCAGAACTCCGTGACGCCCTTGCCGAGCCCGGCACGGACAACAACGTCTCGAACGAATTCACCACCGAGATCGAAACATTACTCGAGCAACGCGATTTGCAGACGCTCGCCGGCCAATGGTGTCAAGGCGTGAACCTGGATTGGCGGCGGCTGTACGCAACCCCGCCGCGGCGCGTTTCCCTGCCTAGTTACCGCTTTGGCGGCAAACGCTTTCCGCTGCTGCAACCGACATCAGCCACCGCCCATCCACTGCTCGGCAAACCGGCACCAAACACCGGGGAACAACGGATTTTCCACACAACCCTTTCCCCGACAAACGCTTGGCTCGACGACCACCGCGTCGGCGGTCGCGCCTGTGTCGCCGGCGCCGTTCATCTTTCCGCCTGTGCCGCCGCCCTGCAACACTTGGGTTACCGCCGCCCCTTCGCCGTCAGTCACCTCCAGTGGCACAGTCCACTGTTCTGTGATTCCGGCGACCGCGACATCGCTCTAATCCTCACACCGACCGAAAACGGCTGGTCATTTGCCCTCGAGGACGACGGCGGCGGTCGCAGCGTCGCGGGTCGGCTCACAACCGACTGGGCGCAAGCCGCGCCGTCCACCGCCGTGCCACGCCTAGAAGATTACCCCAAAATTCTCGACGCAGCCGCGATCCAACGGCACCTCAACGACATCGGTCTCAACTACGGCCCCACCTTCCAAGGCCTGCAAGCCGTGGGGCTGGACGATGCGCGCGCGCTCGGCCGCATCTCCGTGCCCGCCTACCAGTGTGCCGACTGGTCACCCTGCTCGCCCGGTATTTTGGACGCCGCCTTTCAAGTCTGTGTTTTTCTCAGCCAAACCGAGGGCCGCCCCTTTTTCCCGCTTTCCCTTGAAGACGCCGTCTTTTTCGCGCCACCGCCGCCCGAATGTTACGCCCAGGTCCGGCGCCTAAACGACCATCAGTTCGCGGTCACCATCACCGATCCCGCCGGGCAGGTTTGCGTCGCCATCCGCCATTATGTGGGACGGCCGGGCCGAGACCCCTTGGCCACCCTGTTCCACGTACCGCGCTGGGAACGCCGCCAAGTCAAGTTGCGGGCGAACCCCGTCGCGGAGCAGGTGCTCCTCGTCAACCTGAACCCCGACGCGGCGGGCGCCGCCCGCTTCTGCACCGCCCTGGCCGCCACCTTCCCCCGAGACGCGGTCACCACCACCGAGGACGCCGCCCACCCGAGCGTCCAAAGCGCGGACCGCATTGTGTGCCTCGCCTTGGGCGCCGCCGGCGACCTGATCCCGGACAACGGCGAACTGATTGGGTTGCCGCTGTTTCGCGCCCTGGCCGCACGCACCCGGCCCGTGCTGCTCACCCTGGTTACCAACCGAACCGAACACCTCCTCGGCGAAGACCAAGTCCATCCCGACGGCGCCGCGCTTTTCGCCTTGGCCCGTTCGCTGCACCGCGAGCAACCGCGCCATCGGATCCAATGTTTCGATATCAACGGCGAAGATCCCGACCCTAGCCTGCTCACCACCCTTCGCGACGCCGAACCCACCGACGCGGAACCGCTTTACCTGCGCCGCGGCGCCGCTTGGCAACGCGCTCTCTACCCGCTGGAGGGTGGCACGCCGCGGCCCCAACCGTTCAGCCGCGGCGGCGTTTGGCTGATCGCGGGCGGCACCGGTGGCTTGGGCTTCGAAACCAGTGTGTTTTTGGCCGAACGCGCCGAGGCCCGGCTCGCCTGGATCGGCCGTCGCGCCGAGGACGCGGCCATTCGCGACCAAATGGAACGCGTCCGCACCCGCGGCGGCCAGGTGTTTTACCTGCAGGCCGACCTGTGTGATTCCGAATCCATGAGCGCCGCCGTCGCCGCAACCGTCGCCCGTTTCGGTCCCATTGAAGGCGCGATTTTTTCAGCGCTAACCCTTGCCGACGCCGTGCTCGCCAACCAGACCCCCGAACAATTTACACGCGCCTTCCGCGTAAAAACGCTGGGCACCCGCGTCTTCTGCGACGTCTTGCAACAACAACCGCTGCGTCACCTCCTCTTTTACAGTTCGATTAACGCCCGCCTCGCGCCCCCCGGCCAGGCCAATTACAGCGCCGGCTGCGCCTACCAGGACGCCTACGTGCGCGCCCTGCCCTATTTCAGCGACGCCGTGAAACGGATCATCAATTGGGGTTACTGGGGCGACGTCGGTTCAGTCGCCGGCGAGGAAAACGCCGCGCGCTTGAGCCGCGAGGGCCACCAACCGCTTAATCGCCATACCGGCATGGCCGCCCTCGAACGCGTCTGTTCCCTGCCGATCCAACAGGTTTTTGTGTTCGGCGGGCGTCCACCCCTGACCGAACGACTCGGCGTCCAAAACCAACCCGTGCAGTTCACCGCGGCCGGCGACGAAACCCTGCCGCCGCGGCAACTCCGCTTCGGTGACGGCCGCTTGCACGCCGGGATCGCTCCTTTTATCCAGGCCGCGCGGGCCCTCGATCAACAGACCTTGGCGCGCATCGCCGCCCTCCCGGAAATCGCCGCGCTCCCCGACGATCCCGAGGCGGCCGCGCGCACCCTCGGCGTGGTTCCCGCCTACCAAAAACTTTTCCGCGCCTTGTTCCCCCACATCCAGGCCGCGCGGCAACGGGCCGAACAGCCGCATCGATCCGCGCCCGAAACCCTAGCCGAGATCGCGTTCTTGCTGCCCTTGCGCGACGCGTGCCTCGCCGATTTTGTACCCGTGCTAACCGGCCGCCGCGATCATCGCGCCGTGTTGTTTCCCGGCGGCTCGTTCGATTTGGTCGCGCCCGTCTACCGCGACCACCCCGTCACCCAGGCCGCCAATCAGATCGTGGCCCGCGCCGTCGCCGACCTGGTCGCGGAACACCCCGCCGGCCCCTTCCGCATTTTGGAAGTGGGAGCCGGCACCGGGGCCACCGCCGCCGCCGTGTTGCCGCTGTTGCCCCAAGTCGCGCTCACCTACGTCTTTACCGACATCTCACCGCATTTTCTGCACCGCGCCGAACAGCGCTTTGCCGGCGATTACCCTTTTGTCCGCACCCAAATCCTCAACGTGGAAAAAGCACCAAGCGATCAGGGTTTCACAGCCGGCGCGTTTGATTTGGTGCTGGCCACCAACGTCGTCCACGCCACCGCCGAGGTCGAACGCGCCCTCCTGCACATCAAGTCCCTGCTTAAACCGGGCGGCGCCGTGCTCCTCAACGAACTGACCCATACCGAGTTCTACCATTCGCTGACCTTCGGCTTAACCAGCGGTTGGTGGGCCTTCCGTGACGGCGCCCTGCGTTTGCCCGATTCGCCGCTGTTGGATGCCGCCGGCTGGGCCGGGGTTTTGACGCGGTGCGGGTTTGCCGACATTCATAGCCGCGATCTGTGCGACCAAGGCGGCGGGTTCGCCGGACATAGTTTGATTACCGGCACCAGCGACGGCATCGTTCGGGGCACCGCCGTGTCCCGACCAAGCAACGAATCACCGAATCAGGTTACCCCGCGTGCCCCTATCACTCAAGCGCCGCCGGCACCCGTCACACGACCCAAATCAGCGGCCGGCCAAGGTCGCCGTGCCCGCTGTCAAAGCATTTTGATCCAGACCTTTGCCGCCGCCGTCGACGCCCAGCCCGGCGAACTCGATCCCGAAACCGATTTTGAAGCCTTTGGGATTGATTCGCTGATCTCCCTAGACGTCGTCGACCGCCTCAGCCAGGTGTTCGGAGAACTTCCCACCACCTTGCTGTTCCGCAACCGATCCATAAACGAAGTGACCGACTGGTTGCTGGAACACCGTGGCGAGGCCGTGGACAACCACCTCCGCGAGGAGGACGGCAGCGCCTCGGCGCAGGCGGAAGCCATCGAAGCAAGCGCCTTGGCCCAAGCCGACACCGAGCAACCGCGCCCGCTGTTGCTCAAGGTGTTCGCTGCCGCGCTCAATTGCAGTGAAACCGACCTTGACCCCGACGCCGACTTTGAAGAGTTCGGGATTGATTCGTTGATTTCCCTGGAGATTGTCGAATCCCTGCGCGCCGATTACGGCGAACTCCCGGCCACGCTGCTTTTCCGCCATCGCACGCTCAACCAACTGGCGGCCTGGTTCCAAACAAACCGGCCGACACCATCCGTCGCGGCAACGGACCAACCACCGTTGCAATCCCCCGCCGAACCGGCCGGCTTCAAACCGCACGGCCGGTCCGCCGCGGAGCGCGACCCCATTGCCGTCATCGGCCTTGCCGGTCGTTATCCCTTGGCCGCCGATCTCGAACAGTTTCGCGACAATTTGGCCCAAGGCCGCAACTGCATTACCCGGCCACCCGCGGACCGCAACCTGCCCGCCGCCGCCTGGGGCGGCTTTCTCGACGGGGTCGACCAGTTCGATCCGCTGTATTTCCGCATCGCCCCCAAGGACGCGCGTACCCTCGACCCACAGGCCCGGCTCTTTTTGGAGATCGTGCTGCGCACCGCGGAATCAGCCGCTTACCCCGCCGGCCGCCTCAAACGGTTTCAACGGGAAGCCGGCCCCGTCGGCGTTTTTGTCGGTTCTATGTACCTCCATTACGCCCAGCTCGCCCGCCCCGAATCACCCGCTTTTGCCGCCGCCTCGCTCAACGCCTTTAACGCCGTCGCCAACCACGTCTCGCATTTCTTCGACCTGCGCGGACCCAGTATCGCCGTGGATACCGCCTGTTCCGCATCCCTCACCGCCGTCCATTTGGCCTGTGACGCCCTGCAACAAGGTCGCTGTGCCATGGCCTTCGCCGGCGGCGTGAACCTCAGCCTCCACGCCGCCAAGTTCGCGGGCCTCACCGAGTTGGCCTTTCTCGGCTCGGGACCCAGGTCGCGCAGCTTGGGACAGGGCGACGGCATGTTGCCCGGCGAAGGGGTCGGCGCCGTGTTGCTCAAACCCCTGTCGCGCGCCTTGGCCGACGGGGACCGCATTTTTGGCGTCATCAAGGCAAGCGGGGTCAACCACGGCGGTCGCACCAATGGCTTTCACACGCCCTCCGGCGCCGGCCAAAGCGCGCTCATTGCCGATGTGCTGACCCGCGCCCACATCAACCCCGAAACCATCGACACCGTCGACCTTGCCGCCAACGGTTCGCTGCTGGGCGACGCCGTCGAGTTCGACGCCCTCGGCGACGCCTTCCGCCGCTTCACCAACAAAAGCGGCTTCTGTTCCGTCGGCAGCGTGAAATCCAATATCGGCCATCTTGAGGCCGCTTCCGGCATCTCCCAACTCACCAAAATGCTGCTACAACTTGAGTCCGAACGCCTGTGGCCGACCCTCCACGCCGATCCCCCCAATCCCGACATCAACTGGGAAGATTCCCCCTTCCGGCTTCAAAACCAAACCACATCCTGGCCGGAACCCGCCGACGGGCGGCCCCGTCGCGGTGCCGTTTCGTCCTTCGGCGCGGGCGGTTCCAACGCCCACCTCATCGTGGACGGGTGGCGCGAGACACGGCCGACCCCGAGTGAGCGCGTGATCGCCGACCGCATTTTGGTGCTGTCCGCGCGCGACAGCACCGATTTGGAAACCACCGTGCGCCGATGGTGCGCGTTGCTCGAAAAGCAGCCGGACCTGGATCTGACCCGGCTTTGTTACACCGCCCAGGTCGGCCGCGATCCCCAATCGGCGCGCGTGGCGATCATCGCCGAAAACCGAGACCTTTTGCACGGACAACTAAAGGCCTACCTGGCGAACCCAACACCTAGCGCCATGCGCCCCGCCGTGCCGCCAACCGACGCGCACCAACCGCGCCACGACCTTGCCGCACGCTGGCTCGCGGGCGAACCCATCGACTGGCAGGCCCTGTACCCGACACCGCCGCGACCGCTGCCCATCCCCGGCGTAGTGCTCCACCCTCGCCGCTGCTGGTTCCACCCGGAAGAATTGGTGCACCAACCGGAAAGCGCTGTCACGAAACCCCATCCAAATCCGGCCCAAGCGCTTCCCGTTATCGCGACAAACCCGGACCCGCGTCCCGTCCTCATCGCCGCTTTGTGCCGTCTGCTCGGCTTCCAGCCAGAGGACATCAACGAACGAACCCCCTTTGCTGAAATGGGCATGGCCAGCCAACGCATCAGCGCTTTTGCCGCGGACGTCGGTTCCCAACTGGGTTTGTCCTTGCGCCCCATTGATGTTTACAACCACCCCTGTTTGGCCGATCTGTGTGTCTTCCTAAAAACCGCACCACGCCAGGCAGCCGTGCGAGCATCAGAAGAAACGGCGCCACCCCCTGTCGGGGCAACGCCACCCGCCGTCGGGGCAACGCCACCCGCCGTCGGCACGACGCCACCCGCCGTCGGCACAACCCGGGCTTTGGTGCTTCAAGGCGTCATCCCCACCGAACAAGCCCAATGGCAAGACCACCCCATCGCGGAACCCGCCCCGGATGAACTCAGCTTGGCCGTTCACGCCTCGGGCGTAAATTTCCAAGACCTTCTGTGCCTCCAGGGGCTTTACCCCAACATGCCCGCCTACCCCTTCGTCCCCGGCGCTGAGGTCGCCGGGACCGTGACCGCCGTCGGCGCTTCCGTCACCGGATTCGCCGTGGGTGATCGCGTCGCCGCCGTAACCGGCGCACAACTCGGCGGCCACGCCGATCACGTCAACGTTCCCGCCAGGCAAAGCGTCCCCATCCCCGACCACCTGGCGTTCGCAACCGCCGCCGCCGTACCCGTCGCCTTCCTGACCGCCCACCAAGCCCTGTTCCAGCTCGGCAAGCTTCAAGCGGGAGAAACCGTTTTGATCCAATCAGCCGCCGGCGGGGTCGGCGCCACCGCCGCCGTGCTTGCCAAAGCCGCCGGCGCCCGCGTCATCGGCACCACCGGTTCACCTGAAAAAGAACCCTTCCTGCGGCAACTGGGCGTCGACGCCGTGATACCAACCCAAATCCCCGATTTTGTCGACCAGGTGCGCGCCGCCCGCGCGGGTCGCGGTGTCGATCTGGTCGTCAACAGCCTCGGCGAAACCATGATCCAGGCAGGCCTCGATTGCCTCGCTCCCAACGGGCGTTACGTGGAATTGGCGCTAACCGCCTGGCGGGCAGCCCACGGGTTGGATCTCTCCCGCCTGGTCGCCAACCAGTCGCTCCACGTGCTCGATGTGCGCCGCCTTTTGGACCAAAACGCACCCGCCGTCGCCCCCTCTTTCGCCGCCTTGCGCGCATACCTCGCCGCCGGCGCCCCCGACTTCCCAGCCGTAACCACGTTTCCCGTGAGCCACGCCGCGACCGCGCTCGACCGGCTCGCCGCCCGCAAAACCACCGGCAAAATCGTCCTGATCCCGCGAGCCCAACCCGCGACAAGCCAACCCAAACCCACACCGCCCGGCCGACGCACACCGCAACCCTGCCACGACGTCGCCGTGATCGGCATCGCCGCCCGCTATCCCGGTTCACCCGACGCCGACAGCTTCATCGACAACCTCATCGCCGGTCGCGCCTTCATCGAAACCGTTCCTGCCTTCAAATGGTCGCCCGACAGCCTCCAAAAAAAGGGCGTGGATGAAAACGGCGCCCGCTGCGCACGCTGGAGCGCCAACCTGGCCAACGCCGAATATTTCGACCATCGGTTCTTCTCCATTTCCCCGGCCGAGGCCCTGCTCATGGATCCCCAACACCGTCTGCTGCTGGAGGAATCCTGGCGCGCCGTGGAGAACGCCGGGTATGCCGCCCGCGAATTGGCCAAAGGGCGGTGCGGCGTTTTCGCAGGCGTCGTCGGCGGTGATTACCACCACCGCATCCGCGATCTGAGCGCGCGCCGCCTCACCGGCAACACCCATTCGTTAGCCGCCGCCCGCATCGCCTACTACCTCAACCTCAAAGGACCCTGTATCGCCGTCGACAATGCCTGCGCCTCGTCCCTGGTCGCGCTCGACCTCGCCTGTCGCGCCCTCATCGACGGCGAATGCGACACGGCCCTAGCCGCGGGCGTTCATGTCTCCGCCTCCGCCGACAACCACATCATGCTCGCGGAGCTCGGCCTGCTCTCCGCCCGCGGCGTGTGCGGCACCTTCGACGCCGCCGCCGACGGCGTCGTCTTGGGCGAAGGTGTCGGCGCATTGCTGCTCAAACGCTTGGACCGTGCCCGCGCCGACGGCGATACCATTCGCGGCGTCATCAAAGCGACCGGCACCAACAGCAACGGCACCGGCAACGGCCTGCTCGCCCTCAAACCCGAGGCCCAAGCAGCGCTGCAACGCCGTGTCTACCAACGGGCGGGCGTCGATCCCCACGATCTCGATTACATCGAGGTCCAGGGGCCCAGCACCGTGCTCGGCGATTCGCTGGAAGTAGGCGCGCTGGCCACGCACTTCCACACCGGAACCGCGCCGGCCTTGGGCTGTTTGAAACCCAACATCGGCCACGGCGTAGCCGCATCGGGGTTGGCCGCCCTCACCAAGGTCTTGCTGGCGATGGAACGGAACCTCATCCCGCCCAACATCGGCGTGCAAACCGTCAATCCCGCGCTACGCGAAACCGGCTTCCGTTTTCCCACCGAAGCCACCCCCTGGCCAACCCACGCCGGACGCCCCAAACGCGCGGCCGTCAACAATTTCGGCTTCAACGGCACCAACTGCCACGTCGTCGTCGAGGCGCCGTCTTAAGGCGTCACGGCTAGCCCGCTTTTCTCACAAGAATTCGTCGCGAGAAGCAGAAAGCTTTGTGAGTACAAAGATTAGGACCGAGAGACGGCACAGGGGTCCGACCTATCGGCGTAGCAGCTGAGGCGAAGGCGGCTCGACCGAGTAACGCGGAAGGCCGCCCCCTCGTAATCGCAAGACCTTCGGCTTCGTAGCAGAATTCTTTGTGAGAAAGGTGGGCTAGGCCACGACAACCCGCGTACCCGCCGCATGATCGTGCAACATCCGTTGGTTTTCATGAAAAATTGAAAGCATATCGATGATCACCAACCAGTGTCCGATCAGGGGAATACCCACTACCAGAGCCACCACACCATGCCGCCAAAACAACGCGCCCAAACTTGCTTTCTCGCCATCAGCACGCACGACCTTAATATCGCAAAGGTGTTTACCAATGGTCTGCCCCTTGGTGGCCAGTAGATAGATATGGAGCAAGCTCCAGGTACCAAAACCCATCATTCGGTTAAGCCACTTTAACTCGGGGTCCATCATCATTCGCCACATCGGCTCGAAGAGCCCGACGACCGAGAGGGTTACGATGAAAAGTATCATCAAATCAATAAACGCGGCAACGGCACGACTTGACCGTGTCGCATCTTGTATAGGCGAAAGTTCCAAATCCATTTCCTGAGTTCCTTTCCTGGTGCGCATTCCTGTGAATCGGCCCAAATAGGCGCAAGTTAATACAAGAAAGGGCCAAGAAAAACGCGACGCCTCACCGCGCGATGAGGCGTCGCCGTCACCCCGCTACCAGGTTTTTTCAATGGTTTTGCCGTCGACCTGGACCCGAGCCACGTAGTTGAATGTGAATTTGCGCCAGTCCCAGCGCCATTGCTCGCGTACCGAACCGGCGCGGATGACCGTTTCGAAGGCATCGAAATCACCGTGGCTTTGGTTGTTGCCGACCACCACCGCCCAGGTTTGGCCGCGTTCGTCATCGCAGGCGAAATGGCCGTTAATCACCGCGTTACAGTGTTTGTACACCGCGACATAACCGTCCCCTTCCCGACCAAGGACCCAGTTCCCAAAGGCCCGGGTCTCATCGAAGCGGTCTTCCGGCCAATAAAGCGCCACATCCAGGTCGTCGATGCCGAAGATCGGCAGATCCACATTGGGTTGATACATGACCAGGGCGACGTTGTCGTTTTGGGTCACGTGGGGCAAATGGGTGTTAGCGTTCATGCTGCCGCGGTCACGCCATTCGGTTTTGACCTCGCCGGATTGGGTCCAAACCGCGATGGTCCCGGTTGAGGCCACCCAGGGAAATAGTTGGTAGCCCAAACGGCCGCTCCAGTAGCCTTGGGTCGCCGTCAAGGATACCGGACCGTCCTTGTAAATAGCAATATTTACACCGGTTAACACCGAACTCCGCGTGATCGAGGCCAGGATGATGGAACCGGTTGAGGCCACCCAGGCGGGAAAACCTTCGAAACCCGCGAAATCGTTGAAATCGTGGTGTTCCCACAGATCGAGTTCGTCGAGCAACCACAAGGTATCCTCGGCGAGGTCGGGATGGAAGTAACCACCCGCGCTCCACTGGAAAATAATCCTGTCGATGTCGCTTTGACCGGCGTGGAGCACATCGCCCTGGGAAAGCGGATGCCCCAGGGTCAGCGATTGGTTGAGCTGGGGTCGCCAGGAATCGATCACTGCACCAAAGTCCACCGAGGAGGTCGCCACAAAAGCGCTCGCGTGGGAGGCGTCCGTCGGCACCGGCCCCAAACCGGTGAACAGGTAATTCACCTTGTCGTGGTTGTGGTTGAGCGCCGAGAGGTATTTGCTCACGTAGTTGCGGCCCGCCGCGGGGAAAAAGGCGCCTTGCTCATTCACCAGGAGCAACACGTCGGCCATCAGGCGTTGCGCGGCGCTTGCCGCCAATGCCGCGATTTCCATGTCTTGGGAAAAGTCGGCGAGGTTAAGCAGCCCGCTCAGCGTATAGGGATAGTACGTCGAAGAGAAGAATTCGTAGTAACCATATTCAATTTTCAGGTTGAGGTAATGAATCAAACGCTTGCGCAAAGCGTCATCGACGGACCAGTCGAAGCGTTCCATCATCAGCCAATCGGAGGACATCCACATGATCATGTGGTTTTCCGACCAATACACGCGCAGGTCTTCGTTTTCGCGCAACCAAAACGGAAGCTGGGTAATGATGGGCAGGATGCGCTCGTCGTAGGCGTCGGTCAGGCACAGGACCCGCATCAGAACGACCAGGACAAAGTCCGAGGTTTCGCGGTCCAACAAACCGCTTAACAAATCGTCCAAATGGGTTTCGGACAGCGGCAGGCCTTCAAAGGCTTGAATGGGTAATGCGTTGTTGTTGAGATTGGCTAGGGCCGTTTGGCGAAAGGCCGCTTTGCGTGCCTCGAAGTCGGTTGAGGATTGGGCGGTAAGGTCAAAAGCACCAAAGAGCAAAAAAAGGAGCGCGACAACCTGGGTCGCACGAAACCCGAATCGGGTCGTTACAAAGGGGTTCATAATGAATGTCCTTACTAAATGAATCGAGAACAGCGTGAACCAAGCATCAATCTCAGGTTCGCCACGGAGAGCGGACCTTCCGACCGCGAACACACTCGACCAGGAAGGCCGCGAGCGTGCCGGTTGCAAGCGAAATGGACCGAGCGCGGGCAAAGAAGCGCCTTCATTCGCGAATTTTCCCTTTAGGCGCGGGCCGTTCAGAGGAAGAAGCGACCCCTGGGGGTCGGGTGCGCAAGGAAGCATTGGCTAAACAGAACGGAGCACCGACAAGATGCCGGCAAGGCGTTCGCCCCGCGCGATTCAAGCAGCCAAATCGAGCACCGCCGGCGTCATGGAACAGGACCGAGCACACCCCGGCAACCTGTTTATCCTTATTGAGCTTGATGACGCCCATCCTACGTTCAACCGTGCCCGATCCTGGCTGAAATCCCCACTTTCAGCCAAGGTTTCACACGCCGCCACCGCGCCGCCGGTCCCAGAACGCGCATTCGCGAACCATCGCAACGACCATCGCTTGCCGCGACGCAACAACCGTGCTGAAATAACGTTTGAACCTAAGGAGCGCGATAAACGCGAGGATTTTGGCTAAAAATCTGGAGCGAAATGGTATGGAAAAAGCAGACCGGGGTCGCGCACGACGCGCACAAAGTGGCCCTGAGCATTTTTACAGGCCGTTGCAGCCCAGAGGTTTAACCAAAATCGCCGCGATTTATCGGGTTTCTTAGGTTTTGACCTGACCGATCCGATCAACCATCGCGAGGAGCGCCCGTGTCTTCCACCACCGACACCCACATTTTGCTTTACGACGATCACTGCCCCCTGTGCCGCTTCCAAATGAAAGTCCTCACCTGGCTGGATTGGTTTAATGTGCTATCGCTGCTACCGGTCAGCAACCCCAAGGCCCGCGAAATGGCGCCAAACATCGAACGCGCCGATTTGCTGGAAGCGATCCACTGCGTCACCCGCACCGGCCGCATCCATCGCGGCGCCCGCGCCCTGCGTTTTGTCGGCATGCGCATGTTACCCACCATCCCGGTGGCCTTGTTCCTATGGATCCCCGGCGTCATTTGGATCGCCGAGCGGGTCTACATGTGGGTCAGCCGCAACCGCCACCTACTCAGCCGGGTGTTCGGCTGCAATGAAGCCTGCGCGGTCATGCCGACCCGCGCCCGAGAAAACGACCAAATCCTCGACCAAAACCCCGCCAAACCAGAAGCAAGCTAAGGATTTAGCGACCCGCCACATCTTCATGGGTCCACGCCGGCAGCAAGGTTTCAAACAAGGCAGTGGTTTGCCCAACCCAATCACGCAAGGGTTGCCATTCCTCCGGGTAGTCGCACCACCCATGAACGATAAACCGGTTAGTGCCACGAACACCTTGCACTAGGCAAAGGGTAGCGTCCAAGCTGATCGCACCCAGGTTTGCGGGCAATAGCTGTAAGGAAAAAGGCCGTGTGGGAACGGCCTTTTCTTGTTTTAGCCTCCTGGGGCGTAATAAATCGTGGTTGCCGGGCCAATGGGAAGGCCCAACCCAAACACCCAGAGGTAAAAGAAAATGATCCAGCAAAAAAGGAAAAGCATCGAATAGGGCAGCATGGTGGAAACGATGGTGCCGATTCCGATTTTTTTGTCGAAACGCATCGCGAACGCCAGAATCAGTCCGAAATAAGACATCATCGGCGTGATCACATTGGTGGTGGAATCACCAATGCGGTAGGCGGCTTGAATCACCTCCGGGCTGAAACCCACCAGCATCAACATGGGTACAAAAATAGGCGCCGTCACAGCCCATTGCGCCGAGGCCGAACCGAGCATGAGGTTGACAAAGCAGCACATCAGAATAAACGGGATGAACACCAGTGCGTTGGTTAAGCCGATATCCTTGAGGAAATCAGCGCCCGTCACCGCTAAAATCGAACCGAGGTTGGTCAATTTGAAAAAGGCGACGAACTGCGCGGCAAAGAAGACCAGCACAATGTAAAGACCAAGCGTACTCATCGCTTTCGCCATACCATCGACCACGTCGTCGCCCTTTTTAATGGTACCGACGACTTTGCCGTAAACCACGGACGGGACCAGGAAGAAGATGAAGATGAAGGCCACGATGCCCTTTAGGAAGGGTGAGTTTAAGATTTCATCGGTTTCGGGGTTCCGCAAGGCGCCGCCTGATTGCAACATAAAACCAACGATCCCCATTAAAACCAATACGGAAAAGGCCGCCATCCATAGGCCGCGAATTTCGAGACCGGAGACGGGCTTGAGCGTATCGGACGTATCCAGTTTTTCACTGGCGAGACTGGGGTCATAGGTACCCAAGCGCGGTTCGACAATCACAAGGCTCACAAAGGTCCCAACGATGGTAATCAGGAAGGTAGAACCCGCCATAAAGTAATAATTCACCGCGGCGTGAACCTGGTAAGCGGGATCGATCAACTGAGCTGCTTCCTGGGTGATACCCGAAAGCAAGGGATCGACCGTGCCAATCAATAAGTTGGCGCTATAACCACCCGATACGCCGGCAAAAGCCGCCGCCATGCCGGCAATAGGATGGCGTCCGAGCGAAAGATAAATGTACCCCGCCATCGGCACCAAAACCACATAACCCATTTCTGAAGCCGTGTTGGAAAGCACGCCGCCGAGAACCAAAGCCGCCGTGATGAAACGAGGCGGCGCTTTGAGAACCAGCAGCCGAATGGCGACCGTGAGTAACCCCGAACGCTCGGCGACGCCGACCCCCAACATGGCGACAAGCACCGTTCCCAAGGGCACAAAGTTGGTGAAATTGGTAACCAAACCAGAGACGATGAGCCGCAAGCCTTCCCCGTTCATCAAGGAGACGGCGTAAATCATGCCGTCTGCACTTCGCCCCTTTGCGCCTTCGGGCCGAGGATCGACAACGGAAAGATCGAACAAGCCGGCAATGCCGCTAACCAAAATGACACCAAGAGCGAACATGGCAAAAAGAATCACGGGATGCGGCAATAAATTACCGAGCCATTCAACAAGGTTCAGGAACTTTCCGAACCAGCCTTGCTCTTTGTGCTCTGGGGCGTTGGATTGAGATGAAGGGGTATCAGACATGATAAGGTACTCACTTTTGGAAATTTAGGGTGTTGCGAGGGCATTCCAGCCTGACGGCTTTTCGTTCCGCACGGGAAGTGGATACACATACAGCTTGCGGCGTCGCCCTCATGAATAAACCGTAAGCTTATCACCGAAGCCCTATAAATGGACCCGGATATCTCTGAATCTCCGAAAAAAGGATCACGCAAACTATTGTTATTGTTCACCTTTCACCGACGCGCCGCCAAGATGAACCAAGAGACAAACGTCCGCGATTCAATCAAAGCACCCCTTCAGCATTCAGCAAAGCGCGGGAACGTGCGGGGACCGGTTTCCGCAACCGTTGTTTCAGATAGCGATCCTCGCGTTGCCACCATCCACAACCGAACTCAAGTCGAACAACCGCCCATCCAAAATAAAGCCTAACCGTTGCACAAACCTGTTCGCGCGTTTGGCCGCCCTTCTCTCCGATTCCGTTGATCGCCGGCCGACGAAGAAACCAATTCCCTTGTGCTTGGGACCCCCCACAGAAATCTAGCTGAGTTATTTTGTGAAAAATGGCGGATTCTCCCTCCTAAGGGGAATTACCTCGTAGTCGGCTGAAAGCAGCCGATTTTATTTTTTAAATTGAGGATTTTTTATGAAATACGTTGCGAGTGTTTTTGCGCTCATTGGTTTTTGCTATTTCTCATTTGCTCAAGATGTGCATTTAAAAGACTATGACGGCTATGTTGCCGGCGATGGCGATTGGGGGGCCGCACTTGATGTCGCGCTCAGCGATGCCGGCCCAACCGGTACCGTCCTGTTGGATCGAACCATCTTCATCCATTCCTGGGAAACCACTACAACTTCCGTGCGTTTGGCCGCGGCGCCGGGAACGGCACCCATAATCGAAACCAACGGTCTCGTGATCCATGCAACGGGTGATATCGAACTCACCGGCATTGAGGTTCAGGGCGCAACAACCGCCGAGGAAGTCCCTACCTTGGTGGTATTTCGCGGAGCCGCCCGGGTGAAGCTCGAGAACTGTGTCATTCGAGACGCACAAGAAGGACTGATGGGTCTTAATATCCACGGCACCTATGAATTTCGCAATACCAACTTCCTGAATTCCGGTTTAGCACGCCGCATGCGTTGGAACCCAATTCTAAAGAAACACAAACCAAGCGGGACCGCCTTGGGTATTGCCTCTGGAACCGGCGGCGAGCTGGTGAATTGCCATTTCACCAATATTTGGGGGATCGGCCTGTGGCTCAATGAAAACGATACCCAGCGACTCTTCGTGGATAACATGCATGTTGAAAATATCGAATACGGCGGCGGCATTTACATGGAAGGCGATCATGCCTCCGTGCTGAACAACACGCGGAACGTGACCGTCACCAACAGTTCCTTTAGCGGTTATTCCATTAACGGTATCCGCGTGAATGGCAGTAACCATGTCCTTACCGGCAACGAGTTTTATGGTGACGGAACGGCCGCGATCAAATCGCACTATTTACGCGATAGCCGCATTTCAGGGAACCAAATTTTCCCAGAGAACGGGGGTGGCATTGAACTGGTGGCCTACCCCGCGGCGGGACATGGTATTGAAGGTGTCCTTGTTCTCGGGAACACCATCACCAAAACCGGCAGCGGCATCATCTTAAACACAAAAGGCGGCACCTACCGCGACGTGCGTGTCATGAGCAACCGAATCAACGACAGTCGCGATTGGGCGATTGTCGCCTGGTCGGCGAGTCCAACCTCGAATAACCAATTTATCTACAACCGACTTTCCAATCAGGGCGGCCGCCCCTTTGGTTTTTCAGCCATGAACATCCAATCCCAGCAGGCGCCGGTCATCTCCCATAACCAAATCCTCGGCGAAGCCGGCTCGGGCAACTACGGCCATGTAACACTCACCAATTGCACCGCCCCGAAAATGACGGGCAACAGCCTGGTAGCCCCGGATTGTATCAACCGCACCAAGGGTGGTTTTGTGTTTTTCGGAACGACCTCAATTGAGCTGGAAAGCACGAATTTCCAAGAAATTAATGTACCGGGTTACAAACTGGACGCGGGCAGCACCATTTCAGGGGTAAACGGTTCGACGTTCAAGTTCGGTACCTGTCATTGGTAAACGGGAAACAAAAAACAGAAACCTGATCGATTCGAGGAGACGGGTTCGGTTTTCGAGCACACCCGCTAAAATCAAAGGCTCCGTTTAAATAGCGCGGTACGCAACAGGGATTGCCCCAGTTGCGTGCCGCTTTCTTGCATCAGTAACAAAATACGCGGAGATGGTTTTGCGCAACATATTGTGATTGTTGAGTTTCTACCGGTGCTCTTCCAGAGCACATTGTGAAAACTAATTGGTGACCCTGGGTTGGTCGCGGGCTGCTTTGCACCCGCACCCAACCCAGGGCTGAAATCCGGCAAGGCTTCACCTTGCCAACGGTATCGGTGCCGGCGTCCCCCTTCTGCGAGGCGGTAACCGATTTAGATCGGCGGTTATGCCCCGGTCCATTCTGGGTAGCTATTTACCGTCCTCACAATGATTGCCCTGACGAGGGAGGGACATCCGCGTGCTTACTGATGGACACGGCAACACTCTGGAGACCTGGGGGATACCCTGGGTTGGTCGTGGGCTGCTTCGCGCCCGTACCCAACCCAGAGTTGGTATCCAGCAAGGATTTACCTTGCCAACGGTATCGGTGCCGGCGTTCCCTTTGTGCGGGGCGGTAACCGGTTAAGATTTTCGGTTTTGCCCCGTTGTTTCTAGGTAGCCTACTGTCCACCCCACAATGACCGCCTTGACGAGGGCGTGACATTCGCATGCTTTCCGGTCGCAGGGCAACGCCGTGAAACCGCGTTAAACGAAGGGGGGTCTCGTTTGAGGCCCCATTTCTGTATTTCACCTAAAAAACACGATACCTCGCGCTTTTTAAGTTTTACCCTTTGATGATGGCGACGACGCAGGGGCGGGGTGGCGTGTCCAATTGGTCTGAGGGCCAGTTGCTGCCGCGGGGGACCTCGCGCTCCTGGGCGACGATCTGCCCTTCCCCGTTGCGGATTCGGAAGCGTTCTTTGCCCGCCGGCTCGGCCCTCGTACGGGTGCCGTAGATTTCGCCCGGATGCTGCACCGAAAGAATCAAGGTTCGGCCGTCGGCCGCGAAGGTGGGGCCGGTTAGCTCGCACTCGCAGGGACCCACCGCGAAGCAATGGGGCACGCCCCGTGACGGGCCGTCCGCCGGGACCATGTACATGGCGTTGTTGCCAAACACGCCGGGATAGCGTTTGCCGCCCGGTTGGAAGGCTTTTTTATCCGAGGCGTTGCCGCGGTTGAGGGTGCCCGAGGAAACGTCGGTCACCAGCCACAGGTTGCCTTGTGGGTCGAAAGCCAGGTTGTCGGGACAGGCGAAACCGCCGCCCGCGTCGCAGACGTCGCCGGAACTGACGAACTTGCCCCAGCTAAACCGTGTCGCCGCGGGGTCGTCCTCCGCTTCGATCAAGCGGTAGATGCCGCCGTATCGACGCGAGACGTCGCCGACGGCGTCCTCGAAAATGCGCTGGTCCGGGGAACCCGAACCGCTGCCGGTGTGATCGGTGAAGGCGATATACACGCTGCCGTCGCCAGGGTGCACCTCGAGATCTTCCGGGCGCGAGGACGGGGTGGCGCCGATTGCGTTGGCCATCACGAAGGCATCCAGCACCAGCAAACCCTGCTTTTGGTCGCGGTCCGCGCCTTCCACCAGGTCGCCCAGGGTGCATGCGTCAAACGCTTTGTTGGTATAGTTTTCGATTTCGGCGACCCAGGCGTCGACGGACAAAACGCCCTCGCCTGGTTCGGTGCCGACCAGAACCTCGCCGCCGCTGGGTCGGCGCGGTAGGGTCAAGCGGCCGCGGCTACAGTGTTCCGGTTGCGGGCGGACCAGCTTTTGCTCGGGCACCAGGGGCAACCATTCGCCACTGAAACCCGGTTCGAAGCGGGCGGCATACAAGGTGCCGTCGCTGAGCAGGTTGGTTTCGCCGCGCGCGTCTTTGGCTTTTTGTTTGCTCACGAATTTCCAGACGTGGCCGCCGCGGCGGTCGTCGCCCATGTAGGCCGCCATCTGCTTGCCCGCCACCACGCGCGGGGCCAGGTTCTCGTGGCGGAAGCGGCCCAGCCAGGTGTGTTTCTTCATTTGGCCCGTGGCCGGATCGAACTCGCAGACCCAGCCGTACTCGCGACCATCGAGCGGCTTTTCCAAACCGAACCCGAAACCATAGATGAAGTTGGGGGCCGGAATCGAACCGTCGACGGTGCCGTCCCCTTTGCGGCTCACCTGGAACATCACGCCCTTGCGGTCGGTCTCCAGCTCGGCACCGGCGGGCGTCACGCCGGGGTTGAGGTGGTTCTGAATGTTCTCCTCGCAGGTGAGGAAGGTGCCCCAGGGGGTGGTGGCGCCGCTGCAATTGCCGAAGGTGCCACGCGGCGCGCTGTTGAACAAGAAGGCGGCCGGTCCGTCGAAGGAGGATGCGTCCTCGCCGGCCATGGTTTTGACATTGTGGGGGGCAATCCCGCTGAAACGGCGGTGATCGGTCGCATCGCGCACCACGCTGAAGCTGCCTGAATCGTCACGGCGCACGCGCACGATGGAAATCCCCAAATCGTCGAGGGCCGTTTCGCACAGACGGTGGATCTCGGCTCTGGCCGGCTCCGGCAAGGCGGCTATTTGGGCCAGGGGTATGGCATTGCCGGGAACCGTGGTGCCGGCCACGCGCGTCACCGGTTTTTTGGGGTCGGCGGGGTCGGGCGCCAGCCCCACATCGAAGGCGGCGGTTTCGCGGAACTTGGCCATGCCCTGCAACCACGGACGCGCCGAAATGTCCTCGTGGTTCACGAACAGGAAATAATCGGTTTTCGAGCCGGGCACGGGCAACAAACCGGTGTAATCATTGTTGTAGCCGAAGCGGATTTGGTGGCCGTCGGCGCCGAGCAGATCACCCCAGCCGGCGATGATACGGTAGGAAAATCCCTCGGCCAGTTCGAGCCCGTCGCTGACGGTGAAAACAGAGGGCGGCGCCTGCTTGGGCGCGGCGGCGGAGGGCACGGGTCGCGCGGGTTCGGTCCAGTTGGGTTTGCCGTCGGCGGCGACCCAGCCGGTTTGGGCGGCTTTTCCGGCGGGTGTTTCGCCGACCTTGCTCGAGGTACAGTTAAAAAACGGTAACCCGCCGGCCACGGCGCCGGCACCCATGTATCGAAAAAAAGAACGGCGACTGATCTCACCGGAAGAACGCGACTCGGTCATGACAGTGTCTCCTGGGGGAGGCGGCGGGCGCTTACCCCAGGAAGGAGAACCGCTTGCCGGCCAACTTGGCTTTGGTTGTTTCGTAGGTTAACCGTTCCAGTTCGATCAAGGCGGCGGCGTCGGCCTGAAAGCGGTCGAAGGCGCCCAATTCGGGCCGCACGACCAGCAGCGATTCGGATTCGGCGGCGTTGCGACGCGCCTGCAAACTGGAGTAACACAACGAGTGGAACAAAATATCGCCCATCTTGGGATAACGCAAGCCTTTACGAAACGAAAGCATGCGCTCCAGCAGGACGCGCCAGCCGGAAATGGATTGGGGATATCGCTTGCAGTTCCCAAACGCGGATTGTTCTTGGCCGGTGCCGGTATCCAAATCGGACGCCACGGCCAGCCCCTCGGCACAATCCTCGCGAATCTCGTCGAGCGGCAGGTAGGACACCATGCCGCCATCGACGAGTAGGTTATCATCGATCCACACGGGGGGCCACAAAACGGGTAACGAGGACGAGGCCCGTACCAGCAGCCAGATGGGTCCGGTTCGCAGGCGAACGAGGCGGTGACGGTTGATATCCACGGCGGTAAAGAGGCAATTGATGAGTTGGTCCTCGAGCCGACTTTCGCCAAAGGTTTGTTTGTAAAGCCGGTTCATCTCCTCACCGGTGGTCAAGGACACGTAGGGCGGTTGGCGCGGAAACAAGGTGTGGCGGCTCGCTTGGGCACCGCTACCCCGTTTGAAAGCGTCGCTGGGCGACAAGCCCATGGCGACCAAACCGGCGGCGACGGCACCGGAACTGCTGCCGGCCACCACATCCATCGGCAGGTTCTGATCGACCAAGGCGCGGAAAACGCCAAGGTGGGCGACACCGCCGATGGTGGCCCCGCTAAAGGCCACGCCCACGGCGCGGTTGGTCAACTTGCGCGCCAGCGCCTCGAGGTCGGACCGGTTGCCCTTGCGAATGTGGTGGTGGCCCGCGAGGTAATCGCGGGGTTTGAGCCAGGCGATGGTGTTTTTGCCTTCAATCGCCTCCGGGCGCTGGATCAGCACCAGATGACACGGGGCGTGGCCGGTTCGTTTGAGCACTTCCATAATCTTCCGTTCCAGCGCGGCGATCTCGGGGCTACCGTCGGCCTCGGCGACCAACACGAGGCGGTCGGCCTGGCGCAAGCAGCGCATGGTCCAGGGCGTGTCGCCGGAATCACAAGCGTAAACCAGGGTGGTGTAATTGGCTTCCAAACGGTGGAAGTATTCCAAGAGGTTGGAGTCGCCGGCCTCGCCGCGGCCAATGCGCGACATGCCGGCGCCGAGGTAACCCTCGACGATGGCCGACTCCAAATGTTTCGACGGCCCGAAGGCGCGCGAGGCTTGCGCGAGCATGTCGGCGATGGGGCTCACATCCATGTGCGGCGTAATCGGCAACAACACAATGTTGCTGACGTGCTGGCGTTCGCTGGCACCGGCACGCAACGAGGATTCGGCCATTTTTGTGGCGACGTTGCGGCTCAAACTGGGTAAATCTTCCATCAGGGTCAAAAAACGTTCGCGGCGAATGCGCGCCACGCTGCCGTCACGCAGGGCACGCACGGTTTCGCGGTGGCCGGCACCGGCCATCAACTCGCGCAAGCCGAAGGATTCGCCGTGGCCCAAATAGCGGCGCCGACGTTCCGGCTGATCCTCGGCCGGTTCCACCACAAAACGCCCGGTACTGACAAAATGGATGTAGCGGGCAGGATCGTCGGCACTAATCAGGGTTTGGCCGCCGTCGACAGAGGTCCACCGCAGTTCCTCGTAAATCAGCGCGCGCTGCTCCGGGGAAATACCCTGGAACAACGCGAACTCGGACAAACGTTCCGGCCAAGCCATGTTGTCGACCAACTGATCGAGCAAGCGGCTGGCCTGGACATCGTGCGGTGCGGACAAAATATGCACGCGGCCGAGGTGGCGCGGCGCGGACCAGGCCTCGGGGTCGACATCGCGCAGGTTGTCCAGCGGGTTAACCAGCACGAGTTCGGCGGGCCGACTCATGCGGGTGGTAAAAATCTGCATTTCGCGGGAAACGGGCTGGGGGTCGCGTTTGACGGAGTTAAAACTGCACACCAAATCGGCCTGCCGCAACACAAACGCATTCCACGGCGAATTTTTCATGTCGGTCATCAAAACCACAAACCGGTGGTCGTTTTGCTCCAGGTTAAGCCATTCGGTGGCGGCAATGCGACGCGGATCATGAGAGGGTCGTTTCAAATCCTCTACTTGGAATTGCTCTTTAAATTGCTCACTTTCGAGATAGGCTCCGTCGTCGCGAATCTCCAGCGCCTTGCGCAAACTGTTGCGGACCAGCTCACCTAATTCACCGCCGCGCGAACAACTGGCCGCGATCAGAATCGAGCCGGGCCGGGGTTTGCGCAACTTGGCGCGTTGTTCCATCAAAAAGCCGGCGATTTGGCGCAGCAGCGACCAGTTGGGACGAAACGCCTTGCGAAAGGAATCGGCGTCGGTGAAGTAAACGACCGAATCGCGTCGGGCCACCACGGTGTAGGTTCGCGGGCGGTCGGTAAGCACGGCACTTTCGCCAATCCAATCACCGGACTCGGCCCAGCCGATGCGCTGGGAGCGACCGCGATGGTCCTCCAATAAAATTTCGAACAAGCCCTGCTTGACCACAAAAACTTCGCGGCCGGAATCGCCTTGGCGCAGCAAATATTCGCCGGCTTCAACCACGCGTGGCTTGAAGTGAGGAACGACGGAAGATAAAACCTGGTCGGAGGAACGGTCGAAAAAAGCGACATTTTTTTGAAAAAACGCAAGTTGATCATCAACGTTCATGGGGAAAGCCCTTCAGCATCAATAAAATACCAGAAAGAACGGTTATTACCTCGAAGCCGTCCACCCTTTGCTATGCAGGAAATACCGGGCCGGCGGAAACCGTCCGAGCCGGCAGGCGCACCAACCGCTTCCCACGACGAAAGGCGACAAAAAACGATAAGGCTAGCATATCGCAATCACTTGCATGGTAAAACCTAAGAAGCGCGATAAATCGCGGTGGTTATAGCTAAACCTCTGGGCTGCAACGGCCAGTGAAAAGGCTCACTGCACCCGGTGGGTGCAGGTCGTGCGCGACCCCGGTCCGCTTTTTCCAGGCCCTTTCGCTCCAGATCTTTAGCTAAACCCCCCTCGCTTCAGCGCCGCTTAGGTTAAAGCACAGAGCACGGTTTCTCGCACGCGAGCAGCGACAACCCCGCACCAGTACAAGACTTTCCTTGAAATACCGCTAGAATTTTAAGAAAAACTCGGGGTCTGACGATAGGTCAAAAATCATCGCCTTTCGAAAACCTCGCGGACCCTAGCTTTTTCACGGGCTGAACCGCGCTCAGGCATTCTGTCGACCCCTGGGGTCGCTTCTAAAAGGTACCTCAGCATGAAACGCCGTTCGTTCCTCAAAACCGGAATCTGCGCCGCCGTCGCGAGCACCTACAGCGCCTTTCCCGCGGTCTGGGTACCCAAAAAGTTTGCCATTCGGGTTTTGGGCACCCACGTCACGCTGCAAGAAGAGTTGCGCACCCAGGCGATGCGCGACCTCGGCATCGACATCCAGTTCGAACCCGGCGGCAGCGCCCAGGTACTCCACAAAGCATCGACGCGCCCCGAATCCTTTGACCTTTACGAGCAATGGTCCAACAGCATCAATATATTGTGGCGCGCGGGGGCGATCCAACCCATCGACAAGAAACGCATCGAAAAATGGGACGAGGTCAACGATTTAACCAAAACCGGCAAGCTCACCCCCGAGGCACGTTTCGGCGCGGGCGATGCGCCCTACCGTTTGCTGCACGTCCAACCCGACGGCGCACTTTCGGAAAACAACACGGAGGAAATCTCGTTCCTCCCCTACGTTCACAACGTGGATTCCATTGGGTATAACTCGGCGGAAATTCCACCGGGCAGCGAATACGACGAGGAAAGTTGGGCATGGTTGTTGGATGATCGCTTTCGCGGCAAGGTAGCCATCGTCAACGCACCGACGATCGGCCTGTTCGATCTCGCCCTGGCCGCGAGCGCCAAGGGCTTAATGACCTTCACCGACATCGCCAATATGACCCGAAACGAGTTGGACGAGCTCTTCAGCATCCTCAACGACTACAAAATGAAAGGCCACTTCCGCGGCGTATGGACCTCGGTTCCCCAATCGGTCGACTTTATGGCCCGGGACGGCGTCTTGGTGGAGAGCATGTTCTCGCCCGGCGTGGCCGCGCTACGTGGTCGCGGCATTCCCTGTTTGTACGCGGCACCGCGCGAGGGTTACCGCGCGTGGCACGGGGTGATGTGCCTTTCCAGTGCCACCACCGGCGCCCGGGCCGACGCCGCCTACGCCTACATGAACTGGTGGTTGTCCGGTTGGCCCGGCGCCTTTATCGCCCGCCAGGGTTACTATATTTCCACCCCACACCTCTCAAAATCCTTCCTCAGCGAGGACGAATGGAATTATTGGTACGCGGGAAAACCCACCGGCACCGTGCTCAACAACACGCATGGAGAACCCGCCGTCCAACCCGGTGAAACGCGCCGCGGCGGCTCCTACCTCAAGCGCTTCAGCAACGTGGCCGTCTGGAACACGGTCATGCAGCAATACGAGTACAGCTTGATTAAATGGAAGGAGTTCTTGCTTTCATGAACGAACGCGCCATCACCGCCGCTCCCGAAACAGGCTCCTTTTGGGGCAGCATTCGCGCCCGGATCATGCTTGGCTTTCTTCTGCTAATCCTTGGTATCGGGCTGATTAGCGGGGTTTCCTACAGCGGCTTTAACTTGGTTAAAAACGAATTCAACACCTTCCGCAACCTCAACGAACGCGCCACCATGGTGCTGGAATTGAACCGCGAGGTTTCCGAGGTCCAGCGCTACGTGCAAGTCTTCAGTTATACCGGTCACGACAGCGTTGCCGACCGCACGCTGGTGGTGGTGGGTGAAATCGAAGGGCGCCTGACCGACTTGAAACGCCTGAACCGCGACAACAACAGCTTGGCATTGCTCAAACGCATGGAAGGCCACCTCAAGGTATACCGCGGTACCTTCCTCGATGCGGTCGAACAACGGCGGTTGCGCAAAAGGCTTGAGGACGAAGAACTTGCCCTGGCCCATCGCCAGTTGGAACAAGCGTTGAAAAACTACCGCGCGGGCAAGAACCACAACCGCGACCTGGGTCGGCGCCTGTTCTTTGAAATCAAATCCCTCGAGGAAAACCTGTTCAACTACCTGCTCCAGCTTGAAGCCTATCCCCTTGAACAAAGCCTCGTCACCATCGAAGCCCTGGACCGCGAACTGGCGAAGGAACCGGGGCAAGATGCGGTATTTTTGCGCCAGGCCATTTCCGGGCTCACCAACCTCTCCCTGCGCATCATGCAAGCAACCCGTTCCTTTTTGTACCTGACCGGGGTGGTGATGGCCGGTGAAGCATTGGAGTTCAGCTACGTCTCCGCCGGCCTGCGCGACAGTATTTTGGATGAAATGAACCCCGTCATCAGTAGAATTCAAAACAACACCAACCGAACCCAGTCGTTTAACCTGATTTTTTCGGTGGCTTGCATGATCTTGGGTTTGTTCTTCTCGGTGTTTATCGGCCTAAGCATCACCCAACCGATTCGCGCGGTTTCGGTAACCCTGCTCAAGCTGTCCCGCGGCGAAAAAACCAGCATCCCCGGCGTGGATCGCAAGGATGAGATCGGCATCATGGCGCGGGCCGCGGGCGTCTTTGCCAAACGCAACGAAGAAACCGAACACCTGTTGGCGCGCTCCCAAGAACTTACCCAGGAACTGGACCAACACAAACGCGAACTAGAGCGTTCCAACAACGAAATGGAACAGTTCGTTTACACCGTTTCCCACGACCTGAAAAGTCCGGTGGTCACCAGCATGGGTTTCATCGGCATGATGAAGGTGTTTGCGGCGCAAGGGAAAGCGGAAGAGGCACTGCAAAAATTACCAACGCTTGAGAAAGCCAACCGCCGCATGAGCGAGCTCATCAACGACCTGCTGGATTTAAGCCGCGTGGGCCGCGCGGAGACGGACATGGAGCGCCTGGACATGAACGAGGTGCTGCAAAACGTGCAAACCAATTTAGTGGGCTTGATCGAAATGTACCCGGCCGAGATCGTTATCCAAAAAAACTTACCGGAAATCCGTGGAAACGAAATACGCGTTTCTCAAGTTTTTGATAATCTAATGAGCAATGCCCTTAAGTACACGTCCCTGATCACCAACCCCATCATCGAGGTGGGCGGCGAGCAGGATGCCGACTCGGTTCACTATTATGTGAAAGACAACGGAAACGGCATTCCCAAGCGCCACCACGACCGGGTCTTCGGTTTGTTCCAACGCTTGGATGTTTCGGTTGAAGGCACCGGTATTGGCTTGGCCATTGTCAAAAAAATCATGAAAACCCACCATGGCAAAGTCTGGATTGAATCCGAGGGCAACGGTTGTACCTTCCATCTCGAATTCCCACGTCATGGGGAAACAGCAACACAACGTAACGACGGGGCGACACATGAAGGATCAACGCAATAAATTTAAAATTTTGATTGTTGAGGACGACGACCAACACGCCGAACTCATTCAGTTCACCTTGTGTGAAACCGCCCAGAAACCCCGGGTCTGGCGTGCCGCCGACGGTGAGGAGGCGGTCGCTTTTCTCGAACGGCGCGCGCCGTTTGAAGACGCGGAGCGACCGAGCTTAATCTTGCTCGATCTCAAGCTCCCGAAAATGGACGGCCTGGAAGTGCTGGATTACATCAAAAATTCGGAAAACCTGAAAACCATCCCCGTGGTGATGCTGACCACCTCGGCCAGCCAAAAAGACAAAATCAAAGCCTACGAATCCCATGTGAACAGCTACCTGGTCAAGCCGATGGATTTTGGCGATTTCATGAAACTCGCCCAAGATGTTTGTAATTACTGGGGCCGTCTCAACAACCCCTTAAGCGTGGCCGAATAAACGCTTTTGGAAACCCAAAACACGACGCCAAAAGGCAGGGTGACCCGGTTGGGCGCCGACCGCGGGTAGCCGCACATCGATGGGTCGGCATCAAGCCGGTGGAACCACCAGGTTACCTGGAAACCGAGCCACACCGAGCAACCTGTTGCACGACGAAAAGGACGGTTCGACGACAATGGTGAGACGGTACCACCCCGGGGGACGCTACGACGGCGCCTCTGCGCTTCCGCCGTCCTCGTTTTCCCACGGCGCCGCCGTTGTGTCGGGAACACTAGGCGTAAGCATGCACCAGAATATCCGTTGGGAAATTTTCACCTAAGAAGCGCGATAAGAGCGTGGGATATTCGCTAAAGATCTGGAGCGAAATGGCTTGGAAAAGGCGGGCCGGGGTCGCGCACGACCGCACCCAATGGGTGCGGTGAGCATTCTCACAGGACGTTGTAGCCCAGATAGTGTGTTGTGGGTTTGAGTGCAAGGGGAAATCTCAGGTTCCACCGTTTTTGTTAGAGCCAGGCATACCCCGGCCTAGCGGCCGATGAAGCGGCCGTGTTCAGCGGGGGCATTTTTTCTCCTCAAAAACCTTCTTTTTGTGAAAGGCTTTTGAGGAGAAAAAATGCTGTTGGGATTGAGGTCTACTAGAGACTGAGGTTAACTTGCCGCGGGGAGTTCCTTGCT